>CAVWAE010000014.1:0-271908 GCA_963752895.1 uncultured Alphaproteobacteria bacterium
GTCATCAGGATGGTTTTCATGTGAGTTCTCCGGTTGGAATGAATGCACGCAGCTCTTTCATGCCAAAGATCGGGAGCAAATCAGGGGAGACAAATCCGCGCAGGTCGCTGGCGATGATCCGGGATCTGGACAAGTTCGGGCGGGGCTGTCGCTCGTGCACCCGCCCGGAAACCAAAAAACCTTGCGCGCTCAGATGACCGCGATCGCCACCAGGAAAATCGCTGAAAAACCGGCTACGGTCGCAAACCACATACGAAGCATGGGGCTGTTCTCCCTGTTTCTTTTCCGCCGCCACGCTGGCGTAAGTCGGGAGAATTGAAAATGACGCGCGTCAATATTCGCGCCGATCGGCATATACCCGCCTACAATCCCGGACATGTTCCGCAATTGTGCACGATTTGGGAACAAACTGGTGCTGGCTGCGCATCAGACCCCGCGGGCGCCGGTGCCGGTTTGCTGCGCCGGTTTTCGGTGATCCGCGACCGCGATGGCCGCGAACGGGTCTCAGCCCTGGTCGCGGGACGGACATTCCTCGCCAAGCGTCTGGTTCATCTCCGCAGAGGGATGTTCGCATCCCGCACTGCCCACCACCTTGGCGGGCACGCCCGCGACCGTGGTGGCGGGGGGCACGTCTTCCAGAACCACCGAGCCCGCGGCAATGCGCGAACAGCACCCGACCACGATGTTGCCGAGCACCTTGGCGCCGGCGCCGATCAGCACCTCGTTGCCGATCTTCGGATGGCGGTCGCCATCTTCCTTGCCGGTGCCGCCAAGCGTGACGGAGTGCAGCATGGAGACGTTGTCGCCGACCACCGCCGTCTCGCCGATGACGATCGAATGGGCATGGTCGATCATGATCCCCTTGCCGATCCGGGCGCCGGGATGAATGTCGATCCCGTAGACCTCGGAGGAGCGCATCTGAAAGAAGAAAGCGAGATCCTTGCGCCCATGCCGCCACAGCCAATGCGCGACCCGGTAGGCCTGCATCGCCTGGAACCCCTTGTAATAGAGGATCGGCTGCAGGAGCTGATGGGTCGCGGGGTCGCGTTCGAGCACTGCCATGAGATCCGCGCGCGCCGCTTCCACGAGCTCGGGAGCCGCGGCGTAGGCCTCGTCGGCCACTTCGCGCAGAACCAGCATCGACATCTCGTTCGGAATTGAGCTTGGCCGAAATCCGGTAGGACAGCGCCTTCTCGAGCGATTTGTGGTGCAAGACGCAAGAATGGATGAGCCCGCCCATCAACGGCTCGCGCGCCACCGCCTCTTCGGCCTCGGCGCTGATCCGGTCCCAGACCGGGTCGATGGTGATCGGCTTCACGCGGGTCTCAAACATCGCCGGGGCTCCTTTCGTTGATCCAATGTCCTACGACAGATAGGGTCGGAATTCCAAACGCAAAGCCGTGAGGGCGATATGGACAAGGACAGGGAGGCCGCATATCGCACGCGGCTCGACGCCGAGCTCGCAGCGCTCGATGCTGAAGACGCGCTCGGGGCCGAGGGGCAGAAGACCGTCGAGCTCGACCAGACCTCGGTCGGGCGTCTCAGCCGGATGGACGCGATGCAGGGCCAGGCCATGGCCAAGGCGACAGGCGTTCGGCGGGCCCAGCGCCGCCAGCGGATCGCGGCGGCATTCGGCCGGATGGAGGACGGCGAGTTCGGCTATTGCATGGAATGCGGCGAGGAGATCGCCCCGGCCCGGCTGGACCTCGATCCGACGGTGCCGACCTGCATCGGCTGTGCCGCGGGTTGAGCGCGCGCGAACCCCCTGCCGCCGGACAGGCGGGAAGATTTCCGTACCTCTTTTTTCCTGGCTCAAATACGCGGACCGAAGCGCCAGACATCCGGCGCGTCAGGCCGGTCCCTGCCCCGCCCGCGCCACCAGCGCTTCGAACACCTCCGCCATGCAGGCCGCATAGGCGGGATCGTCGAGGTAAGGTTCGCGCGCCACGGCGCGGGCAAGGGCCGCCGACATCAGGCTGCCGGTTCCGAACAGGGGGTGCGCCTGGCCAGTGGCCAGGCGGTGGGCGTCGGCGGCGTCGGCCTCGGCGAACAGCCGGGTGAGCAGCGGTCCGCGCGCCTCTTGCGGGACCGCGAGCAAGGCCCGCGCCGCCGCCCGAACGTCACCATAGAGCACCCGCCGCATGCGCGCGCCTCAGGCGACGTCGAGCGTGCGGTACGGGCCCGCCCCGAAACTCGTCGAGCTCTGGGCGACCGCGAGGGTGAAAGGTGCCGTCGCCCCGTCCGCCGTCTGCATTGCCGCGGTGTAGGTCCAGCCTGTGCCGGTCACGGTTTCCTCGCGCAGCACGGTGGCGCCGTCGAGAACCTGCACGATGTAGCTTTCCGCATCCTCGCCGAGCGGCACTTCGACCGATTGCCAGCTGTCGCCATCGGTGCGGGTGCGGCGGATCCAGCTGAAACCAAGATCGCCACCGGTCCATTCGGCCGCAAGATGCACCGGCGCGAGCGGCCGCAGACCGATGCCATTGAACGCATGGACCTCGTGAACATAGGTCGCATCGTCGAGCGACCGCGACGCCGGGCCGATCCGGTAGTGCCGCTCGAGCCCACGCGCCGAGCTTGGCAGGTTCAACTGCGGCACCGCGCCGTCGAGCATGACGAAGGTCGAACCAACCGGCCAAGTTGCCGGCAGGGTGGCGTCGGTGCCGGCCTGGCCGCGCAGCCGCCCGGTGATCTCCCAGGTGTCCGCATCGACCAGCGTGGCATCGGTGAACTGGATGACCTCCCAGTTCTCCGTCGTCCCGTCGCCGATTGCGGCGAGGTTGGCGCCGTTCAGCACCCGGTCGAGCGAGGCCGAGGCCAGCACGCCCGAGAGCATCCGGACCCTTAGCGCAGCCCCCCGGTCGACAAGCCCCGGCCTTGCCGCGCTCAGCGCGGTTTCGGTCACCCCGACCCGCGCCGCTGCAGGCACCAGCGCCGAAAGCGCATAGCCGTTGTCCTCCGGCGACCGGTAGACCGCGACGCTGCCCGGCCAGGGATCGGCGGTGATCGCAAGATGCGGCGCGTGCGGCAGCTCCTCGCCGGTGAGCAACGGCAGGTCCATGAAGGTGGGAAGCACCGGCACCGGTGGCGTGTAGTCGGCTACCTCGTCGTCGTCCTCGGGCATTTCCGGCGCCTCGAACAGCCCGGGCTCCACCCGGACCGCACGCACGATCGCCGCCTCCGCCCGTTCCATGTGGTCGATGCGGAAGGTGGCAGCCCCGCCCGGCAGATCGAGCGCGACCACCTCGCCGGCCCGGACCGCGGTCGCCGACAAGGGCAGCGCGAAGCGGGCGCTGTCGCGGGCGACGCGCGCCTCGGCAAGCCAGCGCTCGACGATCCCGCGCGCCTCGCTCTTGGTCAGCACCAGCGGCACTTCGCTGGTCGATACGCTGCGCGTGGCCTCGTCCGGGTGGACCGCCTCGGTCGCCCGGGTCTCGTATTCGCCGTTGCCCTCGACGAACGTCAGCCGCACCCGGCCCGACACCTCGGCCTCGGGCGACCGGGTCAGTTCCAGGTCGCCGTCGAGGTCGGCGGAGACCGCGAGAGCCTCCTGGTCGAGCACGTGGTCGGTGCGCCCGGTGCGGGTGAAGAAGGCCAGCTCCCCCTCCCGTTCCGCAGCATCGAACCCATAGGCCAACATGAGCGGTTGCAGGGCACTGCGCGCGCCGCTCACGTCGTTGACCCCGTAGCCGCGCAGCAGGCCGTAGAGCGCGCTGGTGTCGATGGTTTCGACCCCGGAGTACGCACAGATCTCTTCGACCACGGCGGCGAGCGACAGGTTGGTCGCGCGCCCGTTCAGCCAATGCCCGGCGCTGTAGTTGTCACCGTCGGACCAGACCCCGGATTTCGCCGGGAACCACGGGAAGGGCCGCGCGTCCCAGGCCCAGACATGGGCGCGCGACATGTCGACCATCTGGGTTCCGACCATGAGGTCGGGTTGTTCGCCGCGATCGGCCCAGAAGCTGTTCAGCGCGCGCAGGTACTGCATCTGGATGAAGTCGTCGCGCTTGCCGGAGGAGTAGTAGGGCCTGGACGATTCCGAGCTCTTCGGGTCGAGGAACTTGTTGGGCTGGTTGGTGCCCCGGTCGATCGCCGCGCAGCCGAGCTCGGTGAACCGGATCGGCTTCGAGCCGGGCACCCACGCGGTCGGCGTCGCCGCTCGCACGCCGCCGGGGCGGTCGTGGTGCGGGTTCTGCCACCAGTTCGGCAGATCCTTGTAGCGAAACACCCAAGGCTCGCCGTAGGCGCCGTCGGTGATCGGGCGTGCGGATCTGCGCATCGCGATCGGCGTCGGAGGCATAGTACCAGTCGAAGCCTTCGCCGCCGCGCACGTTGGCCTCGCAGGTAGTCGAGATTGTAGATCGACCCCCAGCCGGCATCGACGATGATCGTCGCCGTCGCGCCAGTCGGAGAGCGGCATGTAATTGTCGATGCCGATGAAATCGATATTGGCGTCGGCCCAGAGCGGGTCGAGGTGGAAGCAGACGATCGCCGGAGCCGTCGTCCGGATGGTAGCCGAAGTATTCCGACCAGTCGGCGGCATAGGCGATCTTCGCGCCCGGCCCGAGGATCGAGCGCACGTCCGCCGCGAGCTGGACCAGCGCATCGACCGACGGGAAAGCTGTCGCCCGCACCGCGGATCTGGGTCAGCCCGCGCATCTCCGAGCCGATCAGGAAGGCCTCGACCCCGCCCGCCGCCTGCGCAGAGCCAGGCGTAGTGCAGGATGAACCGGCGGTAGGACCATTCGGCGGGACCGCCATAGGCAACCGTTTCGCCGATCAGCGCGAAATCGCTCGGCTGCGCCGTGCCGAAGAAAGCCGCGACCTCTGCGGCCGCGGCGGCGGTGCCGTCCGGCGAACCGCTCACTCCCGGCGCCAGCGACGGTGGTGATCCGGCCCCGCCACGGCAGCACCGGTTGGTCGGCCGTCGCCGTCCAGGGGTCGACCAGGCCATTGCCCGCCATCTGCGTCATCAGCATGAACGGATAGAAGGTGACCGCCTTGCCGGCATCGCCGATCGCCTGGATCGCCTCGATCACCGACTGGTCGGTGGGGGTGCCGCCGTAGACCGGGCGGCCGTCATCGTCGAAGGGCACAAGCCCGGCAGAGGCGCGCGGCGAGGCCCGAGACCGTCCAGGGCATCTCGTGCCCGTCTTCGCCGTTCTTCTCCACCTTGGGCGCGATCTCGCACGTGGCACAGCTGAGATCGTCGCCGAACCACGAGACCACGAGCGACACCGCCTCGAGGTTGGGCAATTCGCCCTCGAGCATGTCGAGCGAGACCGCGAAATCGGTTTTGCCGAGCGGCGTGTGTTCGTTCTGGGGCGTCTTCTTGCCAGGCAGATCGCCGGAATGCACCGTGGTGGTGGCAAGCGCGTATTCGCCGGTCCCGGGGATCAGCGCGACGGCCTTGGTGCCGCGGGCGATCTCGCTGGTCTGCTCGGGCTGTTCGGGACGGATGACCTCGAAGTTGAACACCGGGATCCGGTTGCCATAGGTGGTGAGGTCGAGCTCCTCGATGACCACGTAGGCCGTGCCCCGATACGCCGGCACATTGCCTGCCCCCTCGACCGCCTCGATCTTCGGATCCGGATTTTGCGCCTCGGAACCGGTGTAGACGCGCATGTTGAGATCCGACGGCGCGACCTCGGTCCCGTCGATCCAGACCCGGCCGACGCGGGCGATCTCGCCTTCGCAGAGGCCCAGGGCGAAGCTCTGGTAGTAGTGGTACTCGACCGCGTCGGAAGCCGACGACGTGCCCGTCAGCACGCCCTTGCCCAGGCCGCCGCCGCCCGCGCCTTCGTCGACGGATTCGGCAACTTCGCTGATGCGCGAGGCCCAGATCACCTGGCCGCCGACCCGCATCCGGCCCCAGACCCGGGGGATGGCGGTCCCTTCGGAGGCGCTGGTGAGCCGGAACCGGTCGACCCGTCCGGTCTCCACCGCCTGGCTTCCGTCGCCCATGATCTTCTGGTCGATGGCCGACCCCGCGATCGCGCCCAGCGCCCGGCCGATCGCGATCGAGGACAACCCGAGCACCCCACCGCCGATCGAGGCGCCAAGCGCCGCGCCAGCTGCCGAAAGAACAATCGTCGCCATGTCAGAACCCTTTTCTCAGCCCCTTGCGGGGAAACGGAAATACGCCACGATGCGGCGTGCCCAGGGCGGCGTGAGCGGGCTTTCGACCACCCCGTGTCCGCTGTAGGCATGGATGAAGCGGGCCGCCGCGCCGGTCCCGGCGAGGAGCCCCAGGTGCTTGGCCACGGCGCCGGGACGCATGCGAAAGACGATCACGTCACCGGGGCGTTGCGCGCCGGGTGCGACCGGCAGCAGCAGCGCGCCTGCGCCGGCAAGCAGCGCCTCGTCGCCGCTCGCCTCCGACCAGTCGGGCGTGTAGGCGGGCAGCGTCAGCGGCTCGGCGCCGAGAACCTCGCGCCAGACCCCCCGCACGAGGCCGAGGCAATCGGCCCCCGCCCCCTTGCACGAGGCCTGGTGCACGTACGGCGTGCCGATCCATGCGCGGGCCACGCTGATGATCCGCGCACCGTCTTTCGTACTGCCCGCTCCGGACGCCAGCTCGCTCATTTCGCGCCGGTCCCGCTCGTCGTGCTCGAGGAGCGCAACGGGATCGTGAGCAGCTTGTTGTCGCCGGGAATGTCGGGAAAGCCACGGAAGTTCAGGATGTTCGAGAACTTGTCGCGGCAGGTGGAGCGGCGCTTGTTGCAGCCCGCGTCGAGCCGCACCGTGTCGCCGGGCGCGATCTCGGCGCGCAGGCTCTCCCACAGCTCTACGACGTGGTTTCCGCTGTTCCGCGTGTCGGCCTTGATCACGCCGACCAGCCCCGCAGCGGTCCCGCTGGTAACCGTGAGCCGCCCGCGCCGGAACCAATTGGCATTGTAGGCGGACAGCCCCGTGAGGGTGAGCAGCTTTTGCTCCTGCCACCGCATCGACGGTGCCGGTGGCGGAGAAAGCGGGACCGTTCAGATCCACGCCGCAGGCGCTGTCTCCCAGCACCGCCGTACACGGCGTCTGATACACGCTTCCCTGCGGCGTGTTGAGCACGTCCGACAGCCCGGCGAGCTCAGCCCGGAAGGCGCCCGCCACACGGGTGACCTCGCCGATCCGGCCTCGGAACTGCAGGTGCCGCTCGGCGGGGTCTGCCCAGTTCACCAACCAGGCCTTGACCTCGGCGCCGTCGTAGCGCCCGGCCGCGATGTCGGCTTCGGTCACCGAGAGATCCGACAGCGCGCCAAGCCCTTCGCTGTTGTCGAGCGCAAGGCCGGTGGTCTGCTGCAGCGCGGTCGCCGTGAGACCGGTGTCGGCACGGAAGGTGACGCCTGCGAACACGATGTCCTGGTCGTGATCGGTGAAACCCATGACCTGGCCGTCGGCCCGGGTCAGGGCCCAGCAGCGCGCGACCGTGGTGGCCCCGGTCGCGAGGTGGGCTGCGAAGGATGCCGAAAGCGCCATCAGACCCGAAGCTCCACCACCGGCACGCTCGGCACATCGCCGGCCTGGAAGGTGGCGACCGAGGCCTGGATCTGGTCGGTATCGAAGCGCACGGCGACGTCGAACTCGTAGCCTGCGGAAATCTCGAGCCCGTTGCCGGGTGGGGCCGCGAAGGTGATCATCCCGGTCGTACTGTCGAGCGTGTAGTCGGTGCCCTCGGCCTGCGGCGCGCCGGCGACGGCCACGAGGACGCTGCCGGAGACGGGCTTCACGATCGGGCGGGTGTAGCTCGACGTGCCCGAGCTGTAGGTCTTGGTCAGCTGGAAGGACACTTGCGACCCGTCGGCGAAGCCGAGCGACTGGTCCGACACGGCGACCTCGGCGGAGGGCAGTCCCGACCTGTAGTCGGCCCAGTCCTTCCAGCGAAACCCGTGAAGTTGGCCGCGCCGCGCCTCGAAAAAGGCGATCACCACCTCGAGATCGTCGAGCGACGACATCGCCACGCCCGCATCGTATCTGCGCCGCGAATGCGCCCAAGGGGTGTTGCGTTCTTCGTGGCCGTTGGCGAGCGTCACCACCTCGGTGCGGCGCATCGGGCCTCCGACCGCACCGTAGCTCAAACAGGCCGGGAACCGGACTTCGTGGAAACTCATCGCTGTTGCCTCCTCAGCTGTAGCGTTGGCCGCTGGAGATCGCGCGGCTCACCTGGGCGGCGATCTGGCCGCGGGAGCGCTCGAAGCCGGCGACATCGGGTGTGGTCACGTTCATGGTCACGTTGACGGGGCGTGCATTGCCCCCGGCCTGGACGCCGAGCTTGCCGTCGGCGCCGCGCGCGAGCGGCATGATCGCCTCCGGTCCGGCCTCGCCCATCAGCCCGACACCGCCCCGCATCGGGAAAGTCGTGGCGCCGGAGACGACGCCGCCATTGGCAAACGGCATCACCCGGCCCTGGCTGAAGGCACCGCCATCGGCGAACGGCAGAAACGCGTTCATCAGCCCGCCGACCGCTTCGGACAGCAGCCCGCCAACATGGTCCGACACCGGTGACACGGCGGCGTTGTAGACCGTGTCGAGCATCGACTGGCGCAGGCTTCCAAGGGCGTCGCTGAGGGTCGACGACCCGTCGACCAACCCGTCGATCGCGCTTTTCACACCGCGGCTGAACCCGCTCGACAGCGCCGAGACGTCGGTCCCGAGCGTGTCGACGGTCGCTCCCATCCGGGTAAGTTCACCGTTGAACGCCCGGGTGAAGGCCGTCGCGTCCTGAAGGCTGTTTTCCAGGGCCGAGACCTGGTCGTCGAACCCGTCGATTCCGTCGAAGTCGATCATTCTCCGTCACTCCTTGTTGGATGGTCCGCGGCGGGACCCGCCGGGCCCCCGGACGGTCTGTCCGGAAAGGCCTGCGCCAGCTCTTCGAGCCTCTGCCTGCCGAGCGGCGCCCCGGTCCCGTCCTTGCCGAGCATCACCATCAGCTCGGCCGGGGTGAGGGCCCAGAACCGGTCAGGCGTCAGCCGCAGGCCGTTCAGGCCCAGCCGCATCAGCGCGGGCCAGTCGAACTTCATCGCCTGCCCCCGGCGCCTGCCCCGGCCCTTGTCCCGTCTCCCGGCAGCGAGAAGGCGCGCACGAGCAATTGCCCCGCCACCTTCGCGGCCTCGACCGGACCGCCGGCGATCTCGGCCGACATCAGATCGAGGGAGCTGCCGCGCCAACCACCGCCGCGCAAGCCGGCGACGATGAGCGCGAGCACGTCGCGCGACGAGAAGCGGCCTTGCTCGAACCGCTCCACAAGTTCGACGAGCGAGGGTTCGGCCAGGCTCTCCTCGAGCTCGGCCAGCGCGCCCAGCGTCAGCTTCAGCACCCGCCTCTCGCCGTCGATGGTCAGCGCCACCTCACCGGTCCAGGGATTGGACATACTCAGAGCGCCGTAAAGGTGAGCGCGCCGGCCGAAGCCATCGACAGCTCGTAGTTGGCCTCGCCGTTGTAGGTCCCGGCATATTCGATGCCGGTAATCATGAACGGCCCTTCGATGGTGCCGAAATCGGGAACGATGATCTGAAAATCGGGCACTTCGCTGTCGAAGAAGATCTGCCGTGCGCGTTCGTCGGTGGTCTGATCCTTGAAGATCCCCGACCCCGAGAGCGAGGCCGATTTGACCCCGGCGCCACCGAGCAATTCCCGCCAGCCGCCGGTGCTGCCCAGGCAGGTGGCATCGACGCTTTCGGCGTTGAAGCTGATCCGCGTGGCGCGCAGGCCCGCGATGGTTTCAAAGTTGCCCGCATTGTCCATGTCGAGCTTGATGAGAAGATCCTTGCCGTTCTGGGCAACCATGACGAAAACTCCGTATGTGATCGGTGGGTGATCCGGGGGGTGAGCGTTGGGTTCGGCGTCCTCGACGCTGGGTGGTCAGGCGTCCTCGACCCGGGCGCGGAAGCGCAGATCGATGCGGCGCACGTCCGCGTCCTGAACCCGGCGCGCCCGGGCGCGGTAGAAATTGAGCGCGACGAGATGGCCGCGGTCGAGCGTGAGCGACGCGTCGACAAGCGCGTCGGACACCGCCGTCGCCACCTGTTTCGCGCCCGAGAACCCGGCCTCGTCGGTGACGACGCTGACGGTGATCTCGTGCCAGGCGCCGTAGCCTGTGTCGTCCGACGCATCCCGCACGTCTTCGGGCCCGAGGCTCACGTAGGTGCCGCCGACGATGCCCGGCGGGATCGCGTCGTAGACCGCGTCGGCCACGAGGGCGGTGACGGTGGCATCGGCCTGGAGCCGCTCGAACACCGCTTTCTGGAGCGCGGCGGCAATGGCATAGGTCATTGGCTCACCTCCTCTTCGGCGAAGCAGGTCAGGTAGCGGTTGCCGACATCGGCCTCGGTGACGGCCCGGATCAGGAAAACCCGAGTGCCCTCACGAAACCTCTGTTCGGCTCGGGGCCGCGACGGTTGGCCCGCAGGGGCTGCGCGCACGGTGATGCGGTACTGGGCCGAGGTGACTGAGGCGAACTCGCTCGCCTTGTCGCGCCCCGAGGCGCGCTTCACCTCCGCCCAAAGCTCGCCGAGCGCGACCCATTGGGTGGTGTAACCGCCTGCCCCGTCCGCCGCCTGTTGCGGCGTTTCGAGCACCAGACGGCGCGACAGTGTCGGATAGATCGGGGTCACAGCGAGCCACCTCCGAACAGTCGCACCGGACGGTACCGCGCGATAAGGCTGGCCACGCCGGCTGGCATGCCCGCCTCGCCCGGATGGGTGCCGCGGTTTTCATAGTAGAGCGCGGCAAGCATCTTCACCGCCTGGCCCAGATCGACGGGCACGTCGCTCCAGGTCGCGCCGAACCCGGCGTCGAACCCGATCACGGCGGTGCCGCCCACCGGGATCACCGGCAATGTGTAACCTGTGGCCACCAGGCGCGGCCGGTGCAGGTCCGGCTCCAGCACGAACTTGTCGCTGTCGACCACCTCTTCCGCCCCGAGGCGGTCGAAGATCGAAAGCGCGGTGATCGCGCTTACCGGGCCGAGGGGCAACGCCTGGGCGGCAAGGTCTCGCCAGGCGGAGAGCGTCCAGCTGAACGACCGGGTGATCAGCGCCTTTGATGTGCGCGCTTCGATCGTCGCGATCGCCGCACGCAGGTAGGCCTCGAGCACGTCGTCCTGCACCCCGTCGTCGGCGAATCCCGTGCCGAGCCGCAGGTGGTCCTTGAATTCCGCGACCGGGAGCACCCCGTTGGGTACCGTGGTCTGCTCGACTAGCATCATGGATCATCTCCGAAATTCGGGCCCCTCGCATCTCATACGAGGTGGGCGCGTGCCTCCGCGTTGCTCGGACGGAGGGGGAGCAGCTAGACAACGACGGCGTCAGCGGCACGCGCCCACATGTCCCGCGCCCACCCCGCTCGGGCGGGCGCGGAAGGTCACCCCTTACGAGGTCGACAGCTTCAGGAGCTTGATCGCGGCGAAATCCGACACGTCGCCGCCCACCCGTTTGGTGGCGTAGAACAGCACATGCGGCTTGGCCGAGAACGGATCGCGCAGGATCCGGGTGTCGGGGCGTTCCGCGACGGTGTAGCCGGCGGCGAAGTTGCCGAACGCGATCGGCGTGGAATCGGCCGCAATATCCGGCATGTCCTCGGCGATCAGCACCGGGTACCCCATCAGGCGGGCCGGTTCGCCAGCGGCCAGGCCGTCCGACCACAGGAAGCGGCCGTCGAGGTCCTTCATCTTGCGCACGTTGCCGGCAACCTTGGAGTTCATCACGAAGGTCGCACCGGAGCGGTACTCGGCGTCGAGCGCGTAGACGAGATCGACGATCGCGTCGGCCGGGTTGGTGGCGTCGAAGTCACCCGAGGTGCCGGTGGCGACGTAGCCGAGCGAGCCCCAGGCCCAGCTGTCGTTGGCGACATTCGGGTGAGTGAGGAAGCCTGTGGGCTTGTCGGTGCCGTCGCCGTTGATGAAGGCGTCGGCCTCGGCGCGGGCGAACTTGTCGGCGATGCGGCCGGCGAGCCAGGCTTCGATGTCGAAGGCCGAATCGTCCAGCAGACGCTGCGAGGCTTTCGGCAAGGCCGAGAGTTCATGCAGCTGGATCGCGATCCGCTCGATGGTGGGCGTCGAGGTCTCGGTGACCGGGCCGGTCTCGGTGGCCCAGCCGGTGCCGACGTCGCCGTGATCGATCAACACGTCGTAGGAGGTGGCCTCGACGTTGACGACGTTGGCGATCGCGCGGATCGAGGCGGTCGAAGCCAGCACGCTGGCGATGTTCTCGGCGGTGATCGGATCGACCAGGTAGCCGCCGTCGCCGGCAACGGCGGTGTTCAGCGCCTTGCCTTCGAGCTCGAGGCCGCGCAGGCCGTCATCGTCGCCGGTGCGCACATAGGCTTCGAAGGCCTTCTGATGCGGCGCGTCGAAGTCGGCCGCGGCGGCCAGCGCCGGGCGCGAGGTGGTGAGGGATTTCCGATCCAGCATGGTCATGCGCTCTTCCTGTTGTTGAAGCCTGGAATTGATGTCGTCGTGAAGCGTCTTGATATCGCTCAGGAAACCGGCCATGGCGGTCTTCACCTCCGCGGCCGGAGACAGCCCGGCCGCGCCCGGCTGGCCCTGAGCCTTGGTCTCTTTGTTGCTCATGGAATGTACCTCTAGAGGGGTCAGATCGCTGGCTCAGTCGCCCGGGGCCAGCATGCGGCGGGCGTCTTCGAAGACCTCCGCCAGGTCGCGCAAGATGTCGGATTCCTCAGGGTCTTCGCCCTTCGATCCCACCCGCGCGCTGGGCAGCATCGGGAAAGTGACAAGCGACACCTCCCACAGCTCCAGCTCGTTCAAGAGCCTGCGGCCCTTGTCGTCCTTGGTGGCTTTCACCGTCCGGTAGCCGATCGACAACCCGTCGATGGCGCCGGCGGCGATCAACGCCGCGGCTTCGCGGCCCTTTTCGACCTCGTCGAGGATCCGGCCCTTGACGAAGAGCCCGCGGTCGTCCTCGCGAACTTCGTCCCAGATTCCAATGGGTTGAGTCGGGTCGTGTTGCCAGAGCATCTTGACCTGGCCGCCCTTCGACTGGAGCGCCTCGAGGCTCTTGCCATAGGCGCCGCGGGCCACGACATCGCCGCCGCGATCGAGCTCGCCGAAGAAGCTTGCGTATCCCTCGACCTGGAGGCCGCCTTCGACACTCTCGGTCTCTCCGAGGGAAACGAATTTCACTTCGAGCCCCATATCACTGAAATCCTTCATGATTTCTCCTTGTGTACAGCTCCGCTCATCGCACCTCGCGGCGCTCTTCGCATCGGTTGTCGAGGATGGACCGAAGGTCCAGATGGGCCCGGCCTATTCGTCGTCGGTCAGTTTCGGCAGGCCGAGGATGGCCCGCTTCTCGTCTGCGGTCAGGAAATCGGCTGCCGAGACCCGCGCCCATTGCTGGTCGCGTTCCAATGACAGCGCCGGCACCTGGTCGAGGTCGGGCTTGAGCGTCACCGGTTCGCCGGTGAAACCCGAAAGCCAGTGTCCGACGGAGGCGACGACCTTCGTCACAAGGGGCAACACGGTCAGCCGGTAGAAAGCGCGGTTCGCTTCCTGGTAGTTCGCGTAGGTCGCGTCGCCGAGGATCCCGAGCAGCATCGGCGGCACCCCGAATGCGGTGGCGATTTCCCGCGAGGCGGCCGCCTTGGTCTGCTGGAATTCCATGTCGGACGGGCTCAACCCCATCGGTTTCCAGTCGAGCCCGCCTTCCAGCAGCATCGGCCGCCCGGCGTTGCGCGCCCCGACGTGATGGGCCTCCATCTCCGAGAGCAACCGGTCGTACTGGTCGGCGCTCAGCGTTCCCTCGCCCTCGCCGCCCTTGTAGACGATGGCCCCCGACGGCCGCGCGGCGTTGTCGAGCAGGGCCTTCGACCAGGCCGAAGCCGCGTTGTGCACGTCGAGCGCCTGCGCGGTCGCTTGCAACGGCGACAGCCCATAGTGGTCGTCCTGGGGGTGGAAGCTCTTGATGTGGCAGATCGACGAGATCCCGTCGGCCACGTTGAACCGGTGCTTCTTCGCGCCGACCGTGTAGTCATAGGCCACCGGCCAGCCGTCGGCCCCCGGCACCAGGCTCATCCGGTCCGAGCGCAGCACGTGCAGTTCCAACGGAACCCCGGTCTCGCCGCCCACCGCCTCGACATAGCCGTTGCCGGTCAGAAGGATCTGGCCAAACAGCGCTTCGAACAGCTCGGCGCGGCCCTGGAGCGGGTTGGGACGGGTGATGAGGTCGAGCACCGGGTGGGTCTCGTACCGGGTGGTGGCGTCCTGGAGCACGATCGGCAGCGCCGCGGCGGCCTCGGCGATCATTTTCACCGAGCGAAACCCGACCGGATTGCCGGAAAAACCCGTCCGGATCAGGCTCGAGGTGTCGCGCGGGCTCCAGGCCACCCGGCCCGAGCCAGAATAGGCGATTACCGGACCGGTCGCCGAGGCCTTCGCCTCGGGTGCCTCTTCCGTCCCGCGCTTGAACATATCGAACACCGCCATGCCGTCTCGCTCCTCGTCTGTTGCCGGGGCGCCCGCTGGGCAAGCCCCGCCCGTCCGCCCACGGGCCTTGCCCCGGGCGCCTCTCAGAAAATCCGTGTCGTGAGGGGTTGCCCCGGGGCGGAAGTTGCCCGCCTTTCGACAACGGGCAATTTCTCACCAAGGGTTAAAGAAGCGTTTAACCGAGCGTACGCAGTTGCGGCCGGCCCTGGTTACGTGCTGGTGCGATCATCAGTTCATGGATCGCCCAGACCAGCGCATCGACCCGGTCGGGGCTGCCCTGCCCCTCGTAACCGTGTACCGTCATCTTGCACATCTGATCCTCGAGATCAGGCATGCCGCGCAGGTGCCGCACGCGCCGCTGTTCGTAGAGCGCCGCCACCGGCTCGGCCCGGGCCACTTTGCCCCGGCTCGCGTGCACGCCACGAAACGGCACCATCGGGTCGATCTGCCGGATCATCTCGCCGACAAGGTCACCGCCCTGGTTGACCTCCGCGACCAGCCGCCCGGCTTCATGGCGTTCGAACGCCGCGACCGCCGCCTCCGCCCAGACCGTAGGTTTGGCCGCCGACACGCTGGCATCCTCCAGCACCACCGCCGACCAGTCGCGGGGCGGGCCAGCGGTAACCACACCGACGACGACAATCCCGCATTCATCGGAGCCCTTGTGTCCGGTCACCGGCGGATCGACAGCGACGACGACCCGGTCGAAGTCCGGTGACGCATCGAGCCTGAGGGCTTCCAGCTGTGCCGACGTCCAGAGCGCCCCGTCGATGTCTTCGACCAGCACGCCCTCCAGCTCCTGCCGCCCGAGCCTTGTGCCGCCATAACGCGCCTCCACCTCCTCAAGGAAGGACGCGGCCAGATAGGCGCGGTTGGCCTGGGTGCCGGCATGGGTGGAAACCGTCGATGGCGCGTGCAGGATCTTCTTGAGTATCGGGACGTTGCGCGGCGTCGTTGTCACCACCTGGCGCGGGTGGTCGCCGAGCCTGAGGCCGAACTGGAGCATGTCCCAGCTTTCCCCGGCCTTCTTCCACTTGGCAAGCTCGTCCACCCAGGCGGCGTCGAACTGCGGCCCGCGCAACGCCTCGGGCTCATGCGCCGAGAAAGCCTGCGCCGTCGCCCCGTTGGGCCAGACCAGCATGCGCCGTGTCGCCTGCCAGTCCGGCCTGCGGTCCGGCGGTGCGCAGGCGAGCAGGCCGCTGTCGCCAAAGACCATCACTTCGCGCACCTGGTCCATCGTCTCGCCGACCAACGCGACGCGGGTCGCGCGCCCCGGGTCGCGCGGCCCCGCCCCTTCGACCTGGGCGCGCACCCACTCGGCGCCGGCGCGGGTCTTGCCCGCGCCTCTGCCGCCGAGAATCACCCAGCTGCGCCAGTCGCCCTTCGGCGCCCGTTGGTGCGGCAGCGCCCAGAAGTCGAACAACCAGGGCAGCGCGGCCAGCGCCGGGTCACCCAGCCCCTCCAGGAAGCGAATCTGAGCCGCTGCGCTCCCTGAGGAGAGCCAGTCGGCGCCCGACTTCAAGTCGCGCGGCGTCGAGATCAAGCTCGGCGCCGTGAGCGCCGGATTTGTCGTCATCGAGTTTTGCAATGCGCTGCCTTTCGTTGAAGATTGTCTGGATCGCGCCCCTGGCCTCGCCGGCGAGCTTTGCCGCCTTTGCGACCGCGCTGTCCTCGCGCCCGTGCAGCTCGTCCGCGAGCGCGTCCAGGGCGTTCAGCACGCGGGTGAAGTTCTTTTCGGCCAAAGCCACCGGATCGAAAGCGGGGTCGGTTTCCGGATCGAACTCGGGTGCTTTTGCTTGGGTGGGTTTTTTCTTGTTGTTGCCTGTCATGGATTGCCTCGGTTGATTGCCCTCACGCGAGCAACACGAAAAAACCGGCCCGGGCCCCTCGGCCCGGCCGGTTGTTCATGTCGTCCAGCTTGGGTGATCCTCTACCATGGGGCGTTCTATCGGTCAATTCCACACGCCCCGCGTGCAACCGGCGCGTTAACACTTTTCCAACCACGAACAGGCGGGTGATGGGCAGATCCCCGCCCGGGCGAACGAATCCCTTTCTCACGAAATGTTGTGGGTTTCCGTGACATTGGGGCAAGATCGGCAGGAAAAAGGTCATATCCGCAGTCGTTGCAGCTGCACAGCCCGCTTTCCCTTTCCTTGCGTCCTTTCCTGCTATAGTTTCCACCCCGCGCCGGGCCGGTCCGGCCGGTGGGAATTTCGACGGTCCAGATAGAATGAAACCTAAGTTCGCTCTCGACCTCAGCCATGAGGGCATCAACCTCCTGCATCGCAGCAAGGGGGGGTGGTCGCTGGTGGGCTCCGTCGAGCTCGACGACCCGGAGATGGGCAGCCACCTGGCCGACCTCAGGCGCCGCGCCGCCGCGTTGGAAAGCGGTGGGTTCACCTGCAAGATCATCATTCCGAACTCGCAGGTTCTCTACACCACCGTCGAGGCCCCCGGCCCCGACGATATCTCTCGCGAGGTGCAGATCCGCTCGGGGCTCGACGGGCTCACACCCTACCCGGTCGGCGAGCTGGTCTTCGACTGGCGCGCCGCCGGCGAGCGCGCACGGGTTGCGGTGCTCGCCCGCGAGACCATGGACGAGGCCGAGACCTTCGCCGTCGAGCACCGGTTCAACCCGGTGAGTTTCGTCGCGCGCTCGCCTCAGGGCGAGTTTTCCGGCGAGCCGTTTTTCGGCAAGACCCGCGCCGCCACCAAGATCCTCGGTCCCACCGAACGGGTGGAGCCCGACGCGAGCCCGGTGCCGCGCAAGCCGCCCGCGATGGATACGCGCCCGGCATCCGGGCCAATCGGCGCACCGGCCACGGGCTACCCGCCCCAACCAGACACGCAGGCCGCCCCCCATTCCCCCGGTGATCTGGCCTGGCAGCCGCCCGCGGAGCCCGAATCGGCGCCCGAGGTCAGACCTGCACCCGCTTCCGCGGCGGCCCCCACGCCTGTTCGCGAACCGCTCGACGCCCCGCTGCCGGACGTGGACCCGGTCGACGATCCCTTTGCCGAGCTCGACGCGATCCAGGCCGAGCTGTCCGGCGACCCGGACGCGATGCCCGCCTTCCGCGCGCGGGCGAGCCGCCCCCAAATCCGGCCCCCGCGCTCCGACCGGGGCGCCGACCAGCCAGTCCCGCCGCCGCTCGCGCCGTTCCCGCCGACCTCGGATGAGGCCGACGCGATGCCCACGCCGCCGCAGCCAGCCCGCAAGGCACGCGCCACAGGCAAGGCCAGCGCGCCGGACACGGCGCGCGACACCCGGTCGGAGGCTGCGCAGTACCCCGCATCCAGCCGCGGCGCAGAGCCCCGGGCGGCCCCCACAACCGGCCCCGACAGGGCGGCGCCGCCGCCCGGCGGCGGAACAGGGGCGCAAACCACGCGCCCTGCGGGGCCCGACGCGGCGTCCTCCCCCGCGACCCCGGCGAAAGACGACACACCCGCACAGCCCGGCGTCGCCTTCAGCACCCGTCGCGGCGGCACCGGCACCACGACCACCGCTACGCCGACGGCGCGAAGCGCACCTTCAGACGCCGCGACACAGCCGGCGCCGTCCGGCGACCGCCGCCGCGCCGATATGGAAGACGCCCTGTCGCGGCCTCTGCCGGGGGCGCCCGCCGGCAGCGACACTCCGAAGGCTCCGGAGAAACCGGGCGCACGCGGGTCCCTCTCCGACGCCGTGCGCGGTGCTGCCGGGGGCCTTCGGTCCTTTGGCCAGCGGCGCGCGCCTGGCAAAGACAAGGCAAATCCGGCCGACACGTCGATGGCCGCGCTGATGCGCGGCGCGGGGTCGAGCGAGGCCCGGATCAGCCCCGACCAGTATGATGACGAGCCCGACCTGCTCGCGCCGGACGTCCCGGCGAAAGGTACGGCACGAGATGGCGCGCCGGCCGCCGCCCCGCCCGCAGCCGGACCGACCGCAACGAAGCCGCCCGCGACCGATACGCCCGCGTCAACGCCCGCTCACGGGCCCGCCGCTGCCCCGGACACGGCCAAAACGGCACCCTCCGCCCCGCCGCCACCCGGTGTCGACGAGTTCGCCGAAACCGGCTGCCAAACCCGCCACCAAACCGGTGCCCGCAGTCAAGCCCGACAAGCCCCGTGTTCCGAAGCTCGCGTCGAAACCGGACAAGCCCAAGGCCGCAGTCAGCGAGGCGGACGCGCTCACCGTGTTCGGCGCCCGCCGCACCGAGGAAAAACGCGGTGGACGCAAATACCTCGGTCTCGTCCTGACACTCCTGCTCCTGCTCGCGATGGGGGTCATCGCGATGTGGTCGAGCTTCTTCGTCGACGATGGCGACCCGGCGCTGTTCAACCCAGGCGAAGACACAACCGCCCCGGAGGTTCCCGACGCGACACCTGAGACCGCACCCGCAGACAGCACCACCGTCACGCCCATTCCCGACGCCGAGGCCGTGCCGGAGGATACCCCGCCGGAAGAAACCGCCCCCGAGGCGGCAGCGCCGGCCGAACCGGATGCGGCCCCCACACCTGAGGTCCTGACCCAGGAGGAGGCCGAGGCGCGCTACGCCGAGACACAGATCTGGCAGCGGGCGCCCGAGACACTTGGCGAACCCTTCACGCCGGGGCTTGAGATGGGGGAGGTCGGCGGGCCGGGCACCGCGCGCGGCGCCACCGCGGATCCCGCCGCCATCGCCGAACCCGACGTTCCTGCCGCGCTTGCCGGAACCGTCGAACGTGCCGCCCCGCTACCGCCGCCACCGGCCGACACCGTCTTCGAACTGGACGAGAACGGGCTGGTCCTCCCCTCGCCCGAAGGCACGGTCAGCCCGACCGGGATCATCGTCTTCGAGGGCCCTCCCGCGGTGGTCCCGCCGCTCCGCCCCGGAACCCCGGCGTTGCCCGAGACCACACCCGACGACGCCACGCTCGACGACGCCGCGCTCGAGCAGGCCGTCGAACAGGCGGTCGAGGCAGCAGCCGCCCTGGAAACCGACGTGGCGCCCGCCGACGCCCTCCCCGACGTGCCCGACCTTCGTCCCGAGCCACGGCCGGAAGACGGGCTGGAGGATGGACTGGGTGACGGGCCGGCACCCGACGCGGCCCTGCCCGACGCGACCACCCCCGATACAACCGACCCCGACGCCGATGCGCGGCTCGACGACGGGCCGGTGGATGCCCCGGCGGATCCGGCCACAGCAACGGCCGACGCGGATACACTGACCGCCGTCCCGGCCGATGCCGAAATCGAGACCGCTGCGGCCGATCCGGCCTCGATCGAAGCCGCCGTGGATGCGGTCTCCGCCAGCTTCGTCGATGCCACCGAACTGGCCGTGGTCACGTCGCTGAAGCCGACCCGCAGGCCGGCCGACATCGACCAGATCGTCAACGCGGCGATGGCGCGCGCCGCCGCCGCGCCCCCCGAACCGGCCGCGCCCGCCACCACCACGCCCGCGATTCCCACCAGCGCCAGCGTCGCCAACCAGGCGACGACCCCCAACGCCCTGAACCTGCGCGAGATCAACCTTCTCGGCATCAGTGGACCGTCGAACGCCCGCCGGGCGCTCGTGCGTATGGAGAACGGACGCTATATCACCGTCAAGGTCGGCGACCGGCTCGACGGCGGCCGGGTCACCTCGATCAGCAGTGACGGGCTGACCTACCAGAAGGGATCGCGCAACTTCACGCTGCAACTCCTGCCGCTCGGCTGAGCCGCGGGCGCCAACGCCGTTGGCCGGCTGTCCCGCAGCCGCCGGGAGCCCCCGCAAACGTCGTTTCTTTTCGCAACCAGACACTGACATCGGGACCACAACGGCTTTCGAAAGCCGTTGCCAAGGCGTTTCGAAACGCCTTGGCCGCCCGGACGCACCGGGTCAGCTCCCCGTCACCCCGGTCTCCCAGGCGCTTGGTTTCACCGGCCCGACGGCCCCTGCTCAGCCCGCGGCCACCCCGGCTTCCGCGAAGGTCGCCATGCCGGAGTGGCAGGCGACCGCCCCCTTCAGCACAGCGATCGCCAGGGCGGCGCCGGAACCTTCTCCGAGCCGCATGCCGAGAGACAGGAGCGGCGTCTTGCCGAGCCGGTCGAGCAGGGCGCCGTGGGCCGCCTCCGCGGAGACATGGCCGGCCACCGCGTGGTCGAGCGCGCCGGGTACGGCGCAGTCCAGCGCCGCCGCCGCCGCAGTACAGATGAACCCGTCGAGAATCACCGGGATCCGCTCCGCCCGCGCCCGGACGATCGCCCCCGCCATCGCCGCGAGTTCGCGGCCGCCGAGACACCGCAGCGCCTCAAGCGGGTCCTCCGTCGCCTCCGGGTTGGCCGCGAGGCCGGCGCCGACGGCCCGGGCCTTGCGGGCGAGCCCGTCGTCGTCCACCCCGGTGCCGCGCCCGGCCCAGTCCTCCGGCACGCCGCCGTAGAGCGCTTGCGCCAGCGCCGCTGCCGCTGTCGTGTTGCCGATCCCCATCTCGCCGACGACCAGAAGGTCTGCGTCCGGGTCGACCGCACCCCAGCCCGCCGCCAGCGCCGCGACGACGTCCGTCTCGCTCATGGCTGGGCCTTGGGTGAAATCGGCGGTCGGCCGGTCGAGTTCAAGCGCCACCACATCCATCCGGGCGCCCGCAAGTTTCGCGAGCTGGTTGACCGCCGCGCCCCCGGCCTCGAAATTCGCGACCATCTGCCCGGTCACCTCGGCCGGAAAGGCCGAGACGCCTTGCGCCGTCACCCCGTGGTTGCCGGCAAAAACGATCACCTGCGGGCGTTCCAGTACCGGACGTGGGTGACCCCGCCAGCCTGCGTACCACTGGGCAAGGTCCTCGAGCCGCCCGAGCGCCCCCGGCGGCTTGGTGAGTTGGGTGTTGCGGTCCTGCGCGCCCGCCAGGGCCACCGGATCCGGCCCGGGCGCGGCCTTCAGAACCTGGCGAAATGCGTCGAGGGTCGAAAACGGGGCGTCTGGCACGGGCGGCCTCCTGTTGATCTGCGTCTCAGGCTTCTTTAGCGGTGTCGTGCAGAGGCAAAACCGGAAACCCGCCATGGCCCACGCGCCAGAAAAGCTCGCCCACCCCGCCGACATCGTCGAAGCGCTCGGCCTGCTGACACGCCTGCCGGTTGCGGGTTACTCGCCGCGCGGCGCGGCCGCCGCCTGGGCCTGGCCGGTTGCGGGGCTCGTCGTGGCCCTGGTCGCCGGTGGCCTCGCGGCGCTCCTGTTGGGGTTGGGTGTCCCCCCGCGCTCGCCGCGGGGCTCACCCTCGCCGCCCAGGTGGCACTGACCGGCGGGCTCCACGAGGACGGGCTGGCCGACACGGCCGACGGGTTCTGGGGCGGCGCCGCGCCCGGCCGCAGGCTCGAGATCATGAAGGACAGCCGGATCGGCAGCTACGGCGTCATCGCGCTGGTGTTGGCGCTCGGCCTGCGCTGGGGCGCGCTGAGCCTGCTGTTGTCCGCAGGCCAGCTCTTCGCGCCGCTGATCGCCGCCGCAGTGCTTTCGCGCGGCGCCATGGCGGTGCTGATGGCCGCGATGCCCAATGCGCGCGGCACCGGGTTGTCAGCCGCGGTGGGCCGCCCGGCGCAGCCGACCGCAATGTCTCGCCGTCGGCGTGGCGCTTGCCCTGGGCTTCGCGGTTGCCGGTTGGGCGATCCTGGCGCCGCTCCTCTGGCTGACGCTGGCTGCGATCGGCCTTGCGGCGCTCGCACGGAACAAGATCGGCGGTCAGACCGGCGACGTGCTCGGCGCCGCGCAGCAGATTGGCGAGATCGCGGCGCTCACCGCCTTCGCCAGCCTGATCTGAGGCTCTCTGCACGGGCTATGGGTGCTTCACGGCAAAGCCGCCAGGCGGGAACGGCGCGTCGTGGTGTATTCCGGTCCAGGGACACGCTGCGTGTTTCCGCCGAGACACCGGTTCGCCGCCCGCGTGCCGCGTCGTCACGCATAATGGCAAAAAAAACCGCCACCCGGCATGGGTAGCGGTGTTTATTTCACACTCTGTCCAACGGTCCCGTCAGGATCGGCCAAACGCCGCCTTGTCTGCCCCTTGGTCGGGGCGGACGTCGGGCCGGATGACAGGCCGGATGTCAGGCCGCGCGCGAGGTGAGCACGTCGCCCACCTGTTTCTGGGCCGCGATCTCGTCGCCACCGGCCACGGCGGCCACTTCCCGGGTCAGACGCTCGAGGGCGGCCTCGTAGAGCTGGCGCTCGGAGTAGCTCTGCTCGCGCTGGTCGTCGTTGCGGTGCAGATCGCGCACCACCTCGGCAATCGAGATCAGATCGCCCGAGTTGATCTTCTGTTCGTATTCCTGCGCCCGGCGCGACCACATCGCGCGCTTCACCCGCGCTTTGCCGCGCAGGGTGTCCATCGCCTTGGAGACGATGTCGGGGCTCGAGAGGCCGCGCATGCCCACTTCGGTCGCCTTGTTGGTCGGCACCCGCAGGGTCATCTTGTCCTTCTCGAAGGAGATCACGAAAAGCTCCAGCGTCAGCCCGGCGACTTCCTGTTCCTCGATCGAGACGATCTGGCCCACGCCATGGGCGGGGTAGACGACATAGTCGTTCGGGCGGAAGTCGAGCTTTCTCGCTTTGCTCATGATCGTTGTATTCCTTTCAATTGCCGGGCCAGACGGCCGTCGAGACACAAACAAACGACGCAGGAAGGTTTACGCCCCCCGCGGCGACTGTTCGATCATGAATACGGCGTTACAGGTGTTGCCCTACCGGGGCACGCCGGGCGTCCGGTTCATACCACTTCTTGAATATAGCACAACAGGGCGCGATTCTTAAAGTGTTGCCTCACCGCAGGCGGGTTCACGCCTTCCGGAGCGCACTTGCCGGGCGTCAAACACGCCCCGCGCCGGATCGTTTCAACCGCCCGGCTTCTCCGAGAAGTACTTCTCGAGTTTGCCCTCTTCGCCGTCGCGTTCCTCGGCATCCGGCAGCTGGTCCTTCTTCGACACGATCACCGGCCAAAGCTCGGAGTACTTTCGGTTGAACTCGACCCAGGACGCCGCTTCCGGCTCGGTATCGGGGCGAATGGCGTCGGCCGGGCATTCCGGCTCGCAGACCCCGCAATCGATGCATTCGTCAGGGTGGATCACCAGCATGTTCTCGCCTTCGTAGAAGCAGTCCACCGGGCAGACTTCGACGCAGTCGGTGTATTTGCAGGCGATGCACTTGTCGTTGACGATGTAGGTCATGGGACACCTGGAATGCGGATTGGTCCCGCCTAGCTACCCGGCTTGGCGCGATCATTCAAGTTGGGAACGGTCAAATTCCCGGGCCCTGCGACGATCCTTGCCGCCCGGTCGGCCCTTGCCGTCGTAGGCGGGATTCTTCGGACTTGGCGGCGTCTCGGGGGTCATGTCCTCGTAGAGCGCCCTGCGCTTCCGGCGCCGGTCCGCGACGGTCCGAAAGCGCCAGGATCTTCACCACCCGGATGCGCCGCGCCTGCGCAAAGGTCAGCACGTCGCCGGGCGCGACGCTGCGGGCGGGTTTCAAGGCCTTGTCGCCGTTGACCCTGAGATGCCCCGACGAGATGACCTTCGCCGCCAGCCCCGGGTCTTGAAGAACCGGGCATGCCACAGCCACTTGTCGGCGCGCATGGATTGCCCCGCACCGGTATCGGGCGGACGCTGGGCGGACCCGCCGGTCACCGGTCAGTCCTTGTCCTTGAGCCCCATGAGCGCCTGCGGCGAAGGGGTTGTCGGGGTCAATCGGCTTGTCCTTCTTCGGAGGGCGGCTTTCGAAGTTCTTGGCGCTTGCCGCCACCGCCGCCCTTGCCCTTCGGCCCTTTGGGGCCGCGGGGCTTGCCGCCGCCGTCGCCCTTGGGCTTGCCGCCGGGCCCGCGCGGCTTGCCGCGTCCGCCGCCCCGGCGCCGCCCCGGGGTTTGGAGAACCCGCCCCAGGTGAAGGTGAAGAAGATCTCGGGCTCGTCGCCCGGCTCGTCGCGCGCGACGACCTCGCTCATCCCCGGGTCGCCCGGGTGCGGTTCGGTCTCGTCGTCGTCATCGACATCCGGCTGCGCCTCGACCGAAGAAAAGCCCGGGCCCTCGAGATGGTCGATATGCAGGTGCTGGGAATGCCCCGCGCCGTCCGCCTCGGGAATCGGCATCGACCTCGCTGACGCCGGGGTCGCCCGGGTGCGGCTCGGGCCGGCGGTCGGCCTTCGGCAGCGCCTCGACTTCGGAAACGCCGTTCAAGTCCGCGTCGTGATCCGCACCGCGCAGCTTTTCGCGCTCACCGCGGTCGGCCTTGTAGCCAAGCCCCGCCATCAGGTCGGCGAATTGCACCAGCGTCAGACCGGTGATCGACAGCATGTCGGGGTTGGCCTCGAACCCGGTGCGGCTGTCCTTGGCGCGCAGCTGGTCGGCGAGCCGTTCCAGCATGTCGATCCGGATCGCGCGGTGCCCGGCGGGCCGGTAGCCGGCCAGCGTGTAGGTCTCGAGGTCGGCGTGCTCGACCACCGGAATGGTCACGAGCCCCGGCGGCGGCGCCTCCGGGAACACGTCGAGCCCCTGGGAAAGCCCCCAGAGCACCAGCCTGCAGCCGTGTCGGCGCGGGCTTCAGGAGCGCCGGCATGAAAATGGTGAACTGGCCGAAACGCACACCGTGTTTGCGCAGCAGCCCGCGCGCGTCCTGGTCGAGCACCTTGACGTCCTGCGCGACCCGGTCGCGCGGGATGATGCCCATCGCTTCGACCAACTGGAAGCCGAGGCCCCGGGCAAGCCCGGCCAGGCCGTCGTCCTTCTGCATCTCGACAAGCGGCTCGAACAGCGCGGCGACCTTGCGGTCGATGAAATGCTGCAGCCGACGGGTGACCTTTTCGGCCACTTCGGCGCCCGCCTCGTCGTCGACGAAAGCCTGCACCCGAGGTTTCAGCGGGTCGTCGCCCTTCACCAGCTTGCCGACGGCATGTTCGCCCCACATCAGCCCGCCCTGCTCGGTGTAGTCGAGCTCGGTATCGGGAGCGTTGTAGAACCGGTCCGCCCGCAGGTGGAATTCGGGCGCCAGCGCCGCGACGGCGGCGGCCCGCAGGGTCTTCGCCTCCTCCGGCGATGCCGATTTGTCCTGTTGGAACCGGAAGCCTTCGAGACGGCCGACGAATTCGCCCTCGACCGTCACTTCACCCTTGTCGTTCACCTCGGCCACAAGGCCCTCCTTCTGCTTCAACCGGCGCAGCAGCACGGATGTGCGCCGGTCAACAAATCTTTGCGTCAGAGCCGCGTGAAGCGCATCCGACAAGCGATCTTCTACCGCACAGAGTCTCGCCCCGCCAATGGTGTTCATCCTGAAGCCAGCCATTTCGCTGTGCGACATATGTCCAGGTCCGGATGAAAGCGAGGCGTTTCGACAGCGCATCGATGTCGCCGCGGGTGTTGTCGATGCGCGCCACCCGGGCCGCGAACCAGTCCTCGCGGACCCGTCCATGTTCGTGCAGATCGGTGTACAGCGCGGTGAGCAGGTTGGCATGCTCGCCATGGCTGATGCCGCGAAAATCCGGCACCCGACAGACATCCCAGAGCAGTTTCACCGCCCGCCCGTCCGAAGCCCTCGCCCAAATCAGCTCGTCGGCTGCGAGCGCCTTCAACGCGATCAGGTCGTCTGCCTCGCGCGCCCGCACCAGAATCGGATCGTCCGTGCCCACCTCCAAGGACGCGATCAACCGGTCGAGGCGGCTGAACTGGAGGTCGGAATTGCGCCAATGGAGCTTGCGGATCGGCGCGAAGCGATGCTCCTCGATGGCGCGCACCACCTCTTCGTCGAGCGGCGCAGCCTCGCCGGTCACGCCGAAGGTCCCGTCGGTCCGGTAGCGTCCGGCGCGACCCGCGATCTGCGCAAGCTCGTTCGGCGCGAGATACCGCATCCGCCGCCCATCGAACTTGGAAAGCGCCGAGAAAGCAACGTGTTGAACGTCGAGGTTCAACCCCATGCCGATGGCATCGGTGGCGACGAGATGATCCACGTCGCCTTCCTGGTACATCGCCACCTGGGCATTTCGCGTCCTTGGGCTGAGCGCACCCATCACCACCGCCGCGCCGCCCTTCTGCCGGCGCATCAATTCTGCAATCGCGTAAAGATTATCGACCGAGAATCCGACGATCGCACTGCGCGCTGGCATCCGGCTTATCTTTTTCGAGCCGGCATAGGCGAGGTTCGAGAACCTCTCGCGGTGCATGAACTGCACTTTCGGGACCAACGCTGCAATCGTGCTGCGCATGGTCTCGGCCCCAAGGAACAGGGTCTCGTGGCTGCCGCGCTTGTGCAGAAGGCGGTCCGTGAACACGTGGCCGCGCTCGGGGTCGGCGCAGAGCTGGATCTCGTCGATGGCGACGAATTCGGCGCCCAACCCATCCGGCATCGCTTCGACGGTACAAACCCAGAAGCGCACCCGCTCGGGCACGATCCGCTCTTCGCCGGTGACCAGCGCCACCACGCCCGCGCCGCGCAGCTCGACGATCCGGTCATAGACCTCGCGCGCCAGCAGCCGGAGCGGCAGGCCGATCACGCCGGACCGGTAGGCCAGCATCCGCTCGATGGCGTAATGCGTCTTGCCCGTATTGGTGGGTCCAAGGACCGCGGTGATCCGCGACATCGCTCCCCCTCGCGCGCCACCGGCGCGCCCGCCTCATCTTGCCGGTTGTCCCCGGCTGGCCTCTGGATTCGGGCCTCTGACTTCGAGCCTCACGACTCGGGCCTCAGATCTCAGTCCCCTGAAGCTCGGCTTCGAGGCGATCCACCGCCTCTCTTAGATCGCTGCGGTGCGGATGTATAGCGCGCGCGGCGCGGAAGGCTTCGAGCGCGCGCGGGCGGTCACCGGTTTCCTCGAGGATCACCCCGAGCCCGGCGAGGGCGCCGAAATGGCGCGGCTCCAGCGACAGAACCCGCACGATATCGGACAGCGAGGGACCGAAGAGCCCGACTTCGAAATAGGCAGTGGCGCGCGCGTTGTAGCCTTCGGCGAAATCCGGCGCCATCTCGACCAGCGCCGAAAAATGCTCGATCGCTTCGGCCGTTTCGCCGGCGGACATCGCCTCGCGACCGCGTTGCAGGAGCAGGTCGAGCGAGGCAGAGCCGGTTTCCGACCATTCTTCCCAGATCGCGTCCTCGATCTGTTCCCAGCCGGGCTCGTCGAGCGCGGCGAGCGCGTCGAACAGGGAGTCGAGCCGGGATCCCTCGCCGTGCGCAGGGGCGACGACGAGCAGAAACGCGAGGAGAGAGAGAAACGCGCGCATGTGCTGAGACTAACCGGTAATGCCGCGCTTGCATATCACCTTCCCGTCAACCCTGCGGACCGCGTTTTCCGTCCGGTTTCGGGCCTGGTGCCGGGCGGTTACTGCACCCCCGCCGCGGCAGCAAACACGCCGCATTCAGCGTGACGTCGCGCCATTTGCGCAGCGCGGCGGGCTTTCGCCGAAATGGGGGATTCAGCTTCCCCGCGAAACGCATTACGGTTGTGCCCGAACCGGGCCGGCTATGAACGCCCGCAATCAAGGAGGACCCAAGGTGAGCAACCTGATCGACAAGGCCGTGGCCGCACTCAACGACCGGCTATCGGGCGAAGGCTTCGACGCCGTAGCCAAGTTCGTGCTGGAAGGTGCCGGCAACATCATGATCGACGGTACCGGCGCCCGTGCGGGCGACGATGCGGCCGACGTGACACTGACCGCCTCGGCCGAAGTCTTCGAGCAGATTCTCGCGGGCGATCTCAACCCCACCGCCGCCTTCATGTCCGGGAAACTCGCCGTCGATGGCGACATGGGCGCAGCGATGCGGCTCGGCGGCTTGCTCGCCTGACGCCATGAAGGCCGCGCCGCTTCACGACGACGTGGCCGACGCACCCGAGGGCGGTGAGGCCCGCTGGCTGACCACGTGCGATGGGGTGCGCATCCGGGCCGCACTCTGGTGGCCCGCCGCTCCCGCGCCCGCCACGGGCAGCGTGTTTCTGTTCCCGGGGCGCACGGAATACGTCGAGAAATACGGACACGTCGCCCGGCATTACACCCGGGCAGGCCATGCCGTGCTGGTCCCCGACTGGCGCGGCCAGGGTCTTTCCGCGCGCGCCCTGCCCGACCGCCGTCTCGGCCATGTAATGACCTTTGCCGAATACCAGCACGACGTCGCCGCGCTTCTCGAATTCGCGCAACGGCGCAGCTTGCCTGAGCCCTGGTACCTCGTCGCGCATTCGATGGGCGGTTGCATCGGTCTGCGCGCGCTGGTCGAGGGCCTGCCGATCCGCGCCGCCGCCTTCTCGGCGCCGATGTGGGGCGTCCAATTCGCGCCATGGGAGATCCCGCTGGCCTGGGGCAGCGCGCTCTGCGCGCCCCTCATCGGCCTCGGCGACCTGCGCAGCCCGCGCACCGGTATCGAACACCTTGTGTCGAGCGGCGTGTTCGCGGGCAACGACCTCACCACGGATCGGGCGACCTGGGACTACATGAAGGTCCAGATCGACCGGTATCCAGACCTCGCCCTCGGCGGCCCGACCCTGTCCTGGCTGCGCGCGGCGCTGCTCGAGACGGCGTGGCTCGCACGCAATCCCGCGCCCAACTTGCCTGCCGTGACCTTCCTCGGCACGCACGAGCGCGTGGTCTCGCCCCGCGCGGTGCGCCGGCGCATGGCGCGCTGGCCAATGGGGCGGCTCGAGATCGTGCCCGCCGCCGAACACGAGATCATGATGGAGCGCGCGGATGTCCGGCAGCGCTTTTTCGACGCCTCGACAGCCCTCTTCGCCGCCCACGCCTGACCGGCGGCGCCCCGCACTGGACAGGAAGTCGCACCCCTGCGTATCGTGCCCGGGAGCAACCAGGCCCATATCGCGCCCACCGGGAGGATTTCATGAAAACACGTGCCGCTGTCGCCTTCGCCGCCAAGCAACCGCTCGAGATCGTCGAGCTCGATCTCGCGGGCCCGAAGGAGGGCGAGGTGCTGGTCGAGATCATGGCCACCGGCATCTGCCACACCGACGCCTACACCCTCGACGGGTTCGACAGCGAGGGGATCTTCCCGTCGATCCTGGGCCACGAAGGCGCCGGCATCGTGCGCGAGGTGGGCGCGGGCGTGAACATCGCTCAAGCCGGGCGACCACGTCATCCCGCTCTACACGCCCGAGTGCCGCGAGTGCAAAAGCTGCACCTCGCGGCAAGACCAACCTGTGCACCGTCGATCCGCGCGACCCAGGGCAAGGGCGTGATGCCCGACGGCACCTCGCGGTTCTCCTACAAGGGCGAGACGATCTACCATTACATGGGCTGCTCGACCTTCTCGAACTTCACCGTGCTGCCCGAGATCGCGCTCGCGAAGATCCGCGAGGACGCCCCCTTCGACAAGGTCTGCTACATCGGCTGCGGCGTGACCACCGGGGTCGGCGCGGTGATCAACACCGCCAAGGTCGAGCCCGGCGCCAACGTCGTCGTCTTCGGCCTCGGCGGCATCGGCCTCAACGTGATCCAGGGCGCGCGCATGGTCGGCGCCGACAAGATCATCGGCGTCGACATCAACGACGACAAGAAGTCCTGGGGCGAGCGCTTCGGGATGACCGATTTCGTCAATCCCGACGAAAGTCGAGGGCGATCTCGTCGCGCATCTCGTCGAGCTCACCGACGGCGGCGCCGACTACACCTTCGACTGCACCGGCAATACGGATGTGATGCGCACGGCGCTCGAGTGCCTGCCACCGCGGCTGGGGGGTCTCGATCATCATCGGCGTCGCCGAGGCCGGCAAGGAGATCGCCACCCGCCCGTTCCAGCTGGTCACCGGCCGGGTCTGGAAAGGCACCGCCTTCGGCGGCGCCAAGGGCCGCACCGACGTGCCGAAGATCGTCGACTGGTACATGGACGGAAAGATCGAGATCGACCCGATGATCACCCACGTGCTGCACGCTCGACGAGATCAACAAGGGGTTCGACCTGATGCACGACGGCAAGTCGATCCGGTCGGTCGTGGTCTTCTGATGCCGCTGGACACCCGCGCGCAGTGTCGCGCGCATGGCGGGGTGCAGGGCGTCTACGCCCATGCCAGCGCCGCCACCGGCACCGACATGGAGTTTTCGGTCTTCGTGCCGGACCACCCCGAAGGCGCGCGCCTGCCGGTGGTCTGGTACCTCTCGGGCCTCACCTGCACCCAAGCCAACGTGACGGAAAAGGGCGAGTTTCGCGCGGCCTGTGCCGAACACGGCCTCATCTTCGTCGCGCCCGACAGCAGCCCCCGGGGCGACGACGTGCCGGACGACCCTGACGGGTCTTACGATTTCGGCCTTGGCGCGGGGTTCTACCTCGACGCCACCCGAGCCCCGTTCGACCGGCACTACCGGATGAGAACCTACATCGAAGACGAACTGCCGGGGCTCATCGGCGACCACTTCCCCGCCGACATGAGCCGCCAGTCGATCATGGGCCACTCGATGGGCGGCCACGGCGCGCTGACCATCAGCTTGCGAAATCCCGGCCGTTTCCGCGCCACCTCCGCCTTCGCCCCCATCGTCGCGCCCGCCCAGGTCCCCTGGGGCCAGAAAGCTTTCTCGGGCTACCTCGGCGACGCCCGGGAAGCCTGGGCCCGGTACGACGCCTGCCAGCTGATCGAAAACGGCGCCCGGCTGCCCGAGATCCTGGTCGACCAGGGCACGGCCGACGGGTTCCTCGAAGAGCAACTCCGCCCCGGACACCTCGAAGATGCCTGCGCCGAGGCCGGGATCGATCTCACGCTGAGGATGCAGGCGGGCTACGACCACTCCTACTACTTCATCTCGAGCTTCATGGCAGAGCACCTGCGGTGGCACGCGGCGCGGCTCAAAGCCTGACCCTTCCCCCGGTGGGCGAAGGGTGGGCGAACTCGGACGCGGGGTCAAGTCGTTGATCTATATACCGGTAGCGCTAACAGGTATTCGCGGGCGAAGTTCGCCCATTATCGCGTCACCCCTCCCGGGTGCCCCACTTCCTCGGTCTGAAAACACCCCGCCCAACCGGCGATCTCGGCACATCGCAGGATGGGCCACCGATCCGACGCACGCCGGGTCGTCCAGGGGGTTGGACCCGCTCCGGGTATTTGGAATGAGACGCCACCGGGCTTGTCCGCCAGCAGGGCCGGCACGTCCCGAATGCCCCAATACGATCAAACCAGCGCGGCGCAGCCGCTCAATTTGACGCCGTGCGCGCTTCTTCGATCGCCGGCGCGATGATGCTTTCGAGCACCTTTGCCGTGATCGGCCCGGCGAAGCGTTTAATCACCTTTCCGGTGCCGTCGATCACGAAGGTCTCCGGCACGCCGTAGAGCCCCCAGTCGAGCCCGGTGCGCCCAGTCGGGTCGGCGGCGGTGCGCACGTAGGGATCGCCGAGTTCGCTCAGGAACCGCTGCGCCTTGGCGGGATCGTCCTTGTAGTTGACCCCGAAGATTTCCACACCCTCTTCGGCCATCTGCACGAGCTGCGGGTGCTCGGCCCGGCAGGGCGCGCACCAGCTCGCCCAGAAGTTCACCAGCACCACGTCGCCGTCGGCGAGGTCCTCGACGGAAAACGCCGGCGCGCCCTGGAAGTCCGTCAGCGTCAACGCCGGCACCGGACCGCCCTCGCGGGTCGACGGCAGCGCGCGCGGATCGTCGCGCCCCATGCCGATGTAGAACAGCGCGGCGAGCCCGGCAAACAGCAGCGGCGGGATCAGCATCAGCGGCTTGATCTTCATTTCGTCCCCTCCCCGGCCCGGTCTCCTGATTGACGCCGTGCCTCGATCTCGTCGTGTTTGCGCTTCGCGCTGCGCGCCTGCACCCAGGTCAACACGACCAGGAAACCGAGCAGCCCCAGGGTGATCCCCCAGGAGCCGAGAATGGCCCCCGAATACTTGCCCAGATCAAGCATCGGCCATCCTTTCGCGAAGTTCGAGCGCATGCACCCGCCGCAGCCGGATTTCGGCGCGGGTACGGATGAACACCATGGTGACGAAGAACAGCACGAAGCCGCCCATCGCGACCACAAGCGGCAGCCAGTAGACGTCGGACACGTTCTCCTCGGCGTCGAGGCTCAACGACGCGCCCTGGTGCAGCCCCTGGTTCCAGAAGTTCACCGCGTAGCGCGACAGGATCGCGAAGACCGAGCCGACGATGGCCAGAACCGCGGTGAGATCGGCGGCGGTGTCGGGGTTCTCGATCGCCGCCCAGAGCGCCATGTAGCCGAGGTAGAACAGAAACAGGATCAGGAAAGCGGTCAGCCGCGGGTCCCAGGCCCACCAGGTGCCCCACATCGGCTGGCCCCAGAGCGCGCCGGTGGCCAGCGCGATCAGGGTGAACACGGTGCCCACCGGGGCCGCCGCCTTGGCCGCCAGCGCCGAAACATGGTGGCGGCGGACCAGCCAGATCACCGAGGCCACAACCATCATGAACCAGGCCGAAATCGCCATGAAGGCGGACGGCACATGGACATAGATGATCTTGACGGAGGAGCCGAAATTCACCGCCTCGGGGGTGAAGAAGAAGCCCCAGACCAGCCCCGTTCCCATGACCAACGCCGTGGCGCCGATGAGCCAGGGCAGCACCAGGCCGGAGAACCACATGAATTTCACAGGGTTCGCCCATTCCCAGAGCCAGTTGATGTTGTCCCGGGCCTGTCTGGTGCGTTGGTTCGGTGCTGACATGAGCCTGTCCTATGATCTGGTCGGGTCGCCGGCAAGAGCCGGCCGGTTCACATTATCGAAGGTTGATGCGGAGCGCAGCCGCGGCGGCGAAGGGCAGAAGCGCGATCGAGGCAAGCGTGATGCCCGCGAGCATCATCAGCGGGCCGGTGTTGTCGAACCCGTCGATCGCCCGGGTCGCGGCCTCGGCGCCGAAAATGAGTGTCGGCACGTAGAGCGGCAGCACCAGGAGAGAGAGCAGCAGCCCGCCGCGCTTCAGGCCCACCGTCAAAGCGGCCCCGAAGGCGCCGATCATGCTGAGGGCGGGGGTGCCGAGCAGGAGCGTGACGAACACCCACAGATGCCCCGGTGCGGGCAGGTGCAGCAGCACGCCCAGTACCGGCGCCGCCAGCACCAGCGGCAGGCCTGTCGTGACCCAGTGCGCCAGCGCCTTGACCGCCACGGTGCCTTCCATCGGCAGCGGGGCGGTGGCCAGCAGATCGAGGCTGCCGTCTTCGAAATCGAGCTGAAAGATCCGGTCGAGCGACAGCAGGCAGGCGAGCAGCGCACCGACCCAGAGGATCCCCGGCGCGATCCGGGCGAGAATGTCGCTCTCGGGGCCGACGCCGAAGGGCACCAGCGTGACCACGATCAGGAAAAAGGCGAGCCCGAGGCCGAAGCCCCCGCCCGCCCGGATCGCGAGGCGCAGGTCGCGCAGGGCGAGCGCGATCATACCGGCGCCCCGTCGAGCGCCCCGTCGAGAGCCTCGTCGAAGGCCGAGCGGTGGCCGTCGCCCGCGTTCGGGTCGGCCTTGTAGGGGCTGACGTCGAACACCTCCGCGTCGAGCCCGAGATCGATGTGGGTGGCGATGAGCGCGGCGCCGCCGCCGGCCACATGGGTCCGCACCGCGTCCGCGAACAGCCCGACCGAGGCCACGTCGAGGCTCACGGTGGGCTCGTCCAGAAGCCAGATCGGCCGCCCGATCACCAGGAGCCGCGCAAGGCCGAGCCGGCGTTTCTGCCCGGCGGAAAGGTTCTGCGCGGCCCGGTTCGCAAGGCCCCGCAGGTTGAAATGGTCGAGGGCCGCGTCGATGTCGGAGAGCCCGTGGACCGAGGCCCAGAAGGCCAGGTTCTCGGCGACCGTCAGGGTGGCTTTCAGCCCGTCGGCATGCGCCCCGTAGGCGGTCGCCTCGGGCGGTTGGCTGATCGCGCCGCGCAGCGCCGGTTGAAGTCCCGCAAGGGTGCGCAAAAGCGTCGTCTTGCCCGAGCCGTTCGGCCCGCGCAGCACCAGCACCTCGCCCGCCCGCAGGGTGAATGTGAGCCCCTCCAGAACCGGCACACCGCCCCGGGACACGGTCAGGTCCGTCGCCGTCAGCTCCATGCGGGTTACACCGGCAGCGCCGCGAGGGCGACACGGCGGCCCTCGGCGAGCAGGATATTGTAGCTGCGGCAGGCGACCGGGCTCGCCATCGGTTCGATGCCCATGCCGGCCGCCTCGATCACCCGGGTGAGGTCCGGCGGCGCACCGGTCATCGTCGCGCCGGAGCCGAACAGGATAACATCGACGCGCTCGGCGAGCGCGATCAGCGCCGCGGTGTCGTCGAGGCCCTGCCAGACCCGCGCTTCCGTCGCGGTCACGATCACCGGCCCGCGCAGGACCTTGCCGCCGACCCTGAAGAACCCCGGCCCATAGCCGTCGATCGGCCGCGCGTCGTCATATTTGATCTCTTCGATCTGCATGGGCGTTTGGTACCCGTTCCGTCGCGGGAAGAAAAGCGCCCACCCACCGCGGATCCGCAGTTTCGGACCACTGGGCCGAGGACGCGATCACGACGTATTTCACTTGGACAAGCCTCAAGACCACCGCTAGCACGGGGTCATGGGATACGATTATGACAAGCTCTACCGCGAAGAAGCCGACGCCCTCGGGGCGCCGACCAAGGCCCTGCTGGACGCCTTCGCCGACCTGCTCACCACACCGTCCCGGGTGCTCGACGTGGGGTGCGGCCAGGGGCGCGACGCCCTGCCGCTGGCCCGCATGGGGCATGTCGTGGTCGGGGTCGACGTTTCACCCAAGGGCATTGCCGATCTCACGGCGGCTGCGGCTGCCGAAGGTCTTGCCATCACCGGCCACGTCGCCGATATCACCAGCTTCGTGCCCGAGGGCAGGTTCGACGCGCTCTTGTTCGACCGCACCCTGCACATGCTCGACGCGGCCGACCGACACGCGGTCCTTGCCCGCCTGATCGGCCATTTGCGCCCCGGCGGGGTGCTGCTCCTGGCCGACGAGCCTGGCAACATGGCCGGGTTTCGCAAGGTGCTCGACGCATCGGGCCTCCGCTGGGAGAGCCTGAAATCCACACGTGGATACCTGTTCCAACGTCGCCTCTGAGACGGCCCGCGCGCCAATCGTCGCGGCGCGCAAGCTCCTCGCGGTAGCACGCCGGAGACCTGTCCGTGGCACGACGGGGCTGGCCCCCCGGTCCCGACCCGGCCACACGCCGCTTCAGTCAAACAGCGGCAGGCCGGTCACGATCGCCACCGCGATCACCACGTAAGCGAGCCGCCGGTAAAGCCCTTCGAGGTCCGGGCGAAACAACCCCTGCCCCACCGTGATCCCCGCCCCGTAGGGCAGTGCCAGCACGGCGGTCAGCGGGATCACCGCCCAATCGATCAACCCCCGCATGAGCATATTGGCCACGATCCCGAGGTCGAGGAGCGCGAGGAACAGGATGGTGTTGGCCCGCATGATCGCGGCCGGCCTTGTGCTGGCGAGGTAGAACAGGATCACCGGCGGGCCCGTCAGCCCGGTGGTGCCGCCCAGCACCCCCGCCGCGCCGCCGACACCGGCGAGCCCGACCCCGCGCACCTTGCCGTGATACCGCCAGCCGGTCACCAGCGCCGCCAGGGTGAGCCCGGCGGCCAGCGACACCGCCCAACGCAGCACCTCGCGTTCGATCAAGGTGAGCAGCCAGACCCCGATCGGCGCGGTCAGGATCGCGGCCCCGGCCAGCATCAGCACCTCGCGCCGGTCGGCTTCTCGGACCGCGCGGGGCACGATCAGCGGCCAGGTGAACATGCCGGCGAACATCACCAGCGCGATCGCCAGCGGCATCGGCAGGAAGGCCGCCGCCACCGGCATGACGATCAGTGCCGTGCCAAATCCGGTGAACCCGCGCACAAGGCCCGCGGCGAGAAAGGTCAGCGCGATCCAGATTAGTCCGGGCGTGGCGAGCACGCCCTGGACGATCTCAGGCATCCACGTTGGCGAATTGCGTCCCGGCTTCACCGTCGGGCTTCGACCAGTCGCGTTTGACCCCGAGCTTGTAAAGAACTGCGGAGGCCACGAAGATCGACGAGTAGGTGCCGATGACAATGCCGAAGAGTCATCGCGAAGACGAAGCCCCGGATCACGTCGCCGCCAAGCACGAGCAGCGCGATCAGCGCGAGCAGCGTGGTGCCCGAGGTCATCACCGTCCGGCTCATGGTCTCGTTGATCGACAGGTTCAGCACTTCCTTGAGATCGAGCTTCTTGAACCGCCGCAGGTTCTCGCGCACCCGGTCGAACACCACCACGGTGTCGTTCAGCGAATAGCCGACGATGGTCAGCAGCGCCGCGATGATCGCGAGGTCGAAGCTGGATCTGGAAGACCGAGAAGACACCGATGGTGATGAGCACGTCATGCACCAGCGCCGCCACCGCGCCGACGCGCGAACTGCCATTCGAACCGGAGCCAGATATAGACCAGCACCGCCGCCATCGCGGCGAGCACGGACCAGATCGCGGTCATGGATCAGTTCGCCCGACACCTTGGGTCCGACGCTTTCGACCGAGAGGAAATGTGATCGTCCGGATCGACCGCGAGCAGCGCCGCCTCGACAGCCTGGATCGTCTCCGGCGCTGATCGCCTCGTCGCCGTCCTGCGCCTCGATGCGGACCGAGGCGACGTGCTGGTCGTCGCGAAAGCTCGGGTCGAACACTTCGGTGATCGCCACGTCGCCGAGGTCCAGCGGCGTCGAGCGCGTCACGGTAGATGCCGACATCGAGCGCCTGGGTCGACTTCGGTCCGGATCGTGGTGCCGCCCTGGAAATCGATGCCGAAGTTCAGGCCCATGACCAAGAAGGCGAGGACAGAGACCAGCATCAGGAGGCCGGAGAAGCCCGAGCGATATCGGCAGCTTGCCGAAGAAGTCCCAGGCGTGGTCTTGTCGGGAACCAGTTTCAGGCGCATCGTCAAACCTCGATTGTCTTGGGCCGCCGACGTTCGAACCAGATCACGATCAGCAGACGGGTGACGAAAATCGCGGTGAACACGGATGTGATGATGCCGAAGAACAGGGTGACGGCGAAGCCTTTCACCGGCCCCGAGCCCATGATGAACAGGATCGACGCGGTGATCAGCGTGGTGATGTTGGCGTCGATGATGGCGCTGAGCGCCTTTTCGTAGCCAAGCTCGATGGCGCGGGCCGGGCCCTTGCCCGCCTTCAGCTCCTCGCGGATCCGCTCGAAGATCAGCACGTTGGCGTCCACCGCCATACCGATGGTCAGCACGATCCCCGCGATGCCCGGCAGCGTCAGCGTCGCCCCGATGGCCGAGAGCAAGCCGAAGATCATGCCGACGTTGAGGATCAGCGCGACGTTGGCGATGATCCCGAACCAGCCGTAGCTGAGCGCCATGAACACCAGCACAGCGGCGAAGGCCACGATCGAGGCGATCTTGCCCGCCTCGATGCTGTCCGCCCCGAGTTCCGGGCCGATCGTGCGCTCCTCGAGGAAGGTCATCTCCGCCGGCAGCGCGCCGGCGCGCAGCAGCACGGCCAGTTCGGTCGAGTTCCTCGACCGTGAAATTGCCGGTGATGATCCCGGATCCGCCGGGGATCGCCTCGTTGATGCGCGGCGCCGAAATCACCTCGTCGTCGAGCACGATGGCAAAGGGCGAGCCGACGTTGGCGGCGGTGTATTCGCCGAACTTGCGCGCGCCCGAGACGTTGAACTGGAAACTCACCGCCGGGCGGCCGTTCTGGTCGAAGCTCGGCTGGGCGTTGGTCAGCTCCTCGCCGGTCACGACCGGGGTCTGTTCGAGAATGTACCACACCCCCTCCTCGTCGAGCGCGGGCAGCACCTCCTGACGGGCGGCGGGCGCGGCATCGGCATCGGTCGTGCGGCCGACCACCGGCTGGAAGGTGAGCTGCGCGGTGGTGCCGATCAGCGCCTTGAGCTCATCGGCCGAGCCGAGCCCCGGCACCTGGATCAGGATCCGCCGCTCGCCCTGCCGGGTGATCGACGGTTCGCGGGTGCCGACCTCGTCGACCCGGCGGCGGATGATCTCCAGCGATTGCTGGATCGTCCGATCGTCGGTCGCGAGCTTCTCGGCGTCGGAGAGCTGCACGGTGATCGTGTCGCCGTCGCCGGCCACGTCGATGTCCTTCGAGCCGATGCCGGTGAGGCTGACCACGTTGCTTGCGAGCCCGTTCACCGCCTCGAGCGCCACGGCCATGCCGTCGGGATTGTCGATGCGTACCTGCAAAAGCCCGACCGGCGCCTCGAGACGGCGAATCGCGCCGACCGCGTCACGCTCGTCGCGCAGCACATCGCGCACTTCCGGCCAGAGCGCATCCATCCGGTGGTCGTAGACGTCCTCGACATGGACTTCGGCGAGCAGTTGCGCGCCGCCGCGCAGATCGAGCCCGAGGTTCACCAGCGAGGACGGCATCCAGGACGGCCAGGCCGACAGCGCGGCCTCGCGTTCCGGCGTCGCGCCCAGGGTCTCGATCTCGGCAAGGGCGTCGTTATGCGCCTCGACCCGCGGGTAGAACAGGTTGGGCACGGCGGCAGTGAGGCCGAGCACAACGAGCCCGATCACCACGATCCGTCGCCAGAGGGGATAGTGCATCATGGGAGAGCTCCCGGGGTCAGATGTCAGGCGGGCCTCAGCCCTCGGCGGGCTCGGTCTTCGACATCACCTGGGTGATCGCACCCTTGACCACGTGGATCTTCACGTTCGAGGCGATCTCGACTTCGATCTCACCGTCGTCCTTGACCTTGGTCACCTTGCCGACGATGCCGCCCGAGGTCAGCACCTTGTCGCCCCGGCGCAGCGCATCGCGCATCTTCTGGTCGTCCTTCAGCTTCTTCTGCTGCGGGCGGATCAGGAAGAACCACATGATCCCGAACACCAGGATCATCGGGATCAGCATGGAATTGAGCAGCCCCGCGGTGGGGGCGCCGGAGGCCTGCGCGAAAGCGGGCGAGACGAGCATGAGACAATCCTTGTTCGGTAGGGGGCCTTGTTCGGTGGGGGGCCCGGTTCGGTTGGCGCGCACCCTAATCTCGGGTTGCCGGGTTGGCAAGCAAGCCACACGCGGTTTTGCACCCGCGTTTTGGCCTTTCGTTCGCCCTTCTGTCTCGGGCATATGGGGGGCGAAATTCACGTTTCAATCGGGAGACCCCCATGCACGACATCCGTATGATCCGCGACACCCCCGCCGCTTTCGACGCCGCCATGGCGCGCCGCGGGCTGTCGGGCGTGTCGGGCGAGGTGCTGGGGCTCGACGAGGCGCGCCGCGCGGCGATCACCGCGGCCGAGGCCGCGCAGGCGGAGGCCAACAAGGCCGCGAAAGAGGTGGGCGCGGCCAAGGCGAAGGGCGACGAGGCCGAGTTTGAGCGGCTGCGCGCGCTGGTCGCCGAGAAGAAGGGTCAGATCGCGGCGCTTAACGACGAGGCCAAGGCCAAGGACCGGGCGCTTACCGACCTACTCATGGGCCTGCCCAACATCATGGCCGAGGACGTGCCGGACGGCGCGGACGAGGCGGAGAATGTCGAGATCAAGCGCTGGGGCACGCCGCGGGAATTCAACTTCGACCCGAAAGAGCATTACCAGCTCGCGGCAACCCAGACGGGCCTCAACTTCGAGACCGCCGCGAAGCTGTCCGGCGCCCGGTTTGCCGTGCTGACCGGGGCCGTTGCCCGCGTCCACCGCGCGCTGGCGCAGTTCATGCTCGACACGCACGTGACCGAGAACGGGTTGACCGAGGCGATCACTCCGGTGCTGGTGCGCGAGGAGATGATGCTCGGCACCGGGCAGTTGCCGAAATTCGGCGAGGACAGCTACAAGACCGAGGAAGGCTGGTGGCTGATCCCGACGGCGGAAGTGACGCTGACCAACTTCGTCAACGGCGAGGTGGTCGAGGCAAGCAATCTGCCGATGCGCTACGTGGCCCATACCAATTGCTTCCGCTCCGAGGCGGGGTCTGCGGGCAAGGACACCGCCGGCATGTTGCGCCAGCACCAGTTCGAGAAGGTCGAGATGGTCTCGATCACCCGGCCCGAGGACAGCGAGGCCGAACACGCGGCGATGACCGCGCGCGCCGAAGGCATTCTCGAACGGCTTGGCCTGCCCTACCGCACGGTGGTGCTCTGCGCGGGCGACACCGGCTTCGGCGCGCGGCGGACTCATGACATCGAGGTCTGGCTGCCGGGGCAGGATACCTACCGCGAGATCAGCTCGGTCTCCACCACCGGCGATTTCCAGGCCCGGCGGATGAACGCCCGGTTCCGCCCGGAGCCGGGTGCCAAGCCGGAATACCTGCACACGCTGAACGGATCGGGCGTGGCCGTGGGACGTTGCCTGATCGCGGTGCTGGAAAACGGCCAGGAAGAAGACGGCTCGGTGACGCTGCCCGAGGCGCTGCACCCCTGGCTCGGCGGCAAGACCCGGATCACCGCCGAGGGCGTTCTGGCCTGAGCCGGGTCAATCCGACCCGGGCGCGACCTGGAAAATGTCTTCGGTCAAGGTGGCCAATGCCATCGGGCGGTAGCCGCATCGGCGTACGCGCTCCCGCGCGGCCTCGCTGATCTGGTCGAGATCGTAGACCGCCGGGGCGGGGCGCTTCCCGGCCCAGGTTTTCCACGCCGGAAAAACGGTGCCCGCGTCGCCAGGCGCGGCGTCCGGCTTGCACGCTGCCTCGCGTTGCGCGTCCGACAGCAGGAGCCTGTCGCCGAGCAGCAGCCCGAACAGGTTCGACCACCCTGGCCGCTGCGGCGCTCCTTTGTCATCCGCGCATGCGTACGGGCGGCCGATCAGGGCGCCAAGCGCTGCATCGTCGATGTCGAGCCCGTCGCCCGCCTTCCCGGCTTTGCGCGCCCCCGCGGCGATCCAACCGGTCGGGAAGGCCGACAGCGCCGGGGCGCGCCCAGATCCACCCACGATGCCATGGGTGCCGGCAAACCAAAGCTGGCGGTATCTCGGTTCGGCGGCCGGATAGCGATCGTTGAGACAGTCGAGATTGTCCCACAACGTCGGTGGATAGTGCCGGCGGCGCTCGTCGATGGCGACGGCATGCCGCGCAGCGGCAACCGAACTCGACAACGCCGCGTCGTGGAACGCGTAGTGCGCATTCACGAACCGCGCCACCAGGCCGAGAAACTTCGGCAGGCCGAGCGCCCCGACCGTGTCCCAGACCCCGAGAAAGGCGATCTTCAGGCGCAAACATCCCTCTCCATGGGTCTCGCGCCGCCAGGTCTCCTCGCGTTCGGATGTCGCGACCTGCGGCGAAAGCGATCGCCGGCGTTCCAGCATGTAGCCGCTGTCGGGCTTGGTATGTGCCTCGCCGCGCGCGCGGTAGAGCGCCATCGCCTCCGGAATCCGGTCGGTCATCGCCGGCATCGGGATCCCCGCGGTCCGGATCAACCCCACCAGCGACCGCGCGGTATAGGCGCCGCGGGAAAACCCGAAGATGTAGATCTGGTCGCCGGGCTCATAGCTGAAAATGAGCGCGCGGTAAGCTTCGAGGATCCGGTCGTCGAGGCCCAGCCCGAACGCGCCACCTGCAATCCGGTCGACAAACCGCGAGACCCGGGTCACCCCCTGGCCGATCCCGACGCCCGGGATGTAGATCACGTACTGGCTGACCCCGTCTGCCGCCGTCGGCCGCACCGATTGCGCGAGGCGCACCACGTGCGTGGGCGTCTTTGCGTCGTCACGGTTCCAGGTCCCGTCACAGAATATCGCGATGCGTTTCAAGGCATCTCCCGCGGTCACCATGCAACCGCAGGTTACACCACCCGGATTCCGGCGTCAGCCTATTCCGCCGCGGTCGCCTGGGTCGGCACGGAGCGGCGCACCTTCGGGAACGCCACAAGTTGCTCGGCCTCCTCGTCCCAGAGCTTCAGCGTGAAGGCGTGGAGCGCCTCGGGGAAGGTTATCCGGCGCAGTTCATGGGTTTTCTCCAGTTCATGGTGCGCCGCGCGCAGCCGGTAGGAGGGGATCGAGGCGACCAGGTGGTGGATGTCGTGCTTGGTGATATTGGCCACCATCTCGTCGAACACCCAGCCGAAGTCGAGGCAGGAGCCGCCCTGGATGGCGGCGCGCGCGGGGTCGAGATCGGGGCGGCGATCCCACCAGGTGCCTTCGAAATTGTGCTGCAGGTAGACGAGGAACACGCCGATCATGCCACCCAGCCAGATCGCGACCAGGACGGTGAACACGCCGGTCCAACCCGCGAAGGACCAGATCACGCCGAGATAGGCGAGGATCGCGGCGTTGTGGGCGAGCATCGCGCCCGCGCCCACTTCACCCGCGTTCTTGGGCCAGCGGTAGACGAGGAAATAGACATAGGCCGCACCGACGGGCAAGAGCACGAAGGGGCTGCGGTAGAGCCGGTAGTAGAGCCGCTTCCAAAACCCGGCTTCTTCCCATTCGCGCAGCGTCATCGTGAAGATCTCGGTGGTTTCGCGGGCATCGAGATCGCCGACGTAGGCGTGGTGGAGGTTGTGGTTGTGGCGCATCTGGGGATAGGCCGCCATGGTGAACGGCGAAACGATGTAGCCCCAGACCTCGTTCTGTCGTTTGGTTTCGAAAAACGACAGGTGCCCGAGGTCGTGCTGAAGCACGTAGAGACGCACGCCCGCGAAGGCGAGCACGACGACCCCGAAGGCCGCGATCAGCCAGCGGCCCTGCTCGACCGCCATGATCGAGGTGGCGACGGCTGCGAAATAGACCGCGAGATTCGAGAGAAGGCTCAGGTAAGCGAGCCGGTTGTCCTTCTTCGTATAGGCACGAAGCGCTTGACGCAGTTCCATTTTATCCCCCTTCGTCCGAGCCGGGGTCTGCCCCCGGCTGACAGGTCGGCTACCAGAAGTATGCAACAATCTAGTGGCGAACCCCCCGGCTGTTCAAGATCGTGCTGCAGGGCGGCAAAAACGTGCCGGGCGGAAGACGCAAAATGGTGCAGGGGAGCGTGAACGCCGCGCGCGCGGCGTTCACGCGGGCGCGCGCCCGCGTCCGCCCGGCTCAACCGGCGATACCGACCCCACGCCGGCCCGCAAGGTCGGTCACGTATTGCCAGGCGACGCGGCCCGAGCGGGCGCCGCGGGTCGCTTGCCATTCGATCGCCTCGGCCCGGAGCGTCGCGTCGTCGATGTCGATCGCGAAGGCGTCGCAATAGCCCCGGATCATCGCCAGGTAGTCGTCCTGGGTGCAGGGATGGAAGCCGAGCCAGAGCCCGAACCGGTCGGACAGCGAGACTTTTTCCTCCACCGCCTCGGCCGGATTGATCGCCGAATGGCGCTCGTTCTCGATCATGTCGCGCGGCATCAGGTGGCGGCGGTTCGAGGTGGCGTAGAACACGACGTTGTCCGGCCGCCCCTCGACACCGCCGTCGAGCACCGCCTTGAGGCTCTTGTAGTGCTGGTCGTCATGGCTGAAGGACAGATCGTCGCAGAACAGAACGAAGCGGTGTTCGGTTTCGCCCAAATGGGCGAGCAGCCGGCCGACGCTCGGAATGTCTTCGCGTTGCAGTTCGACCAGTTTGAGCGGATGCCCCTCCCCCGCCACCGCCGCGTGCACGGCTTTCACCAGCGACGACTTGCCCATGCCCCGCGCGCCCCAGAGCAGCGCGTTGTTGGCCGGCAACCCGCGAGCGAACCGGCGGGTGTTGTCGAGCAGGATGTCGCGGACCCTGTCGACGCCGACGAGCAGGGAGATATCGACCCGGTTGACCCGGGCGACCGGGGCGAGACGGTCGGGCTCGACATGCCAGACGAAGGCCTCGGCCGCGCCGAAATCGGGCGCGGCGCGCGGTGCGGGCGCCATGCGCTCCAGCGCTTCGGCGATCCGGGTGAGCGCGTCCTCGGTCATCAGTCCTTGTTGACCGCGCCCGGGTCGTCGTCGGCGTCGTCGCCGCCAGGTTTCCCGTCGGTCCCTGTGTCGTCCGCGTCTTCGGCGATTTCCCAAGACCCGCCCTCGTCGTGATGGGCGAGGTCGTCGGCCTCTTCCTCGTCGTCGAATTCATCGAAGATCGGATCGTCTTCGAGCGGCTCTTCTTCGGCGGCGTCCGGCGCGGGCGTGTCCTCGTCCTCGTCATCCTCGAACCACAGCCCCTCGGCCCTCAGCCGTGCTTCGCGCTGTTTTTCGAAACGGCCCACGAGGAAGATCGAGATCTCGTAAAGCCCGTAGACGACGACGAACAGGATCACCTGGGTGATGATGTCGGGCGGTGTGACCACCGCGGCAAGCGTGAGGATGCCGACCACGGCGTATTTGCGCACGCCCGCGAGGCCGGCGGCGGTCGCCATGCCGGCGCGGCCCATCAGCGTGAGCAGCACGGGCAGTTGGAACGACAGCCCGAAGGCGACGATCAGCTTCAGCGTGATGTCGAGCGACTCGTTGACCTTGCCCTGGAAGACGATCTCGATCCCGTCCTTCGTCGCGGGCACGACGGTGCCGTCGAGCACTTCGCCCGCATTTGCGGGCACTTCGTCGAAGAAGGCCGTCACCAGCGACGAGGCGTCGGCGAACCCGAGAAAGAACTGCATCGCCAGCGGGGTGACCACCAGGTGCGCGAAGACCCCGCCAAGGGTGAACATCACCGGCGAGGCGATCAGGAACGGCAGGAACGCCATTTTTTCGGACTTGTAGAGCCCCGGCGCCACGAACCGCCAGAGCTGGTTGGCGACGAAGGGGAAGGAGAGGAACAGCCCGCCCACCATGGCGATGCGGATCAGCGTGAAAAAGTATTCCTGCGGCGCGGTGTACTGCATCACCGGGTTGGGATTGCCCAGGGAGCGCATGCTCGATTCGATCGGCACCAGCAGCCAGTCGAGGAGCGTGCCGGAGAAGGCGAAGGCGATGACGAAGCCGCCGACGAAATAGATCACCGCCCGGATCAGACGGGTGCGCAGTTCCGCGAGGTGTTCGATCAGCGGGGCGGAGGAATCCTCGATCTCGTCTTCGGTCCGGCTCATGTATCGTCGGTCTTCGTCTCGGCCGGGTCTTTCGGCGTGGTGGTTTTCCTGGCGGCCGGCTTCTTCGCGGCGGGTTTCTTCGCGGCGGGTTTCTTGGCGGCCGGTTTCTTCGCGGCGGGTTTCTTCGCGGCGGGTTTCTTCGCGGCCGGTTTCTGCGCGGCGGGTTTCGGCGCATCCGGCCCAGTCGCGGACGGTTTCGGTGCTTTGGCCGTGGCCGCCGCCTGGTCACGCGCCAGCGTCTCGCGGCCCTTCGCCTCTGCCGCGGCGCGGATCTTCTCGACGTCGGCGGCCCGGTCGGGATCGTCGGGGCTGGGTTTTTTCGGCGGGGTCTTGGGCGCGGTCGGCGACCAGTTGTCGAACTTGTCCGCCGCCTCGCTCAACTTGTCGAGCCCGTAGGACTTGGGATTGGTCATCCCCTTGAGGTCCTTGGCCACGTCTTTCATGCCGCTCTCGTCCGCGGCTGCGCTCATCGCCGAGGTGAACTCCCGTCCCAAGGCGCGCATCCGCGCGGTGAACCGGCCAAGCGTGCGGAACAGCGTCGGCAGGTCTTTCGGTCCCACGACGATCAGCGCGACAACGCCGATGACCATAAGCTCGGTGAACCCGATATCGAACATGGACGGCCCCCAAAAAGGTGGATCCGGACGGGAGGATCAGGACAGGATCGGGCCGCTCAGGCCTTGTCCTTGTCCTCTTCCGGGGTGACATCCTTGGCCGCGTCGGCGGCCTGCTCCTCGATTTCCTGTTTGCCTTCCTCGACACCCCGCTTGAACGAGGTGATCCCCTTGCCGACTTCGCCCATCAGCGAGGCGATCTTGCCCCGTCCGAACAGGACGAGCACGACAATGGCGATGAGAAGAACTTGCCAAGGCCCAAGAGACATTCGCTTTCCTTTCGCGGATGATTTGTCCGAAACTTCCCGACGCTATCTATTCACTCGGGCAAGAAGATCAAAGCCCGAAAGCGCGGATCATGCAAGAAAATGCCAAACCGGCGGTCCGGCGCGACAGAAAATGCCGGGCACCCGGGGGTGAGGCCGGGCGCGGGCAAGCCGCTTCGAAGCGGCTTTGCACGCGGTTTCCAAACCGCGTCCCCCGGGGCCCGACGAAGGAAGCCCTCAATCCTCGCGCCGGCGCCAGTCCTTCTGCGGGACGAACGGGAAAACGAAACAGCGGTCGCGCCGGATCGCGATCCAGAGCGGGGTACCCGGTTTCGGCAGAAACACCCCCGGCACCGTCGCCGACAGGTGCGAGCGGCCGAATTCCATCCGGAACTCCACCAGGCTCTCCTTGCCGATGAACCGCGCGCGCTCGACCACACCGCGCGCCCAGACCCCGTGTTCCGGGGTTGGCGACGGCCCCTGCCCGCCCCGGTCGAAGTCGATCCGGATATGCTGCGGCCGGATCACGATCTCGACCTCGGCGCCGTCTGGCTGCCCCGGCGCCATGAATTTGCCGAAGGGGGTTTCGGTGAGCAGCCCCTGCACTTTTCCCCGGATCACGTTGATATCCGAGAAAAATGCCGCCGCCTCGCGGTCGATGGGCGCGTTGTAGACGTTGTAGGGCGCGCCGTGCTGGACAATCCGGCCGCGCCGCATCAACGCGATCTCGTCGGCCATGCGCATCGCTTCCTCGGGCTCGTGGGTCACCATCAGAACCGCGGTGCCCTCGTCTTTCAGGATCGACAGGGTCTCGTCGCGGATGCCGTCGCGCAGGCGGTTGTCGAGGCCTGAAAACGGCTCGTCCATCAGCATGATCCGGGGCCGGGGCGCGAGCGCGCGCGCCAGGGCCACGCGTTGCTGCTCGCCGCCCGACAGTTCGTGCGGAAAGCTCGCCTCGTAGCGGACCAGACCGACCTTCTCGAGCAGTTCGCGCACCCTGAGCCGCTTTTCGGTCCGGGTGCCGGTGAGCCCGAAGGCCACGTTGTCGAAAACGCTGAGATGCGGGAACAGGGCGAAATCCTGGAACATCAGCCCGGTGCCGCGCCCCTCTGGCGGCACCCAGGCGCCGGAGCCCGCGATCACCCGGCCGTCGATGCGGATTTCGCCGGCATCGGGCCGTTCGACACCGGCGATGATCCTGAGCGTGGTCGACTTGCCGCAGCCCGAGGGTCCGAGCAGGCAGGTGACCTGTCCCGGGTGCACCGTCAGCGACACGTCGCTCACCACCTGTCGGCCGCCGAAGGCGCGGGTGATGTTGCGTACGTCCAGCCGAGGTTGCATGGATGGGGCCCCATACCCGATCAAACTGATCGGATTTCGATTTCTGCGGCAGATAACAGCCCCTACCCGCTCCCGCAAGCCCGCGACGCCTTCGCCGACCTTGCCGGGCGGCTCGGCGATCCCCAAATCACAGGCATAGTCACGGAGAAAGAAATGAAGCTGTTTCTCGTTGCATCCGACCTTTCCGAAAGATCCGACCGCGCCGTGCAGCGCGGCCTGCGCCTGGCGAAGACGCACGGGGCCGCGTGCCATGTCCTGCACGTGGTCGACGAAGATCTGCCCGCGGACATCGCGGCACAGATTCGCGCAGCGGCGGCAGAGCGGCTGGCCGATCAGGTGCTGTCTCTGGACGGCGGCGCGGCGGCGACGACCGAGGCGGTCATCGGCGACCCGATCCTGGCGATCGTCGACGCGGCCCACGCCCGCGGCGCCGATCTCGTCGTGTTCGGCACCCACCGGCCGCGGGCGTTTCTCGACATCTTGCGCGAGACCACGGTCGAACGGATGGTCCGGCTGGTCGCTCCCCCGGCGCTCGTGGTCCGCAACCCGGCCAAGCGGGACTATGCGCGGGTGCTTGTGCCGGTGAGCTTTTCGCACGCCTGCGCCAAGGCGCTCAGCACCGCGCGCACGCTCCTGCCGGAGGCCGAGATCTCCGCCTTCCACGCCGTCCACCTGCCCTTCGCCGGGCTCACCCACGAACGGCCGGGCGGGCCGATGGACCGCGAATTGACGGCCGAAGCCGAAGAGGTTCGCACCGACTGGTGCGCCACCCAGGGCCTGCCGGACGCGCTGTGCGACGTGGCCCCGATCACCGGCAGCCTCGGCCAGGTGATGGACCACCGCATCCAGGCGTTCAAACCGGACCTGATCGCGCTCGGCGCCCATACCCGCGGCCGCCTCGCGGCGCATACGCTCGGCAGCTTCGCCGCGGAACTGTTGCGCAACCCGCCGACAGATCTGCTGCTCGCGGATTCGTAGGCAGCCACACGCGGCCGGTTTCGGCCTGCCGGTCTCAGATCGTGGCGTTGGTCTCGCCGCCGTCGGCGAGCACGTTCTGACCGACGATATTGGCCGCCTGCCGCGAACACAGGAAAGCGCAGACGGCGCCGAATTCTTCCGTGGTGCCGTCGCGGCCCAGCGGATTGCGCGCGAGCCGCGCCGTTTTCTGCTGTTCAGGGCTGATCCCCGCGGTCTCGGCGCCGCGCCGGTCGAGGTTTCGGATCCGGTCGGTGTCGTGCGACCCCGGCAGCACGTTGTTGACGGTCACCCCCGACCCCGCCACCTGCCGCGACATGCCGGCGACGAAGCCGGTGAGACCGGCGCGCGCGGTGTTGGACAGACCCAGCGCCGGGATCGGCGCCTTGACCGAACGCGAGGTGATGTTGACCACGCGGCCCCAGCCCCGGTCCATCATTCCCGGCACGATCGCCTGCATCAGCGCGATCGCGGACAGCATGTTGGCGTCGATGGCGGCGATGAAGTCGTCGCGGGTCCAGTCGGTCCAGACGCCCGGCGGCGGGCCGCCGGCGTTGGTGACCAGGATGTCGAGCGGGCCCGCGGCCTCGAGCACCCGGGCCCGGCCCTCCTCGGTGGTGATGTCCGCGGCGACGGCCGTCACCTCGACCGCGTGGGCCGACCGGATCTCCGCCGCCGTCGCCTCGAGCGCTTCGGCCCCGCGGGCATTCAAAACGAGGTCGACACCCTCGCCCGCCAGCGCCTCGGCCACACCGCGCCCGAGCCCTTTCGACGAGGCGCAGACCAGCGCGCGTTTCCCCCTGATCCCGAAATCCATGTTGCTGTCCTTCTCCATTCGCCCGAATGCGCCGGGTCCGGCGGCGCGCTGGCGGCACAAGCGCTTGTCCCGTTGTCTCCGGCCCACCTTTCGGCCCGGCTCCGGCGCCCAACGCCGTGGTTCGGCCGCGTCGCCGCTCTATCAGAGCCCGCGTGATTCGCCCAAGGCCAGACACCGTCCACGGTTGTGACACAATCGAGTAGCACCCGGGCGCCCGGTTTCCGGATCGGTGACGATGCATGCCGTGTCCGGATGCCATTTTTCCTTCATGGTCAACGATTTATTGACCCCTCGTGGCTAGTTTGAACAAAGCGTCCCACGCCTGGTGGGACTGCAAGGCAAGAGCGGCGAATATGTCCATGCATCTCCAACGCGCTCACCAGCGCCCATCCGTGCCCACCTGCCACCTCCAGGTCTTCCGAGCCGCGGATTTTCGCGTCATCGACGGCGTCAATGAGGGCGATCCGCTGACCGACGCCTCCGATCTCGCCTATGAAGACGTCTACGCGCTTGCCGAACCGGCCGCGCCCGTCCGGCTCGGACTTGTCACCGACAGTCGCACCGGCACCGGGCCCTTTCTGGTCAGCCGCGATACCGGCGCCGGCCAGCCCGGCGCGCCGGTCTTTCTCGACAGCCTGCTCATCTTCATGGGGCCGACGGGCGGCACGCGCGAGGCGCTGGTCTTCGTCGAGGTCGAGACCGACGGCACCATTGCCGAGGTCTACCTACATCCGCTCGCGCCGCTTGTGCGCAAACAGGGATATTCGCTGGTCACCATCGACCGCACGGGCGCCCGGGCGCGGTTGGCCGGGGCTGCGGGCGTCGCCCACATTCACGGCACGCGGATCACGCTCGCCGGCGGTGCACGAGGCCCCGTGGAGAGCTTCGCCCAGGCGACCGTGTGCTGACACGGGAGTCCTGGCCGCAGGCGCTGCGCTGGATCGGGCACGACCCGGTGCAGACGGGTCCTTTGTGCCGGTGACAACTCGGGCCGGCGCGCTCCGCAACACCGGCGAGCTCGGGGTCAGCCCGGGCCACCGGCTGTTCGACGACCAACGCGTCAACGCGCTGGGGGCGGGGCACAAGGAGAAGCTGGTGCGCGCCGAACCCCTTGCGAGCGGCACCACGGTCGCCCGCGAGACCGGCGGCTTCGTCGATGACGCCCAACTCCTGTTCGGCAAACATGAGATCAACTGCGCGGATATCATCGCCGCCAAGAGCCTGTTCGTCGATACCCGCGCCCGTAACGCGCTGCCCGACGCGGGTGCCCAGTAGGTCACCGGTGCGGTCCCACAGCCCCGCCCGCGCGCTGATGAGATGCGCGAGACCGACACGGCTCTCAACGAGGACGCGGTCGAATTCTCTGGGGCGATTGACGGCGCTTTGGACCGGTGCCAACGCCCTTCGAAGGGCGTTCGCAAGGCGTTTCGAAACGCCTTTCCCGCCGCGCGGATTCCGCCTCGGGTTGTCCGTCGCAGGGGCGGAAGCAATGGCGAACCGAAAGCAAATCAATTGACTCCTGAAAGGGGTGGACAGCTGGACCGCCCGGCGGAAGCGGGAGACGTTCACGCCGGATATCGAAGAGGCGAAGTTTCGCGTTGAGTTTGTGAAATCCGGTAAGCGCACCCACTCCGGCCGAATCCCGCTCCGGCGGGCGAACCTCAGGGATTTCGGCGCTCTCGCAGCCGAAGTCTGGAAAAAGCTGAAGAATTCCGCCCAGAAGAAGTGGTCGTGAACCTGAGTTTCTACGCCGCCCTCCTTAGCGCCGCGATAGCGGCCCTCGCGCTATTCATCTGAGCGCGCCCACTTCGCCCGCGCGAGTTTTCAGTTAGCGCTACCGGCAGCAACCCCAACGACTTAACCCCCCGTCCGAGTTCGCCCGCCGCCCGCGGGACCTGTAGCCGGCATTCCCATGGCTGGCCTTCCCTCCCGCCGCCTTGGCCCTGCGGGCACGACACCGAGTCAGGGCCACGCCGACCCGCGAACTGCCTCCGCGCGGCAAAGCGCCCGGCCCGTCGATATCCTTGTCCCAGCCTGGCCAGAGTTACCTCGCATTCCGCGCACCGCGACCCGCGCGCAAACGGACTGCGGGGCGGGTTCCGTCGTTCAAAAGGTTGGGCGCGGGTTCAAAAACAGTTGACCGACGGCGCCGGCGGAAACCGCGCCGCTCTGCGTTTTTTCCATATCCACGGCGCTGGAAGGGACCGAAAAAACCCTCACCGCCGCGGGCAACGAAATACCCCCCCGAACAAGGGGGCCCACACCGGAGAAACGTAATGCTCAACAAAATCGTCCCCCTCGCCCTCGTCGCCGCGCTCGGCCTCGGGTCAGCCGCCTCGGCGCTCACCGACAGCGGCACCATCGCCAGCGTGAACCCGGTGAGCGACATCGTCACCCTGACCGACGGCAGCACCTTCGTCGTCGCCGACGAAGATTACGCCGACCGTCTGGGCTCGTTCAAAGCCGGCGACGGCGTGTCGATCACTTACCACCATGTCGGCACCAAGCTGGAAGCCAGCGCGATCTCGCCGGTGACCGTGACCTACACGGGCGATCTGGCGGGAGACTACCCGGATCACGCGATCGACCACCTGGACTGACCGCCTAGCGCCCGCGGTAAGCGCCAGACCTGCGGGCCCGGCGCGACCCCGCGGATGAACTGACCCGACACACATTCATATCGCCCTCAACGGGCCACACCGGAGAAACCCCATGTTCAAGAAAATCGTCCCCCTCGCCGTCGTCGTCGTCCTTGGCTTCGGCTCCGCCGCCTCCGCCCTTAACGATACCGGCACCATCGCCAGCGTGAACACGGTCGGCGACACCGTCACGCTGACCGACGGCAGCACCTTCTCCTTCGATGACGCCGACTACGCCGACCGGCTGAGCTCGTTCAAACCGGGTGACCAGGTTGCAATCTCCTGGCACCATGTCGGCACAGCGATGGAAGCCAGCTCGATCTCGCCGGTGAACGCGACCTACGTGGGCGACCAGGCGTCGGAATACCCCGACCACGGGATCGACCATCTGGACTGAACGCCAAGCACCTGCGCAGTGCCCACCAGGGGCCGCGCGCCCGGAAGACAAAGAGGGAGGCCCCGCGCCTCCCTCTTTCGTTTCGCCACGACTTGCCGATAGGCCGGCGCTTCGGGCGCCTCGCCAGCCGGCGGGTTTGACCCGAGCCTGCTTGGCGCTTTCGCCACAACCCGCCGACCGGCCGGCGCAGGTCGTGACCGCCCAGAAGCTGCGCCGCCAGCGGCGCACTTGTTCCAGGGGCGTGCCTGGGTGGGATCCGGGCGCCCGATATCCATCTAATGAGTGCTTATTCACTCATTTGTGAACGACTTGACCGACGGAATTCGCGCCCCAATGCGTATCACGTTAACCAGCGCCGATGGAACCAAGACAAACAGAAAGGCATCCACCGACGGTGGGAGCGAAACGCCCCCCCGGGGGCCACCCAGTCGGGTTATCCGAGGGGGGCCACCAAGGAGGAATTGAGATGCTTTATAAGCTCGTTCCTATCACACTCATCGCAGCATTCGGCATTGGGATCGGCACCGCCGTTCTTGCCGAAACCGCGGTTGGTACGGTCGCAGGGGTCAGCGCGGTGTGCGACACCGTCACGCTGACGGATGGGACCACCTTCGCCTTCGACGATGAGGCCTACGCTGACCGGCTGACCTGCTTCAAGCCGGGCGACGAGGTTTCGGTCACCTGGCGCCATGTGGGCGACAAGATGGAGGCCATCGCGATTTCGCCGGTGAGCGCAGTGCTTGCCCAAACAGGTGTTGGCACGGTCGCCACTGTCGATGCGGTGTGCGACACCGTCACGCTGACAGACGGGACGACCTACGTCTTCGACGATGAAGAGTACGCCGACCGGCTGCATTGCTTCAAACCGGGCGACGAAGTCTCGATCACTTGGCACCATGTGGGTGACAGGATGGAAGCCAGCGCGATCTCGCCGGTGAACGCGGCCTGCGTCAAGCAGCCCGACGATCGCCTGCATGAATGCACCCGCACGGAGGATTGAGCGTCGCGCGGCGTGTTCGGCGCCCTTTCACGAGTGATCGCGGAATTGCGAGACCATCGCGATCTTTCCGGTGAGCGAAAGACCGCGTGAACGAAGCCGGGGGGAGAGGCGCAAGCCTCCCCCTTTTTCCGGTGCCCGCGCTGTTGAACGCGCGTGCGCTTCCTTGTGCGGGGGCGCCGTGTTGTGGCGGGAGGCTCGCAAGCCCATTGCCGTGCCCCGGGGGCGTCGCTATATCGCCGCCATGCAGAACGCCGCCCAGAACCGCCCCGAATTGCCGCCGGAGATCGCCCGGCGGCGGACCTTCGCGATCATCTCGCACCCCGACGCCGGCAAGACCACGCTGACCGAGAAGCTGCTGCTGTTCGGCGGCGCGATCCAGCTCGCCGGCGCGGTCAAGGCGCGCGGCGAGGCGCGGCGCACGCGGTCGGACTGGATGAAGGTCGAGCAGGAGCGCGGCATCTCGGTGACCGCGTCGGTGATGACCTTCGACTACGACGACTGCACGCTTCAACCTGCTCGACACGCCGGGCCACCAGGACTTCTCCGAGGACACCTACCGCACGCTGACCGCGGTCGACTGCGGCGGTCATGGTGATCGACGCCGCCAAGGGCATCGAGAGCCAGACGCGCAAGCTGTTCGAGGTCTGCCGGCTGCGCGATCATGCCGATCATCACCTTCGTCAACAAGCTGGACCGCGAGGCGCGCGACCCGTTCGAGCTGCTCGACGAGATCGAGCGAGACGCTGGCAGCTCGACGTCGCGCCGGTCAGCTGGCCGATCGGCATGGGGCGCGACTTCCTCGGCTGCTACGACCTGTCGCACGACCGGCTGGATCCTGATGGACCGGGCCGACCGCGACCGGCGTGGCCGAGAGCATCGAGATCGAGCGGCCTGGACGATCCGAAGCTCGACGAGCACCTGCCCGCGCGACCTGCTCGAGCAGCTGCGCGAGGAGGTCGAGATGGCGCGCGGGCTGTGCCCGGCGTTCGACGCCGAGAGCCTATCGCGCAGGGCAACATGACGCCGATCTTCTTCGGCTCGGCGCTCAACAACTTCGGCGTCCAGGAGCTGCTCGACGGGCTCGCCGAGCTCGCGCCGCCGCGCCGCAGCCGCAGCGCCGCCGAGCCGCGCCAGGTCGCGCCCGACGGAGGAGAAGGTCACCGGCTTCGTCTTCAAGATCCAGGCCAACATGGATCCCAAGCACCGCGACCGCATCGCCTTCGTGCGCTGGCTCCGGCCACTTCGAGCGCGGCATGAAGCTGACCCACGTGCGCATCGGCAAGCCGATGGCGATCACCAACCCGGTGCTGTTCCTGGCCCGCGACCGCGAGCTCGCCGAGGAGGCCTGGGCCGGCGACATCATCGGCATCCCCAACCACGGCACAGCTGCAGCATCGGCGACACGCTGACCGAGGGCGAGGAATCCGCGTTCACCGGCATCCCGAGCTTCGCGCCGGAGCTGCTGCAGCGCGTGCGCCCCGGCGACCCGATGCAGGCCAAGCACCTCGGGAAGGCGCTCATGCAGCTCGCCGAGGAAGGCGCGGCGCAGGTGTTCAAGCCCGACATCGGCGCCGACTGGATCGTCGGCGTCGTCGGCGCGCTGCAGTTCGAGGTGCTGGCGACCGCATCGAGCTCGAATACGAGCTGCCGGTGCGGTTCGAGGCCTCGCAATTCACCTCGGCGCGCTGGATCTCGGGGCCCAAGGACGCGCTCGACAAATTCATGTCCGCAAATCAGCAGCACATGGCCCACGACCACGACGGCGACCCGGTGTATCTGACCCGGTTGAAGTGGGACATCGACCGGGCGGAGCGGGACTACCCGGAGCTGACGCTGAGCGCGACGAAGGAGATGCACGGGGAATGATCCGCGACGCGAGGGGCTTCGCGCCTGGGCTCGGCACGGGCGTGGCGCTGTCGCGTGGCCTTGCGGTCGCGCAGGTCTCCGGCGACGCGGGCACCAATGGCACGCTCTATGGAGACCCCGTCCAAAAGGACGGCCGAACGATCTGCACCGCGCTCTCGTTGTGGCTCGATTTCCGCAGGCCGGATGGCTTCATTGTCTGCGGCTGAGATCCCCCGCGCCCTCGTGGCCGACGCCCTCGGGGTAGACGAGGCCACCCTGCCCCCGGGCGACCTGCCGGTGGCGCGGCTGGCCGAACGGTTTCTCGGATACCTGCGCGACACGGCTGCCCGCGAGACCGTCGACGACCACCCCGAGTTCTGGACCTATGCGTTGGTCTCCGATCTCGCCGCTGACGCGCCCGGCCTCGGTCTTGCCACCGTCCTGACGTGCCTTGCCGGGGCGGAAACCCCCGAGGACGTCGCCTTTATCGCCGCAGGTCCGCTCGAAGACCTGATCGCGCAGCACGGGCCCGCCCTTATCGACGAGATCGAAGCGCTGGCCGCCCGTGCGCCGCGCTTCGCCTACGCCCTGACCGGGGTCTGGCCGCAGGGCAACCAAGGCAGCCTGCTCTGGGCCCGGGTCAAGGCGGCGCGGCGGAATGTGCCGGGCCTCGACGATGGCGCTCCGCTGCCGCCGCCCGACGGGCTCGGCTGACCGGCTTCAGAAACCGGCCTCAGAACAGGAACAGATCTTCCGTCACATCCGCGAGCGCGACGCCGCGCAGCTCGATCAGGATGTTGGCCTCCTCGATGGTCCCGGAGGACCATTGGATGGTCGCATCGCCGTCGGCGTCCTCCCCGAGGGTGAGCGCGCCAAAAGTCGTTGCGACTTCGCGGAAATCGAGCACGTCCGCGCCGATGTCGAAATCCTCGACGATGTCGTGGCTGACGGCGCGAACGTAGTCACCATGCGCGCCCGCGTCGCCGCGCTTGTAGATCAGCACGTCTTCACCGGCGCCGGTCCAGACGAAATTAGTCCCGACGCCGCCGAAGATCGCATCCGCGGCATCGGTTCCGAACAGCACCTCGTTGTAGATCGACGGCCGCAACGGGTCGCCGTTGTCGCGGTCGTCGGAGATGCTTTGGTATCCGCCGTCGCGGAACTTGAAGCTGAGCGGTTCCCAGTAGGCCCCGTTGAACTCCAGGTTTTCGATGAAAAAACGGTTGTGGTTGTCGTGAAACATGTCGACGACCGTGATCGACGATGCCACCCCGTCGGCGGCGATCACCATGTCGAGCCCGTCGCGGGCAAAGCTCACCCCGTCATAAGCCTCGCCCCGCGTGCCCGACGACGCGCCGTAGAACCCGCGAAGCTCGATCGTGTCCTCGTTGAGATAACTGGCCTTGTTGCCGACATCGCGGATTGTGTCGTGCCCCCAGCCCTCCCCCGGCGCGCCGCGGTCGAACTGGTAGAGATCACCCGCCTTGCCGCCCACCAGCCGGTCGTCGCCCAGCCCGCCGTTCAGCGTATCCGCGCCGGCGTCGCCCCAGATCCGGTCGCTGCCGGCATCGCCGGTCACGTAGTCGGCGCCATCGCCGGCCCGGATCCGGTCGTAACCGGCCTCGCCGTGGATCCAGTCGTTGCCCTCATTTCCCTTAATCACGTCATTCTGCGCGCCGCCGTAAACCCGGTCGTTGCCGCTGCCCGCAACGATCTTGTCCTTGCCGTCTCCGCCAAAGGCGGTGTCATCGCCGGTACCGAGCTTCAGCAGGTCGTTTCCGCCGTTGCCGAACACGACATCGTTGCCCGCCTTCGCCTTGACGGTATCGCCGATGTCGGCGCCAGCCATGATGTCCGCGACGGCGCTGCCGATATCGCCGGTTGCGAGTTGGTAGGCCACGCCCCCGGCGGTGATGCTTTCCACCGCCGCGTCAGCGTAATGGTCGACGATCCGGATATTGTACTCCGGCTTGGCCGGATCGCGGAACCGGTAGGGTTTCGACGGCAGATGCAGCACGAGATTGGCGCCTTCGCGGGTCGCCGACGCCCAGGCCGAATACCCGAGACTTGCCGACTGGTAGAGCGCGCCCGCGTTAACGATCCGGTCGAGAGCGCCGTCGGAGCCCCGGTCGTCGATGATGAAGTTTTTGATCGTCCCGCCGGTGATATTGTAAAGATCATAGGTGTCGGCGCCGTTCCGCCCGATCATCACGTCCCATTCGGTGACGTCCGACGTGCCACTCGACGTGAGGGTGTCGTCACCCCCGGTGCCGACCAACCGATCCGCCTCCGCCGTTCCCGTCACCAAAGCCATGCGCCCATATCCTCAATGAAATCCACGTGTCACGAAACACGCGGCCACACAAATACCCCTCCGTCCATGGGATCAGGGTTTATCCGCGGCATCTATACCTCAGGTTTATCATGGATAACGGCGAGAATCGGCAGAGGGAACAGCGCCACCCCGCAGGCAGCACGCCGCGCATGGATCGCGGTTCTGGCCGCACCGGCGCTCGGCGCGGCGGACCCCGACCGGCGCCCCAGCCCGCCGTGCGAAAGACCGCCCGCCCGCCAGCCTCACTTGACCTGTCCGCGTGCGCCCGGTAAAGCCCGATGCATCGAGACGTACCGGCAATCCGGCCGGACGGGCCGCGCGACTCCTGCGGCCAGATTCGCCGCAACCGCAACGAAAGGCCCGCCTTGACCAAATTCACCGATCTGAACCTGAGCGCGAAAGTCCTGAAAGCCGTCGAAGAGGCCGGCTATACCCAGCCGACACCGATCCAAGAAGGCGCAATCCCGCCGGCGCTCGAAGGCAAGGACGTGCTCGGCATCGCCCAGACCGGCACCGGCAAGACCGCCTCCTTCACGCTGCCGATGATCTGCATGCTCGCGCGCGGCCGCGCCCGCGCCCGGATGCCGCGCTCGCTGATCCTCTGCCCGACCCGCGAACTCGCCGCGCAGGTCGCCGAGAACTTCGACACCTACGGCAAGCACGTGAAGCTGACCATGGCGCTGCTCATCGGCGGCGTGTCAGCTTCAAGGAACAGGATGCGCTGATCGACCGCGGCGTCGACGTGCTGATCGCCACGCCGGGCCGCCTGCTCGACCATTTCGAGCGCGGCAAGCTTCTGCTCACCGGCGTGCAGATCATGGTCGTCGACGAGGCCGACCGGATGCTCGACATGGGCTTCATCCCCGATATCGAGCGGATCTTCGGGCTGATGCCCTTCACCCGGCAGACGCTGTTCTTCTCGGCCACCATGGCGCCCGAGATCGAGCGCATCACCAACACCTTCCTGCACAGCCCCGCCCGCATCGAGGTGGCGCGCCAGGCCACAGCCTCGGCGACGATCGAACAGGCCGTGGTCAAGTTCAAACCGTCGCGGCGCGACCGCGCGGCGACTGAAAAGCGCAATGTTCTGCGCGCCATCATCGACGCCGAGGGCGAGGCCTGCACCAACGCGATCATCTTCTGCAACCGCAAGACCGACGTCGACATTGTCGCGAAATCGCTCAAGAAACACGGCTACGACGCCGAGCCGATCCACGGCGATCTCGACCAGTCGCGACGCATGGAAGTGCTGCAGGGATTCCGCGACGGCGAATATCCGGTTTCTCTGCGCCTCGGATGTGGCGGCGCGCGGGCTCGACATTCCGAACGTGAGCCACATCTTCAATTTCGACGTGCCCGGCCATGCCGAGGATTACATCCACCGGATCGGCCGCACCGGCCGTGCCGGGCGCTGGGGCAAGGCCTTCATGATCTGCGAACCGCGCGACGAGAAGAACCTCGACGCGGTCGAACGGCTCATCGAGAAGGAAATCCCCCGTGTCGACAACCCGCTGACAGCGGGAAAAGCGAAGGTCGCGGACGAGGCTCCAGCCTCGACGCCTGTGGCGGACGAAACGCCGAAGGCTCCGCCAAAAGCCGCGCGCAAAGCGCCGCGCAGCCGTAGCAAGGCCACGCCCGAGGCGCCGGTTGCGGAATCCGTCGAGGCGCCCGTCCAACCTGCCTCGCGCTCACGCGGGTCCGGGCGCAAGGGACGCGGCGACAACGTCGTCGGCATGGGCGATCACATGCCCCAGTTCATCGCCCAGAGTTTCGACGAGCGCCGCAACTGATCGGCGCCCGCTCGCCGGAAAACTTCCTGGCTTTTGTCCTAACCGGGTCAGTTTAGAGGTTTCTTCACCTCTGGCGGCGAATATGGCTTTGTAATTTCAGAGCCCGGAAGGACCCATGGGATGAGCGAGACAACAGGTGACCGCCGCAGCGTCGAGCGCACGCCCGGCCCGCAAGATTTCGCGGTGCTGGTCGACGACGAAAGCTTCCCGGCCGTACTCACCGACATATCCGTCGCAGGGCTGCAAGCGCGTGTAGATGCGGTGACGTTCGACGAGATCCGCGAAGGAATCGACGCGGTGCGCTTCGGCGACACGCCGCCGCTGTCGATCACCCTGCACTGGGGCCTTTTTGACGGCAAATTCGGCGCCTCTTTCAAAGACAACCTGATGGCGCGTCCGATCGTCGAACGCATCATCGCGGCCGACGGCGGAACACCCGAGGCGGCACAGGGTTAAACCGGGGCGGGCCGCACGCGCCCGGACCCTGGCGCAAACCACCCGGTTCGAACGATCGGTGCCCGAGAAAGACCCCACGCAACTCTGACGCGGCGCCGTCACGCCGGACACCGTCCACCCGTCGAGCGCCGCAGCCCGCGCAGGCGCATGTACTCCACCGGCCACGCCACCGCGCACGCAGGTAGACGTGGCGGATCAAGACTCACCCATGCTGCCGGATCAGTTCGATCATCCCCTTGAGCTCGCCGGGGTTTCGCACCGGGACCGACGGCGCAAAATATCCGGGATCCAGGACATTTCGTGTCGGCGCACCGTTGCAGCACTGCTGCCGGACCATGGCGGAGACGCGGGCCAGGCGGTGCCGCCCTGCCCCGCGACTGGGTCGAGAACCGGGGCGGGTTGGCGACGGTACGGTCGATCCAAGGCCGTTACGGCCACCGCGTCGCCGGATGTGTGCTCACCTGTTCCAACACCACCGGGGCGCGCAACACCCCGCAAGCTCCGCAAGGACGGCTTGATCGCCGGGCGCGCGCCGGTGTCACCAGACGCGCTGCTGGGGACAGGTTGCGACACGCACCACCTCAACGGCTCGATCCTCGCCGGCGTGAACGTGTTCAGGCTGGCCGTCTTCGACCGGGTCACACCGCAACGCGCCGGCATTGCGGTGTTTTGGTTCCGTCGCCGACGAATTCCTGCGCCTCGGCCCCTTCCGCGCTCGGCCCGCCTCCACGCAACCGGCCGCGCAATCGCAGCGCAGGCCTGCCCCTGTCGCCATCAGTGTCGAGAACGCCAACGCGAACCTGGGCACGGCGCAGCCGTTCATTCAGACCGGTGCTGACCCGACGTGACGTTGGGACGGGTCGCTCCTGGAATGGCCCTGGTTCTGCGACAATCAGCACGCGATCCGGCAGCATCGGTCTGCACCCGCGACGCGTGCGGCATTTCGCTGGACGGACGTATCGGCCTAAGCCGGTCAATGGGCGTTGCGTCCGCGGGTGCCCACTGCGACGCCAGACCAGACCATCCGGCCGAACGAGGACAGCGCGCTACCCGCGACCCGATGCTCATCCGATGAGCGAGCGCACTTGTCCCTTGCGCCCACTCCTACTCCGCCGCCGTTGCCTCGACAGACCCGGAGTGACCCGCAAGGGCCTCGGTCAGCATGCCGGACACCGCATAGATCAGCTGCTGCTGACTCGACACGCCGACCTTCTCGAAGCTGCGCTTCAGATAGGTGCGCACGGTGTTGTCGGACAGCTTCAGGACCCGGGAGATCTCCTTGATCGGCAGGCCCCTCACGAGCCGCTCGACGACCCTGGCCTCCGCTGGCGTGAGCGCATAGACCCGTTTCAGGCTCTGGCTGCTCGGGCAACGGGCCGCGAAGGGCTCCAGCACCGCGACCAGCACCCGCCCCCCCTCCGAACCGACCGCGGATTGCCGCACCGGGATTGCGTGCAGCACGCACCGGTTCTGGCCGCCCATCGCAATCAGGCCCTCGCCGGCCGGGCGGTCGCTTTGACCGTCGGCAGCCTTGCCGAGCGCAGCAACTTCCTCGCTCACGACTTGCCGCAACATTCTTTTTGCCGACTCGGGGTTTTCAAACACCGGCTTCAAGCAATCGGGCACCTCGCCATCCTTGTGGCCGATGTTCATGACGACTTTTCCGTTGCTGTCGGCGACGATGCCGCCCAGAGAAATACTCGCCGCTATCTGCCTGAAAATCTCCGCGTAACTCATCGCCTCCGCGGCGCCAACAAAAAAGGATATCATCCGGCAACAATATTCGAGAAACTCAATCTCCGTTTCAAATGCGGACTTCGCGAGCGCATTCCGGTCCAATAGCATCGCGACACGCACTTTTTGCCCGGACGAAACATCCGCGCGAAAAGAGAATACCTTCACACGTCCGTTCGAAACCGAAACGTCGGCTTTCGCCGCCTCGTGCCAGGCGTAGGTGGTGTTGCCGGGGCCGATTTGCCTGCACGATCCGCGGATCACCCTTTCGAGGCAAACCTGATCCTCACGGCCAAGGGCGGCACTGGTCCGACTCAACGACGTCCCGGCGACCCGGTCATGAAAATCGACGCGCCACCCTGCCGCGGACACCAGTTTCACCAACATTTCGCCGAACAACGCACTCCAATCGTCGGGATCACTCATCGCGACCTCCTGCGTTTGTGCTCCTGGAAAGATCCGATCTTTGTTTTCAGTGACTTACGTAATCAAAATTTGCTCGTAAATTATTCTCGGACGACACAACCGTGCGACGCCGTCGATGGGCGCTCCGGCGAGACCTAAACTCCGCGTTTTTCGCGGAAAGTGGCCGAAAACTCCGGCCGGTCCCAAGGTACTGAATGAGTGAATATAACAACTTTGTTGTCTTGAAACAACCCCCCGAATTCGGAAACATTGTTTCCCGCCCGTCACCAATTGGTGACCCTGCGAATGGTAACCCCCAGGTGGTGGCAGATTGCCCCCTCGCGAATCACTATCGTTAGTAATCTGGAAGTCACCGTGTGGTGGGACAATTTTCGACTGCCGGTGACCTGATTCCAGATCGATTGAAAGCATCGCCATTCGGTGATGTCTATACTGGAGGGTATGATGGCTGTCGGCACACCGTTTAACGACTTTTTCAACTTGAATTTCCCACCCTACGTCGGGGACACGGTCGTATTCGCACTGGGCGGAGACGACTGGATCATCGGCGCCGGGCTGTCGGAAGACCTGTACGGCATGGATGGCAACGATCAGATCTGGGGCAATGGCGGTAACGACCGGATCTGGGGCGGCAATGGCCTCGACGTCCTGCTGGGCGGTTTCGGCAATGACGAGATCGAAGGCGGCGCCGGGGATGACCAGATCCACGGCGACTTCGGCAACGACATCCTGAACGGCGGCGACGGCAATGACCTGATCACCGGCGGCTTCGGTGCCGACCAGGTCGACGGCGGCACCGGCAATGACCAGATCCACGGGGGCGACGGCGCGGATGTCATCGCCGGCGGGTCCGGTTTCGACCAGATCTGGGCCGGCCCCGGTGACGACCTCGTCGATGGCGGCGACACCGGAGATAATATCTTCGGCGGTCTGGGCAACGACATTCTGCTTGGCGGCGCGGGAAGCGACGTGATCTTCGGCGAAGCCGGAGCGGATCTGATCTCGGGCGGCCCGGACAATGATTTTCTCTACGGTGGCAGTGAGGGCGACAACATTTTCGGCGATGACGGGGATGACGAACTCTACGGCGAAGCCGGCATCGACTTCGTCTTCGGCGGCGACGGCAATGACCTGCTCTACGGGGGCGACGACCCGGACCGGTTGACCGGTGGCCTGGGCGATGACGAGCTCCACGGTGAAGGCGGCAACGACGATCTGTTCGGCAATTCCGGCATGGACCTGCTGTTCGGCGGCGATGGCGACGACAGGGTCGATGGTGGCGCCGGAGACGACCTGCTCGACGGTGGGACCGGCAATGACAACATCAGCGGCGCGGCCGGGAACGATGTGATCTTCGGCGGCGACGGGGGCGACACGATCGAAGGCGGCACGGGCGACGATGCGATCGACGCCGGTGCCGGCGATGACCTCGTCAGCGGCGACGATGGGGCAGACACGATCCTCGGTGGCACCGGCAATGACGGGCTTTCCGGCGGCGCGGGCGACGACGAGATCCATGGCGGCGACGGTGGGGATTCCATCAACGGTGGCGATGGGGCAGACGATCTCTATGGCGATGCCGGGGGCGACTTGATCCTCGGTGAAGCCGGTGCCGACTGGATCGACGGCGGTGCCGGGGTCGATACGCTCATCGGTGGTGATGACGACGATATCATTTTCGGTGGCGCGGACGGCGACGTTGTCTACGGCAATGCCGGGTCGGACAGTTTGTACGGTCAGACCGGCAGCGATTACCTGGTCGGCGGTATCGGCAACGACTACATCGCCGGCGGCGTCGATGTCGACTACCTGTTCGGCGACGATGGCAGTGACACCCTGGTCGGCGGTGCCGGAGCCGACGAGTTGAGTGGCGGCGGTGACAACGACGCGCTCTACGGCGGCGGGGGCGCCGATGATCTGCACGGCGGCACCGGCGACGACCAGTTGTTTGGTGATGCCGGCGCCGACACCCTGAGTGGCGGTGATGGCAACGACCTCCTGGACGGTGGAGGCGGCACCAACACCCTCGATGGCGGAGCCGGCGACGACACGCTCCTCATCAATCTGGATGGTAACGACAACCTGACCGGCGGCGACGATATGGATACATTCGTGTTCGTCGCAGGGGCCACCGGCGACAAGAGCGTGACCGATTTCGATGTCGCCAACGACAACGACGTGCTGGATCTGACGGCAGGGGCGGTCATATCGGTGACCGACGACGGCTTCGACACGACCATCGACATGGGCGGCAGCACCGTCACGCTGGAAGATTTCTCGGGCAGCGATTTCGGGTACCCGCCCGGGTTCAGCAGCGTGCTCGAGATCAACATGCTCTCGTTCGGTCTTTACGGCCACGTTGCGGTCCTGGTCTGAGACCCGGCGGTTCGGGGCCCCTCCACCGACCTCCCGACCGTGGTCGGAGGAGTGCACCGCACCGAGACTGCCGGCCGAAAGGCCGGCAGTCGCTTGCGGTTGGTAGCCGGCTGTCGGCGAAACGGCCGTGCGCCTCGGGCAGATGCCGGGTCAGCGTGCGCTGCTGTGCCTGGCGCTCGACACCGGTCCTTCCAGGTCTTCGAAACCGGTCTCAGGTTTCCAGCCTGCTCACCACCACGGTCACTTCGGGCTTGCGTCCGATCTCGTCTGACGCCGTCTTGCGGGCGATGCGGCGCAATTCCTCTTCGAGCGTATCATCATCGCGCAGCGTCTTGCGCCCGGCCCGCATCAGGAACTGGCCGAGATCCTCTTCGAGCACATCGACGAGCGGGGCGCGGGACTTGCCCGTTTCCGGCAAGCCGACAAGCTCGACCCAGGGCTCGCCGAGCGGGCTGTCGTCCTCGACGATCACCTGAACGATCACATGACCGTTCAGGGCGAGCCGGATCCGGTCGCGCACGATCCCGTCGAGCGCGCCGATCAGGATGTCGCCATCGAGATAGACGCGGTCGGCCTCGACATGCTCGACCACGCGCGGCTTCGGCCCGGTCAGGTCGCAGACAGCGCCGTTCACCACCACCATCGACGCCCGTCCACCCGCTTTGGCGAGCTTCGCGTGTTCGCGCAGATGCCGGTGCTCGCCGTGCATCGGAATGACGATCTCGGGGTCGACCACCGCATGCATCTTCTCGAGATCCGGCCGGTTGGCGTGACCCGAGACATGGTAGCGGTCGTCCTCGGCCACCACGTCCACCCCCATCTCGGAAAACGCATTCAGAATGCGGCCCACCGAGCGCTCGTTGCCGGGGATGGTCTTCGACGAGAACAGGAAGGTGTCGCCCTCGGCCATCGCGAGACCGAGGTATTTTCCGCGCGAAAGCTGCGCCGAGGCCGCGCGCCGTTCCCCCTGGCTGCCGGTGACGATCAGCATCAGGTTTTCGCGTGGAATGTCGCGGGCGTCCTCCGGGGTGACCGTCTGCGGGAAATCATCGACGACGCCGGTCTTGACCGAGGCTTCGATCATCCGTCGCATCGCCCGGCCCAGGAGGCACACCGAGCGGCCGGCGGCCACGCCCGCCTGCGCGAGCGTTTTGACCCGGGCGACGTTGGAGGCAAAGGTTGTGGCGACGACCATATGCGGCTGCTCCGCCACGAGTTTCGCGATCGGATCCTTGAGCCCGGCTTCGGAACGGCCCTTGTGCGGCGAGAAAACATTGGTCGAGTCGCAGACCAGCGCCCGCACATGGCCGGCCGTCGCCTCGCGCCAGAGGCTCTCGTCCCAGGCTTCGCCGACGCCGGGTTCGGGGTCGAGCTTGAAGTCACCGGTATGCACGATCCGGCCGCCGGGGCTGTCGATGACCAGCCCCGCGCTTTCCGGGATCGAGTGCGACACCGGCAGGAAAGCCACCTTGAACGGCCCGGCCTCGACCCGGGCCGGCCAGGGGTCGACGATCTCGACGGCGAGCGGGTCGTTGCCCGCGTCCTCCATCTTGAGCCGGGCGAGATGACCGGTGAAGGCGCGGGCATAGACCGGCACCTCGATCTCGCGCCAGAGCCGCCCGACCGCACCGACGTGGTCTTCATGGGCATGGGTGATGAAGACCGCCTCCAGCCGATCGGCGTTCTCCTTGAGAAAACCGATGTCGGGCATGATGAGGTTGACGCCGGGCGTGGTGTCCATGTCGGGGAAGGTTACGCCGAGATCGACCAGGATCAGCCGTTCCTTGCCGGGCGCCCCCCAGCCGTAGACATAGGCGTTCATACCGATCTCCCCGGCGCCGCCCAGGGGGAGATAGATCAGCCGTTCCTTGGTCATTCGTGCGTCCTTGCTCACGGGGGGCCTGCAGAAGGCCTAGAGGTTGCCCTGCGCCTTGTTGTGTTCGTAGATCTCGACGAGACCCGACATGGTGAGGTCGTCCTCGAACACGTCGAACAGCGCTTCGGATTGCTGGAACAGCGGTGCGAGACCGCCCGTCCCGATGACCCGCATCGGGCGGGCATGCTCGCCCTTGATCCGGGCGCAGATTTCCTTGACGAGGCCGATATAGCCCCAGTAGACGCCCGATTGCATGCAGGCGACCGTGTTGGTGCCGATCACCTTCTGCGGCCGGGTGATGTCGACATGCGGCAGCGCCGCCGCCGCCATGTGCAGCGCTTCGAGCGACAGGTTCACCCCCGGTGCGATCACGCCGCCGATATAGGCGCCGTCGTGGTCGGCAACGTCGAAGGTGGTGGCGGTGCCGAAATCGACGATGATGAGATCGCCGCCGAAATGCTTCCAGCCGGCGACGGTGTTGACCAGTCGGTCCGGCCCGACGGCGGTGCCGTGGTCGACGCGGATATCGACCGGCAGCAGGCAATCGGGCTTGCCGACGACGAGCGGCCTCAACCCGAAGAAACGGTCTGTGAAAACGCGCAAGTTGAACACGACCCGCGGCACGGTCGAGGAGATGATCACGCCGGTGATCTCGGGCGCGACGAAGCCGTGGTGGCGGGTAAGCGTGTCCCACCAGACAAAATACTGGTCGGCGGTGCGCTGGTATTCGGTCGAGGTACGCAGCGAGAACAGGAACTTCTCGCCGTCCCAGACCGAGAAGACAGTGTTGGTGTTGCCGGTGTCGATGGCGAGCAGCATCGGCCTGCCTCCTCAGAAAAAAACGTCGACCCGCCGCGATGCGGCGCAGACCGTCGGACGTGGATCAGTACGGATAGCCCGCGGCGTCCACCTCGCGGAAGATGCCGGTCACCTCTTCGGCGGGGAGGCGCGCGGTGATGGTCTCGCCGAGCCTTGCCGCGCGCGCCATCCAGGCGGCGCGCAGCGGCGCGAACCCATAGGCTGAGAGTTGCGCCTCCCAGCCCGCGTAGGCCGGGGCCAGCTCTGCGAGAAAATCGTCGGAGGAGACAGCGGTGCCGGTTTCGCCGGCCAGAGAGACCGGGCGCAGTGCTGTTTGTTCCATCACGCCGGCCCCGGGCGCTTCGGCGAGGTTCACGCCGATGCCGATGGCGAGCCCCGCCATCCCGCCCCGGGCCATCAGGCTCTCGAGCAGGATACCGGCGAGCTTGCCGCCGTTCAGGAGCACGTCGTTGGGCCATTTGAGCGCGAAGGCCTCGGGGCGCCCGGTCACCGCGACGCAGGCTTCGAAAAGCGCCAGGGCTGCGGTGAAGCTTCTCAGCGCCGCCGTCTCGGCCGCGACGCCGGGCAGGACCAGGGTGGCGGCGAAATTGCCTGTCGGGTTTTCCCAAGGGCGCCCCCGTCTGCCCCGCGCAGAGGTCTGCCTTGTGGCGGTGATCCAGGTCGGGCCGCTGAGGTCGGGAAACCGGCGCGCGGCCTCGTCGAGCGTGGAGGTGACTTCGCCGAGCGGCAGGTGGCCGTAGCCAGGCGGCCAATTCATCGGCACATGCCTCGGCAAGCCGCTTCGAAGCGGCTTGAGGACGCGGTTTTCAAACCGCATGGGACGCGAATTCGAATTCGCGTGGTCAAGGCGTTTCGAAACGCCTTCCCCCCGCCCCGGCGCGGAGTTCAGTTGACAAGCGCCGCCGCCGCAGCCGCCGCCGCACCCTCGACACCGAACAGGTTGAACAGCCCGAGCAGCATGGCCGCCGCGGAGGCCACGAGCAACACCCAGGCGGCCGGACTCATCGGGGTTTCGAGCGCTTCCTCGGTCTCGCCGAAGTACATGAAGTAGACGATCCGGAGGTAGTAGAAGGCACCAATCACCGAGGCGATCACGCCCGCCACCGCGAGCCAGGTGAGACCCGCCTGCACCGCCGCGTTCAGCACCGCGAACTTGGCGAAGAAGCCGAGCATCGGCGGCACGCCCGCGAGCGAGAACAGGAGCACGAGCATCGCCAGCGCCTTGACCGGTTCGGCCTTGCCGTACTGGTTCAGCGCCGCAATGTCGGTGACCGGTTTGCCGTCGCGTTCCATCGACATGATGAAGGCGAAGGTGCCGACGTTCATGGCGAGGTAGATGGCCATGTAGATCAGCATCGCTTTCACGCCAAGCTCGCTGCCGGCGGCAAGGCCGACAAGGGCGAAGCCCATGTGGCTGATCGACGAATAGGCCATCAGCCGCTTGATGTTGGTCTGGCCGATCGCGGCGACGGCGCCGAGGAACATCGACAAGAGCGCGAGCAGCGCGACGATCTGGCTCCAGTCGGCCACGGCCCCGCCGAAGGCGTCGAACATCACCCGGGCGAAAAGCGCCCATCGCCGCAAGTCTTCGGCGCGGTGGCGAAGAAGGCGGTGACCGGCGTCGGTGCGCCTTCGTAGACATCCGGCGTCCACATGTGGAACGGCACCGCCGAGACCTTGAACGCCATGCCGGCGGCCACGAAGGTGAGGCCGAACAGGAGGCCCATCGACAGGTGCCCGTCGGTCGCCGCCGCGAGGATGCCGTCGAACCGGGTGGTGCCGGAATAGCCGTAGGCGAGCGAGGCGCCGTAGAGCATGAGGCCCGAAGAGAGCGCCCCGAGCAGGAAGTATTTCATCCCCGCTTCGGTCGATTTCACGCTAGTCGCGGTTCATCGCGGCGACCACGTAGAGCGAGAGCGATCTGCAGCTCGAGGCCCATGTAGAGGGTCATCAGGTCGCCGGCCGAGACCATGACCATCATGCCGACCGTGGCCAGCGCGATGAGCAGTGGATATTCGAACCGGTCGAGCCCGCGCTTTTTCATGGTCTCCTGCCCCGCCACCAGCACGGCCGCACCGGCGAGCAACACGCCTACCTGGCCGAAACGCGCGAAGGCGTCGTCGGAGATGAGGCCCCCGAAGGCGCTGCCGGTCACCGTGGGTTGGGAACCCACCAGCACGGCCAGCGCCACCATCACCGCTGCGGTCACCCAGGTGACGAGGGGCGTGAGCTTGTCCTTGCCGGTGTAGACCACCGCCACCAGCGCCAGCATCGCGTAGACGGCGAGCAGCAGCTCCGGCAGGATGGCTTGCAGATCGAACGAGGTCATCTCTTGTCCTCTCAGTGGGCGGCCGGGCTCGCGTCCGCAAGCGCGGGCACGGCGGCCTGGTATTGGTCAAGCAGCGCCGTCACCGACGGGCCGATGATGTCGGTCACGAGGCTCGGGTAGACTCCGAGCAGCAGGGTCATGAAGACGAGCGGCGCGAAGATCGCCTTCTCGCGGTTGTTCATGTCGGAGATCGTCTTCAGGCTCTCCTTGATGAGCTCGCCGAGCGCGACACGGCGATAGAGCCAGAGCGCATAGCCCGCCGACAGGATCACCCCCAGCGCGGCCACGGCGGCGATCCAGGTGTTGGCCTGGAACATGCCCATCAGCGTCAGAAACTCGCCGACGAAGCCGGAGGTGCCGGGAAGGCCGACATTGGCCATGGTGAAGAACATGAAGATCAGCGCATAGGCCGGCATCCGGTTCACGAGGCCGCCGTAGGCGTCGATCTCGCGGGTGTGCATCCGGTCATAGATCACGCCGACGCACAGGAAGAGCGCGCCGGAGATGAAGCCGTGCGAAATCATCTGGAAGATCGCGCCGTCGAGGCCCTGCTGGTTGGCGGCGAAAATGCCGGCGGTCACGAAACCCATGTGGGCGACCGACGAATAGGCCACGAGCTTCTTCATGTCTTCCTGCACCAGCGCAACCAGCGAGGCGTAGACGATGGCGATCACCGAGATCCAGAGCACGAAGTCGGTCAGCACATGCGCCCCGACCGGGAACATCGGCAGGGAGAACCGCAGGAAACCGTAGCCGCCCATCTTCAGGAGCACCGCGGCCAGGATCACCGAGCCCGCCGTCGGTGCCTGAACGTGCGCGTCGGGCAACCAGGTGTGCACCGGCCACATCGGCATTTTCACCGCGAAGGAGGCGAAGAAAGCGAGGAACAAGAGCGTCTGCACCCCGCCGACGATCTGGATCCCGAGAAGGCGGAAGCTGTCGGAGGCGAAGTTGTGGGTCAACAGTATCTCGATGTCGGTCGTGCTCGCCTCAGACGCCATGTAGATCATCGCCACCAGCATCAGCACCGAGCCGAGGAAGGTGTAGAGGAAGAACTTGAACGCCGCGTAGATCCGCTCCTTGCCGCCCCAGATGCCGATGATAAGGAACATCGGAATGAGGCCCGCCTCGAAGAACAGGTAGAAGAGCACCAGGTCGAGCGCGGTAAACACGCCGATCATCAGGGTTTCGAGGATCAGGAACGCGATCATGTATTCCTTGACCCGGGTCTCCACGTTCCAGGTCGAGGCGATGGTGATCGGCATCAAGGCGGTCGTCAGCAGCACGAACAGCACCGAGATCCCGTCGACCCCCATCTTGTAGGTGAACCCCATGATCCAGGTCTGTTCCTCGACCATCTGGAAGCCGGTGTCGGCCGGGTCGAAGCGAAACAGCACCGCCAGCGAGATCAGGAAGGTCGCGGTCGTCGCGGCAAACGCCAGCCACTTGGCATTGCGCCGCGCCGCCTCGTCGTCGCCGCGCAGAAACAGCGCGAGGATGACTGCGGCGACCAGCGGCAGGAAGGTGACGATGGTAAGCAGGTTGTCCATCAGTTCGCCCCTCCGATGAGCGCCATGATCGTGACCATCACGACGATGCCGAGCACCATCGCGAATGCATAGGTAAAGACGTAGCCCGATTGCAGGCGGCCGGCCTGGCGGGTGAACCAGGGGACGATCCCCAGGGCGAGCCCGTTGATCGCACCGTCGATGATCTTGCCGTCACCGAACTTCCACAGGAACCGTCCCAAGGCCTTGGCTGAGCGGACGAACAGGAAGTCGTAGGCCTCGTCGAAGTACCATTTGTTGAGCAGGAAGGCGTAGAGGTGCTTCTGGCTCTCGGCGAGCTTTTTCGGCAAGGCAGGGTTCACGATGTAGAACAGGTAGGCGAAGCCGAGACCGATCAGCATGGCCACGAAGGGCGAAAGCTTCACCCAGGTCGGCGCATGGTGGGCATCGTCGAGCGTGTGGTTGTCGGGATGCATGAAGATCGCGCCTTCGGGGGCGGTGCCGGGCGCGTCATGGGCCCCCGCATCGGCCATGTCGGCTGCGGCATGGTCGTCGCCCGCGGCCGTTTCGGCGGCGTGGTCATCGGCGGCCGGGGCCGCCGCCTCGCCGTGGTCCGCGTCGGTCGCGGCGGCGTCGCCGTGGCCCGCTTCGGCTTCGGCTTCGACGTGGTGATCGGGAATGCCGAAGAAGGCATTCACCCTGTCATGCGACCCGAAGAACGAGCCGTAGAACACCATGCCTGAGAACACTGCGCCGACGGCCAGCACGCCAAGGGGGACCAGCATCACGTTGGGGCTCTCGTGGGCATGCTCATGGGTGTGCTTGTCGCCGCGCGGCTTGCCCCAGAAAGTGAGGAACATCAGCCGCCAAGAATAGAAGCTGGTGAACAGCGCGGCGATGACCAGCGCCCAGAAGGCGGCGCCGCCGTTGGTGCCGGCATAGGCGCTCTCGATGATCGCGTCTTTCGACAGGAAGCCCGCGAAACCGATCGTGGTGAGCGGGATACCGACACCGGTGATCGCCAGCGTGCCGATCAGCATGATCCAGAAGGTGACCGGGAACTTGTCCTTGAGGCCGCCGTATTTGCGCATGTCCTGCTCGTGGTGCATCCCATGGATGACCGAGCCCGCACCGAGGAAGAGCATCGCCTTGAAGAAGGCGTGCGTCAGCAGGTGGAACATGGCGACCGAATAGACGCCGACGCCCGCGGCCACGAACATGTAGCCGAGCTGCGACATGGTCGAATAGGCGATCACGCGCTTGATGTCGGTCTGCACGAGACCGATGGTCGCCGCGACGAAGGCCGATGCCGCGCCGATGAAGACCACCATGTTCAGCGCCGCGGGGGCGTATTCGAACAGCGGCGACATCCGGCAGACGAGGAACACGCCCGCCGTCACCATCGTCGCGGCGTGGATCAGGGCCGAGACCGGGGTCGGGCCTTCCATCGCGTCCGGAAGCCAGGTGTGCAGGAACAGCTGCGCCGACTTGCCCATCGCGCCGATGAACAGCAGCACCGCGAGCACGTTGGCCGCGTTCCAGTCGCTCCAGAGGAACCGCAGATCGGTCTCGGCCAGTGCCGGGGCCGCGGCGAAGACATCGTCCAGCCGGATCGAGTCGGTCATGAAGAAAAGACCGGCGATGCCGAGCATGAAGCCGAAGTCACCGATCCGGTTGACCACGAAAGCCTTGATGGCGGCCGCGTTGGCGGAGGGTTTCTTGTAGTAGAAGCCGATCAGCAGGTAGGAGGCGAGGCCCACGCCCTCCCAGCCGAAGAACATCTGAACGAGGTTGTCGGCGGTCACCAGCATCAGCATGGCGAAGGTGAAAAGCGACAGGTAGGCGAAGAACCGCGGCCGGTAGCTTTCCGGCTCGAACTGCGGGTCATGCGCCATGTAGCCGATCGAATAGAGATGGACGAGCGCCGAGATCGTGGTGACCACGATCAGCATGATCGATGTCAGCCGGTCGAGGCGGATCGCCCAGTCGGCCTGCAGGCTGCCGCTATCGATCCAGCGCAGGATCTGGATATGCTGGGTGCCTTCGGGCAGCCAGATGAAGGTGATCCAGCTGAGTAGCATCGCGAGGAACAAGAGCCCCGTGGTGACGTATTGCGCCGCCTTGTCGCCGATCATGCGGTGGCCGAAGCCCGCAACGATGGCGCCGATGAGCGGAGCGAAGAGGATGATCGTGTGCATCTGGGATCAGCCTTTCATCACGTTGACATCTTCCACCGCGATCGAGCCGCGGGTCCGGAAGAAGCTCACCAGGATGGCGAGGCCGATGGCGGCTTCCGCCGCGGCCACGGTGAGCACGAACAGAGTGAATACCTGGCCGGTGAGATCGCCGAGGTAGCTCGAGAAGGCCACCAGGTTGATGTTCACCGCGAGCAGCATGAGCTCGATCGACATGAGCAGCACGATGACGTTCTTGCGGTTCAGGAAGAGCCCGAAGATGCCGATGACGAACAACGCCGACGCCAGCCCCAGGTAATGTTCAAGTCCGATCATGTCGTCCCTCTTGTCTGGCCGTTTTCGGGCCTTCGTTCTTGGTCTTGCTACCTGGCTCCTGGGGAGCCCGGGTTATGAAGTTTACAGCCGCAGGTCAGGTCGTAGGTCTCGCCCCGTGTGCCGAGCGCGACCCGGTGGCCGAGCACGAAGCCGAGATCGACCAGGGTGAGGTCGTCCGCACGACGCCAGCCTGCCACCGCGGCGTAGCCCCGCGGCGATTTGCGCACGAAGCGCGCCAGTTGTTCGAAGGCGCCGTCCGCTTTCGCGGCATCGAGGTCTGCCTCGGGCAGCAACCCAGCGCCGCTGGGGGCGAATGACCAGGCCGTGCCGTCGGCGCAATCGATCACCACATGGGTCTCACCGCTGAGGCAATCTGCGCTCTGGTGGAAGATCTGCAACACGTAGCCCTGCCACAGGTTTTCGGCTTTCCCGAGCCCCTCTTCGCCGTCCGGCGCGTAGAGACGGGTCACACCGCAATCCTCCAGCGGCACGGTGCTGGTCACAGCACGGGCCTCGACCGTACAGGCCGACCCGGCGGCCGTCGCACCGCCGGCAAGCGCGCAAAGCGCAAGCGTTATGGCGAAGCTGCGGATCAAAGCCCCTGCCCCGGCTTCACGTCGATCATCTTGATCGCGGCTTTCGGGTCGCGGTGCATCTGGGCGACCACGTTCTGGCGTTTCACGTCCTTGCGGTGACGGATCGTCAGCACGATCGCACCGATCATCGCGACCAGCAGGATCAGTCCCGAGAGCTGGAACAGCAGCAGGTATTCGGTGTAGATCACCCGGCCGAGCTGGGTGGTGTTGGGCACGTCGCTCACCATCGGCTGCGCAAGAGGCGTGATGCCGTCCGAGGTGATCCAGGCGCCGAAGATCATGCCGAGCTCGACCAGCAGCACGACGCCGATGAGCAGGCCGATCGGCAGGTATTGCGCCATGCCCGCCTTGAGCTCGGCGAAATCGACGTCGAGCATCATCACCACGAACAGGAACAACACCGCGACCGCGCCGACGTAGACGATCATCAACAGCATCGCGAGGAACTCGGCGCCCAAAAGCACGAACAGCCCGGTGGCGCCGACGAAGGTGGTGATGAGCCAGAGAACCGAGTGCACCGGGTTGCGGCTCACCACGGTAAAAAGCCCGCCCGTGAGCAGCACCAGCGCCAGGACGTAGAATGTGAAACCGGCGACGGTCATGCGCCCCCCTCCTCGTCGTTTAGTTCTTCGAAGACGTCCTTGGCGATCTCCAGCGCGCGGTTCATCGCTGGCAGGCCGCCCAGCATCGACATCTGGTAGATCACCTCGGCGATCTCCTTTTCCGATGCCCCCGCCTCGCGCGCATGACGCACGGTGACGGCGATCTGCGGCTGCGCGGTCGCGCCGGCGGCCACCAGGCCCGCGATGGTGACCAGGAGCCGGGTCTTGGCGTCGAGCCCGTCAGGGTTGAAGGCGTTGCCGAACACCGCTTCCATCCAGTCCTTGGGCATGGTCGGGAACAGCTTGTCGAGGCCCTCGGGGGTGAACTCGGCCAGGGCCGGGTTCATCGCCCGCGCCATCGCCGCGCCCTGCTCCAGCATCTGGGTGTATGTCTTGGTGAAATCGCTCATCGGTACGGCGCGTCCAATTCGAGGTTGCGGGCGATCTCGGCTTCCCAGCGCTCGCCGTTGTCGAGCAGCTTCTGCTTGTCGTAGAACAGCTCCTCGCGGGTCTCGGTTGCGTATTCGAAATTCGGCCCCTCGACGATGGCATCGACCGGGCAGGCTTCCTGGCAGAGGCCGCAGTAGATGCACTTGGTCATGTCGATGTCGTAGCGGGTGGTGCGGCGCGAGCCGTCTTCGCGGGGCTCGGCGTCGATGGTGATCGCCTGGGCCGGGCAGACCGCCTCGCAGAGCTTGCAGGCGATGCAGCGCTCTTCGCCGTTGGGGTAGCGCCGCAGCGCGTGTTCACCGCGGAAGCGGGGCGACAGCGGGGTTTTCTCGTAGGGGTAGTTCACCGTGTACTTCGGGCTGAAGAAGTACTTCAGCCCCAGCTTGAAGCCCATCACGAAGTCCCAGAGGACAAAGTATTTCGCTGCGCGAACGTAGTCGAAAGCCATGGATCAGCCCCCCGTGGTCCAGCGCGCGTAGGTGCCCCAGAACGCGCCGTATTGTGCAAAGAAAGCCACCAGGACGACCCAGGCGAGCGAGAGCGGCAGGAAGACCTTCCAGCCGATCCGCATGAGCTGGTCGTAGCGGTAGCGCGGAACGATGGCCTTGGTCATCGCGAAGACGAACCAGAAGAACGCCATCTTGATGAGCAGCCAGAAGATGCCGTCCGGCAGCGCTTCGATGGGCGACAGCCAGCCGCCGAAGAACAGGATCGAGATCATCGCCGTCATCAGGGTGATGGCCACGTATTCGCCGATCATGAACAGCAGGAACGGCGTCGAGCTGTATTCGACCTGGTAGCCCGCGACGAGTTCCGATTCCGCTTCCGGCAGGTCGAACGGCGGGCGGTTGGTCTCGGCGTGGGCAGAGATGATGAACAGGAACACCATCGGGAAATGCGGGATCCAGTACCAGGAGATGAGGCCCCTGCCGTCCTGCGCATGGACGATGTCTGTCAAATTCATCGACCCGGTCGACAGGATCACGCCGATGAGGATGAGGCCAATCGAGACCTCGTAGGAGATCATCTGCGCGGCCGACCGCAGCGAGCCGAGGAAGGGGTATTTCGAGTTCGACGCCCAGCCGCCCATGATCACGCCGTAGACCTCGAGCGAGGAGACGGCGAAGATGAACAGGATGGCGACGTTGATGTCGGCGAGCACCCAGCCGTCGTTGAACGGGATCACCGCCCAGGCGACCATCGCCAGCACCAACGAGGTCATCGGTGCCAGGAAGAAGACGAACTTGTCGGCCCCGGCCGGCACGACGATCTCTTTCAGCACGTATTTGATGAAATCGGCGAAGCTTTGCAGCAGGCCGAAGGCGCCAACCACGTTGGGGCCCTTCCTGAGTTGCACCGCCGCCCAGACCTTGCGGTCGGCCCAGAGGATGAACGCGAGCGCCACAAGAAGCGGCACGACGATCAGAAGCACCTGGCCCGTGGTGAGCAAGATGATCCCGAGATTGGTGGTCGTGAAGAATTCATACATTTTGCATGGGCCTCAGATCGTCGGTATTCCGTTTTCGTCGCAAGCCGCCACCGTCACTTCCGCGTCGATGGTCCGCAAGCCTTGTGGCAGCGCCTCGGAGATCACGTAGACCGCGTCCCCCGTCCAGCGGCTGCCCAAATCGTCCGTATTGGTGCGCACGTGGCGCGCAAAGCCGTAGCCGCGGATGAGCGCATATTGCGCCGCGGCACATTCTCCGTAGGCGGTTACGTCGGCCTGGTCGCGCGCGCCGGTCATCTCGACGTGGAACTGCACGAGATCGCCGTCGAGCAGCTGGGTCTCGATCCCGAGATAGGCGGGCTCGAACACCGTCTGCGCGCGTGTCACAGGCTCGTCCGCCGCGGCCGTAGCACAGGCCGCAAGGGCGAAGCCCATCCCCAGCATCGAGGCGATATGGCGGGCGGCATGCCTCATTGTGCGGCGATGTCCTCTGCCTGGCGGGCCGCGGCCTGAGCCGATAGCTCGGCCATCAGCTGGGACGCCCGCGCGATCGGGTTGGTCAGGTAGAAATCCTCCACCGCGGTGCGGAATCTCGCCTTGCCGGGCTTTTTGCGGCTTTTCACCGGCTGCCACGGGTTTTCATCGACCACGTCGATGTGGTGCAGATGCGGCACCGCGTTGAACATCGCGGAGCGTAGGCCCGAATGGGTGTCCCAGGGCTGGGTCGCGCCAAGTTCGGCCGAGAGAGCGCGCAGGATCGCCCAGGTTTCCTTCGCCTCGCCCGGCGGGAAACCGGCGCGCAGCGCCAGTTGGGGGCGGCCTTCGGTGTTGACGAAGATGCCGGTCTCTTCCGTGTAGGCGGCACCCGGCAGGATCACGTCGGCCCGGTGCGCGCCGCGGTCACCGTGGCTGCCGAGGTAGATGACCGTCGGCCCCGCCTCGATTTCAAGTTCGTCAGCGCCGAGATTGAAGATCACGTCGGCGCCGTCGGTCGCGGCGTCGAGCCCGCCCGCGGTAACCGCACCGACATCCATCGCGCCGACCCGGCCGGCAGCGGTGTGCAGCACCATGAACTTCGAATTGCTGTTCTCCGCGAGCTGCATCGCCAGCGCAAGCACCGCTTCGCCATCGGCTTCGGCAAGCGCGCCCTGGCCTATGATGACCACGGTATCCATGTCTTTGGCCGGACCGATGTCCTTCGCCGCAAGCTCTTCGAGCGCCGCGCGGTCCGTGCCGACATGGACATAATCGTAAGTGAGATCAACAGCTTCGCCGACCAGCCCCACGGTCGCGCCGCGCAGCCAGGCTTTGCGGATCCGGGCGTTCAACACCGGCGCTTCGTCGCGCGGGTTGGTGCCGATGAGCTGGATCATCTGGGCGTTGTCGATGTCTTCGATGCTGGCCGTGCCGACGTAGGCCGACCGGTTATCGGCCGGCAGCTTCGCCCCGTCCACCCGGCATTCAACGCTGCCGCCCTGCCCTTCAACGAGTTGCTTGAGCGAGAAAGCCGCCTCGGTCGAGGCGAGATCGCCCACGAGGCCCGCGAGCTTTTTTGCACCCTTGAGCGCCTTGGCGGCGGCGGTGAGCGCTTCCGGCCAAGTGGCGGGCTGGAGCTTGCCGCCCTTGCGCACGTAGGGCCGGTCGAGCCGCTGGCGGCGCAGCCCGTCCCAGACGAAGCGGGTCTTGTCGGAGATCCACTCCTCGTTCACCCCGTCGTGGTTGCGCGGCAGGATGCGCATCACTTCGCGGCCCTTGGTGTCGACCCGGATGTTCGACCCCAGCGCGTCCATCACGTCGATGGTCTCGGTCTTGGTCAGCTCCCAGGGCCGCGCGGTGAAGGCGTAAGGCTTCGAGGTCAGCGCGCCGACCGGGCAGAGATCGATGATATTGCCCTGGAGGTTCGAATGCAGTGTCTGGTTCGAGATAGGTGGTGATCTCCGCATCCTCGCCGCGGCCGGTCTGGCCCATTTCGGTGATGCCGGCGACCTCGGTGGTGAAGCGCACGCAGCGGGTGCAGTGGATGCAGCGGGTCATCTGGGTCGTGACCAGCGGCCCGAGGTTCAGGTCTTCCGTCGCGCGCTTGGGCTCGCGGAAGCGGCTCATGTCGACACCGTAGGCCATCGCCTGGTCCTGCAGGTCGCATTCGCCGCCCTGGTCGCAGATCGGGCAGTCGAGCGGGTGGTTGATGAGCAGGAACTCCATCACCCCTTCGCGCGCCTTCTTGACCATCGGCGAGTTGGTCTTCACGACCGGCGACTGGCCTTCCGGCCCCGGACGCAGGTCCTTGACCTGCATCGCGCAGGAGGCGACAGGCTTCGGCGGACCGCCGACGACTTCGACCAGGCACATCCGGCAGTTGCCGGCGATGCGACAGACGCTCGTGATAGCAGAAGCGCGGCATCTCGATGCCGGCCACTTCGCAGGCCTGGAGGAGCGTCATCGCCCCATCCACCTCGATCTCGTTGCCGTCGATGACGATCTTTTTCAGGTCGCTCATGTCAAACCTTTTCGTCCTGCGGGACCGTGCCCGCCAAATCCGTTTTGGCGCTGCGCCGCGTCATTGCATCAGTTACCGCTGGGGAGTAGCCCGTCGATGACGAGCGCAACCGCGACAAGACCACCGGCGAAGGCGGCCCCGAGAACCGCGATACGCCACCGGTCGCGCCGGGACCAACGGGAGATATTCCTGTCCATCCCATCGCTTGGGATCGTGCGACCACATTGCTCGCACGTGAAGCCGCCAAAGCGCGGCGCGTGCACATGGCCACAATGCGGGCATACCCCGTCGTTCGGGCCGGATGTGGAAAACCGCTCATAGTCGACCATGCGTTCCTCACGGACATCCTCACTCCGCCGCCATCCGGCCCGACTTCTGGGCCCGGATCCGTTCTTCGATATCACCCCGGAAGTTCTTGATCAGCCCCTGGATCGGCCAGGCGGCCGCGTCGCCGAGGGCGCAGATCGTGTGGCCTTCCACCTGCTTGGTGACGTCGAGCAGCATGTCGATCTCTTCGAGTTCGGCGTCGCCCGTCACCAGCCGCTCCATCACCCGCATCATCCAGCCGGTGCCTTCGCGGCACGGCGTGCACTGGCCGCAGCTCTCGTGCTTGTAGAACTTCGACAGCCGCCAGATCGCCTTGATCATGTCGGTGGACTGATCCATCACGATCACCGCCGCGGTGCCGAGGCTGGAGCCGACATCGCGCAACCCGTCGTAATCCATGACCGCGTCGCGGATGTTTTCGCCGCGCACCACCGGCACCGACGAGCCGCCGGGGATCACCGCCTTGAGGTTATCCCAGCCGCCGCGGATGCCGCCGCAATGCTTCTCGATCAGCTCCTCGAAGCCGATCCCCATCTCGTCTTCGACGACGCAGGGGTTGTTCACGTGGCCGCTGATCGCGAAGATCTTGGTGCCGGTGTTGTTGGTCCGGCCGAGCCCCGCAAACCAGCCGCCACCGCGGCGCAGGATGGTCGGCACCACGGCGATGGATTCGACGTTGTTCACGGTCGTCGGGCAGCCGTAGAGACCGGCCATCGCCGGAAACGGCGGCTTCATCCGAGGCATGCCCTTCTTGCCTTCGAGGCTTTCGAGCAGCGCCGATTCCTCGCCGCAGATATAGGCGCCGGCGCCGTGGTGGACGAAGAGGTCGAAATCCCAGCCCGAGCCTGCGGCGTTCTTGCCCAGGAGCCCGGCTTCGTAGGCCTCGTCGATGGCCGCCTGCAGCGCCTCTCGCTCGCGGATAAACTCACCGCGGATGTAGATGTAGGAGGTGTGCGCCCCCATCGCGAAGCTCGCCAGCAGCGCGCCCTCGATCAGCGTGTGCGGGTCGTGGCGCAGGATCTCGCGGTCCTTGCAGGTGCCGGGTTCGGATTCGTCGGCGTTGATGACGAGGTAGGACGGGCGCCCGTCCGATTCCTTCGGCATGAACGACCACTTGAGGCCGGTCGGAAAGCCCGCACCGCCCCGGCCACGCAAGCCGGATGCCTTCATCTCGTCGACGATCCAGTCGCGCCCCTTCTTGATGATCGCCGCCGTCCCGTCCCAGTGGCCGCGCGACTTCGCCCCCGAAAGGGCGCGGTCGTGCATGCCATAGAGGTTGGTGAAGATCCGGTCCTGGTCCCTCAGCATTCGTCGTTCATCCTTCACTCTTCTGGCGAGACCGCCAGATCCGAAACGCCGTGATCACGACGAAGGCGAATCCCGCCAGCGCGATCAGGTCGAGGAGAGCGCGGGTGCGCTGCGGCCAGTCATAGTGGTTTCCGGCCCAGACCGCGCCGATCCAGTACACACCCGTGCCCGCGGCAACGAGGCTCACCAGCCTGCCCTGCCGCCCGGTCGCGTCTGTGTCCCGTCCGCTTGCCACGCTCTCTTCTTCCTCAGCTCTTTTTGTCGTCGTAGAGGCCCGATTTCTCGGCCCGCTGGGCGAACTCGGTGCTGCCACCCGCCGCAAGTGTCTTGGCCTGTTCGACCCAGTTGTCGCGGCTTACCCGGCCCTTGAAGCCCTTGAGGTTGGCGTTGACCCAGGCGACCTCGTCGGCGCTCCAGTTCGCGATCTGATCCCAATGGTAGAAACCGAGCTCGTTGCAAAGCTGTTCGAGTTTGGGCCCGATCCCCTTGATGAGCTTGAGATCGTCGGCCTGGCCGCCGCGGGCCGCGGTGAGCGCCTCGGGACGCGAGCCCTCGCCTTCGCCCTCGATCACGCCGTCGCCGTCGTAGTCCTTCGCGCCCGGTTCCGGCATGGCAGCGAGGGCCGCGTCGGCCTCCGCATCGGCCTTGGCCTGCGCCGCTTCGGCTTCAGCCGCCTTGCGGGCCGCTTCGGCTTGCGCCGTCTGGCGCGCAGCTTCCGCTTCCGCCTCGGCGGCGGAGCGTGCCGCTTCCGCGTCGGTCACTTCGCGCGCGCGTGCGGCCTCGGCCGCTTCGCGCGCCGCTTCCGCGTCCCCCGCTTTGCGTGCCGTATCCGCCCCGGTCGTCGCACCGGACGGCGCTGTGCCCGCCGCAGCGGCGCCCGCGCCGGTTGTCCCGGCGATCTTTTCGCGGGTGTCCACGTATTCAGTGCAGAACAATCGATGCAGCACCAGAGCCAAACCGATCGCGACCGCGATTGCGACCAGCAGGCCCCAGATGCCCCCGATGATGATCCAGACGACGAGGCCGATCAGGGCCCCCACGATCCAGCAGATGCCGCGACACGAAAAAATGCCTTGCGAAGTATTACTCATTTCGATCCCCCTGAAATGTGAACGTCCACGTCCGGGCCCAACCCGTCGGCTTTAGCCGTTTCTGATATCGGTTCCGCACAACTTCCATACTTATACCCGCGACTAGTACACGTCGCCCTTATTCACCTTCTTCGAGAATTCTGTTTCGCCGCCTTCAGCCAGCAGTTTGGCCTGTTCGACCCAGTTGTCACGGCTCACACGGCCCTTGAACCCTTGCAGGTTCTCGTCGACCCAGCCGACCTCGGCGTCGGTCCAGGTTGCGATCTGGTCGAAATGGAAAAACCCGAGCGAATGCAACATCTTCTCGAGCTTCGGTCCGACGCCCTTGATGGCCTTGAGATCGTCGGCGGTGCCGCCGCGTGGCGCCGCGAGCGCGGCCGGCTTCGCCACCGGGGCCCCCAGATTCCCGGGCGCGGCCTCCGGCTGGGCCGGTTGCTGCGCTGCCTTCGGCGCCGGCGTGGCCTTCGCCTTGGGTTCGGGTTTGGGTTTCGCCCTGGGTTTCGGGGCCGCTTTGCGCCCGCTGACATGCACGCTGCGCCCGCCCGCGACCCATGGCGTTGTGACCGGCACTTCGCTGCCGTCGATCCGCTTGATCGTGTCGCCCAGCCCGACCGCCAGCGCGACCGACGCGTTATGCGCCGTGCGCCCGCTTTCGAAATCCGGCAGGCTGGTCAGACCGCCGAGCGGTTCGGCCGCGTAGCGACCGTTCTGCGGACCGGGGACCGGCACCGCGCCGGCGGCAAACTCGTCGAGGATCTCACCGAAGGCGTCGGCGGTCAGGTCCTCGTAGAAATCCTTGCCCGCCTGGATCATCGGCGCGTTGGTGCAGGCGCCGAGACATTCGACCTCTTCCCAGCTGAAGCGCCCGTCTTCCGACAGCATGTGCGCCTCGGGTGCGATCTTTGCCTTCGCCACGGCGATCAGGTCCTCGGCCCCCATGATCATGCACGACAGCGTGCCGCAGATCTGGAAATGCGCGACGCTGCCAACCGGGCGAAGCTGGAACATGAAGTAGAAGGTCGCCACCTCGAGCACGCGGATATGTGCCATGCCGAGCATGTCGGCGACATATTCGATCGCCGGCTTCGACAGCCAGCCCTCCTGTTCCTGGGCCCGCCACAGGAGCGGGATCACCGCAGAGGCCTCGCGGCCTTCGGGGTACTTCGTCAGCTGCGCCTGCGCCCACTCGAGGTTGGCGGGCGTGAACGCGAAGCTTTCGGGCTGGTCGTGATACAGGCGTCTGAGCATGGTCACTCCGCAAGATTCATGAAATGTGTCGCCGGCACGCAGAGCGCGCCCGGGACGGTCTGTTCGGCGACCACGTCGTCGCCATCGAGCAGCGCGGCGAAGTGCTTCGATGTGGCGTTGACCGCACACATCCAGCCGCCGTCTGCATTGGTAATGAACAGATAGCCGCTGCCGAGCGCGGCCATCGCGGTCGCGCCGTCCATCACCTCGGCGAGCGACGGGCGCGGTTCGTCCGCCGCCAGCGCGGGGGCGGCGGCCAGGACACAGAGAAGAACAAGGCACCTCATCCCGCGGCTCCCTTCGTGTAGGTGGCGAAGGCAACGAGAGCGGCGACCGCCGCCGCTAATCCTGCGGCGAAATGCAGCGCTGAGGGCTTGCCGGCGCGCTGGTACATGGCCCCGTCGGCAACCCCCATGAGGGCGAAGACGGCGAACAGGACCGCGAGCACCGCAAAATCGCCGTAGACGGTGCCGGCCAGTGCCAGCAGGAAGAAACCGATGAACCGGTTGGCCATCGCCTGCGGCAGGTATTCCGGCAGATGCTTCACCTGCGCCATGCCGGTCGCCGGGTTCACTGTGAACACGACGGCTAGATAGCCGGTCACCAGCACGACAAGCGCACTGAGGACTATGGCGATCACGGCGAGGCTCACCTGTCGATCTCCCCGAACACGATGTCGATCGTGCCGACGAGGGCGGCGACGTCGGCGAGCTGGTGGCCCTTGGCCATCTGGATCAGCGCTTGCAGGTGCGCATAGCCCGGCGCGCGGATCTTGCAGCGGTAGGGCCGGTTGGTGCCGTCGGCCACGAGGTAGACGCCGAACTCGCCCTTCGGCGCCTCGACAGCGGTGTAGGTTTCGCCCGCCGGCACGTGGAAGCCTTCGGTGTAAAGCTTGAAGTGATGGATCAGGGCTTCCATCGAGGTCTTCATCTCGCCCCGTTTGGGCGGTGCGATCTTGCCGCGCGTGAGCACGTCGCCCTGGCCCTCCGGCGCACGCAGCTTGTCGACCGCCTGCAGGATGATCTTGGTCGATTCCCGCATCTCGGCCATGCGCACGTTGTTGCGGTCATAGGTGTCGCCGTGGGTGCCGACCGGCACCGCGAACTCGAACTCGTCGTAGAGCTCGTAGGGTTGCGCGCGGCGGATGTCCCAGGCAAAGCCCGAGCCGCGCACCATCACGCCCGAAAGCCCCCAGGTGTTGATGTCGTCCGCGGTGATGAGGCCGATATCGACCGTGCGCTGCTTGAAGATCCGGTTCTCGGTGATGATCTCGTCGAAATCGTCGAGGAACTTCGGAAACTCCTTCGCCCACTCCTCGATATCATCGAGCAGTTCCGGCGGCAGGTCCTGGTGGACGCCGCCGGGACGGATGTAGTTCGCGTGCAGCCGCGCGCCGCAGGCCCGGTCGTAGAATTCCATCAGCTTTTCACGCTGGACATAGCCCCAGAGCGGCGGGCTCAGCGCGCCCACGTCGATGGTCAGCGACATCACGTTGAGCAGGTGGTTGAGCACCCGCCCGATCTCCATGTAGAGCACCCGGATCAGGCTGGCGCGGCGCGGGACCTCGGTGGCGGTCAGCTTCTCGATGGCGAGGCAGAAGGCATGTTCCTGGTTCATCGGCGCGACGTAGTCGAGCCGGTCGAAATAGGGGATGTTCTGCAGGTAGGTGCGGCTCTCCATCAGCTTCTCGGTGCCGCGGTGGAGGAGGCCGATATGCGGGTCGGCACGTTCGACGATCTCGCCGTCGAGCTCCAGCACCATCCGCAGCACGCCGTGCGCGGCCGGGTGCTGGGGGCCGAAGTTGATGTTGAAATTGCGGATCTTCTGCTCGCCGGTCTCGGCGTCGTGGAAGCCTTTTTCGCTGCCGTCCATCATTTCTTGGCCTCCCCTTTCTCGTCACCGGGCAGGATGTATTCCGCGCCCTCCCAGGGAGACATGAAATCGAACTGGCGGTATTCCTGCACCAGCGACACCGGCTCGTAGACCACGCGCTTCTGCACTTCATCGTAGCGCACTTCGGTGTAGCCGGTGGTCGGGAAGTCCTTTCTCAGCGGATGGCCGCGGAAGCCGTAGTCGGTGAGGATCCGGCGCATGTCGGGGTGGTCGGCGAAGAGAATGCCGAACATGTCGAACACCTCGCGTTCGTACCAGTCGGCGGCCTTGTGGACACCGGTGATCGAGGGGATCATCTCGCCCTCGGCCACCGCGCATTTCACCCGGATACGGTGGTTCTGCCACATCGACAGCAGGTGATAGACCACGTCGAACCGTGTCTCGCGCTCGGGCCAGTCGACGGCGGTGATATCGATCAGAGTGGTGAACTGGCAGCCGGTGTCGGCCTTGAGAAACTCGATGAAGCCGGGCAGCGCGTTCGCCCGGATCTCGACGGTGAGTTCGTCAAGCGTGACATGCCAGCCGGCGACCTGCTCGGGGCGTTTCGCCTCGATCCGGGCGCCGAGTTCCATCAGGGCTTCGGTCATCGCGCTACCTCTCGATCGTTCCGGTGCGGCGGATCTTCCGCTGGAGCTGCATGATGCCGTAGACCAGCGCCTCGGCGGTCGGCGGGCAACCGGGCACGTAGACATCGACCGGGATAAGCCGGTCGACCCCGCGCACGACGGAATAGGAATAGTGGTAATAGCCGCCACCGTTGGCGCAGGACCCCATCGAGATCACGTAACGCGGCTCCGGCATCTGGTCGTAGAGCTTGCGCAGCGCGGGGGCCATCTTGTTGGTGACCGTGCCGGAGACGATCATCAGGTCGGCCTGGCGCGGCGAGGCGCGCGGCGCAGTACCGAAGCGTTCGAGGTCGTAGCGCGGCATGGCGCCGTGGATCATCTCGACCGCGCAGCAGGCGAGGCCGAAGGTCATCCAGTGCAAGCGAGCCGGTGCGCGCCCAGGTGATGATGTCGTCGGTGGTGGTGAGCAGGAAGCCCTTGTCGGCCAGCTGCTCGCCCAGCTGTTTCGCCGCGACGTCCTTGTCGGCGCCCGCGGTGTTTCCGGTCATCACGCCCATTCCAGCGCCCCCTTCTTCCACTCGTAGGCGAAGCCGATGGTCAGCACGCGCGAGGAACACCATCATCGACCAGAACCCGAGCAGCCCGACATCCTTGAAGCGCGACCGCCCAGGGAAAGAGGAAGGCGATCTCGAGATCGAAGATGATGAACAGGATCGAGACCAGGTAGAAGCGCACGTCGAACTTCATCCGCGCGTCGTCGAAGGCGTTGAACCCGCATTCATAGGCCGACACTTTCTCGGGGTCCGGATTGCGCACCGCGAGCACCAGGGCAGCGATCAGAAAGACCGCGCCGAGGGCAATGGCGACAACGAGAAAAACGACGATCGGGAGGTATTCGCGAAGAAACTCTTCCACCGGCAGCTCCTTGTGTCTCGCGGGCCTACCTCAACCGGAGGCTGGCCGCGTCAGCTAGGCATAGGCGCGGTTTACCCCCCGCACTCGGGGGGGTCAACCAAAGCTCCATCATATTCTCATGCCTGAATAACACTTGGGTATCGCACTGTTTTCGGAAGTTTTCCCTTGGTTGCCTTGGCTTATCAAGGCCGCGATGAAGGTAGCCGGGATTTATTTGTGGCCCATGGGATGCATTGGCATGCGGATTTGATGCTGCACCCGCAAAATCCTCGGCTCGTCCCCGACTCGCGCCGCACGGGATCCGGCCCGACCCCGGCGCCGTCACATTGCGCGGAGCGCGGCGAGCGCGCGCCGGTGGTGCGCGGCGCTGTCGGGCGAAAAACAACACAGCACGATCCGGTCCGGCAGATCGTGGTGCTCGCGCCAGCGGGTCACTTCGGCCACCGCGATGGCCGCCGCCCGGTCGGCCGGATAGCCGTAGACCCCGGTCGAGATCGCCGGAAAGGCAACGCTCCGGCAGCCCGCCGCCTCGGCCAGCGTCAGGCTCTCGCGGTAACACGACGCCAGCACCGCCGCTTCGCCCGCTCCACCGCCCTGCCAGACCGGCCCGACGGTGTGGATCACGTGTTTCGCCGGCAGATCGTGGGCCCCGGTCATCCGTGCTTCGCCGGTCGGACAGCCGCCGAGCGTGCGACACTCCGCCAGCAGCCCCGGCCCCGCCGCCCGGTGGATCGCCCCGTCCACCCCGCCGCCGCCGAGGAGCCGGGTGTTGGCCGCGTTGACGATGGCGTCGACGGCAAGTTTCGTGATGTCGCCCTCGATGATTTCTATGGTCATTGGCACCAACCTTTCCGGGTGCCGCCATCATAGCGCCGCCCCAGCCCGGCACCAAGCATCAGGCTGGTCACGTCGGTCCCGTCGAGCTGCAGATCGATGAGCATCCGTCCGTACTTGTCGTCGCCGACATGGGCTATCTCGACCCCTTGCGCGCTCCAGATCGCGTGGCGCAGGTGCTGCGTCGCCGCGATGGCGCGGGCATGTTCGCTCACGCAGAGCGGCGAAAACAGTTCCGGCGCGTCGTAGCCCGCAAGCCGCGCGCGCACCGCGGGCTTGCCGGGGCAGGCCAGCGCCACCGTGTCGCCGTCGATCACCCCGGTGAGCCGGCAGCCCTCGACCGGCTCGAACCCTGGGGCGTCCAGCCCGATCAGCCGCACCGCCACCAACGCCGGGACAAACCCCCAGAAGGCCAGGTTGAACAGCCGCTCGCCCCAGCCCATCCGGACCCCTCCCTTGCGGCGAAAACGTATCATGCGCGTCTCCCGGTGCGGCGATCTGCCAGGCTGCCGGCCCTGTTCAGGAACCAAGAGGGTCGGCGCATCTGGGCAGGCGGGTGTTTCACGGAATCCTCCAGGGCAACGCCCCCTTCTTGCCCGTCCTGCGGGCGAAATGCCACTGGCCCCGCGCGCGACCTTGGGCTATCTCACCGCCATGACCGACACGCTCACGATCCGCCGCCCCGACGACTGGCACCTGCACCTGCGCGACGGCGCGATGCTGGAGGCCGTCCTGCCCGAAACTGCGCGCCATTTCGCCCGCGCCATCGTCATGCCCAACCTGGTGCCGCCCGTCGTCACCGGCGCGGACGCCACCGCCTACCGCGTCCGGATCATGACGGCCCTGCCGGAGGGCATGGATTTTACTCCGTTGATGACCCTCTATCTCACCGAGGAGACCGACGCCGAAGACGTCGCGCAAGCGGCCAAAGCAGGGCTCATCACTGCGGTGAAGCTCTACCCCGCGGGCGCAACCACCAATTCCGCCTCCGGCGTGCGCGACTTCGACAAGGTCCGCCCCGTGCTCGAGAAATTGGCCGAGATCGGCCTGCCGCTCTGCGTGCACGGTGAGGTCACGGCGGCCGAGGTCGACATCTTCGACCGCGAAGCGGTGTTCATCGACAATGTGCTCGACCCGATCCGCCGGACGACCCCGGGGCTGCGCGTCGTGATGGAGCACATCACCACCTCGAACGGGGTCAACTACGTGGCCGCCGGCGGCGATGACATCGCCGGCACGATCACCACCCACCACCTCATCATCAACCGCAACGACATCCTCGTTGGCGGCATCCACCCGCATTACTACTGCCTGCCGGTCGCCAAGCGCGAGAGCCACCGGCTGGCACTCCGGCAGGCGGCGACCTCCGGGAGCCCGCGCTTTTTCCTCGGCACCGACAGCGCTCCGCACCTGACCCACCTCAAGGAACACGCCTGCGGCTGCGCCGGGGTGTTCTCGGCGACCAACACACTGTCCTGCCTTGCGGAGGTGTTCGAACAGGACGCGGCGCTCGACAAGCTCGAAGCCTTCACCTCGCTGAACGGACCAGCCTTCTACCGGCTGCCGGTGAACGAGGAGACAGTCACTCTCACCCGCGGCGCGCCCATCGCCTACCCGGCCACGATCGAGACCGCCGACGGGCCGGTCACTGTGTTCGACCCCGGTTTTCCACTGCACTGGCGGGTGGACCGGTGACAAATTTCTTGAAAGAAATTTGCCAAGGGATTTCAAAATCCCTTGTCCCCGCGCCCGAAGGACCCTGACCATGATCCCCTCCGCCTATCCCGACAAATCCGAAATCTCCCGCCTGACGGCACGGATGCTGCTCGAGATCGGCGCGGTCAACTTCCGCCCCGAGGAGCCCTTCATCCTCGCCTCCGGACTGCCGAGCCCGACCTACATCGATTGCCGCAAGCTGATCTCCTATCCGCGCATCCGCAGCACGCTGATGGATTTCCTCGCCGTGACCGTGATGCGCGAAGCCGGTTTCGAAGCCTTCGACAACATCGCCGGCGGCGAGACCGCCGGCATTCCGTTTGCCGCGCTCGTCGCCGAGCGCCTCGCCCTGCCGATGACCTACGTGCGCAAGAAGCCCAAGGGCTACGGCCGCGGCGCGCGGATCGAAGGCGACATGACAGAAGGCCAGCGGGTGCTGCTGGTCGAGGACCTCACCACCGACGGCGGCTCGAAACTGTCGTTCGTCGACGCGATTCGCGAGACCGGCGCAACCTGCGGTAATACGGCGGTGATCTTTTACTACGGCATTTTCCCGGAGACCGAGAAAACCCTTGGCGATCATGGCGTTGCCCTTCACCACCTTTGCACCTGGTGGGACGTGCTCGCGGAGGCGCGCAGGTCTGACGCCTTCCCGGGCGACACGCTCGATGCGGTCGAAGCCTTCCTCGGCGCGCCGCGGGCGTGGCAAGAGGAACACAAGTCCGGTTGAATGCGCGAGGTCCCGCGGGGGATAAGCTGTTGATAACTCGCACAGGTCTGGGGGCGGAATCCGCGCACCGACGCGTGACACAACAAGATCTCGTCTTCGGCACCGCGGATTGATACCATATCGAGGTCAATCGGGCGTGCGTATGGGAATTGTCCACAGTTTTTCCCAGATGGTCACAGCGCTCGGGAGCAGCTAACCCCACATCAGAGAGGGGACCGCATGAACGAGATCTCGCAGCTTCGGCAGGATGCACAGCAGGGCGAAGACGCCACCCAGACCGGCATGCCGCACAACATCGAAGCCGAGCAGCAGCTCCTCGGCGCGATCCTGACCAACAACGAGATCTACGACCGGGTCGCGCAGATCATCAAGCCGCCGCATTTCTACGAACCGGTGCATGAACGCATCTACGCGCTCGCCGAGCAACGGATCGCGGCCAACATGCTGGCCTCGCCGGTCACGCTGAAGCCCTTCCTCGCCGATGACGAGGGGCTGAAGGAACTGGGCGGTGCGGCCTATCTGGCCCGCCTCGCCGGTGCCGCGATCAGCTCGTTCGCCGCGCGCGACTATGCGCAGATGATCTACGAGATGCACCAGCGCCGCGAGCTGATGAAGCTCGGCGCCGAGATCGGCGACCGCGCCGGGCGGCTGGAAGCGAAAGACGACCCGGGCGAGCAGATCGTCGCCGCCGAACAAGCGCTCTACAAACTCGCCGAAACCGGCCAGGCCAACAGTGGGTTCCAGTCTTTCCTCTCGGCCGTCACCGCGGCGGTCAGCGTCGCAAACGCCGCCTACGGGCGCGACGGCGGGCTCGCCGGCATCGTCGACCGGGCTCAACGATCTCGACGCGAAGCTCGGCGGCCTGCACCGGTCCGACCTGCTGATCCTCGCCGGACGCCCGTCGATGGGCAAGACCGCGCTCGCCACCAACATCGCCTTCAACATCGCCAAGGCCTACAAGCGCGGCAAGCTGCACGACGGCTCCGAGGGCGCGGTGAACGGCGGCGTGGTCGGCTTCTTCTCGCTCGAAATGTCGGCCGAACAACTCGCCACGCGGATCCTGTCGGAGGCCAGCGAGGTGCCGTCAGAGCAGATCCGCCGGGGCGACATGACCGAGGCCGAGTTCCGCCGCTTCGTCGATGCCGCCAAGGCGCTCGAAAGCTGCCCGCTGTTCATCGACGACACCCCGGCCCTGCCCATCGCCCAGCTCGCCGCCCGGGCGCGGCGGCTCAAGCGCCAGCACGGGCTCGACGTGCTCGTCGTCGACTACCTCCAGCTCTGCGTGCGCCGGCACGCGCAGGAGAACCGCGTCAAGGAGATCGCCGAGATCATCGACGGGGCTCAAGGCGCTCGCCAAGGAGCTCAATGTCCCGGTCGTCGCACTCTCCCAGCTCTCGCGCCAGGTCGAGAATCGCGAGGACAAACGCCCGCAGCTTTCCGACCTGCGCGAATCCGGCTCGATCGAGCAGGACGCCGACGTGGTCATGTTCGTCTTCCGCGAGGAATACTACGCCGAGCGCGAGAAACCTTCCGATGACAGGCTCGAGGAAATGGCCGCCTGGCAGGACCGGATGGACCGGTTGCACGGCGGGCCGAGGTGATCATCGGCAAGCAGCGTCACGGGCCGATCGGCAATGTGGAACTGAGCTTCGAGGGCCGCTTCACCCGCTTCGGCAACCTGGTGAAGCCCTGGCAGCAAGGCACCGGCGAAGGGTTCTGAGACATGTCGATCCACGCGTTCATGGCCGGCTACAAACGGGTCTGGGAGGGGCAGGACAGTGCGGGGTTCGCCGCCCTCTTCGCGCCGGGTGGGCGTTACTGGAACACGCCCTTCCAGGTGCAGGACACGCCCGAGAAGCTCGCGGGCTACTGGGACCGGATCAAGCTCCAGGACGAGATCGCGCTTCGCTACGAGGTATTGGCCGAAACGCCGGAGGACGGCGTCGCGCATTGGCACGTGGAGTACCAGGTCACCTCCGAAGATCTGTTCGAGGTCTGGGCGAAATCGACCGGCACCGGCCTGCCGGACCGCAAGCCCGGCGATCCCCTGCCCCGGATGGTGCTCGACGGCACGCTCGTGGGGGCGTTCGACAAGGACGGCCGAGCCACCGAGGTCCGGATCTGGTGGCATTCGATGCCGGTCATGCCCTGAGGCGCCATGCCGGGCCGCAAGACCACTCTCAAGCCCTGGGCGCCGCTGCTTGCAGAGCCCGCGGCCCGCGCCGGGCTTGGCCAGGCGCTCGTGCCGCTTCTCTCAGCGGAGGTGACCGCGCGGTTGCCCGCCGACCTCGCCTTCGACCAGAACCGTGACGATATCGACGCCTGGATCGACCGGGCCGAAGGGGTCGCTCAGATCCACACCATCACCCGGGACGACACCGGGGCGCTCGCCGGGCTGCTTTTGCTGTTCTCCGATGGCGACAAACCCGACGGCGATCTCATGATCGGCTATTTTCTCGGCCCCGCCCATTGGGGCCAGGGGCTCGCCAGCGACATGTTGGCCGGTCTCGTCGCGCGCCTCGACCAAGGCCCGGCACGCCGGCTTTTCGCCGGGACAGACGCCGACAACCTCGCCTCGCAGCGGGTGCTCGAGAAGGCGGGATTCACCCGCGACGCAGCGGACAGCGCCCCCGGCCAAGCCGCCTTCTCACGGCGCTGCGGCGGCTGAACCGGCGCCCGCCCCCGGCCCTGGAGGCGATTACCCAACACCGCCGGGTCGCAACACCGCGCTGGTCGGTCGCCGCCGCCCGGTTCAAACTGACGACCATGTGATTGGATGACGCTGCCGCGACCGGGCCTTCGCCGACTGGCCCGGCCGCGGCGAAAACACACTCGACGGGGCGCGCGACCTTCTTGCGCCCCGCGAGCTGCGCGCCTTCGCCTGGACGATACGCGGGCTCCCTGGGAGCGACCAGCGCCGGCCCGAAGGCACCGTGTTCCCCGGGCTTCATATCGGCGACAATCCGGGCCGGCTGCGCCAGATATTGCCGCGCCCCTACGCGCGGACTAAGCTCCCGCCATGTTCGTCCCGTTGATTTTGCTGCTCGTGTCGCTCGCCGGTGTGGTCGTGGCCTTCGCCCTGCCCGGCTGGTCCGATATTCTGCTCTTGTCCGGTCCGTCGGCGCTTGCCAGCCTCTACCTTCTGCTGCGCGCAGTTCTTGCCAGGCCCAAGCGCCACCAGGTGATCCTTGACGGCTCCAACGTCATGCATTGGCGCGACGGCAAGCCGGACATCGCCACCGTTCGCGAGGTGCTCGATCTCGCGGCCGCGCTTGGCATGCGCCCGGGCGTCGTGTTCGACGCCAACGCCGGGTACCTCCTGGTCGACAAATACGTCGGCGACCGCTCCTTCGCCCGTTTCCTCAAACTGCCACCTGACCGGGTCATGGTGGTGCCCAAAGGCACGCCGGCCGACCCGACGATCCTCACCGCCGCCCGCGATCTCGGCGCACGTGTGATCTCGAACGACCGCTTCCGCGATTGGGTGGACGACTTCCCGGAATTGTCCGCGCCGGGCCATCTCATCCGCGGCGGCTACCGCGACGGTGAGCTGTGGTTGGACGCCGACGCGCCCCGGGTGCCGTAACGGATACGCGCCACCGGCCCCTGTGATATGCGCCCCTAACGCTCGCGCGCCGGCCCTTCCGGCGGGCGGTCGATCAGGCGCTCGATCTCGTCCATCACATCCGGCGGCAGAGGGCCGAAATCCATCGCCGCGGCGTTTTCCTCCGCCTGGGCCACGGTCTTGGCCCCCGGCACCGGGATCAGTCCCGGCGCGCGCGCAAGCAACCAACCAAGTGCGCCCTGCCCCGGTGTCCGCCCGCCGGTCTTCAGCAACTCGCGCACCGCGTCGAGCCGCGCGACCAGCGCGTCCGACACGCGGCCCTCCTTGAAATAGTCGAGCCACTCGAACGTGTTCGCCCGAATATCGTCCTTTGCAACTGTCGCGCCGGCGACGAATTTGCCGGTGAGCAGCCCCATCGCCAGCGGCGAGCGGATCAGTTGCTGGAGCCCGTGGCGCTGTGCCATTGCGTGTTGCGACGGGGCGTCGAAAAACAGGTTCATCGTGTATTCCACCGCAGCGAAGCCAGGCCAACCGGCCGCGGCGTCAAGCCGTTCGGGGAAATCGGTGCTCCATCCGTAGCCGCCGATCTTGCCTTCCGCCCGCAGCTCTTCCAGCGTGTCGAAGACCTGCGCCACCTCGGCGACCGGCAACGTGTTGACGTGGCAGAGCAGCACGTCGATCCGGTCGCGCCTGAGCCGCGAGAGGCTCGCCTCGGCCGAGGTCCGGATCGCCGCCGGGCTGGTGTCGTCGCGGATCACCTGGCGGGTGGCGCCGTCGAACACTGGGCCGAATTTCGACACCACGACAGAACCTGCACGGTTGCCGAGCACCTGGCCCAGCAGGTCCTCCGAATGGCCCGCGCCGTAGACGGCGGCGGTGTCGAAGACCCGCACGCCGGCGGCCCAGGCCGCTTCGATGGTGCGCGCACTCTCGGCGTCATCGGTGCCGGAATAGCCGAGTGGCGTCTCGCCCGCCCAGAGCGGACCGCCGATGGCCCAGCAGCCCATGCCGATCCGGGGGGTGCCTTCGAGGGGATTGGGGGTCATGGTCATCGGGATCTCCTTCGCCCCCGATGATGCGCCGAAATGCGGCGCTTGTCGCCTGCGCGAAACCGCACGGAAACGAAACCGCGCTGGCAGGACTGAAAGAGCGCGCAAAGAGGGCGCGGGCCTTTCACCAGCGGCCGGTGAGGCTCTTCCAGCCGAGGCCCGCGCGCCGGGAGAACTCGGACCCCTCGAGGCGGCCTTCCCGGATCGCGGCGGGGTCCGCGGTGGCGCGCGCGAGGATGCCATCGGCGCGCCAGGCGACGCGGAGCGCCGGGATCGACAGTTTGAAGTTGATCTTGCGCGCCTCGGATATGTCGGCCCTCGCAGCAGCGATCATCTCCGCGAGCCCGTTGTCCGGCAGCACCCGCCAGCCGCGCCTGCCAAGCTCGGGCGCGGCGACCAGCATCATCGCCAACCCCGCCGCCTTGCCGACCGCACGCACCGCCGGTTCGCGGATGTATTGCGCGCCAAGCGCCTGGGCCGAGGCCCACATCAGCGTGCCCGCGGTTTCGGCGAGATAGGCGTCGAGCGCGTCGACACTGTCGAGCGGCGCGCGGTCGACATCCGCCCAGCGGGCGACGACGAGCCGGTCGAGCATCTCGCCCGCCAGACCGCCCGAGCGCATCACCTCCGCAAGCGGTTTGACCACCTCATGGGCGCGCGCCGGCTTGCCTTCGTCGATCTCGACGAGCACGTCGCGCCAGAATTGCAGCCGCATCTTCGCCACCAACGGGTCGGAAGCCACCCAAGGCGCCCGTGCGAGCTCGAGGTTGAAAGCATAGAGCGGAAACAGGCGCGCGCGGGCTTCGACCGGGGCGGCCATCGCGGCGCTGAACCGGTCGGGGTCGCCGCGGCGGACGATATCGGCACAGGCGGCGAGGGTCATCCGGGCCGCACGACCGAAAGCGCGTAGCCAAAGCTGCGCCGGTGCGCGCGCCAGAGGTCGATCTCTTCGCGGGCCTCGTCGAGCACCTTCGTCAGCGCCGCATCCGCGCCCGGCCGCAGCTTCGCGATCCGCGCCTCCATCGGCGTGTAATAGGCTTCCCACGCCGCGTCGCCGATCACCTGCTGGCCGAGGATCTCGTATCCCGCCGCACCGATCCGCTGTTGCAGCAGGTCCATTCCCGCCACGTCCGCGTACTCCGCCTCCATATAGGAGCGAAGCCCGGGGTCGAGTGTGTCGGTCAGCCAGACCAGTTCCGAAAACGCCAGCGCCCCGCCGGGCGCCAGTTTCCCGCGCATTTTTCTCAAGCCGTCCTCGACGCCCAGGAAATAGAGCGCGCCGGCAATCCAGATGAAATCGAACGGACCTTCGACCTCAGCCATGTCGCCGCAACGCGCGGTGACACGGGGCTCGCGGCCCCAGGCGGCTTCGACCCTCTCGACGAAGGGCGGATGGCTATCGACCGCAACGACCTGCCCCCCGGGCGCCGCCCCGAGCAATCCCGCGATATCGGCGCCCGGCCCGCAGCCGCCATCGAGAATACGCGCATCTCCGGCCACGCCCGCGAGTCCAACCGCCCAGGCAAGGCTCTCGGCGTCGCCCGGCCCCTCGCGCGGCAGGTCGGCGTGCAGGGTGAAAAACGCGCTCATTCGGCCGCCTGCCCGCCCGCCGCCACCGGAACGTAGCCGTCGCGCTGAAGTTTCCAGTTGATCGCGTCAAGCAGGGCCTCGAATGAGGCGTCGACGATGTTGGGGCTCACCCCGACGGTCGACCAGCGCAGCCCGGCGCCATCTTCGCTGTCGATGATGACCCGGGTGACGGCATCGGTGCCGCCATGGGTGATCCGCACCTTGAAGTCGACGAGCTGGATGTCGTCGATGCAGGCCTGGTAGGGCCCGAGATCCTTGGCCAGGGCCCGCGACAGCGCGTTGACAGGTCCGCCGTCGGACCCGTGCAACGACTGGCTCTCGGAGACCGAGAGCTTCTTTTCGTCGCCGATCTTCACCACCACGACGGCCTCCGAGATCGACACCATCCGGTCATAGCGGTTCTTGCGCCGCTCGACCGTCACCCGGTAGCGCTTGACCTCGAAATACGCGGGCATACGCCCAAGAATGCGGCGCGCCAGCAGCTCGAAACTCGCCTGTGCGCTGTCGTAGGAATAGCCCTGATCTTCGCGGTCCTTGATCTCGTCGAGGATTTCGCCGAGGCGCGGATCGCCTTTCTCGACATTGATCCCGGCCTCCGCCAGCCGCCGGCGCAGGTTCGACTGCCCGGCCTGGTTCGACATCGGCACAAGGCGCGCGTTGCCGACGCGCTCGGGCTCGACGTGTTCGTAGGTGGTCGGGTCTTTCAGGATCGCCGAGGCGTGGAGCCCCGCCTTGTGGGTGAAGGCGCTGGCGCCGACGTAGGGCGCCGAGCGCAACGGCACCCGGTTCAGGATGTCGTCGAGCTGGCGCGAGACCACGGTGAGCGTCGCGAGGTCGTCCTCGGTGACCCCGATCTTGAACTGGCTGCGGTAGGGCTCCTTGAGCAGGAGGGTCGGGATCAGGGTGATGAGGTTGGCGTTGCCGCAGCGCTCGCCGAGCCCGTTGAGCGTGCCCTGCACCTGCCGCGCGCCCGCCTCGATGCCGGCAAGCGAGCCCGCCACCGCGCAGCCGGTGTCGTCGTGGCAATGGATGCCGAGCTTCTCGCCCGGAATGCCCGCCTCGATCACCGCGCGGGTGATGTCGTGGATCTCGTCCGGCAGCGTGCCGCCATTGGTGTCGCACAGCACCACCCAGCGCGCGCCGGCGTGATAGGCCGCGAGCACCGCGTCGAGCGCATAGGGCGCGTTGGCCTTGTAGCCGTCGAAGAAATGCTCGGCATCGAACAGCGCCTCACGGCCTTGCGCGACCACGTGGGCGACGCTCGCGCGGACGTTCTCGAGGTTCTCTTCGAGGGTGATCCCGAGCGCGGTGGTGACGTGGAAATCATGGGTCTTGCCGACGAGGCAGACCCCCGGGGTGCCGGCGTTCATCACCTGCGCCAGCACGTCGTCATTGGCCGCCGAGCGCCCGGCCCGCTTGGTCATGCCGAAGGCGGTGAAGGTGCGCGGTCGTCTCGGGCCGCGCCTCGAAGAAGTCGCTGTCGGTCGGGTTCGCCCCCGGCCAGCCGCCCTCGATATAGTCGACCCCGAGCCCGTCCAGCGCCTCGGCAATGGCGCTCTTCTCGGCCACCGAGAACTGCACGCCTTGCGTCTGCTGCCCGTCGCGCAGGGTGGTGTCGTAGATGTAGAGCCGTTCAGTCATCGGTTTGGCCTTTTTCTTGGCAGAAATACTCAGTGGGAATCGTCGGTTTCGCTTGCGAAATCGCCAATGGGGGCAACGCCCCGCGCCACGCCCCTGCGGTCCGCTCCATCACAAACCCTCCAACTTGGCCCCGTCGAACCCGGCACCGGGCACCAACTCAACACCCGCCTTCGACATCCGCACTTCGACGCCTGCAGCGAGGAGCGCTGATTTCATCGCATCTACGCCGGAGAAATCTTTTGTTTCCATTGCCTTGTCACGCAGTGTTGCCAGTTTTTCCGCCAGCGCCGAGAGATCGCCGGTCTCGGCCCAATCCCCCATCTCGTCGGTCAGCAGCCCCAGCAATACCGCCGAGCCTTTCAGACCCGCCGCATCCCCCGCTGCCGCCAGTTTGTGCAGTTCCGTCACCGCGCCTGCGGTGTTCAGATCATCGGCCAGCGCCGCCACGACCGCCGCCGCCGGCGGCCCGGCTTCAACCCCGGCCACCAGCCCACGCCACTTGCGCAGGGTCGCCTCCGCCTCGGCCCGCTTCTTCTCGGTCCAGTCCATCGGCTTGCGGTAATGCGTTCCCATGAAGACGAAGCGGATCACCTCGCCCGCCACCGGCGGCGCGCCGTCGTGGCCCACAAGCAGGTCATGCACGGTGAAGAAGTTGCCCAGGGACTTGGACATCTTCTTGCCTTCCACCTGCAGCATCTCGTTGTGCAGCCAGTAGCGCGCAAAGCCCGACCCGGGGTGGGCGCAGACCGATTGGGCGATCTCGTTCTCGTGGTGCGGGAACTGGAGATCGTTGCCGCCGCCGTGGATGTCGAAGGTCGCGCCCAGAAGCTCGTAGGACATCGCCGAGCACTCGATGTGCCAGCCGGGCCGGCCCCGACCCCAGGGGCTGTCCCAGCCGGGCTGGTCGTCGGACGACGGCTTCCACAGCACGAAATCCATCGGGTTGCGCTTGTAGGGCGCGACTTCGACACGCGACGCCGGCGATCATGTCGTCGATCGAGCGGCCCGACAGCGCGCCGTAGCCCGGGTAGCTCTCGACCGCGAACAGCACATGGCCCTCGGCCGCGTAGGCGTGGCCCTTGTCGACGAGCTCTTCGATCATCCGCACCATCTGGTCGATGTAGCCGGTCGCGCGCGGCATCTCGTCGGGGTCGCAATGCGCCCAAGGCGTGCATGTCGTCGAGATACCACTGCGACGTCTTCGCCGTGATCTCGTCGATCGGCACGCCGCTTTCCTCGGCGCGCGGCGATGATCTTGTCGTCGACGTCGGTGAAATTGCGCACGTAGGTCACGTGGTCGGCCCCATAGACGTGACGCAGCAGCCGGTAGAGCACGTCGAACACGACGACGGGGCGCGCGTTGCCCAGATGCGCCCGGTCATAGACCGTCGGCCCGCAGACATACATCCGCACGTTGTCCGGATCGAGCGGTTCGAAACGCGCCTTGGAACGGGTCGCGGTGTTGTAGAGTTTTATCTCGACCATGGGTCGTCCTCGCGCGCAGATGGGTACACCGGGCTACCGCGGCGGGCTTAGCAACTTCACGATGGAGAGGAAACAGAAGAACGGCCCGCCTGACGATGTCAGCCGGTAATGCAGATGCAGATGATGCCGTTCGGGTTGCTCATGGCGTGCTAATATCAGGCTTCGCCGCCGCCGCCAAGCCTGTTAGGCTGTGACCATGAGCCGCGAGACCGTCAATGCCCTCTGCGCAGCGCTGCCCGGCGCGGAGAACTCCGACCCCTGGGGTGGCGGGCATGACGCCTGGAAAGTCGGTGGCAAGCTCTTTGCCGTCGTCGGCGCGATGGACGGTGGCGTTTCGGTCAAGTGCCCCGATGTCGAGACCGCCGACATGCTGAAGGACGCTGGCGTTGCCCAGAAGGCCGCCTATTTCCACAAGTCCTGGGTGTTCCTGCCCTTCGGCCAGACCGACGAGGCGGAGTTTGCCCACCGGATTCATGTCAGCTACGACACGATCCGCGCGAGCCTGACGAAGAAGGTCCAAGCCACGCTGGCGCCGCGGGACTGACCGCCCCCGGCCCTTCGTCTGGATCGAAGCATTCGCCGGGCTCACGTCCATGGCCCGCCGTCCGCTCGACGGGCCGCAAACCCCGGGTCCACCGAGCCTCACGCCACCGCGGCGTTGGTCTTCACGGCCAGCCCGCCCTTGAGCCACATCTGCCCCACCTTCACCGCGACCCAGGGGATGAAGAAGGTGGCGGCGATCAGCGCGACCCCGCCCAGAATGCGGAAGACATCGCCGTAGCCAGCGCCCGCGAGGATCATCATCAGCGAGGAAAAGGCCGCAATCGGGAAGGTGAACGCGCCCCAGAACGGCGAGAACCCGGCCTGGGTGATCCAGCGACCACCAGCGAGAAGCGCCACGAGCAACCCGATTGCCAGTATCCCGAACACCAGCCCAAGGCTGCCCATACCCAGCAGCAGGGCCACCGTGCCAAGCAGCGAGGCGGGCGCGAGGTGGATCGCGAGCAACGGGCGCAGCGGCGGCGGCGGGGTTTCGCGGGCGAATTGCAGCGCCGAAAGCGTCCAGATCACCGCGGCCGCCACCAGTGACAGCCAGAAGATTGCGCTCGCGTAGCCGTGCCACCCCAGTTGCAGCGCCGGGATCGCGCTGACGATCAGGCCGACGAAGGTCAGGTGGTTGACCGGCGTCACCTTGCGGCCCTCGACGGGCCCGGTGAGCAGGTTCTGGATGACCAGCGCCAGCACGGCCGCGTGGCCGAGGATCGCCAGAACGAGGGCGAGGCTGGCGAGCAGCCGCGAATACGGCACCAGCGCGGAGGCCAACAGCATCCCCGCCATGGTCAGTGCCGCCAGTCCGGCACGCCCCGGCAGGATCTTGAGGTCTTCCGCCACCACGCCCGGGCGCGCGGCCAGCTTGGCCACGTAATGCCCGGCGGTGTACAGGTAAATGAGCACCATCGCGCCCGACAGGAGCTGGCCGAGGGCCGCGGGCGCGCCGAAAGCGTCAGGTGTCCTTTGCCAGGCCGCGGCCAGCCCGAAGAGCCCCAGCACCGACGGAAACAGCGCAGGCGGCGTCTTTCGCCAGCGCGGGACCTGCGGTGTCGACTGGTTGGAGAAGGCTGGCGGCTGCTGGGACATGACGTCTTTCCTCAAGTGTTCGCCTGTCCGCAATGGCAGGCAGGTTCCGGCTTGGGAATGCGCCCGGACGTCGCGCCCGCTTTTCCCGGCACGCGCGTCAAACGGCTACATTCCCGGCTGGAAAGACCAGATTGTCGACCTGGAAGCAACAGATCACCGCGAAACCGCCCCGGTTCACCGCCGGACCTGCGGCGACGACCGCTTCGACACCCTTACGCGCCGTCCCCACAGGCGCTGGCGCCGGGTCAGCCGCGCGGCCGCGCCCGGCGCGCAAGGCCGAACACCCGGCCACCCGCGTTCATTGCAGCTCAGCGGGAATCCACGGTCGATACCCCGTCCGCGAGCAGGCGCAGGAAGCGCCGGGTCCTGTCGACGGGCGTTTCGCGCCCCGAAGCCACCGCCCCGCGCCAGTCGTGATCGACCCAGGTGAGCTTGGTGATCTGTCCTTCGACGCCGCGGCAGGGCACCAGGGCGATCGCTTCGTAAACCGCGCGGGCTTTCTGGTAGAGCGCTTCCGTCGGCCAGGACTTGCGGCGCAACCTGTCCATGAAGGCGAGGTCGCAGCCGCAGTCGAACCAGCCTTCGCGCCGGGCGCAGAGATCGTGCGCGCGGCAGGCCGCGTCAAGGTCGTCGGTCACCGGCCCGGACCGCGCGCCAGGGCCGCACCAATTGCCGTGCACGGCCAGATCGAGCGGGTTCTTGGCCGCCACGGGCTGCGTTGCCGCGAGCGCGGCGATACCGGCAAGAGCAAGGGCGAGGATGGTCGGCGTGCGGTGCATGGGCGTCTCCGGGGCGGATGCCGCGATCCTGCCGGTTCGCCGGTGCCCGGTCCACCGCGCGGCCCGACGGTCGGCGGAACGGCACCGACCCTGGCGTGGCGGCAGCCAAGAACCCCACCCAGCGGGTCCTCACCCGTCATGAGGGCCGCCCCGACCCGGCCGGCGGCCGGACCCCGGATCACCGCGTGTACCCGCGCGACATCCCTTCGCCCATCATCCGCATGAACCGGCCGAACGTCGCCGTGGGTAGTTCACGGCCCGACATGACGGCGCCGATCCAGTCGCGCGCGGCCCATTCCATCTTCATCGCCTGGCCGGCGGGGTCGCTGCAGGGGATCAGGGTGATCGCTTCGTAGACGCCGCGGGCGCGCTGGTGGATCACGGGGTTCGCCCAGGGCCCGCGCCGCAACTCGTCCATGAAAGTGAGATCGCAGGCGCAGTTGAACGCACGGCCCGCCGCGCGGATACAGAGATCATGGCGCAGGCAGGCGGCATCGAGCGGGTCGAGCGCCGGTCCGGCGCCGTGGCCGGGGCCGCACCAATTGCCATGCACCGGGATCGCCAGCTGTGCCGCCGCGGGCGCTGCCAGTGTGAAGAGCAAAGCCAGAAGAGCCGAAATCCGTGTCATGTCCTTCCCTCCCATCCGTTCTCCCCAAGGATCGGACGCGATCATGCCATGACCGCCCGGTGCCGGTCTACTCCTCCACGTGGTAGGCATTGGCGAGGCCGATGCCGATCAGCTGCATCACCCGGTCGAACGCCGCGCCGGGCGCCTCGCGGCCGCGGGCGACCGCCCCGGCCGTGTCCTGGCGCAACCAGGCCAGCTTGGTTGCCTGCTGCGCCGCCGTCCCGACGCAAGGCACCAGCGCTATCGCCTCGTAGACGGCGCGACCCTTCCGGTAGAGCGCCTGCGAGGGCCAGGACCGGCGGCGCAGCTCGTCCATGAACTGAAGGTCGCAGCCGCAATCGAAGGTGCGGGTGCCTTTGATACAGATGTCATGCCGGCGACAGGCTGCGTCCAACGGATCGAGCACCGCACCGCCGCCATGATTCGGCCCGCACCAGTTGCCATGCACCGGCAGGGCCGTGCCGGCCTCTGCCGTGGCAGCGAACAGGCTCAGGGCGATGCACATCATGATCGTACGCATCCGTCGTGCTCCCGTCATATTGGCGCCCCGCCCGCGCGCGCTATCCCAGCGCGCGCAGCCGTTTGATCAGCGAGGAGGTGTCCCAGCGGCCGCCGCCGAGCCCCTGCACATCCTTGTAGAACTGGTCGACCAGCGCCGTCACCGGCAGGCTGGCACCGGTCTCGTTTGCGGTGGCGAGGCAGATCCCGAGATCCTTGCGCATCCAGTCGACGGCGAAACCGTGGTCGAAATCGTCGTCCGCCATGGTCTCGTAGCGGTTCGACATCTGCCAGCTTCCGGCCGCCCCCTGGCTGATGACCGAGACGACATCGCGGATGTCGAGCCCGGCCTTCTCGGCGAAATGCAGGCCCTCGGACAGCCCCTGGACGACGCCTGCGATACAGATCTGGTTGACCATCTTGGTGAGCTGCCCGGCGCCGGTCCCGCCCATCCGGCGGATCGTCTTGCCATAGGCCGCCATCACCGGGTGGGCGGCATCGAACGCCGCCTGTTCGCCGCCGCACATGATCGAGAGCGCGCCGTTCTCGGCGCCTGCCTGGCCACCCGAAATCGGCGCATCGACGAAGCTCACGCCCTTTCCGGCCGCCACCGCCGCGAGGTCCTCGGTGACTTTCGACGACACCGTCGTGTGGTCGATGAAGACAGCGCCGGCCCCGAGCCCCGCAAACGCCCCGTCGTCACCAAGACAGACCGCGCGCAGATCGTCGTCATTGCCGACGCAGGACATGACGAAGGCGGCACCCTGCGCCGCTTCGCGCGGCGTTTCGGCCATCGTCCCGCCGTGCGCGGCGACCCAGGCTTCCGCCTTGGCGGCCGTTCGGTTGTAGACCGTCACCTTGTAGCCCTTTGCGGCGAGGTGACCCGCCATCGGATAGCCCATCACCCCAAGGCCGAGGAATGCCACTTTCGCCATTTTGCCGCTCCGTCGATTGCGTCTCTTCCGTCATGCCTTTATTGACGGGGGCTCCGGGCAGGTCAACGCGACGTCCGGCGAAACGGCGAACGAGGCGACATGGCGCTTTTCCGATGGGCGGTGCGATTGGTCACGGCGGCGCTTCTGCTCGCCGCTCTCGCGCTTGGGCTGGCGTATTATTTCGCCGCCCGGTCGCTGCCCGACTACGATGTCACCAGGGTTGTCAGCGGCATCACCGGCCCGGTCGAGATCGTGCGCGATCATGCCAACGTTCCGCATATCTTCGGCGAGACCGACGAGGACGTGTTCTTCGCCCTCGGCTACGCCCATGCCCAGGACCGATTGTGGCAGATGGTGATCCTGCGCCGCACCGCGCAGGGGCGGTTGAGCGAGATGTTCGGCCGGCGCACGCTCGGCGTCGACGAACTGATGCGCCGGCTCGATCTCTACCCGCTCGCGCAAGAGGCGGTGGCCGTGCAGGACGCCGGCACCACGGCGGCGCTCGAGGCCTATGCCCATGGGGTGAATGCCTGGCTCGACCGGATCAACGCCGAGGCGCGCGGACGCGGTGCGCCGGAGTTTTTCTTCTTTTCCAACGAGATCAGCCCCTGGGTGCCCGCCGACAGCCTCGCGGTGATGAAGCTCATGGGCGTGCAGATGGAAGCCCAGGTCCCGTCCGAGGTGCTGCGGGCCCGGGTGGCGCTCGCCGTCACGCCCGAGCGGCTCGTCGACATCCTGCCCGACGCGCCCGGCAGCGGGGTCGCGGCGCTGCCCGAATATGCCGCGCTGTTTGGCATGGAAGCCGCGGATTTTGCCGCGCTGAGGACCGAGCCGGTCCCGGATCCGCTGTCGCCGGTGGCGCCGCGGGGGATGGCTGGCGCGTCCAATGCCTGGGCCGCCGCGCCGGGGCGGTCGGCGGCCGGCGGCACGCTGCTTGCCAACGACCCGCATCTCGGCCTTACCGCGCCGACGATCATCTATCTCGCCCGGCTCGAGCTTGCCACCGGCGGGATCATCGGCGGGACGATCCCGGGGATGCCGGTGATGATGCTGGGGAGGTCGGAAAACTTCGGCTGGGGGCTCACCGCGGCCTATCTCGACGACCAGGACGTGTTCATCGAGGAACTCGACCCCGAGGACCCGACCCGGGTGCGCGGGCCGGACGGGTTCGAACCGATGCGGACGCGCCCCTCGATCATCCGGATCAAGGACGAGGCGCCCGTCACCGTCGACCTGCAATGGACGGCAAACGGTCCGGTGATCCCCGGCCACCACTACGGGCTCGCCGCGGTCACCCCGCCCGGCCATGTCGCCTCGATCGGCTGGACCCTGCTCACCGGCAACGACCGGTCGCTGTCCTCGACGATGAAGCTGATGCGTGCGCGCAGCGTTTCGGAGGGCATCGCCGCGGGCGAAGACTACGTGGCGCCGGCGCTGAACCTGGTCATGGTCGACGCCAGTCATATCGGCATGAAGACCGTCGGCGTGATGCCGCGGCGCGATGCCGGCCACGTCACCCTCGGCCGGATGCCCGCCCCGGGTTGGGAGGCGCGCAACCGCTGGCTCGGGCGCGAGGCCTATGCGGCAAACCCGGAGTTCAGCGACCCGGTCGGCGGGATCCTCGGCAACACCAACAACAAGATTCTCGACCGCCCCTTCCCGCTCCACGTCAGCTACGACTGGGGCGACAGCCAGCGGGTGCAGCGCTGGAGCCACATGATGCAGTCGCGGGCCGTGCACACCCGCGAGAGCTTCATCGAGGCGCAGCTCGACGATGTCTCGATCACCGCCCGCAACCTCTTGCCGCTGGTCGGCGCGGACCTCTGGTTTACCGGCGACCCGGCACCCGACGGCACGCCCGCGCGCGCCCGGCAGCGCGCCCTCGCCCTGCTCGCCGACTGGAACGGCGAGATGAACGAGCACATGCCGGAACCGCTGATCTACATGGCCTGGATGCAGGCCTTGCAGGACCGCCTGGTCCGTGACGAACTGGGACCCCTGGCCGGGGCTTTCACCCATCTGGAGCCGGTGTTCATCGAGCGGGTGTTTCGCGACGTCGACGGTGCGGGCGTGTGGTGCGACGTCGTCCAGTCGGCGCCCGAGGAGAGCTGCACCGAGATCGCCGCAGCAGCGCTCGACGAAGGCCTGATCTGGATCGACGAGACCTACGGCGGGGCGACCGAAAGCTTGCGCTGGGGCGATGCGCACCAGGCGATGCACGACCACCCCGTGATGGGCGAGGCGCCGTTCATCAAGTGGTTCATGAACATCCGCCAATCCACCTCCGGCGGCGACAACACGCTGAACCGCGGCGTCACCAGCGGCACCGGCGACAACCCGATGCGGAACGTCCACGCGGCGGTCTACCGGGGCGTCTACGATTTTGCCGACCCCGACAGCTCGCTGTTCATCTCCTCGACCGGGCAATCGGGCCATTTCCTCTCGCGCCACTACGACGACCTCGGTGAGCTCTGGCGGCGCGGGGAGTACATCCCCATGAGCCTCGATCCGGCGCTGGCGCGCGCGGCTTCGGTGGGGGTGACGCGGTTGGAACCACCCAAGTAGTCCCGGGCCGCTCTTCCCGCACCGCGCATACCGGCCGGCTGGGGGTTTCTCACCTGTCGCGCCGTGAACGCGGCCGTGGCGCGACCCGACGGCCCGCCTGCCGCGGCGCATCCGCGCCCCTTTCGGAGCGAAGACGGCGCGCGGGCGAAGGGTGGGCGAACTCGGACAGGGGGTCAAGCCATTGATAAGATTATTGGCAGCGCTAACACATCTTTTCCGGGCGAACCCCCGCGCCGGCCGATGCCGTCGATGTTGTCGCGCCCACAGCCCCGCGTGGGTGACACGCCCATGTGACCGGGGTCGGTGCGTGCCTGGGCGAGAAAACGCCGGCCTCAGCCGCCGAACTTGGCGAATTCGGCTTTCTGACGGCCGGTCCAATCGACCTCGATCTGCCAGCCCGCCTCGTCCTGCACCTCCGACACCACAACGTGGGCCTCGTGCAGCCACGCCCGCGCCCGGCCTTGCGCAAAACCGATCCGCACGCTCTCACGGGTGCTTTCGCGCGCCAGGTGGGCTTCGATCGCCGCACTCAGCCCGTCGACGCCGGCGCCGGTAAGGGCGGAGGTGGCGATGACGTCGGGGTTGCGCGCGGCTTCCGTCTCGCGGGCCGCGCGGGCCTCGTCGTCGAGCCGGTCGGTCTTGTTCCAGACCTCGATCCGGGGCAGCTCGTGGCTGACGCCCAGCGCGTCGAGAATCGCCTCGACATCGCGCGCCTGGTCGTCGGTCTCCTCGGCCGAGATGTCGCGCACGTGCAGGATCACGTCCGCCCCCAGCACCTCTTCCAGCGTCGCGCGGAAGGCGGCGACGAGCTGGGTCGGCAGGTCGGAGATGAAGCCCACCGTGTCCGACAGGATCACCTTGCGGCCGGACGGCAATGTGACCGCGCGCATCGTCGGGTCGAGGGTGGCGAAGAGCATGTCCTTGACCATCACCTCGGCCCCGGTCATCCGGTTGAACAGCGTCGATTTCCCGGCGTTGGTATAGCCGACAAGCGCGATCACCGGGAACGGCACCTTGGCGCGCGCCGCGCGGTGAAGCTCGCGGGTCTTGACCACCTTGGCGAGTTGCTTGCGCAGCCGTGTGAGCTGTTCGTCGATGGCGCGCCGGTCGGCCTCGATCTGGGTTTCGCCGGGGCCGCCGACAAAGCCCAAACCGCCACGCTGACGTTCAAGGTGCGTCCAGGCACGGACCAGCCGGGTGCGCTGGTAGCTGAGGGCCGCCATTTCCACCTGCAACACGCCTTCGCGGGTGCGGGCGCGGTCGGAGAAGATTTCGAGGATCAACCCGGTCCGGTCGAGGATCTTGACCCCCCAGGCCTTCTCGAGGTTGCGCTGCTGGACCGGGCTCACCAGCCCGTCGATGAGCACCAGCTCGATCTCCTGCGCCTTGAGCCGGCCTTTGAGCTCGTCGATCTTGCCGGTGCCGAACAGATGGCCGGGGTGAGGATGTGAAAGTCGAACGATCTGCGAACCGGCCACCAACAGGCCCGGCAGTGCGGCGGCCAGCGAGATGCCTTCGTCCAACGCGGTCCCGGCGTCGCGCCGCGCGCGGTCGGATGTCAGTTCAGGGTGAATCACCCAAGCGCGGGTCGGTTCCGCCTGGCGGGAAGTGGGGTCTGTCATGACACCCAGTTAGGACCCGGGCGCACCGGGTGCAACAGGCGCGGCGACGCGTTTTCCAAAACGCGTGAAAAGGCGTTTGCAAACGCCTTTGCGCCCGGCCTGACGCGCCGCGAACCGCTCAGCTGTCGTCGCCATCATAGAGGTTGATCGGCTGCGCCGGCATGATCGTCGAGATCGCGTGTTTGTACACCAGTTGACTCTGTCCGTCGCGCTTGAGGAGCACGCAGAAGTTGTCGAACCAGGAGATCACGCCCTGCAACTTCACACCGTTGATGAGGAAGATCGTCACCGGCACCTTGGCCTTGCGCACGTGGTTAAGGAATGCATCCTGCAAATTCTGTTTGTCGGCAGCCATCGTTTCTTGCCCTTGTTTTTTTGTGCTGCCGGTCACCGGCAGAAAATACTCAACAAGGTCAGTATGAAACGGGTGCCGGGAAGTTTCCACCCCCATTTTTGGCAGACCGTTCCGGACCATCTCCGCCGCCGTGCGGCCGACCGGTCGTGTCTTCACCCTCGCGGCGATTATCTCAGCGACGCCACAGCTCACGAGAGAACAGCGCCACGATCGCGAGCAACTCGAGCCGGCCGAAAATCATCGCCCAGACCAGGACCGCCTTGGCCGCGGCACTCAACCCGGCATAGTCGACCGGCTTGAACCCGCCTGTCTCCGCCAGCTGCCCGGTGGTCGTCAGCCCCGCAACGGCCAGGACCAGCGCCTCCTCGAATCCGGCGCCCGCCATCGCGAACGCCGCCATCACCAGCGCCAGCGACAGCGCCATCAGCATGAAGAACAACCAGGCCATGTAGGCGCCGCGGCGCCTGAGGTGGCGCGCCTCGCCGCCCGACCCGCCGACCGAATGCGGATGCACGAGCCGTTCCAGCTCGCGGCCGCCGTGTTTGTAGAGCGCATAGACCCGCAGGAGCTTCGCGCCGCCGGCCGTCGTCCCGACGCCGCCGCCGATCAGCGCCAGTCCGAGCAGGATGAGCCCGGGCGTCTGCAACCCCGACCAGTCGCGTGCGGTGTCCCAGGTGACGCTTTCCCAGCCGGTGGTGGTGAGGAAGGAGATCACCGTGAAGACCGAGCCCCAGAGCGAGGCGAGCCCGTCGAGCAGGGCCAGTTCCGCCCCCTCCTCCTCGTAGGCCGCCAGGAAATGGCGCAGGAACAGCAACAGCGGCAGGGCGATGATGATGGTCGAGGCGAGGCGGATCTCGGGGTCGCGCGACAGCTGGCGCCAGCCTTTGCCCTGCCCCTCTCGCGCGAAGGTCACCCGCGAGATCGCGAAGATGAGGAAAAAGGCGATCATCACCTCGCCCGCATGCCCGGCCCCACCCTCGGACAGCCCGCCGACGGGGGAGATGCCGGAGGTCGACAGCGTGCCCATGGCATGGGCCATCGCCGCGGCGGGCGCGTCGCCCGCCAGGATCAGCCCGAGCCAGAGCATCAACGTGAGCATCCCGTAGACCGGGATCAGCGCGGCGGCATGGGTGCGGATCCGGCGCGAGAGATCGGCGCGTTCGGTGATCTGGCTGTGACTGATCGGGTTGATGTCGCTGCCGGGCGGGCGCAGGCGCACTTCGAAACCGCCCAGCGCCAGCGGCGCCAGCACGGCGATCGCGCCCACCCACATGAACAGCCCGCCGAGCCAGCCGACCGTGGCCCGCCAGGTGTGCACGGCTGGCGTCAGACGGCCGGGGTCGTCGTAGAGCGAGGCCCCGGTGGTGGTGAGGCAGGAGACCATCTCGACATAGGCGTTGAAGAAGGTGGTGTTACCGACCGCCTCGTGGAACGGCAGCGCGAACAGAAACGGCATCGCGACGAACAGCGCCAGGAACCCCACGAGGTGGCGGCGCGGGTGGTCGCCGCGGGGCCGGCCGGCCATGGCGATGGCGAGCAGCGTGCTGATCACCAGCGTAAGCGTGCCGATCCAGAAGAAGACCTCGGCGGTCTCCGCGTCGCCCGTCGCCGCCGCATGCGCCGCGGGGATGTACATCGCCAACCCGCCCAGGCCGATGAGCGAGACAAGGAGCGGCAGACGGGCGAGCCAGGCGAACATGTCCGCGGCGCCTCAGAAAAAGTCGACCGAGACCTGTAACAGGCGCTCGACCTCGGGCACATCCGCCGCCATGGCGAAGATCACCACCACGTCGCCCTCCTCGATCCGCGTCTCGGCCGCGGGTTTGACCACCGTATCGTCCTTCAGCACCGCGCCCACCAGCACGCCCTCGGGGAATTCGATGTCGCGGATCCTGTGGCCGGCGATCGGCGAGGTCGAGAGCACCTGGGCTTCGATCACTTCGGCCTCGGCATCGCCCACGGAATAGACCCAGCGCACCCGCCCGTGGCGGACATGGCGCAGGATCGAGCTCACCGTGGTGCCGCGCGGATTGACGTGGGCATCGATGTCGAGCGGCCCCATGAGCGGGATCAGGGAGGTGTCGTTGACCAGGCAGATCGCCATCGGACAGCCGGCGGCCTTGCCGCGAACCGAGGCGAGCATGTTGACCTTGTCGTCATCGGTCACCGCGAGCACCGCGTCGGCCCGCGCGATGCCGGCCTCCTTGAGCAATTCCATGTCCATCGCGTTGCCATGCAGCACGACGGTGCGCTCGAGCGCGTCGGCCGCATGCTCGGCGATGTCGCGGTCGAGTTCGATGATCTTCGCGCGCACCCGGTCGGAGCGGCGTTCCAGCGCCTCGGCGACCGCGAGCCCGACATTGCCGCCGCCCAGGATCACCACCCGGTCCTGCCGCTTCACCTCCTTGCCGAAGACTTCGAGGGTACGGTTCGAATCCCGGCTGTCGGTCATCACGTAGACCTGGTCGCCGGGAAAGATCTGGTCGGTGCTCTCGGGCACGAACAGCGCGCCCTCGCGGCGCACGCCGACGACGATGGTCTTGAGTGTGGTGAAGAGATCGGTGAGCTGGCGCAGCGGCGTGTTGACCACCGGACAGTCTTCGTCGATCTGGATGCCGAGCAGCGTCGCGCGGCCGCCGAAGAACAGCTCGGCATCGAAGGCGGAGGGCGCGCTGAGCCTGCGAAGCACGGCGAGGGCCACCTCGCGCTCGGGGCTGATGACCACGTCGATCGGCAGATGTTCGCGCCGGTAGAGATCGGAATAGATCGCGTCGAGATAGCTCTGCGCCCGCAGTCGCGCGATCTTGCGCGGGATGTTGAAGATCGAATGCGCCACCTGGCAGGTGACCATGTTGACCTCGTCGGAATGGGTCGCCGCCACCAGCATGTCGGCGTCGCGCGCGCCGGCCCTGTCGAGCACGTCCGGGTAGGAGGCAAAGCCGGTGATACCCTGGACGTCGAGCGTCTCCATCGCACGCGCGACGAGATCGGGGTTGTTGTCCACCACCGTCACATCGTTGTTCTCGCCCGAGAGATGGCGCGCGATCTGCCAGCCGACCTGGCCCGCGCCGCAGATGATGACCTTCATTTCGGTCTCCGTTGCGTCCCGGGCAAGGAGTGGCAGAGGTGGGGGGAAAGGTCAACGTGGGGCGCAGGTTGGCCACCAATGCAGTCTTCACAAACATATGCGACAAATCAGACGCGCCGGCAGGCCCCGTTTCGTGTCCGGTTGGCCACATCGAACGGCGGCGCTGCGGACCGGACGGCCCTCCGGGAAACCCGGGATCTGTGCTATGCTGCTCCGATGTACACCGCCCTTCGCCCCGGAGACTGCCATGTCGATCCCGAAAAACCGGATTTGCCTGATGTTCAACAAGGACGCCGTAGCCGCCACGTCCTTCTATGCCGAAACCTTTCCAGACAGTTCCGTGGGCGCGCTTCATTGCGCCCCCAGTGACAACCCGTCTGGAAACGCGGGCGAAGTGCTCGTGGTCGAGTTTACTGTCCTCGGCATCGCCTGCGCCGGCGTGAACGGCGGCCCCTACTTCCAACACAGCCAAGCGTTCTCGTTTCAGGTCGCGACCGACACACAGGAGGAAACCGACGGCTATTGGGACGCCATCGTCAGCAATGGCGGTCAGGAAAGCATGTGCGGCTGGTGCACGGACAGATGGGGCGTCTCTTGGCAGATCACGCCCCGCACCCTGACCGAGGCGATGACCGCCGGAGGCGGGGAAGCCAAGCGCGCGTTTGACGCGATGATGCAGATGCGCAAGATCGACATCGCCGCGATCGATGCCGCACGGAAAGGCTAAACTCACCTGCCTTTTCGAGCGGCCCGCCGGGATCTGCCCCCCGTCAGGGCGCAAGCTCGGAGATGACCGCATGACCTCCGCGATCAAGGCCGATTTTCACGCGCCCGATGCCACGTCCTTGACCGGCGCGGCCGCGCGCAGGATGTCCGGCGGGAAGGCCATAGCCGACGGCGACCGGGTGTTCCTGTTCGACGGTGAAACCTACGGCGGGGCGGGATTGGTGGCCACCGGGATCGGAACCCGGGCCGAAGCGGTGCCGCCGACACCCGGGATCGTCCGGCAGCCCCCACTTGTGACCGTCGCGATTGACTGCCGCGCGCTGGCGCAGGCCCCGCTCGGACGCGAACAGCTAAAGCGGTTCTCGGACTGGGACGATGGCAAACCGGAGACCGAACTCAATTTCGAACTCTACCGGCAGGCCACCGACAAGATCGTCGGCCTGACCGAGACAACAGCGCATTTTCATGACGGGTACTTTTGAACGGGACCGGTGGATGCGAAGCGTCGCACCTCCGCGACCGGACGAAAGCCTTCGCGCGAGATCGCCTATTGAATGTGAGAAGCCGACCGTCCTAAATCGGCGAATGAAACCGAAAATCCTGACCACGCTCGCCACTTATGACCGCGCGCAGTTCACCGGCGACCTGGTCGCGGGGATGACCGTGGCGATGGTCGCCCTGCCCCTGAGCCTGGCGATCGCCATCGCCTCGGGTGCGGGGCCGGAAAAAGGGATCGTCACGGCCATCGTGGCCGGCTTGCTGATTTCGCTTTTCGGCGGCAGCCGGGTACAGATCGGCGGGCCGACGGGGGCGTTCATCGTCGTCGTCTTCGGGGTCATCGCCGAACATGGGTACGACGGGCTGGTGCTGGCGACCTTCATGGCCGGGATCATCATGTTGATCGCCGGATACCTGCGGGCGGGCAATCTCGTGGCTTACGTGCCCGAACCGGTCATCAACGGGTTCACCATCGGGATTGCCGTCATCATCGCGACCAGCCAGCTCAAGGATCTGTTCGGTCTGTCGCTGGAGGCCGTGCCCGCCGAATTCGTCGGCAAGGTAGAGGCGCTCTGGGCGGCGCGCGACGGTTTCAGCCCGCTTGCCTTCGGGATCGGCATCGCGACGATGGTCCTGATCACCGGGCTGCGGCGCCTGGCGCCGAAATTCCCCGGGCTGATCGTGGCGGTCGGGCTGACCTCGGCCTCGTCGCGGTGGCGGCCCTGCCGATCGACACGATCTTTTCGCGGTTCGGGGCCTTGCCGAACACGCTTCCCGCGCCGGCGCTGCCCGACATCAGCCTCGCGCGGCTCCGGGATCTGCTGCCCTCGGCGCTTGTGATCGCGTTCCTCGCCAGCGTTGAATCCCTCCTGTCGGCGATGGTCGCAGACAAGATGATCGGCGGCAACCACCGGCCCAATGCCGAGGTTCGGGCGCAGGGCCTTGCCAATATCGGGTCCGCGTTGTTCGGCGGTCTGCCCGCGACCGGCGCAATCGCGCGCACAGCCACCAATGTGCGCGCCGGCGGCAAGACGCCGGTTGCCGGGATCGTTCACGCGCTGACCATCCTCCTGGTGATGCTGCTGGCGGCCCCGCTCGCGGGTTACCTGGCGATGCCCGCCCTCGCGGGGCTGCTGGTGCTGACGGCGTGGAACATGAGCGAGCCGCACAAATGGCGCGGCTATCTGCAGGCGCGTTTCTCGGACCGGGTGTTGCTGGGTCTGACGATGATCCTGACGGTGTTCGCGGACCTGACGGTCGCCATCGGCGTCGGCGTGTTCATCGGCCTGGCGCTGCGGCTGCGCCGGCATGAGGTGGAACTCGAAAAAGACTGGACGCCGCCGGAACACTAGGCGGGGCGGTCCGGACCTGCGCCGGAAACATCCGGTTTCGTTGTGCGAGGGCAGCGTTGCGACTAGGCTGATCCGACAGAGTTCAAAAAACGCAGGGGAGCGCCCGGGATGGGACAGAAGCACATCGTCTACCACATTCCGGTCTGCCCGTTTTCCCAAAGGCTGGAAATCCTGCTGGCGCTGCGGGGGCTTGGGGACGCGGTCGAGTTCCGCGTTGTCGACATCACCCGGCCACGCGATCCGGCGCTCCTGGAAAAGACCCGCGGGACGACGGCGCTGCCGGTGCTGGAAACGACGGACGGCGCGATCGTGAAGGAAAGCCTGGTCATCCTGAGGTATCTCGACGAGGTGCTCCCGGGAGACCCATTGCGGCGCGCGGACCCGATGGAGCACGCCGTCGAGTCCATGCTCGTCGCCAAGGAAGGGCCCTTCACCACCGCCGGGTATCTCTTCGTCATGAACCAGGACCGGGACAAGCGGGACGCCCATCTCGAGAAACTGCTCGGCCTCTACCGCGAGCTCGACGATTTCCTGCGGGCGCACAATCCGGACGGCGCCTTCCTGTTCGACGGGTTCGGCCTCGCGGAAGCGGTGTTCACCCCGATGTTCAAGCGGTTCTGGTTTCTCGACTACTACGAAGGATTCGAGCTGCCGGGCGACGCGTCCTATGACCGGGTCCGCCGGTGGCGAGACGCCTGCATGGCCCATCCCGCGACCGGACAGGTCAGCGAGGAAGAGATCGTGAAGCTCTACTACGACTACGCGCAGGGGGCGGGCAACGGGGCGCTCCCGCCCGGGCGGAAGGTCTCGAGTTTCACCTTCGAGCCGGACTGGCGCGACCGGCCCTGGCCGCCCCGCGACAAGTATGCGGGAACGGCGTCGGACGCGGCGCTCGGTCTGACCGGTTGAGCCGCCGGGCCTAGCCTGCGTCGCCCTCGCCGTCGGCCACGTAGGCGACCCGCGCGCCCGACTTCGTGCCCGTCACCACGCCCAGCGACTTGAGTTTTCGGTGCAGGGCCGAGCGCTCCATGCCGACGAAGCTCGCGGTGCGCGAGATGTTGCCGCCGAAGCGGTTGATCTGGGTCAGCAGGTATTCGCGCTCGAAAAGCCTCGCGGGCCTCGCGCAATGGCAGGGTCGCCAGCGCCGCGGGCAGGACCGCGCCGCCCTCGCCCGCCGACGCGGTCTCGATCTCCGGCAATTCGCCCGGTTCGATCGGCCCGGTCCCGTCGCCGAGGATCAACACCCGTTCGATCACGTTCTTGAGCTGGCGGACGTTGCCCGGCCATTGCATCGATCTGCAGCATCGCCTTGGCTTCTTCGCGAGATATCGCGCAGCCCGAGGCCCTGGGTGTCGTTGAACACGCCGATGAAATGGGCGGCGAGCTCGGGGATGTCTTCGCGCCGGTCGGCGAGCGGCGGGCACATGGATCGGCACCACGTTCAGCCGGTGATACAGGTCTTCGCGGAAGCGGCCCGCGGCGATCTCGCCGCGAGATCGCGGGTGGTCGACGAGATCACCCGCACATCGACCGAGACCGTGTCGGCGCCGCCGACGCGCTGGAAAGCTCTGCTCCACCAGCACGCGCAGGATCTTCGACTGGGTGCCGAGCGGCATGTCGGCGACCTCGTCGAAATAGAGGATGCCGCCATGGGCCTCTTCGAGCAGGCCGGGCTCGACCCCGCGTTCCGCCGTTTCGCGGCCGAACAGCACCTCCTCCATGCGGTCCGGCGTCGACCGCGGCCGAGTTGACCACGACGAAGGGCGCGCGGGCGCGGTCGGAGCCGGCATGGATGATCCGCGCCGCCAGTTCCTTGCCGGACCCCGCGGGGCCCGTCAGCATCACCCGCGCCGTTCGAGCGCATGACCTTGTCGAGGTTGGATTTCAGCGCCTTGAACGCGGCCGAGCTGCCGACCATCTCGACCGGCCCGGTGTCCTTGCGCTTGAGCTCCACGTTCTCGCGCCGCAGCCGCGAGGTTTCCATCGCGCGGCGCGATCACCAAGGTGAGCTGGTCGATCTTGAAGGGCTTTTCGATGAAGTCGTAGGCGCCCTGCTTGATCGCCGCGACCGCGATCTCGATATTGCCGTGGCCCGAGATGATGACCACCGGCACGTCCGGGTGCTCGCGCTTGACCATCTTCAGGATGTCGATCCCGTCCATGGCCGAAGTCCTTCAGCCAGATGTCGAGGATCATCAGCCCCGGCAGCTCGCGCTTGACCTCGGCCACCGCCTCGTCGGAGGTGCCGGCAAGCCGGGTGGTGTAGCCCTCGTCCTCGAGGATGTCCGAGATCAGTTCCCGGATATCACGTTCGTCATCGACAATCAGAATGTCAGCCCATGTGGGATTTTCCTCGTCATTCGGCGGCATCGCGGGCGACAGGCTTCTGCACCTTGATCGGCAGGCGCACCACGGCCCGGGCTCCGGGCCGGTCCGTGCCACCGAACATCTCCGCATCTTCCAGCACCAGCGTGCCGCCGTGTTCCTCGATGATCTTCTTCACGATGGGCAGGCCGAGGCCGGTGCCCTTTTCACGGGTTGTCACATAGGGTTCGAACAGGCGCGCCCTGTCGGCGGGCAGCCCGATGCCATTGTCCTGGATCGTCACCACGCCCACCTTGCCCCGCGCTTCGAGCGCGACGCGGATGGTGGGCACGTGGGCCTCGGGCATCTCGCCGGCTTCCCGCAGCGACTCGATCGCTTCGCCTGCGTTCTTGATGAGGTTGGTGAGCGCCTGGCCGATCATCGTTTCGTCGAGCTCGGCCGGCACGTCGTCCTTCGGCAGCGTCGCTTCGATCTGTGACCCCGACCTGCCCGGCTTTCTGCAGCGTCACCGCACCGCGCACAAGCTCGACGAGATTGGCGGGCTTGCGGACCGGCTCGGGCATGCGGGCGAACTTGGAAAACTCGTCGACGATCCGGCGCAGGTCCTCGGTCTGGCGGATGATCACCCCGGTGAGGTTCTCGAGGTCGTCGGCGTCGGCCTCCTCCATCTTGCGTCCGAACTTGCGCTTGATCCGCTCGGCGGAAAGCTGGATCGGGGTGAGCGGGTTCTTGATCTCGTGGGCGATGCGGCGCGCGACATCGGCCCAGGCCGCCATGCGCTGCGCGGTCACCAGGTCGGTCACGTCGTCGAAGGCGATCACGTAGCCTTCAAGCTCGCCGTCGCCCGAGAACCTGGGCGCCATGCGCACCAGCAGCCGTTCCTGCCGGCCCATGCGGCTGAGCGACAGTTCCTCCTGCACCCGCTCGGCCCGTTCGGTGCGCAGCCGGTGGAGCAGCGGTGCGAACTCGGGCACCACGAGCGCCAGTTCGGTCTGCTCGGGCTCCTCGTCGAGCCCCAGCATCGCCTGTGCGGCGCGGTTGAGGAAGGCGAGCCGGCCGTCGGCGTCGAGCCCCATCACCCCCGCGGTCACCGAGGACAGCACCGAGTCGAACAGCCGGCGCCGGCGTTCGATCTGGTCGGTGTTCTCGAGCAGACGGTCGCGCTGGCCCTTGAGCTGGCGGGTCATCCGGTTGAACAACTGGCCCAATTCCTCGATCTCGTCGCCGGTGCGTTCTTCGATCACCTGGACGTCGAGATCGCCCGCACCCACGCGCTCGGCGGCCGACGCGAGCCGGCCGACGGGCCGCGCGAGGCGTTCGGCGAACCACATGCCGAGCCAGGTCGCGGCGAGGACCAGGATCGCTGCGAAGCCGAGGTAGATCAGCCCGAACTCGAACAGCACCTGGCCGCGCTGGCTTTCGAGTTGCTGGTAGAACAGCACCGTCTCCTGGGTCTCATCGAGCAGCGCGAAGATCTTGCCATCGACCTCGCGCGATACGTAGAGCAGATGGTCGGGGTAGGAACTGAGGTTGAAGAGCGCGCGGAACTCGCCGTTGTCCCAATCCCCGATCACCACTGTCTCGCCCGCCAGGGCCCGGGCGATGGCGTCGGCCGGGGGCGCGTCGAAATCGAACAGGTAGGACCGGTCGCCGCGCAACCGGATCGAACCGCTTGCGTCGATGATGAAGGCTTCGCGCAATCCCCGCTGGATCCGGCCCTGGGCCTGGGCCAGAGCCTGGCGCAGCTGGGCGTCGGAGATCAGCGCATTGGCCCGCTTGGCCCCGTTCAGGAAAGCGCCGATCGCCTCGGCGTCCTGGATCAGCCCCTGCCTGTGCTCCTCTTCGTAGGCCTGGGCGGCGGCGAGCGAATTGCCGACCACCCGGCTCACCCGGTCCGAGAACCAGCCCTCGAGGCCGACGTTAATGGTGAGCACGGCGAAGACCGCCACCAGCACGGTCGGGATCAGGGCGAGGAGCGAAAAGACGCCGGTGAGCCGCATGTGCAGCCGGGACCCTTCGGATTTCGTCCGCCGGGCGACGACCATCCGGAAGATCCCCGCCAAGACCAGGGCGGCGACCACGAGCACGTAGACCATGTCCCCGAGCAGCACGAGGCGCAGGGTGTTGCTGTCAACGCCCTGGTCGAGCGGTCCGAGTACCAGGTAGGTGAGCACGGCGAGGACCGGCCCGAGCGCGACGACCAGGAAGGTTGCCGAAGACCGGACGCGGCGTTGCCGCCGGATCCGCGCGAGACGGTCCCATGTCCGGTCTGCGCTCCGTAGGCTGTTGGATTGCGCCACCTGTCGCCCTCTACTCGAGTACCACCCGGGGCGCGCCTGGCCAAAGCCGCGCGCGCCGACTCACCCCCGCGCAGGAACCCTATGTAGATGCGGCCCTTTTATCACGGATGTGACCGTTTTACATCAACTTGCGGCGGCGTGTCACCTCGATTCCCAGTTCGGTGATCTTCTTGCGCAAAGTATTGCGATTGATCCCGAGCAGATCGGCGCAGCGGGCCTGGTTGCCGCCGGTCGCGTCGAGGGCGATTTCTATGAGCGGGACTTCGATTTCGCGCAGCACGCGCTGGTACACGCCGGGCGGCGGCAGCGCGCCGCCGTGGAGGTCGAAGTAGCGTTTGAGGTGGCGCGCGACGGCGGCCGAGATGTTCTCGGCCTCGTCCATCGTCACCGCCGGGTTGCCGGTCGATGTGCCGAGCGTCGCCTCGACCTCGCCGCGCGAAATCTCGGCCTCGGCGCCGGTCACCATCAGGCGCCGGATGGTGTTTTCGAGCTGGCGCACGTTGCCGGGCCAGGGATAGGCGCGCAGCACTTCCGCCGCCTCCGGGCTGAGCGTGCGGGCGGTGAGACCGTCGCGCTCGGCGCGGGCGAGGAAGTGTTCGGCAAGTGCGGGAATGTCCTCGAGACGTTCGCGCAAGGAGGGCACCGGGATGGCGACGCCGCCAAGCCGGTAGTAGAGATCCTGGCGGAATTCCCCCGCCTTCAACCGCCGGCTGAGATCGCCCTGAGAGGTCGAGATGATCCGCGGGGACGGATCGGTGAGGCTGTCGAGCATCCGGGTGATCCGCGCCTGCGCGTCGGCGTCGAGATCGCCCACCTCGTCGAACAGGAGCGTGCCCTGGCCGGCCCGCGCGAGCACCTTGGCGGGGCCTTCCATGGGCACCAGATCGTCCGGCGTGACCACTACGAAGGGCAGGTTTCGCCTGTCGGAGAAGTCATGAATTGCCTTGGCAATCAGCGACTTGCCGGTGCCGCTTTCACCGGTGATGAGCACCGGCAACTCGGTGTTCATGACCCGGGCCACGAGCCGGTAGAGCGCTTGCATCGCCGGGGTCCGGCCGACCAGCGGCAGGTCGTCACCCTGCGCGGGCTCGGTGTCACGCCGCTGCGCCGGCACCCGGCGCTTCTGCTCCAGTGCCCGGGCCGCCCGCTTCATCAGGTCCGGCAGGTCGAACGGTTTCGGCAGGTAGTCATAGGCGTCTTTCTCGGCCGCCTGGATCGCGGTCATGATCGTGTTCTGCGCCGAGATCACGATCACCGGCAGGTCGGGCCGCATTTTCGAGATCTCCGGCAGCGCCTCCAGCCCGTTGCCGTCCGGCATCACCACGTCGGAGATCACGAGATCGCCCCGCCCCTCCTCGACCCAGCGTTTCAGCGTCACCAGCGACGCGGTGGCATGCACCCGGCAACCGGCGCGGGTGAGCGCCTGGGTCAACACGGTGCGGATCGTACGGTCGTCGTCGGCGACGAGAACGGTGCCATCCATGGGGAGTTACTCCTTGTCACTGTGCGCATCGGGGGGCGCAATGGGCAGCGAAATGCGGAACTTGGTCTTGCCGGGGCGGCTCTCGACCGACACCCAGCCGTCGTGGTCGGAAATGATCTTGGAGACCAGCGCGAGCCCGAGCCCGGTGCCGTTCTCGCGGCCCGAGACGAAGGGCTCGAACACCTGACCGGCGATTTCCGCCGGCAGACCGGGCCCGTCGTCGATGATCTCGACCTGGAGCGGCAGGCCGGTGCCGGTGCCGTCGGGGCGCCGGAGCCGGAGCCCGTGGTCGTAGAACGTGTGGATCCGGATCGTCCCGCCCTTTTTGCCCGCGGCCTCGGCGGCGTTTTTCAGAAGGTTCAGGAAGACCTGCATGAACTGGTCGGGATCGACCCAGGTGGCCGGCAGCGAGGGGTCGTATTCCTCGATCAGCCGCATGTTGGCGGCAAAACCGACCTCGGCGGATTTCTGCGCCCGGTCGAGCAGGTCGTGCACGTTCACGACCCGGCGCTCGGGGGGGCGCAGATTGCCGAACTGCTCCACCTGGTCGAGCAGCGCGACGATCCGGCGGCTCTCGACGACGATCAGGTCGGTCAGCTCGAGATCGCCGCCCTCGAGCCCCATCGACAGGAGCTGCGCCGCGCCGGTGATCCCGGCGAGCGGGTTCTTGATCTCGTGCGCCAGCATCTCGGCCATGCCGATGGCGCTGCGCGCGGCCGCCTTCACGCCCAGCGACTTGTTGAGCCGCCCGGCGATATCGCGCGGTTGCAGCAGGATCAGCACGTCGCCGTCGTCGCCCACCGGGGCAAGCTGGATGTTGCATTCGACCGTGTCCGCCATCATCCGGCCGACATCGACGTTGTTGATGAACAGCGGCCCCTGGTCGGCGCGCACCCGGGCGAGATTGGCGGCCAGGTTGGCTTCGATGTCCAACTTGGAAAAGACCGACTTGCCATCCAGCGCCTTGCGCGACGCGTTGAGGAAGAACTCGCCCGCCGAGTTCACCTTGACGATCCTGTTGTCCACGTCGATCACCAGCGCGGGAACCGGGAGCGCCGTCCAGAGCGCGTCGTTGTCCATCACGCGGCCTCCGCGCGTGGTTCGAGCGCCGGGGCGAGGAGCGCGAGCACCCGGACCGGGTCGGCGCTCGAGAGCAGTTCGCGGCGCAGCCCCGGGGGCGTGCGGGCGTGGTCCATGTACCAGCCGAGGTGCTTGCGGATCACCCGTTTGCCGAGATCCTTGCCGTAAAAACCGAGCGACGCTTCGTAGTGGCCGCGCACCAGATCGACGAGCGCAGGGCCTTCGGGGATCTCCGGCGCGGGGCGGCCGTGGAGCTTGGCCGCGATCTCGGCGATGAGCCAGGGCCGGCCGCCGGTCGCCCGGCCAACCATCACCCCGTCGGCGCCCGATAGGGCGAGTGCTGCGCGCGCATCCGCCACCCCGCAGATGTCGCCATTCGCGATCACCGGGATCGTCACCGCCTGCTTCACGGCCGCGATCGCGGCCCAGTCGGCGCGACCCTTGTAGAACTGCGACCGGGTCCGGCCGTGGATCGTGACCATCTTCACGCCCGCGTCCTCTGCCGCCCGGGCAATCTCGGGGGCGTTGCGCAGATCGTCGTCCCAGCCAAGCCGGGTCTTCAGCGTGACCGGCACCGAAACCGCCTGCGCGACCGCCTCGATGAGCGCCAGCGCCCGGTCCGGTTCCTTCATCAGCGCCGAACCCGACAGCCCGCCCACCACTTTCTTGGCCGGACAGCCCATGTTGATGTCGATGATCTCGGCGCCGTTCGCCTCGACCATGCGGGCGGCCTCGGCCATCCAGAAGGGATCGCGCCCGGCGAGCTGCACCGCGGTGCCGGCGCGGCCGTAGCCCAGCTCGGCGCGCTCGCGCACGCCCGGTTTCGCCTGCACCATCTCCTGGCTCGCCACCATCTCGCTCACCACCAACCCCGCGCCGAACCCCTGGACCAGGTTTCGAAACGGCAGGTCGGTGATCCCGGCCATCGGGGCCAGGACCACATTGGTCTCGAGGTCGGTCTCTCCGAGCGTTACGGGCACACGCCTAATCCTTGTGCAGATGCCCGTGATATAGCTACGGACCGGGGGAGGTGCAAAAAATCGCGCCGTTCTTTTGCGCGATATTTCACCGTTGCACAAGTTCTGTGCAACTTTCCCTACGGACACCCGCCCCATTGTCCTCAAATTCGGCAGGGCTTAAACCAACTCCATGGAAATCGCCGCCATCATCGTCGCCGCCGGACGCGGCACCCGCGCAGGCGGAGACGTGCCCAAGCAATGGCGCAGGCTCCACGGCGCCCGGGTCGCCGACTGGACCGTCGACGCCTTTCTCTCTCACCCGCGCATCGGCCGGGTGGTGCTGGTGCTGCATCCCGATGACCTCGGCCAGGCCGAAGGCTTTGCGGATGCGATCGTCGCCACCGGCGGCGCCACCCGCGACGCGAGCGTGGGCGCCGGGCTCGAGGCCCTGGTTGGCGACCCGCCCGATCGGGTGCTGATCCATGATGTCGCCCGCCCGCTGGTGAGCGCGCAGGTGATCGACAGGGTGATCGACGCGCTCGACACGGCGGCCGGTGCCGCCCCCGCCCTCGCCGTCACCGACGCGCTGTGGATGGGCGAAGACGGCCATGTCGCGGGCACCCGGGACCGCAGCGGGCTCTACCGGGCGCAGACCCCGCAGGGCTTTCGCTTCGCGGCGATCCTCGCCGCCCACAAGGCGCATCAAGACGGGGCGCATCAAGACGGGGCGCATCCAGGCGGCGCGGCCGACGATGTCGAGGTGGCCCGCGCGGCCGGGCTCAAGGTGGCCATCGTCGAAGGCGACGAGGCCAACATGAAGATCACCGGCCCCGGCGATTTCGCCCGCGCCGAAGAGATGATGAGGGACAGGATGGATATCAGGGTCGGACAGGGCTACGACGTGCACGCTTTTGAGCCGGGGGAGGCCTGCATCCTCTGCGGGGTCGCCGTCCCGCACGGGCAGAAACTCAAGGGGCATAGCGATGCCGATGTCGGCATGCATGCATTGACGGACGCGCTCTACGGCGCACTCGCCGAGGGCGATATCGGCCAGCATTTCCCGCCGTCGGACCCGCAGTGGAAGGGCGCTGCCAGCCATGTCTTCCTAGAACACGCCATCGGGCTGGCCCGGTCGCGGGGCTATGACCTGGCCAATTGCGACGTGACGCTGATCTGCGAACGCCCGAAGATCGGGCCGCATGCCGGCGCGATGCGCGCGGCGCTGGCGCGGATTATGGATGTCGATGTCGGCCGGGTTTCGGTCAAGGCCACGACTTCGGAGAGGCTCGGCTTCACCGGCCGCGAAGAGGGGATCGCGTCGATGGCCGTCGCGACGCTGGTGAAGGCATGAGCAGCGCGGGTGTGAAACGCGACCTGGTGAAAGAGGCGATCGGGTTCTTTTTCTGGACCGGTTGGCTGAAACCGGCGCCCGGCACCTGGGGCAGCCTCGCCGCCCTGCCCTTCGTCTGGATCCTGCACGTGATCGGCGGGCCGGTGCTGCTGGCGGTGGCGATTGTCACCGCGTATGTGGTCGGGCTCTGGGCGATCCGCGGGCTGCTCGAGGTGAGCGACAGCGAAGATCCCTCCGAGATCGTCATCGACGAGGTGGTGGGCATGTGGATCGCGATGCTGCCGGTCTCGTTGGGCGCCTGGTGGGCGGGGACCGGAATTCTCGCGCTTTACCCTGGCTGGATTGCAGCCTTCCTCGGGTTCCGGCTGTTCGACATCTGGAAACCCTGGCTCGTGGGCAAGGCCGACCGGCGCGGCGACGCGCTCGGGGTGATGCTCGACGATGTCTGGGCGGGGGTGTTCGCCGGGCTGGTGACAGTTGTACTCGCGGCTGTCTCGCACCTGTTTCTGTTGGCATGACCGACCCGGCCGAGATCCTCGCCCTGTGCCGGGCCAAGGGGCTCACCGTGGCGACGGCGGAGAGTTGCACCGGCGGCATGGTCGGGGCGGCGCTCACGGATGTGGCAGGATCGTCCGACGTCTACGAGCGCGGCGTCATCACCTATTCGAACGCGGCCAAGAGGACGCTGCTCGGCGTGAAAGCGGAGACGCTGGAGGCGCAGGGTGCGGTCTCCGAGGCGGTGGCCCGGGAGATGGCCGCGGGGCTACTGCGCGGCCGCGCCGGTCGATATCGCGGTCTCTGTGACCGGGATCGCGGGGCCCGGCGGGTCGGAGCACAAACCCGAGGGCCGGGTCTGTTTCGGGGTCGCGACCCGGGACGGCTGCGTGAGCGAGACGGTCGAGTTCGGTGCCCTGGGACGGGCCGAGGTGCGCAGGGCGGCCACCGACCACGCGCTCGGTTTGATCGGGGCGACGGCCGCGCGCGCGACCGTAAAACGCGATTGAGCAATCGCGTTTCAAGGCGCTTCGAAGCGCCTTCAGCCCGGCCGCAAACTTACGGGCAAACCCCGCCGATGCTCAGGTACTTCGCGTAGGCCCAGCCCTGCGGCGTCGGGCTGCCCCAAAGCGGGGTCTGGCATCGCCCGGACATGCAGTAGACATGCAGCCAATTGTCCTGACGCTCCCAGACCGAGATCTCGTCGCCCAGGTAGAGTTCGCCGATCTGGTTGAACCCGGTCCCGGGACCCGAGCGGACGGCGAGGAAGCCGTGGCCGGCGGCATGATCATACTGGGTGAGCGGTCGCACGCCGACCACATATCCGGTGCAATCGCCCGCGAGCGCTGTACCGGCCAGAAGCCCCGCCGCAATGATTGCGGGCAATACGGTGTGAACGAGCTTTTTCACGGCTTATCCTCCCTCAGTAGCCGCGCGAATGATCCGCGGAACCCGGGGCGCGCGCCATGACTTCGATCAGTATGCGATCACCGGGCTGCGGCGGCGGTACACGAACTGCCTACCCGAGGCGCACATCCCTGCACTTCATGCCGCCCTTTTGGGCACTTCTAAATCTGCCGGGTTTTTCCGCAGACGGCCCGGGATTTGGCGTTCCCCTCTGCGCCGCGATTGCCTAACGACCGCGAAACCACAACCGAAGGAGGGGACAATGAACGGGGCCGATACTGCCTGGATCATCGTTGCGACCGCCCTGGTGCTCTTCATGAGCCTGCCGGGACTGGCGCTTTTCTACGGGGGCCTCGTGCGTGCGCGCAACGTGCTCTCGGTGTTCATGCATGTCTACGCCATCGCGGCACTGATGAGCGTGCTCTGGCTGATCGTGGGCTACAGCATCGCTTTCGGCGACGGCGGCGCGCTCTGGGGCGGGCTTGGCAAGATGTTCCTTCTCGGGATCGACGCGGACACGCTCTCGGGCACGATCCCGGAAGTCCTGTTCTTCGCCTTCCAGATGACGTTCGCGGTCATCACGCCTGCCCTCATGGTCGGCGCCTATGTCGAGCGCATCGGCTTCGGCTTCGTCCTGACCTTCTCGGCGCTCTGGATGCTCGTCGTCTACGCCCCGGTGACCCATTGGGTCTGGGGCGGCGGTTTCCTGGCCGATGGCGGGATCTTCGGTGCGACCGGCGTCAAGGACTTCGCCGGCGGCATCGTCGTGCACGAGACCGCGGGCCTTGCCGCGCTGGTCATCGCCCTGGTCCTCGGCCCGCGCCGCAACCGCACCACCCCGCCGCATTCGCCCCCCTTCGTGATGATCGGGGCGGCGATGCTCTGGGTCGGCTGGTTCGGCTTCAACGGCGGCTCGCAGCTCGCGGCCGACGGCGGCGCCGCGATGGCGCTCACCGTGACCCATATCTCGGCCGCCACCGCCTCGCTGTCCTGGGCGCTGTGGGAACGCATCCGGTTCGGCCGCGCCTCGCTCGTCGGTATCGTCACCGGCACCATCGCGGGCCTCGCCTCGATCACCCCGGCCTCGGGTTTCGTCGGCCCGGTCGAGGCGCTCGTCATCGGCGCCGTCGCCGGCGTGCTTTGCCAGGAGGCGGTGATCGGGATCCGCACCAAGATGGGGATCGACGATTCGCTCGACGTTTTTGCCGTGCATGGTGTCGGCGGCATCTTCGGCACGCTGATGATCGCGATCTTCGGCGCCGGGTCCTTCGTCGCGCAGGCAGGGTCGCTGGTCATCGTCGGGGTGTTCACGGTGGTGGTGAGCTACGCGCTGATCAAGCTCGTGGGCCTGGTCACCGCGTTGCGGGTCGATGCGGAAACCGAGACCAACGGGCTCGACCTCTCGGTCCACGGCGAACGCGCCTACGAGATGAACTCCTGAGATCGTGGCGCCCCCCTGGGGCGCCGGGTCGGGGGGACATCTGGCGGCGCCGCCGGTCGGACCGCCACAGCAAAAAAACGGCTGCCGGGATCCTTCGCGACCCCGGCAGCTTTTGTTTGTCCGGAGCCGCGCATGGTGCCGGCGCGGCATTCGGCACCATTCAGGCGGTGCGCAGTTGACGGCGCTGCAGGGTCGACCACCAGCGATAGGCTTCCAGCGTGCCAAGCGGCAGGAAATGCACCAGCGCGGGCGCGACGCCGCCCCAGTCGTGCAGCGCGGCCCAGTGAACCAGCGTCAGGACCGCCGCGCCGTAGACGAAGCGCTGCAGGGTTTTCCAGTGCGGCCCAGCTTGCGGACCCATCCGTCCGTCGAGGTCACCGCCAGCGGCACGAAGATCAGGAAGGCGAGCCAGCCGGTCCAGATGTAGAGCTTGGACAGCTCGCCGCCGCTGAAGGCCACCGCGCCCTCGTCGATCAGGTAGAGGACCGTGTGCAAGGCGGCGTAGCCGAAGGCCGCAACGCCGAGATACCGGCGGCGCTTCATCAGCCAGCGCGGCCCGCGCCAGCCCTTGAACAGCATCGTCAGCGGCGTGATCATCATCGCGATGATCATGAAGCGCGCGGCGAACTCGCCGGTCGGGTGCAGCAGTTCATGCAGCACCTCGGGGTCGCCGGAGGTCACGCCGAGGACCATCGGGATGGCGGGCAGGCTCAGGAGCGCCCAGAAGAAATAGGGGTGGTTCAGGAATTGTCTTGATGTGTGCCATGATCGTTCCTCGGCAGGTTCGTCGTTTAACGCCGCAGCGCGGCGTTTCCGTCGCGTTCAGGGGGTCAAGGATGCGAAATAAGTCGTCCCAGCTCTGATGCGGTCGGCCGGTCGACGGCCTCGAAATCGCCGGGTCGTGTCGTAGGCGCCATGGCGAATGCCGTCGTAGATGCCGCCGATGATCGGGCCGATGAAGGGGCCCAGCTCGGCGGTTCGGTCGGCGACATAGTCCTCGGGCGTCATTGTCGCGGTAGCGTCAGCCCGGTGCCGAAGGCGCTGTTCAGATACCGCGCCAGGTCGGCTTGGGTGATCGGCGTGCCGTTCAGGTTGACGGTCTGGCCGTCGTGATCGGACCGGGTCAGCAGCGCCGCATAGGCATGGGCGAGTTCCGACGCGGGTGGTGTAGCCGCACCGCCCGTCGCCGGCGCAGTTGGCGATCTCGCCCGTCGCGCGGTAGCTGTCGATGTAGTCGACGTCGGGCTCGATATAGATGCCGTTGCGCCCGATCGCCCAGGTCCAGCCCGCTGTCGCGGATATCGGCTTCGGTCTGGCGGTTGCTTTGCACGACCGGCGAGAAGCTGGTGCCCTCTTCGGGGCCCTGGATGCTGGTGTAGACGATCTTGCTCACCCCGGCGGCCTTGGCGGCGTCGATCACGTTGCGGTGCTGGCCGATGCGATCCTCGGGCGGGGCCATGCCGGAGACGAGCACCAGCGCATCGACACCCGCGAGGGAGGCGGCGAGCTGGTCGGGTCGGTCGTAGTCGCCGGGGCGGATCTCGATCCCCAGCGTCTTGCGCGTTGCTGCGGTGTCCGCGCGAGGCCGATGACGGGCGCCTGCCCGGCCGTGCGACGAGCTTGCGAGCGATTTCACCTCCGAGTTGCCCCGAGACGGCGGTTACGGCGAGTGTCATGGTGCGACGTCCTTTTTCGAGCCTGTGTGCCGGCGCCCGAAAGCACCGGCCCTCCTGTTTCTCTTTGGCCTACCGGCCGGCAAGCTGTTGCAGCGCGCCTGACCAGTCTTCCACGTGATAGGAGCGCACGATGACGCCGTTCTCGAGCTCGTGGATGTCGATGGTCATGATGTCGAAGCTGCGGCCTTCGCCGTCCACACCGAACAAGGGACCTGTCGGCGTGCCGGTCGCGCGGCTGCGCACGGTGACGAAATTGCCGTCCTGGTGCATGGCCTGGACGTCCCAGTCGAGGTCGGGGATCAGCTTGGGCAAAACCGCCCATCTGCCCGAGGAAAGCGTCGCGTGATTTATTGGCACCGGAATAGTCGCCGAGGCTTTCCCAGGCGTCGGACGTGGCGGCCTCGAAGGCCGCGACATGCTCTTGCGAGCCGGGGTTGCTGAGCAGGTCGTAGAAAGCAGTCACGGTTGCGGTATCGTCGGCAAATGCGCCTGTTGCGAGCGTTGCGAAAGCGGCCGCGGTGGCGAGAGTTTTCAGGGTCATGGGTTTCTCCGGTTTCCAGGTGAAGGATCAAGATCTGTTGGCTCACTGCAAGATCGGCGGGCACCACGGTGTCATCGACTTGCTGTCAAAACGGATAGACCGTGTTCACCTTTTCGATTATCCGGTAAATTGTTGGAATGATACTTTCAGGAATTGGAAAGATGATCGACGATCTTCGAGGCCTGGCCGTGTTCGTCGCCGTCGCGGAAGCGGGCAGCCTGACGGCGGCGGGCAAACGGTTGAAGCTCTCCACCTCGGTGATCAGCCACCACCTGTCGAGGCTGGAGGTAGAAGCTGGGGGCGACGTTGTTCTTCCGCTCCACGCGGTCGATGTCGTTGACCCCGGAGGGCCACGCGGCGCTCGGCCCGGCCCGCCGGATGGTCGTGGCCGGCGAAGAGGCGCTCGCGATCATCGGCGCGGGCAGCGACGAACCGGTGGGCGGACTGCGCCTGACGATGCCGGCCTTCGGGGAACGCGCGCACCTGCGCCGGATCCTGTGGGACTTCTCCCGCCAACACCCGCTGGTGGCGATATCGCTGCACAGCAGCGACGCGCCCGCCGACCTGGTGAAGGGGGGCTTCGACCTTGCGATCCGGCTGGGGACCCTGGCCGACAGCAGCCTCAAAAGCCGCCGTATCGCCGACATGGAGCGCATCCTCGTCGCCTCGCCGGAGTACCTCGCGGCGCGGCCCGCTGTCGATACGCTCGATGACCTCGCGGCTTGCGACTTCATCGCCGTCTCGATGATCCCCGGTACGATGACCCTGTTGCGCGACGGCGAGGCTGTCACGTTCGAGCCGGAAAACGTCCGGGTGGAGGTCGATACGATTGCGTCGGCGATCTCCGCCGTCCTTGCGGGTCTCGGTATGCGCGCCCTGCCCCGCGATGAAGTCGAAGACGACCTCGCCGCTGGCAGGCTTGTGCACGTCCTGCCCGGTTGGAGCCTGCCGGTTCTGGGCGTCTACGCGGTCTGGCCCGACAGCGGCCCGCAAAAGGCGCTGACCCGCCGCCTGATCGACTTCTTCCTCGACCACAGGACCGTCCCGGCGCCCTGACGCCGTGCGGGGCCGCCCGACGACAGGGTGGGCCGGCAGCGTCTCGCCGACGGACCCGGCGACACCGGCTGCGCGCGGGCCCGTGATCATCGGCGCACCCCTGTTTCCAGGATTCCCGGACAAGATGACAGCAGTTGGCATCGCGGGACGTCCCGCAGCGAGCCGAGCGGGCGGTCCTGGACCCAGACCGCCACGGCGCTGAACAGTTCCACGACCCGGACCTGGGCCCGGATCTGCCGGTTCAGCCCGTCGGTGTGAAACATCGCGCGCCGGATTTCGAATATCCTCCTCTGCTTGCCGAGGATCTTGATCGACCTAACGATCAGGAAAAACGCCGAGAGAAGGGCGCCACGGATCGGGGCCGCCGCCGGTCTTCGTTGGTCAGAACATGCCGTTGTCGTTGGCGCTGGTTTCGGGCAGCTCCTGCAGCACGTCCCAGTGTTCGACCACCTTGCCCGCCTCGTCCAGCCGGAAGATGTCGATGCCGGCATATTCCAGCCCGCCCGGCCAGACCTGGTGGCAATGCAGGATGACGTGGCCACCTTCGGCAAACGCGCGTTTGACCGTGACCCGTTTGCCGGGATGCACTGCCGCCATGCGATCGAAGTAGGCGATGAAACCGGCCTTGCCGCTCGCCACGTGGGGATTGTGCTGGATGTAGTCCGCACCCGCGTAGCGCTCGATCGCCTCCCGCGGGCGGCACTCGTTGAACATCATCTCGTAAAAGGCGATCACGTCGCGCTTCATGGTTTCGAGATCAGGCATTGGGCGCCTCCATGTAGGGGGCGATATGTGCCTCGATGGCGGCAGCGACCTTCGCCTGATCGCGCGAATTGCCATGAGGTTCGGCGAACCGCCCGGAATCGTTGTCGAAATAGCGCCCAGTGGCCGAGGCGAATTCATCCCGGAGCGCCGCGCGGCTCAGGATATCCACCCCGATCCCGATATCGGACCCGGCAACGCCGAAGCCTTTGCGCACCATGTTGGTCGCCAGCAGCGACCCGGGGTTCACCGCTACCGTGACCGGCCCACCCGCCCCCAGTTCTCCGCCCAGGGCCGCGCTCCACAGCGTCAGCGCCAGTTTGCTCTGGGCATAGGCGTCCATCGCCTCAAGCGGCTTGCGCCCGGCCATCGCGTCGAGATCCACCGGCGCCTGGGCGGCGGACGAGAGGTGCACGAGGCGTCCGTCCGCCGGGACGATGGGCAACAGCAACCGGGTCAGCAGCGCAGGTGCGAAGGTGTTGACCACGAACCGGACATCCTCGCCGTCGGGCGTAGTGGGATGGTCGGTCCGGAAGACGCCGGCGTTGTTGATGAGCACGTCGATCCGGTCGTGCCCGGCGCGCACCTCCCGGGCCAGCCCGGCAACGTCGGACAGGCTGGCGAAGTCGGCTTGATAGGTCTCGACCCGCCCCGCGCCCGGCAGAGCCTTCAACTCCGCCGCCGTCGCGGCAAGCTTTGCGGCGTTTCGGCCATGGATCAGCAGAGTGTGCCCGGCTTCGGCCAGCGCGCGGGCGGTGGCCCGGCCGATGCCGTCGGTCGCGCCGGTGATCAGGATGGATTTTTGCATGTCGGACCTCTTGTCTGGAATTCGGGAAGAACGGTTTCCGCCAGCCGCTCGAGCGTCGGTGCGATTTCCGCATGGTTGAAGCGCAGGTTCAAGGCGACGTGGTTGACGCCGATCCTTTCGAGCTGTCGCAGGTAGCCCGTCAGCGCGTGGACGCCGGAGCGAAAGCCGAGGTGGATCGGGCGCGGCGCGTCGTCCGGATCTTCGGCCAGATCGACGTAAAGGGGCTGCAGGACCGGCTTTGCATGGTCGCTCGCCGCCGCGACCCGGGCGCGCCAGTCCGCCAGGACCTGCGCCTGCGCTTCGAGCGGGCGCGGGTAGGTCATCCAGCCGTCGCCATGGCAGGCGATCCAGTCCGGGGCCTGCCGGCTGGAGCCGGTCACGAGCAGCGGCAGACGTCCGGCCACGGGCTTCGGCAGCAGGTCGATATCGCCGGAAAGCTGCCCGAACCCGTTCGCGGCGACGGGCCGATCCCCGGCCACGGCACGGATATAGTCGAAGCTCTCGCGAAATGCCGTGCCCCTGTCGTCGAACGGCAGGTTCATCGCCGGGTATTCCTCGGGACGGTCGCCAGAGGCGACGCCGAGGATCAGACGGCCGCCGGACAGCACGTCGGCGCTGGCCGCCGCCTTCGCCACGTGGGCCGGGTGGCGCAATGGCAAGACGATGCTGGCGACACCGAGTGCGACATGGGTCGTCTGGCCGGCGAGGAAGCCGAGGTAGGTGAAGGGGTCGAACAGCTGTCCGGCGTCGCCGAAGGCCGGCACGTTGAACGGCACGTCCCGAAGCCAGACCGCGGCGAAACCGAGCCGTTCCGCCAGCTGCACGGCCTCCAGGTGGCCGGTCATGTCAGGCACCGGGCTGTCTGGGTAGCGCGCGATCGGCACCACCAGCCCGAGGGTCAGGCGACCCGGCCGGAACGCCGTGCGATAGCCCCGGTTCAGGCGGGCGAAGGTCTGATCAGCGTTTTCGGCCATCTTGGGCTCCCGCTTCGTGCCGCCCGGTCGGTCCGGGCTCAGGGTCCGGGCGGACGGCCGCCGGCGATCGGGTCTTCGCCGGTGGGGCAACGTCGCGCACCGGCTCGCCGGCGATTGCTGGTCACCGTCAATGGACTGGGATTCAGAACCCGCTCAGCACCTGTTTGCCGATCACCCGGCCGCTTTCCTGGCGGGCATGGGCGGTCAGAAGCGCGTCGACACTCATCTGGCCCGCGTGCTCGGTGACGGTGGAGCGCAGGGTGCCCGCGTCGATCATCCCGGCGACACGGTTCAACAGCTCGCGCTGTGCCGACATGTCGTCGGTGGCGAACATCGACCGGGTGAACATGAATTCCCAGTGCAGGCTCAGCGCCTTGGGTTTCGCGCGGGCGATGTCGAGGCTTTGCGGGTCGTCGATCAGCGCGATCTGGCCACGCGGGGCGATCAGCTCGACGATCGCCGGCCAGTGCTGGTCCGTCGCGGTCAAGGCGGCCACGTAGGACGGCGCGAGGCCCAGCGCCGCCAGCTGTTCGGGCAGGTTCTCGCGGTGGTCGACCACGTGATCCGCGCCCATCTGGCGCACCCAGTCGCGGGTTTCGGGTCGCGAGGCGGTGGCGATCACGGTGAGCCCGGTCAACCGCTTGGCCAACTGGATCAGGATCGAGCCGACACCGCCGGCCCCGCCGATCACCAACAGGGTCTGGCCCTGGTGCGCACCCTCGGTCAGACGGAAGGCGTCGAACAGCATCTCCCATGCGGTGATCGAGGTCAGCGGCAACCCGGCGGCCTCGGTGAAATCGAGGCGCGCAGGTTTGCGCCCGACGATGCGTTCGTCGACCGCCTGAAGGGCTGCGTTGCTGCCAGGCCGGGTGACGTCGCCGGCATAGAACACCTCGTCACCGACCTCGTAGCCAGCCACCTCGGCCCCGGCCTCGACGACGACGCCCGCGGCGTCGAAGCCCAGTACACGCGGCCCACCGTCGGGCTGGACGTTTGCGCGCAACTTGACGTCCACCGGGTTGACCGAAATGCCCCGCACCTCGACCAGCAGGTCGCGCGGTCCAACTTCGGGGCGCGGCACTTCAATCGCCTTCAGTGCGTCGGGCGCGTCCACCGGGCCTGCAACGTCATAGCCAATCGCTTTCATGGTGCTCTCCATAGGATCTCTCGTGTTGGCCCAGAGGTATCCCCTGCCGTTTCCGATAAAAATGCCGGATTCTTGAGTTCAGTTTTCGGAATTCGTATATAATCCCATGGACACCGACAGCCTGCGCCTTTTCGTCATGGCCGCCGAGCGGCTCAACATCAGCGCCGCGGGGCGGGCGCTCGGCCTTGCGCCTGCCGTGGCAAGCGCGCGGCTTGCCAAACTGGAGCGGGAACTGGGGGCGGACCTTCTGCACCGCACGACCCGCAAGGTATCGCTTTCGCTCGAAGGGGCGGAATTCCTGCCCTACGCGCGCGAGATCCTGGCGCAGTCCGACGCCGCCAAGGCGGCGCTTGGCCAGGGTGTCCTGCGCGCGAGCGGTACGCTGCGGTTCGCCGCGCCGAGCAGTTTCGCCCAGTTGCACATCATGCCGCTCCTGTTGGAATTGCAGGCGCGCCACCCCGATCTGACCGTCGATTTCCGGCTGTCGGATACCCGCGTCGATCTGATCGAAGGCAGTTTCGATCTCGCGCTGCGCAGCGCACCGCTGACCGGCAGCAGCCTCAAGGGACGCAAACTGGCGGACGACACTCGCGTGTTGTGCGCGGCGCCGGACTACCTGCAAGACCGGGGGACGCCCCGGCACCCGGAAGACCTCGCGGGCCATGCCTTCGTCGCCTGGTCCGACCTGGCGCCGCGCGCGTTGATCGCCCGCAACGGTGCGACCGCCACCCTCAACCCGGGCGCGATGCTCTGCCGGACCATCGTCGACGACGGCGACGCCCTGCGCGAAGCCACGCTGTCGGGCCTGGGATTGTCCGTCAATTCCCTTTGGAGCGTCGCTGGCGAGATCGCTGCGGGACGGTTGACGCGCGTCTTGCCGGAGTGGCGGCTCAACGACCGTTCGGTGCTCTGGCTGGTCTATCCGCGCTCGAACGTGCTCACACCCAAGACCCGGTTGTTCATGGATTTCCTGATCGAGCAGCTCGGGAACCGGGCCGACTGGGGAGATTGAATGACAGGCAGAGGCCGGCCGATGGAACCGGGTCGCGGCCGGGTTTCGCGGCAATCGACCCGCCATTCCTGATTACACGTGCAACCCGGCGTGATCTCATGCACTGTCATGGTTCAAACGCCAAATCCTGGTGTCATCCCGGGAAGGAAATCCATGCGATTGCGACTGGGGTGCCGCCTCGGCTACCGCCTGCCCGCGCCGACGCCGATGATTCTGCTTTTGAACGTGCACTACACGCGCGCGAGCGACCTCGAAAGGCCGGATCTGCTGATCGTCGACCCTGTCGTGCCGATCGAGAGTTACCGCGACGGCTTTGGCAATTGGTGCAACCGGCTGACCGCGCCCGCCGGTCAATTCACCGTCTCGACCGATGGCAATATCCGCGACGCGGGCCTGCCCGACCCCGCAGACATCAATGCCGCGCAGCGCCCGGTCGAGCGCCTGCCGAGCGAGGTGATCGGCTACCTGCTGCCCAGTCGTTTTTGCGAGAGCGATCTGCTGTCGGAGATGGCCTGGGCCACCTTCGGCCAGGGACCGACCGGATGGCAGCGTGTCCAGGCTGTCTGCAACTTCGTGCACCAGGCCGTCGCGTTCGACTACGGTCAGGCCCGCGCGACCCGCACCGCTGCCGAGGCCCTGCGCGAGCGGGTCGGCGTGTGCCGCGACTACACCCACGCCGCGATCGCGCTCTGCCGCGCCCTGAACATCCCGGCGCGCTATTGCACCGGCTATGTCAGCGATGTCGGCCAGCAACCGCCCTACGCGCCGATGGACTTCGCGGCCTGGATGGAGGTGTATCTGGAGGGCGGATGGTGGACCTTCGATCCGCGCAACAACGACATGCGCCTGGGTCGTGTTCTGATCGCGCGCGGTCGCGACGCGGCCGATGTGCCGCTGACGCATACCTTCGGCAAGCACGAGCTGACGGAGTTCTCGGTCTGGATCGACCAGGTGGGGGACGCGGCCTGACCTTCGCGCCGGGTGTCGCTGTGGCGAGGTGCGAAAAGCCCGCGACCGCCGCGTTCTGATGTTCGCAAGACCGTGGCACATGGCGGGTCCGCGGTGCCGACCGGCGCGCCGATTCGAACAGATAAAGTGGCCCCTTGCTGCCAGGGACATCGGGCGCCCCGGCACATCACCTCGGCGCTTTCCTTTCCCGCAGGCCGCCAAACTCCTGCCCGCTCCCTTGAAACGCGTTCGCGCGCGCCCCATAGATGGGCAAACGCCATACGAAAGACAAACACATGGACCCCGCCGACCCCGGCCTCGTTTCTACCAATTTCTACTGGATCACCGCCGGCGCCATCGCGCTTTTGCTGGTGCTGTCGGCCTTCTTCTCGGGATCCGAGACCGCGCTGACCGCCGCTTCGCGCGGCAAGTTGCGCGCGCGTGCCGACAGGGGCGACACCGGTGCCCAGCGCGCGCTCGACATCACCGAGGACACCGAACGCCTGATCGGCTCGGTGCTGCTTGGCAACAACCTCGTCAACATCCTCTCGGCCTCGCTCGCCACGGCGCTGTTCACCCGCGCCTTCGGCGCGGAGGGCGTGGCCTGGGCGACGCTGGTGATGACGCTGCTCGTGCTGATCTTCGCCGAAGTGCTGCCCAAGACCTACGCCATCACCCGGCCCGAGTTCGCGGCTGCGCTGGTCTCGGCGCCGATCCGGGTGGTGGTGCTGGTCTTCGCCCCCATCGTGGCCGCGGTGCGGGCGATCACCCGGGTGATGCTGCGCATATTCGGGATCGAAACCGACCCCGACGCCAACCTGCTTGCGCGAGAAGAGATCGCCGGTGCGATCACGCTGGGCCACTCCGAGGGCTCGGTGCAGAAAGAGGACCGCGACCGGCTGCTCGGCGCGCTCGACCTCGGCGACCGCACGGTCGAGGAGATCATGCTCCACCGCAGCCAGATCGAGATGATCGACGCCAACAGCCCGGCGGCTGCGGTCCTCGAACAGGCGCTGGCCTCGCCCTATACCCGCCTGCCGGTGTTCCGCGAAGAGCCCGAAAACATCGTCGGCCTGATCCATGCCAAGGATCTCTCCCGCGCGATGTATTCCGCCGGACAGCAGGCCGGCGAAGGCAGCTATGCCGAGGCCTATGCAAATTTCGACATCATGCAGGTCGCGATGGAGCCCTATTTCATCCCCGAAACCACTACGCTCGACGACCAGATGCGCCAGTTCCTGCGGCGGCACACCCATTTCGCCCTGGTGGTGGACGAATACGGCAGCCTTCAGGGGCTGATCACGCTCGAAGACATCCTCGAGGAGATCGTCGGCGAGATCACCGACGAGTTCGACACCTCGGATGCCGAGACCGAGATCACCCGTTTGAACGACGGGGCTTACATGGTCGAAGGCGCGATGACGATCCGCGACCTCAACCGGGCATTGGACTGGAACCTGCCCGACGAGGAGGCCAATACCGTCGCCGGCCTGGTGATCCATGAGGCGCAGATGATCCCGAGCGCGGGCCAGCAGTTTTCGTTCCACGGCTTCCGTTTCGAGGTGGTCGAGCGGATCGAGAACCGGATCTCGCGGCTGAGGATCCGGCCGCTCTGAGCCCCGGTGTGCCGGGCCGGGTGTGCCGCGTCCGGCATCCCACTCCGGCGCCCGGGTCCGGCACGCCGCATATGTCGCGGCCGCCCAAGGTTGCGGGGCCTCACCTGCCGCCCCGGGATGCCGCTGCGTCACCTCCCTTCCCCACTTGCGCACCGCGGGCCCCGGGACTACCTGCCCCCGGCGGAAACGAGAGGTGTGCAATGCGAGACTTGGTAGACGTCGGGCCGGGCTATTGGAGCATCCGGGGTCAGTTCAAGATCGCGGGGCTTCTGGATGTCGGCACCCAGGCGGCACTGGTGAAGCTTAGCGACGGGCGCTTTGTGCTGCTCGACAGTTACACGCTGACCCCGAAGGTGCTGGCCGAGGTCGAGCGTATCACCGGCGGTGCGGATCGGGTGGCGGCGATTCTCAACCTGCACCCGTTCCACACGCTGCACTGCGCCGCGATGCACGCACAATTCCCGTCGGCCGCGCTCTACGGCACCGCGCGCCACAAGCGCCGGTTCCCCGATCTGCCCTGGCAGCCGCTCACGACCGAGGATTCCGCGCTCTGGCCCGCCTTCGGCCCGGATCTGGAGTTCACCGTGCCCCAGGGGGTGACTTTCGTCCCCGAAAACGCGCAGTTGCACTTCGCTTCGGTCATGGCTTTCCACCGCCCCTCCGCCACCATCCACGTCGACGACACCTTCAACGCGATGCCGCCGGGCCGGATCGGACGGGCGCTGGGGCGGCGCGCGCGCATCTCCTTCCACATGACCCTGGCACAGGTCCTGGAGCCGCGCCCCGGCGCGGTCGCGGAGTTTCGCGCCTGGGCCGAAACGCTGGTGGCCTCATGGGGCGAGGCGCGTCATCTTTGCGCGGCCCACAACGCGGTGTTGGACGTCAAGCGGCTCGGCTTCGACAGCTTCGCCCCGGCGATGCGGGATGCCCTGGAACGGGTCGAACCGAAACTGGACGCGCACGCGGCGAAATACGGCTGAGGCGGCGCAAAGCGATTTCGAAATCGCTTGGGAACGCCTTTCGAAAGGCGTTCGCGCGTGTCGCGCACGTGGCGCACAATCCGTGGCGCGGTCCGGGCGCCGTGACCCCTCATGTTCTCGGCTCTCCAACCCGGCGGCCCCACCCGTGGCGGTCGCCGACTGGCAAGCCCTGCCATCTCCCCCCGCCCCTTCGCCCTTGTTTCGCCACAATGAACATTTAGCCTGCCCCGCAAACATTATGCGGGATCGGGAAACAATTGATGCTTCAGCGCACGGACGGAAAGAGGCGCGCCGCCCGCACCCGGGGCGCACTCCTGCTCGCCTTGGCCGCGGCCACCCTCGCGGCTTGCGTCAACCTCAACGACTACGGCAACGTCGCGCCCTACCACCGTGACTCCCCTGAGAAAATCCCGGTGGCCTTGCCGGCCGGAGCCCCGTCGATCTCGAACCAGTTTCTGGAGATCTCGCAGGACGGCGAAAAGGGCCATCTGGGGCTCGACATCGCGGCCCCGATCGGCACGCCGGTGCTGGCCGCTGCGGCGGGCCGGGTCTATCTCTCCTACCACGAGCCGATGTACGGCAACCGGATCATCATCGATCACGGCAATGGCCCCGACGGGCGGGTGAGCTTCACCGTGTACAAGCATCTCGACGCGCGCCAGGTCGAGGCCGGGGCCCCTGTCGCGCGCGGCCAGCAGATCGGCACGCTGGGCGAGACCGGTCTCCTGTCGTCCTACCCGCACCTGCATTTCGAAGTCATGCGCGAGAAAGCGCCCGGCCGGCGGTTCGCCAAGGGCAGCAACTGGTGGCAGGGGATGATGCAGGAGGATCCGAACCTGTTCTGGGCAGCAGGACCGGGACGACCGAGCTGCGCGCCCGGCGCGAAAGGCGGGCTTGGGCTTTTGCCGATCATCTACCCGGTGGCCTGCGCGCGCTAGGGTCTAGCGCCCCTTGAACAACCCGCCCAGGATGCCGCGCACGATGCGCTTCCCGGTCGTGCCCTTGAGCTCCGAAATCACCGCCTTGGTCATTGCCTCGCCGAGCTGGCCGCCGAACCCGTCGGAGCCCGCCTTTCGGCTGCGCGTCGCGGGTTTGGTCGTCCCAGGCGGGCTGTCGTCGACGCCGGGGTTATAGCGCCGCGCGCGGCTGAAATCGTTGAGCTGGAACTCGCCGGGTCCGCCCGCCGCCGCGTTGCCCCCCTCGGCGGCCGCTTCGCGCGCCTCCGCCTCCTCGGCCGCCTTCGCGGCCTCCTCGGCGCGCCGCATCAGCATCTCGCGGGCCGAGTCCCGGTCGACCCGATCTTCGTATTTACCCGCCACGTGTGAGGTGGCGCGCAGCTGGTCGCGCGCCTCGGCGCCGATCGGCCCGAGTTGTGACGACGGCGGACGGATCAGGGTGCGTTCGGCTATGCCCGGGGCGCCCTTGGCCTCCAGCATCGAGGTGACCGCCTCGCCGGTGCCGACCTCGCGGATCGCGTCCTCGATCGAGAACCGCGGATTGTCGCGGTAGGTTTCGGCCGCCTGCTTGAGCGCCTTGCGGTCGCGCGCGGTGAAGGCGCGCAGCGCATGCTGCACCCGGTTGCCGAGCTGGCCGAGGACGTCTTCGGGCACGTCGGCCGGGTTCTGGGTGACGAAGTAGACGCCGACGCCCTTCGAGCGGATCAGCCGCGCCACCTGCTCGACCTTGTTCACCAGCGCCTTCGGCGCGTCGTCGAACAGCAGGTGCGCCTCGTCGAAGAAGAACACGAGCTTCGGCTTGTCCGGGTCGCCCACCTCCGGCAGTTCCTCGAACAGTTCCGACAGCAGCCAGAGCAGGAAGGTCGCGTAGAGCCGGGGCGAGCCCATCAGCTTGTCGGCGGCGAGGATCGATGACCCGACCGCGCCCGTCGGCGGTCGGTGCGCCATGAGGTCGGCAAGCTCCAGCGCCGGCTCGCCGAAGAAGGTGTTCGCCGCCCTGGTTTTCGAGCACCAGCAGCGCGCGCTGGATCGCGCCGACGGAGGACGGTGGCGACGTTGCCGTATTGCGAGGCTGAGGGCGTCGGCATTCTGGCCGACCCAGACCAGGAGCGCGCGCAGGTCGGCGAGGTCGAGCAGCGGCAGGCCCTGTTCGTCGGCAACCCGGAAGGCGATGTTGAGCACGCCTTCCTGGGCGTCGGTCAGTTCCAGGAGGCGCGACGAGCAGCAGCGGGCCCATCTCGGCCACGGTGGTGCGGATCGGGTGGCCCTGTTCGCCGAACAGGTCCCAGAAGGTGACCGGGAAAGCGTCGTAAGAAAAATCGTCGAACCCGATCTGCCCTGCGCGTTTCACGAAGGCGTCGTGCAGTTTGAAGCTCTCGCTGCCCGCCGCGGCAAGGCCGGAGAGATCGCCTTTCACATCCGACAGGAACACCGGCACACCGGCGGCCGAGAACCCCTCGGCGAGGATCTGCAGAGTGACCGTCTTGCCGGTGCCGGTCGCGCCCGCGATCAGCCCGTGTCGGTTGGCGTAATTGAGCAGCAGCCCCTGTTTGACCCCATACGCTTCACCGCCGCCACCGACGAACACCCGACCGTCCATTTTCACCTCCCCGTCCAATTTCTCACCCGGACCGTTTTGCCCCGGACCCAAGGCAGGTTCACGAAGAAACGCCGTAGTTTTGTCTGGCGTTTCGCTGTGCCTGGCCAAACCGATGTTACAGGTTTCTCGCCGAGCGCCCCGGATGAACATACAAACTTAACCAATTGCTGCCAGTGTGAATTCATCCGGATTGTAGTCCCTTACGGTTCGGATGACTTCCTCCCTGTCAGACTGGCCGCGCCCCCGGGCGCGGCTTTTTTTTCGCGCCCGGACCTCGTGCGGACACCGCGCAGGCGTCCGCACGGGTCGGCCCGACGCCCCGCGGCAAGAAAGTGCTCATCCAGCCCCGGGAGGCAGTTGACCCCTGCGACCTTCTGTCGTAGCGTTCGGCTCACAAAGTCGGCCAGTCCGACAGGGAGAAAAAATTCAATGGAAGAGGGTCCGGTTTCGGGCCCTTCTTCTTGTCAGGCCGGTCTTTTTGTCAGGCCGGTTTTTTTGTCAGGCCGGTAACTTTTCAAATCCCTGCGCTTTGCCGGAGTGTCGCACCGGCCGTTTGCCCGACCCGCCGCCCCGGTCCGACCCGCCTACCCGCTCCGCCAGCCGAACCCGCCGGGCCAGTCCGCCGGGCCAATCCGCCAGTAGCGCCCGTCACGGCGGATTTCGGCAGGAAACCCCCGCCGGGTGCGCGGGCATCGATTTCGCACCTGACAGCCCTGGCGGCCCATGATAAGCAGCGCGACGACCGCCTATGACCACAACGAAGGAACCGACCATGGCTGATCTCCTGAAACCGCTGGGCCTCGCCGCGCTCCTCGCCCTCGCGACGCCCGCATTCGCCCAGGATTCGGGCGACGACACCGCACCGGAGGGGACGGACGCCGCCCCCGCCGAAAGTGCCGCCGCCCCTGCCGCCGGGGAAGCCGCGGCCGGTGGCCAACCCGCGGCCTATATCGACGAAGTGTTCACCGACTGGTCGCGCGAATGCGTCCGGCGTCCCGAAGGCAGCGAGGGGGCCGATCTGTGCTGGGTCACCCAGGTCCTCAAGGACGACAACGATCGCCCGTTCGGCAAGTTCTCGGTGCGCCCCGTTCCCGCGGGCGGCCCGGCGGTCGCGCAGGCCGATGTCGCGGTGTCGATGGAGCTGGTCCCCTACCTGCCTGCCGGCGTCAAGCTCGCGGTCGACAAGGGGCTTGCAAAGGAGTTCAACTACCTTTTCTGCATGCCGGCGACCGGGTGCCTTGTGCAGCCCAACCTGAGCCAGGCGGATATCGACGCCTTCAAGGCCGGCGATGTGCTCAACATGGGCTTCGCCATCGTGGCCCGGGCGACGGAGCTCGCAACCATCACCTCGCCGGTTTCGTTGAAAGGCTTCACCGCCGCTTGGGATAGCGTGGCCACGGCCGCCGCACCGGCTGCCGCGCCGGCCGAGTAAAGCCGCAAAGCAACGCCGCCGCAAAGCAACGTCTGAGTACTGCCGCCGTCCGAGTGCATCGGGCGGCGGTATTCGTTTCACGCCGCGGTGTTTGCGCCTGCGGGGGATTGTCCTGCGGCCCGGCCCGTCGCGCGGCCATATCGCTGCGGGCATACGTCGGAAAGGACGGCGTTGGACGCCAAACAGCGCCGCGCGTCAGCGCGCTTTGGTCAACGCGAGCACCGCGTTTAGGCCGCCGAAAGCGAAGGCGTTCGACAGCGCCGCCGTAACCGCGACCTCGCGCGCCTCGTTGGGCACCACGTCGAGCGAACACTCCGGATCGGGCTCTTCGTAGCCGATGGTCGGCGCGATCACGCCCTCACGAAGCGCCATCAGCACCGCGATCAGTTCCACCGCCCCGGTGCCGCCGATGACATGGCCGTGCATCGACTTGGTCGACGAGATCATGACCCGGTCGGCGTCTGGCCCGAACGCATCGGCGACAGCGGCGCATTCGGTCTTGTCATTGGCGGCGGTGCCGGTGCCGTGGGCATTGATGTAGCCGACGTCGGCCGGGTTCAGTCGCGCGTCGCGCATCGCCCCCGTGATCGCGCGCGCCGCGCCCTGGCGCGACGGCATCACGATATCGGAGGCGTCCGCCGTCATCGAAAATCCGGCCACCTCGGCGAGGATCTCGGCGCCCCGGGCGCGGGCGTGGTCGTAATCCTCGAAGACGAAGATTGCCGCGCCCTCGCCCTGGACCATGCCGGTGCGCCCCAGCGAGAACGGCCGGCAGCTGTCCTTCGACATCACCCTGAGCCCTTCCCAGGCCTTGATGCCGCCGAAACACAGCATCGCTTCCGAGCCACCGGTGACCATCACGTCGGCGAGCCCGGCCCGGATCATCGCCATCGCCTGCCCCATCGCGTGGTTCGACGAGGCGCAGGCGGACGCGACGGTGAAACTGGGGCCGCGCAGGTTCCAGGCCATCGACACCTGGCTCGCGGCGGCGTTGTTCATGAGTTTCGGCACGACGAAGGGGTGAACCCGGTTCTTCCCCTCCTCGTAGACGGTGCGGTAGTTGTCGTCGAGCGTGGAAAGGCCGCCGCCGGAGTTGCCGAGCACCACGCCGGAGCGGTCCGCGAGCGCGCCCGCGAAGGCAAGGCCGGCCTGGCCAATCGCCTCACGGGCGGCCAGCAAGGCGAACTGGGTGAAGCGGTCGAAAAGCGCAATCTGCTGGCGGTTGAAATGCGCCTCGGGCTCGTAGCCCTTGATCTGCGCCCCGATCCGAACGGTCAGCCGGTCGACATCCTGAAACTCGAGCGGGCCGATGCCGGAGCGCCCCTCCTTCATCGCCGCGACGGTGCCGGCGACGTCCATCGCAAGCGCGTTGACCGTGCCCGCCCCGGTAATGACGACACGCCGCACGGCCCTCAGCCTTTCTGATCGGTCAAAAGCCCGGACACGGCCTCGACGATTGCGCCGACGGAAGAGATGTCGAAGTCGCTCGCGGAGGGCTCGTTGGCGTTGAACGGCACCGAAATGTCGAAGGATTCCTCGATCGCGAAGATCGCCTCGACGAGGCCGAGGCTGTCGATGCCCAGGTCGTCGAGAGATTGGTCCAGTTTCACGTCGCCGGGATCAAGCACTGCCTGTTCGGCGACGATCTCGATGACACGAGCTGCGATGTCGTCCTTGGCCATCCCCATATCCAAGCTTTCCCATGTCCTTCGGCGCACACCGTTTAGTCGGTTTCCCGAGTCGATGGAACAGGAAAAGCCGCGCCGGTCGTCGGCGCGACCCGCGAGGTTCCATTCTGATGGCCGGTGGTCGGCCGGTGGGCTAGCTGCCCAGGTCCGGCAGGCTCACGCCGGCGTCCTGAAGCGCGGACCACAGCTGCGCGTCGCGCCCGTAGATGTCGGCCCGGTAGCTCATTTGACCGCGTAAATCGGAAAACGCCGTGCGATAGACCAGATGCACCGGCACCGGGGTTTCGAGTTTCACCGTAGTCTCGCGCCCCGTACGCAGGATCGACTGGAAGGTGCCCTCCGGATCCTCTTCCTGTTCGGCGAGAAGCGCATAGGCGAAGTCGAACGGATCCTGCAGACGAACACAGCCATGCGAGAACGCGCGCACCTCGCGCGAGAACAGCGATTTCGACGGGGTGTCGTGCAGGTAGATGTTGTGCTTGTTCGGGAACATGAACTTCACCAACCCCAGCGCGTTGCCACCCGACGGGGGCTGCTTGAGGTCGAAGGGGAAGTAGCTCGGCGTCACCACGGTCCAGTCGATGGTCTCGCGCGGGACAACCCGGCCAGCGCCATCGAGGATTTGCAGATGCCCCGCGGCGGTTCCCTGAGAGGCGATCATCGCCGGCACGTATTCATTGCGCGCGATGGATTTCGGCACGTACCAGCTCGGGTTGATGACCATGTGCTCCATCACGTCCGAGAACTCGGGTGTGCGCCGGTCGAAGGTGTTCGCGCCGACCACGGAGCGGGTCTCGAATGTGATCTCGCCGCCGTCGACGATGCGGGTCCTGAAATCGGTGAGGTTCACCCAGATGTAGCGGTTCTTGCGGTCGATCGAGAGCCAACGTTCGCGCTCCATCGCCACGACGATGGATTTCAGCCGTTCCGACGCGGGCACGTTGATTGCCTCGATGGTCGCCGGGCCGGCCACGCCGTCGGCGTTCAGCCCCATGTTCTCCTGGAACAGCTGCACCGCGCGCTGAATCTCGGCATCGTAGGTCATCGTCGCCGAGCGGCCAAGGTAGCCCATCGCGATCAGCCGGTTCCTCAGCTGCACGACGCTCGTGCCCTGCTCGCCCGGCTTGAGTGCGCTCGCCTGGACCCGCGGGCCCCAACCGCCGCGCTCGATCAGCCGTTCGATCTCGAACTTCTTGTGCATGAGCCGCGCGTATTCGTCCGAGGACGGGATCAGCGAATGCATGAAGGCATCCGGGTTCTCGGCCCCGAGAAAGCCGGTGAGCAGCTCGACCGGATCCCGCCGGTGCGGGTCGCGGGTCATCAGCTTGTCGATCGTGCTGGGCTCCAGAATCCCGGTCTGGATCTGGTGGGCATAGGTCAGGAACAGGTTGGTGAGTTCCACCTCGACCCGGCCCTGGTCGCGCGGGCTGGAAATGTTGCGCATCATCGCCGTGAGCTGGGTGGTGTCGTAGGCCGCCGTCGGCAAGCCATGCTCCTCGGCGTTCAGGATCGCTTTCAGAAGCGCGGTGAGCCTGGCCCTTTCGGCCTCGGTCTGCCCGGTCCAGACGGGCTCGTAACCCGCTTCGCGGTAGAAGGTCGCGACCTCGTCATGCCTGAGCGCCGCTTCGGCGACGGCCTGCGCGAAGGCGGAGAACCCGAGGCTCGAGGTGGTGCTCGGCGCTGTTTCGGCTGTCGTTGCCATCGGCGCGGTGAAGAGCGCCGCGGCGGCAATGGTCGAAAGCAAACGGGTTTTAAGGCGCGACACGGGCGTCATACTTTTTCCTCGATCGTGGGGCGGAAGCTCGAACATGTGGTGATTTTTGTCCTACGATACTGCCACAGCCGGCCGAACTGTCCATTCACAATGGCGATATACTCTGTTTCCAGCGAACTTCCCTCTAAGCTGCTGCAAACGGGTCACAATTAACGTGACCTTCATGCAATTGAGCGAATTATTGCCAATTATGGCTTGTTTGAGGCGGTCTTGACACAATGCCCTTGGCGCTCGAATCCGCGTGTGCAATAACCTCCCTGCGCCTGGGGATGAGGTGCACAAGCAAGCGCCGCAGCTCAACAGTCTGCGGCGTTCACGCAGAAGACGGGACGAACTGGGACAGATGACAACCGCAAGCTCAACCGGGCTCAGCAGGCGTGCGTTACTCGGCGCCTTCGCAGCCACCACACTGACCGCAGCCCCCACCTATTCCAAGGCCGCAGGCCTGCTGCGTGGGGCGGGCGACATCCGCCGTATCGCGATGTTTTCCGGCCGCACCGGTGAAATGATCGACATGATCTACTGGATCGAGGGCAAGTACATCACCGACGCGCTGAAAGAAGTGAACCACTTCATGCGCGACTGGCGGGTCGACAAGGGGACCGACATCGACACCCGCACCATCGATATCATGGCCGCGTCCCATACCCTGCTCGACGTGAGCGAACCCTACACATTGCTGTCGGGCTACCGCAGCCCGGAAACCAACGCGATGCTGCGCGCCCGGTCGCGCGGGGTGGCGAAGAACTCCCTGCACATGAAGGGTCAGGCCGCCGACCTGCGGCTCAAGCACCGGTCGGTAAGCCAGGTCGCCAAGGCCGCGAGCGCCTGCCGCGCCGGTGGCGTCGGCCGCTACTCCGGATCGAACTTCACCCATATGGACTGCGGGCCCGTCCGCAGCTGGGGCGGCTGAGCCGCCCGCACCCGGAAATCCCGCTGTTTCTGATAACCCGGCTTCGGCCGGGTTTTCTGTTCTATGCGCCCGCCCTTCGGCGTCCTGTCACCGCCCGGGCCGCGCCGGACCCAGCCGGTCGAGCCGGAGCCGGTGGCGGTCGTCGCTCATCCGCCGCGCCGTGGCCAGCACCGCCCCGAGCACCCCGAGCCCGGTCGCGCCGCCGATCAGGAACATGATAAGAAGCTGATATTTCACCGCTTCTTCCGGGGCGACCCCCGAGAGGATCTGTCCCGTCATCATCCCGGGCAGCGACACCACGCCGGTCGCCGCCATCGCGTTGATGATCGGGGTGAAGCCCGCGCGCAGCGCACGCCGCACCTGGGGGCGGAACGCCTCCGCCCGGGTGCGGCCGAGCAGGAGTTGCGCCTCCACCGCCACGCGCTCGCGCTTGAGCGCCCCGGTGAGCGCCTCCAGCCCCAGCGACACCCCGGTCATGGTGTTGCCGAGGATCATGCCGAGGAGCGGCAGGGCGTAGCGCGGCTGCCACCAGGGCTCTGGGCGGATCGCCACCGAGAGCCCGTAGATGGTGATGAACAGACCGGCCAGCGCCATCGCCCCGCCGCCGATCGACCAGCCCCAGATCCCGGCGAGCGGGCGCTCCTGGCGGGCGCGGATCTCGCGCGCGGCGAACCCGATCATCACCAGCGCCACCAGCGCCGTGAGCCAGGGGTTGGCGATGCTGAAGACCGCCTTGAGCACCAGCCCCACCAGCAAGAGCTGCACCACCATGCGCAGCGCGGAGAGCAGCAACCGGCGTTCGATCCCGAGCTGCAGCCAGATCGACAGGCCCGCGTTCAGCACGAGAAACACCGACGCCGCCACCAGATCGCCCCAGCCGAGGACGACATAGTCGATCATCGGGCCGCCTCCAGCTGCCCGGCGTCCATCCGGTAATTTCGCGCAGCGAGGCGCTTGGCCTGGGCGGGGTCGTGGGTCACCAGCAGGATCGACATCCCGTCCGACAACCGGGCGGTCAGAAGCGCCTCCACCGCGTGGGTGGCGGCCGCGTCCAGCGCGGCGGTCGGTTCGTCGAGCAGCAGCACGCGCGGTTGGGTCTGGAGCGCGCGCACGAGCGCCAGCCGCTGGCGTTCACCGGTCGAAAGCCGGGCCACCTCCCAGCCGGGCGCGGCGCCCAGGCCGAGCGCCTCGAGCCAGGGCGCGGGGTCGGGCTCGCCGGCCAGGTGCGCGCCGACCGTCTCGTCCCACCAGCCGCTGTCGGCCGGCACCAGCGCCACCGTCCGGCGCCATTCGGGGGCCGAAAACTCCTCACGGTCGCGACCGCCGAGGCTCACGGTGCCCCGGTTCGGATCGAGATCGGCCAGTGCGCGCAGAAACAGGCTCTTTCCGGAGCCTGACGCGCCCTGGATGCAGGTGCACGCGCCCCGGTGCAGATCCAAGGTGATCGGTCCGATGAGATCGGTGGCAAGGTCCGCGACTCGCAACATGTGGGCAGCCTACGCGGCACGCGCCCTTCTGTCAGGTCGAACCCGTCCAGGGCGCGCAGATCGAAGCCGCTTCGACGCGGCTTCGAAACCGCGTGGGCCCGGCGTTTCGAAACGCCTGTCCCGGCTGCGAAAGCCAGCGCCGCCGCGACGCCGCCCTCAGGCGGCCACCCCGGCCTCGTCCTCTTCTGCCGCCTGCCGCGCCCACATCGCCGCGTATTTTCCGCCCTTTTCGAGCAGCGCGTCGTGGGTCCCTTCCTCGGTGACCACGCCGTTTTCCAGCACCACGATCCGGTCGGCATCGGCGATGGTCGACAGCCGGTGCGCAATGGTGATCACCGTGCGCCCCTGCCCCATCGCCTTGAGGCTGACCTGGATGTCGCGCTCGGTTTCGGTATCGAGCGCGCTGGTCGCCTCGTCGAGCAGCAGGATCGGCGGGTTCTTGAGAAGTGTGCGCGCGATCCCCACCCGCTGTTTCTCACCGCCCGAGAGCTTCAGCCCGCGTTCGCCCACGGTCGTGTCATAGCCGTCGGGAAGCGAGACAATGAAATCGTGGATCTTCGCCGCCTTGGCCGCCGCCTCGATCTCCGAGAAACTTGCGCCGGCCTTCCCGTAGGCGATGTTGTAGCGGATCGTGTCGTTGAACAGCACCGTGTCCTGCGGCACCACGCCGATCGCCGCGTGCACGCTGTCCTGAGACACCTCGCGCAGGTCCTGCCCGTCGATCATGACCCGCCCGCCCGACACGTCGTAGAACCGGAACAGGAGCCGCCCGATCGTCGATTTCCCCGACCCCGAGGGCCCGACCAGTGCCACCGTCTGCCCGGCCGGCACGTCGACGTCGATCCCGTGCAGGATCGGCCGCGCCGTTTCGTAGCCGAATTCGGCCGCCTCGAAGCGCACGTGGCCGCCGTTCACCTCGAGTGCCGGCGCGTCCGGTTTGTCGACAACTTCGGCCGGTTGCTCGAGCAGGTCGAACATTTCGCCCATGTCTACGAGGGCCTGGCGGATTTCGCGGTAGACCGAGCCGAGAAAATTGAGCGGCATGGTGATCTGCACCATGTAGGCGTTGACCATGACGAAATCGCCGGTGGAGAGGTCGCCGCGTTGCACGCCCAGAGCCGCGAGCACCATCACCGCGACGAGCCCGGCGGTGATGATGAAGCTTTGGCCTGCGTTCAGGAAGGCGAGCGATTGCGAGGTGCGGATCGCCGCGTCCTCGTAGCCTGCCATCGAGGCGTCGTAGCGCTCGGCCTCGCGGCGGTCGGCGTTGAAGTATTTCACCGTCTCGAAGTTGAGCAGCGAGTCGATCGCCTTCTGGTGCGCCTCCTGATCCTGGTCGTTCATCTGTTTGCGGATCGTCACCCGCCACTCGGTGACCTTGAAGGTGAACAGCACATAGATCGCGATCGTGGCGACCACGACAGCGAGGTACCAGACGTCGAACAACACGAAGAAGATCGCCGCGACCATGGCCAATTCGAGAAACAGCGGGCCGATGTTGAAGAGAAGGAACCGGAGCAGGAATTCCACCCCCTTCACGCCGCGTTCCATCACCCGGCTGAGCGTGCCGGTCTTGCGGGTGATGTGGTAGCGCAGGGAGAGCGCGTGGATATGCTGGAAGGTCTCGAGCGCCAGCGCGCGCAGCGCCCGCTGCGCCACCTTGGCGAAGACCGCGTCGCGCAATTGCTGGAACCCCACCGAGAGGAAGCGCGCGCCGCCGTAGGCGACGGTGAGCCCGACGGCCCCGATCGCCAGCATCCAGGCAGCGCTGTCGCTCTCCTCGCCGGTGAGCGCATCCACGGCCGCGGCGTAGAACAGGGGCGTGGCCACCGCCACCAGCTTGGCGACGAGCAGCAGCGCCATGGCGACGCCCACCCGGATCTTTACCTCGGTCTGCCCTTCGGGCCAGAGATAGGGCACGACGCGCCGGATCGTCCGCCAGCCCTGGCCTTCCTGATTGCCCGACACCATCGCGTCAGAAACCGTCGTGCGTCCGCCGCCTCGTCTCATACCTGGCCTCCTGCTGGGTGCACCCAAAAGCGTTTCGAGAAATCGTCGACCCGAAAGGGATCGTCAATATCCCGAGAACGCTGGAGGCGTGGCAGGGTATTGGCGATTTATTGTTTTCTCGGAGCGCTATAGGTAGGCCCGATTGGCGGCAATGACCAGAGAGCCACGCGACCGCCGGCCTGCGTCCGACGGTCACTCCGTCGCGGCACCGGTCTCTTCGGCCGGGGGGTCCTTGGGCAGGGTGAAGATCTGGCCCGGGTAGATCAGGTTGGGATCGCGGATGAACTCGCGGTTGGCCTCGAAGATCTTGACGTATTGAAACCCGTCGCCGTACCGCCGGTCGGCGATGCCCCAGAGCGTGTTGCCGGGCTGGATGGTCACGGCCGTGAGCACCCGGCCCTGTGCGGCCGCGGCTTCGGTCTTGGCCTCGGCGGCCGCCAGCACCTCGGCGCTTTCGCGTTTGAACGGGGTCTCGACCCGGGTCGTCACGCTGCCGTCCGGGGCGACCGCGTCGATCCTGAGCGTGTAGACGCCGCTTTCGATCTCCGGCAGAGGCGCACGCCACTGGCCGTTGTCGCGGATTACCGCGGTGCGCACGGGCGTGTTGTCGAGGTAGATCCGCAGCGTGGTTTCGCCAAGCCCCCGGCCCGAGAGCGCCACTTCGCCGGCATCGTCATAAGAGATCGCGTCGATGGTGAGTTGGGCGGAGGGCAGGCTGTCCTGGATCACCCGGATGCCCGAGGGGCCGGCGAGCAACAGGCGCGGCGCGGCGGTCTCGACCACGGCGACCCGGTCCGGCGCGGCTTCGTCGGTGGTGGGCGGCGTGGCCTGCGCCGTGGAGGCCGGCGCGATGGGGGCCGGCGCGATGGGGGCCGGCGCGGCGTCGGCGGCCGGCGCTTCTGCGTCCGCGGTGGGAGCCGGCGGGGTTTCGGTCGCCGAGGGCACTTCGGCGGGCGCTTCCGGCGCGCCGGGCGCGGCTTCGGCCACGGCTTCGCTGGCCAGTGCAGTGTCCGGCGCAGTGTCCGGGGCGCTGTCTGGCGCGCTGTCTGGCTGCGGGGCGGGCACAGCCGCGGGGGCCTCGGGCGCCGCCGGGTCGGCCGAGATGTTCGGGGGGGTCTCCGGGGTCGTCTCCGGGATCGGCGCTGGTGCAGCCTCCGCGGCCGTCTCCGGGGCAACGTCCGGCGTATCCCCGACCGGGTCTGCGTCGCCGACCGTCGGCGCCGGGCCGGTCGCCGGTCGCGGCGGAGGGGTGTGACCGGCGGGGGCAGACGGGGCCGGTGTGAGTGCGGCAACGGCCTCGCCGCCGGCCGGCGCGGCGCGCGTCGCCGGTTGGATGATCACGCTTTGCTCAGCCACGGCGGGGGCGGCATCGGCTGCGCCTTCGGCCGGGGCCGCTTCCAGAGTCATCACCTGGGTCGCATCGACCGGCGGCAACGAAAACATGGTCACGAAATTGCCCGCGCTGTCGGCCGCGCCTTCGGCGACCACCTGGCCATCGACCAGCACCGAGACCTGCGCGCGCGGCTCCGCGCGCCCGGCCACGAGCGCCCCGCCATCGGGCTCGATCCGCACCATGTCGAAGGACGGTGGCGCCAGCGCCTCCGGTGCTTCTGGTGCGGCGGGGTCGGCCACGGACGGCGCCGCGATCTCAGCCACAGACGGCTCGGCGGCCTCAGCGGCCTCGGCATCGACCACGGCGGTATCGGCATCGGGATCCGATGGGGCCGGCGCCGGTTCCGGGGTGTCGGCGGCGCGCATGTCTTCGGGTGTTGGCCCAGGCTCGGCCGGGTCGGGAGACGCCGCCACATCGGCTCCGGCGTCCGGTTGCACAGGCGTGGGCGTGACCGGCGGTTCCGCATCCGCCGCTGCCTCGGGCACGGCCCCGGTCCCGGCCTCGGGCGCGGGGGGCACCGCGTCGGACGACGCCACCGGGTCGCTTTCCTGCGGGCTCAGCGCCGCGGCGGGCGGTTGCGCCCCGTCCGGTGCCCCGTCAAGCGCCCCGTCCAGCGCCCCGTCCAGCGAACCATCGCGGTCGACGGGCTGGACAAGCACGAAATAGCCTAAGACCGCGGCCAGGACCGCCGCGCCGCCGGCAAGCCAGGCCGCCCAGGTGGGAAATTTTCGCGCCATGTAAGTGCCCCCGGGGGTTGATACACCCATTTCCGCCCAATCCGTCGCGAGCGGTCAGCGGGCACAATACTCTCCACCCGACCCGGGGTCAAAACCACGCGTGGCGCAATTGGGAAAAAGGCGCATCCGGGCCACGGTCGGAACCGGGCATCCTGTGGGCGCGCCGCGCACGCGAGATCCCCCGCCTTGAGCCCGAGCGGCGGCTGAACTACCGTCGAACCGGTGGCCTTCGGGCGCCGCCGAGATCACACCGGCCAAGGAGCGACCTCCCGTGCCTTCCCTGCCAGACGCCGATTTCCCCGCCGCCGCACCGCTCGCCCCCGGGCAACGCGCCGAACTTGTCGTCAGCCGCCGCGACGGCGCCGGGCAACGGGTGGTCTGCACCACCGACCGCCGGATCGAGGCGCCGAACTGGAGCCCGGACGGGCGCTGGTTGATCGTGAACGGCGGCGGGAAGCTGTACCGGATCGCCGCCGACGGTCACGGCGCGCCGATCGAGATCGACACCTCCCCGGTCGAGGACATCAACAACGACCACGTGGTCTCGCCGGACGGGCGCTGGATTTTCGTCACCTCCGAGGACAGCCATATCTACCGCCTGCCCTTCGAAGGCGGCACGCCCTTGCGCGTGTCGAACGACCGCCCCCCGGCTTACGCTTTCCGGCATTACCTGCACGGCATCTCGCCGGATGGGACGATGCTCACCTATGTCGGGCTCGAATTGCACGCCGGACGGCTGATGACACGGATCTGGACGATCCCGGCCGCGGGCGGCGACGACAACGTCCACACGGAGGGCACGCGGCTGGTCGACGGCCCGGAGTTCTCGCCCGGCGGAGACGCGCTCTGGTTCAACGGCGAACCCCCGGGCGCGGCACCGGGCCATGCCCAGATCATCCGCAAACCGCTCGACGGCGACGAATGTATCCAGGTGACGACCGACGAGCGGGTCAACTGGTTTCCGCACCCCGCCCCCGACGGCAGCCTCGTGGCCTATCTGAGTTACCCGCCCGGCACCGAGGGCCACCCCGAAGACCGTGACGTGCTGATCCGCACCATGCGGCCCGACGGCAGCGAGATCCGCGACATCGACAGTTTCACCGGCGGCCAGGGCACGATCAACGTGCCTTCCTGGGCGCCGGACAGCTCCGCCTTCGCCTATGTGCGCTACCCTCTCGGGGGGTGAACCGGAGGGCTTGCGCGCCCCTCCGGCATCGCGGGCGAAGGGTGGGCGAGGGGTGGGCGAACTCGGACGGGGGGTCAAGTGGTTGTTTTCATTAAAGTTAACGCTAACTGCCCCAGACGGGCGAACCTCGCCCCTGCGTTCGCCCCTGAGCCTTTGGGTTGAGCCTGTGGATTGAGCCTTTGCGCCCGGATCCGGCGCGCACGCCACCACGCAACCCGATCCACAGCCGCCCGCCGCCGGCGCTCAGGTCGGGTCGTAGCTGAACCCGGTGAACCGGGCCTCGGCGGCCTTTCCGGAGACGTCGAAGGCGACCATGCCGACGAAAGCGCCGGTGAAGGAGCCGTGTTCGCCGCGGCCGCCCTCGTCGGATATCAGCGCGGCGTTGAGTTTCGGGCCGATCGCGCGCCAGTCGTCGTCGCCCTGGCGCCAGAAGAACCTCTGGGTCGCATGGTCGACCCGCACGCCGAGTTCGACCGGACCATCGGCGATGGGAATGGGAAGGGTCAGCGGGTAATCGAGGCTGCCATCGGGGTAATGGCCGTTGCAGGAGAAGATCGTCAGCGACCGCCCCAGCCGGGGCTCGCGCGACAGCATCAGCGCGTGCAGCTTGGTGCGGCTGTAGTAGGTGGTGAGACCGGCGGCCTGCTGATAGTTTTCCGGCTCGAACTCGAGCCAGCATTCGGCGGCGTAGCGGTGATGTTCCTGGCGGCGCGCAACCAGCGCCTGCTCGAACCAGGAGCCGAGGGATTCGCGCCCGGTGAGCACCAGGGCGCCGTCCTCGCAGCGGAAAATCCGGTCAGGCTCCGGCGTGCGAAGCCATTGGAAATCAGTGGGTAACGTGTCGAAGTTATAGCGGATACGGACCGGCGGCACGGGGACAACCTCCGCCAACCCCGGCACCTCACGACGCGCGACCATGCCGCCCGATTCGAGGTAGAGCCAATCGTCCTCGCCCCAGACGCACCGCTCGAGCCCGGTTTCGCGCCCGAGCGTGCAATAATGTCCGTGCCCGTCCGCGTCCGGTATCGGCCGGCCCATCAGGAATGAATGGTAGGCCTGCCCGTCCGGGGTCTCGACATACTGGCCGTGGCCGGTGCGCTGGATCGGATGCGCGGGCTCGGTCGCGTTGCAGATCAGGTGCTTTTGCGGATGCGCCTCGTAGGGGCCCTCGATGTCGTGCGCCCGCGCCATGCTGACCGCATGGTCGTAGCCGGTGCCGCCCTCGGCGGCGGTGAGGTAGTAGTATCCGTTGCGTTTGAACAGGTGCGGGCCCTCGGTGAGACCCCGGCTGGTGCCGGCCCAGATATTGTGCACCGGACCGGTCAGCCCGGCCTCGGGGCTCCATTCCTGCAGCACGATCCCGTCAAAACGATCATGCGCCGGGTTGGAGCCCGACTGCGGCCCGCGGTGGTTCCACAGCATGTTGAGGAAGTATTTGCGCCCGTCGTCGTCGTGGAACAGCGACGGGTCGAACCCGGTGGAATTCACGTACCACGGATCGCACCAGTCGCCGTCGATCGTGTCGCAGGCGGTGATGTAGTTGTGGGCGTCCTTGAACGCGCCGTCGAACCGTTTCACATCGGTGTAGACAAGCCAGAATTTCTCGCCGTCATGGCTCAGGCAAGGTGCCCAGACCCCGCAGGAATCGGGGCTGCCACGCATGTCGAGCAAGGCCGCGCGGTTGAGCGGACGGGCGACCAGGCGCCAGTTCACCAGGTCGCGCGAATGATGGATCTGCACGCCCGGGTACCATTCGAAGGTCGACGTGGCGATGTAGTAATCCTCCCCGACCCTGAGAAAGGACGGGTCCGGGTTGAATCCTGGCAACACGGGGTTGCGGATCATTGTGTGGCTCCTTCAACGGTCCGGCGCACAACCCAGCGGTGTTTGCCGATCTTTCGGACGGGGGCGAACCCGGTCTGTTCGAACATGCCAAGTGTCCCGTTCCAGAGGAACCCGGCCGAGGTCTTCCGGCCTAGGGTCGCCTCGGGAAAGGCCTCGATACTGCCGCCGCCGGCCCCGGCGATCTCGCCGAGCGCTGCTTCGAGGGCGCGCGTGCCCACACCACGGCGCCGGTAGTCCTTGTCGACGAAGAAACAGGTGATGCGCCAGTCTGCCGGCGTCTCGCCCTCGGCGCCCGCGTCGTAGGCCCGGCGGTTCTTGATGTGCGGGAGTTCCGCACGGGGCCCGTATTGCGCCCAGCCAATGGCGCGGTCGCGGTCGAAAACCAGCGCGGCGTGCGACTGCCCGGCCTGGACCATGGCCCGCTTGCGCGCCCGGCGTTCGTCGTAGCCATCCTTTTTCTGGCCTTCATGAAAGACGAGACACCAGCACCCGCCCCAGACGCCTTTGTGGCGTTCCATGAGCGCGGCGTAGGGCTCCCATGTGTCGGGGCCGAGCGCGCGGGTGTCGTAGCCTTCCATCCGGCTCCCTTCAGGCCATCAGCGCCGCCGCCTGTTCAGGAGCGAGCGCCGCGGGCCGGCCGCAAGTGGTGGTGAGTTCGACCCAGCCGCGAGTCTCGCCCGATTTCAGGATCGAGGTTAGCACATCGACGACGTGCAGCGCGAGGTCCAACCCGGCCCGGTGCGCGCGCCCCTCGGCGATGGCCGCGGCCATGTCGGCGAGCCCGGCGGTGCGGTAGTTGGCCCGCATCGTGCCGCTTTTGTCCTTGGCGTTTGGCCGGCCGAACGGGTGATCCCAGCTGAGCGGCACCGGCGCCTTGCCGGGCGCGACCAGACTGACGTCGCCGCCGAAGAAGTTCGGGTCCGGCAGGTAGAGCGAGCCGGTCTCGCCGTAGAGCTCCATGTTGGCGTGCCGGTGCGCCCAGACATCCCAGCTCGCGCCAAGGGTCACCAGCGCGCCGGAAGCAAACTCGAGGATCGCGTGGATGTTGGTCGGCGTGTCCACCGGCACCTCTTCGCCCTTGCGGGGACCGTTGCCGATGGTTCGGGCGGAGAAACTGGCCGCCGTCATCGCGGTGACGGCGCGCACCGGGCCGAGAAGCTGGACGAGGTTGGTGACGTAATAGGGCCCGAGGTCGAGCACCGGCCCGCCGCCCGGCTGGAAGAAGAAATCGGGGTTCGGATGCCAGGCCTCCATGCCGTGGCTCATCACGTGGGCTGTGCCGCCGATGACCTTGCCGATCTTGCCATTATCGAGCGTGGTGCGGGCGAGCTGATGGGCGCCGCCGAGGAACGTGTCGGGGGCGGAGCCGATGCGCAGGCCCTTCTTCGTGGCCAGCTCCCGCAGCGCCTCGCCTTCTTCGAGCGTGAGCACGAAGGGCTTTTCGGAATAGCTGTGCTTGCCCGCTTCCAGCACCCGTCTCGACACCTCGTAATGCGCGTTCGGCACGGTGAGGTTGACCACCATGTCGATGTCGCCCGCCTTGATGAGGTCGGCCACCCCCTCGGCGCGGACGCCGAATTTTTTCGCCTGGGCCTCCGCCGCGGCGGGCGCGATGTCGGCGACCGCGCGCACCTCCAGCGATTTGAACAGCGGGCTGAGTTCCAGGTAGGCCGTGGAGATGTTGCCGCAGCCGATGATGCCGACACCGATTTTGCTCTTGTTTGCGGTCATAGGGGGATCCTCCTCAGACGAACATCGACAGGGCGTTGAACGACCGTGTGGCGAAGCGCTCGTGGTCGCTCGGGTTGTCGTGTTCGAGCACCCAATGCTCGACATCCGCCTCGCCCAGAGCCGGAACGATACGGGTGTAGTCGACCTCGCCGTAGCCGAGATCGGCCCAGCCGCCTTCGTCCGCGTTCTCGCCGTCGGGCGCGCGGTCCTTCACGTGGACCGCAAGCAGGCGGTCGGCGTACTTGCGAACCCAGGCGGCCGGGTCGTGGCCGGCGACGTGGATCCAGCCGAGATCGAGCTCGAAGCCAACCTCCGGGTGCGCCGCGATCGCCTCGATCCCGAGGCTGCCGTCGTCGCAGGCGAGGAACTCGAAATCGTGGTTGTGCCAGCCGTAGCCGAGGCCCGCGTCGCGGATCGGCTTGCCGGCCTCCGCGAGCTGTCTTGCGAAATCGTCCCAGCCCGCCTTGTCGGTCGGGCGCGCATCGGGCCCGAGGAAGGGCACGATCACGGATTCGATGCCGAGGGTGCGGGCGATCTCCAGGGTGCGTTTCGGATCCCCCGCCACCAGGTCGAACGCGAAATGCGCTGTCGGCATGGTCATCTCGCGCGCGTCGAGCAGGGCCCGGGTGGCGGCCGGGTCTTCGAACAGCGGCCCGAAGCCTTCGACGGCCTCGAAGCCGATCTTTTCCAGCATGTCGAGCGTTTCGACGAGCGGCCAGTTGCGCGACGAGTAGAGTTGGTAGGCGATTGTGGGCATGGGGGTTCCTTTCAGCGGGCCAGGTTCAAACGGTGAACGTGGCCGAATGGAGATCGCGTGTCGTGAAGCGGGCTTGCGCGGCAGGATCGTCGGGGTGGAAGATCACCTCGGCCGGATGGCCGGGCAAGAGGGTGAAGCAATTGCGGTCGAACCGGCCGGGCACGTCGGCCTCGACGGTGACGAACAGAGCGAGGGCCCGCGACGCGAGGGTCAGACGATTGCCGTCCGGGGTCATCTCGAGCCCGGGCGGGAGCAGATCGTAGGCCTTCCAGGGCTTGGGGGCGTAGATGTCGCCGCCCTGCGCGCCGTCGGTGGCAGCCCAGGCGAAGGCAAGCATCTCGTCCGCCGCGAGCGCGGCCGCCTCGATCTGCATCGCCGCCACGGCCGCCTCGGCGACCTGCACCTCGGCCTGGCCGATCAGACGGGTGTCGCCCGCGAGATTGGTCGCGTTGGCCGTGATCGTGAGCTCCACCGGTTCGGGCCCGTCGTTCACCGCCTTGAGGGTGATGCCGCCCGCCTCCGGCACGGCCACAACGGTGACCGGCGCGAAGAACCGTTTCGCCGCGTAGTGCAAGAGCTTCCAGCCGCCGCCGTAGTCGAGCGAGGACCAGGAGCAGACCGGCCAGGTGTCGTTCAGCTGCCAATAGAGCGTGCCCATGCAATGGGGCTTGAGGCCCCGCCAATGGGTCACGGCGGTTTTGATCGCCTCGGCCTGCTGGACCTGGCTGAGCCAGACGAAATCGTCGAACCGCTCGGGCCAGCGGAAATAGCGGAACATGGTCGCGGCGATGCGTTCGTTGCCGCCGTCGTTCTTCTGGTGGCTCTCGAAAACGGGGGCCGCGATGTTGCGGTCTTCGGGCGCGGTGAAGTTTTCGATGACGTTCATCGACGGGTAGGACTGGAAGCCGAATTCCGAGCAGAACCGGGGGGCGACGTCGCGGTAGTGGTCGAAGTCGCGGTTCTCGTGCCAGACCGACCAGAAATGCATGTCGCCCTGCCCTTCGACGTGCCAGCCGTCGCGGAAATCCATGACCCCCAGCGATGGCGACGACGGCCACCAGGTGGCGGTCGGGTCGGTGCGTCTGAGGGCTGTCTTCGATGGTCCGGTTGAGGCGGTCGTAGTTAACGAGGTAGCGGTCGCGGTTCTCTATGCTTTCCTTATACCAGTCGAGTGCGCCCACCAGCTCGTTGTCGCCGCACCAGAGCGCAAGACAGGCGTGGTGCTGGAGGCGCGCGACCTGTTCTTCCACCTCGGCCTCCACCTCGGCGAGAAACTCAGGCGTCGAGGGATAGAGCGAGCAGGCGAACATGAAATCCTGCCAGACCAGGAGGCCAAGTTCGTCGCAGGCGTCGTAGAAGCTGTCGGGCTCGTAGCGCCCGCCGCCCCAGACCCGGACCATGTTCATGTGGGCGTCGGCGGCCGAGTGCAGGAGATCGCGGGTCTTCTCAGGGGTGATCCGGCCCGACAGGGCGTCGGCCATGATCCAGTTTGCGCCCTTGGCGAAGACATCGCGGCCGTTGACGCGGATCTTGAAGCTGGCGCCCGCGTCGTCCGGCTCGGTGACCAGGTGCATCGACCTCAGGCCGACGCGGCGATGGGCCGAAGCGTCGCCGCAGGTCAAACGCAGGTCATGCAGGACCTGCGCCCCCTGCCCGTTCGGCCACCACAGTTCGGGGTTCTGGATGTCGAGCACCAGCGACGCGCGGCCGCCCTGTACCTTTGCGGTCGCCTCGGACCCGGCCAGCGTGGCGGTGACATCGACGCCCTCCGCATTCGCCACGGTCGCGACGACCACGACCCGCGCGCGGCCCGGCGCATGGCGCTGGTGGACGAGCACGTCGGCAATGCGCGCCGCGCCCGCCGGCTCCAGCCGGATATCGCCGTCGAGCCCGAACGGGGTAAGCGCGATGTTCCAGTCCCAGCCGAAATCGGCCTGGACCTTGCGCAGCATGTTGCCGTGCGGGACCGGGTAGTTCTTGGTGTAGGGCACCGCGAAGGGCTGTTCGGCCTGGCGTTTGGCGGCCTCGCGCACCGGGGCGCGGAAGGCGATCTCGATCGCGTTTTCGCCTTCGACCGCGACCTTGGAGAGATCCACCCGGTAGCTGCGGAACTGGTTCTCTGCCTCCAGCACGACCGCGCCGTTCCAACGGATCTCGGCCACGCAATCGAGCCCCGAGACGACGAGTTCGTATTCGGCGGCATCGAGCAGCACCACGCGGCGCGCCGTCCAGTCGCGCTCGCCGATCCAGCGCAGGTCATGTTCGTTGCGGCCCCAATAGGGGTCGGGGATCAGCCCGGCCTGCTCCAGCGCCGTCACGCCGTCGCCGGGGAGCGCCATGTCGCAGGCGTGGTCCCCGGTTTCGTCGGTCAGTGCCCAGAGCCCCGCGAGTGATCTGTGAGCGGGGTTTGTCATGGTGTTCAGAGCCTCAATTCGGTGTCGGGATCAAACAGCGAGGCGCGGTCCGGCTGGAAGCCGATCTCGACCTCGTCGCCCGGTCCGACGACGGCCTGGCCGTCCATCCGCACATGCAGGGTTTCGCCCGCGAGCGTGGTGTAGATCAGCGTGTCCGACCCCATCGGTTCGACCAGGTCGACCTTGACCGTGGTGGTGACCGCCGCCGAGGCAAGCGCATCGCCGGTCGAGATGTGTTCGGGCCGCAGCCCGATGATCGCCTTGCCTTGCCGGCGCGAGCCCTGTTCGAAGTCGTATGCCGCCATCGGTATCCGCAGCCCCTCGGTGACGAAATCGCTGCCATCGAGTTCGCCGCGCAGGAAGTTCATCGACGGCGAGCCGATGAAATCGGCGACGTAGAGGTTGCGCGGCCGGTTGTAGATCTCGTGCGGGCTGGCGAGCTGCATGATCTTGCCGCCTTTCATGATCGCGATCCGGTCGGCCAGCGTCATCGCCTCGATCTGGTCGTGGGTGACGTAGATCATCGTGTTGCCGAGCCGCTCGTGCAGCTTCTTGATCTCGACGCGCAGATCGGCGCGCAGCTTGGCGTCGAGGTTCGAGAGCGGCTCGTCGAACAGGAAGACGTCGACATCGCGCACCAACGCGCGGCCGATGGCGACCCGCTGGCGCTGGCCGCCGGACAGGGCGGCGGGTTTGCGGTGCAGGAGCGGCTCGATCTGCAGAATGCCCGCGGCGCGGGCCACCCGCTCCTCGATCTCGGCCTTGCCCATCCGCATGTTCTTCAGCGAAAACGAGAGGTTCTTCTCGACCGTCATCTGCGGGTAGAGCGCGTAGGACTGGAACACCATCCCGATCCCGCGCTCGGAGGGTTCCGCCCAGGTGACATTCTTGCCCTCGATCCAGATCTGCCCAGCGGTGACCTCGAGAAGCCCCGCGATGCAGGAGAGCAGCGTTGACTTGCCGCAGCCGGACGAGCCCAAGAGCACCAGGAACTCGCCCTCGTAGATGTCGAGATCGAGGTTCTGCAACACCTTGACGGCGCCGAAGTGAAGGTCGAGGTTCTTGACTTCGACCGATTTTTCCTTGGTTTCAGTAGCGGTCATGAGCCTAGCCTTTCACCGCGCCCGCGGCGATGCCGCGCACGAACAATCTGCCGGAGACGAAATATATGGAAAGGGGCACCAGGGCAGTGAGGATGGTGGCCGCCATGTTGACGTTGTATTCCTTCACCCCCTGCGTGGTGTTGACGATGTTGTTCAGAGCGACCGTCATCGGATAGGCTTCGGGGCCGGTGTAGACCACTCCGAACAGGAAGTCGTTCCAGATACCGGTGACCTGCAGGATGACGGCGACGGTGAAGATCGGGATCGACATCGGCAGCATCACTCGGAAGTAGATGCCCCAGAAGCCCGCGCCATCGACCCGCGCGGCCTTGAACAGCTCTTGGGGCAGCGAGGTGAAGTAGTTACGAAACAGCAGCGTCAGGATCGGCATGCCGAAGATCGAGTGCACGATCACCAGCCCACCGAGATCGCCGTAGAGCCCGATCTCGCGCAGCATGATCACGATCGGGTAGAGCATCACTTGGTAGGGGATGAAGGCACCGAAGATCAGGATGGTGAAGAACAGGTCCGCGCCCTTGAACTTCCAGTTGGCGAGCGCATAGCCGTTCACCGAGGCGATGACGATCGAGATGATCACCGAAGGCACCGTGATTTGCACCGAGTTCCAGAAGTAGCCCGAGAGGCCGTCGCAGTTGAGGCCCGTGCAGGCCTGGGACCAGGCCTTTGACCCAGGGCTCGAAGGTGATCTCGACCGGCGGGGCGAAAATGTTGCCCAGCCGGATCTCGGGCATGCCCTTCAGCGAGGTCATGACCATGATCCACAGCGGGATCGCGTAGTAGACCGCGACCACGATCAGGGTGCCGTAGAGCATGATGTTGCGGCGCGAGAACGTCTTGCGCGGCTTCGGACCCTGCGGCCCCTGTAGCGCGGTTTCGGTCTTGGCGGCGATTACGGGGGTCAGGACGTCAGCCACGGTTCTTTCCTCCGAATTCCATGATCGCCCAGGGCACGATGAAGATCGCGACGGTGAGCAGCATCATCGTCGAGGCGGCGAAGCCCTGGCCGAGGTTCTGGCTCTGGAACATCATGTCGTAGACGTATTTGGCCGGTACCTCGGTGGCGATGCCGGGGCCGCCGCCGGTCTGGGCGACGATCAGGTCATAGAGCTTCACGATCCCGGTCACGACGATGACCAGCGCGGTTATGAACACCGGACGCATCATCGGGATGACGATGAAAATGTAGGTCTTCCAGGCCGGGATGCCGTCGACGCGGGAGGCTTTCCAGACGTCCTGATCGATACCGCGCAGGCCAGCGAGCATCAGCACCATGACAAGGCCGGTGCCCTGCCACAGCCCGGCGATCAGCACGCCGTAGATGGCGATCGACGCATTGTATAGCGGATCGAATGTGAAACTTTCCCAGCCCAGACCGCGGACAATGCTTTGCACGCCGAATTCCGGGTTCAGGATCCACTGCCAGACCAAGCCGGTGACGACGAAACTCATTGCGTAAGGGTAGAGGATGACGGTCCGGATCGTGTTCTCGAACCGGATCTTCTGGTCGATCAGGGCGGCGAGAACAAAACCGATCACGAACACCAGAACGAGCATGAGAAGCCCGTAGATCGCCAGGTTCTCGATCGAGATCAGCCAGCGCTTGGAGTCCCAGAGGCGTTCGTACTGGTCGAAACCTACCCATTTCAGGCGCGGCAACAGGCCGGATTTGGTGAAACTGTAGACGATGGTCCAGACGGTTCCGCCGATGAAGACGATCAGCGCCGTCGCGATCATCGGGATCGCGGCGATCTTCGCCGTCATGTTGCGGAAAAGCTGGTTCGGGCGCTCCGTGGCCATCTGCCTCCCCCTTCAGAATTGCGGGTCGTCCGATATTGGCGGCCGGCCCGCGCGCGCGGGCCGGCGGGTATCGGGTGTCGCGCGGACTATTCCGCCTTGGAGATGATCTCGGCGAATTCGGCCTGGGCCGCGTCTGCGGTGATCGACGTATCGGCGAAGAACTCCGTGAACAACGTGTTGATCTGGGCCGTCGTGTCCTGGGTGATCAACAGGTTGGTCTCGGGCAGCAGCTTGCCTTCGGCGAGAAGCCCGAGGCCCTTCTGCATGCAGTCGTTGGCGGCGGACAGGTCGATATCGCCGCGCACCGGGAGTGAGCCCTTGGCGAGGTTGAAGGCCACCTGCACCGGCGGCGACAGCAGGAGCTTGGCGAGCTCGGTCTGGGCCGCGATCTGCTCTTCGTCGTCGAGCACCGGGAAGTAGAAGGCGTCTCCGCCAACACCGAGGAACTCGTTGGTGCCGAGGCCCGGCAGGCATTCGTAGTCTTCACCGGCCACTTTCTCGGCCACGGCGAATTCACCCTGCGCCCAGTCGCCCATGATCTGGCCGCCGGCCTGCATCGGTGATGACGAGATTGGTGGCGTCGTTCCAGTTCTGCACGGTCGACTTGGCCGACATGTCGCGCGCGGCGGCCGCGGCGGCGAACACCTTCGCGACCTCGGCGCCAGCGGCGACTTCGGCATCCTTGTCGTCGTAGACAGCCATGAAGATATCCTGCGGCACGAGCGAGGCCATCATCACGTTGAACGCGCCCGACTGCTGCCAGCCCTGCTGCCCCATGGCCAGCGGGATCTTGCCGGCTTCCTCGAGGGCGGGCGCGGCGGCGACGAACTCTGCCCAATTGGTGGGCACATCCACGCCGGCCGCTTCATAGGCCCCGCGCGAGAGCCACAGCCACTGCCACGAGTGGATGTTGACCGGGGCGCAGTAAATCCGGCCGTCGAGGGTGCAGGCGTCGAGCAGCGTGGTCGGGTTGACCACGTCCATCCAGCCTTCTGCCTCGGCGATGTCGGTGAGATCGCGCAGGAGCCCAGCTTCGATCAGCTCTTCCGCTTGGCGGCCGTGGTTGAATTGGAACGCGCCCATCGGATCGCCGCCGGTGATCCGGCTGACCATCACGGGCCGCGCGTTTTCGCCGCCGGCGATGGCGCCGTCGATCCACTTGTGGCCGGTGGCGTCGAACGCCTTGGCGAATTCGGCGACCGCGGCCGCTTCGCCGCCCGAGGTCCACCAGTGCATGACCTCGAGATCGGTCGCGTTGGCGGCGCCGGCAGCACCGACAAGCGCAGTGGCACAAAGAAGTTTGGAGACGAGTTTCACGATAATATCCTCCCATGGTTCTATCGCGTGGTTCGATCATGTGGTTCGGCGGGACGGCTCGACAGTCGGTTCCGACCGTCCTCTAAATCGTTACAGAAATTTCTATAACGATTTAGATTTGCCTTGCAAGTAACTTTCAAACCGCATTTCATTGTCCTGCAAAGACCCGGGGCGCCTGCCCGGAACCGTTTTCGCCCGACGCGCAAACGGCACCGGTTGGCATGGCTCGCCGAAATTCAATCCGGCAGCGCAACCCGGCTGATCCGGACCTGACGGAGGGAGACCGTCGTGAAGAAACCGTACGTGAAGCCGATGTCACGTCCCGCAAGCGCGCGGGACGCGACCCGGAAACCGACGCTGAAAACCATCGCCGAGATCACGGGGCTGGCGGTCGCGACCGTGTCGCGCGCGCTCAACGACGCGCCCGACATCGGGTCCGACACCAAGAAGCTTGTGCGCCGAATCGCGGCCGACATCGGCTATGTGCCGAACCGGGCCGGCGTGCGGCTGCGCACCGGGCGGACGAATGTGATCACCCTCGTGCTCTCGACCGAGCCCGATACGATGGACCATACCGCCCGGCTCATCACCTCGATCGCGCAAGAGCTGCGCGATACGCCCTATCACCTGACGATCACACCGTTCTTTCTCGACCAGGATCCGATGCAACCGGTGCGCTACATCGTCGAGACAGGCTCGGCCGACGCGGTGATCCTGAACCAGACCCGGCCGGACGACCCGCGGGTGCGCTACCTCGTCGAGAAAGGGTTCCCCTTCGCCACTCATGGTCGCACCGACATGGGGCTGGAGCACAGCTGGTTCGATTTCGACAACGCCGCCTACGGGCGGATGGCCGTCGACGCGGTGGTCGACCGCGGCGCGCGCAATATCGTGATGATCGCGCCGCCGCTCGCGCATACCTATGCCCACCACATGATCGACGCGGCGCGCGCCGCCGCGGCCGAGCGGGGCGTCGCTTTCCGGGTCGCCCACCGCTCCACATCGGACAGCCCCAACGAGTTGGTGCGCGCCTGTGTCGAGACCCGGTTGACCGAAAACCCCGAGGTCGACGCCTATGTCACCGGTTCGGCGAAATCGGCCATGGCGACGACCGCGGCGGTCGAAGCCCTCGGGCGCACCATCGGCGAGGACATCCAGATCTTCACCAAGGAAGCGGTGCCGCTCATGCACATGTTCCGGCCGGCGATCCTGACCGTCGGCGAAGACGTGACCCGGGCCGGGCGCTTTCTCGCGCACGCCGCGATGCAGGCGATCCGGGATCCGGACGCGGCGCCGATGCAGGCGCTCGAGGTCCCGGGCGCGGACGGCGCGGACAGCACCCAGACCACGCCCGCCGCCTCCTCGGCCTGAGGCCGGGACACCGCGGGCGGCGGCCCCACGTCAGGTCGCCGCGGAGACGATCCGCCCAACAGCGCCTGGCGGCGCTGCGCCTGCGGCGGGCGGGCGGCGGGCTTTGCCCGCCGGGTGCTGGGGTCGACAGGGCGGGTGCGGCCGGGAGGTCGGTCAAGCACGGGTGCCACGCGCCGCCACCGCGCCTATCCCTTGACCGTCGCGTCCCCCTGCCATAGCCCATCGCAGGACCCGTTCGCCCCGATCAGAAGGTTTGCCATGCCCGCCTCCGCCAAAGCCGCCGCCAAAGCCCCCTCCAGAGCCTCCGTCTGCGTCTATTGTGGCTCCCGTTTCGGGGCCGATCCGGCCTACCGGGCCGATGCTCAAACGCTTGGCGCAAAGCTCGCCGAAAACGGCTGGCGGTTGGTCTACGGCGCGGGCGATGTCGGGCTGATGGGCGCTGTCGCGCGCGCGGCGCAGGAGGCGGGCGGCGACACCTTCGGGGTGATCCCGGTGCACCTGCTGGAGCGCGAGGTCGGCAAGCGCGACCTCTCGGCCTTCGTCGTCACCGAGAACATGCACGAGCGCAAGAAGGTCATGTACATGAACTCCGACGCCATCGTCGTGCTGCCGGGCGGCGCGGGGAGCGCTCGACGAGTTTTTCGAGGTGCTCACCTGGCGCCAGCTCGGCCTGCACGAAAAGCCGATCTACCTGCTCGAATACGCGACCGGTATTGGGACCCGCTCATCGCCCTGCTCGACCACGTGATCGACCAGGGGTTCGCCGAGGAAAGCTCGCTCAAGGGCTACGTCTCGGTGGTCTCCGATGTCGAAACCCTCGCCGACAGCCTGCGCGCCGACCTCTGCTGACGCAGCGTTTCGGCCGAATACAGCGCGACGGCGACCCAGATCAGCGGAAAGGCGATCCAGTGCCAGCGGGTCACCGGCTCGGCGAACACCAGGGCGGCCACGGCGAACTGGATCGTCGGGTTGATGTATTGCATCACCCCGACGGTGCCGAACGGCACGCTGCGTGAGGCGGTGGTGAACAGCATCAGCGGCAGCGCCGTGAGCACGCCCGAGAGCATCAGGAGAAGGCTGTCGCCGAGATCCTGCCCGAAAGCGCCGAGCGCACGACCGGGGATCGCGCCCCACCCCTGCACATGCACGCCCCCAGAGCCAGACCAGCGCCAGCGGCGCCAGCACCACCACCTCTGCCGTGACCGACACCGTCGGCCCGGCGGCGAGCCGCTTTCTTCGCCACGCCGTAGAGGCCGAAGGTGAGCGCCAGCCCGAGCGAGATCCAGGGCGCGACCCCGAGCCCGAGCGTCAGCAGACCGACAGCGACGAAGGCCAGCGCCGACGGCGCCAGTCCCTGAGCCGGCCGAGCCGCTCGCCGAACACCACGGCCCCGAGCAGCACCGCCACCAGCGGGAAGATGTAGTAGCCGAGCGAAGCCTCCACGGCGCGGCCTGCCTGGACCGCGTAGATGAACATGAACCAGTTGGCCGAGATCGCGAGGGCCGCGAGCACGCACCAGCCCGAGGCGCCGGCGGGCCGCGAGCAGGGGCCGGATCTCTCGCCAGCCGTCCCCTGAGCGCCAGAACGACACCGAAGAACACCAGCGACCACAGCGTCCGGTGCGCCAGCACCTCGAGCGGCGGGACATGGGCGATCAGCTTGTAATACAACGGAGAAAGGCCCCAGATCACGGTGGCCCCCACCATCGCCGCCATGCCTTTCGCCGTGCTATCCATCCCCGGTCCCTGACAGCATGTCGGTGTCGGGTCAATCGCGCCGCTCGACGTCCGTGCCGCGCTCAACCCGGGAACGCCGCCGCGTACAACCGGCGAACCAACCGGCTGCGGCGAGCGAAAACCGAGCCCGCGATCGCGGCCCCCGGCAGCTCCCATATGCCGAGCGACGGGTTGGTGCCGTGGTCGTCGAGATATTCCATCCCGAGATCGCGGCAGACCTGCGCCCCGCCCGGGCTGACGGACGTCGTCCCGATCCCGTCGAGAAACACCTCGCGGTTCGCAAGCCCTTCGAGGAACGCGACGAAGGACAAAGGCCCCCGGTGTGGGGGGCATTTTCATGTTTCGACGGAAGGTAGTACGGAACCCCTTGACCGGTGTCTTGGTACCGCCCATATTTGGCTCGTTGATCAGGCGGCCACTACATATGGTGGTCATCGGGCACTGGGGACAGGACACACAGAGCAAAAGTACCCTCGCCAAGAGAGGGACGGAGTTGCCACCAACGCGTTTCGCGTCGGCAGCCAATGGTCCTGTGCGTCTTTCCTCCGACGCTGTCACCGGTTGATCTGGGAGAGACTAGCGCCGCGAAGTGCAGCACTCGGTTTGGACGACGCGGGAACGACATCAACAAATGAATCTCGAAAAAATCGCTTACATCGCCAACATCGTGGCGGCAATCGTCGCAATATGGATGCTCGTCATCATGTTGAGCTGACAAAAGAAAAGAAACAGGCCCCCAGCGATGGGGGCCTTTCCTTGTTCACGGTCGTGTTCCTTGATCTTCACGTGGATCCTCGCGGCAGGCCAGCACCGCGTCGCGGCGCCACCCGAGCCGTTCGATGAGCCGGTGCTCGAAGTCGCCCCGCAGATAGGATGGCGGAGCGTTCGTATTTCCCGACGGCGTCGACGCTGACACCGAGAAGTTCCGCGAGGTCCTCCTGTGTCATCCGGCCATGGCGTCCGTGGGCGGCGCGGTGGTCGCGCAGCTTTCGCGCCAGCAGCGAGGACCGGTCCGGCATGTGAGCGCCCTTTTCATTGGGTGCCTTCGCCCCGAAAGGATGGCCCGGGAGAACCATCCTGCCAAGTCACTTACGGGCGACTTACGGGTCGCGCCGGGTCGGGCGGATCGTGTCGGTGGGCGCCCCCGGTCGCGCGGACGATATTTTCGGGCATCCGTTCCCGAAAGGAAAACATCGCCATGTCCCGCCGCGTCCCGCTCCTTCCCCATCGCCTGAACCTCGCCCTGTTCGGCGCCCTTCTCGGCCCACACACTCGCACCGGGCCGCGCCAACACCGGCGCCCGGAGAAACTGCGCTACCAGCCAAGGCGGCATCGCTGCCCGCCAGACAACCCCGATCTTTGAGGCGACGCCGCGCCCTGCGGCCACATCGTTGCCCCCCTGCGCCAAGCGGTGCCCACCGGCCCGCCCGTGCAGCGCGCCCTGCCCCGTGCGGGCGCACGAAAACCGCTTTGGTTTCGGGCCTCCCTCCGGCATTCTTGCGCGGTTCCAACAGGAGTGCGCGGATGAACGACCCCTATCATCTCGGCGCCGACGCCGACCTGACGCCGGTTCCCGAGCATCTGCATGACAGCCCGAGCTGGGTCTATCTGTTGCGGGAATTCGAGAAACATTACCGCCACGGGTCCGATGGCGGATCGAAGGCGATCCGGGCCCATCGCAGACGGGTGCGCGAGACGCTCACCGCGGTGATCGAGGCCAATCCGGCGATCAGCCCGCGCGCGCCCTCGACACGGCCGGTCACGGCGCACCTGCCCCGCGCGTTCGATCTCGGCAAGGACGGCGTGCTCACGGGCATGGCGCGGGCGCTGGAGCGGGTGTCGGACCGTCTGAGCTGGGAATACGGCTACCAGAAGGTGCCGCGGGCGCTGGAGAAGAAGTACGCCTATTGCGAGATCGCCGGGCCGCAGGGGCCGGTGCGGGCCGAGCGGTTGATTTTGGGGTTCGTGCTGTTTGCCCCCAACACCACCTATCCGCAGCACAGCCACCACGAGATCGAGGAAAGCTATGTGTCGGTCGCCGGCGCCTGGTCGGAGAATGAGACCGCCGTGCATGCGCCCGGCTCGCTGATCCTGAACCGTCCCGGCGAGGAACACCGGATCACCACCGGCCGCTTCGACCCCGTCCTGCTCGCCTATGCCTGGGTGGGGCCCGACGCGCGGCTCACCGCCCCGGGGATGAGGTTTTCGCGCAGCCGCAAGGCGCGCATGGAACAGGGGATCTGAGCCAGCCCCGACAGGAGGCGTCGATCGGCCCGGGGTTCAGGCGCTCATTTCGATCAGGGTGATCTCAGGCGTGACCCCGAAGCGCACCGGCAGAATCGAAACGCCGATTCCGCCCGAGACAACGAGGTGGCGACCGTCTTCCTCGACATGCCCGTAGGCATAGCGGTTTCCGAAGCGCGAGGGCACCACCGGCGAGTAGCCGAACAGCCGGAGCTGACCGCCGTGGGTGTGCCCCGAAAGCGTCAGCGCGACCCGGCCCGGCACCTTGGGAAAAATGTCAGGCTCATGGGCGAGCAGAATGACCGGCGCGCCGCGGGCGACCTGGGCAAGGGTGCCATCGAGGTCGTCGACACCCTTGATCCCCTCTCGCCCGCGCAACAGGGCGAGTTGATCGCCGAGACCGGCGAGCCAGATCCCGTTCGGTAGCGCCACCGCGCGATTTTCCAGGACCGGAATGCCGTTCGCTTCCATCGCAAGCCCCGCCAGCGTCGGTCCTGCGCCGCGCGCCTGGGCCGCCGGGTCTTCCCACCAGTCGTGATTGCCGAGCACCCCATAGACCCCCAGCGGGGCCTTCAGCGCGCCGAGGATCGCGCCGACTTCGGCCTCGGACACCTTTTCCGACACGAACCGGTGCCCGGCCGGCAGATCGCCGAGCACCACGATCAGGTCGGCGCCCAGCGCATTGGTGCGGCGCACCACTTGCACGATCCGTCGGCGCGGCACATGCGGCGCACCGGCATGCAGATCGGCGATCACCGCGATGCGGAGCGGCCGGTCGCCGGGCCAGTCGCTGCGGCGCACCCGCCAGCGTTTCACCCGCAGCCGCATCGCCGGTTCGATGAAAAAGCCATAGGCCGACACGAAAAGGCCTGCCAGCAACACCGCCAGCAGGCCTTTAAGGAAACCGCGCCGGGTCACCTCGCGATCACATCCGCGAGGCGACGTTCTCCCAGTTCACCAGCTTGTCGAGGAAGTTGGTGAGGTAGGCCGGGGCGCTTGTTGCGGAAGTCGATGTAGTAGCTGTGCTCCCAGACGTCGCAGCCGAGCAGCGCGGTCTGGCCGAAGCAGAGCGGGTTGACGCCGTTCTCGGTCTTGGTGACCTTGAGCCCGCCGTCGGTGTCCTTCACCAGCCAGGCCCAGCCCGAGCCGAACTGGCCCGCACCGGCGGCGGCGAAATCTTCCTTGAACTTGGCGACCGAGCCGAAGGCCTCGGTGAGTGCTTTCTCGAGCTCACCCGGCATCTTCTTCTCGCCCGGGCCCATCATCTCCCAGAACTGGGTGTGGTTCCAGTGCTGCGAAGCGTTGTTGAAAATGCCGTTCTGGGCCACGGCGCCGGACTGGTAGGTGCCCTTGACGATGTCCTCGAGGCTCTTGCCCTCCCACTCGGTACCGGCGACCAGCTTGTTGCCGTTGTCGACATAGGCCTTGTGGTGAAGGTCGTGGTGGTACTCCATGGTCTCCTTGCTCATGCCGAGATCGGCGAGCGCGTCGTGGGCGTACGGAAGGTCGGGAAGGCTGAACGACATTGGGGGTCTCCCTGTAACTTTAGCGTTTCTGTCAGGCGTTAAATGGGACCTGCGGGGGGGGCGGGTCAACCCCGAGCATCTCTCCCCTGCCCCCGGTCACCTTATCGTGAGGAGATGACACATCGTGCAGCGGAGTGCGCGCTCGGCATCGGCGGCGCCGGGCCTCGGCCGTGGCGCACCGCTCCGCGCGCGGTGCCACCCCGTTTCAGCGACGCTGCAGGTTCCGGACCCGCGCCAGGAATTGGCAGTAACCCTGCGGTTTGCCGGTGATCGACGCGGTGCCCGATGGCAGTTGGATGTTGAGCGAATAGGTGAGCCCGGCGACGCAGTTGGCCAGAGCTGTTTTTCACCCCCGGCACGGTCCAGGCAAACAGCACCCGGTTCGCGTTCTTCGACTTCAGAACGCCCGCGACGGGAGATCCGACGTAGTGCTGAACATAGTTGTCGTTCACCATGACCGACCCGGAGCTTGTGTCGTGCTGGATGACCACGTCGGTCGGCACCGCATGCGACGTGCCCGCAGGCGTGATCTTGCAGGTATAGGTTTCCGCCGTCGCGGCGCCGGCGACACCGATCGCCAGAACGAGGCCCGTGAGAAATTGCTGCTCGTTTCATATTCTTTCCCTTGCGATTGAATTCGGTTGCATTCAACCGTCAGGGGCAGGCCGCTGTCGAGGTCAGCGGGGCGCGGCGAATAGACCCACCTCGCTGCCGGGCTTTGCCGCGTTCGACAGCAGATCGAAGACATAGAGCGCCACCGAACGGAAGGCGATCACCTCGACGCTGGTCTCGCTGTTCATGTGGAAGGCGGCGGGTACCTGGCCCAAGCGCGTGCGGCGCATCTCGCCGGGGCCGAAGACCCCGGGCGACACGTCGGCCGGGGTGAGCTTGGCCAAAACCTCGCGCACCGCCGCGCCTTCGACGTGAAAGACCGCGCGGGCATCGGTGACATCGACCGCCAGCGCGTGACTACCGGCAAGGACCTCGGACAAGGCCGCCGCCTCTTCTGGCGCCGCGTCCGCGTCGCAGAACAGCAGGAGTTCGTCGGGCGACATCCAGGCGAGGCGCGGGACCGCGCCGCCGATATCGCCGGTGATTTCGCGCTGCGCCGGCATGCCGAGGCCGAGTGCCGATTTCACCGACCGGGCAAAGCCCGCATCCGTGAGATCGCCCCGGATCGTGACCATGCCGACCCGGCCCGCATCGGTCACCGTGCAATAGCCTGTGCTTGCGGCGCCCGCGAGCGCCGAGACTGCGTCAGACATCTTGTCTCATCCCCTCCTTGTCGTGGAAGCAGGGCTCCACGATCTTCGCCCGCACGATCTCACCGCCGATCCGCGGCACCTCGACCACCTCGCCCATGCGGTCCGGGCCATGCACGATGAGCGCCATGGCGATCCCGCGCCGCAGCGTCGGTGAGTAGTAGGTCGATGTGACCCGTCCTTGCGTGTTGCGCTGGCCGTTGGCGTTGTGGCCGGCGGCGGGGACATAGGCGCCGTCGGGCAGGACCGAACCGTCCTCCGTCTCAAGCCCCACCAGCCGCCAGCGGTCGTCGCGGGCCATCTCGGGCCGGGCCTGCGCCCGTTTTCCGAGGAAGTCGTCCTTCTTCTTCGATATCGCCCAGCCGAGCCCGAGATCCTGCGGGATCACCGTGCCGTCGGTCTCGTCGCCGATCATGATGAACCCCTTTTCGGCGCGCAACACATGAAGGCACTCGGTGCCGTAGGGCATCATGCCGAGCCCCTTGCCCGCTTCCATCAGCCGGTCCCAGAGCGCCTGGCCGAGCGAGGCCGGCACGGCGATCTCGTAGGACAGCTCGCCCGAGAACGAGATCCGGTAAATCCGCACCGGGAAGCCCGCAAGCCGGCCCTCGGCCCATGTCATGAACGGCAACGCCTGTTTCGAGACATCGAAGCCGCCGAGCGTGTCCAACACCCGGCGCGCCTTCGGGCCGACCACGGCGATCTGGGCAAACTGCTCGGTGAGGTTGACGGTATGCACCTTCCAATCCCACCACTCGCATTGCAGCCAGTCTTCCATGTGGCCATGGATCCGCTCGGCGCCGCCGGTCGTGGTGTGACAAAGCCAGGTGTCGTCGTCGATCCGCGCCACCACGCCGTCGTCGATCAGGAACCCGTTCTCCGAACACATCAGCCCGTAGCGGCATTTGCCCACCGGCAGGGTCGACATCATGTTGGTGTACATCATGTCGAGGAACCGTCCCGCATCCGCTCCCTTCACCAGGATCTTGCCCAGCGTCGAGGCATCGAGCAGGCCGACATGCGCGCGGGTGTTTTCGACTTCCCGGTTCACCGCCTGCGCCTGGGTTTCGTCGCCGCGCAGGTAGCAATAGGGTCGGCGCCACTGGCCGACCGGCTCCCAGTCGGCCCCGTTGGCCTCGTGCCAATCGTGAATCGGCGTGCGCCGGACCGGCTGGAACAGGGCCCCACGCGCCTCGCCGGCGATCGACCCCATGCTGATCGGGGTGTAGGGCGGGCGGAACGTGGTCGTTCCAGTTTGCGGAATGCCCTGTCCAAGCGCGTCCGACAGCACCGCGAGCCCGTTGATATTGCTGAGCTTTCCCTGGTCGTTCGCCATTCCGAGCGTGGTATAGCGTTTGGCGTGTTCGACGCTCTCGTAGCCTTCCCGCGCGGCGAGTTGCACGTCGGAGACCTTCACGTCGTTCTGGAAGTCGAGCCACATCTTGGCGCGTTTGCCGGGGCCGGCATCGGCGGGCATGATCCAGACCGGCGCGAGTGGTTGCTGCTCTTCCGGCCGGGCCGTTGGCGCCCGGCCCTTCGCGGCTCCGCCACCGGCGCCGATCCCCGCCGCCTCCCCGGCGACCCAGGCGTCGTCCAGACCTTCGGCCAGCGTCAGCGCGCCCGAGGCGGCTCCGGCGGTGCGCACGAACCCGGCCCCGTCCGCGCCGCGCGGCGGGCGCTCCGGATCGGGCCGGAACAGCGCCAGGGCCTCGTCCCAGATCAGCTTGCCGCCGCAATGCGACCAAAGGTGCACGACCGGCGACCAGCCGCCCGACATCGCCACCGCGTCGCAGGCGATCTCCTCGCCCGCCCCATCGCCCAGGCCGTCGAGCCGCACCGAGCGCACCCGGCGGCCGCCAAGCACCTCGGCCACGGCGCGGCCCGCGCGCACCTGGATGCCCAGCCGTTTGACCCGTTCGGCCAACGGTCCGGTGGCCTGCGCGCGCGCATCGATCACGATCACCTCGCGGCCGGCGACGTGCAGGATCAGCGCCGTCCGGTAGGCGTCGTCGTTGTTGGTGACCACCACCACCCGGTCGCCGAGCGCCACGCCCCAGTTGACCAGGTAGTCGCGCATCGCGCTCGCGAGCATCACGCCCGGCCTGTCGTTGCCCGCAAAGGCGAGCGGGCGCTCGATTGCGCCGGTGGCGGTGACGATGCGGCCGGCGCGGATCCGCCAGAGCCGGCGGCGCGGGTCGGTCCCCGCCAGCCGTTCCTCGGCGACGAGGGAACCGTGGTCGTATACCCCGGCCGCAACCGTCCTCAGCCTTAATGTGACATTCTCTTGGCGATCAAGATCTTCCAGCGTGTTTTTAATCCAATCATCGGGGGTCTGGCCGTCGATCTCGCCGCCGTCTGCCGCGGCATCCACGGGCGCCCGTCCGCCCCAATGCGAAGATTGCTCCAGCACCAGAACCTTGACGCCGGTCGCCGCCGCCGCCTGTGCCGCCGCGAGCCCGGCGACGCCGCCGCCGACGACCACCACGTCGAAATGGGCGTAGAGGTATTCATAGCTGTCCGCGTCCGCCCCCTCGGGCGCGCGGCCGAGCCCGGCCGATTTGCGGATGAAGGGCTCGTAGAGCGACTTCCACGCCGCCGGCGGCGCCATGAAGGTCTTGTAATAGAACCCCGCCGGCAGGAAGCGGGACACAACCTGGTTCACCGCCATCACGTCGAAATCGACCGACGGCCAGGCGTTCTGGCTCCGCGCCACGAGCCCTTCGAAAAGCTCCGTGGTCGTTGCCCGTGTGTCAGGCTCGAACCGAGCCCCCTCGCCCAGCCCGACCAGCGCATTCGGCTCCTCGGCGCCAGCGGCCACCGGGCCGCGCGGGCGGTGATATTTGAAGCTCCGCCCCATCACCAGCCGCCCCGCGCCCAGAAGCGCCGAGGCCAGCGTGTCGCCGGCAAACCCGCGGTAACGCTTGCCGTCGAAGCTGAACCGCACCGGGTGTGCGCGGTCGATCAGCCGCCCCCAGCCCTCAAGCCGTGCACTCATGACTGACATCCTGTTTTCTTGGGAAAATCACTCCCGGCGCGGTGGTCGCACCGATGCTGCGCAGCTGCCACCGGGCAGCGCCCCTTCGCCCGGTCTTCCCGGCAGAGCGCGCGGGGCGCTGTCGCCTGCCGGCTCCGCGGGCGCGACCCGCCCGCCCGGGCCGGAGTGCGGAAGCAATTCGAAACCATCATACCCCCTCCCAGCCCGGCAGTTTCGCCTTCACCCGCGCGACGATCTCGGCGGGCGGCGCCTGGGTCTGCGCGCGGTAGGTCCCGTAGACCTCGAGCGTCACCGTGTTGCGCGCCGCGAGGAACCACTTTCCGCAGCCCGCCGCGTGCCGCCAGCGTTCGAAATGCACGCCCTTGGGGTTCGCCCGGTCGAACAGATAACTCTCGAAGTCAGCGTCCGACCCTTCGGGCCCGACCCGGGTCAGGTGCGCCTCGCCGCCCGGGGCCAGTTCGGTCTCGTCGGCCAGGACCCCGCAGCACGGGCATTCCAGTGTCAGCATCGGCAAACCTCCGTGGCTCTGCCAAGACACGGCCGGAGGGCGCCCTGCCCCCCGGCCGTGCGGGTTTCTGTCCGGGTCGTGCGCCGCGAGAGAGTCGCGGCCCGGCCGCGGCTATTCGGTCGTCGCCGGCTCTTCGGTTGCAGGCTCGTCGGCCGGCTGGGCCGTTTCGGGCTCGCCAGCCGGTTGGATCGCGGTGTCGTTGGTGCCCGACGGCCAGAAAAAGAAACCGAGAACCAGCACCGCGACGACCACCACGAGGACAATCCATACGCGTTGTGACATTTCACTCCCTCCCATTCAGGGTTGTGCACAGGCCCCTTAAATGTGGGGGTGATGGCCCCGCCGTTCAACGCGCCGGGCCCCGGGCGGACCGGCTCAGCCACATTCAGCCGACGCCGGATCAATGCGCCACTCCCGCCGCCACGCTCTCGTCGATGAAACGGCCTTCGCGGAATCTTTCGAGGCCGAAAGCGGCTGCGAGCGGGCCGGGCGCGTCCTTCGCTACCAGCTCCGCCATCGCCCAGCCCGACCCGGGGATCGACTTGAAGCCGCCGGTGCCCCAGCCTGCGTTGACGTAGATGCCGCCCACAGGTGTCTTCGACAGGATCGGCGAGCGGTCGCCGGTCATGTCGACGATCCCGCCCCATTGGCGCAGCATCCTGAGCCGCGACAGCATCGGGAAGGTCTCGACCAGTGCGCGGACCGTCTCCTCGACATGGTGGAAAGACCCGCGCTGGGTGTAGTTGTTGAACCCGTCGGTGCCACCGCCGATCACCATCTCGCCCTTGTCCGACTGGCTGAGATAGCCGTGCACGGTGTTGGCCATGACGACGACGTCCATGCAGGGCTCGATCGGCTCCGACACCAGCGCCTGCAGCGCCACGCTCTCGATCGGCAGCCGGAACCCGGCCATTGCCGCGAGCTCCGAAGAGTGCCCGGCGACGACCAGCGCGAGCTTGCCGGTCTCGATCCGGCCTTTCGAGGTGTTGACGGCGGCGACCTGCCCGCCCGCGGTCTCGATGCCCGTGACCGCGCAATTCTGGATGATGTCCATGCCCATCGCGCTACAGGCGCGGGCATAGCCCCAGGCCACCGCGTCGTGGCGCGCGGTGCCGCCGCGGGCCTGCCACAGCCCGCCCAGCACCGGGTAACGCGGTCCGGAAAGTTCGATGATCGGCACCAGCTCCTTGACCCGCTGCGGCCCGATGAATTCGGTCTTCACCCCTTGCAGCGCATTGGCATGGGCCGTGCGCTGGTAGCCGCGCACCTCGTGATGGGTCTGGGCCAGCATGATGACGCCGCGCGGGCTGAACATCACGTTCATGTTGAGGTCCTGGCTCATCGTCTCGTAAAGCGAGCGCGCCTTCTCGTAGATCGCCGCCGACGGGTCCTGGAGGTAGTTCGAGCGGATGATGGTGGTGTTGCGCCCGGTGTTGCCGCCGCCCAGCCAGCCCTTCTCCAGCACCGCGACATTGGTGATCCCGTGGTTCTTGCCGAGGTAATAGGCAGTCGCGAGCCCGTGGCCGCCGGCGCCGACGATGATGGCGTCGTAGCGCCGTTTGGGTGTCGGCGACGCCCAGGCCCGCGCCCAGCCGCTGTGGTAGCGTAGGCCCTCGCGGGCGATGGCAAAGACCGAGTAGCGTCTCATGGCAACTCCTCCGGCTCGAAACTCGTCTCATGAACCTTAGCCGCTTCGGGCCCGATGCCAATGCGTCCCGCGGCGATTGGCGCGAATTTTGCGACATCGGGCGGGTCGGCGGGACCGGCCCGCCGCCAAGCGTCCGGGAACACCCGCGCCACCCGGGTCCTACAGGGCGAGCCCGACCTGTTCACCTCGCCGCCGCCGGGGTCGTATCGCCCTCGCCGGCGACACGGCCGCGGCCTCGGTGGCGGTGGCGGTGACGGGAATTCTGCCCTGCGGCGTCGGGCTTGCGCGTTCGGGCGCGAAAGAACGCGGTGGCAAGGCGGAATCGAGATGCGCGGTAACTGTTTGGAAAGAATTCCTGCGCTAGAAGGAGGTTGGCCCCAATGACGGGCCGCTGCTTGTACACCACGTAACGAACGTGGGCGCCCCGCCTCCCCCCCGGCGGGGCGCTTTTCGTTTTGCAATCCGGCGCTCCGCAACCCCGGCGCTTGATGCGGTCCGGCACCGGCGGGCAAAGTGATCGGCTTTTGCCTGCCGCAGCGGCAGTGTGCATTTTTTCCAAGGGGACTATTCATGGCCATTCAGGCAGTCACGACGACGACAACAACACCGATCGATCTCGGAACGGGAGACGGCCTTTTCGTCGGGCGGAGCGGCGCGCTCTATGGCGACGGCACTCTGGTGACCGGAACCGGGGAACACTGACTGTCGGTCTTCGGCATCATCGCCGGTTTGTTCAACCCCCCGTGGATCTCGACGGCAGCGGACTCCGTGTGACCATCGGCCAAACCGGCCAGGTCACGACAACGGGCGGAGGCGGTCTGTTTCTCCGGTCAACAGGGTCGATATTCATCGACAATGCCGGCTACGTTTCGTCGACCAACGTGGGCTGGATCAATGCGGGCCAGACGGATGGCAGCGCACTCATCGGGCTCTCGTACTCCGGAACGATCTCCTCGACCGGATTTGGTGTGAGGCTGGATCCCGGAACCAGTGCCGTCGATGGCGTGAATACCGGGACGATCAGCGGCACGGGTTGGGGGGTGCGGATCTCAGATTCCGCGACCGGGTCGGTCGACTTCGTCAACAGCGGCGAGATTCTGACGGTCGACGCGAACGCCTTCAACGCGGGGGCGACCGTGGACACGCTGCGCAACTCCGGGCTGCTGGTCGGCGACGTCGAGCTCGGAGCCGGCAGCGATACCTTGAAAAACCAGGGGGCGATCACCGGCCCCGTCGACCTCGGTGAGGGCGCAGACAGCTATCGCGGCTTCGGCGGGTTCGTTGCCGACACCGTTTCCGGCGGCAGTGGCAACGACACCCTCATCGGCGGGTCCGATACGGATGCGCTCGCGGGCGGTGCGGACGACGATTCGCTGCGTGGGCGCGGCGGCGATGACGACCTCGATGGCGGTGCCGGGAAAGACATTTTGCGCGGCGGCGACGGACACGACTGGCTGGTCGGTGGCCTCCGGCGCGACCTCCAGACCGCCGGCGACGGATCCGACAGCTTCGTATACCTCGAGGTGGCGGATTCGGCCCAGGGCGGCGACATCGACAAAATCCGCGAGCTTCACCTCCGGCGAGGAACACATCCACCTTTCCGGCACCGCCGCAACGGAGCTCGCCTTCATCGGCACCGCGAAGTTCAGCGCAACCGAGGCCGAGGTGCGCTACCCAGTCAACAAAGCGGGCCACGCGACGGTGCTGGCCGATGTCGATGGCGACGGCGTTGCAAATATCAAGATACGCCTGCTTGACGTGCTGTCGCTCGACCAAGGCGATTTTGTCCTGCGACCGCAGAGACAGCGGCCCCCGGGCGGGCCGCAACTCCGCCGCGCGCCCCGCGCCGAAGCCGCCCGTCGGACCCGACCCGGCCAGCGGCGGGCAAGGCCGGGGCGGCGCGCCGCTCAGCTCTCGCGCGCCAGCATCACGCCGGGGTTCATGATCCCGAGCGGGTCGAGCGCCGCCTTGATCGCGCGCATCGCCGCTTGTTTCGCCGGATCGCCGTAGTGCTGCAGATCGCCGACCTTGAGCCGGCCGATGCCGTGTTCGGCGGAGAAGGAGCCGTCGAAGTCGGCGACCAGGTCGTAGATTGCCGTCGCCACCTGCGCCCGGGTCTCCGCCGGATAGTCGGATTTCGCCCGCCCCGCCGGGGGGAAGACGTTGAAATGCAGGTTGCCGTCGCCGAGGTGGCCAAACGCGTTGACCCGGAATGGGCCGAGGCGGGCGACGATGGCCGGCGCCTGGCGCAGGAAGTCCGGGATGGCCGAGAGCGGCAGCGAGATATCGTGCGAGGATATCCCGCCGATGCGCTTGTTGGCTTCGGGGATCTGCTCGCGCATCTCCCAAAGCGCGGCGCGCTGCGCCCCGGACCCGGCAACGACGCCGTCCGTCACCAGCCCGTCGGCCTCTGCCGCCTCGTAGATCTCGGCAAGCTCGGCCATGGGATCGGCATCCGGCCCGAGGCCAAGATCGATCAGCACCGCCCAGTCGGGGATCGGATCGAGCGGCGCGCGCGCGGTGCAGCCGGTCTCGGACAGAAAGTGCAAGCCCTGGCCGGCGATGAGTTCGAAGGCGGTGAGCCCCGGGCCCACCCGCGCCTGGATGAGCGCCAGCAGCGCCAAGGCAGCCTGAGGGCTTTCGACGACCATCAACGCCGCGCCGTCATGAGCCGGACGCGGAAACAGCCGGAGCGCGGCGGCGGTGATGATCCCGAGGGTGCCTTCCGCGCCGATCATCAGCCCGCGCAGGTCGTAGCCGGTGTTGTCCTTGCGCAGCCGTTTGAGCCCGTGCCACACCGACCCATCCGGTAGCACAACCTCGAGACCGAGGCACAGATCGCGCGTGTTACCGTAGCGCAGCACGTTGACGCCGCCGGCATTGGTGGCGAGGTTGCCACCGATCCGGCAGGAGCCCTCGGCCCCGAGCGACAGGGGGAACAGCCGGTCGACCTCTTGCGCCGCCGCCTGCACCTCGGCAAGCACCGCGCCCGCCTCGGCGACGATGACGTTCTCTTCCGGCCAGAGCCCGCGGATCTGGCGCATGCGCTCCAGCGACAGGATCATCGGCGCCGGCCCCTCCGGCATCACCTGGCCGCCGACAAGGCCGGTGCCGCCGCCATAAGGGACGATCCCCACCCGGGCCGCGGCTGCGGCCCGCACCAGATCGGCGACTTCCTCGGTGGTGCGCGGGGCCACGAGCAGCCCGCCCTGTCCCTTGAAGAACCCCCGCCGTTCCTCGAGATAGCGCGGCTCCAACGGGCGGCGCACGCCTTCGGGCAGGCGGGCGGCGAAGGCGTCGTCGGCGGGGTTGAGGGGCATCATCGTCATGGCCGCGAGCATGCACCGTTTTGCGCCGCCGGCAAGAGCGACGCGATGGTCCGGCCGGGGTCCGGCCCTTAAGGCGGTTTGCGCGCAGGATGCGCGCGCGGCGCGCGGCCACCGGTCGGGCAAGATGCGTTGAGGTTTGCGGCCAGGTTTTACACATCTATTTCCAAAGGCTGTGGCGGGCCGCTTGTCCGGGAGTTGGCAAAGCGGCCTCTGGTCCGTCCGGATTATTTCTTCGGTCCGGCAAGAGCGCTGCGGCATCCGATGCGCGGTCCCCACCGCAGTCCGCCGCACGCCCGCTCGGCGCGGCCCACCGCCACCGGTCGCCGCGCCTCACATGGTGCTAGTCGAGCCGCCCCGGCTCCAGCACCATGACCTGCGGGCGCGTGGGCAACCGGTGGAGCGAGAGGGTGATCTCGCGCAGGCCCGTGTCGACCACGTCGAACTCCCCCCTCATGCCGGTCAGGAAGCGGTCCAGCGTGCCGCGCCCGAACCAGTGCATCGGGATCACCACCCGCGCTTTCAGCCGCTGCATCACCCGGATCATCGACGCGGTGTCGAGGGTCATGCCGCCGTCGACCGCGGCCATCACCACGTCGAGCCGGCCGATCGCCGCGAATTGCGCATCGTCGGGCACATGGTGGAGGTGGCCGAGATGGCCGATGCAAAGCCCGCCCGCCTCAAAAACGAAGATCGAGTTTCCGTCCGGGCGCACGCCCTCGAAACCGCCGCGCACGTCGGTCGGTACATTGCGCACCCGCATCATCCCGAGGTCGAGGTCGTAATCCGCCGCGACACCGTCACGGGCCCAGCCCTCGAGCACATTCGGGATCTCGGGGTCGGGCACATAGGTGAAGTGCGTGGTGTGGGCGTTGTTCATCGTCACCACGTCCGGCACCAGTTCGGCCCCACCCAGCGCCCCGGTGAAATCGGTGACCGCCGCCACCCCGCCCGCCTGGATCAGAAAGCTCGCGTGATCGATATAGGCGATACGCACCTCATCGGGCGCGAGCGGGTCGGCGTAGCTCGCGAGATGCACATAGGATGCGCCCTCGATATCCCCGGCGAAGGCCAGGCAATGCGACGGGATCCGGTCCTGTGCCGCGGCTGGCGAGGCGACGGGGATCAGAAGGATCAGGGCTAGGAGGATACGGTTCATGGGCGGTCTCCGGGCGGGGGATGAGCGCAGGTTAGCACGCCCGTAGCGCGAGTCCCGTCACGCCCCCGTGAGCCCGCCGCCGCCACGTGCGCGCCGGCGCCCCGCAGCCCGACCTGCGGCAGGCGGCCGGGCGGCCGCACCGGGCGGCGGGCGAAGACCGCGCGCGGCCGTCGGCGCATGGCCGTAATGGGCCCGGTAGGCGCGGGAGAAATGCGTTGCCGTGCCGTAGCCGCACGCGAGCGCGATCTCGGTGACCGAAAGCTCGGTCTGCAACAGAAGGTTGCGCCCGCGCTCCAGACGGAGCGTCGTGGCATAGCGTTTCGGGCTGACCTTGAGGTGATTGCGAAACAGCCGTTCGAGCTGGCGCGTCGAGATGCCGATCCGATCGGCGATCTCGGCCGGCGTCAACGGCTCGTCGAGGGTTGTCCGCATCAGCCGGACGGCGGCGGCGATATGAGCGTTGCGCACCCCGTGTCGGGCCTGGACCGATATCCGCTGCGCCGCGGTCCCGTCTCGCACCGCGTTGTAGACCATCTGGTCGGCGATCCCGGTTGCAAGGTCCGCGCCATGGGCGCCGGCGATGAGGTGCAACATCAGATCGGCGGTCGCGGTGCCGCCCGAGGCGGTGGGGTGGCGCCCGTCGGCGACGAAGACGCTGCGCCGCAGCGCAATCTGCGGGAACTGCTCTTCGAAGGCGTCGTGGTATTCCCAATGCACCGCCGCGAGGTCGCCGTCCAAGAGGCCCGCATGTGCAAGCACCAACGCCCCCGAACAGAGCCCGCCGATGCGCGCGCCCCGGGCCCGCTCGCGGCGCACGTATCCGATCAGGGCGCGGTCGAGATGGGTTTCGACATTGATCCCCGAGAGAAAGAACAGCCAGGCGTTGCGCGGAACCGGATCCATCGCGTGATCGACCAGCGTGACCGTGCCGTTCGACGCGGTGGCCCCGTGCCCGTCGCGCGAGGCCAGCGACCAGCTGTAAAGCTCCCGGCCCGACAGGAGGTTGGCGAGGCGAAGCGGCTCCACCGCGCAGGAAAACGCGAGATGGGTGAACTCCTCCACCAGGAAGAACCGCATGTGCTCGGGCAGATCGCTCATGTGTCGCTCGGGGTTGTCGCGCCGGTGGCGCCGCGTCGGTGTCGTTGCGTCGGCGTCGTCGCGTCTGGATGTCGTTGAGTGGACGGATCCCGTCGGAATCCCATTTGTAGCCGGTATGGTTCCACACTACCGTATTTGCGAACAAGAGAGGTCTTCGATGCGTCCCGACCTGCAGAACCCGACAGGTTTCGCCCGAAAGCCGCACCGGCGGGCGAGTCCGCGGTCCGACACCCGGGGTGTCGGAGACGGCGCTTGCGCCCCGCCGGGGCCACGTCGAGCCAAGCGCGCGGCCAGCACGCAAAGGAGGAACGCCATGACCCCGATCCTGCGGTTCGACGGGATCTACACCCCCGTCGTGACGCCCTACGACGACAGCGGCGCGGTCGATTACGACGCGCTTGCGGCCGTCATCGACCATCTGGTGGAGGCGGGCGTGCACGGCCTGATCTCCGGCGGCTCGACCGGCGAGAACTACACCCAGACCGTGACCGAGCGGCTGGAGCTGGCGCGCTTCACCCGCGAACGCCTCGACGGGCGCCTGCCGCTGATCGTCGGCACCGGGGCGATGCTCACCGCAGATTCCCTCGCGCTTGCGTCCGGCGCGCGCGAGATGGGTGCGGACGCGATCCTCGTCGCCTCGCCGCCCTACGCCGTGCCGACCGAACGCGAAAACGCGCTCAACGTGCTGGCCATCGACCGGGCCGCCGACCTGCCGATCATGCTCTACAACTACCCGGGCCGCACCGGCGTCAACATGGGCGACGAGTTCCTCGACCGGGTCGGCCGCTCGCGCAACGTCTGCGCGATCAAGGAAAGCTCGGGCGACATCAACCGGGTGCACTCTGCTGGCGCGCGACTACCCGCATATCCAGATGTCCTGCGGCATGGACGACCAGGCGCTCGAGTTCTTTGCCTGGGGCGCGACGCAGCTGGGTCTGCGCGGGCTCGAACTTCCTGCCCGCCGAGCACATCGCGCTCTACGAGGCCTGCGCGGTCGAGGGCGATTTCGACCAGGGGCCGGCGGATCATGTCGGCGATGATGCCGCTCATGCGGGTGCTGGAACAGGGCGGCAAGTTCATCCAATGCGTCAAATACGGGGTCGAGATGGCCGGGCTCACGGCCGGCCCGCCGCGCCCGCCCCTGAAGGCGCTCAACAAGGACGACAAGCGGCAATTGGAACAGGTGGTGCGGGTTCTGAAACGCACCATCGCCGAGATCGAGACCGGGAAACTAGCGGGGGACCTGACATGACCGACCTTCTGACCCACGACGAATACCGGGCGCATCGCGGACGCGATGACCTTCCCGACCGCCGCCTTCATCGACGGCGCCTATCGGCCCGCCGCCTCCGGCAAGACCTTCATGCCGATGAACCCGGCCAACGGCGAGGCGCTCTGCGAGATCGCCTATTGCGGGGCCGAGGACGTGGACTTCGCCGTCGCCAAGGCGCGCGAAGCCTTTGACGATGGGCGCTGGTCGAAACTGCACCCGTCCGAGCGCAAGGAGGTGCTCATCCGCTTCGCCAAGCTCATCAAGCGCAACGCGCGCGAGCTGGCGGTGATGGAGAGCCTCGACAGCGGCAAGACGATCTTTGATTGCGAGACCGTCGACATCCCCGAGACGATCCACTGCCTGATGTGGCACGCCGAAGCGATCGACAAGATCTACGATCAGGTCGCGCCGGCGTCGGACGATCATGTCGCGATGGTCGTGCGCGAACCCGTCGGCGTGGTCGGGCTGGTGCTGCCGTGGAACTTCCCGCTGCTGATGATGGCGTGGAAGATCGGCCCGGCGCTGGCGGCTGGCTGCACGGTGGTCGTCAAACCTGCCGAGGAGACCTCGCTGACCGCGCTGCGTGTGGCCGAGCTCGCCGCTGAGGCGGGCGTGCCGCGCGGCGTGCTCAACGTGGTGCCCGGGACCGGGCCGGAGGTGGGCGAACCGCTCGGGCCGGCACATGGATGTCGACATGGTCTCGTTTACCGGTTCCACCGCGACCGGACGGCGCTTCCTGCGCTATGCCGCCGACAGCAATCTCAAGGAGGTCGATGCTGGAGATGGGCGGCAAGAACCCTGCGATCGTGATGGACGATGCGGAAAACCTCGATCGGGTGGCTGCGCATGTCGTCGAACGGGGCGTTCTGGAACATGGGCGAAAACTGCTCGGCCAGCTCGCCGACTGATCGTGCACGAAGGCGTAAAGGACGCGCTGATCGAGCGGATCCTGGCCCATGCCCGCGAATGGCCGCTGGGCGATCCGCTGGATCCCGCGCACAGGGTCGGCGCGCTGGTCTCGAAGGCGCATTTCGACAAGGTCTGCGGCTATCTCGAACGAGGGGCAACGGGTGCACTGGGCGGCAAGTCGCAGTCCGGCACCCATGTCGAGCCGACCGTGATGGACGTCGCGCCCGGCGATGCGCGCCGCGCGCGAGGAGATCTTCGGCCCGGTGCTCTCGGTGATGACGGTCGAGAGCTTCGACGAAGCCATCGCGCTCGCCAACGACACCGAGTACGGCCTCTCCGCCTCGATCTTCACCGCCAACGTCAAGCGGGCGCTGCGCGGCGGCGCGGGCCTTGCGCGCCGGGCACCGTCACCGTCAACAGCTACGGCGAGGGCGACATCTCCACGCCGTTCGGCGGCTACAAGCAATCGGGCTTCGGCGGGCGCGACAACGGGCTGCACGCGCACGACCAGTACACCCAGCTCAAGACCATCTGGATCGATCTCGCCGACGACGAAGACGAGGCCGTGGACTGATGGGCTACAAAGCCCGCCGCCTGCCCGTTCACTTGGGCCGGGCGGGCTGGAACGCCATCCTCGGCGACGCGCCCCCGCCGCGCCCGCTCGAGGCGGATGCCACGGCCGATTTCGCGGTGGTCGGCGCGGGCTTCGCCGGGCTGTCGGCCGCCCGGCGCCTCGCCACCCGCGCGCCCGGCGCCCGGATCGCCGTGCTCGAGGCGGGGCGGATCGCCGAAAGCACCGCCGGGCGCAACTCGGGTTTCATGATCGATCTGCCGCATGAGCTCACCTCGGAGGATTACGCCGGCGCCGGCGACGACAAGGCGATCATCGCGCTCAACCGCCAAGCCCAGGCATTCGCCCGGGAGGCGGTCGAGGCCTACGCCATCCGACGCGATTTCTTCGACCCGGCAGGCAAGGTGAACGGGGCGGCCAGCGCGGCGGCGGATGCCCACAACCGGAGCTACGCCGCCCATCTCGCCTCGCTCGGCGAGCCCTGCGAAATGTTTGACGCGCAGGCGATGTTCGACCTCACGGGCTCACGCCACTACCGCTCGGGTCTCTACACGCCCGGCACGGTGATGCTGCAACCGGCGGGCTACATCCGCGGCCTCGCCGCCGGGCTCGCCGCGGGCGGCGTGGCCCTGTTCGAGACCAGCCCCGTGACCGGGATGGCGCGGACCGGGGACGGCTGGACGCTCACCACGCCCAAAGCGAAGCTCACCGCAGGCAAGGTGATCCTCGCGGTCAACGGGCATCTGGAAAGCTTCGGCATCGAGCCGGGCCGGCTGATGCAGATCTTCCTCTACGCGGTGATGACGCCGGAGCTCGATACGAACCAGCTGACGAAGGTCGGCGGAAAGTGCCGCTGGGGCATCACCCCCTCGGACCCGATGGGCACGACCGTGCGCCGGATCGACACCGGCCAGGGCGGCAACCGGATCGTCACCCGCACCTGCGCCACGCTGAAGCCCGGCCTGGTGCCGACGCGGGCGGGCCTCAAACGGGCCGCGCGCATCATGCAGCGGAAATTCGACCGCCGTTTCCCGGCGCTGGTGGGGCTGCGCATGGAACATGCCTGGGCCGGCCACCTGTGTCTGACGATGAACAGCGTCTCGGTGATGCGCGAGATCGAGCCGGGGCTTTATTCGGCTTGCGTCCAGAACGGGCTCGGCACCGCGCGCGGCACGCTCACCGGCATCGGCGCCGCCGACCTGGCGTTGGGGGAGACCTCTGCGATCACCCGCCATTTCACCGCCGAGCCACGACCCGACCCGCCTGGTCCCCCGCCCGCTGCTCGACATCGGCGCAAACGCGGTGCTGCGGCTGCGCGAATGGCGCGCGCGCGAGGAGTGAGGCGGACGCGGGTTCAAAGCCGCGTGCAAATCGCCTTGGAAGGCGATTGAGGAAGGCGCTTCGAAGCGCCTTCCTTGGTGGCGCCCGCGCGCAAAGATCACCCCCCGCGCGCGGCGTTCAGATCACGCGAACGACCAGCGCTCCATCCAGCGCTCGCCGTCCATGTCCCAGTGCGACGAGAGGTTGTCGCCGGTCACCGACCTTCTTCGAGGTCGCGAAGACGTAGGAGGCGAACATCGGGATGATGGCGCCGCCGTCGTCGTTCAGGATCGCCTGCATCTCGTAGTACATCTCGCGGCGCTTGTCGCGTCGTCGAGTTCGGCCCGCGCCGCCACCAGCAGTTCGTCGAAACGGTCGTTCGACCAGAACGTGTCGTTCCAGGCCGCACCGGTCGCGTAGGCGGTGGTGAACATCTGGTCCTCGACCGGACGACCGCCCCAGTAGACCGCCGAGAACGGTTTCTTCATCCAGACGTCGGACCAGTAGCCGTCGTTCGGCACGCGGTTGACGTTGACGTCGATGCCGGCGGCCTTGGCCGAGTTCTGGTAGAGGACGGCGGCGTCGACCGCGCCCGCGAAGGCCGCGTCCGCCGCCGACAGGTCGACCGACAGGCTGTCGAGCCCGGCTTCCTTGAGGTAGCACTTCGCCTTGTCCGGATCGTACTCGGTCTGCGCCAGCTCGCTGTTGTAGAAGCGCTGGCCCCGGCCGATCGGGTGGTCGTTGCCGACCGAGCCGTAGCCGAACAGGATCTTCTCGACCAGCTCCTCGCGGTTGACGGCGTACTTGAGCGCGCGGCGCACGTTGACGTCGGTGAACGGCTCCTTGTTGCACGACATCGCGAAGGTGTAGTGCTGGTTGCCGGCGACCGAGTGCACGTTGAGGTTCGGCGCTTGCGCTTGAGCAGGCGCGACGGTCTTGAGGTCGAGCTTGTCGATCGCATCGACCTCGCCGGAGACCAGCGCGGTGGTCCGCGCGTTCGACGTCGACCACCGCGAGCATTTCGATCGCGTCGAAGAAGCCCCGCGTTCGTGTCCCAGTCGTTCTCGTTGCGCTCGACGCGCACCGAGACCCCCGGTTCGAAGGAAACCAGCTTGTAGGGACCGCAGCCGTTGCCCGATTTCCACTCGATCCCGTTGTCGTCGCCGGCAGGCATGATCGTGAGGTGGTAGTCGGTGAAGGTGAACGGGAAGTCGGCGTTGCCGGCTTCGAGGGTGAAGACCACGGTGTCGCCGTCGACACTGATGTCGGCGATCGCGTCGACCAGCGGTTTCGCGGCCGAGGTCGATCCCTCGTTACGGTGGAAATCCATCGAGGCGACCACGTCTTCGGCGGTCACCGGTGCGCCGTCATGGAAGGTCATGCCGCCGCGGATCTTGAAACGCCAGACCTTGGCGTCGGGGCTGGCTTCCCAGCTCTCGGCCACCTGCGGCTCGACCGAGCCGTCGCGGGCGAAGCCGGTCAGGTAGCCGTGGACACCGTAGCCGACCGCGATCATGAAGCCGTTTTCCCAGGAGCCCGGGTTCAGCGAGTCCGAGGTCTGACCATGGCCCTTCGCCACGCGGAAATGGCCGCCGCGCGATTGCGCGCGGGCCGGATTGAGGCCGAAGCCGGTGGCGGCGAGGCCAGTCAGAGCGGCCCCCGAGGCGAGGATCGAACGACGTGTCGGGTTGAAACGGGCGGACCCGAGATGAGACTTGGACATGGTGCTCCCTATTGGTTTTTGGCGCGCATCGGGGCCGGACAATTGCCCGTGCGATCCCGAATGCGACATTGCGCAGCGATTCTAGACCATGCGCCGCATCATTGAAACAGGGTTCGCGGTGACCGGGCGTCACGCAGCGCGGGCGCCCGGCGTCAGAGCGAGAGCACCGGCGCGCCGAAGCGGCCCTCCGCGGGCACGACCCCAAGACCCGGTCCGGTCGGGCGCCGGATGTGCCCGCCCTCGATCCGGATGCCGTTGTCGGGGTCGTAATGCCCCGCAACGTAAGGGGCGGCCAGCCAGACCCCGTCGAGCAGTTCGGGGCGCACCGTGGCGCCGATCTGCACGCAGGCCGCGGCGCTGATGTCGCCGCCCCAGCTGTCGTCGCAGGTGTGCGGCAACCGCCGGGTCTCGCAGATGTCGCGAAACGTCGCCATCGGGGCGAGCCCGCCGATCCGCGTCACCTTCATGCCGAACCCGTCGACCATCCCGGTACCGGCGGCGCTGATCACCGTGTCGAGCGAGGTGCCGCTCTCGTCCATGTAGAGCGGATGGGCAATGATGCCGTGCAGGCGCTTGAGCTCGTCGACCGTGTTGCAGGGCTGTTCGAGCACGAACGGAATGTCGGTGCAGGCCCGGCTCACATGCAGCGCGTCGCGGGTGGTCCAGCCCCGGTTGCCATCGACCGCGAGGCGCATGCCAGAGCCGCCGATCACCTCCCAGACCTTGCGGATGGTCGCGATGTCCTGCGCAAGGTCCCGCCCGGCCAGCTTGATCTGAAGGCGCGGATAACCCTCGTTCTGTTTTTCCTTGGCAATCAACGCGATCTCGTCAGGCTCTCCGACTCCGGTGGCGTAGTAGGAGGGCACCCGGTCGGTCACCGCGCCGCCGAGCAGGTCGGCGACACTGACGCCCAGCGCGCGGCCGAGCAGGTCGTGCACCGCGATATCGACGGCGGCCTTGGCGTATTTGTGACCGTTGAGGCGCGCATCCATCCGCCGGCGGGCGGCCAGCGGCAGGGCCTCGGCGCCAACCAGCCCCGGGGCGATCTCGGTGAGGGCTGCCAGCGCGCCGCCGGCATGGGCCTCGGCATAGGTCGGCCCGACCGGACAGGTCTCGCCCCAGCCGGTCACGCCGGTATCGGAGACCAGCTTGACCAGCGTCGTGGTCAGCGACCAGACCTCGGCCGTGGCCATCCGGTAGGGGCCATCGACGACGGGAAGCTCATGGGTGTAGAGGTGAACCTCGGCGATCCGCATCTCAGCCCGCCCCGGTCAGGTGCGGGTAACTGTCCTTGAAGCGGCCGAACTTGTGGGCGCCGCAGGTCACCGGTTGGTAACGCGCCGGATTCTCCGGGGTCACGCATTCGGGGATCGGCGCAAAGACCGCGTCGTAATCGGCGTCGATGAAGAACGGGATCGAGTAGCGTTCCCGACCGCTGGTGTTCACCACCCGGTGGAGATTGGCGAGGTAGGTGTCGTTGGTCAGCCGCTGGATCAGGTCGCCGATGTTGATGACAAGCGTGTCCGGGATCGGCGGCGCGGCGATCCAGGCGCCGTCACGGTTCATCACCTGCAGGCCCCCGACGTCGTCCTGCGCGAGCAGGGTGAGCGCGCCGTAATCGGTATGCGCGCCGATGCCGATCACGCTTTCGTCCACGACGCCGGTCTGCGGCGGGTAGTGCAACAGCCGCTGGATGCAGATCGGGTCGGTCATGCGCGGGGCGAAGAAGTCGCGGGGCAGATCGAGCGACAGGGCGATGGCGCCGAGCAACTCCAGCGCCAGGCCTTTCATCGCCTCGTGGTAGGCGTAGACGGTCGCGGCGAAACCGGGCAGCGCCTGCGGGTCGGGCCAGGGGTTGGCACCGAAAAACGGCGTCGCACGCCCCGGCGTTTCCGGCCCGATATCATAGGCTTCCTTCAGATCTTTCGTTCTTGTCGGGTCGGTGTTTTCGCCGAAGGGCTCGATGTATCCCCTCAGCGTGGTGCCGGAGGTGCTCACATGGAGCGACATCTTCGCGGCTTCGGGCAGAGCGAAGAACGCTCTCGCCTGGGCAAACGCCGCGGCGACGAGCTCCGGATCGGTGCCATGGTTCCTGACATACATGAAGCCCGCGTTGGCGAGCGCCCAGCGGATTTCGCGGGCCACCCTGTCCGGGTCGCTGCCGTCGAGCAGCGGTGCGAGGTCCACCACCGGGATCCTGTCGAAGCTTTCGCGCCGGGCGCGCAGCCGGTCGTCGAGCCGGGCAATCTGGTCGCTCATCTCGGGTCTCCTTCCCATTCCGGCCCCTCCGGGCCGCTGCCCCTGTCAGCCAGCCCCCGTCAGAACGTCTGGTTCAGCGCGTCCTCGGCCGGGATCTCGTGTTCGCGCCGAGCGATGTAGTCTTTCAGGGCCTCGTCGATGCCGGGATCGAGCGGCGGCGCCTCGTAGGCCGCGAGCAGCTTGCGGGCATATTCGAGCGCCCGCGCATTGGTGTCGAGCGCACCCTCCGCCTCCCATTGACCGATCGGCGAATTGTCGAACAGCTCCGGCAGGAAGAAGGCGCGCTGGAAATTGGCTTGGGTGTGCGGGTGCCCGAGGTAATGCCCGCCCGGGCCGATGTCGCGCACCGCCGCCAGCGCCTCGTCGAAATCGTCCCAGCGGATGCCCTCGGCCATCCGGTAGGCCATCGCGCTCTGCTCGGCATCGACGACGAACTTCGCCACCGAAGTGTGCATGCCCGCCTCGTTCCAGCCGGCCGCGTGCCAGACGTAGTTGGCGCCCGCATGGATCACCGCCGACATGGTGGCGGCACTTTCGTAGCCCGCCTGCGCGTCGAAGATCTTGGCGCCTCCGAGCCCGCCCGAGGTCCGCCAGGGCACGCCGTAGTGGCGCGCGAGCTGGCCGATCATGAAGTTCATGAGGGAAATCTCCGGCGTGCCCGCCATCGGCGCGCCGGATTTCATCGAGACGGTCGACAGGTAGTGGCCGTAGATCGCGGGCGCGCCCTTGCGCACCACCTGGGTATAGGCCAGCGCCGACAGCGCCTCGGCGTTGAGCTGCGCCACGGCGGGGGCGACGGAGGCCGGGGTGTTGGCGCCGCCGAGCACGAAGGGCGAGCAGAGCACCGGTTGATTTCGGCGGGTGAAGGCGCGCAAGGCCCCGAGCATGGTCTCGTCCCAGACCAGCGGTGAATTGCCGTTGATGTTGCCGGTGGTGACCGCGCCCGCCTCCATCGCCGCGCGCCCGAACAGGATCTCGCAGATCTCCATCACGTCTTCGGCGTTCTTGGGGCTGGTGGTCATGCCCATGAAGGTTTTGTCGCTGTGTTTGATCGACGAGTAGGTGATGTGCAGATGGCGGTGGCTGACCGGCAGGTCGCAGGGCTCGACGATGTGATGCGCCGAGCTGTGCAGCGCCGGCGACATGTGCGCGAGCTTGTGAAACATCGCCAGATCGTCAAGCGTGGGGATCCGCCGCACATCGTCGAGATCGCGCAGGTAGGGCGCGCCGGTCATCGGCACGAAGATGGTCTTGCGCCCGCCTATTCGTACGTTGTTGGCCGGGTTGCGGGCGGCATAGGCGATGTCGGAGGGGATCGACACGATCAGCTCGCGCACCAGCCCGCGGTCGAGATGCACCCGCTCGCCGCGCACATCCGCCCCCGCCCGCCGCCAATCCTCGAGCGCCACCGGATCGCGAAACACGATCCCGACCTCTTCGAGGATCGCCATCGAGGCGGCGTCGATCCGGGCAAGCTCGTCGGGGCTCATCGGTTCGGTCAGGGGGAGCCTGGCCTCGAGCCCCGGCAACATCGTGGGATCGATGGTCGCGCGCAGGGCGCGCCGCGCTGCCCGTCCGCCACCGCTCCGGCCACGGCCCGCCGGTTTCGCGTCCCCCATGTGGCTCTCCTTCCCTGCTTCTTTCGAAGGAGTATGGCCCGGTCGGGCGGCGGCCGCGCGTACGGTTTCCGAAGCCTGCCGCCGAAAAACGACACCGGGGCCGGCAAAGTGGCCCCGCGAAAACCTTTCAGGAATGGGGTGGAAGCCCGGGACGTTTCGTGATTTGCTTAAAACATGTCGTTTTTCGGCCTTTGTTCCCGCGACGCGCGGGAGAGGCTGAAAGAAGGGCCGCGAAACAAAAGATGCGGCCAAACCAACTGGGAGTTAATATGACAAAAAAAGATCAGGACCTGATCAACCGGATCGCCGATGGTGCCCGGACGGGCCGGATTTCGCGGCGCGATTTCATGAGCTACTCGGCCGCGGCGGGCCTCGCCACCGCGGGCGCCACCAGCCTCTGGACCACCTCCGCGCGGGCGCAGGCTCAGCGCGGCGGCACCTTCCGCTGGGGCATCCATGACGGCAACACCGGCGACACCCACGATCCCGGCTCCTACGTCACCCGGACGATGATCTTCCTCGCCCATACCCATCGTTCGTACCTGACGATGATCAACGGCGACGGCTCGCTCGGCCCGGATATCGCCGACAGCTGGGCCGCCAACGAGGCCGCCTCGGAGTGGACCTTCGAGCTCGAACCCGAACGCCTCGTTCCACCGCGGCAAGCCCGTTACGGCGGCCGACGTGATCGCGTCGCTCAACCACCACCGCGGCGAGAAAACGACCTCGGCGGCCAAGGCGCTGCTGAAGGATGTCACCGACATCACCGCCGACGGCGATCATACCGTCACAGTGACTCTCGACGGCGGCAATGCCGACTTCCCCTGGCTGATGACCGACTATCACCTGGCGATCTGCCCGGCCAACGACGACGGCACGCTCGACTGGCAATCGGGCGACGGCTCCGGCCCGTACAAGATCGATCGACGGCGAGTTCGGCGTGCAGTTCTCGCTCAGCCGCCACGACGGCTGGCACGGGAAGGCGCCTATTTCGACAAGGTCGAGATGATCACGCTCAACGACCCCAACGCGCGCCAGACCGCGCTGGTCACCGGCGATGTGGATGCGGTCACGCCAGCTCGAGCTGAAGACGCTGGCGCTGCTGAAGCGCGACCCGAACATCGCAGATCGACAACGTGCCCTCGGCCGGCGGCGATCACGCATGCCGATGTTCTGCGACACCGCGCCGTTCGACAACGTCGACGTGCGCAACGCGCTGAAGCTTTCGATCGACCGCGACGAGATCATCGAGAAGATCACCTTCGGCACCGCGACCACGGGCAACGACTTCCACCATTCGCCGGACCATGCCCTACTGGCCCGACGACATCCCGCAGCGCAACTACGATCCCGGACCAGGCCAAGTCGCTGCTGAAGAAGGCCGGTGCCGAAGGCCTCACGGTCAACCTGTCGACCGCCGACAGCGTCTACTCCGGCGCGGTCGACATGGCGTGCTCTACGCCGAGCAGGCCAAGGCGGCGGGCATCAACATCAACGTGGTGCGCGAGCCGAACGACGGCTACTACTCGGACGTCTGGCTGAAGAAGCCCTTCTGCATCGTGTCCAGTGGGGCGCGCGCCCGACGCCGGACGTGATGTTCACGCTGGCCTACAAGGACGACGCGGCCTGGAACGAGAGCCACTGGCAGAACGAGCGCTTCAACGAGCTGCTGCTGCAGGCGAAGGCCGAGCTCGACGAGGGCAAGCGCGCCGAGATGTACCGCGAGATGGCGATGCTCGCGCGCGACGACGGCGGCACCGTCATCCCGATGTTCACCAACTTCGTCTACGCGCGCCGCGCGAACGTCGGCACGCCGGAGAACCTGGCGGCAAGCTGGCAGATCGACGGCGCCCGCGCCGCAAGCCGCTGGTGGTTCACCGGCTGACCGGCTAGCATGAACCGGCCCGGCGCGAAAAACGCGCCGGGCCGTCTCTCTGTCGTGCCGGCGTTTTCGGCCACGCGCGCCGCGGCCGCCGCCACGATGGAAACGAACGGTCCCTGCGGGCCGCAACAAGAAGAACCAACGGGGGAAGTTCCATGGGCGCTATGCTCTCGCTCATCTTCAAGACGACTGGGACTCGGCCTGCTCACCCTGCTCGTGATGTCGATCCTCATCTTCTGCGCGGTCGAGCTGCTGCCCGGCGACATCGCCCAGGCCGATGCTCGGCCAGGCGGCCACGCCGAAACCGTGGCGGCGCTGCGCGAGCAAACTCGGCCTCGACGATCCCTGCGCACGTCCGCTACCTGACCTGGCTCTGGGGCGCGGTGCGCTTCGATTTCGGCGTCTCGGCCGTAACCGGCGACTCGGTGGCCGCGTTCATCGGCGACCGCTTCGCCAACACGCTGTTCCTCGCGGCCTACGCCGCGGTCATCGCGGTGCCCGTCGCCATCACCCTCGGGGTGATCGTGGCGCTGTTCCGCAACACGGTCTTCGACCGGGTCGCCAACGTGCTGACGCTGACCTCGATCTCGTCGCCCGAGTTCTTCCTCGGCTACATCCTGATCCTGTATCTTCGCGGTCAAGAACGCCTGGTTTCCCGGCCATCGCCAACATCTCGCGACGACATGGCCTTCGGCGAGCTTCTGCACCGCACCTTCCTGCCGGCGCTGACCCTGGTGCTGGTCGTCACCGCGCACATGATGCGGATGACGCGCGCGGCCATCATCAACCTGCTGGCCTCGCCCTACATCGAGATGGCGCGGCTCAAGGGCGTGCCGCCCTGGAAGGTGATCGTCAAGCACGCGCTGCCCAACGCCTGGGCGCCGATCATCAACGTCGTCGCGCTGAACCTCGCCTACCTGATCACCGGCGTGGTGCTGGTCGAGGTGGTGTTCGTCTACCCCGGCATCGGCCAGGTGCTGGTCGACGCGTGTCCAAGCGCGACTTCCCGGTGGTGCAGGCGTGCTGCCTGATCTTCGCGGCGACCTTCATCCTGCTGAACCTCGCGGCGGACGTGGGCGCGATCCTGACCAATCCGCGCCTGCGGCATCCGAAGTAGGAGGGCAGATCATGAGCACTTCGTCATCGGCTACTACGCGCTCCTGATCGCAGCCTCCTGCCGCCGCGGCCTAGTTCAAGCAGGACGCTGGTTCATGCTGCTGTTCTCGCTCACGCTGGTCTCCTTCGTCATGGGCATCATCGGCGGGGAGCCGGCGCTGCGGTCGATCACCGATCTGCGGCGGGCCTGCTCGCGCTGGCCGCGGGGATCTCCTACGCGTTCCGCGAGTTCCTGATCCGGATCACGTCTCCGGCAATGCCGCCAAGGAGCTGCGCACCGCGCCGCTGACCGCGGGCTTCGGGATGTTCGTCATCTTCACCTACGCCATCGCCGCGCATCTTCGCGCCGTTGATCGCGCCCTATCGGCGAGGCCGAGGTCATCTCGTCGGCCTTCGCGCCGGCGGACGAGAACATGCTGCTCGGCGCCGACCAGCTCGGCCGCGACATGTTCAGCCGGATCATCTATCGGCGCGCGCAACACGGTCGGGCTGGCGCTGGTCGCCACGGTGCTGGCCTTCCTGTCTGGGCGCCATCGCGGGGCTGCTCGCGGCGGTCAAGGGCGGCTGGTTCGACCAGCTCATGGGACGCGTTGGCCGACGTGATCATGTCGATCCCGTCGCTGATCTTCGCGCTGCTGATGCTGACGATCTTCGGCACCAACATCACCGTCATCGTGATCGTGATCGCCGATCATCTACGCGCCGCGGGTCTTCCGCCTGACCCGGGCGGTGGCCGGCAACATCGTGGTGATGGACTACATCGAGGCCGCGAAGCTGCGCGGCGAAGGCGACTGGTACCTGATCCGCAAGGAGATCCTGCCCAACTCGACCGCGCCGCTGATCGCGGAGTTCGGGCTCGAGTTCTGCTTCGTGTTCCTGCTGGTCGCCGGCCTGTCGTTCCTCGGGCTCGGCATCCAGCCGCCCACCGCGGACTGGGGCTCGATGGTGCGCGAGAACGCGACGCTGATCTCGTTCGGCGAGATCACCCCGCTGATCCCGGCCGCGGCCATCGCGCTGCTGACCGTGGCGGTCAACTTCGTCGTCGACTGGATGCTGTTCCGGTCGTCCGGCCTGAAGGAGTAGTAAGCAGATGAGCAAGTTCAAGAAAAGAGACGTGCTGCTCGAGATCAAGGATCTGCGCATCGAGGGCTACTCCGACGAGAAGTGGATCGAGATCGTCCACGGCGTCGACCTGACGCTGCACCGCGGCGAGGTGATGGGTCTGATCGGCGAGTCCGGCGCCGGCAAGTCCACCATCGGCTCTCGCCGCCATGGGCTTCACCCGCGACGGCTGCCGGATCTCCGGCGGCTCGATCGAGTTCGACGGGATGGAGCTGACCACGACGTCCGAAGTCCGATCTGCGCGCGCTGCGCGGCTCGCGCATCGCCTACGTGGCGCAGTCGGCGGCCGCGTCGCTTCAACCCGGCGCACAAGCTCATCGACCAGCACACCGAGGCGCCGGTGCAGTACCGCATCAAGAAGCGCCTGGAGGCGCAGGAAGACGCGATGGAGCTCTACGAGCGGCTGCGCCTGCCCAACCCGCAGGAGATCGGCTTTCGCTATCCGCACCAGGTCTCCGGCGGCCAGCTGCAGCGCGCGATGACGGCGATGGCCATGGCCTGCCGGCCCGACCTCATCATCTTCGACGAGCCGACCACGGCGCTCGACGTGACCACCCAGATCGAGGTGCTGGCGGCGATCCGCGACATCGTCGACCAGTTCAACACGGCCGCCATCTACATCACCCACGACCTCGCGGTGGTGGCGCAGATGGCCGACGTGATCAAGGTGCTGCTGCAAGGGCGACGAGGTCGAGGAGGCCCGACCACGGAGATGCTGGACGAACCCGCAGGAGGACTACACCAAGTCGCTGTGGGCGGTGCGCAGCTTCAAGCGGCCGCAGAAGGCAGCGGCCGACCGACGGCACGCCGTGCCGGTCGTCTCGGTGAAGGACGTCGACGCCGCCTATCGGCGACGCCAAGGTGCTCGACGACGTCTCCTTCGACATCTACGCCGGCATGACCGTGGCGGTGGTCGGCGAGTCCGGCTCGGGCAAGTCGACCACGGCGCGCGTGCATCACCGGCCTGCTGCCGCCGATCCAAGGGCGAGATCCTGTTCAAGGGCGAGGTGCTGCCGCCGAACTACACGGAGCCGCACCAAGGACCAGCTGCGCCAGGCACAGATGATCTACCAGATGGCCGACACGGCGCTGAACCCGAAGGTGCAGATCAGCGAGATCATCGGCCGCCCGGCGCAGTTCTACCGCGGCCTGAAGGGCACCGCGCTGAAGAAGCGGGTCGACGAGCTGCTCGACCTGATCGAGCTGGAGCCGGCGCAGTACTACAACCGCTATCCGCCGGAGCTGTCCGGCGGCCAGAAGCAGCGCATCGGCATCGCCCGCGCGCTGGCCGCCGAGCCCGACCTTCATCATCTGCGACGAGGTCACCACGGCGCTCGACCAGCTGGTGGCGGAGGGCATCCTGAGGCTGCTCGACAGGCTGCAGAAGGAGCTGGACCTCGCCTACATGTTCATCACCCACGACCTCGCCACGGTGCGCTCGATCGCCGACGAGGTGGTGGTGATGAAGAACGGCAAGGTCGTGGAGCAGGGGCCGAAGGACGAGATGTTCACGCCGCCGCACCATCCCTACACCGATCTGCTGCTGTCCTCGGTGCCGGAGATGGACCCGAACTGGCTGACCACCGTGCTCGAAGAGCGCGGGGTCGACAACATCGGCGAAAGCGCGAAGGTCTGAGGACATGCCTGCCAGGCGCGCGACCGCGCCTGGCTGCGCTCATCGGGCAGTCCCTCCCGCCGCGAGGTCGCCAGCCACCGAGCCGGACGGGACGTCCGCCTCACAGTGTGACTGTAGCAACCTGCTGGAGGGCGCGGATTGGCCTATCTGAGATTTCTCCCCCTCGTCCTTTTGATGCTTTGTGTCCCGCTGGGCTTGGCCCTGGCGCCCGGTATCCCGTTCTGGGGCGGGCTGATATCGGGGGTCGGCGCCCTGGGATCGGGCATCGGGGTCTACGACCTGATCCAGTCGCGTCATGCGGTGCTGAAAAACTACCCGGTTCTCGCGCGCATCCGGTTTCTGCTCGAAGGTATCCGCCCGGAAATCCGGCAGTATTTCCTGGAAAGCGACCATGACGAAGTGCCGTTTTCGCGTGAACAGCGCGCGCTCGTCTACCAGCGGTCGAAGAACCTCGAAGGATTGCGGCCCCTCGGGTCGCTGAAAAACCAGCAGCAGGTCGGGCACGAGTGGATCAACCACTCCATCGCCCCGACCCACATCGAAAACGCCGACTTCCGGGTCACCATCGGCGAGACCTGCAAGCAACCCTTTCACAGCTCGGTCCTGAACATCTCGGGCATGTCCTTCGGCGCGCTTTCACCGAATGCGATCGAGGCCCTGAACACCGGGGCGCGCGCGGGCGGGTTCGCCCATACGACCGGCGAAGGCTCGATCTCGCGGTTCCACAGGAAGCCCGGCGGCGATCTGATCTGGCAGGTCGGCAGCGGGTATTTCGGCTGCCGGACGCCGGATGGGCGCTTCGACCCGGAGGCGTTTTCGCCGGGCTGCGTCCTCGGACCAGGTCAAGATGATCGAGGTCAAGCTGTCGCAGGGCGCCAAGCCCGGTCACGGCGGCATCCTGCCGGGGCCGAAAGTGACCGAGACCATCGCCGAGGCGCGTGGGGTTCCGGTCGGGGTGGATTGCATCAGTCCGGCGAGCCACAGCGCGTTTTCGACCCCGCTCGAACTGATCGCGTTCATCGACCGGCTGCGCGACCTGTCGGGCGGCAAGCCGGTGGGCATCAAGATGTGCGTCGGCCATCCCTGGGAGCTCTTCGCCATCGCCAAGGCGATGATCGAGGCCGGGTCGCAGCCCGATTTCATCACCGTGGACGGGGCCGAAGGCGGGACCGGCGCCGCCCCGGTCGAGTTCGCCGACCACATCGGCGCGCCGTTGCGCGAGGGGCTGATGCTGGTGCACAACACGCTGACCGGGTTGGATCTGCGCGCCAATACGCGGATCGTTGCCGCCGGCAAGCTGATCAGCGCGTTCGACATCGCCCGGATCTGCGCGCTCGGCGCCGACAGCTGCAACATGGGGCGCGGGTTCATGTTTGCCCTCGGGTGCATCCAGGCGCAGACCTGCCACAGCGGCAAATGTCCGACCGGGGTCACCACCCAGGATCCGGCGCGCTACCGGGCGTTGAACGTGGCGGACAAGGCGGCCCGGGTCGCGAATTTTCACGCCAGCACGCTGCGCGCCCTGCGCGAAACCGTCGGCGCCAGCGGACACAACCATCCGTCTGATCTGTCGCCCCAGCATCTGATGATCCGCATCAACAGCCGCGAGGTCCGCTCAGCCGCGAGCCAGTACGACTGGCTCGAGCCGGGGTCGCTGCTGTCGATGAAAACCGCCCACCCGGCATTTGCAAAATTCTGGAAGATGGCCCGGCCCGACAGTTTCAGGGCGTCCAGCCTGAGACCACGGGGCCCGCGCGGTGGATCGTGCAGCCGGTCCTTTTAGGTTGGCTGGTCACGGGTCCAGCACACCGGAACTTGCGGGTGGCGTCCGGCGACGGTGGGCGTTGTCGCGCCGCAGACCGCCCGGACCCTTGCCGACTTGCCGCACAATGATTTGTCTGGACAGAACCGGTGCCGGAGTTGACCGTGCGCGAAGGACATTTCGACCCGGTGTATCCGTTCCATTTTTTCCCGATACCAGCCCGCGATCCGGCGAACGCCTATTTGGCCTTGCGCTAACCTGCCGAAGCCACAGCAGGAACCCGCCGCAATCGTGACATTTTGGAGTTTTCCGATGTCCGCACGAAACCCGACCGCGATCTGTCGTGTCTGGCAGTTCGACAGCCGCCGGTGGGCGGCCTACGTCCCGCGACCGGACGACATCGTCATCGCGACCTATCCGAAATCCGGCACGACATGGATGCAGCGCATCGTTTCGCTGCTGGTCTTCCAGAGTACCGAACCGCGGCCGGTGATGGAGATGTCGATCTGGCCGGACGCCAACTTGCGACCGGTCGACGCCGTCGTCGAGGCGCTCGACCAGCAGACCCACCGCCGGTTCCTCAAGGCCCATCTGCCGTATGACGCGCTGCCGATCCACGACAATGTCCGCTACATCCACGTCGCCCGCGACGGTCGGGATGCCGCCCTGTCGTATCACCGGCACCTGCTGGGGCTCAGGGACGAAATCATCGCGCGGTTCGACGCCGTCGGATTGGCGGACGAGACCCTCGCCCGGCCGTTTCCGCGCACGCCTGAGGACCCCGGCGACTATTTCCACCGCTGGATGACCGAGGGCGTCGACCCCGACGCCGCGGATGGGATGCCCTTGCCGTCCTACTTCACCTTCGAGCAGAGCTGGTGGCAGGCCCGCGACCAAGGGAACGTATTGTTGGTCCATTTCGCCGATCTAAAGGCCGACCTCGACCGCGAAATGCGGCGGATCGCGGCCTTTCTCGACATCGAGACCCCGGAGGCTCTCTGGCCCGCGCTCGTCGAAACCGCCGGGTTCTCGGCGATGCAGAAGGAAGGCGCCGGGCTGCTCGGGACGATGGGCGACATGATTTTCCGCGACGGCGGCGCGAGTTTCATCCATCAGGGCAAGAGTGGCCGCTGGCGTGACGTCTTCCGTGCGGACGACCTCTCGAACTACGAAGCGCGGATGAACGCATTGCCGGCCGAGTGCGCGCAATGGCTACGCGCGGGGCGGCATGGCAACCTGGCCGGATGAAAGCAAATGCGGCGCGCCCCTTCGAGCGTGCCGCCTTTCCCTCCAGTCGTCGGGAATGTCAGATGATGGCCGAGGCCGTCACGCCAAGCACGGCGAGCAGGACCGCATATATCCCAAGCAACGTGGCGAAATTGCCGCCGCGGCGCTGGTATTCCCGGATCAACTGGTCGCGTGTCAGCATAGTAATCTCCATCTGCTCGTATGAGCGACAGCACGTCGTTTCTGTTTGCCCCGCTACATCCGAATCCGTCCCCGATCAACCATCATTTTCGCGATGACGCGTCGGTTCCGGCGTTTTTCCGCCTGCGTTGCATGGAGGCCTGCGTTTGCTCCTCACGAACATAATAGCCCGAGAGACCTGAACAAGGTCTTACCGGAACGACATCCCGATGTCAGATTGCGCCCCGTTGCGCCCGAAATCCGGAAAAATCTTCGAAAGTTTCATGGGACTAACCCCGATTCCCGGATGGTTAACAAACCTTTACCCGATGTCCGTCCGCCCGCGGCGGTCAGCGCGCAGATTTGCATAAAGCACGTGGTTGCGCCAGCGGCCGTCGATCTGGAGATAGCTCTGGGCGACGCCCTCGTATTTGAAACCGACTTTTTCGAGGAGCCCGCGCGAGGCGGCGTTTTCCGGCAGGCAGCCGGCCTCGAGGCGCGAGAGGTCGAGATCGGTGAACGCGTAGTGCACGACGGCGGCCAGCGCCTCGCGCATGAACCCTGCCCGCGCGTAGGGCGCACCGACCCAGTAGCCGGTGGTGCCGGCCTGGGCCGGGCCGCGGCGGATGTTGTCGATGGTGAGCGCGCCGAGCAGCGCCGCGTCGTCGCGCCGGATCAGAAACAGCGGCAGCGCCGTGCCCTGGGTGATCGAGCGGTTGGCCCAATAGACCCGGTTGGTGAAGTTCTTGCGGCTGAGGTGGTCGTGCGACCAGGTGGGCTCCCAGGGCTTGAGAAAGTCGCGGCTCTGGTCGCGCAGGCTGGCCCAGGCGGTGAGGTCGCCGTGCTGGGGCGGCCGGAGCGTCATCCGCTCGGTCTCGATCCGGATCCGTTTCGCCCGTCCGAACCTCATGCCGCGAGCCTTTCGCGGATCCGCGCGAGATCGGGGGCGGATTCCGCCGGCCCGTACAGCGCCAGCGCCGTCCCTGCCCCGCCGACCAGCTTGCCCGCGAAGTCGCGCACGCGCAGGAGGTCGACCGCGTCGATTTTCGCCACCGTTTCCTCGAGCGGGATCACCCGGCCCCAGATCGACACCTGCCGGGCGAGCCGCTCGGCCCGCGCCGAGGCGCCTTCGAGCCCCATCAGCAGTCCCGCCTTCATCTGCGCCCGCGCCCGGTCGATCTCCTCCACCGACATGTCGTCGGCGGCGCGTTTCAGCTCGTCTACCGTGAGCGCGGCGAGATCGGCGATCTGCTCGCCGCTGGTGCCCGCGTAGATCGTGATCATGCCGGTGTCGGAGTAGGCCCCGGCCTGGGCGTAGATCGAATAGCACAGGCCGCGCTTCTCGCGGATCTCCTGGAACAGGCGCGACGACATGCCCCCGCCGAGCGCGCCGGCCCAGGTCTGGGCGGTGTAGATCTCGTCGTCCGCATAGGACGGACCTTCGAGGCCGAGGGTGAAATGCACCTGTTCGAGGTGTTTGAGCTCGCGCCGCTCGCCACCGACGAACCCCGCGGGCTCCACCTGCTCGGCACGGCCCCGCTCGAGCGTCCCGAAGGTCGCCTCGGCCAGCCTCATGATCTCGTCGTGATCGACGGCCCCGGCGGCCGCGAGGATCATGCGTTCGGGCCGGTAGTGCTCGGCGACGAAGCCCGCAAGGTCGGCGCGCGAAAACGCCCGCACCCGCTCGGCGGGCCCGAGGATGGTGCGGCCCATCGGCTGATCCGGAAAGGCCGCTTCCTGCAGCCAGTCAAAGATGATGTCGTCGGGCGTGTCGAGCGCCTGGCCGATCTCCTGCAGGATCACCCCGCGCTCCACTTCGATCTCGCTCGCGATCGAAGACCGGGTTCAGCACGATGTCCGACACCACGTCGAGCGCGAGCGGCACATCCTCCTTCAGCACCCGTGCGTAGTAGGCCGTGACCTCGCGCGAGGTATAGGCGTTGAGATAGCCGCCGACATCCTCGATCTCCTCGGCGATCTGCAGTGCCGTGCGGCGCTTGGTGCCCTTGAAGGCCATGTGCTCGAGGAAATGGGCGATACCGTTCTGGACGCTACGCTCATGGCGGCCACCGGCGGTGACCCAGACGCCCAGCGACGCCGAGGCGAGGCCCGGCATGTGTTCGGTGACGACGCGCACGCCGTTCGGGAGGGTATCGAACTGGATCACTGGCCCCGGCGCTCCCGAATGAGCGCTTCAAGTGCGGCGAGATCGTTGGGTACTTCGGTGAGCCGTTCGGCCCGGTCGTAGAGGTCGGCCATGTGCGGCGGCAGCGGCGCGTCGACCCCGCAGGCCTCCTTGACGGCGGCCGGGAACTTCGCCGGGTGGGCTGTGGCGAGCGTGATCATCGGCGTGGCGCCGAGATGGTCCTCGGCCACCTTCACACCGACTGCGGTATGCGGACAGAGCACCTCGCCGGTGGTCTCCCAGATCCGCTTGATCACCGCCCTGGTCTCCTCTTCCGAGGCGCTGCCGGAGGCGAAGTGCTGGCGCAGGTAGTCGATCGCGCCCTGGCTGATGGTGAAACCGCCCTTGGCGAGGTCGGCCATCTGGTCGGCCACCGCGCCGCCGTCGCGCCCGTAGGCGTCGAACAGCACCCGTTCGAAGTTGGACGAGACCTGGATGTCCATCGACGGGCTGATCGAGGGCACGACCTCGGATTTGGTATAGGCGCCGGTCTGCATCGTCCGGTGCAGGATGTCGTTCTGGTTGGTGGCGATCACCAGCTTCTCGATCGGCAGGCCGAGCTGGCGGGCGATGTAGCCCGCGAAGATGTCGCCGAAATTCCCCGTCGGCACGGTGAAGCTCACCGGACGCAGCGGCGCGCCGAGCGACGAGGCGGCGGTGAAGTAGTAGACCACCTGCGCCAGCACCCGCGCCCAGTTGATCGAGTTCACCCCGGCAAGGCCGACTTCGTCGCGAAACTCGAAATGGTTGAACATGTCCTTCAACCGCGCCTGGGCATCGTCGAAGGTGCCGTCGATGGCGAGCGCGTGGACGTTGCTTTCGGTCGGCGTGGTCATCTGCCGGCGCTGGACCTCGCTCACCCGGCCGTGCGGGTAGAGGATGAAGACGTCGACATTGTCGAGGCCGCGAAAGGCCTCGATCGCGGCCGACCCGGTGTCGCCGGAGGTGGCGCCGACGATGGTCACCCGCGCGCCGCGTTTGGCCAGGGCCGTCTGGAACAGCTGACCGATCAGCTGCATGGCGAAATCCTTGAACGCCAGCGTCGGCCCGTGGAACAGCTCGAGCAGGAAATGGTTCGGGCCGAGCTGCACCAGCGGCGCGCGCGCGGCGTGGTCGAACCCCGCGTAGGCGCGGGCGATGATCGCGCGCAGCTCTTCCGGGGCGAAGCTCTCGCCGATGAAGGGGCGCATCACCCAATAGGCCACCTCTTCGTAGCTCATGCCGGGCAGCGCCTCGATCTCGTCGGGGCGGCGGGCAGAAATCACGTTCGGCACGTAGAGCCCGCCGTCGCGCGCGAGGCCGGTCAGCATGGCCTCTTCGAAGCTCAGTTTCGGCGCGTTGCCACGGGTGGAGACGTATCTCATCTCGCGTTGTCCTCTCCTCTCGCACACGGTTCCTTCACAAGGAACCGGTCCGATTTCTTTTGAAGAAATCGGTGCCCAGCCTCAAGCCGCGCGATCCGATCCTTCCGTCCGGCGCCGTATACGCCATAGTGCGAAGCCTGTCATCACCACCCATGTCGCAGCGAAGAGAAACCAGGTCATCGCGTATTCGAGATGCTTGTTGCGCACCTGCGAGCTGTCCACTGGCATCGGCAGGATGGCAGGGTCGGTGCGGGTCCGGGCGATCACCAGCACCGGCTCGGTGCCGAGATGGGTCGCCATCTTGTCCACGTCGCGGGCGTACCACCAGTTGCCCGCGACATCGTCCTCGGGCGTCGAGCCGGCCCGCTCGTCGGGCCAGTGCAGGTTGCCGTCGATCTCGGCCGGGCCGAAGCCGCGGGGGGCCTCCCGCCCGTCGGTTCTGAGGAACCCGCGGTCAACGAGGATCCGCCGGCCCGCCATGGTGACGAAGGGCGAGATCGCCCGAAAGCCCGCGCCGTGGTCGCGCGACGAAACCAGCACGAGGATCTCCTGTGCCTCGAACGTGCCGGTGACGGTGACCGGGCGATACTTGTCTGTTGCCGGGTCGGGCTGGTCGGGCAGCGGGACCGGATCGGCGCCGATCTGCGCCTCGATCTCGGCGAGAATGCCTTCTTTCCACTCCAGCCGCTGAAGCTGCCAGGTCCCAAGCCCCACGAAGACGGCAAATCCGGCGAGGAGCAGGAGGGCGGCGAGGATCTGGCGGGTCATGGGCGCTCCGTGACTGGGTCGGGGATGCATGTCGCGAATTCGCCCCGGGGGCAACCCGGCCCGGCCTCGACGCACCGGCCAAAAGCCGCGCGTCGGCAACCGTTTTCCGGCCGGCCCGATTGAGACCGGGGCGCCGCGCCCCCACATATAGGGTGTGACGCCGCGCATCCGATAGGAGGGCAAAATGGCACACCGGAAGATGAAACACGAAAATGATGAGACCGAAAGACTCCGCGTGGAGTTCGACCGGCTGCGGACCGATTTCTCGTCTCTGGCCCGCGAGTTGAAGGCCTATGCCGAACACGAGGAGCAGATTCTCGGAGACAAGACCAGTGACCGGGTCGTCGCCCTGAAGAAAGCCGGCGAGCATCAGCTTGAGCTCGCCAGACGTTACGCGGCCGACGCCGGCCGGGTCGCAGAGACCACCGTGCGCGATCACCCCGGCTATGCCGTGGCGGGCGCGGCGGCGCTCGGCTTCCTGCTCGGCGCGTTCACGCTCCGCCGTCGTTGACGTCGGACCGGAACATGGCGCGCACGCCCCGTCACATCGCGACACGCCTCGCGCTCGCCCTCGCGGGCGCGGGGTTCGCCGTCTCCGGCGTCGTCCTGCTGTTGCGGGCGGTCTGGATCGCGATCTCGGTGCCCCTGGGTCCGATGTGGGCCTCGGCAATCCTCGGCGGCGTTCTGTTGCTGATCGGCGCGCTCGCGCTGGCCTTTGCGGCACGGAGGTCGCACGGCCGTGAGGCCTCGGACGACGACCTGATCGTTCGGATCACGACCGCCTTCTTCCGGGGCCTCGCCGCGGGTCGGTCGGAGCGTGACCGGTAGTCCTTCGAGCTCAGGCCAACCTGTCGGACATGTCCCTTCCGTCACCATGCGGTCCCAGGCCGCTTGATGGCCCGGGTGGCCATGTCTGTCTGGGTGGGGACTGACCGTCGCGCGCGCGACCGACGCGCGGGTCGCCGGCCGGGTCCGGCTCCATCGGTAAGCCCCTCGCGCGGGCTTCGCCCGGACCTCGCCCGGATTATCCCGTTAGCGCTATCTACAGCAAGACCAAGGACTTGGCCCCCTGTCCGAGTTCGCCCACCTTTCGCCCACCCCGGGCCCGCAAACGAAAAGCGCGGGGGCATGCCCCCGCGCGTTCCGGATTTCAAAGGTCGGTGCCCGCCCTCAGCTGCCCCAGATGTAGATCGAGGCGAAGAGGAACAGCCAGACCACATCGACGAAGTGCCAGTACCAGGCCGCCGCCTCGAAGCCGACATGGGCCTCCGGGGTGAAATGACCCTTGATCGCGCGCAGCAGGCAGATGAACAGAAAGATCGTGCCGATGATGACGTGGAAGCCGTGGAACCCCGTCGCCATGAAGAAGTTGGCACCGTAGATGTTGCCCGAGAGCCCGAAGGCGGCGTGGCTGTACTCGTAGGCCTGGAAGAAGGTGAACAAGAGGCCGAGGATGACGGCGATGATGAGGCCGTTGACGAGGTCGCGCCGGTTGTTCTCATGCACGATCGCATGGTGGGCCCAGGTCACCGCGGCGCCCGAGAGCAGCAGGATCAGCGTGTTGATGAGCGGCAGGTGCCAGGGGTCGAAGGTCTCGATCCCCGCGGGCGGCCAGACGCCGTCGATCTTCGGCGAGCCTTCCGTCATCGGGTACATGGCGTGCTTGAAGAAGCTCCAGAACCAGGCGAGGAAGAACATCACCTCCGACATGATGAACAGAACCACGCCGTAGCGCAGGCCGATCCGGACCACCGGGGTGTGGTCGCCGGTCTGGCCTTCTTCAACCACGTCCGCCCACCAGGCGAAGGCGGTGTAGAGCACGACGACAAGGCCGATCGCGAAGATCCAGGGGGTGTTGTTTTCGACATTGGGCGACATCCACATCACCGCGCCGAACAGCATCACGAAGGCGCCGACGGCGCCGGTGAACGGGTGCCACGAGGGCGGCAGGATGTGGTAGTCGTGGTTTTTCGCGTGCGCCATATACTTCGTCCCTGACCTTCTTTTTCGTCCTGACCGGACCTGTTTCCAGGTCCTGAGCTGGTTTCTTTTCTAGTTCGCCTCGACGTCCGTCGCCACGGTCCCGGCCTCCAGCGCTGCCAGGTCCTCGGGCAGCGCGGTCTCGTGGAACGTGTAGCTCAGCGTGATCGCCTTGGCGTATTTCGCCTCATCGTCGTCGACAATCTCCGGATCGACGTAAAAGGTCACCGGCATCGTCACCCGCTCGCCGGGCTGGAGCACCTGCTCTTCGAAGCAGAAGCAGTCGATCTTGGTGAAGAAAGCCCCGGCAGAATAGGGGGCGACATTGTAGCTGGCGGTGCCGGCAACGGGCCGGTCGGTCGGGTTGTAGGCCTCGTAGAAGGCCAGCCCGGTTTCACCGATCTTCAGCACCATCTCTTTCTGCATGGGCTCGAACACCCATGGCATGTCGCGTTCCAGCGAGGCGTCGAAGCGGATCTTGATGGTCTTGTCGAGCACCACGTCGGAGCCGGTCTCGGCGGCGTTGGTGGTGCCTCCGTAGCCGGTCACCTTGCAGAAGAAATTGTAGGCCGGCACCGCGGCCCAGGCCATCGCGCCCATGAAGAGCACGACGCCCGCCGCTTTCATCGCGGTTTTCCGGGTGTCCGCGACGCTCATTGGCTCGCCTCCGTCTCGACGCTCATTGGCTCGCCTCCGTCTCGACGCTCATTGGCTCGCCTCCGTGCCGGGGATGCCGAGCGCGTCGTTCGGGTCGGTGCCCACCTTGGCGATGGTGAGCCCGTAGACCAGGCCGACGAACAGGATCAGCACAACGCCGAGGCCGACATTGCGGCTGAACCGCCGGCGGTGAAGTTCGTGTTCTGCCTTGATCGTCGTGGCCATGTTACCAGCCTCCTTTACCAGCCGCCGAGGCCCCAGTGCGCCAGGGTCGATTCGACCAGCAGCGCCCCGAAATGCAGGAACAGATAGGCGAGCGAAAGCTTGAAGAATTTCCGCTCCGCGGCGTGTTTGTCGGCGTCGCTGTCGGCATCCGACCGCTTGAGGATGCCCCAGGCGCCGGTGATGAACAGCGCGTTCAGCATCACGGCGACGGTCATGTAGGCCGGCCCCCCGATCGAGGTGAAGCCCAGCGCCAGCGACACCACGGCGAGGGCCAGCGTGTAGGCGAAGATCTGGCGGCGGGTGGCGTCGCGGCCGTGGGTCACGGTCAGCATCGGCACCTTGGCGTCGGCATAGTCGGTCTTGACGAAAAGCGCGAGCGCCCAGAAATGCGGCGGGGTCCAGGCGAAGGTGAGCGCGAACATCAGCACACTTTCGACGCTCACGCCGCCGGTGGCCACGGCCCAGCCGATCATCGGCGGAAACGCCCCGGCCGCGCCGCCGATGACGATGTTCTGCGGCGTCGAGCGCTTGAGCCACATCGTGTAGACACAAACGTAGAAGAAGATGGTGAAAGCGAGCAGCCCGGCGGCCACGACGTTCGCGGCGAGGAACAGCATCACCACGGCCATGACGCTCAGCGTGATGCCGATCGCGAAGGCCTCGCCTTCCGTGACCCGGCCCGACGGGATCGGGCGCTTTTGGGTGCGGCGCATCAGCCGGTCGATGTCGGCGTCCCACCACATGTTGAGCGCGCCCGAGGCGCCGCCGCCGATGGCGATGAACAGGATCGAGGCCAGCGCCACAACCGGATGCACCGGCGTCGGGGCCACGATCAGCCCGACCAGCGCGGTGAAGACGACCAGGGACATCACCCTTGGCTTGAGAAGCGCGAAATAGTCGCCGAAGCCCGCTTCCTGCGGTGCCGTCCGTTCGTATGCGCGAATGTCCGTCATGTGTGTCCCCCGCGGGCCCCTGCCCGGCCGATCACTCGGCCGCGGCCAGCGCCACGCCCGGAAGGGTCTCGGGATTGCCGGCGTATTCCTCGACTGCCTCGACGAGCCAGGCGTCGTAGGCCTCCTGGCTGACCGCCTTGACGGTGATCGGCATGTAGGCGTGGTCCTTGCCGCAAAGCTCGGAGCACTGGCCGAAGTAGACGCCTTCCATGCCGTCTTCGACGGTGAACCAGAGCTCCGCGAGCCGGCCCGGCACCGCGTCCTGCTTCACACCGAAGGCGGGGATGGTCCAGGAATGGATCACGTCGGAGCCGGTGACCTGCATGACCACCTTCTTGCCGGTCGGAACGACGACGGCGGTATCGGTCGCGAGCAGGTAGAGATCGTCGGTGTAGCCGTAGTCGGACAGCTCTTCCTTCGCCAAGAGGAAGCTGTCGAACTCGAATTCGTGGTCGACGTATTCATAGCCCCAGTACCACTGGTAGCCGGTCACCTTGATGATGACGTCGCCCTCGGGGATTTCCTGCTGCTTGTAGAGCACGGGCAGGGATTTGGCCCCGATGACCACGAGGATGAGCACCGGGATGAGCGTCCAGGCCACTTCGACCACGCTGTTGTGGGTGAACGACTTCGGGGTGGCGTTGGCCCGGCGGTTGTAGCGCACGATCACCCAGAGGATGAGCAGCGCCACGAACCCGGCGATGGCAATCGAGATCAGGTGCACGAAATCGTCGAGCGCGTGGGTGGCGATGGCCACATCGGTCGCCGCCGGCTGAAGGTTCATCGCCCCGGGCACCGGCTTGCCGATCACCTCGAGCTCCTGGGCTCGGGCGGCGCCCGCGCCGAAAGATGCCCCGAGCGTTGCCGAAAGAAGGGCCAGCGGCCGAATGGTCGTCATCATCGCGTGCATTCCGTAAACTTCCTGTCTCAGCGCGTTCTTCGGCGCCACAATCTCGGGGGCCTGCCGAATGTTATCAGGTAATCCCGTTGTCTCCCTGCCCTTCTGAAACCATATTCACGGGGCGTGGACAAGAAAAAACCTGCGCGTATATGCCACACTCATGCATTTTGCCGCATGTGAAAGGACAACATGACCGAGACTGCCCCCTTCCGACCGTTCGAAACCCATCTCGACGAATCCCGCGCGCTGGCGATTCTCCAGGCCGCGACGGACGGCGCCGACGATGGCGAACTGTTCCTCGAACGGAAACACTCGGAGGCGCTCGTGTTCGATGACGGACGGCTCAAGACCGCGAGCTTCGACGCCTCCGAGGGCTTCGGGCTGCGCGCGGTGCGCGACGAGACGGCCGGATACGCCCATTCCACCGAGATCTCCGAAGCGGCCCTGACGCGTGCGGCGGAAACCACGCGACTGGCCGTCGGCGCCGGTGGCGGCACGTTGGCGGGGGGGCCCGCGGGCACCAATCGCAAGCTCTACACCGATGCCGATCCGATGGCGGACGCGAGCTTCCCGGTGAAGGTGGAGACGCTGCGCGAGATCGACGCCTACGCCCGGGCGAAGGATCCGCGGGTGGTGCAGGTCTCGGCGACCGTCGCCGCCAGCCTGCAGGTGGTGCATATCCTGCGCCCCGACGGCACGCTGGTGTCGGACACCCGCCCGATGGCGCGGGTCAACGTGGGCGTGATCGTCGAACAGGACGGGCGGCGCGAGTCGGGCGGCTACGGCGGCGGCGGACGCGCGGGGCTCACCGAGCTGCTGCGGGCCGAAAGCTGGAAGGCCAGCGTCGACGAGGCGCTGCGCATCGCTCTGGTGAACCTCGACGCGGAGCCGGCCCCCGCCGGGCAGATGGACGTGGTGCTCGGCGCCGGCTGGCCCGGCATCCTGCTGCACGAAGCGGTCGGCCACGGGCTGGAGGGCGATTTCAACCGCAAGGGCACCTCGGCCTTCTCGGGGCTTATCGGCACGCAGGTGGCCGCGAAAGGCGTGACGGTCGTGGACGACGGCACCATCCCGGACCGGCGCGGCTCGATCACCGTCGACGACGAAGGCACGCCCTCGGGGCGCAACGTGCTGATCGAGGACGGGGTGCTGGTGGGCTACATGCAGGACCGGCAGAACGCCCGGCTGATGGGGGTCGACCCCACCGGCAACGGCCGGCGCGAGAGCTATGCCCATGCGCCGATGCCGCGCATGACCAACACGATCATGGAAGGCGGCGACGCGACCCGCGAGGAGGTGCTGGCCGAACTCAAGGACGGGATCTACGCCGTCGGCTTCGGCGGCGGCCAGGTCGACATCACCAACGGCAAGTTCGTGTTCTCCTGTACCGAGGCCTACCGGGTCGAAGGACGGCAAGATCGGCGCGCCGGTCAAGGGCGCGACGCTGATCGGCGACGGCCCGGAGGCGATGAAGCAGATCCGCGCCATCGGCGAACGACATGGCGCTCGACCCCGGCATCGGCAATTGCGGCAAGGCCGGGCAATGGGTGCCGGTGGGCGTCGGCCAGCCGACACTCTTGATCGGTGGGCTGACGGTGGGCGGCTCGGCGGCCTAGCTCCACAGCGCCGCGCACAGCGCATCTGCGCCACGTCAAAGCGCTTCGGCGAAAAATCCGGATAATCATCGACAGCGGCGAAAGGCGAGTCGATGCGCAGAACCATCATTCTGCTGGCGGCGGCGGTAGCGGTGTGGGCCTATTGTGGCGCGATCATGGGCGTCGGCATGGCGATCATGAGTGTCGAAACCACCCTGATCGTCCACCTCATTGGCGCACCGATCGGTGCCGCGATTGCAGCATGGCAGTTCCAACGCCTCGTCGGCGGCATCGTGCCGCACGTGGTGGCGGCGGTCTTCGTTGCGACCGCGCTGCTGCTCGACCTCTTCCTCGTGTCGATGGTGATCCTCAAGAACTATGAAATGTTCACGATGATGGGGGTCTGGCTACCGATGACGCTCATTTTCCCGGCCGCCTGGCTGGCCGGCCTGGCCCAAAGCAGATCGCGCCGGCAGCCGGGATTCTGACCCAGCGCCCCGCAGCGCAACCTGACCTTGCGCATTTTCCGACAATTTCCCGCACACCGGTAACCTTCCCTTAACCCTTTCCGGGCCATGGTGTTCGGGCAAGAGACGGAATCAGGTGAGTGAGACAGTTGGATTTTTTCCCTTCCCCCCACCCCCTCACCCCACCCCACAGCGAGGAAGATGTCCTTAACTGGCTCCGCCTCTTGCGCTCCCGCCGCGTCGGGATTTCCACATTTTTCAGGTTGCTCAGGGAGCACGGCACCGCCAGGGCCGCGCTCGAGGCGCTGCCGGAGGTCGCCCGCTCCGCCGGCGTCGAAGCCTACAAGATCTGCCCGCTCCCGGTGGTGGAGCAGGAACTGCGCGCCGCCCGCTACGCCGGCGCCGAGCCCATCGCCTACGGCACTCCGGCCTACCCGCCTGCGCTGGCCGAGATCCCCGATCCGCCGCCCATTCTCTGGGCGATCGGCGATACCGCGCTGCTGACCCGCCCGAAGGTCGCCATCGTCGGCGCCCGCAACGCCTCGTCGCTCGGCCTGCGCATGGCGCGCCGGCTTGCCGGCGAGCTTGGTCAGAAGGGCCAGGTGGTCGTCTCCGGCCTCGCGCGCGGGATCGACACCGCCGCCCACCAGGCGGCGCTCGAGACCGGCACCATTGCCGTGCTCGCAAGCGGGGTCGACGTGATCTATCCCAATGAAAACACAGTGCTCGGCGAAGAGATCGGGCGCACGGGGCTCCGGCTTTCGGAAGCGCCGATGGGCGCCTCGCCCCAGGCGCGCCATTTCCCGGCGCGCAACCGCATCGTCTCGGGGCTGTCGCGCGCTGTGGTCGTGGTCGAGGCCGCGGCCCGGTCGGGCTCGCTCATCACCGCCAAAAATGCGCTCGACCAGGGGCGCGACGTGTTCGCCGTGCCCGGCCACCCGTTCGACGCCCGCGCCTCGGGCTGCAACCTCCTGATCCGCGACGGCGCGACCCTGGTGCGCGGCGCCTCGGACGTGATCGAGGCGCTGGAGGCGCAACCGGAGCCGCAGGCCCAAGCCGACCCGGCGGCAGAGGCGACCGCTGCCGCCCCGCGGGCGGCCGACGAAACCATGCGCATCCCGACCCAGCCGGAATACCGCAAACCGGAAGAGACGGCAGCGCTCCACGACCGGATCCTCGACCGCCTCGGCCCCTCGCCGCTCGCCGAAGACCAGCTCATCCGCGATCTCGCCCGCCCGGCCGCGGAGATTACCCCGGAACTCGTCACGCTCGAAATCGAAGGCCGCATCCAGCGCCAACCCGGCGGGCTCGTGAACCGGATCGACTGAGGCGATCGGCGCGGCCACGGGACCGTGCCGATGCCCATGTGCGGTGGACGCGCTCGCAAAACGTCTGCGCGGGTCGGGCTTCACAAGGTCCCTGCCCCGGCCGTGGCACGTCAGCGAGGCCGGTGCCGCCTCACCCCGTCGCGAACTTCCCGCGCGAATGTCCGGGCGGTTCCCCTCCTGTCCCGTCGCGGCGCACACCCCTTCGGCACGCGCGCCCCGCCCCGGGCCGGGCTCACATCGCCGCGGGCCCCGACAAACCAGCGTCGCCGCAGGCGACACCGCCTGGAAACAGCCGCCCTCTGGGCAGTGTCGGGGCCGGGCTGGGGCCGGATTTCGCAGCCGCACTGCCCCGCCCGGGACCGCGGCGCGATCACCTCCCATTGACAATCCCCCCGAACGCCACCCATGTAACGCCCCCAGTGCCCCTTGGCATATCGAAAGGATTTTCATGCCCGTTGTCGTTGTCGAAAGCCCGGCCAAAGCCAAGACGATCAACAAGTATCTCGGCTCGGGTTACACCGTGCTGGCCTCCTACGGGCATGTGCGCGACCTCCCCCCGAAGGACGGCTCGGTCGACACCGAGCACGATTTCGAGATGACCTGGGAAGTGGGCGCGGACAGCCGCAAACACGTCAAGGCCATCGCCGACGCTCTGAAGGATGACAACGAGCTGATCCTCGCCACCGACCCCGACCGCGAAGGTGAGGCGATCTCCTGGCACCTCGAAGAAACCCTGCGCAAACGCAAGGCGATCAAGAAAGACACCCCCGTCAGCCGGGTGGTTTTCAACGCGATCACCAAGTCCGCGGTCACCAAAGCGATGGAGAACCCGCGCGAGGTCGATACGCCGCTGGTCGATGCCTATCTGGCGCGCCGGGCACTCGACTATCTCGTCGGCTTCAACCTCTCGCCGGTGCTCTGGCGCAAGCTGCCCGGCGCGCGTTCGGCCGGTCGGGTGCAGTCGGTCTGCCTGCGGCTGATCGTCGAGCGCGAGATGGAGATCGAGGCCTTCAACGCACGCGAGTACTGGTCGGTCGAGGCCGAGCTCGAAACGCCGCGCGGCCAGGGTTTCACGGCGCGGCTCACCAATCTCGCGGGCAAGAAACTCGACCGCTACGACCTCCCGGACCAGACCCAGGCGGAACTGGCCGTCCAGGCGGTCAGCTCGCGCGATCTTGCGGTGACGTCGGTCGAGGCAAAGCCCGCAAGCCGCAACCCGTCCGCCCCGTTCATGACCTCGACCCTCCAGCAGGAGGCGAGCCGCAAGTTCGGGTTCGGTGCCCGCCAGACGATGAACGCCGCCCAGCGCCTCTACGAGGCCGGACACATCACCTACATGCGGACCGACGGCATCGACATGGCGCCCGAAGCTGTGACGGCCGCACGCGACGAGATCAAGACGCGCTATGGCGCCGAATACGTGCCCGGCAGCCCCCGGATCTACAAGAACAAGGCCAAGAACGCGCAGGAAGCGCATGAATGCATCCGGCCGACCGACATGAGCGTGGACGCGGGCAAGCTCGCCCGCCTCGAGGCCGACCAGCGCAAGCTCTACGACCTCATCTGGAAGCGGACCCTCGCGGCCCAGATGGAAGGCGCGCGGCTCGAACGCACGACCGTCGAGATCGGTTCGCAGGATGGCCAGGTGGGGCCTGCGCGCGACCGGCCAGGTGGTGCTGTTCGACGGATTTCTGCGGGTCTACGAAGAAGGTCGCGACGATACGGGCCAGGACGACGACGACAAGCGCCTGCCGCAGATGAGCCAGGGCGACGCCACCAAGAAACTGGGCGTCACGCCATCGCAGCATTTCACCCAACCGCCGCCGCGCTATACCGAGGCCACGCTGGTCAAGCGCATGGAAGAGCTCGGCATCGGCCGGCCCTCGACCTATGCCTCGATCGTTTCGACGATCCAGGAGCGCGAGTATGTGCGCAAGGAACAGAACCGGTTGTTCCCCGAGGACAAGGGCCGGATCGTCACCATCTTCCTGCTCAACTTCTTTCGCAAATACGTCGGCTACGAGTTCACCGCGAATCTCGAGGAAGAGCTCGACGAGATTTCGGCGGGCGATCTCGACTACAAGGAAGTGCTGGCGCGGTTCTGGCGGGATTTCTCGGCCGCCATCGGCGAGACCTCGGAGCTGCGCATCTCCGAGGTGCTGACCAAGCTCGACGAAGCGCTGTCGCCGCAGCTTTACCCGCCGAAGGAAGACGGCTCCGATCCGCGCGCCTGCCCGGTTTGCGGCAACGGCAGTCTGCATCTGAAGACCTCGCGCACCGGCGGCTTCGTCGGCTGTTCCAACTACCCCGAATGCCGTTACACGCGGCCGATCGGCGGCGAGGAACAGGGCGGCGGCGACCGGGTGCTGGGCGAAGACAACGGCGACGAGATCTCGCTGCGCTCGGGGCGGTTCGGGCCCTACGTCCAGCGCGGCGAGGCGACGGAAGAGAACAAAAAGCCGCCGCGCGCCTCGCTGCCGAAAGGCTGGGACGCGGCCGAGCTGGATCTCGAGAAGGCGCTCAAACTTCTGGCGCTGCCGCGCGAGGTTGGCAAGCACCCCGAGGACGGCCAACCGATCAGCGCCAACTTCGGCCGGTTCGGCCCCTATCTCATGCACCAGAAGACCGACGACGCGAAGCCGGTCTATGCCAATCTCAAAGATCCTGCGGACGTGTTCGAGATCGGTATGAACCGGGCCGTCGAACTGATCGAACACAAGCGGGCCAACCCGGGGCGCGGGCGCGGGTCTGCCGCCAAGCCGCTGCGCGAATTGGGCGAGCATCCGGACAAGGGCGGGCCGCTCAACGTGATGGACGGGCGTTACGGGCCTTACGTGAAGTGGGAGAAGGTCAACGCCACCCTGCCCAAGGAAATGACGCCCGAGAGCATCACCCTCGAGCAGGCCGTTGCGCTCGTCGAGGAGAAGGCGGCCAAGGGCGGCAAGAAGACCGCGAAGAAGAAACCCGCCGCGAAAAAGGCCGCGCCCAAGAAGACAGCGGCCAAGAAAACGACCGCCAAGAAGAGCACGGCGAAGGCGGCCCCGGACAACACCGCCGGGTAGGAGCGACACCAGCGGGCCGGGCCTGCGCAAGGTCCCGGCCCTCGGTCCGCAAGCGCGCCACGGCTCCAGGCGGTGTTGGACCGACGCGGCCCTTTCCTGTCCTATTCCTTGGACATCAAAGCGTTACGGGGCCAAGTTCCAAGTACGTCATTGGCGCGCCCCGGCACGGCCGGCGGCTCTGCCCCGCACTCTCGGCGGCCGGCCCGCACCGGCCAACGCGCGGCCAATCCGGACGGGTCGCCCTGCCCGGCGGATCGGCAATCGCATCCCCTCCGGGAAATACCGCACAGGTTGAACGCCGCTTGATGCAAATCATGGAGTCCCAAGGGAAATCAGGCGACAAATTCCCTTGAGGAGACAGAACATCTTCAGGCCGCGAGGGGCCGTGGTCGGGTGTTTCGCTGGGGCAGTGGTCCAGGTCACACGCCAGCCGCCCCGGCCCGGTACACACCGGCCGATTGCTCCGGAGGGTATATGGATAACGTCGTTTTCATTGGTGGCCCGCGTGATGCCGAGGCCTTTCGCAGCGCCGGAATTCTTAGCTACGCGCCGCCCCTCGGGTTGCTCGCGGAACGCGTCATGGCCGAACGACGCCGGTGCAACGTGCTGGCGATGACCGAAAGCACCTTCGCCGCCCTGCCCGTCCTACTCGCCCGGGAGTTGCGCAAAGGCGAGTCGGCGCAGGTGGCAATCGTGCCGGATCTCGACGGCGAAATCGATCACGGGCGGATACGCGAAATCCTGCTGAGGAGCCTCGCGCAAAAGTCTTCGGCTCAAGGTTGACCGCGCCGCGCCCGCGAAACGGCAGAACCGGCGCGCCTTGTTGATTTGCCCGGGAATGCCCGGCGAGATAGCATGAACTTGCTTCGTGATCACCCATGAGCGACCCGGTCACGGCATGCGGCCCCACACCGGGAAGGTACCGAGAGGATGCCGGCGCGAGGGGCAAACCCGGGGACCGGACACCATGGTCCCGCGCCACACATCCGACAAACCAAGGGAGGTGAGCATGGCAGACGTGATCGTCATCGGCACGCAGGGGGACACCCGGGCATACGCGACCGCCGGGCTGACGTGTTTCGAACCGGAACGCGGACATCTCGTCGAGAGGGTGCTGGCCGAGCGGGGGCGTTGCGGGGTGCTGGCGATCACCCGCGCAGCCTACGACGCCCTGCCGGCCGCGCTGGCGAAGACCCTGTGCGGAAGCGTCTGGCCAACGCTGGCGATCGTGCCTGTGATGCGCGATGCCGGGGCGGCGTCACGCGCTGCGGACCGCCTCATGCGGATCGTGGCCGCGCGCAGACCCGTCGCCGCCTGAGGCGCGTGCCCCGAAGCCACGGTACGAGGGTCTATTCGGCAGCGCCCCGCGGCGCGACCGGTGCAAGAGCGGCCTGCATCGCGCGCTGCGCCTCGATCCAGCTGTACCAGGCGTCCATGCCCTCGCCGGTCAGCGCCGAGACGGTGAGGACGCCGATCTGCGGATTGACCCGGCGGGCATGGGCCACGCATTGCTCGACGTCGAAGGGCACGTAGGGCAGCAGATCGGTCTTGTTCAGCACCATCAGCCGGGCGGCGGCGAACATGTCGGGGTACTTGATCGGCTTGTCGTCGCCCTCGGTCACGCTCAGGATCACCACCTTGGCCGCCTCGCCGAGGTCGAACCCCGCCGGGCAGACGAGGTTGCCGACGTTCTCGATGAACAGCACGCTTTCGGGCTCCGGGGTCAGGCTCTTGAGCGCACGCGCCACCATGTCGGCATCGAGATGGCAGCCCTTGCCGGTGTTGATCTGCACCGCGCGCGCACCGGTGTCGCGGATCCGGTCGGCGTCGCGGCTGGTCTGCTGGTCGCCCTCGATGACCGCGACGGGGGTCGCGCGCGCCGAGCTCCTTCGCGGTGCGGGCGAGCAGCGTGGTCTTGCCGGAGCCCGGGGCTCGAGACGAGGTTCAGCGCCAACACCCCGGCAGCGGCGAGATCGGCGCGATTGTGCGCGGCGATGTGGTCGTTCTTGGCCAGGATGTCGCGCTCGATCTCGACGATACGGCCGCTTTCCAGCCCCGGGGCGTGGGCGGCGCCAAGCGGGCCGTGGCTGTGGCTATGGTCGTGATCGTGGCCGTGGTCGTGGCTGTGGTCGTGGTCGTGGCTGTGGTCGTGGCCATGCGCGTGGTCATGGTCGTGATGATGGTGGTGATGGTGGGCTTCACCCTCAACCGTCACATCCGCTTGTCCGCACCCGCAAGTCGTGCACATCGCCTCTCTCCTCTTCAACCCGGCCGGGGCGCCTCGCGCCCGCCGCCATCCTTGCGCGCCCGCGCTCCGGGCGCAAGTTCCACCCGGGCGGCGACGCAAGGGTCGATCGCCAGGACAAACAATTCCGCCGCGACCGGATCCGATACAGCGCCCGCGAGCCCGGCCGCGACCGGCCCGCCTTCGGCGAAGTTCGCCTCCGTCGGCGCCTCGGTCCGGCACCGGACCACCACCCCGTCCGCAATGCGCACCCGGTGGGTGAGCGGCCCGCGCGCCGTTTCCACCGTGGCGGTTCCCTGCCCGCTGTCGCGCCCGGGCGCGCGGGCCGGGCTGGACCGGGCGGCGTCGAGGTCGGCGCGGATCGCGTCCGGCAAGTCCACAAGCGCGGCTTGCGCCGCCGTGAGGCGGGCGGCCAGCCCGGCCCCATGTGTGCGGCGCGTATCGCGCCACCGCCGGCCTGTCCCAATACGAGGCGAGCACTCCGCATTCAGGCGCCATCCCCGCGGGCAGCGCGCCGTAGGCCTCGTACCCCCGGTCCGCGAGCGCTTCGGCCAGCGGGTCGATCAATGCGGCGATGTCGATCTGCGGCGCGGGATCTTCGGCCCGACCGCGCGGCGTGCCCGCCCCGGGTCGGCGCCAATCCGCACCCAGAGCCCGGCGTTCGATCGCCTGTTCAAAGGCCATCGCGGCGCGCACGGCGCCCGGGGCAAGCGGCAGGTCCAGCACCCGCCGCCAGTGCAGGGCAAGACGGGTCACCACCTGGGTCAGGATCTCGGCCCGGCGCAGAGCGTCGCGCGCGGCGGCTACACGCGGGTCGGGCGCGATCCCGAGCGCCTGCTTCCACGGCCGTGAGCGCCGCCACGGTCTGCGCCTTGCCGCAGAGCGAGAACACCCGGCCGATTGCACCGCACATCGCCTCCGCGGTTTGCGCCTCGAAGATCCGCGCCGCCTCCACCGGCCGGGTCGAGACGATCTCCACCGCGCCGATCCTGCCGGCCACGTCCGTGAGCCGAACCCGGATCTCGCCGCCCATCTCGGCCAGGTGTGTCATCGCGCGTCCTGTTCTATTCAAGGTTTCATATATAACCACTCCCCGGCAAAAAACATGACGTGCATCAAACCCGGGCAGGGCGAAAACCGCTTTCCCGCACGCGCGCCGCTGCCTAAAGTCTCGCCCAACCCGAGACAAACCAGGACAGCCGCCATGCCGACCCCGATCTGGACCCCGACCGAAGCCCGCGTGAAGGCCAGCGTGCTCACGGATTTCCTGCGCTGGATGGCCACGGAGAAAGGCGTGGACCTGGCCGACAGCCAGGCCCTGCACGCCTGGTCGGTGGCCGAACGCGGCGCGTTCTGGGCGGCGTTGTGGGATTACTTCGGCGTGATCGGCGACAAGGGGGATGGCGGCGACAGCGGCCCTTGGACCGCGGGGGAAGGCATGCTGGAAGAGCGGTTCTTCCCCGGCGCGCGGCTCAATTTCGCCCAGAACCTGCTGGAGCTTTCGGGCGCCGACGACAGCGCGACCGCGCTGGTTTTTCGCGGCGAGGACAAGGCCGGGATGCGCTGGACCTGGGGCGAATTGCGCGCCCAGGTCTCGCGGATGAGCCAGGCGCTGGCCGCAGAGGGCGTGGGCGTCGGCGACCGGGTGGCGGGGCTCCTGCCCAACCGGCCCGAAAGCATCGCGGCGATGCTCGCGACCGCCACGCTCGGCGCCACCTGGTCCTCGGCCTCGCCCGATTTCGGTGCGCGCGCCGTGCTGGACAGGTTTGCGCAGATCGAGCCCAAGGTGCTGATCACCACCGATGGCTACTGGTACAATGGCAAGCGGATCGAAATCGCGGCCAAGCTCGCCGAGGTTCTGCCGGGCCTGCCGACGGTCCGGAAAACCGTTCTGATCGACTATCTCGGCACCGCCGACAGCGTGGCGGCGGACCTCCCCGGCGCCGTGAGCCTCGATGGGTTCACCGAAGGCTTTGCCGCTGGCGAGATCGCCTATACTCCCGTCGATTTCGACCACCCGCTCTACATCCTGTTCTCGTCGGGCACCACCGGGGCGCCCAAATGCATCGTCCACCGGACCGGCGGGGTGCTGCTCCAGCACCTCAAGGAGCTGGCCCTGCACGGCGACGTGAAGCCCGGCGACAACCTGTTCTATTTCACCACGCTGGGCTGGATGATGTGGAACTGGCTCGCCTCGGGGCTCGCGCGCGGAGCGACGGTGATGCTCTTTGACGGCTCGCCCTTCGCGCCGGGGCCGGAGGTGCTCTGGGACTATGCCGAGGCCGAGCGCTTCACCCATTTCGGCACCTCGGCGAAATACATCGACACATTGCGCAAGTCGGGTTACCGGCCCGGCGAGGTGCTGGCGCTCAGCGATCTGCGCACCATGTTCTCGACCGGCTCGCCCCTGCTCATCCCGGCGTTCGAGTATGTCTACGACGCGGTGAAGGCCGATCTCCACCTCGCCTCGATCTCGGGCGGCACCGATATCGTCTCCTGTTTCGTCGGCGGCGACCCGACGCGGCCGGTCTACTCGGGCGAGATCCAGGGCCCGGGGTTCGGGCTGGACGTAGGCGTCTGGTCGGGCCCGGGCACACCGGCGAAACCCGGCGAAAAGGGCGAGCTGGTCTGCGCCCATGCCTTCCCGGTGATGCCGCTTGGCTTTTGGGGCGACGACGATGGCAGCCGCTACCACGCCGCCTATTTCGAGCTGTTCTCCGGCGTCTGGTGCCAGGGCGACTACGCTGAGCGTACCGAGACCGGCGGGTTCATCATCCACGGCCGTTCCGACGCCACTCTGAACCCCGGCGGTGTGCGGATCGGCACGGCGGAAATCTATGCCGAGGTCGAGAAATTTCCTGAGGTGCGCGAGGCAGTGGTGATCGGGCATGAAAAGGAGGGCGACCAGCGGGTCGTGCTCTTCGTGACAATGGCTGCGGGGTACACGTTGGACGAGGACCTCATCGGGCGGATCAAGGCGGCGATCCGCAGGGGATCCTCGCCGCGCCACGTGCCGGCGGAGATCCTGGCGGTGCCGGACATTCCGCACACGAAATCCGGCAAGATCTCGGAGCTCGCGGTCAAGGCCGTGGTGCACGGACGCGCGGTCAAGAACAAGGGGGCGCTCGACAACCCCGACGCGTTGGACGCATTCCCGGTGCTCTAGGCCGCGCAGATGCGTCGCGGATCCATCGTGACCGCCGAGCCCGAATATCTGCAGCAGGCTGCCGGGTGCGACGGTCTATGCGCGCTCCTGGTCCCCTGGTCCCCTCGTCCCCTAGTCCCCTAGTCCCCTAGTCCCCTAGTCCCCTAGTCCCCTAGGGACGTGAGTCTGTATCGGCGCCTGACATCAAGCGTTATCCGTAGCTTATGGAGTTCCGGCGGGCGTATCCCGGGCTCACCAGCAGTGAGCGCCGGCGCCTCCAGACGCGGGAAAGGCGCCAAACTCGGCCCGTCCTCAGCGGCCATTGTCCGCACGCGCAACCGGCTCCGGCGCGGGTGCCCGGCTACCCGATCAGGATGGCGCGGAAATCGTTGACGTTGGTCAGGGTCGGCCCGGTCACAACCTGCACACCAAGCGCCTCGAAAAAACCGTGGCCATCGTTGTCGTCGAGCCGTGCGGCGGCGGATATCCCGAGGGCGCGGGCCTTGTCGAGTACGTCGGGGCCGATCACCGCACCGGCCACTTCTTCGGCCCCGTCCACACCGTCGGTGTCACCCGCGATCGCGTGCACCCCTTCAAGCCCGTCGAGCGCGATCGCGAGCGAGAGCAGGTATTCGACATTGCGTCCGCCGCGCCCGGACCCGTGCACCGTCACGGTGGTCTCGCCACCGGAGAGGAGGACACAGGGCGCTTCGAAAGGCTGCCCGCGCACAGCGACCTGGCGGGCGATCCCGGCCAACACGATGCCGACGTCACGGGCTTCGCCTTCAAGCGCATCGCCGAGGATATGCGCATCGTAGCCGGCCGCCCCGGCAAGCGCGGCCGCGGCCTCGAGCGACGCCTGTGGCGTCGCGACGAGATGCGTCTCGGCCTGCGCGAGCCGTGGATCTCCTGGTTTCACGGTTTCAAGCGCGCCTTGGTCGAGCGCCCTGCGGACCGCCTCGGACACCTGGATGCCGTACCGGTCGATCACCGCGAGCGCATCGGCGCAGGTCGTCGGATCGGCGACGGTCGGTCCCGACGCGATGACGCCGGGGTCGTCGCCCGGCACATCCGAGATCAACAGCGTAACCACGCGCGCCGGATGACAGGCGGCGGCGAGGCGTCCGCCCTTCACCGCCGACAGGTGCCGGCGCACCGTGTTCATCTCGCCGATGGTGGCGCCGCTCTTGAGAAGCGCCCGGTTGATCTCGGATTTCTCCTCGAAGGAGACGCCGTCGGCCGGCAGGGACAGGAGCGCCGACCCCCCACCCGAGATCAGGCAGAGCACCGTGTCTTCGGCGGTCAGCCCTTCGGCGAAGTCCAGAATCCGCCGCGCCGCATCGCGGCCCGCGTCGTCGGGAACCGGATGAGACGCTTCGACGATTTCGACCCCTTCACAGGGCACGGCATGGCCGTAGCGGGTGACGACGATCCCGTCCAGGGGCCGTCCGTAGAAGGTCTCCGCCGCGCGCGCCATCGCGGCCGACGCTTTGCCGGCGCCGATGACCACCAGCCGACCCACCGCCGGTTCGGGCGGCAGGAAGGGCGGAACGCATCTTTCGGGCTGGGCGGCGGAAACGGCCGCGTCGAACATCCGGCGCAAGAGCTTTTCGGGTTCGGTCTTCTTTTCGGATTCGGTCACGGCGCAGGCCTCCTTTGGGCGGCGCGGGAAATATCGGGCCCGCGCCGCCGCCTGAATTGCCGGTTCAGCTAGGCCAGGTTTTCGGGCATTGTCCAGCCCATCGCGTGGCCCGGAGCGGCGAGTTGGCCGATACCGCCGCACCCCATCGGACCAAGCGCCGAGACGGCGCCCAGCCGGGGCGGCCCGCCCGGCCTTCCGGCGGTTCTTGCGCCACCTCCGCCGCCCTGCGCGACTCGGCGAATCGGCCGAAGACGGGGCACGCCAGACCTTCGGCCAAGGCTCGCCTGTTGCGTCCGGGGACCGCTCTTTCACAATTCATTCAACACCTTGGGGGCGACCTTTCCGCGCGCATCGATCCGTGTTACACGCGCGTGACACATCGAAAAACCAATGGTGGGGTGCATGGATCTTCCCAAGGTCGAAGGGACACAGGTTCGCGGTCGGGTTTACCATCTGAATCTCCGGATCAAGCCGGAAATCCAGGATCTGTACGGCGGCAAGAGCCACCTTCGGGGGTCGCTCCGGACGTCGGACCCCGAGGTTGCCAGGCGCGAGGTCCAACGCCGCCGGGACGAACTTCACGAAAAGGAGCAGGAGCGCGTGCGCCAGGCAGAGGTCGAGGACCTGGTCGCCCAGCTTTCGCCCGAACAACGCGCCGCCTACGACGCGGCCGGTGGTCTCGAAGGCCTGCTCGAAGGGTTCGAGCAGAAGCGGCCCCGCGCAGACGGGCCGGCAGAGGATAGGCAAGCAATGCCACAAGCGACACAACCGTTCCGCACCGAACCGGCGGCCGGGCGGGAGGGTACCCCCGCGGCCGATCCGATCGACAACGACGACTGGCCGCTCAGCGATGGCGGGCTCGCGGTCGTCCCTGAAGAAGACGACGACTATGACGACTACGGGGAAAAGCCGTTCACCCTCGCCGATCTCTTCGAGGAATACGCTCCGACGCTCGAATACGAGCCGGCGGAAGCGATGCGCCACATCGTTCGGCTGTTCACCAGATTTCCACGGCGACATCGCCTACGACGAGCTCACGATCGCGCATCTCGACGAATTTGCCGAAGCCGCCCGCGGGTTGCCCGCCGACATGATGGCGAAGTTGGGCGATGGCACCTATGTGCGCGATCTGCCCTACGCCGAGATGGTGGCCTGGACCGTTCACGCCGATGCCCGGCCGATCTCGGAAACCACGCGGTTCCAGTATGTGGCCCTGCTGAAGGAACTGATGCTGTTCGGGGTGCCGCGCTACCGGCGGGGTGATCCCTGGTCCGACTACCGGCTCCAGATCCTGCGCCGGGAATCCGTCGAGCCGCCGGCGAAAAAACCCGCGCGCCGGTTCGCACCGAGCGAATGGACATTCTCGGACGCGATGTTGCGCCTCCTCGAGGTGGCGATCGTCATCTTCGTCGTGCTCATGTTCATCCTGCTCTGGCAGTCGCGGACCTGACCGGCCGCCCGGACCGCGGCGCGGGCGCCGGCTCAGACGAACGTCACCGCGACCCCGCCGAGTTCGCCGAAATCCGCGTGCAAGGTGTCGCCCCGGTGGGCCCAGACCGGCCGGGTGAACGATCCCGACAGCAGAAGGTGGCCGGGCTGAAGCGTCACGTCGAAGGGCGCGAGCTTGTTGGCGAGCCAGGCGATGGCCATGGCCGGGTGGCCGAGCACGCCAGCGGCCAGACCGGTCTCCTCGATCCCGGAGTTGCGGTAGAACGCCGCCCCGACCCGACGCAGATCGACCGCGTCGGGTTTCACCGGACGGCCGCCCAGAACGATCCCGGCCCCGGCGCCATTGTCGGCAACCGTATCGAAGATCTTGCGCGGATCGGTCACCCGGGCGTCGATGATCTCGATCGACGGGATCACGTATTCGGTCGCGCGAAGGACGTCGACAAGGCCCACATCCGGCCCTTTCAGCGGCTCTTTCAGCACGAAGGTCAGTTCCGGCTCGACCCGCGGAACGCAGAAATCGGCATGGTTCACCACTGCGCCGTCGTTCAGCACCTGCGACTTGAACAGGTACCCGTAATCGGGCTCGTCGATCTGCGAGGCCGCTTGCATCGCCTTCGAGGTAAGCCCGATCTTGTGGCCGACGATGCTGTCGCCGCGGGCGACGAATTCCTCGGCGACCAGCGACGAGATTGCATAGCTGTCCTCGATCTCGATCTCCGGGAACCGTTCGGACGGGCGCTGGCCCTGGATCTTGGTGCGGTGGCTTTCGAGCAGGGCGGAAACGGCCTCGCGGCGCTGGATTTCGGTGAGCATCGGCAAGGTCTCCCTGGGTCGTGAACTGCGGGCCCGGGCGCCGCCCGGTCGGCGCGTTTGTCGATCACCCGCGACACAAATGCAAGTCCAACCGGGCGCCGCCGTTGCGGCCAAGGCCGGACGGGGGCGGGACGGACAGCCTCGAAGAGGTTTGGCTCGCCGCATGTTTATCTGTTGGTAAACAATGCAATACGGCTGATACGAGACTTCAGGAAACCTTGTGACAACCACTACGGGAATGACACTCGTGACTTGCTGATCGGCATCAATGACGTCATGTGCACAACATCGCCCCGCAATCGAATGAGAATTCGCGAAAAAGAAACGCCTGTGACCAACAGCGCTGCGGGCATTCGGGGGACGAATTGATGGTCCTTTGGGGTCTGGCGAACCCGGCGGGCTCCGTCCGGGAATTGTGCTATCTCGCGGCGCGACTCGCGGGCGCGGCAGATGTCCCGCGTATTCTCTTTCAACGCCCGCTATGCCCTCGGCACGCACGCGACCCTGGGCGGCAAGCGCAGCTACCGAATGGCGGAGGTGGCGAACCGCAGCGCGCATTCGGCGCCAAAACCGCCGCGCTGACGGCGCGCCGAGTACTGGCGCGTAGTCCATGGACGGGATCTCTGCGGCGAAGGCCGCGTCCTCTCCACGCCCGAGAACCGCACCACGGAATCCGGCACGGTGTTCGGTGTGTGCAACGCCACCTCCGTTAGCGCGCCAAACGCGGCCTCGGCCACGAATGGGGCCGGGTCTCGGACAACCTGGCCGACATCACCGACCCGGACCAGAGGTCGTTTGCGAGCCTGGTGGGCAAGTTCTGAAGCGGGACGCGCCCGGCAACCTCTCCTGCCCGAGCGGCCAGGGCGCGGCCCTCGGCTGGGCGCAGCTGAACGCGGCTCAGCAGACGGTCGCGCCGCGCTCCACGATGGTGGCCAGCACCTCGTCGGGGTCGCGCTTCCACCAGTCGCCGGCGGAGAAGATCTCGACCTCGTGCAAGCCGTCGAACCCCGCCTGCGCGACCCAGCCGCGAAGCGCGGCAGATCGATCACGCCGTCGCCCATCATGCCGCGGTCGGTCAGCAGGTCGCGGGTCGGCACCAGCCAGTCGCAGATGTGGAAGGCCAGCAGCCGCTCGCGGCCCGGCGCGCTCGATCTGCGCCTTGAGCTCGGGGTCCCACCAGACGTGATAGACGTCGCACCGCCACGCCGATGCCGTCGCCCAGCCGGTCGCAGAGATCGAGCGCCTGCTCCAGCGTGTTGACGCAGGCGCGGTCGGCGGCATACATCGGGTGCAGCGGCTCGATGGCGACCTTGACCCCCTGCGCCGCGCGCGTAGTCGAGCGATCGGCCAGCCCGTCTTCGACCGTGGCGCGCGCGCCGTCCAGATCGCGCGAGCCCTCGGGCAGCCCGCCGACGACCAGCACCAGGCAGGCGCGCCCCGATCTCGGCCGCCTCGTCGACCGCGCGCCGGTTGTCGTCGCTGCACCGCTTGCGGTCAGCGCGCCCTCGGCGGTGAACCAGCCGCCGCGGCACAGCCCGGTCACCTCAAGCCCCGCGTCGCGGATCGCGCCTGGCGGCCTGCGCCGCGCCCATTTCGTGCAGCTTGTCGCGCCAGGGCGCGATGCCGCGGATGCCGTGACGCGCGCAGCCCTCGATGCAGTCGGCGAGGCGTCCACTTGCTCGCGCACCGTGGCGGTGTTGAGCGACAATCCGGTCGGCAGTCGGCATGTCAGCCCTCCACGCCGCGCGCGGCGAAGACCGGCCGCGCCCGGGCGGCGGCCAGCGTCGGGGTCGGCGAACAGCCCGGCGTGCGTCGGCCAGCCGGAACAGCTCGGCCAGATGCAGGGTCGAGCGCGCGCTCTGCTGACCGCCGACCATGGTGAAATGGTCCTGGTGGCCGTTGAGCTAGGCCATGAAGACGACGCCGGTCTTGTAGAAGCGCGTCGGCGCCTTGAAGATGTGGCGCGACAGCGGCACGGTCGGGCGCGAAGGTGCGCGTGGAAGCCCGGCCCGGTCGCCTGCGCGCGAGCTGGCCAAGCGCGCGCGCGGCCGCCGGCGCGATCGCGTCGAAGATGCCGAGCAGGGCGTGCGGAATAGCCCTCGTCGTCGCCGGCGATCAGCTCGGGATAGTTGAAGTCGTCGCCGGTGTACATGCGCACGCCGGCCGGCAGCCGCCGGCGCATCGCGATCTCCTTGTCCGTCGAGCAGCGAGATCTTGATGCCGTCGACCTTGGCCGCATTGCGCCTCGATCACGCCGAGCGCCGGTATCCATCGCCGCCATGTGGTCGTCGCTGCCCCAGTAGCCCGCCAGCGCCGGGTCGAACATCTCGCCCAGCCAGTGCAGGATCACCGGCCGCGACAGGCCTGACGAGCACGCGGTCGTAGACGCGCACGTAGTCGTCGGGGCCTTTCGCGGCCACGGCCAGCGCGCGGCTGGCCATCAGGATCATGCGGCTCGCCGGCCGCCTCGATCGCCTCGCACTGCTCCTCGTAGGCGCGCGATCACGTCGTCGACCGTCACACCGGGCGCCGGCGCGAGGTGGTCGGTGCCGGCACCCGCCGGCGATCGAGGCGCCCGCCGATCCTTGGCGGCGCCGAAGCAGCGGCGGATCAGCTCGAGCGAGGTCGGCCAGTCGAGGCCCATGCCGCGCTGCGCGGTGTCCATCGCCTCGGCCACGCCGAAGCCGAGCGACCACAGGTGCTCGCGGAAGGCGATCGTGCGTCCCAGTCGATCGCGCAGTCGAGCCAGGGGTCGACCTCGGCCAGCGGATCGGCGACGACATGGGCGGCGGCATAGGCGATGCGGGTCCAGGGTGCGCCGCTCGTCGAAGGCCGGGGCCCGCTTGCAGCGTCGACGGCCCCGCCGGGCAGGTTGAGCATCGGACCATCGCTCAGATCTCCAGCTTCGGCAGGTCGACCCAGCGCCGCTCGCGCCAGCTCTGGAGCGCGGCCTCGGCCAGCTGCACGCCCTTGGCGCCTTCGGGCAGCGTGTAGGCCCAGGGCCCGTCCTCGGCGACGTGGCGCAGGAACTCCTCCCACTGCACCTTGAAGCCGTTGTCGAACACCATGTTGTCGGGCACCTCCTCCCAGTCGTCGAAGAAGTCGATGGGTTGTGGCTCGTCCGGGTTCCAGACCGGCTTCGGCGTGTTGACGCGCGCCTGCGCGACGGCACTCGTGCAGCCCGGCGACCGCCGAGCCATGGGTGCCGTCGACCTGGAAGGTCACGCAGGTCGTCGCGCCGCACGCGCGTGCACCAGGACTGAGTTGATCTGCGCGACCACCGCCGCCCTCGAGCATGAAGGTGGCGTAGGCCGCGTCGTCGGCGGTGGCCTCGTAGCGCTTGCCCGCGCTCGTCCCAGCGCTCCGGGATGTGGGTGGCGCCGAGGCAGATCACCGCCTTCACCGTCGCCGAACAGGTTGTCGAGCACGTAGCGCCAGTGGCAGCAGCATGTCGAAGATGATGCCGCCGCCGTCTTCCGCGCGGTAGTTCCAGCGACGGCCGCTGCGCCGGCTTCCAGTCGCCCTCGAACACCCAGTAGCCGAACTCGCCGCGCACCGAGAGGATGCGGCCGAAGAAGCCGCTGTCGACGCAGCCGCTTGAGCTTGAGCAGGCCCGGCAGGCCAGAGCTTGTCCTGCACGACGCCGTTCTTGACGCCCGCGTCCTTGGCAGCCCGCGCGATCTCGACTGCGTCGTCGCAGCCTCGTCGGCGATCGGCTTTTCGCAGTAGACGTGCTTGCCGGCGCGCGATCGCCTTGCGCGAGCAGCGTCGGCCGCAGCTGCGTCGAGGCGGCGTCGAAGAAGATGCTGTCGTCGGGGTTGGCGAGCGCCGCGTCGAGATCGGTCGGTCCAGCGCGTCGACGCCGTGGCTTTCGCGCAGCGCTTCGATCTTGTCGGCGTTGCGGCCGACGATAGGATCGGTCGGGCATCAGCACGGGTGCCGTCCGCCAGCGCCACGCCGCCCTGCTCGCGGATCGCCAGGATCGAGCGGATCAGGTGCTGGTTCATGCCCATGCGGCCGGTGACGCCGTGCATGATGATGCCGATACGCTTCTGTTTCATGGGGTTCCTTTCGTCCTGTTCAGATCGGGTCCAGCCCGGCGAAGTCGGGGCCGGGGGTGGAGGCGAAGCCGGGCGCATCGAGGCTCCCGATGCCGACAACCCCGGCCGTGATGTTGAGCCTGGGGCCCGCGGGCCCTTGCGTGTAGATGTCGCGATGCGCCGCGAGATAAGCGGCCTGCTCGGCCGCGCGCGCGCCCTGCATCAGACCGGCGAAATGGTGACCGTTGCGCTCGGCATGGGCCGCGCCGACGGTGGCGGCCATCAGGCTGTCTTGCTGCCAGCACAAGCCCGGTTGGCAGGTGAGGTCCTCGGCCGACAGCAGCGCCCCCTGCCCCCGCGTCGTCACTCGGGCGGCGTTGATGAGCGCGCGCAACACGCCCTTGCAGCTCTTGACCGAGGTCCCGGCGTAGCCCTTGGCGAAGGCCCGCGGCAGCGCGTCCTCGCTGTCGTCGCTTTCGTCGATGATGACCGGCACCGGGAAATCGAAGGCCGGCCCGTCGGCCAAGGCGATCTCCCGGGCGAAGGGTTGTTCGATATAGGCGAGCGCGGCGCGCAAGCGGTCGAGCGCCGGGTCGCCGGCGATGGCCGTCCAGAGGGCTGTCAGGCGGGCGGGGTCGTATTGCTCGTTGGCGTCGAGCGTGACCAGCGCCCCGGGCACCGCGCCGATCACCCCGGCGATGCGCCTCAGCCAAGCGTGGTCGGCCTCGACATCGCCGGCGATCTTGATCTTGAAGGCAGTGCCACCGGTCGCCGCGATCACCTCGTCCAGAGCCACCGGGCGTCCGTCCGCCGGGCGGTCCGTGACCTCGTCCGCACGCAACGGCGCGCCGAAGCCGACGGTGTGGCGCACCCGCAGCGCGCGCGGCGCCCTGACGCCCGCACGCCAACGGTCATAGTCGGCGCTTGTGAGATCGGGCGGCAGCGCCGCTGTTACGCCGAAAAGATCGGCCCGCACCGCCGCGGGGAAGCTCATACCCGCATCGCGGCAGGCGGCGTCGATCAGCGCCATCTCAACGAGTGCGGGGCCGAAACCGGCGGCGAGGTCGGGCAAGTCCGGCGGCATGGCGGCGCGTACCTCGGCGCGCAGCCCGAGCGACAGCGCCCGTACCGTGCCCCGCGCCCCGGTCGCCGCATCCCGCGCCGCGCGCAGGGTTGCGCGCAGATCGTCCACGGTCTCGGGCGCCGTCCGGCTTGCGCGTTTGTCGAACCAACGCGGCACCATCAGCTGCGCGCCCACCCCGGTGACCGGCCCGTCCGGGCCGTCGGCGGTGACCCTCAGATAGGCCTCGGCGGTCTCGGTCACGGTGACGTCGCCGAAATGGAACGGCAATGCCAGCGACACGGGCCGCTGGCCGATCTCGACGCCGGTGACCTGGTAGACGGGCGCGGTCATAGCGCGGCCTCGCTGGCGCGGATGGTGGCAAGCCCGATCGCCGCGGTCACCGTGCCGTCGATGCAGGTGCGGAACGGTTCGATGGCGACCGGGCGTGTCCCACCCCACGTCCAACAGCGCGCGCACGATCTCGGCGAAGGGATCGCCCCCCATGCCGGGCGCGCCGCGGTTCTTGTCATTGAGCTGGATATGGGCGATCTGGCCCCTCGGCACCCAGGCCCTGATCAGGTCGGCCACCGGCATCGCCTCGGATTGCGCGGCGGCGGAGGTGTCGATCATGGTGCGAAACGCCGGGCTGCCGACCCGCTCGACCAGCGCGACCGCCGCTTCCACGGTTGCGGCGAAATTCGTCTCGGCCGGCGACAGCGGCTCGATGCAATAAGTCACCCCCGCTTGCGCCGCCCGTGCGGCGACCGGCGCAAAGACCTCCGCCGCCATGTCCAGCGCAGCCTCGGTGTCCATCCCCTCGGGGCGCCGACGCGAGGGCGGCGAGCCGTGGACCAGGACCTCGCCGCCGAGCAGCGCGCAGCCGTCGATCAGCCGCCCAAGCACCTCCTGCGTTTCGGCATGGGTCGCCGGGTCGAAAATGCACAGGTCCGGATAGGGCGACAGCAGCCAGTGCAGCCCGGTGACGCGCAGGCCATGCCGCTCGACTGTCTCGCGCACCGCGAGCCATTCCTCGCGCGACATCTCGTGCGGGCGCGCCGACAGCGTGCCCGGCGCAAGCTCGAGGCCGACGTAGCCCAGCGCCGCTGCCCGTGCGCATTGCACATCGAGCGCCAACCCGTCCTCGGCCAGCAATTCGTTGCAGAGGCTGAGCTCAAGCATCGTCGCCCTCCCACCGCGCGCAGGGGCGCAGATCGCTCAGCACCATGTCGCTGACCGCGCGTTTGCGCGCGTCGACCCAGGCGTCGTCCACCGGCACCTTGAACACCGCGCGCAGCGTGTGCCGGTTGGAGATCGGGAAGTAGCACAGCGAGGCGATGGTGATGTAGAGCTCGACCGGATCGATCCCGTCGCGGAACACCCCGTCGCGCACCCCATGATCGAGCACGCGGCGCAGCTCCGAGATCATGTTCGACTGGATGTCGCCGACATCCGCGATCGAATGAATGGTCTCGCCGCCGAGCAGGTTCTCGGTGTTGAGCATCGAGATGAACCAGGGCTTCTGGCGGAAGTGGTCGAAGGTGAAATGCACCAGCGTGCGCACCGCTTCGACCGGGGCGAGGTCACCCAGTTGCAACTCCTTCTCGCCTGCGCGGATCTGCACGTAAGCCTCGCGCAGGGCGGCGGCGTAGAGCGCGTCCTTGTCGCCGAAATAGCTGTAGATCATCGGCTTCGAGATCCCCGCGGCCTCGGCCACCGCGTCGATCCGCGCCGCCGCGTGGCCCTTTTCGGAGAACTCGACGAGGGCCGCGTCGAGGATCGCGCGCCGGGTGCGTTCGGCGTCGCGCGGGCCTGCCTTACGTTTGGGCGGTGCCGATGCCATGCTCTATCCTTCCGCCTTGTCCACCGCGCGCCCGATCAGCCCGAGCAGGAACCGGCGCACCGGCCGGAGGCTCAGGATCACCGAAACCAGGATCAACAGCGCGAAGCCCGCGGAGATCGGCCGGGTGAAGAACGGCGTGAGATCCCCGTCCGACAGGATCAGGCTGCGGCGCAGGCTCTTGTCGAGCAATTCGCCGAGAATGATGCCGAGCACCAGCGGCGCGATCGGGTAGTTCATCTTGCGCAGCAGGTAGCCCCGATCCCGAAGAACACCATCACGACAGATCTCGAACGGGCGTTGGGTGAGCGCGTAGGGCCCGATCACGCAGAGCGTGAAGACCAGCGGCATCAGGTATTCGCGCGGCACCCTCAGGACCAGCACGAAGACCCGGGTGAGCAGGATGCCGAAGACGCCGATCGCGATGGTCGCGTAGGTCAGCATCGCCGCGACCGAATAGATGAAATCGGGCTGTTCGAACATGATCATCGGCCCGGGGCGGATGCCGTGGATGAACGAGCGCCGCGATCAGCACCGCGGCGGGCGCCGAGCCCGGCACCGCGAGCGTCAGGGCCGGGATCAGCGCGCCGGGGATCACCGCGCTGTTGCCGGTTTCGGCCGCGGTCAGCCCTTCGGTCGAGCCCTTGCCGAACTGGTCGCGCTCCTTCGAGGTGCGCTTGGCGGCGGCATAGGAGGCCCAGGCGCCGATGTCTTCGCCGACGCCGGGGATGATGCCGACGAAAGTGCCGATCACGCCCGAGCGCAGGATGGTGAACTTGTAGCGCCACAGGTCGACGAGCTTCGGCAGCATCCGGTCGGACTTGTCGGAATGGGTGACGAGGTCGGGCTTGCGCTGCGAGATCGCGGTCAGCACCTCGGCAAAGCCGAAGGCCCCGACCATGGCCGAGATCAGCGCGATGCCTCCGTTGAGCTGGTCGTAACCGAAGGAAAACCGCACATGCGCATGGATGCCCTCCGAGCCGATCATCGCCACCATCAGCCCGAGGATGCCGGCGATATAGCCCTTGAGCGGCGACACGCCGCCGGTGAGCTGGCCGGAAATCACGATGCCGAAGACCGCGAGCCAGAAGAACTCGAAGGAGCCGAACTTGAGCGCCGCCTCGGCCAGCGGCGGGGCGACCAGGACCAGCAGCAGGATGCCGACCAGCGTGCCCAGCGCCGAGCCGGCGGTGGCCAGCGCCATCGCGTATTGCGCGCGCCCCGCCTTGGCGAGCGGATAGCCGTCGAGCGCGGTGGCCGCGCTTGCGGGCGTGCCGGGGATGTTGAGCAGGATCGCAGACCGCGAGCCGCCGTAGATCGCGCCCACGTACATGCAGATGAGCACGAGGATCGCGGCGTCGCGGTCCATCGAATAGGTCAGCGTCGTCAGGAGCGCCACGCCCATCGTCGCCGTCAGCCCCGGCAGCGAGCCGATGAAGATGCCAAGCAGCGTCGCCCAGGCGACGTGAAACAGCATGATCGGCTGGATGAAGTCGCCGAGGGCCGCGAAATAGGGGGCGAGCGTGGGCATCAGGGCAGTCTCACCAGGAAAGCGTAGCGGAACAGCGCCGCGACGGCGGCGGAACAGATCACCGCGTAGAGCACCGCCCCGCCGATCCAGACCGCCGGGTGGCGGCCCTCGGCCAGGCGCTCATGGGTGAAGTGCAGAACGAAGACGGTGATGAAGATGCCGGTCGCCAGTTCGAAGGGCATCCGCCCGACCAGGCCGAGCGCGTAAATCACCGTGTAGAGGCCCGCGAAGCCAAGGTTGTGCAAACTGACATCGTCGGTCTCGGGCGCGTCTTCGCGGGAGCGCGCGCCGGACCACAAGCCGATGGCGCAGACCGCGAGCAGACCGCCGAGGATCATCGGCACCAGCCCGGGGATCGAGGCGGGGTGGATCTGGCGCACCTCCAGCCGGTCCATCGTGAAACCGCCTGCGGCCATGGCCACGCCAAGAACGAAGAACACCAGCGCGGTGACCTGATCGGCGCGCGCGGAATCGAGTCGCATCGGAAACTCCGTCGTGACTTTGGTGGGTTGTCGGTCGTGCGCGGGCGGCGGGCGGGGCAAGGGCGCGAACGCCCCCGCCCCTTCTCGGGAGGAACCTTATTCCGCCGCGCAGGTGATGCCGATCTCGGACGGATCGACGACCGCCTCGCCGCGGGTCACCCGCGCGCAGGCTTCCGCGATCACCACCGGCATCGCGGCCGCGAGCGCATCATCGCCGTAGGACGGCGCGAACACCGCGCCGCGCTCGGTGGCATAGGCCTGGAGCTCGGGCGACGTCATGATCACGTCGGCCCAGACCTTGTCGACGGTGTCGTACACCTCCTGCGGCGCGCCGACCGGGATGAACACGCCGAAATAGTCGGCCGCCACCGGGAAGTCGGGCATGAAGTCGGTGATCGGCGGTACCGGATCGATGCCTTCGACCATCAACGGCGTGTCCGAAAGAACCGCAAGCGCGCGCAGACGGCCGGCCTTGATCATCTCGGTCTGTTCCACGGCAAGCTGAGTTGTCGCCATGACTTCACCGCTGGCGGCGGCGATGACGGCCGGGTTACCGCCGTCATAGGCGACCATTTCCGCGGCGAGTTCCCCGCCCGAGGCTTCCTTGATCGCGGCCAGCGCCATGCCGCCCGAGGAGTTCACCCCGGCGGTGCCGACGGTGACCCGCTCGGTCTTCATCGCTTCCAGCAAGGCCGGGAAATCGGCATAGGGCGCGTCGGCGTTGACGCTGACGACGGGCACGTTCGCGACGTGCAGGTAGATGTGATAATCCTCGATCGAGGTGTTCTCGATCAGCCCGGTCACCGAATAGGTGGCGTTGTTGGCGATCGCGTTCGCCGTCCAGGTGTAGCCATCGCGCGGCGCGTCGAGCGCGGCTGCGGTGCCGATGGAGCCGGACGCGCCGGGCTGGTTCACGACCACGATCGGCGTGCCGAGCGCTTCTTCCAGCAGCGGTGCGACCACGCGGGTGACCTGGTCGGTCGAGCCCCCGGCAGACCACGGCACGATGATGTTGATCGGCCGGTCCGGCTGCCAGTCCTGGGCTGTCGCGATGGTCCCGGCCGTCGCGAGCGCCGCACCGAGCACCGCCGCAGACACGTATTTGATTGACGATTTCATGAAAGGTCCTCCTCCTTACCTACCGGTAGGTAATAAAATGCGCGCGAGTCTGTCAACAACGTTTCGGGCCCGTGTCGCTCCGGCGCCCGGGGCTGCGCCACTTCCCACCCTCCAGCCCGTTCGCTGACGGCTCGGATCGCGGGCCGCCGTGCCTGGACACGGGGTCGTGCCGGCGACGGGCGCATCGCACGGCGGGCGAAATGCGGCCGCGCCGCTGTCCGAAACCAGCCCGGGGCCGCGGTGGATGCGACGACCCCCCGGCCCTGCCCCGCCAGATGTGATGGCAAGACCCCTTCCAAACGCATACCGCCCGCGGTTTCCTGCGGGCGGCACTCATCGTGTCAGGTCGGGAGGCGCGTCAGCGCAGCACCCCGGTCTCGTCCATGTCGATCCCGAGCGGGCCCGACAGGTCAGCCATCGCGTCGTAGAGCAGTTCCAACGCATATGGCGCGTTGTGGGCGAAGGCGCCGGGGTCAGCGGACACCGCTTTCCAGTTGAACGTCGCCTTCAGCAAGCGCGGGGTCCAGGCGTTGTAGGCGATCGATTTGCCGTCCGCCTCGTCGCCAATCCCGTCGCCATTCGCGTCGGTGAAAAAGTACGGGTAGCGGTCGCCGACGTAGACCATCGGCGTGCCGACCACGTCGGCGGCGTAGGACTTGATCATGGCGAGCAACCGGTCGCCGTTGGCGACGATGTCGTCATGGATGCCCTTGGTGGTGTCGCCGCTGCCGTCATAGCTCACGCGGGCGATGCGGATGTCTTCCGGGTCGCCGTTGAAATGGCAGGTCAGGCAGGTTTCCTCGGCAATCTTGAGGCTGTGCGGGTCGTGGCAGGAATTGCACGTCGCCACCGGCTTGGCGTGCAGGAACCGGCCGGAATAGCTCTTGCCGGGGTACTCGTAACCGAGCCCGCCGTAGCCGCCGAGGTTCATCGCCGCGCCGAGGAAGTAATGCGGGTTGAGGAAGCGCAGTTCCGCGTTCGGCTCGTCTTCGGCCATGTCGGCGGTCGCCTGGGCGACATTGGTGCCGGCCTGGCGGCCACCGTGGCAGGTCACGCAAGCCGCCTCGACGCCCTGGACGGGATGGACCACGCCGGACGCCAGGGTGAGTTCGGTGACCATGCCGAGATTCGGGCTGTGGCAGGTTTCGCAATCGACGACGCCGCCGATCTGCACCGGGTTCTCCGGCACCCCCGGCTCGCTGCCGTCGAGGCCGTGGAAATCTCGAAATCCGATGCTCGAGTGACAGATCGCGCATTCCTCGTCGATCGCACCGTCTTCATCCCAGTGACGGAACGCTTCGGCCGAAGCATCCGCGTGCCCGGACCCCGACCAGCTCGCGATGATCCGGGCATTGGGGATGGCGACGGTTTGCGGGGTGAACGGCCCGGAGCGGGGCATGACGAAAATCGGCTGGCCGTTCTCGACGCCTTCTCCAATCTCGGGGCCGGACATTTCCACCTGCGCGGAGGCAGCGCCCCCGCTCAACCCAAGGGCGAGTGCCGCGGCCACAACCATCGCTTTGATTTTCATCGGATAACTTGGCGCCACCATGGGGGCCTCCTTGCGGTTGGTCGGAAAAAATCTCCTTTCAACGGTAGCAATTCCCGCTGAGTGCGGCAAGATGCCGCAAATGGAATCTTGAAACCAACATGGGAGCCGCATGTGACGATCCTGGGCGTCTTCAGCGACGGGTTGAACGTCAGGGTTGCGTCGCCGCGCCCCGGCACGGGAACCCCGGCGACGCTGGTCACCGAGGAAGCGGCGCTCACCGCGCAGTTGAAGGAGGATTTCCGGGTCGAGCCGCTGGTCGAGGAAGGGGCGCTGGTCGCGCAGGGCGCGCCGGTGCTCGCATCGCGCCGCAACCCGGCCTTCCAGGTCACCGCGCCGATGCCCGGGCGTGTCGCCTCGCTGCGGCTCGGACCGGGCCACAGGCTGTCCTCGATCCTGTTCTTCCACGAACCCGACGCCGGGCGTTACAGCTGGGACACCGCCGCGGCGGACCGCGCCGACGACCCGGAGGCCCTGCGCAACCTCCTGCTCGGGTCGGGCCTCTGGCGCGCGTTCCGGTCGCGGCCGTTCGGGCGGGTGCCCCTGCCCGGCGACGCGCCCGCCGCGATCTTCGCCATGGGGATCGACACGCGGCCGCTCGCGCCCAGCCCGCGCGCCGCCGTCGCGGGCCAGGAGGACGCGGTTGCGCGCGGGCTCGCCGCGCTCACGCGGCTCACCGCGGGCACGGTGTTTCTCTGCCTCGACAAGGGCGCGCCGCCGATCGACGCGGGCGCGATGCCGGACCGGGTCAAGACCGTCACCGTGCCCCGCACCCACCCGCATGGCCTTGCCGGGCCGCAGATCCATCGCCACCGGCCGGCGCTCGTGGGCAAGCCGGTCTGGGACATTCACCTCGAAGACGTCGCCGCGATCGGCGCCTTGCTGGCCACCGGGCTGGTTGCCGAAACCCGCCTCGTTTCCGTCGTCGGGCCCGCGCTGCGCGAGGCCCGCACCCTGCGGTGCCAGCCCGGCGCCGACCTCAAGCAGCTCTGCCACGGGCTGGTCCGCCCGGGTCCGCACGAGGTCTGGACCGGGTCCGCGCTCGACGGGCGCGAGGCGCATTGGCTCGGCGGGCGCGACCGGCAGACGACGGTGATCGAAACTCCGCACCGGCCGGACCGGCCGCACTGGTTCCAGGCGGCCCTGGCGCGCGCCTCGCGCCCGAAACCGCTGATCCCCACCGCGGCGCTCGACCAGGCGCTTGGCGGCGCGCTGCCGGCGATGCCGTTCCTGCGCGCGCTCGCCGCCGGCGACACCGAAACCTTCGCCCGGCTCGGCGGGCTGTCTCTGCTCGAAGAAGACCTGGCGCTCGCCGACTACGTGACCCGGTCCGAGCCCGGCATCCGGGCGCTGCTGGCGGCGATGCTCGACACGGTCGCGACCGAAGAAGCGGCGGGGGACGCGATATGATCCGCGGGCTCTGGGACCGGGAGACGGTGGCGTTGATGTGGCTGGTCGCGGTGTTCCCGCTGGCCGCGGTCTGGATCCATCACGGCGGCGTTGATGCGGTTGGCCGACTGGTCTTTTTCCTCGTGGTTGCAGGCTTCTGGCACGTGATCTTCATGCTTGCCCGCGCCCAACCCCCGTCCTGGGCCGGGGTCGTCACCGCGCTGGCGCTCGCGGTGCTCGCGCAACAGGACCTCGGCGTCGTGCCGCTGCTCATCGGCACCAGTTTCGGGGTGGTGATCGCGGAACTGGTCTTTGGCGGCTGGGGCCGCAACGTGCTCAACCCGGCGACGGTCACGCTCGCGTTTCTCGGCTTCGGTTTCCCCGGCGCGCCCTGGCCCGACATCATCGTGCCGGTGGGCTGGGCGGCGATCCCGGTGGCGCTGATCGGGGCGGTGACGGGCGTCATGTCGCTTCGGATCATGCTCGGCGCGGCACTCGCGCTCGGCCTGTTCTGGTGGGCCGGGCTCGATCTGTCGAACAGCTATCCGGCCTTGCTCGTGGGGCTTGTGCTTCTGGTCTGCGACCCGGTGACGAGCGCCACCACCAAGCTCGGACGCTGGATGAACGGCGCGCTCTACGGCGGACTCGCGGCGATGTTCCTCACCTGGTGGAGCGAGGCGGCGGCGGTGCAGATCGTCGTCTCCTCGGCGCTGCTTGCGTCGCTCGCCGCGCCTGTTCTCGACGAAATCGCAATCGCCCTTTGGCTGGCCATACGGAGACGTCGTCTTGACTGAGATCTCCCCCATCACCCCGTGGAAACGCTTCCTCGCCCTGCCGATCGACAGCCGGCCCAAGACGCTGCTGGTGGCTTTCCTGGTCTCGGCGATCTGTGCGCTCCTGGTGACCGGCGCCACCGTGTACCTGCGGCCGATCCAGGCGGCCAACCGGGCTGCCGAACAGCAGATGCGGCTCGAGGCGCTGATCTCGGCGATCCCGGGCATGTCGGAGGTGCTGGCGGCGGCCGAAGGCGGCGCGCTCTCGACCGTCGTGGTCGATCTTGAGAAGGCCGCGGCCAGCGAGATCGCGCCCGAAGGCCTGCCGACAGCGCTCGAGGATTCGGGCAACTGGAGCGCGCTCACCACCGAGCAGGACCTCGCCTCGATCGGCACCCGGCCGGATCTCGCCCAGGTGTTCTTCCTGCGCAGCGGCGACGAGATCTCGCTGGTCGTGCTGCCGGTCTACGGTGTCGGCCATGGCGGCGTGATCGAGGCGATGCTCGCGCTGCACGGCGACATGAATACCGTCGCCGGTCTCACCGTCACGAACCAGGTCGAGACGCCCGGGCTTGGCGCGCGGATCGAGGAACCTTCGTGGCAGGCGAGCTTCGCCGGCAAGAGCCTGCGCGACGACAGCGGCACCATGCGCTTCGCCGTCGCGCGGGGGCACGCAACCTCCGAGTACGAGGTCGACGGCATCACCGGCGCGACCCGCACCTCGAACGCGATCCAGCGGATCGTGCGGTTCTGGATGGGTCCCGACGGCTACGGGAAGCTGCTCGACGCCATCGCCCGCGGGGAGTTCTGAGATGGCCAGCCGCGCCCGCTATTGGTCGATCCTCACCGATCCGCTGATCCGGCAGAACCCGATCACGCTGCAGATCCTCGGCATCTGCTCGGCGCTCGCGGTCACCACCTCGCTCGACACCGCGCTGACCATGTCGGCCTCGCTCACCGTGGTGCTGGTGGGGGCTGCCGGCGTCATCAGCGCGATGCGCAAGATTATCCCCGGCACCATCCGGCTGATCGTGCAGATCACCGTCGTCGCCTCGTTGGTCATCATCATCGACCAGCTGTTGCAGGCCTATTTCTTCGACATCAGCCAGCGGCTGTCGGTCTTCGTCAGCCTCATCACCACCAATTGCCTGGTGCTCGGGCGCACCGAGAGCTTCGCGCGCAACAATGCGCCGTTGCCCTCGATGGTCGACGCGCTCGGCAACGGGCTCGGCTATTCGCTGGTGCTGGTGGTGATCGGGGGGCTGCGCGAGCTCTTCGGACGCGGCAAGCTGTTCGGTTACGAGGTGCTGCCCACGATCGATGCGGGCGGCTGGTTCACTCCGTTCAACCTGATGTTGCTGGCCCCCAGCGCCTTCTTCATGCTGGGCGGGTTGGTCTGGGCGGTGCGCAGTTTCCACACCGAACAAGCGGAGCCGCCCGAGTTCGCGGCCCCGGAGGTGGAAGAGGCGCACCAATGACCGACTTTCTCGGCATCTTCCTCAACGCCATGTTCGTCGACAACATGCCGCTCACGCTGTTTCTGGGGCTCTGCACCTTCCTTGCGCTCTCGAAACGCCCCGGCACGGCGGTGGGCCTCGGTATCGCCGTGATCGCCGCGATGGGCTTCACCGTGCCGCTCAACCAGCTCATCTACACCGGCGTGCTCGCCCCCGGCGCGCTGGCCTGGGCGGGCTTTCCCGATCTCGACCTCTCCTATCTGTCGCTGCTCGCCTTCATCGGCGTGATCGCCGCGACGGTGCAGCTCACCGAGATGGTGATCGACCGGTTCTTCCCGACGATCTACGCCGCCTTCGGGGTGTTTCTGCCGCTGCTCACCGTGCATTGCGCGATCCTTGCCGGCTCGCTCTTCATGGTCGAGCGCCACCTCGGTTTCACCGAGTCCATCGCCTTCGGCCTCGGCAGCGGCGCAGGCTTCGCGCTCGCCGTCGTCATCCTCTCGGCGATCCGCGTACGGCTGGCCTATGCCGACCTTCCGGCCGGCCTGCGCGGCCTCGGCATCACCTTCCTGCTCACCGGCCTGATGTCGCTCGGCTTTTCGGCCTTCGCCCAGATGGTGGCGCAATGACCGAGATATTCGTCGGCAGCGCCGTAATCATCCTGATCGTACTCGCGCTCACCGTCGGGCTGCTGGTCGCCCGCCGCCAGCTGGTGCCCGAGGGCGCGCTCACAGTCACCGTCAACGAGGCCACCACCATCGAGGCCAAGCGCGGCGACAAGCTGCTCGAGGTGCTGCACGGCGCCGGCATCGGCATCCCGGCCGGCTGCGGCGGCAGCGGCACCTGTGGGCTCTGCCGGGTCACCGTCACCGGCCCCGGCGGCGGCGAGGCGATCGCCACAGAGAAGGGCCTGCTCTCGGCCGCCGAACGCCGGGCGCATATGCGGCTCGCCTGCCAGACGACCCTGCGCGGTGCCGTCGACGTCGACGTGCCCGGAGACGCGCTCGATGCCGAAACCGTCCAGGCACGGCTGGTCTCCAACCGGATGATGGCGCCGCTCATTCGCGAGCTGGTGTTCGAATTGCCCCAGGCGCATGATTTCAAGTATCGCGCCGGCGGGTTCATGCAAGTCACAGCACCGCCCTATGCGGTGGATTTCAACGACATCGACGTGCCCGACGGGTTCGAAGAAGCCTGGCGGATCGCCGGTTGGGACACGCTCACGGCCACCTCCGCGCGCACCGTGACCCGGGCCTATTCGGTCGCCTGCCGGCCCGAGGACGCCGCGCAAGGCCGGGTCGTCTTCAACATCCGCCTCGCGGTGCCGCCCGCAGGCCGCGAACAGGATATTCCGCCCGGCGTGGTGTCTTCCTACCTGTTCTCGCTCACACCCGGCGACACGGTCGGTGTCTCCGGCCCGTTCGGCGACTTCCACGTCCAGAACAGCCAGGCCGACATGGTGTTCATCGGCGGCGGCGTCGGCATGGCGCCGCTGCGTGCGATGATCCACGAGCAGATCGGCAAGGGCACGACCCGGCAGATGTCCTATTTCTACGGGGCGCGGACCGTGGCCGATCTGTTCTACACCGACGAGTTCGACGCCATCGCCGCGCAGCACGCCAACTTCACCTGGACCCCGGCGCTCTCCGACCCGGCCCCGGGCGACCGCTGGACCGGCGAGACCGGGTTCATCCACCAGATCGTGCGCACCCACATGAAGCGCCATCCCGCGCCCGAGGATTGCGAATATTACCTCTGCGGCCCGCCGGTGATGATCTCGGCGGTGCTCCGCATGCTCGACCAGCTCGGCGTCGAGCGCCACACCATCTTCAACGACGATTTCGGGATCTGACCCATGACAGTCGACAAGCTCACGCCCCTCACACGCCGCGCCTTCCTCGGCCACGCCTGCGCCGCTACCGCGGCCACTGCGCTCGCGGCCCCTGCCCTTGCCAGCGGCGCTTCGGCGCTTGAAAGCATCGCCGGCAGCGCCTTCGGGACCGGCTGGCGCATCAGCCTGCCCGCCGGTGCCGGAGCCGCGGCGTTGGGTGACGACGTGCGGGCGCTGCTCGATACGGTGGACCGGCAGATGTCGCCCTACCGGGCCGACAGCGACCTCACCCGGTTCAACACAGCCGGCGCCGGCGCCTGCGCCGCCCCTGCGGAACTCCTCCATGTAACCCGCGCCGCGCTTGAACTCGCCGCCGCCAGCGACGGGCGTTTCGACCCGACCGTAGGACCGCTGGTCGCGCGCTGGGGCTTCGGCCCGATCGTGGGCGATCCGCACGCCAATTGGTCCGGCCTCGACCTCGCGCCCGGCGCGCTCGTCAAGACCGACGCCAGCCTGACGCTCGATCTCTGCGGCATCGCCAAGGGCTATGCGCTCGACGGGCTCGCGGCGCTCGCCCGCGCCGCCGGGCATGAGGCCTTCTTCGTCGATCTCGGCGGCGAGGCCGTCGCCGCCGGGCAGCACCCTTCGGGGCGCCCCTGGCACGTCGGCGTGGAAGACCCGCGCCCCGGCGCCACCGGCATGGCCGAGGTGCTGGCGCTGGACGGGGTCGCCATCGCCACCTCCGGCGACCGCGAAAACGGCTATACGCTGGGCGACCGCCGCTACAGCCACATCATCGCGCCCGGGACCGGGCAACCGGTCACCGGGTCCATCGCCTCCGTCTCGGTGATCGCCGCCAGCGCGATGCAGGCCGACGGCTGGGCCACCGCGCTGATGGCGGCGGGTGCCAGCGCCGGTCCGGCGCTCGCACGCCGTCACCGGCTTTCGGCCCTGTTCCTGCTGCGCGACGGCGACGGCCTCGCCCGGGCGACGACAGGTGCGTTCGACCGGCATCTGGCGTAAGGTGACCGCATGGAATTCGTATTCGCCCTCGGGATTTTCCTCCTCGCCTTTCTCGGACTGGCGGCAGGCCTGGTGCTGACGGGGCGCCCGCCCCAGGGCTCATGCGGCGGGCTCGCCTGCGTCGGCGGCGGGAGCTGCGGTGGCTGCCCGCGCAAAACCGCTGCGACCAGGGAGGAGACCGATGGCTGAGAAACGTGTCGACAGCGTGATGCAGACCGAGTTCCCGTCCCTGCGCCTGCACACCCCGATCCGCGAGGCCGTCGCGCTGTTCGTCGACACCGGCTGGGCCGCAATGCCCGTGGTCGACGACAAGGGCGCGCTCGTCGGGATCATGTCGCAGAAGGACTGCTTCCGCTCGGCCCTGAACGCCAGCTACTACCGGCAATGGAGCGGGACGGTCGAAGAGCATTACTCGCGGGAAGTCGACACGCTCAACGTCGATACCGACTTCGTCACCGCGGCCGAGGCTTTCATCGACAAGCCGTTCCGCGCCTACCCGGTCACCCGCCATGGGCTTCTGGTGGGCATGCTGAACCGGGAAGACCTGCTCAAGGCGTTCCTCGCCTTCGGGTAGTCGCCGCCGGTCACGACCGCGCAGTCCCGCCCCCTTGCGCTGCCGCCGAACGCCGTCCGGACCGGCCGCGGCGGGCTGAAACGTCCCGTCACTTGCCCTGCCGCCGCACCACTTGGCCGGCGCGGACATTGCGGGTTCCGCCCGCGCGGGATCGGACAGGCACGGCTCTGCCCGGCTCCTCGGGGACGGCCACACGGCCGCAGTCGCCCGCTCTATCAATCCCGGCGCGCGTCCGCGCCCAGGGTCACGCCTGGCCGCACGAGGACCCGCCTCAATCGTGGAAATGCGTTTCCGGCGCTTGCAGGTATTGCGGCGGGGACGGCAGATCGTCGGACAGAATGGCGACCAACTGCGACGCCATCCGCCGACCCGCCTCCTCGACACCTTCGTGGATCGTATCCGTGTCGGGGTCGATCTGCGCAAGGATGCCCGAGATCGACTTGACCACCGCATCGTGGTCCCGGCCGACCCGCAACCCGTGCGACCCGAACGCATTGCGAATGGCCAGGTAGGACGCTTCTCCAAGACAGATGAAGCCGTCGGCGCGCTGTGCCGACGTGGCCAGGGTACGCGCCCACGCGTTGATCTCGTCCATCGACGAGTTGAGCGTGACGGTGGTCGGGATATGATGGTCGACGTCGGTTTCACGCACGGCCCGCATGACGCCGTACCTCAGGTGCTGCCGGAACGCCTGGGAGTTGGGCGGCAGGATCACGCAGATGTTCTTGTTGCCCTTGTCGGCCAGTCGGATGGCCGCCTGGTCGGCGAATTCTTCGTTGTCGTAGTCGACCCAGGAATGCGGCTCGGTGAACTCCGTGCGGCCGTAGCTGACGAAAGGGAACCTCTGTTCGAGCAGGAAGCGCACGCATTCGTCGAACGGGCTGGTCCGGGAAAAAGAACACCGTCCGCCAATCGGTTGGTCACGATGCTCTGGATCGGAACGAGCGGATCGACGTCGTTGAAATGCGGCGTCACGACGAGGTTGTAGCCACTGCGCTCCAGCGCCTTGGTCGCCGCCACCAGCATCGCGTTGCCGAACCCAAAAACCTCGAAATGCGGATCGAGCAGGAGATTGATGACCAGGGTCTTGCCGGTGCGCCGACTCCGTGCGGCGCGGTTCGGCTCATACCCGATCACCTTGGCCGCTTCGGCCCCCCGCTGGCGCGTGGCTTCGGCGATTTTCGGGTCGTTCGCGAGCGCGCGCGACACCGTCGTCACCGTCAGGCCGGTGATCTCCGCGACCGCCTTCAGCGTCGGGCGGTTGCCGGCCTCGGATGGGTCGGGGGGTCGTGAAACGCGGTTTTTCATGCCAACGTCTTTGACCCGCTCTGAAAGTGCAATCGATATAAATCACGTCCCATCTTGGTACTGAGCTCTGCCACACCAACGCGGAAAACCTAATAGAAAATGATGTTTACGCTAATTCTGTTAACTGGGCGTAGCATTTGAAACGTTATAAATCAGCAATTTTGCCAAGTGTTTCAATGGGAGGAATCCATGAAACTCAAGCTTGCTCTTCGCACAACCGCGTCGGCCGCAGTGCTGTGTTCCGCCGCCTCGATGGCGATGGCCGCCGAGGTGGAAGTGCTTCACTGGTGGACTTCGGGCTGAGGCCGCGGCTCTGAACGTCCTCAAGGAAGATCTTGAAGGCAAAGGTGTCACCTGGCAGGACATGCCGGTGGCCGGTGGCTCCGGTGTCGAGGCCATGACCGTGCTGCGCGCGCGTGACCTCGGGCAACCCGCCCGCCGCCCTGCAGATGCTCGGGTTCGACATCAAGGACTGGGCCGCCGAGGGCTTCCAGGGCGATCTGGGCTCGGTGGCCGAGGCGGAAGGCTGGGACGCGGTTGTCCCGCTGGCGCTGCAGGAGTTCTCGAGACATGACGGCAAGTGGATTGCCGCCCCGGTCAACGTGCGCTCGACCAACTGGATGTGGATCAACAAGGCGGCGCTCGACGCGGCCGTCGGCGAAGCCCCCGGGACCTGGGAAGAGCTGATCGCCGTTCTCGACGCGACGAAGGCCAACGGCATCGCACCGCTCGCGCATGGCGGACAGGCCTGGCAGGACGGCACGGTTTTCAATTCCGTGGTGCTCGGCCTCGGCGCCGATTTCTATCACAAGGCGATCATCGAGCAGGATCCCGAAGCGCTGGGCAGCGAGATGATGGTCGAAGCCTTCGCGCGCATGGAAGTCCTGCGCGGCTATTTCGACGAGAACTTCTCGGGCCGCGACTGGAACCTCGCCTCGGCGATGGTCATCAACGGCAAAGCCGGCATGCAGGCCATGGGCGACTGGGCCAAGGGCGAATTCGTAGACGGCCGAGCAGGTGCCGGGCGAAGACGTCCTGTGCATCCGTTTCCCTGGCCCGCAGGGCCACGGGCTGTTCGACGCCGAACAATTCGCCATGTTCGCCGTCTCGGACGAGCAGCGTGAAGCCCAGATGATGATGGCCACGGCCGTCATGAGCCCGAGCTTCCAGGTTGCGTTCAACCTCGTGAAAGGGTCGGTGCCGGCACGGACCGACATTCCCGACACCGAGTTCGACATGTGCGGCCAGAAAGGCATGGCAGACCTTGCCGAACCCGCCGCCGATGGCACGCTTCAGGGGTCGATGGCGCATGGCCACGGCGCCGGATCGAACATCAAGAGCGCAATCTTCGACGTCGTCACCGCGTCTTTGAACGGTGAATACACCGCTGAAGAGGCGGCGGAATAACTTGTCTCCGCCGTCGAGGCCGCGAAGTAAGACCCTCCGAAGGGCGCGTGACGGTATCGCGCGCGCGCCCCGATTTCGGCTGGCAGGCCCCGGTTTGCCAGCCGCGACCGAACCCGGGATGGTTTCATGAAAGAACAACTTCAAGAATGGGTGCCACGCCTCGTGCTCGCGCCCAGCTCCGCGGTCGTCCTCGTCTTCGTCTCCGGTTTGATCCTCTACACCGGATGGCTGTCGATGACGGACTCGCGGATGCTGCCCAACAACGATTTCATCGGTCTTGCCAACTACACCAAGCTGTTCGGCCCGACCCATTCACACATCGCGCTCACCAACCTCGCCATTTTCGGCGTGCTCTACATCGTGATTTCCTCGGTGCCGGGGTTGTTCCTCGCGATCCTGCTCGACCAGCAGATCCGCAACGAAGGCTTCATCCGCACGGTCTATCTCTACCCGATGGCGATCTCGTTCATCGTCACCGGCGTCGCCTGGAAATGGGTCCACGACCCGGGCATCGGGCTGGAAAACACCATGCAGCAGTGGGGCTGGGAACGCTTCGAGTTCCGCTGGATCGAGGACCGCGACTTCGCGATCAACACCATTGTCATCGCCGCGATCTGGCAATCGTCGGGCTACGTGATGGCAATGTTTCTGGCCGGCCTGCGCGGGGTCGACAACGAGATCATCAACGCCGCCCAGGTCGACGGCGCTTCGGGCGTCCCGATCTACCGGCGGATCATCATTCCGATGATGCGCCCGGCGTTCCTGTCGGCCTTCGTGGTGCCGACCCACCTCGCGATCAAATCCTATGACCTCGTCGTCGCGATGACCGGCGGCGGACCCGGCCGCGCCACCGAGGTGCCCGCGACCTTCATGTATTCCTACACCTTCACCCGCAACCAGACGGGCGTCGGCGCAAGCTCGGCGATCATCATGCTGATCATGGTGTTCTCGATTGTCGTGCCCTAACTCTACTGCGAGATCCGGCATGGAGAGAGACAGAAATGAGCCTTCCCAACCAGGACAATGCGATCCGCGCCTCGCGCCTGACCCGGGTGCTGATCTACACGGTGCTGATTTTCTTCGTGATTTACTACCTGTTGCCGCTCTGGGTGATGGTCTCAAACTCTCTCAAGACCCTCGATGAGATCCGCGGCGGCGGCATGCTGGCCCCGCCGTCCGTCATCACCTTCGAGCCCTGGCGCCAGGCCTGGTCGAAAACCCAGATCGGGGTCGAGGCGACCGGGCTCAAGCCCTATTTCCTCAACTCGATCATCATGGTCGTCCCGGCGGTGCTGCTCTCGACCATACTGGGCGCGCTCAATGGCTATGTCATGACGAAGTGGGAATTCCCCGGCGTGAACCTCATCTTCGGGGCGATGCTGCTGGCCTGCTTCATCCCCTTCCAGATCGTGCTGATCCCGATGGCCCGCATTCTCGGCATGCGCGGGCTGGCCGGCACGCTCGGCGGGCTGATCATGGTCCACACGGCCCACGGGCTCGGATTCACCACGCTGTTCTTCCGCAACTACTACGCGGCGTTCCCGACCGAACTGGTGCGGGCGGCGCAGATCGACGGGGCCGGGTTTTTCCAGGTGTTCCGGCGCATCCTGCTGCCGAGCTCCGGCCCGATCATCGTCGTCACGATCATCTGGCAGTTCACCAACATCTGGAACGACTTCCTGTTCGGCGCCTCGTTCTCGAGCTACACCTCGACCCCGATCACGGTGGCACTCAACAACCTGGTGAACACCTCGACCGGGGTGAAGGAATACAACGTGCATTTCGCCGGTGCGATCATCGCCGCCCTGCCGACGCTCGTCGTCTACATCGTCTCCGGACGATACTTCGTTCGCGGCCTGATGGCCGGCGCCGTAAAGGGATAGACCCATGGCCTCGCTGACGATTGAAAACCTCGCCCATAGCTTCGGGACCGTGGAGGTCCTGAAAGGCATCGATCTCGAGATCGACGACGGCGAGTTCCTGGTGCTGGTCGGCCCGTCGGGCTGCGGCAAGTCCACGCTGCTGAACATGCATCGCCGGGCTCGAGAAGACCACCTCCGGCGAGATCCGCATCGGCGACCGAAACGTCGAGGGGTGCACCCGTCGAAGCGCGACATCGCGATGGTGTTCCAGAGCTATGCGCTCTACCCGAACATGACCGTGCGCGGCAACATCGCCTTCGGCATGGAGATGCGCGAGGTGCCGACAAGACCGAGCAGCGAACGCGCGATCGAGCGAGGTCGCCGAGATGCTGCAGATCGAGCACCTGCTCGACCGCAAGCCGGCGCCAGCTCTCCGGCGGCCAGCGCCAGCGCGTCGCGATGGGCCGCGCGCTGGTGCGCGACCCGCAGGTGTTCCTGTTCGACGAGCCGCTGTCGAACCTCGACGCCAAGCTGCGCGTCGACATGCGCACCGAGATCAAGCGGCTGCACCAGCGCCTCGGCACCACCATCGTCTACGTCACGCACGACCAGATCGAGGCGATGACGCTGGCCACCCGGATCGCGGTGATGAAGGCGGGCGAGCTGCAGCAGCTCGGCACGCCGAGACGAGATCTACACCGATCCCGCCAACATGTTCGTCGCCGACTTCATCGGCTCGCCGTCGATGAACCTGATCGACAGCACTCTCGTCGAGGACGGCACCGGGCTGGCGATCGAGATCAGCGGCCATGGCGGCTCGCGGATGACCCTGCCCGCGCCGGATGCGCCCGAGATGCGCAAACACCTCGGCGGCCCGGCGGTGTTCGGCATCCGCCCGGAGGCGATGACCGATCCGGACGGCGCCGATCGCACCTCGCCCTGGATCGAGACGCGCGATTGCTTCGTCGAGGTGAGCCAACCCGCGGGCTCCGATACCTTCGCCCTGGCGCCGCTCGGCGGCAAGGAAGTCATCGCAAGGTTCCGTGCCGGCGCCAAGATCGAGCTGGGCGCATTCGCCCCGGTCAGCTTCAACATGACCAAGGCGGTGTTCTTCAACCCGAAAACCACGAACCGGATACGCTAGCCGACCACACGACCTGCGGGGTGGTTTGTCACGCCGGTGGCCTGCGAAGCCCGCTTCGCACTTCCGCCCGGCACCCCATCCCGGCCTGCTGGCAGGTCGTCGACGAGGCGTTTCTGCGCCGGGAGCGGATTGTGGACGGTCCGCAGGGTGACCGCGCCCGCCGTCTTGCGGTGCCGTCTTTCCGCGCCGTGGATCGCGCCGGTCCTGCCGCGTCGCTGCGCGGCGATGCGCCCGGAAATCGCGTCCGGGCCCGCCCTATCGCAGGCCTACCGTCGGCCGGTTCCGGGATCGGCACCCTGATGCGAAATCCCGTCTTCCACCGCGAGGGTTGCTGTCAACGCCTCGATGTCGGCCGCGTGCTCGACGAGAAACCGCAGAGACCGACGCAATCGACTCCGGGCGTTTGATCGACGACAGGATCCGGGCGGCCTGGACCTGGGGGAGATCAACGTCAAAGACCGGCGCAGCCGGTGCGCCGATCGCAAGCGCATGGCAGCGCCGACCGGGTGTGACGTTCGGATACACCCCGTCAATCCGACCCCGCATCGCCGGGCGCAGAAGGCCCTCGTCGAAATTGTCCCGCACCCGGGCGACCCTGCCATCGGCGATGCTGTCCGGGTCGGGCGCCGGCGTCCAGCCATCGGCCTTGCGATAACGGTCACACCGCGAGCCCCGATAGGACGGTGGCACGGCGCCGTTCGCACACGCCCCTGCCTGCGGGCGCTCGTCAGCCAGTGCCTGCCACCTTCGCTCTTGGCGTCCGGGTACGACATCCGCTTTTGTATCGGTGGTGTTGCGTGGCAGGCTGGCCCGGCAACGCCAGGTCCTTTCACCCGCCGAGGACAGACATGTGCCGCAGGACCGCCGGCGCGGAACACGCGCGGGAGTCGAAGAGGTGATTTTGCGGTTTCCGCGCGAGCGCTGTCTGGATCAGCCCACCGATCCGCTCCGGTGTTTGGCGGAGCGCCGCGCGCAGGTCTACGGCGCCGTCGTTGCCCATGCACGGGTAGAGCTTTCCGGTCGCACTCACGCGCAACCGATTGCAGCTTGCGCAGAAGCTGCAGCTGAGCGGAGAAATGAGGCCGAGCAGCCCGCCGGTTTCGCCCACCCGCAGGTAGCGCGCCGGGCCGCCGGTGCTTTTTCGGTCGGGCGAAAGGGTCCAGCGCTTGCCGAGGTCGTCCACCAGCCTGTCGAGCGGCAGGAACCGGCCGGGGCGGCCGGTAACGGTCTCCCCCAGCGGCATCTCCTCGATCAGGCTGAGGTCGATGCCCCGGCCATGGGCGAAGCGGATGAGGTCATCGATTTCGGCCTCGAAAGCGCCCTGCGACGCGACCGCGTTGAGCTTGACGCGCAGCCCGGCCGCCTGGGCCGCATCGAGACCTGCCAGCACTTTCGAGATGTCGCCGCGCCGTGTCACCGCGCGGTAGCGCTCCGGGTCGAGCGTATCGAGCGAGACGTTGACCCGTTGCACGCCGCAGGCGGCGAGGTCGCGCGCGAAGCGGCTGAGCAGGGTGCCGTTGGTGGTGAGCGTGAGTTCTTCGAGCGCCCCGGTGTCGAGGTGGCGCGACAGGGCGCGAAACAGCTCGATCACGTCGCGGCGCACCAGCGGTTCACCGCCAGTGAGGCGCAGCTTGGTCACGCCGCGGCGGATGAATTCCTCCGACAACAGGCCAAGCTCTTCGAGGCTCAGAAGCTCGGCTTTCGGCACGAAGGTCATCCGTTCCGACATGCAATAGGTGCAGCGCAGATCGCAGCGGTCGGTGACGGAGAGACGAAGGTAGGTGATCCGGCGCCCGAACGGGTCGACGAGCCGGTCGGATTGGGTGTCAAACGGCATGGCGGTGTGTCCGGGCTGGAAATCGGGAAAGGGTGGCCGGTGCAGGACCGGCCACCCCGTTCAGCTCACTTGGCGTCGGCCGCGTTCGCCATGAGGTAGTCCATCACGAGCTGGCGTTCGCTGTCTTCAAGACCGGCGCGTTCGAACATCGACGGCACGATGCCCTTCCACTGTTGCTGGGTGTAATGCGTCACCTCGCGCGGGGCGTGGCAGACGGTGCAGCGTTCGAAGAACATCTTCTCGCCCGGGCTCATGTCGGCATAGAGCGCGTCGGTCAGCGCCTCGAGCCGGTCGAGCCCCAGCATGTCCTCGTCGATCTCGGCCAATCTCCATGTCGTCGATGATGGCCGGCTTTTCATAGGCCATGTTCGGACCTTCCGGGTCTTCGCATTTGCGCATCTCGACCAGAACGGTGTTGGCCGTGGTCGCCTGCGCCAGACCGGACGACGGCTGGGTCGAGGTCAGGAAGTTCACCAGCCCCGAGTTGCAGCGGCCCTTGCTGTCGAGCGACGGCCAGGCCCCCTCGTAGATCGAGACCACGCCCGGCATGATGTCATCGCTGACGACAGCCCCGGCGATCACGGTGCCGCGGTCGTTGTACAGCTCGACCAGGTCGCCGTCCTCGATGCCACGCGATGCGGCGTCTTCGGTGCTGATCCGGACCGGTTCACGACCTTGCACCTTGTAAAGGGCGCGCAGGCTTTCGGACTGGTCCATCTGGCTGTGCAGGCGGAACCACGGGTGCGGCGACACGACGTGCAACTGACCCGGTTTGGCGTTGCCGAGGTATTCGTGCTTTTCCATCCAGACCGGCATGCCCGGGCAATCGTCGATCTCCAGGCCCGCGATGCTGTCGGAGAACATCTCGATCTTGCCGAGATCGGTGTGCAGCGCGTTGGCTTCGGGGTCTTCGTAGAAGGCGCCGTGGCGGGTCCACTTGCGGGCCTCTTCGCGGCACCGGCATCCGGGCATAGCCCTTCTCCCAGAACTCGTCGAACGGCAGCGTCCTCGGCCGCGCCAGAGGCTTCGTAGGCCAGCTTGATGTGGTACATCTTGTCTTCGCTGTCGGTGAACTGGGCCCAGAGCCCCAGCTTGTCGGCGAGGCCTTCGAAGATCTCGTAGTCCGGCAGGCTCTCGCCGATCGGCTCGATCACCTTCTTCATCGCGTAGACCTTGTCGTTGGAATAGGTGCCACCGGAGGTGATGTCGTCCTGTTCCAGCGTCGTGGCCGCGGGCATGACGATGTCGACCCAGCGGGTCGCCGCCGTCCACCAGACATCGACGCTGACGATGGTTTCGACCTTCTCCAGCGCCCGGATCAGCCGGTTGGTGTCCTGCTGGTGCGACATGAAGTTGTTGCCGGCGTTGAAGATCATCTTGATGTCGGGATAGGTGTTCGTCTGTCCGTTGTAGAAGAACTCTTTGCCCGGATTTTCCAGCGCCTCGGTGATGCGCGAGGCCGGCACGACCTTGGTGACGAAGTTGCGCCCCTGGCTCATGCCCACTGGCGTGCGGTTGCCGCCCTGCGGCATGCCGCCGTTGCCGTAGTGCCACGAGAACCCGAGGCCCGCGCCGGGCTTGCCGATCTTGCCGGTCAGCGCCTGGAAGTTGACGATGGCCCAATAGGTCATTTCGCCATGCTGGGCGCGCTGAATGGCCCAGGACCCCGCGATCTGGGTGGTCGATGTGGCGAATAGTTCGGCGAGTTCCTTGATCTTGGCCTCGTCCATGCCGGTGATCTCGGCGGCCCAGGCCGGCGTCTTCGGCGTGCCGTCGTCCTCGCCCTTCACATAGGCGATCCACTTGTCGGCCCCGACCGTGTACTTGTCGAGGTAGGCGCGGTCTTCGAGCCCCTGCTCGAGCACATGGTAGGCCATGGCGAGGAACAGCGCGGTATCGGTGTTGGGGACGATCTTCAACCATTCGGCGTTCAGGTAGCTGTCCGACGCCGTGCGCTGCGGGTTGATCGAGATGAACTTGACGCCCGGCGTCGCGGATCTCTTCCCAAGGGCCGTACATGCCGTGATCGGCCACGCGGTATTCGACGCGGTTGTTCTTGATCGGGTCGGCGCCGACCAGCACGAAGACTTCGGTGTTGTCGCGGATGACTTCCCAGGAGGTCTGACCGGAGTAGACCTCCATGTCGCCGATGCACGCGCGGCAGAAGCACCTGGCCCGGCGCCGGCCGACCAGTCGCCGGCGGTGTTGGTGCAGCCGCCCATCAGGTTGATCAGGCGGCCCTGAAGCACGTTGGGGCGGAACGAACCGGCGTTCGACCAGCCGCCGTAGGACGACGAGAAGATCGCTTCGTTGCCATGGTTGGCGGCGGTGTCGAGCAGCGCCTTGGCGGCGAGGCTCCAGGCGGTGTCCCAATCGACGCGGACGTATTCTTCCTTGCCGCGCAGTTCGGGCTTGGTGTCGCCGGTTTCCCAGCCTTCGAGGTAGGATTTGCGCACCATCGGATAGTCGATGCGGGATTTGTCGTAGGTCCGATCCAGGACGCCGTGGCTCAGCATTTCGGTCGGCCGGGCGTCGAGCTCCATCATGGAGTTGATGCCGACGATCTTGCCGTCGCGCACGACCGCCTCGAAGGTGCCGAAGTGGCTGGCGTGGAAAACGCGGCCCCCGAACGAGTTCGGGTCGATCGACGCGAGTGCGGAGCTGCCGAGCATGCTGGCCATGCCGGTCGCGCCGGCGCCGATGAGAAAACCTCGGCGGGTGGGGTTCAGATGCGTCATGTGGGGACTCCCTGTGCAGATTGCCTGCGGGCAAGCTACGCCCCACCTGTGAACCGGTCTTGCTGGAGGCATGAATGGCCTGTAGTAAATTGTAAAAGAATGTGAAAGGCAGAGGTGCCCAACGGGAGGCCGAGGTGTCGCAGCATATCGTGATCGTGGAAGACGACGCCGTCACCCGCCGCCGCCTCGCCGCGTCGCTGCGCCAGCAGATGTACCGGGTCAGCGAAGCGGCCGACGCGGCGGCGATGGAAGAGACCCTCGCACGCGACCCGGCCGACGTGCTGCTCGTCGACATCAACCTCGGCGGCAAGGACGGGCTCACGATCACCCGCGAACAGCGGGCCGTTTCCAAGGTCGGCATCATCCTCTTGACCAGCCGGACCGACCAGATCGACCGGATCGTCGGGCTTGAACTCGGCGCCGACGACTACGTGACCAAGCCATTTGACAAACGCGAGCTGTTTGCCCGGATCAAGAACCTCGCCGCCCGGGTCGCCGACTGCCGTGCCGCCCAGGCTCACGCGCAATCTGCAACCGCGGACCCCGTCATCGGCGGATGGCGGCTCGACCGGGCGCGGCGCCGGCTGGTCGCGGAGGACGAGACCGTGGAGGCGCTCACCCGCGCCGAGTTCGATCTGCTCGCCGCTTTCGCGGCCCACCCGGGCGTGATCCTCAGCCGCGACCGACTGCTCGATTTGATCCAGAACCGCAACTGGACCCCCGACAACCGGACCATCGACGTGTTGGTCGGCCGGTTGCGAAAGAAGATCGAACCCGACCCGTCGCACCCCGAGTGGATCATCACGATCCACGGCGAAGGCTACTTGCTGGCCGACCCGCGCGCGGCCGGGGGCTGAAGCCCGAGATCGCGTGCCGCGGCGCGCAGCAGATGCACCGCGGCGCCTGTCGTGTCGGCGATCCCGGCCGCCGCCCCGGCCACGTCGCCTTCGGCAAGGGCCGCATCCTCGATCTGTGTCAGATGGGTGCAAAATGGCGTCAGCGCGAAATTCGAGGCCGCCCCCCTGAGCCGGTGCGCCTGCCGCGCCAGGGCCTGGAAATCGACCGCGGCCAGCGCGGCCTCCATCGTGGCGAGCGCCGGGCCCACCTGGTCCAGAAACGTCCCGACGATCGCGGCGGTCTCTTCCGGCCCGATGTCATCGATATCCGCGGCCAGGGAGTCGCGGGTCCCTGACGGTGGAGCGGTGCCGTCCACAGCCCTTGAAACGCCGAGCAAGTCGGCCAGCGCGCGCGGCGACAGCGGCTTGTACAGGATGTGGTCGACATTGAGCTCGGCGCGCATCGCGGCACTGTCCTCGATCCGATGCGCGGTCAGCGCCGCGATCGGCGGGGCCAGCGCGATCGCCGCCCGTATCGCCGCGGCGGCTTCCCCGCCCGACATGTCGGGAAGGTCGAGATCCATCAAGATGAAGTCGACGCCCTCCTGCGCCCGGGCAATCCCCTCGGCGCCGGTCTCGGCCTCCAACGCCGTGCATCCCAGCCTGTCGAGGTACCCGCGCGCGACCATGCGGTTCACCGGCTGGTCTTCCACCACCAGGACCCGCCGCCCGAGCCGGGCCGTGACCGCCGCCTCGCCGGGCCGCACCACCTGCGCCGGGTCGCCTTCGGCCAGGGGCACGGTCAGCGTGAACCGCGATCCGGCTCCGGGCGCGCTTTCCAGCGTCAGCGCGCCGCCCATCGCCTCCGTCAGCCGTCGGCAGATCGACAACCCGAGCCCCAGCCCCTCGATCGTGTCGCCGGCCTGGCGCGCGCCGCGCACGTAGACGTCGAATATCCGCGCCTGGTCCGCCGGGGCTATGCCGATCCCGGTATCGCTGACCGCAAAACTCAGCACCCGGGCGCCGCTACCGGGGTCGAGCGCATGGTCCAGGTAGAGCGTCACCTGACCGGCCTCGGTGTACTTCACCGCGTTCGACAAGAGGTTCACCACGACCTGCCGGATCTTTCGCAGATCGCCGTGGAGAACCGGCGGCGCGCCCGGCGCCATGTCGACGACCGCGGCCAGTCCTTTCTCCTGCGCATTGGCGCGCAGATACCCCGCCAGCTGCCCCATGAGGTCGCGCAGATCGAAATGCACCGGCTCGAGCACCGGGGCGTGATCCTGCGTGGCGGCATAGTCGAGGATGTCGTTTGACAAGGTCAGCAGGTTTTCGGCGCTCTCACGCGCGACGGTCGCGCGCTGCCTCTGGTGGTCGGTGTTTGCCTCCTGTTCGAGCAGGCGCAACATGCCCACGACCCCATTGAGCGGCGTCCGGATCTCATGCCCCATCATCGCGAGGAACTCCGACTTCGCCCGGTTGGCCGCTTCGGCCTCGTCGCGGGCCCGATCGTGGGCATGCATCTCGGTCACGACATCGCGGGTGCGTTGGGTCACCGCAGCCTCGAGGTCTTCGCGTAGCCGTTGCGCCTCCGCCGCCCGCAAACGCAGCACGTGCAGCGCCCGTTCCATGCGGCCGATCTCGTCGTCGCCGGTCTCGGGGATGTCCCGGTCGTAGTCACCGCGCGCCAGGGCCGTGATGTGGTGCGAGATGTCTGTCAGCCGCGACACCGTCCGCCGGCTCACCACCCGGCGGGCGATGACCGCCGCGGCGATCGCCGCCGCAAGCGTGGCCACGAGCCCGACGGTGATCCACCAACTCAGCCGCGCCGTGCGCGCCTGGCTGTCAGCGGCGGCGCGCCGCATCCGGTCAAACAGCCCGTCCGCCCAGGCCACGAGCGTTTCGGTGCGGGTCTGAAGCCGGTCGATTGCAGCGGCAAGCTCGCTGCCAAGCGCAAGTTCGCGGGCCTTGATGTCAAGCGCGCCGTCGTCGGTTATTTCCGCGCGGACCGCGTTGAAAAGCTCGTCGGCCTCGGACCGGGCGCTCGCCGAAGGCAGGTAGCCGGTCCGGGTCAGGCCCACCGCGATCTCGCCCCCGACCTGTGCCCGCAGATCGGCGAGCACGCCCGCGTCACCGGTTTGGTCGACCCGGTCGAGTCCCACCCGGACAGCGTCCACCGCGCGCGACAGCTCGTAGAGACGGTCGTAGACAAAGAAGCTCTCGTCGGCGAGCCGGTCGAGACGCCCCGCAAGCTCCCCGGGCGCAACATCGTAAAGGTCGGCAATGCTGGCCGTCACCTGGACCCGCGCGGTGTCGGTCTGACGCGCCACGATGTCCTCGAGCGCCGCCAGACGTGCGCCCGCCTGCGCGAGCCGCCCGGCCACGGCGAGGCGCGCTTCGAGCCGGGCGCGGGCCACTTGCGCCTGGGCCTGCACCGCGCGCTCCAAGCCCGCGAGTTCTGGCGGAACCGGTCCTTCGACCCCCGGCGCGCGCGCCGCCAGGTCGCTGACCTGGGTTCCGAGCGCGGCGATGCGCGCGGTCATCTCATCGGTGAGCTTGGTGAGATCGGCCACGTTTCCGACATCGGTGAACGCGCCCGCGAGGGTGGCGAGATAAGTGCTGTCGGCCTGGATCTGGCGGGTGAGCGCCGCCGCCGGCAGGTTGTCCTGGATCAAGGTCTGGTGGCTCTCGACCAGATAGCGGTTGGACAGGATGGCGATGACCCCAACCGCAACCGTGAGCCCGGTGATGAAGGTGAAGACTTTCTTCGTAGCTGTTTGTCGAACCGCGCGCGTGCCATTGCAAAGGTGTACGTCCGGCTCCGAGCCGGCGCAATCGTGGCGCTTGGTCTCGCGGTTATCACCTCTGGCGCTGCGCTTGCGCAAACCCCGCCGCCCCGGGTCTGCGTGATCGTGCCCCATTTCAAGGACGAATACTGGCTCTCGGTCGGATACGGTCTCCAGCAGGCAGCCAGCGCGGCCGGGGTCGAGGTGCTGATCCACGAATCCGGCGGCTACCACGGGCTCGAACGGCAGATCGCGCTTTTGGACCTGTGCCGGCGCGTGCCCACCGACGCGGTGCTGATCGGAGCGGTCTCGGCGGACGATCCCCGCCTGCTCGACGCGGTTGCGCAAACGAACCGGGAGCAGCCGGTGCTCGCCCTCGTGAACGCCTTGACCGCGCCCGATCTTGCCGGCTGGATCGGGGTCGACTGGCACGGCATGGGGGTCGCGGTCGGCCAATTCCTTACAACCCGGCACCCAGCCCGGTCCGCCCCCAAGGTCGCGGTGCTCGTGACCGGTCCCGACCAATCCGGCTGGGGGCCGATCCTCGACGGCGGGCTCGCCCTGGGCCTCGCCGCCAGTTCGGTCGAGATCGTCGCCACCTACCGGGCCGACACCGGCCTGCGCGAACAGCTCCGCGAGGTCGAAAACGCCCTCGCCGAGCATCCGGACGCCGACTACCTGATCGGCAGCGCGCCGGCGATCGAGGGCGCAATGGCGCTGCTGCGACGGTTGCCTCAAGGCGCGCACCGCCCCGCGCTCGTGGCGACCTACATCAGCCACTCCGTGCTGCGTGGCATGAAGAACGGCCAGGTCGAAATGGTCCCGTTCGACGACCCGATCGCGCAAGGTCGGTTGGGCCTGGAACTGGCGCTGCGTGCCATGCAGGGCGAGCGCTCACCGGGGCTTTCCGGACCGCAGATCCTCCCGGTTACCGCCGATGCCGGCAACGTCGACCAGATCGCGCTGTCTCCGGCCGGGTTCTTGCCCACGCTCGAATAGGCCGAGGACGCAGCGATCTTTGTGGCTCCGGTCTCGACGGGCACACCCGACGGGGCTGACATTTGCATAGCCCGAGCGGGACACCGGCGCGGGTCGGCGCGCCGCCGTTGCCATCTCCTTCGCCAATAGCCGCATGGTCCGCGTTTCGGCCATTGCCACAGGTTTGGTGAACGTAGGCTGTCGGCGGAAGCTGTGTTTGCGGTTGCTCCTGGTTGTTGGGTCCCGAGCCGCGCCCATAACCGTCGACGAAACCCGGGGAACTCCAACTCCAGTGAATAGGCCCCCCACTGGTGCGAGCGTATCGTGTCGGAACCGCGCGGTGGTCTACCGGAATAGAACCGAAAACGGCCCGCGGGGGCAGAGAGTAGTCCTACGCAGCCAGAAACTCGTCTTGCGGCGGGGCGTAGCTCGGAGGCGATAACTCTCGCCGAATCGGTCAGAAATGTGTAACTTCGCCGAATGACAAGAAGAGAAGTCGCTTTTCAGCCTTCTTTCTTTTTGTCTGATCCTCGTGGGGGGGATCTCTTCACGTGGTCCTCGGGGGGGGATGGGATCTGGGTAATCGATTCTCAAGGCAGAAGACTGGTCCGTTCATTGCAGGGCCCCATCCTGGCGCACATCCGCTTGGCAATGTCGCGGGCGATAGCCCCTACGTGCAAGGTGCCTCATTCCAGGATTTGCCGGCGCTTTGTTCGGGTGCGCCGGCATTCGCCGAGACGATTCACGTGGGTCGCCCGAACATGCCGTGCAGGGAGCGCTTTCTTGATCGAATCGACCAGATGCTGTCGAGCCGGTGGCTGACCAACCACGGCCCGCTGAACGACGAGTTTGAGAGATCTGTCGCGGAAATCGCGGGTACACGCCATTGCATCGCCACCTGCAATGGCACCGTTGCTCTCGAACTGGCGATATCTGCGCTCGGAATGCGGGGCGAAGTCATCGTTCCATCCTTCACCTTCGTCGCGACGGTCCATGCCCTTGCGCGCCAAGGGATCCGTCCGGTCTTTTGCGACATCGACCCCGATACCCATTGCCTCGACGTCGCGAAGGTCGAAGAAGCAATCACGAGTGAGACCACGGGCATCCTCGGCGTCCACCTCTGGGGCAATGTGTGCGCAACGCGGGCACTCGAGGACCTTGCGCGGCGGACGGGACTGAAACTGCTTTTCGACGCAGCGCATGCTTTCGGATGCGCGACGGACGGGCGATCCGTCGGCACCGCCGGAGACGCCGAGGTATTCAGTTTCCATGCGACCAAGTTCGTGCATTCGATCGAAGGTGGTGCCATCGTCACGAATGAACTCGGAACTCGCCGGCCGCCTTCGTCTGATGGTCAATTTCGGGTTCTCTGACGAGGACACTGTCTCGCATCTCGGCACCAACGGAAAGCTGAACGAGGCCTCCGCCGCAATGGGCCTCACATCACTTGAATCCATGTCAGACATTGCCGAGCACAATCGAAGGAATTACCGAACCTACGAGAAGGAACTGGCATCGATACCCGGCGTCCGTCTGATGCGAAGGACATATGGTGCGCCGCACAATTACCAGTATGTTGTCATCGAGGTCGACGAGACGCAGACCAGTCTGACACGCGACGAACTCGTCTCCGCCCTGCGCATGGAGAACGTCAACGCCCGCCGTTACTTCTACCCGGGCGTTCACCGTATGCAGCCCTATGCCGACCAGTACCCTGATGCCGGGCGCAATCTGCCCGTCACGAACGCGGTTGCGGCCCGGGTAATCGTTTTGCCGACCGGGCTGGCGATGAACCAGGGTCAGGTCAGGATATTGTCCGCTCGGATCAGGTCGATCATTCGCGAGGCACCGGCGATCCGCGCTGCGTTACAGACCTGCAAAGACCCGAGATTGCCGTCATTCGCGAGGTCCGGCGTGTCGATCGGGAAGCGCGGGGGTCGGGTCGCGACAGTAAAGAAGCCGATATGACAGGAGGAATATCGTGAGTGAAGCACCCGTGGTGCCGGCAGCGATGGCATTGGACGCCGATCGTCTCCCGAGCGAAGGAGATGTCGCAGACTATGAGCGGAATGGGTGGTACATTTCCGAGCAGGTGATCCCGCTCGATCTGCTCGACAGTACGCGCGTTGCGATCGAGGAACATCACCAAGGCCGGAGGGATCGGCGACTGACACGTCCAGCCAAGTTCAGCGATTGGAAACCGGGTGACGGCGACGGCGTGCGCAACAACGAGTTCTGCTCGCTCCAGAACGATGGCGTCAAAGAACTCGTCATGCTTCCGATTGTTGGGGCGATCGCCGCCAGGCTCGCGCGCGCCGCCGAGATCCGGCTGTTCGACGATCAGGCGATCTACAAGCCGCCGGCAGCTGGGGCCGGTCCGTCTTCGGCCGTAGGTTGGCACACCGATCATTCCTACTGGTCGACGTGCACGTCCGACCGGATGCTGACGGCCTGGATCCCGCTCCATGACGCCACGGCAGAGAACGGAACCCTCTCGGTCATCAGCGGAAGCCACCTCTGGCCGGAGGCCGAGAACCTGCGCGACTTCAACAACCCCGACCTCGATAGCATCGAGACGCGGATGGGCCGGAAGATCCCGCCGGAGCTGATCGTTCCCATGTCTTTGAAAAAGGGACAGATGAGTTTCCACCACATGCGTGCGATCCACGCGAGCGCTCCGAACGCCGCCGCGACTGCTCGTTTCGCCGTGGCAGTTCACATGCAGGACGGGGGCAATCGATATCGCCCGTTTGAAGCGCCGACCGGAATTCAGGTGACGTTGCCCCACGACATGCTCTGCCGGAAACGCGAAGACGGGACACCGGACTATGCTGATCCCGAGGTCTTCCCGCGGCTCTGGCCCCAAGACCTACCATAGCGGGGCCGTCATTTTGCGCGATCAGATCCAACTGCTGAGACCCGACGATCCCGCTTGGGACGAATGGCTGGACCGCGCACCGCATGACGTCTACCACCGCGCGGCATACCATCGTCTGTCCGAAGGAGCCGACGAAGGCCAGGCCTTCATGGTCGCGTACGGAAACGCAGATCGGTTCATGGCATGGCCCTACCTTGTGCGGCCGGTTGGTGAGACTGACGTCGACGCGTATTCCGTTTACGGCTATCCCGGTCCGACCGGGCGCGGGCTCGCCGACGAGGCGTTTGTCCTGGAAGCCTGGAAGGCAATGAGATCCGCCTGGTCCGATCAAGGTCTTGTCGCCCTCTTCACACGCTTTCACCCCGTCTTGATGAACGATCACATCTGCAACGGGCTCACCGGGGCGGTCCCCGTGGATGGGGGTGAAATACTCCACCTGGGACGCAGCGTCGCGATGGATCTTTCGCACACGATGGACCACCGCCGGGCAAGTTATCCCCAGGTCCTTCGGCAGGACATCAAGCGTGCAGAACGCGCCGGGGTGACCGTCTCGGAGGATCCGGACTGGCGGTTCCTGCCCGAGTTCGGCGCGATGTATCGCATGACGATGCAGAAGAATGCGGCTGCCGAGAGCTATATGTATTCAGATCGCTATTTCGACGACTTCCGGAAAGCGTTGGAGGGATACGCGCACCTTGCCGTCGCCCACATCGACGGCGCGCCGGCGGCGATCATGATCTATACTGTGACGGGCACAATCGCGCAGGCGCATCTGACCGGTATCAATCCTGACTATCAGCGTTTGTCGCCGCTGAAGGTCCTGATCGACCGGGTGGCCGATCTCGCTGCCGCCAGGGGTGCGGAGCTGCTGCACCTCGGGGCCGGCCGCGGCGGATTTGAAGATAGCCTCTTCGCCTTCAAGGCCCGTTTCGGCCTGCTGCGCTACAATTTCCGCGTGGGACGCTGGATCCTGCGCCCTGAACGCTACCGCGAACTCGTTTCCGAACGGTTCGGCGACACCGCTCCGCGACCGAACGTTTTTCCCCGCCTACCGCGCTCATGCGAGTGTGAGCGATGACTGACCACTCGCGGGCGACTGACGGCCAGGTTGACGGTGGTCGCAGGTCAATTGCCCGGAATTTTCGCTCGATTTTCCTGGGGCGCCTGTTTGCGGCCTTTTCCATGTGGCTGGCGCTCCTGATCCTCGCCAAGCTGTCCGATCCGCAGACGGTCGGCATATACGCTTTCGCCCAGACGATCGGCGTGTCGATCGCGGAAATCGCCAAGGCAGGTCTCAAGGAAATCTATGCAAGCGACACGACGGAAAGGCACCAATTCGGCGACTATTTCGGGTTTCGTCTTGTCACGACGGCGGTCGCCTTGGTTGCCATGCTTTCCCTCGGCGTTGTGCTGGGAAGCGAGACTGCGGTACTGGCGGTCGTCGCCCTGTATGCGCTGATCCGGTGCACCGAGTCGGTGACCGATATCATCCACGGATTCTTCCAATCGCAGGAGCGGATGGAATTCATTGGCCGTTCCCTCACCTGGCTCGGCGCGTCGTCGATGCTGATGCTGTCGCTGGGCTACTGGCTTTCGGGCTCGCTCGTCGTCGCGGTCGCCGGCCAGCTTGCCGCGGCGCTGGCGATACTCGGGTTGTATGACCTTCGAATTGCGCGCGGCCGCCTCTCGCAACTGACGAAGGACAGTCTTCGGCCCCAATTTCGGGGGTCGGCGCTGCGCGACCTCGGCCGGCATGCCCTCCCCCTGGCGATTGCCACATGTCTTGCGATGGTTGCGGTGTATCTTCCGAGGCTCGTCGTCGAACAGGCGCTCGACCTCTCCGCTCTGGGATACTTCGCCGCGATCACCGCGATGGCGATGGCCCCCAACAGGTTGGTGAACTCGCTCGGCATGGCTGTCGCGGTCCGGCTTGCCCACCTGCATGCCTCGGGAGAACGGGCCACGTTCCTGCGCCTCCTCCTCGGCATCGCATCGACGGTCGTAGTGCTTGGGGCGCTGGGTGTTCTGATCACCATGCTCTACGGAGAGCCGATCCTTGCCGCGGTCTACACCGAGGATTACGCGTCGTATTCCGGTTTGCTGGTCTGGGCGACCATTGCGATGGTACTTCGCAGTACGGCAGATGTGCTGAAGTTCGGCATGGTCGCATCGCGCCAGTTTTGGGCTATCTGCACCCAGTACGGCGTGGTGGCCGTTGTGGCCGCCGTCGGTTGCGCCACTCTGATCCCGCGCTACGGCCTCGACGGAGCTGGATTGACGATGGTCGCGATCTACTTGGCTCATCTGGTTGTGGTCGCGGTCGGCATATACTTCAATCTTCCGAAAAGGCTTGTCCCGTGCACAACGCGATGAAGTGTTCCGTATCGATCGTGACGTTTCAGCAGGCCGATTTCATTCGCCAGGCCGTGACGAGTGCGATCGGCCAGACGACGGATTTCCAGTGCGAGATCATCGTGGGCGACGATGCCTCCACCGATGGGACGCGGGATATCCTCCTCTCACTTCGAGACGAGGCGCCCGACAAGGTCAAGCTGATCCTGGCTGACCGAAACTACGGCGACTACGGTCTCACGAACGTCATGGCGACGATCGATGCCGCCCAGGGCGAGTATATCGCCTTTCTGGATGGCGATGACTACTGGACGTCTCCCGGCAAGCTTCAGCGGCAAGTTGACTTCATGGACGCCCACCCGGATTGCGCCGTTTCGTCTCATCGGGTGAAGCATCTCGCCGATGATGGCACCCAGTCACTGTCGGTTCGGCCCGGTACCGGGGACGGTCTTTGGGAAATTGACAGGCTGCTGAACGTCAATTTCACGCCGAAAAGCGCAACCATGATCCGCAGAGACGCTTTGGTTCACCTTCCGCACTGGTACCGATCGACCGAAGTCGCATCTGCGGCCTGGCTCCTGAATCTTCTTGTGGCCAAGGGTGGGAAGGTTGGCTTCATCGACGAGGTGCATGCCGTGCACCGGATACACGGCAACAGCGTCACCGCGCACTATGGAGCCAAGAGAATGCTGCTCGACAAGCTCGACGCGTTCAACGTGCTGGCGCCACACTACCCGGACCGGGGCACGGCGCTGTCGCGGGCCAGGCGGAACGTTCATTGGAAGTTGCGCACAATGGACCGAAGTCCGTGGCTCTACGGTGCGTTGCGCCGGGGTTATAACTTCCTCACGTCTCGGCGAACGTGATCGTGAATTGGCGCCCAATGGCGACCGCTACCGATCTGAAACATCGGTCTCATCCAAAGCCATTTCTTCGGTCCGGAGCGGGGTCGCGATCTGAGCCGGGTGCGCCCCTTCCAGCGGTCCATAAAAAGATTACAAATCAGTGCGTTGCATGGGTTTTCCCTGCGGTAGATGTTGGCTGCTGACTCACAGGGCGAGGCGAAGCTGGCCCTTGCCGATACCTCGGCGGGCCGGGCTCGCATAGCGGCTGCGCACGAGGTCTTCGTGCGGCTGGGTGCAGATCCCGATGTCGCGCTGGCGGCTTCCCGCTGGCGCAGGACCCGGACACAGGCAGGCCGACGACCCGCGAATTGGAGGTGCCGGCACGGGTCGCCACAGGCGACACACATCGTCAAGTTCCAGCATCCCGCGGCGGGCTGGGTGCGCGGCGCCATCACCGACGCGACGGTTCGTGCCGCATTCGCACCGCTCCAGTTTCCGCAACCCGGACCTTGAGCCCAATTCAACCAATGTCCGGTGTTAGGAGAAGCCGTCGTTGAACGTCGGACCTTCGAATTTTCCGTCGTGAACGGCGGCTCACCGCTGCAAAGCGGTCACCTGAGGAAAAGCCGCAGATGACCGGATCGAGCCCTATCCGGACCATTCCACTGCTATTCTCCAAGCGCCGCCGCCTTTGACTACGGCCCAGTCCAATCTCGACCGGTTCACTGGTCGCGGCCACCCTAGGCGCGCAATCGATATCTCGACACGCACGAACGCAAGCCCAGGCCAGGGCGGCGAGCTGAACTCGAGAGACGCGGCTGGGCAGCCTCGCCCTGCCGTTTTTCCTCAGTTCTGGATCACGCAATTGGTGTACTCGGCGTCCCCGGCCGGTCCGGCCGGGTAATCGGACCGATTGCACGGATAGGCCTGGGACGGCGCGTAGCTGGCGCCATCGACGGAAGACCCGCCCGTCGGGGCCGGGTTCTGGTACGTTGGCTGCTCTGCGCAGGCCGCCATCAGCACCAGCGTGCCCATCAGTAGAGTTGCTCTCATTCCGCCCTCCTTGCGTTTCACGTCAAGACTAGAGCCCAGAACCGCGCGGCGGACAAGCCCGGCGCCCCAAGAGCCCGGTTCACCCGGCGAGCGCGGACAGAGGGGCACGGCTCACACCGATTTCCCGCGTGTCGCTCCAACAAGCGATCGCCTAGACCGACATTCCCCATGTAAAACGCCCTCTCTTCCAGGTTGCCACTGCGCGTCAGGCCCATCAAGGCTCTAGCACGCCAAGCGCAGCCTGCGCGGTGGGGTCAATCCCGCAACTGGAGGTGGCGCAGAGCCCGACAAGGGCCTCCCGGGTGCGGAAGTGCCCGACACTCGCCCGCGACGCTCGGCGCCACCTTTTTCGCGAGCGCCGGAGTATCCATTGAATGCCGACCATTCAGACAATGAAATTTCCCGCAGCGCGCCTCAGCGGCCGTTTCGGGCGGCATCTCGCGTTTTCGTGGTGTCAGGGCGCGGGCAAGACCGTTGTGCTATGAAACTGCCTTTCCCGCCATTGGGCTTGACAGTGTCGAGCACCAACACCACGCTGAATTGTCGCTTTCAACCTTTGTGAGTTCCGATTGCCATGCCTAAAAGTGGCCCAGAAGCCGGTTTCAGGCGAAAGCCACGGAAGTGCCCGAATTGTGGCTCGCAGACGGTCGCAAGCATCGTCTACGGCATGCCGGGACCCTCGGACAGTCTTTTTAAAAAGAAACATCTCGGCCACTTGGCCTTCGGTGGCTGTATAGTCGAACCCGAGGGTAACCAACCGAGTTGGCGGTGCCAAAAATGCGGAGCGAACTTCTATAGAGAAGTTTTGGCGGACCGCTGACAACAACTTTCGCTGAATACTAGCGTCGATGAAGAGAAGGATGCCTCCTGTCACTCTGCCAGCCAGCGCAGTTCGTGATCATGCTCCCTGCACTTCGCCTTGATCGTGGAAAGTGCATCGGCTGGAACCGGGGTGCGATCCGAAACCTCTGCTGACCTGTCGTAGTAGGCCCCGGCAAATGGGTTGGTCAGGCTGAGACCCTGTTCGTTGGCCGCGAAGTTGAACGCCGCCCGGACGGTTGCGAAAACTCGGGTGATGCTACTCCCTGCAAGACCTCGAGCGATCAACGCATCGCGGAAGGCGTTTGCGTCCGCCCATGTACAGGCATCCAGATGCTTGTCACCGCAGGCGTCGATGACTTAGCCACACGCCCTCTCAGCAGCCCGGTGGAAGGTGACGGCACGGTTCTGCCCCTTGAGGCGTAGGTAGATCGCGATGGCCTCCGACAATAGAACAGATGAGGAGTTGACGGCAGGCGGTTGTTCTGTGGCCCCTGCCCTTTCAGCCTGCTGGGGTCTCAGCATGTGCTTCCCTGGCAGCTCCGCATCGCGTGACCGCAGATGATACCAGTACCCGTCCAGCTGATCCGCTGCCCGTCTTGCCCTCGCCTCAGCAACTTTCGCGGACCTCGTGCGAAGTGAATAGGCGATCCTAGGTGACGTGTAGTGGCGTTTCAACTCGTGCGGAACGCGGCGCGTGAAGTAGAAGATCCCGTCCTTCACAAAGGTGAACGTGGGCGAAATGGTCTCCGACATCGTTTACGGCTCCCAGCGATGGTTAAAATATGAAGCAAAACCAATGTGTGAGCCGAAGTGATGGTGCCCCCAGAGAGACTCGAACTCCCGACCCCCTGATTACAAATCATATGGATTCATGTTCCTAGAGAACTGTGACAGATAACGGGCCATTCATAGTACTATGTTCGCCTTGTGTTTTCAAACCACCCGCATTCATGGCAATACCTTCCCTTTCCGGTAATCTGGTGACATGATGGTGACACGATCTTTCCTATGTCACCACAACGGGAGGCCGCCTTGGGACTTACCAACAAGAAGATCCGCGACGCGAAGCCCTGGGACCGAACCCGGATCTTGTGGGACGATGATGTCAAAGGCCTGGGGGCTCAGGATCACGAAGACAGGGGCAAAGTCTTTCGTTCTCAGCTACCGCAGCGGCGGACGGAAACGATTGATGACGCTGGCCCGCGCGTCCGAGATCACCCTGGAGAATGCGCGTCGCATGGCCGGGGAGCTCCTTGTGCAGGTTAGGCAAGGGGCGGACCCGATTGAAGACCGTCGGTCGCTACGAGAACTGCCGACGATGCGCGAGGCGATGGACCGATACCTTGGTGAGCACCTAGAGCGGCGGCTGGCGAATGGCCGGCTTGCGGAGCGAACCCTGAAAGAGTATCGGCGCCAAGCCGCCAGGCATGTTCTGCCGAATATAGGTTCGAAGCGCGTGATGGATGTCTCCCTCGCCGATATCGAGAAGGTTCTGGATCCGTTGCCGCCGGTGATGGGCAACCGGGTGTGTGCCCTGCTTTCGGCCTTCTTCAACCAGGTTGAGCACTGGGAATACCGCTCTCAACACACGAACCCGGCCAGGGGGATCGAGAAGGCCCGCGAGGAAGAGCGTGATCGGAATTCTCCCGCGTCCGAGATTTCTGCACTCGGCCGGGGGTTGGAAGAGAACACCGACCTCAACTCTTCTGCGGTCTTGGCGATCCGACTCGCGGCCATCACCGGCCTGCGGATCGGAGAAATCCGGAACATACGGTGGGACGAGATCGATCTCGAACAAGGGATCGTTATCCTTCCGACAAGCAAAACAGGTCGTCGGGTTCACACCCTCCCCTCTCCGGCCCTCGCGCTCTTGAAGGCAGCGCCAAGGATCGGAGCATACGTGATTGCCGGGCGTCGTTCCGACAAGCCAATGGACTACAGCGCCATCCGGCGACACTGGGCCGCCGCCTGTAGTGCCGCCGGCATCCAGGGTGTTCGACTTCACGATCTTCGACGGACTATTATGACGGAGGCCGCTGCGCTCGGGGTTGGCACGCACCTGTTGCGAGATATGCTCGGTCACAAGACGACGGCGATGGCCGACCGCTATGCGAGACGTGCCGGTGCTCCTCTGGTGGAACTCCGCGAGCGCTTGGGGTCGTCGACGGCGCTGCAATTGAACAAGTGCAAGGAAGACCGAGACAGGGACGACTGATCCATGTCCATTTGGCAAAGGCCCCGAGATGATATAGGACCGATTGGCGAAACGGTCCCCGAAGGCCTGATCCGTGCCGACGAACTTATATCGTTCACACTCCCGGCAGCCTGGGGAAAGAACTTCCAGGCCCGTGCTATGGAAGCACTACCCGATGACATCCCTCGCACCCAGGCACTCCAACATGCCATCGAAAACGGCAAGGGGATTGGTACTGTTCGGCGGATTTTGGGACGCCCTTCAATGCGGCGAGCTGGTGGCCTGGAAACTTTGGAAGAAGCCGCAGGAGCGGATTTCACCCGCGAGCGCATTCCAGCGCCCGACTGGGAGGAAGTCCCCGATACAGACCTAGTATACCTCTTCTATGAGGCACGTGGGGATGGGATTGGGGAGCCAACGCCGGGCAAGTCTGACCCGTCTATCGTGGTGCTCGACGAAGCCAGAGTTGATGCATGGCTCGACACCGGTTTCGCCGGCCACGGCGCTGCCCGACCTTTCACAGTTGGACCCAGGCCGACTGCCCCCGGACTTCGTCACATTGTCCCAAGCCGTGTGTTGGCGTGCGGATCAGACCGTAGACGATTGGTTCGCAGCGGTTTTTTTGAACGCTGATCTGCGCGATGCGATTTCAGCGGTCCAAGCACACAAGAATATTGCGAAACGTGGAGCCGACTACGATAGCGCCTGCGTTGTACTAGTGAACTGTCTCGCCGCGAAGCTACAGCGACTTCAGGCGGGAAATGAGATACTCGCTGCCATTGCCGAATGTAGGCTCCAAGCCTACGGCACTCTCTGAAAACGGCGCGCAGGTTCACGTACTGATCGGCACTGAGCAGTTCATGACGAAAAAGGACGTAGTCTTTCCAGAGGACATGCTGGTTCCAGGACGGTCCAACTCGGATGAGGAAGAGCGGCTGGCCAGGAATGCGGGACGGTGGAAGCACGTGAGATTCGAAGCTGCCGAATTTCGGTGGTTCTACAGCAGTCATTCAGAAGAGAATTCCGAAAAACCGAAAAACCCGCCGGAGCTCCCGCAGCGACGTCCAAAAACGAAAGACGCGCGCAACGCGTTTGATGATCTAGTGCGGACTTGGGAACCGGGAGCCCCCCACAAAAAACGTGTCGAGACCATCGAATGGCTTCGCGACGAGTACGATCTATCTCGGGACGAAGCACGAATTCTCTGGGATGAGTTGGCCCCCAAGGAATGGCGCAAGCGAGGGCGCCTGACTGGAAAACCGGCGAAAATTAAATCGGCGGCGTCACCGCCGGTTTTGACGGCCGATTTTTCTTTGTCGTTTCATATGCCTAGGAGACCGCTGCGGTGTGTGGCGGTCGAACTAAAGGCGTACAGGCAAATGAAGATTGACCCTGAATTCTACTACCGCCCCCAAGATCCGGAACTGCTGAGTTGGCCGCTATCCAGACGTTCGCCGCCTGGCGGCACCAGGGCAGAGGCCCGGCATACACGTTGAGCGGATCGAGGGTTCTCTACAAGGGCTCCGACCTGCTCGTATGGCTCGAAGCCCGCCGCATCGAAACCGGCCGGGACACTAAGATGGCGGAATTGGGATCTCGTCCTGGTCGAGTAGGAGCGCCAGGACTTGCGGGACGTGGAGCACCACGCAGCTTCCAACGTGAAGGCGGTGCGCAATGACCGCTGAGACCATCGCAAGAGCGTTGGGTGGGCGGAAAGTCGGGCAAAGCTGGATGGCGCGATGCCCGGCCCACGACGACCGCAAACCAAGCCTTTCGGTCCAGAATACAGACGGGCAGGTTCTCGTACATTGCCATGCCGGCTGCGACCAAGGTGACGTGATCGGGGCACTCAAGGAACGTGGCCTGTGGAGCGACAATGGGCCTTTGCGCTGGCGCAGCCCACGCCGCCGGCCCGCCGCAAATGATAAGCCTGATTGGCATGACGCCGAACGGAGCGCCATCGCCCTGTCCTTTAATCCTGGCAGGCAGCCGTTCCCGCCGACGACACTCTTGCCGCGACTTACCTCGCGTCGCGTGGTCTTCATCTACCGTCAACGTCGGCGCTGCGTTTCCGTGGCAGGCTGAAGCACCCCTCGGGCGGTATCTGGCCCTGCATGGTGGCACTCGTGACGCGGGGCGAGCGACGAAACGCCGCTGGCGATCCTCACCGCACATTCCTCGCCCGTGACGGCGCCGGCAAGGCGCCGGTCGAACCCGCAAGGATGATGCTCGGACCGTGCCGGGGCGGTGCCGTCCGCCTCGCCGAGCCGCGGACGTGCTGATGGTCGGCGAAGGCATCGAGACCTGTCTCGCCGCTATGCAGGCGGCCGGACATCCGGCGTGGGCCGCGCTTTCGACTTCCGGGTTGCGGGCGCTCGACCTGCCGCCTTCCATTCAGCAATACGTAAACTCGAAGTCGAACA
>CAVWAE010000015.1:0-112356 GCA_963752895.1 uncultured Alphaproteobacteria bacterium
AGCTCGCGCGCCGCCCGGCTGACCTCCGGGTCGAGCTCGACCAGATCGACCTGGACGACCTCCGCGTGCCGCAGGGCCTCCCTCGCCGCGCCGCCGTCTCCGCCGCCGATGATCAGCACCTTGCGGTCGGAGCGCTTTGGCTGGCCCTGCCGGCAGAGCCCGGGATGCACCAGCAGCTCGTGGTAGCCGGCCTCGTCGGCCTCGGCGACCTGGATCGCCCGGTCCAGGACCAGGATCCGGCCCAGGCGTGCGGTCTGCAGCACCCGGAGGTGCTGAAAGGGAGTCTGGAGGTCCCGCAGGACCTCCTGCACCTCTATCGACCAGAGGACATCGTCACACCAGGCGTCGGTGTACCAGCGTTGATCGGGAGAGAGGTCATCCCGTCTCAGCTGGAGAATTGCAGTCAAGTAGCGGCCTCGGAGTTCGGCCGCAGGACCGGGTGAGGGGAGGGGCGTGGTTCGTCGTGGGCGCCCGGGCGGCGGGCGTCAGGGATCGTGCCGCGCACCTTCTCCTCGTAGTCGAAGTGAGAGGCGCCGAAGCGCTGCTGGAGAATGTCCGCCAGGCTGGAGAGGGCCGTCGTGTCGTTGCAGGTGAAGAGATCCACCGCCGCGAAGCCGTGTTCGGGCCAGGTGTGGATGGCCAGGTGGCTCTCCGCGATCACCACCACGCCGCTGACGCCGTGGGGCGAGAAGGTGTGGAAGGCCTCCTGCACCACGGTGCATTTCAGCTCGACGGCGGTCTGACGGAGGACCTCCTGCAAGAACTCACGGTCGTCGAGTACGGCGGGATCGCAGCCGTACAGGTCCAGCAGCGCATGGCGGCCAAGGGTCTGCATCCTCGGGGGCCTCCTCGGTCGAAAGAGAGGGCGGCCCCACTGGAGGTCGCCCGATCCATGGATGGGCATTCGAGCACGACCTCGTCCGACGCCGTGGAGGGGTTTCTATGAATCGAGCCCGCGATCTGTCAAGGGTAACGAGCCCGAGCCGGCGGGCTCGGGCTCGCAGATGGCGCGTGCAGCCGCACCCGCTTTGCTCTATTTTCGAAGGCCAGCATGCCTCGTCCACCCCCACCTCTTCCAGCCGCCTCCGACGGAGACACCTCGCCGGAGGAGATCGCGAGGAGACCGGTCCACGAGATCCTCGAGCGGGCGACGCGCACCGGAGTGGGAAGAGGCCTCGGGCGGCGATATCTCGGGGCGCTGCGCTCCTCGGAGGACCCCTCGGCCCAGGTGGCGGCGGTGCTCCTGCTCTTCCACCTCGCCCGCCGCGGCGACACGGTGGCGCAGACCGAGTTCATGCTCCTGCGTCCGGCCCTCGAGGAGGCCATCCCGCACGCGCCGCCCGACTTTCTGGGCCGGGACGCCGAGCTGCACCGCCTCTGGGACGAGGTGCGAGAGGCCATGACCCGCGCCGATCCCCGGGAGCGGGTGCCGGTCTTCCCGTTCAAGGCCGGACCCTCGCCCGAGTTCGCTCTCTTCTCCGGCCTGCCCGACCTCGATCAAGACGATGCGGCGGTGGCCGCCGAGCGGGAGACCCAGCGCAGCGCCGAGCTCCGGTCGCTGGTCACCGCCACCCTCGGTCAGGATCTGCGACAGCAGGTGGTGCGTCTCGGAGCCATGCTCGACCTCTCCAGCGCGGAGGACGTCGAGGTCCTCGAGGGCTTCCTCCGCTCGGTGGGGGCCTGGGCGGCCCTCGAGCCCGAGGCCCGAGGCCTGGCCTGCCTGGGGCATCTCTACCTGGCGGTCCACCTGCGTCGCCACACGATCTTCTCGACACTCAACGACCGACGCACCGACGCCTTGCGGGTCGGGCTCTCCGCTCTGGGGTCCAGCCTCGACTCCCTCCAGACGGCGACGTCCTTTCTCGCCGCCGAGGGCGATCACCTCGAGGGCTTCCACAAGGTGCTCGAGCTGGTGATCGATTACTTGAGCTGGTGCCACCGCCAGGGACGCGACCCGGTGGAGGCCGAGGCCATCGAGGGCTACGCCGGGGAGGGACGCCTCCCGGAGATGGTGCTCTCGGGTGGACGCCGGAGGCGACGATGAAGCTGCGACACTCTTTGCGACTGCTGCTGCTTCTCCTCACCGCGGGGCTGCTCCTCTCGCCGGGCGTGGCCCGGGCCGATGACATCGAGGTGGAGCTCGACGGAGTCGTGGGCAAGAAGGCGACCCCGGTCCTCACCCTGGTGATCCGACGCAAGGTGCGTCGCCTCTCGGTGGAGCTGAAGTCCGAGCAGGGGGGGCAGGCCAGCTTCTCCCGCAAGATCGTGCCCCGGGGCTCGCGGCTGAAGATCCCGCTTCAGGCCCCGCGGGGGCGGCACGATTGGAGTGGCACCCTCGCGGTGAGCTTCGCCGACGGCGGCGAGGGTGAGATGCCGCTCTCCTTCGTCACCTCCAACGAAGGTCCCCTGAAGCTCTCGGCCCGAGGCACCCGGGAGCGCCTGCTCGGCGGTGAGCTCGAGTTCGGGGTGGACCGGTTGCCGGTGAAGGCCACGGTGAAGGTGAGTGGGCTCGGCGGCGAGACCTTGACCGAGCACACCCAGAGCTACACCGCGGACGAGGATGCCGCGGCGTTGAAGATCGTCTGGACCGTGCCCGAAAAGGCGAAGGAGGTCGTCAAGATCGCGCTGAGGGTGGAGGACGAGTCGGGCTGGCACGACGGCATCGCCTACTTCCCCTGGCAGGTGGTCATCCCCCACGAGGAGGTGAACTTCGCCTCGGGCAAGTCCCAGCTGGTGAAGGCCGAGGCCCCCAAGCTGGAGGCGGTGCTCGATCAGATCCAGGCGATGGCCCGGCGCTACGGCTCCACGGGTGACGCGACCCTCTGGATCGCTGGCCACACCGACACCGTGGCCGCCCCCGATCTCAACCTCGCCCTCTCCGAGGCTCGCGCCCGGGCCATCGGCCTCTTCTTCCGGCGCCGGGGCGTGAAGCTGCCCATGCGCTATCGCGGCTTCGGGGAGACGGCCCTGGCCGTCGAGACCCCCGACGAGACCGACGAGGCGCGCAACCGCCGGGCCGAGTACGTCATCGCCGCCGAGGACCCCTACGCGGGTCGAGCCGTCGGCGGCAGCTGGAAGCATCTGAAGTAGTGCCCCGGACCCCCATCCCTTGAGAGGGGGCGGTGCCCGAACTATGAGGCGAGAGTATGCGTACCCTCGTCCCGGCTTCTCCTCGTCTCCTGGCCGCTCTTCTCGTCGCCCTCCTGACCGCGAGTGCGCCCTCGCTGCTGCGGGCCCAGGCCGCGGCCCGGGACACCGAGGCCGTGGCCCCGGATCCCGGGACCGAGGCGCCCGCCGAGCCCGAGCCCGAGGCTGACGCGGCGCCCGTCCCGGTCGACGCTCCGACCGAGGCAGCGGCCCCGGTCTCTCCGCCGAAGTCCCGGGCCGTCCACGGCGCCTGCGCCACCCCTTATGCCGCCGTCTCCACCCTCCTGACCTGGCTGCAGCCGGACACCCTGGACCCGGCGCGAGCGGCCACCTGCCTCGACCTCTCCCGGGAGGCCGACCGCTCGGTGGGACCCGAGCGCGCGTCGCAGATCAAGGACGTCCTCGATGCCCGGGGGCTCTACGTGAAGATGGAGCTCATCCCCAAGGACCCGGAGCACGAGGACAGCGCCGGCCGCAGCCGCTACGTGCTCTTCCCCCAGCAGCAGCCTGACCTCTGGCTCGAGCGGGTGGGGGAGCGGTGGCTCTGGAGCTCCGCCTCGGTGAGGCTGGCGCCGAAGCTCTACGACGCCACCTTCACCTTCGATCTGGGGGCGCTGGCCGAGCGGCTGCCAGCCTGGACCAAAAACTCCGTGCTCGGCCTCCAGCTCTGGAAGTTCCTGGCGCTCCTGGCCTTGATCCTCTTCGCGCTGATCGTGCGGATGCTGGTGGTGATCGTGGTCACCTCCCAGCTGCGTCGCTTCATGGGGCGGATCGGGGTGAGCTGGGGGGACCGGCTGCTTCAGAAGGTGGCCATGCCGCTGGGGGTCCTCGCGGCGGCCGGGACCGCGGCGCTCTTCTTGCCGGCGCTGCGCCTGCCGGTGCAGCTGGCCCACATCTCGTTGCTGGCGGTCCGGGTCATGGCGGCCTTCAGCCTGGTCTGGGCCGCCTACCGGATCATCGATCTCTTCGTGGGCTGGATCGAGTCCAGGGCCGCGGCCACCGACACCAAGATGGACGACCAGCTGGTGCCCCTGGTGGCCACCTCGCTCAAGGTCTTCACCGTGGCGCTCGGCGTGGTCTTCGTTCTGCAGAACCTGGACGTGGACGTGGGCAGCCTGCTGGCCGGCCTGGGCATCGGTGGTCTCGCCTTCGCCCTCGCCGCCCAGGACACGGTGAAGAACCTCTTCGGTGCCCTGACCATCTTCCTCGACCGGCCCTTCCACATCGGCGACTGGGTCGCCACCTCGGGCACCGAGGGGACGGTCGAGTCGGTGGGCTTCCGCTCGGTGCGGATCCGCACCTTCTACAACTCGCTGATCTCGGTACCCAATGCGCGGGTGGCCGACTCCACCGTGGACAACTACGGGATGCGAAAGTACCGGCGGGTGACGGCCACCCTGGGCCTGACCTACGACACCAGCCCCGAGCAGATGCAGGCCTTCGTCGAGGGGGTCCGCGCCATCCTCAAGGCCAGCCCGGTCACCCGGAAGGACTACTACGAGGTGCACTTCCGGGACTTCGGCCAGAGCGCCCTCGAGGTGATGCTCTATTTCTTCCTCTCGGTGCCCGGCTGGAGCGACGAGCTGAAGGCGCGCCACGACATCTTCCTCGACATCCTGCGCCTGGCGAAGGACCTCAACGTCTCCTTCGCCTTCCCCACTCAGACCCTGCACGTGGAGAGCCTGGCCCAGGCCGGAAAGACCTTCACCCGGGAGACGCCGGACGAGCTCGCGGGCATCATCGCGGCCTACGGGCCCGGCGGGGAGCGGGGCCGGCCGGAGGGCAAGGCCATCACCGAGGGGTACTTCCCGGTCAAGCCGTAGGGCTCGAAAAGACACCCGCGCGCGAGCCCGGCTCGGGCCCGAAGAGGTGGGTTGGATCACTTCCGTCCCTTGACACCCCCGGGGCCACTCTTACCCTTGGACTGAACGCCACGGACGGTCACGAGAGACCCGAAGCCAGCGAGGAAGACCCTCGGCTTCGGGCCCGAAGAAACCGGAAGTGGCGAGGAGCCGCGGGCGTCTGCCCGCAAACAGGAGAGATGTGCCCGGAAGCGTCCGGGCCCCAAGCCAAACCAAGGAGGTACCCCATGTTGGTACGATGGAACGATCAGGTCTGGAACGACGTCGGACGCGCCCTCGGTGACTTCGAGGAGATCCGACGGAGGATGAGCGACTTCTTCGAGGGGCAGGACTTCTCCGGCCCCGACCTGGGGCAGCGCCCGCTCTCCCAGGCCTGGCCTCGGCTGACCCTGGCCGATGATGGCGAGCAGTTCTTGCTCGAGGCCGTCGTGCCGGGTCTGACCCAGAAGGACATCACGCTCACCTTGAGCCGCAACGTCCTCACCATCAGCGGTGAGCGGCAGCTCTCGGTGCCCGAGGGTTACGACCTGCAGCGACGTGAGCGAGGCTCGGTGAAGTTCTCTCGCAGCGTGCCGATGCCGGGGCCCGTCGATCCGGAGAAGGTCGACGCTCGGGTGAAGGACGGTCTGCTCACGGTGACCCTGGCCCGGGCCGAGGAGGCCCGCCCCCGGCGCATCGAGATCGAGAGCGCCTGAACCGGGAAGCGAACGCAGCCCTTTCGAAATCTTCGAAACTGAAACGAGGTAGAGCCATGACCCTGACTGAAATCGACAAGAGAGAAGGAACCGACGTCGCAAGAACGCAGGTGAGCGTGGAGAAGAGCCGCCCCACCGTGCGTCCCCTGGTGGACGTCTTCGAGAACGCAGACGAGATCCTCCTGGTGGCGGACCTGCCCGGGGTCCCCTCCGAGAACCTGAACGTGCGCCTCGAGGATGGAGAGCTCACCGTGGAGGGGCGCTGGCACGATACGCCCGAGCGCTCGCTCCTCTCCCGGGAGTATCACCCGGTGAACTACAAGCGCGCCTTCGTGGTGCCCGAGGGCATCAATCCGGCGTCGGTGAAGGCGCGGTTGAAGGACGGCGTGGTCACGATTCACCTGCCCAAGGCCGAGGCGTTCCGGCCGCGAGAGATCCCGGTTCACGCCGGCTAGCCCTCCCCCGAGCAGTACAAAAAAAAGACGCCCCGCTGCGCGTGTGCGCGGCGGGGCGTCGTCTTTTCGAGCCGGTCGCGGTGCTACGGATACATGCAGAGCCCGCCGCCGGTGACCGCCTGGCGAGATCATGGTGGCGGGGCAGGCCGCGGGGGTGACGGCCGGGTCGCAGAGGAGGCCGCAGTTGCTGGGGTTGGCGCCCGGCGAGGTCGTGATCACGCAGCGAGAGACGATGCCCTCGCGGGTGGGGCAGTCGGCGTCGGCCGTGCACTGGGGCATGCACATGGCCGGCTGGGTCTGGGAGAAGGCCAGGCAGTCCATGGCGGCCTCGCAGGCACCCACGGTGCCCCCGCACTGGTCGAAGGCCGTCTGGTTGCCCGTCGCGGGGATGTCGCAGACGCCCTGGAGCACGCCCGGCTGGATCTCGATCGCGTTGCCGTTCTGGTCGGTGACGCCCAGGCAGCGCTCCTGGCCGGTGCAGGTCGTCTCGCACTGGCTGGGCACACAGCCCTGGAAGCAGGTCGCCGGGGTGCTGGCGTCGAAGCTGGCGCAGACGCCAGTGCCGCAGAAGCCCTCGGTCTGGGTGCTGCAGTCGGTGCCGACGTTCAGCGCGCCAGCGACGAGGCTGCAGACATCGACGGTGCAGTCGGCGGGGCAGTTCACGTTGGTCTCGCCGGCGTCGCAGGTGCCGTTGTTGTTGCAGGTGGTGGCGCAGTCGACGGCGCAGGTGGTGGCGTTCTCGCCGGCGTCGCAGGTGCCGTTGCCGCAGGAGGCGACCGGGCAGTCGGCGGAGCAGTTGGCGTTGGTCTCGCCGGCCTCGCAGGTGCCGTTGCCGCAGGTGGTGGTCGGGCAGTCGGCGGGGCAGCTGGTGTTGGTCTCACCGGTGTTGCAGGTGCCGTTGTTGTTGCAGGTGGCGGCGGGACAGTCGGCCGAGCAGTTGGCGGTGGTCTCGCCGGAGTCGCAGGTGCCGTTGCCGCAGGAAGCGGCGCAGTCGGCGGCGCAGGAGGTGGCGTCCTCGCCGGCCTCACAGGCGTCGTTACCGCACACGGGACCGTCGTCGTTCTTTCCGCCACAGGCGGAGGTGAGGGCGGCGAAGAGGACAGAAGAGGGGGAGCCAGCGGGCCATCGACTTCATGGGAGTCTCCTTGAAGGGGGGATTTCGGGAAGCGTTGGGGGTCTCGTAGCGAACCTGACCCTGGAGGGGAAACCTGATGGGCCGTGGGTCGAGACCGGGACAACATAGTAAGGTGTCCGGGTGAGACGCCTCGCCCCCGCCGTGCATTCAATCCGGGCCTGCTGGCTGCCCCTGGTGGCCCTGACCCTTGGCCTCTTCACCGCCTGTCCGGCTCCCTGTCCGATGATCCGGATGGGGGAAGCCCGGGGCGACGGGGTCGCTCCCTTCGTCTGTGAGACCGTCTTCTCCTTCGACGACGGCCGCAGCCACCAGCAGGTCACCGTCAGCGGTAGCTTCAATGGCTGGTCGGAGACCGCCAATCGTCTGGTGCAAGAGGGCGGGGGGACCGGCTGGAGCCTCGCCCGCGCGCTTCCCGCCGGCGACTGGGCCTATCAGTTCCTGGTCGATGGTCGGCCCACCCTCGATGCCCACAACCTGCGGCGGACCTGGCAGACCGGCAGCGAGCGCTCCGCCTCCGGGTCGATGGCTGCCAGTCTCCTCGGCTGCTGGTGGAGTCCTTGGGATCGACCCCGACGGCCGGCTCCGGGCGACCGTGCGCTTCGAGCCCGGTCGGGAGGGCGTCGCCGTCGACCCGGTCACCGCCATCGCCCGCCTCGACGGTCAGGCCCTTCCCGCGAGTGTCTTCGACGCCACCCGGGGCAGCTTCGAGGTCGACGTGCTGGGGCTGCCGGTGGGCAAGCACCGGCTGGCCGTGGAGGCTGACGACCTCACCGGACAGGCGGCGGCCCCGGTGCTGCTCTCGGGCTGGGTGGACGCGCGACCGTTCACCTGGGCCGGCGCCACCCTCTACTTTCCGATGACCGACCGCTTCGCCAATGGGGATCCCTCCAACGACGCCCCCGCCGGCGTCGAGGCCGCGGCCGACACCGGGGAGGCGACTGGGCCGGCATCACCGCGGCCCTGGAGGAGGGCTACTTCGACGACCTGGGGGTGACGGCACTCTGGCTCTCCCCCCTCCCGGCGAACCCCGGCGGGGCCTACCCCGGCTCGGACAAACACCGAGCACACCGGCTACCACGGTTACTGGCCCTCGGCGGCCCGGGAGCCTCAAGGTCGCTCGGCTCCCTGGAGGCGCTGCAGGCGCTGACGGCCGCGGCCCACGACCGGGGCATCCGGGTGCTGGCCGATATGGTCTTCAATCATGTGCACGCCTCCCACCCTTACGCGGCCGACTCCGCCTCGGTGAACGGGGACGGCTCCTGCGTCTGTGGCGCCCCGGGCTACGGCTGGGAGGATTTCCCGGCGGTCTGCTGGTTCACCGACTACCTCCCGGACCTCAACTGGCAGCAGGACGCCGCCGCCGACGCCATGGTGGAGAGCGCGATCTACTGGCTGAACGCGCCAACCTCGATGGCTTCCGGGTCGACGCGGTGAAGCACTTCGAGACGAGCGCGCTCTCCAACCTGCGGGCGGCCCTCGCCGACCGGGAGGTGGCCGGCGAACACTCCGGTCTACCTGGTCGGAGAGACCTTTCGTGGGCGAAGGGCAGCGAGACCCCGTGCTCGCCTACGTGGGTCCGGGCTTGCTCGACGGGCAGTTCGACTTCCCCCTCTACTGGACCACGGTGCGCGCCTTCGCCCGGGACGAGGGAGATCTGGTCGAGCTCGAGGCAGCCGTAATAGCGGGCGAGGCGACCTGGCCGCCGGGCTCGGTGATGGCGCCCTTCCTCAGAAACACAGCGTGCCGCGCTTCCTCTCCCACGCCTGGGCGTCATCGAGCGACCTGTCCGGTGGCCGACGCCGCTGGACACCGGTTCGCCGATCGAACCTGCTGGCGAAGGGCGCTGGGCCTTCCTCTCTCGACCTGACCAGGCTCACTTTGATCTACTACACATAGAGATGGGGCTGCAGGTTTGGGGATCACAAAGTTCAGATGATGCACATTGGATGCAGCTCTCCTAATTTTCACAGAGTCGGGTATTGTTAACCTTCGAGTGGTCGAGCCATCATCCAGGACCTTGTGCAACACGAGCTGCACACATAATAACTAATCACACCTACCTCGATGGATGACACAATTATCTGATCCATATATCCCGACACAGTTGGGGGTCACCGTCCTCCACCTCGTGGCCCTGTCAGCACCAGACACACAGGGAGCCAAGGAAAGCCGACGCATGTGGTTTCCTGATGCAGCCTATGTCACCGGCATGCCCACTCCTTCCTGACCCGAGCACACATTGGGGGAGGCGGAGTGGTGGTGCCGCTGTTTATGTCGCGCACATGACCATTCACCCTCCCGGCCATGAGCACGGTCCTGGTTCGTCGCAGCATTTACAAACCGAGTTTGAACCCAAAAGGATTTCGCCGAAACGCTGGAGTCACAAATGGTTCTCAGTCTTCTCCTGACTGTATCTCCTCTGACATCTATACATTTATACAAGATACAGTTTGTGCAGTTTTCTTTTTGAGACGGGGGTCAGGCTGAAGCCCAGCCTCAGGGTGCCGAGTCCAGGGCCTGGGCGAGGGTGAGCAACTCGCCGGGTGCTCAGGACTTTGACATTGATTCGATGGCCTCTCGTGGAATGGCCGGGCAGGTGAAGCCAACTTGTTTCCGACAGTCAGCGGATGGGGGGGGCGTCTTTTTCATAAACCTATTCCAGTCCTTCCATACCAGCACCCATCATCATTGACAGCCAATAAGTAGTTCAATGGCATAACCACTGGGGCTGGGTGCTTGGGATAAAGCAATCACCACTTTTGGATTCTGGTTTGAGCCTATAAAACTAAAAACCATTCATATTGATCTTTTCCTAGTGACTCTTCACCCAATGTTTTTCCAGCAGTTGGCAGCTGTTGCAGCATTCCCAACAGTTCTTTGTTGGTACCAGTCATATATCCTATTTCCATGCTCACCTTCGACATGATCAGACAAAGTTGACATTGTCATCCCTGATTGAGCAATTGAAAGGGCATCAAATTCCTCAGCTCTTCATCGCCTCTCTCACCAACACAATAGTGTGTGTCACCGCATGGAACCCGTCGCAGAGGTTGTGGATATGTAATCTACATAAAAGACATTCATCCATTCAGTCACAGATCTGTTATATATGAATGGATATCTCCTTTGTTCGTCCCCAAGCAACAACCTCTGCTGCCCAGCCAAATTTCTGTTGTCAGAGTTCTATGAATTGAGTATTTGAGGCACTTTACATTGAAGTCATATTTACAGTGGAGCACCACTTAAAATGACACTATTTGGTCTCCCTCACGTTTTGTGTTTCATTTTTCCTGGATAGAGGATGCCATCAAAATTTTACTAGTAGATGTACACACCTCACTTGGGAGGGGACATGATACCCAGTCCTTGGCATCTTGATTTATTGACTTCTCCCCATGTCTCGGGTTCACCAGCACCTGGGTATCCATCCTGTCCATTCCAATGGCCGCTGCTAAAGGTTCAGTGTGACCTGACCGAGAAGCTCCTAGACATCTGGATATTACCACTTTGATGTCTTCCCTATGATGTTGGTCCCCCATTCTTTCTCTAAGAAACCTCTCTGACTACCTACCAGAAGCAAAAACAAGCTAAGGTCTGATGGATGGTAAAAGCCAATTTGACTTCCTCCTGCATCAAAAAAGGACTTGAATTCTAAAATGAATTCATTTTTTAAATGGTAATTGAACAATTTGAGGCGTGGCCTCCTCCCCGCTTTCCCCCACACCCCTCTGCCGGGCCTACAGGCCATTCAGCAGCCCTGACCTTCAGCTCAGAGCCACCTCAACCAATATGGCCACGGCAGAGCCGATGATGGGGGCGCAGGCCAGTCACTTTCACATGGATTCTGACATAATCATAGTCCACAGCCGCGACTTTGTGATTGGAACTCCGAGTTATTCACCTTCCTGTTGATTATTACAGCAAAACATACCTGACAATGGCCATGAAAAGGAAACTCCGCACCCAAGCCCAGCGCCTGAATCTTGGCGATGGTCCCGGGACATGTGATCACACCTTGAGGAGGCCACTCCAAAAACTCATCAACATTTTCTTGGAGTTGCTGCTCCACACATAATGCTAATATTATTTTGATTATGGCCTCCTCACAGAGCACACGGCAGTGATTTTTCAGCAGAGCCGCCGTTGATGGAGCCGGTGATGCAATCAGCAGCAGTTGCATGAGTGACTGCCCTGGGGCATTTTTCACAACCCTTCGATGCATCTGGATCAGGAGAAGTCTGAACAGCAGAAGACTTGTTTTATCTAGCAGTTATAAAATAAACAGGCAGCTGGATGTCAAAGTTGCACAGAAAGAGTCATGCAATTGAATAAACGTCTCCTGAAGGGCACGAGGCACCAGGTAGACACAGATCTGATGCATGACATCTATTTGAATGTCATTGCAGTATAACAACAACAATGCCCTCTTTCCGTGCATGTCTACGGTGGAGCGTGCCTCCGCCATGCACTTCATCAAGGGGTCCTGGCAAAGGGGTGCGGAAGCCTCGGCGAGGCCTCGGCGGCGAGTTCGGCCGGTGGTCGACATGCCCTGTCCGACGCCGGGCGAGTCGAAGTACGGATCAGCGAGCACGTAGGCGGATTTCCTGTTCGGTGGACAAGGTGCAGGCCGGTGCGCTGAAGCTGTCCGCTTTGCGGAATGTTCAGGAGCGAACAGAACTTCGGCGTAGCCCATTCCTCGAACTTGAGCGGGCGGTTGTCGGTGCAGGACGGCAGGCGGAAACCGTGTTCGGACAGGGTGCGCTTGCGGCTGAAGTCGCCTTTGAACATGCCGCCGATCTGGGGAACCGAGACGTGGCTTTCGTCGGCGAAGACCAGCGCGTTGTCGGGGATGTATTCAAACAGGGTGGGGGGCGGCTCGCCGGGGGCGCGGCCGGTCAGGTAGCGCGAGTAGTTCTCGATGCCGTTGCAGTGGCCGGTGGCCTCCATCATTTCGAGATCGAACCGGGTGCGCTGTTCGAGGCGCTGGGCTTCGAGCAGCTTGCCCTCGGCCTCGAACTCCTTGAGGCGGGCTTCGAGCTCGGCCTTGATGCCTTTCATCGCCTGTTTGAGGGTCGGCGTCGGGGTCACGTAGTGGGAATTGGCGTAGATCCGGACCTTGTCCAGCGCGTCGGTCTTGGCGCCGGTGAGGGTGTCGAACTCGGTGATGGCTTCGATCTCTTCGCCGAAGAACGACAGCCGCCAGCCACGGTCTTCGAGGTGGCTCGGCCAGATCTCGAGGCTGTCGCCGCGCACGCGGAAGGTGCCGCGCTGGAAGGCATTGTCGTTGCGCTTGTATTGCTGGGCGATGAGATCGGTCATCACGCCGCGCTGGTCGTATTCCTTGCCGACCTCGAGATCCTGGCGCATGGCGGTATAGGTCTCGGGGCTGCCGATGCCGTAGATGCAGGAGACGGAGGCGACGATGACCACGTCGTCGCGCTCCAAGAGGGCCCGGGTGGCGGAGTGGCGCATCCGGTCGATCTGCTCGTTGATCATCGATTCCTTCTCGATGAACGTGTCGGTGCGCGGCACGTAGGCCTCGGGCTGGTAGTAGTCGTAGTAGGAGACGAAATACTCGACGCTGTTTTCCGGGAAGAAATGCTTGAACTCGCCGTAGAGCTGGGCCGCGAGGGTCTTGTTGGGGGCGAGGATGATGGCGGGGCGTTGGGTTTCCTCGATCACCTTGGCCATGGTGTAGGTCTTGCCGGTGCCGGTGGCGCCGAGCAGGACCTGGTCGCGCTCGCCCTCGTTGATGGCCTGCGTCAGTTCCTTGATGGCAGTGGGCTGATCGCCAGCGGCCGAAAACGTGCTGTGCATCACGAAGCGCTTGCCGCCCTCGAGCTTGGGGGCGGGCGCGGGGGATGCGGTCTGGGTCGGCGTCTGGGGCGTGTCGGGCATGGGCGATTCCTCCGCCCACAACATGGTCACTTTTTGTTCCTTGCGAAAGGGGCCGGATGCATGGCCATGGACCGATGCTGACACCCGCCCCGATGGTGCGGAGGGTGGCCATCGGACAGCACAACCTTAACGAAAGTTCAAGATCTCGCTCGGAGTGGTGGTGATTTGCGGGAAGACGTAGATTTGCCTCGAAAAGGCCAGAAAAGTTTACAAAAGATTACCGCACTCGCGAGAATTTTCCTGAAATTCACACACGTTTAGCGCGAAAAAATGTTGCATTCCTCCATCTTCGCGAGCTAGTGTCTCCTCACAAGCAGCAGAAAAGGCTGCCGGTCCTGACGAAACCCCACCCCACCCCTCGCTCCCTCGTCGGTGACCGGCAGCCCCTCTGCCGGCCGGGGCGCCCGGCGTTTTCACCTTGCGAAAGCGCGCGCCTTTGCCGATAAACCTGACATCTGCCCGGCGCCTGTGCCGGTGCGAGAGCCCGGGGCGCATTCAGGCCCGGGATGTCAGCGAAGGAGAGCCCCGCATGCGCGCCCGCATCTACCAGCCCGCCCGCAACGCGATGACCTCCGGCCAGGGCCGGACCAAGACCTGGGTGCTGGAATATGCCCCCGACGCGCCGCGAGAGATCGACCCGCTGATGGGCTGGATCAGCTCGGGTGACACCCAGGCGCAGGTGCGGCTGCGGTTCACCTCGAAACAGGCGGCCCTCGACTATGCCGCCGACAAGGGCATCGAGGCGACGGTCTCCGAGCCGCACAAGCGCAAGCACAACATCCGCAAGGGCGGCTACGGCGAGAACTTCGCCACCAACCGTCGTGCGGTCTGGACCCACTGAAGGGCGACGGTCGCCGCCTGATGTGCGGTGGTCCGGGGCCAATTCGGCGTCGTTCCGGTGCAGATCCGGGGTGGGGGTGCGGCTGAAGTGCTCCTTGATACAGGCCGCCCGCGATTGCGCCGCCGACAAAGGCGTCGAGGCGACGGTTATCGAGCCGCACAAGCGCAAGCACAACATCCGCGACGGCGGCTACGGCGAGAACGTCGCCACCAACCGGTACGCGGTCTGGTCCCACTGAGGCGGACCCGGCGCCCGGCCCGCGCGCGGATCCTCGGGGGCCGTCGCAGTTTCCGCGATGTATCGGCGGGCGCGGCGCGCAAAATCCCCGAGGCAGCTGAACTTGGACGTGGGGTACGAGCCCCGGATCTTCGCGAGCCCGTGCGCGGGACGGTGCGCGCGCCGAGGGCGGCCGAGGGCCCCCTCGTTTCACGGGTGGCTCGGACGCGACACGGCGTTTGCGACCGTCCTCTCAGCTGTCGAGCGCGGATATTTCAAACAGGTGGTTGTCGGGGTCACGAAAGAAGGCGCGGGTTTCCCCGTGGTCGTAGTGGACCGGTGGCGCGATGAAGACCGCGCCGCGGGCGGACAGCGTGGCGTACGCGGCCCGGGCGTCGGGAACCCGGAAGATGAGCTGAGACGAGGCTTTTTCAGGATCCGGCGGCGCAAAGGTCACGCCCGGCTTGTCGGCCGTCGGCGGCCCGCCGCTGGTTATCAAAAGCCACTGTCCCAGGAGCTGAAAGACGGCGGAGGTCCCGCCGTATTCCCGGACCAGCTCGGCGCCGAGGACGTCGCGGTACCATGACACCGAGGCCGCGACGTCGGAAACGACGAGGTGGCAGGTCAGCTGCATGCCGGGGGAGGGGAATTCGGACATGCGGGAGTTTACCACATAAGACGGCTTGGGGCACAGGTTGCGGGCGCGCTGCGATGCGTGCGGCACGATATGGGCTGCGGGGCGGCGCTGCGGTCACCCGCGTGCCAATGCCCGAGGCAGTCCGCATGGCCCCGCGCCCCCGTCGCGGCCCGGTCGAGTGCTCCCGCAGACGGAAACGGCACCCGCCCGGCGGAGCCGCGCCCGGCGGGCGCGAATACGGCGGATGCGCAATGTCCGCAGGCAACCGGGGCGGGCGGTCCGTGGGCCCGGGCAGCCTTCGGTTATCCGTCGGCGATGTCGGCCGTGGCGCCGGTCCGCGACGCGCGTTCGATCGCGTCGATCAGCCGGTGCGGCACCAGCGCCGCGCGCCCGGTGACGATCGGCGGACGGCCTTCGCCAAGGGCATCGACGAAATCCTCGATGATGTCGCGGTGCAGCTCGTGTTTCGCGACCACCGGCCCGCCTTCGCCGGGCTCGGACGGCCCGAAGGTCTCGCGGTCTCTGCGTCCGTCGCGCCAGGACACATCGAGCGAATGCCGGCCGTGCCGCAGCGAGGCGTTCTCAAAGTGGAGCGAGATCGTCTCCGCGCCGGGCGGGAAGGTGGCGGTGCTGGCGATGAGCGATCCCACCGCGCCGGAGGCGAAGGTGAGGCCGGCGACCGCGTAATCCTCCGACTCCATCCGGTGGAGCGGGGTGGTCGCGGTCATGGCCTGGACGCGGGTGACCGGGCCGGTGAGGCTGAGCGCGAGGTCGATGGTGTGGATCGCCTGGGTGAGCAGCACGCCGCCGCCGTCGCGCTCGTAGGTGCCGCGGCCGAGCTCGTCGTAATAGGACTGATCGCGCCAGAGCGGCGCCGCGATCTCGACGAGGCCGAGCTTGCCGAGAACACCTTCCGCGATGAGGCGGGCGGCCGCCTTGGAAGAGGCGTGGGCGCGGTGCTGAAACAACATGCCGAGGGTAACGCCCGCGGTTTCGCAGATTTCGACGACCTCTTGCGCCTCGGCCAGGGTGCGGGCGACCGGTTTTTCGAGGAGGATGTGTTTTCCCGCCGCCGCGAGCGCCGAGATCAGTTCGATCCGGACGTTGGGCGGGGTCGCGACGATGACCGTCTGTATGTCCGGGTTTGCGGTGACCTCGGAGAGATCGGCGGTGAACTTGGGCGCCGCGCCCGCGTACTGCGCGGCGAGATGGGCCGCGCGTTCGGGACGGCGCGAGACGATGGCGGCGAGCCGGACCTTGGCGCGCAGGTCCGAGAGGGCGGCCACGTGGGTGGGCGCGATCATCCCCGCCCCGATGAGCGCGACGCCTGTGCGCGGGGTTTCTACGGTTTCGGCCATGTGCGTTCGCTCCCGGAAGTTGGGGTGTGTCAGGGTTCGAGGGACCCCGGCCGGGCCAGGGTCAGGCGTTCAGAAACGCGCGCGCCGCGGCCTCGAATTCACGCGGTTTCTCGGCGTGCAGCCAATGGCCGGCGTCGGGGATCTTGGCCTGGCGGGCGTTCGGGAACAGCCGTTTGATGATCGGGCGGTGCTGCGCCAGCACGTAGTCCGAGCGCGCGCCGGCGAGGAACAGGGCGGGGCCGTCGAACCGGCCGGAAACGGACGGAAACCCGGTGATGAGTTCCATGTCGCGCTCGAGCACGTCGAGGTTCAGGAGCCAGCGGCGTTCGCGCACGTCGAGCGATTGCAGAAGGAACGCGCGCACGTCGGTTTCCTCGATCGCCTCCGAGAGGATCCGGTCGGCATCGGCGCGGGTGGCGATCTGGTCGAGGTCCAGCGTGCGCATCGCGTGCACGAGATGCACCTGGGTGTGGCTGTAGGTGACCGGCGCGATGTCGGCCACCAGCAGGCGGCGGACCGTCTCGGGCCGGTCGAGGGCCAACATCATCGCGCCTTTGCCGCCCATCGAATGGCCGATCACGTCCGCCGGGCCGCCGAGATCCTCGACCACCTCGGCGAGGTCGGCGGCGAGGTCGTGGTAGGAATGCGTCTCTTCCCAATGGCTGGCGCCGTGGTTGCGCATGTCGACCGTCACCACCCGGCGACTGTCGGCGAGCCGCTTGGCGATCACGCCCCAGTTGCGTCCCGAGCCGAACAGGCCGTGGACGATGAGAACCGGAGGGTTGGCGGTGTCGGAACCGATGATCTGTGTCGCGAGCATGGGATCTTGATGGCCGATGAGGCGCCCGGCCGCAAGCGGGTTGGGGGTGTGAATTTGGGGATTCAGGTTTGGCGCGAAACCCGTTAGGCAAGGGGCCATGGACCTCGACGCACGCCTCGACAAGATCGCCGCCCTGATGGAGGAGCGGCTGCGGATCCGTGGTGACGGATTCGAGGAGAAATTTGCCCGGGCCGGGCGGCTGCTGCCGCGCAAGCTGCGCCGCGAGGGTGCGCTGCTGGTCGAGGCGCGGGCGCTCGCGGACCATCCGAAGCTCGGCCGCCGGGTCGATCCGCGCCGGCTGCGCAAGGCGTGCCGGGTGTTCGAGCGCTACCTGACCCGGGTCGACGGGGCCGAGCGGCGGGTGACGCGCTGGATCAACTGGCTTGCGGGCAACGCGCTCAACATCCTGATCGTCGCCGCCCTCGCCGTCGCGGTGCTGGCCTGGCGCGGGCTGGTCTGAACGCGGGCTGGCCGCGCGCGCCGCAAAGCCATTGTTTTTGCGTCTTCCTCTCCAATCGGCGCCGCATTCTCGGGCTGAGTTGGGCGCGTATTTCGATGGAGGTCCGCGTGCTCGACATTTTCTGGATACTGAGAAACCCGAAAGCCTATCTGGTGTCGCTGTTGGGCGGCGGGCTGATGATGGTGGGGGTGTTCTACACGATGTTCGCCTTCCAGGCGGAGGGCGACTACACGGTCAAAGCGTTCGTCGGCGACATGGCGGAGGTTCTGGGTCTGCCGAGCATCCCCGGCATCTACGAAAACCCGGGCCACGCGGCCTTGGCGGCTGAGGGCGGCATGGCCGACGCGCTGCCCGCGGAGCGCGATGGCTGGGTCCGGCGTGGCTGGCAGGCGGAGGACGGGGCGGCGTTGATCCTCGCCGGGGAGGCGGTGGATCCGGACGTCGGTCGGCGCGCGGCGCGCGTCGTCAGCGAATTCGAGGAAGTGGCGCATGGCGAGATGCCGGGCGTGCTCAGGACCTACCAGCGCGGTGACGAGCGGATCGTGATGATGATCCGCCGAATGCCGATGGCCGGGCGCGGCATCGGCGGGATGAGCCCGGCCGAGCGCGAAAGCGCGGTGGCGAAGATGCTCGCCCTCGGCGCCACGCCGCTCGTGGTGCATGGCGTTGCGTTCACGGACGATAGCCTGGACAAACCCAACGGCGGGTTTGAACGGTTCACCACCTTCGTGGCGAGCCAGATCATGATCGAGGTGGCTTCCAACACCGACCTTGCGGCGCTGGTAAAGCTCTTGTCCGGGATGGACATCGCAGGGCTGAACCGCTTTGCCGATGTGCCGGACCCGATCGTTTCGGCAGACAAGGGCGTGCAGGTGGGGCCGGGCTTGGTGGCGGGCACGGCCGCGCCGGTCGCGCCGCAACCCGAGGTGACCCGCGGGGCCGCGCGCGCGCAGGCGCCGGTCGCGGTCGAACCGGAAAAGACGCCGACCGGGGTTTGTGTGCGGCGGGCGGGCAAGCGGGTCTGCGAATAGACCTGAGCCGTTTCGGTTTGCGGCAATCTGAAAACGGGCTTTGATCCGGATACACGTGGTTGAGCGATCTCCCCGGACCTGGCTGTTGCAGCCCGATCCGGTCTTGCCCCGGGGCGAAACCGTCATCGGGTCGTTTTTCTGCCATGACGGGTCGGCGGGGCCGTGACCCGCGTCCGCCCATGCGCCAATATCGGGGCCAGAGAATTCCCAAGGGAGGCCGGCGATGAAAACCCCCGAGATGAGAACCCATGTCAAAGCGCTTGTGATCGGCGGCGGCGCGGTTGGTGCGTCGATCGCCTATCACCTGGCGCGGGCCGGATGGAGCGACGTGGTGCTGCTCGAACGCGACGAGCTGACCTCGGGCTCGACCTGGCATGCTGCCGGGCTGCTGCCGCTCTTCAACATGGGCTACGCGACCAGTCACATCCACGACTACAGCGTGAAGTTGTACAAAGCGCTGGAGGCGGAGACCGGGCTGAACGCGGGCTTCAGCGTCGTTGGCAACCTGCGCATGGCGCAGTCGCGCGCGCGCATGGACGAGTTTCAACTCTACGCCTCGACCGCCGAGACGGTTGGCATTCCCTATCAATGGCTCACCCCGGCCGAGATCAAGGAGCGCTGGCCGTTGGTGCGCACCGAAGATCTGCAGGGTGCGCTGTTTCACCCGACGGATGGCTACATCAACCCCGCCGACGTGACCATGGCGATGGCCAAGGGGGCGCGGCAACGGGGTGTGGAGATCATCCGCAAGCGCCAGGTCGACAGCTATGAATGGACCGGGTCCGAGTGGATCGTGCGCGGCTCGGTGATGGTCGAAAAGGGTGGCAACCTGGTGCCGGGCGAGGAGGTCTTCGAGATCCGCGCCGAGCACGTGGTGACGGCGACGGGCAACCACGCGCAGCGCACCGCGGGGCAACTTGGCATCAAGATCCCGGCGATCCCGGTCGAGCACCAGTTCATCGTCACCGACGCCGACCCGGCGCTGGTGGACTACCGAAAAACCCACGGCGAGCACCCGGTGCTGCGCGACGCCGACGCCAAGTGGTACGTGCGCGAGGAGCGCGGCGGCTGGATCCTGGGCCCGTATGAGCGCGGGGCCCCCGCGCGGTTCGAATATGCCGTGCCCGACAGTTTCCGCGCCGACCTCTTCCCGCTCGATCTGGAGCGGATCGAGGAGGAGTACATGTCGTTCATTCACCGGATCCCGTCGTCGGAGGAGGTCGGGCTTAAGGACGATTACAACGGTCCGATCTGCTACACGCCCGACGGCAATCCGCTGGTCGGCCCGGCGCCGGGGCTGACGAACATGTGGCTCGCCGAGGGCTTTTCGTTCGGCATCACCGCGGCAGGCGGCACCGGCTACTACCTCGCGCAGATGATGGTCGAGGGCGAGGCGGAGATCGACATGGCCAGCCTGGACCCCAAGCGTTACGGCACCTGGATGACGACCGAATACGCGGCGCGCAAGAACGAGGAATGCTACGACCACGTCTACGTACTTCACCACCCCGACGAAGAGCGGCCCGCCTGCCGGCCGCTGCGCACCGCGCCCGCCTATGACCGGCAAAAGGCGCTGGGCGCGCAGTTCGGGCAGGTGAACGGCTGGGAGCGGCCGAACTACTATGGACCGCTCGATGCGGCGGACAATTTCGACCACGACGCGCGGTCGTTCCGGCGCGGCGGCTGGTGGCCATATGCCGAGAAAGAGGCGCGGGCGATCCGCGAGGGCGTGGGCCTGATCGACGCGACGGCGTTTTCCAAACACGTGATCTCCGGGCCGGGGGCGGCGGGGTTCCTCGACTGGTTCACCACCAACAAGCTGCCGAAGGTGGGCCGGATCAACCTCACCTACGCGCTGACGCCAGCCGGCACCACGCGGACGGAATACACCATCGTGCGCGAGGCCGAGGACCGCTTCGTGCTGATCTCGGCGGGGGCCTGGCACGCTTACGACGAGGATTACCTCTACAAGGCGATTATCGCCGAGGAGGACCGGTTCGGCCGGATCAACGCCGAGGACTGGACCACGCGGATCGGGGTGTTCGCGCTTGCGGGGCCGAAGGCGCGCGACGTGCTGGCCGAGGTGATCCGCGACGCTGACCCGCAGACGGCGCTGTCGAACAAGCGCTTCCCGTGGCTGTCTGCGAAGAAGATCGAGCTTGGCATGTGCCCGCTGACGGCGGTGCGGGTGGCCTATACCGGCGAGCTCGGCTGGGAGCTGCATCACCCGATCGAGATGCAGAACTACCTGTGGGACCTGTTGATGACGGCGGGCGAGAAACATGGGCTGACGCCGGTGGGCGCGCGGGCGCAGAACTGGCTGCGGCAGGAGAAATCGTACCGCGCCTTCGGGACCGAGCTTGGCCGCGACGCGACGCCTTTGGAGGCGGGGCTCGACCGCTTCGTGGACCTCACCAAGGACTTCCTCGGCAAGGACGCGATGGTCGCAACCGGTGTCCGTAGCAAATGCGTGACCCTGCTCGTGGACGGGCCGGACGATGCCGACCCCTGGGGGCGTGAGGCGTTGTATGCGGGGGACGAGAAGGTCGGTCGGCTCACCTCCGGCGGTTACGCGGTGGCGTTCGGGAAATCGATCGGCATGGGCTATGTGCGCCCCGAACTCGCCGCGCCGGGGACCAGGCTCAAGGTGCGGATGCAGGATGCGTTGTGGGAGGCGGTAGTGGTCGAGGACAGCCCGCACGATCCTGCCAATGGGCGGATCCGGGTGGACGGGTAGCGAGTTGTCGCGGCGCCTTCGGCGCCTCGACCCGCCCGGGGGCGCCGCCCCGCCGCTTGCTTTCGCCCGGACCAATGCGCAGCCATGACGACAGCGCGGAGCAGTTGGATCAAAAGCAGGGGCGCCGGTCTTCCGGCCCCGGGGAGGGAACCGTGACGCAGGCGGACATCATCACCGGAAGCTGCCATTGCGGGGCGGTCCGGTTTCAGATTTCCCGGCCGGACTGGGTGATTGTCGTGCAACTGCTCGATCTGCCGTCGCTACGCGACGCTCTGGGCGCATTGCCCGCCGAACACCGGACGAGCTGCTGTCAGGCGCAGGGGCGACGACGCGCTACGTCTGGGGCGATGGCCAAATCGCGTTTCACTTCTGCACGACCTGCGGGGTCACGACCCATTACGTGGGCACTGATGGCGGGCGGGTGTCGTTCAACCTGCGGCTGGCGGACGACCCGGGCGTGCTGGACGGCATCCGGGTGCGCCATTTCGACGGGGCCGACAGCTGGGCGTTTCTCGACTGAGGAGAGGCGCGCGTTGTTACGGCTTGGAATATCAATGGCAAACAATGATTTATGTGGCCTAATTAGCATTATGGCAGTCCGGGAGTTGGGTCCCCGAACGCGGCTGGATGACACCGGATCCCGAGTGGCGTGACCGCTCTGCGGGTCCTGGCTGAAACCGGCAACAACTCTTTGGATGATGACGGCCGGCGAACGGGAGGCTGGCTTGACCGGGTGCGGCGGCGCAGACGATCGGGTTGCTCGGCCGCCTTGGTGTTGCCGGAAACGCGATCTCCATCACCCTGCGGGAGCTGGCGCTCGGCACGTCGGACGCGGCGCATATCGGGTTCGCGCGCGCGCAAGGCACACGAGATCCGACCTGCGCGGCTGTCCGGGCGACACGGCGTGGCTTCGAGACCCGCATCGACGGACGGCACCGACTGCGGGGCATTGCGTTCCGCCTGCTTCCGCGGGCCGGGGCCGTCCGCGCGTGGCGGTCGGCGGCCGAGATGAACTGCCGATCCGCGCAGGAATGGCGCGGCGGAGGGGGCAGCACCGGCAGGCCCGGTTTCAGCCCCGGTCCGGTCAATGCGCGCTTTATACGTCGTCGAGCCAGTCGGGGTCCGCCACCATGATATGCCCGAACTTCTCGCTGAGTTGTTTCAGGATTTCGGTGGAGATCCGGCGTTTTGGCCCGCCCGCGGACAACACTTTGCGGTGAATCGCTGCCGCCTTCTCGACGGTTTCGACGAGCGCGAAGACCTTGTTGGGGCTTTCTTCCGAGACGAAGATGCCGTGATGGCTCCAGGAAATCACCCGGCTGTTTTCCAGTTCCGTCCCGGAGGCCTCGGCGATCTCGACGGTGCCCGGCAACAACAGCGGCACCACGCGCACACCGTCGGGGAAGATCACGACGCATTCGGGCATCTTTTCCCACAGCGCGCGGGTGAGCGCCCGGCTGTCGAGCGGTTCGAGGAAGCTCAGCGCGATGAACTCCGGCAGATGGCTGTGCAGGATGATCCGCTCGCGCCCGTTCGAGACCCGCTTGCGGATCGCGTGGGCGACGAGATGGGTGGCGAACTCCGAGGTCGGCTTGGCGCCCGAGGAAAAGCCCCAGGCCACCCGGTAGGCGGTGCCCTGTTCGACGATCTGGACGATGCCGAAGACCTGGTTGGGATGCTCCAGCGCGTGCCGGAAGAACTGGCCCGACCCGGTGACGAGGAAATACTCGCCGTCGAGTTCGGGCTCGTCGATCGGCATCGGCACCGCCGCCTGCGGGGCGAGTTCGGGGTAGTGGCGTGAGAGGATGCCTTCGATCTCCTGCGCCGGCAGGCGCCAGGAAAAGTTGCCGCCGTTGGCCTCGTTCCAGCCCATTTTCCAGCACAGGTGCAGGAACGGGGCCGCTTCTTTCACGAAAGAGATCGGGTGGGTGAATACAGCCATTTCGGGTTCCTATCGGCGCGTGGCGACCGACGCCTGGTAGGCGTCGAGATCGGAGATGAGGGTGCGACCGATCGGGGCATCCAGGCGGGCGCAGAACTCGGCCCAGACGGCGGCGAAGGGCAGGTCCTTGAGCTCCTCGGTGAGCATCAGGCGGGTGGTGAAGTCGAGCGCCTCTTCCGCCTGTTTCAGCTGCGCCCTGCGGCAGCAGGAGCGCGCGCAGCAGCGCCTTTTGCATGTTGCGGGTGCCGATCACCCAGGCGGCGGTCCGGCTGATCGTGGCATCGAAGAAGTCGAGCCCGATATGGGTGCGCCCGAGCAGATCGGCGAACACCAGTTCCTGCGCCATCTGGCAAGGATGTCGTCGTTCAGAAGGATCACGTGGTCGCTGTCCCAGCGCATCGGGCGCGAGACGTGCAGCAGCAATTCGTCGACCGAAAGGGCCACGGCGCTGAGCTTGTCGGCGATGTTCTCGGTCGGGTGGAAATGGCCCATGTCGAGGCAGAGCACGATCTGGTTGCGGATCGCGTAGCCGAGATAGAACTCGTGGCTGCCCACGGTCATCGCTTCGACACCGATGCCGAAGAGCTTGCAATTCCACCGCGTCGAGCATATGCGCCTTCTCGTAGGGCGCGGCGATCATCTCGTCGAGCGAGGCTTCGAGCCGCTTGCGGGCCGCCAAGCGGTCGACGGGAATGTCCTTGTAGCCGTCGGGCACCCAGATGTTGTTGACCGCCGGCGAGCCCAGCTCTTGCCCCATGCGCGCGGCGATCTCGCGGCTGCGCTTGCCGTGTTCGATCCAGAAGTCGCGGATGCCCTTGTCGGGGTGGGAGAGGGTGAGATTGTCGTCGGCCTTTTCGTGGGCAAAGAAGGTCGGGTTGAAATCGAGCCCCAGCCCCTGATCCTTGGCCCAGTCGACCCAGGGGCGAAGTGGCGGTACTCGATCTCGTCGCGGTCCGGCGTCTCGTCGGTGTCGAGGTAGAACGCGTGCAGGTTCAGCCGGTGGTTGCCGGGGATGTTGGCATAGGCGAACTCGAGGTCGGCGCGCAGCTCGTCGGGCGTGCGGGCGCGGCCGGGGTGGTTGCCGGTGGCCTGGATGCCGCCGCCGGATGTGCCGGTGCTCTTCTCGAACCCGACCACGTCGTCGCCCTGCCAGCAGTGCACCGAGATCGGGATGGTCGCGAGCCGGGCGATGGCGGCCTCGGTATCGACGCCCCACTCGGCGAAAACATCGCGCGTGGCGTCGTAGGAACTGGTCGTCATTCTTGCCTCCATTTTCGGGCGTTCGGCCCGATCAGATCTGTGCCCGGTTACCGGAACCGCAGGTTGTCGCGGCTGAGATCGGCGACCTTGGCCGCGCCCATCAGCCGCATGTCGCGGGTGAGTTCTTCTTTCAGCAGACCCAGCATGCGCTCGACCCCGGTCTGGCCGGCGGCGGCGAGCGGGAACAGGTAGGCGCGCCCGATGCCGACCGCTTTCGCCCCCATGGCGAGGGCCTTGACGATATGGGTGCCGCGCTGGATGCCTGAAATCCATGATCACCTCGATCCGGTCGCCGGCGGTGTCGAGCACCTCGGCGAGACCGTCGAAGGGTGCGCGCGCGCCGTCGAGCTGGCGGCCGCCGTGGTTCGACAGGATCACCGCGTCGCAGCCCGCATCGGCCGCGCGGGCGGCGTCGTCGGGGTGGATCACCCCTTTGAGGCAGAACTTGCCGTCCCAGGCCTCGACCATCTCGGCGAGGTCGTCCCAGTTCATCGTCGGGTCGAGCATCTCGGTGAAGTAGCGGCCGATCGAGGTGGTCGAACCGCCCATGTCGATATGGGCGGCGAGCTGCGGCAGGCTGAACTTCTCGTGGGTGACGTAGTTGATCCCCCAGGCGGGTTTCATCATGAACTGCGCGATGCCGCCGAGGGTGAGCCGGAACGGGATCGAGAAGCCGGTGCGCTTGTCGCGCTCGCGGTTGCCGCCGGTGATCGAGTCGACCGTGAGCATCATCGCGTCGACGCCGCTTTCCTTGGCGCGCGCCAGCATCTCGCGGTTGAGCCCGCGGTCGCGGTGGAAGTAGAACTGGTAGACCTGCGGGGTGCTATGCGCCTGGCGCACCTCTTCGAGGCTCACGGTGCCCAGCGACGATACCCCGAACATGGTGCCGTATTTGGCCGCCGCCGCCGCCGCGGCACGCTCGCCCTGGTGGTGGAACAGCCGTTGCAACGCGGTCGGCGAGAGGAAGAACGGCACGTCGAGCTTCAGCCCCATCACCTCGGTGGAGAGGTCGATCTCCTCGGTGCCGCGCAGCACATGCGGCAGCAGGTCGACCTCGTCGAAGGCGGCGGTGTTGCGCCGGTAGGCGGTTTCGTCCTCCGCCGCGCCGTCGATGTAGTTGAAGATCGGCCCCGGCAGCCGGCGGCGGGCCAGGGTGCGGAAATCGTGGAAGTTGTGGCATTGCGAAAGCCGCATGAGTGCCTCCCGGCGGCAGCGTTGTGGGGGCGGCGCGGGGCCGCGCCCTGAAGAATCATCGCGTGGGGTTCAGCGCGTGGGGATCATCGCGTGAAGGCTTCCTTGTTGCCGGCATCGACGTTGATGATGTTGCCGGTCGACTTGGCCGAGAGGTCGGAGGCGAAGAAATAGGCGGCCTCGGCGATGTCCTCGGGGAAGACCGAGCGTTTCAGCATCGAGCGCTTGCGGTACATCTCCTCGAGCCCGCCCTTGTCGGTGCCGTAGGTCGAGGCGCGCTGGTCGAGCCATTCGCCCTGCCAGATCTTCGAGCCGCGCAGCACCGCGTCGGGGTTGACGACGTTGACGCGGATGCCGGCTTCGGCGCCTTCGAGCGCAAGGCAGCGGGCGAGGTGGATCTCGCTCGCCTTGGCGGTGCAATAGGCCGAGGCGTTGGGGCGATGCGGCGAGGCCGTTCTTCGAGGCGACGAAGACGATCGAGCCGCCGATATCCTGGGCGCGCATCAGCCGGAACGCTTCGCGGCTGACACAGGAAGTAGCCGGTGGACAGGATGTCCATGTTCCTGTTCCACAGCTCCAGCGTGGTGTCTTCGACCGGCGCCGAGGAGGCGATGCCGGCGTTGGAGACGAGGATGTCGACGCCGCCGAACTCCACCGCGATCTCGGCGAAGGCGCGCGGCCACGGCGGCCTCGTCGGTGACGTTCATGGTGACGGTGCGCACGACGTCGCTCGCCGTAGCGTGCGCCGAGGGTGTCGGCCGTCGCCGCGAGGCTTTCGTCGTCGATGTCGGCCAGCATCACGCAGGCGCCTTCGGCGAGGTAGCGTCTCGGCCGTGGCCGAGCCGATGCCGCCGGCGCCGCCGGTGACCAGCGCCACCCGGCCGGCCAGCGATTTCGGCTTCGGCATCCGCTGCAGCTTGGCCTCTTCGAGCAGCCAGTATTCGATGTCGAAGGCCTCCTGCTCGGGCAGGCCGACGTAGTCGCTGACCGCGCGACGCGCCGCGCATCACGTTGATCGCGTTGACGTAGAACTCGCCCGAGATGCGCGCCGTCGCCTTGTCCTTGGCGAAGGTGATCATGCCGACGCCGGGGACCAGGTAGACCACCGCGTTGGGGTCGCGCATGGCGGGGCTGTCGTCGTGCTTGCAGCGCTCGTAATAGGCCGCGTAGTCCTCGCGGTAGGCCGCGACCTGGGCCGGCAAGCCCGTCGAGCACCGCGTCGACATCGGCTTCGCCGGGTCGAAGGCCGACGACCAGCGGGCGGATCTTGGTGCGCAGGAAATGGTCGGGGCAGGAGGTGCCGAGCGCGGCGAGCGGCTCCATGTCGCTTGGCGTTGACGAAGTCCAGCACCGCGTCGCTGTCGTCGAAATGGCCGACCATGTGCTGCTTGCCCGAGACCATGCCGCGGATCGCCGGCATCAGCCGCGCGGCGACGGCGCGGCGGCCGGCGGCGTGCGAGGCTCTTGTGCACGGGCGCCGCCGAAGGCCGGCACGCCCGCGGTCTTCGCGGCAAACCAGTCCATGCGCCGTCTGGATGATCGTCGAGGGTCAGCTCGTAGCAGTCCTTGGCGTCGTCGGCCCAGGTGAACAGCCCGTGGCTTTCGAGCACGACGCCCTTCGGCCTCGGGGTTCTCGAGGCAGAACTTCTCCAGCCACAGACCCGAGCTCGTAGCCCGGCCGCTTCCACGGCAGCCAGCCGATCTCGTCGCCGAAGATCTCCCGCGTCAGCTCTTTCGAGTTCTTCGACGCGGCGATCGCGATGATCGCGTCGGGGTGCATGTGGTCGACGTGTTTGTGCGGCACATAGGCGTGCAGCGGCGTGTCGATCGAGGCCGCGCGCGGGTTGAGATTGAAGGTGCAGTGCGGCAGGTAGCCCACCATCTCGTCCTCATGCTCCGGACGCCGCGATAGAGCATCCTTCAGCGCCTGCAGCTTGTCCATGTAGAGCGTGGCGAAGCCGTCCATCTTCATCGAGCCGAGGTCGCCGCCCGAGCCCTTGACCCAGAGCACCTCGACCGTCTTCGCCGGTCAGCGGGTCGGTCTCCATGACCTTCGCGGAGGTGTTGCCGCCGCCGTAGTTGGTGATCCGCTTGTCGGCGCCGAGCAGGTTCGACCGGTAGAGCAGCTTTTCCGGTTCGCTCATCGCCGCCGCGTTGGCGTCGTCCCAGCTGTTCGCAAGCGGCTTGGTCTTGGCGATTTCAGCATGTGGTCCTCCCAGATGGCGCATGTCGCGCCGCGATTCAGGTTTGCGTGCAAACTGCCCTCGGTGTGGCGTTTTGTCAATCACAAACGAGTCATGTATCAATCATGCTGCGACGCAGAATGATTGAACATGACTGAAAATGATTGACAGGTGCCGCGAATTCCCCGCACATTTTGCAGCCAAGGGAGGACGTGATGCACGAAACGGAACGCCACAGGATCATTCTGTCCGCGGTCCAGGATCGTCCGGTCGTGACCGTGGTCGACCTTGTGCAACCTGACCGGCGTGTCCGAGGCGACGATCCGGCGCGACATCGCCGCCCTGCACATGCAGAAGAAGCTGCGCCGCGTGCGGGGCGGGGCGGAGGCGATCTCGCCGCCGCAGTTCGTCGGGCTTGCCGGCCGGACCTTCGCGGTCAACGAGACGATCCGCATCAAGCAGAAGCAGGCGATCGCGCGGGCCGCGGTCGACTCTGTGCGACGACGGCGAGCCGATCATCATCAACGGCGGCACCACGACCTTTCAGATGGTGCATCCGCTGGCCAGCGCGCCGGTTGCAGGTCTTCACCAATTCGTTTCCGATCGCCGAGCACCTGCTGAAGCATTCCAAGAACACGATCATGGTGTCCGGCGGCGTCGATCTACCGCGAGCAGAACATCATCCTGTCGCCCTTCGACAACGACGTGACGCAGCAACTTCTACGCCCGGCGGATGTTCATGGGCGCGCAGGGTCTGGGGCCGCTGGGGCTGATGGAGGCCGATCCGCTGCTGATCCAGGCCGAGCACAAGCTGATCGGTCAGGCCGACGAGCTGGTCGTGCTTGTCGACAGCACGAAATTCGAAAACCGGTCGAGCCTGGTGCTGTGCCCGCTCGACCGGATCGACACGGTGATCACCGACGAGGGGATCTCGGACAAGGCGGCGGCGATGCTCGAAGCCGCCGATGTAGAGCTGATCGTCGCGCCATCCGGTGCGGGTCAGCAAGACCAGGAGGTGGCCTCGTGACGCCACGATGCAACAGAACGCTCAGGGAGGAAATCATGAGTGCTATGAAGAAAGTTCACTCGACGGTCGCCGTCGCGGCCACCATGGCCGCCGCGGGCACGGCCGCGAGTGCCGAGGACATGCGCATCGCGCTGGTCGTCAAGGCGCTCGGCATCGGCTTCTTCGAGGCCGCCGCGAAAGGCGCCGAGGAAGCCGCCGCCGAACTTGGCGACGTCGAGATCATCTACACCGGTCCGACCGACACCACCGCCGAAGGCCAGATCGAGGTGATCAACTCGCTGATCGCCCAGGGCGTCGACGCCATCGCGATCTCGGCCAACGACCCCGACGCGCTGGTGCCGTCGCTGAAGAAGGCGATGGATCGCGGCATCACCGTGATCTCGTGGGACTCGGGCGTGGCCGAAGAAGGCCGCCAGATGCACCTCAACCCGTCGTCGACCGAGCTGATCGGCAACACGATCATCAAGCTGGCCGCCGATCACCTGCCCGACGGCGGCGACGTCGCGATTCTGTCGGCCTCGGCGACCGCGACCAACCAGAACGCCTGGATCGAGGATGCCAAGGCGGTGATGCCGAACTATCCCGGGCATCAACCTGGTCGCGACCGTCTATGGCGACGACCTGTCCGACAAGTCCTACCGCGAGGCGCAGGGCCTGATGCAGTCCTACCCGGATCTGAAGGCGATCATCGCGCCGACCACGGTCGGCATCGTCGCCGCCGCGCCAGGCCGTGACCGATGCAGGCAAGATCGGCGAGGTCAACGTGACCGGCCTTGGCCTGCCGTCGGAAATGGCCGGGTGCGTCGAATCGGGCGCCACGAGTCAGCTTCGCGATCTGGAACCCGATCGACCTCGGCTACTGCGGCAACCATGCATCGCCCACGAGCTGGCCACCGGCAACGCCGACGGCCGAGCCCGGCGCCTCGATCTCGATGGGCCGGATCGGCGAGGTGACGCTGGACGACACGAACTCCGGCGCGATGGCGGATCCCTTCATCTACGACGCCTCGAACATCGAGGAGTTCAAGTCGATCTTCTGATCGTCTCCTCGCTCCCGGCGCGGGTCGCTCGCGCGCCGGGACACCGACCCGCCAGCAGCGCGAGACAGACGTTCCTCATGCAGATCCCAGCCCCATGCCGAGGTCACAGACGCGAACCCTCCGACGCCCGATCCTCGCCCTCGACGGCATCACCAAGACGTTCCCGGGCGTGAAGGCGCTGTCGGAGGTGTCGCTGAGCCTTTACCCGGGACAGGTCACCGCGCTGGTCGGCGAGAACGGCGCCGGCAAGTCGACCGTCGTGAAGATCCTGACCGGCATCTACCAGCCCGAGGCGGCGAGATCCGCGTCGACGGGCAGCGAGGCCCGGTTTCCGACCGCGCAGGACGCGGCCGACGCCGGGATCACCGCGATCCACCAGGAGACGGTTCTGTTCGACGAGCTGTCGGTCGCCGAGAACATCTTTCTCGGCCACGCGCCGCGCGACCGGTTCGGGTTGATCGACAGGGCCGCGATGGCCCGGATGTCGCGCGAGATCCTTGACGGGATCGGCGCCGAGATCGACCCGGCGCGCCAAGCTGCGCGACCTCGGCATCGCCAACAAGCACCTCGTGGCGATCGCCCGCGCGCTGTCGATCGACGCCCGGGTGGTGATCATGGACGAGCCGACCGCGGCGCTCAGCCACAAGGAAATCCAGGAGCTTTACGAGCTGGTCGAGCAGCTGAAGGCGCAGGGCAAGGCGATCCTGTTCATCAGCCACAAGTTCGACGAGATCTTCCGGATCGCCGACCGCTACACCGTGTTTCGCGACGGCCAGTTCGTCGGCGAGGGCCGGATCGCGGACGTGACCAACGAGGCGAGCTGGTCAAGATGATGGTCGGGCGCGACGGTCGACCAGATCTTCCCCGAACGCGATGCCCAACATCGGCGACGTGGTCCTCGAGGTCGACGACTACAGCCATCCGACCGAGTTCGCCGATATCGGCTTCACCCTGCGCAGCGGCGAGATCCTCGGGTTCTACGGCCTGGTCGGGCGCCGGGCGCTCGGAATTCATGCAGGCGCTGTTCGGCATCACCCGGCCTCGGGCGGCACGATCCGGATCGACGGCCAGGACGGTCGCGATCCGTTCGCCCGCCGACGCGGTCGACAACGGCATCGTCTACGTGCCCGAGGATCGCGGCAAGCAGGGCGCGATCATCGGCGCTGCCGATCTTTCAGAACATCACCCTGCCGTCGCTTGTCGCGCACCTCGCGCAACGGGTTTCTGCGGCTGGCCGAGGAGTTCAAGCTGGCGCGCGACTACACCGAGCGGCTCGACCTGCGCGCCGCCTCGCTCGACACGAACGTCGGCAAGCCTGTCGGGCGGCAACCAGCAGAAGGTCGTGATCGCCAAATGGCTGGCGACGCAGCCGAAGGTCATCATCCTCGACGAGCCGACCAAGGGCATCGACATCGGCTCGAAGGCCGCGGTGCACGAGTTCATGGCCGAACTCGCGGCCGCAGGGCCTTGCCGTCATCATGGTCAGCTTCGGAAATCCCCGAGGTCCTCGGCATGTCCGACCGGATCATCGTCATGCGCGAGGGCCGGATCGTGGCCGAAGTCGACCGGCGATGCACATGACGCCCGAAACCCTGGTCCGCCACGCGGCGGGCATCACGTGAGGCCGATGACATGCTGAAACGACTTGCTCACTTCGCGCGAAGCCATCCTGCTGGCGCGCCATCGTCGTCCTGCTGGTCGCGCTGATCGCCACCCGCTTTCCGGCCTTCGTCGCGCCCGTCGAACCTGGCCAACGTCTTCAACGACACCTCGCCGCTGATCCTGCTGGCGCTCGGCCAGATGGTGGTGATCCTGACCAAGTGCATCGATCTGTCGGTGGCGGCGAACCTCGCGCTGACCGGCATGGTCGTGGCGATGCTGAACGTCGCAGCGCCCGGCGTGCCGGTGCCGGTGATCCTGGTGGTCGCCATCGGGCTCGGCGCGCTCATGGGCATGTTCAACGGCTTGCTGGTCTGGAAGCTGAGCATCCCGCCGATCGTCGTGACGCTCGGCACGATGACGATCTTTCGCGGCATCATCTTCCTGATCTCCGACGGCAAGTGGGTCAACGCGCACGAGATGACGCCCGCCTTCAAGGCGTTTCCGCGCGCCGCGTTTCTCGGCCTGCCGGTGCTGAGCTGGATCGCCATCCTCGCGGTGATCGTGTTCTTCGTCGTGATGACCCGCACCACGCTCGGGCGCGCCTTCTACGCGGTCGGCGGCAACCCGCATGCCGCCGTCTATGCCGGCATCAATGTCGGCCGCACCCAGTTCTGGGCCTTCACGCTGTCGGGCGCGCTCGCCGGGCTCACCGGGTATCTCTGGGTCTCGCGCTACGCCGTGGCCTATGTCGACATCGCCGGCGGCTTCGAGCTGGACCGTGGTCGCGGCCTGCGTGATCGGCGGCATCTCGATCGCCGGCGGCATCGGCTCGGTCGGCGGCGCGCTGCTCGGCGCGCTGTTCCTCGGCGTCGTCAACAACGCCCTGCCGGTCATCAACGTCTCGCCGTTCTGGCAGCTCGCCATTTCCGGCGGCGCGATCATCATCGCGGTCGCGTTCAACGCGCAGGCCAACCGGACCAAGGGCCGGGTCATCCTCAAACGCGCGGAGCATGCCGCATGAGCACCACCATCGCATCACATCCCCGACCGGCTGCAATCGCCGCTGCAACGCCGGCTGAAAAGCTGGGAGAGCGCTGCTGCTGGTCGTCGCGGTCGCGATCTTCCTCGCCAACTCCTTCGCCTCGCCCTATTTCCTGAACGCCTGGAACCTGTCGGACGCCACCTTCAACTTCACCGAAAAGGCGATGATCGCCTTCGCGATGGCGCTGCTGATCATCTCGGGCGAGATCGACCTGTCGGTCGCCTCGATCATCGCGCTGGCCTCGACCGCGATGGGCGCGGCGGTGCAGTTCGGCGCCGACACGCCCACGCTGGTCGCCGATCGGACTAGGCGTCGGCCTGCTCGTGCGGCGCCTTCAACGGCTTTCTGGTCACCGGGCTTGGGCCTGCCGTCGATCGTCGTGACCATCGGCACGATGAGCCTGTTTCGCGGCATCGCCTACATCGTGCTCGGCGACCAGGCCTACCGCGGCTATCCGGCAGAGCTTCGCGTTTTTCGGCCAGGGCTATGTCTGGTGGGTGATCTCGTTCGAATTCGTGCTGTTCGCGATTGTCGCCGTGATCTACGGCGTCGTGCTGCACAAGACCAACTTCGGCCGCGCGATCTATCGCCATCGGCAACAACCCGACGGGCGCGCTGTTTTCCGGCATCCGGGTGCAGCGGGTGAAGTTCATCCTGTTCCTGCTGACCGGGCTGATGGCGGGCGTCGCGGCGGTCTGCCTGACCTCGCGGCTGGGCTCGACGCGGCCGTCCATCGCCGCTCGGCTGGGAGCTGGAAGTGGTCACCATGGTCGTGCTCGGCGGGCGTCAACATCCTCGGCGGCTCGGGCTCGATCCCCGGCGTGGTGATCGCCGCCTTCGTGATGGGGCTGGTCACCTTCGGCCTCGGCCTTCTGAACGTGCCGGGGATCGTGATGTCGATCGTCATCGGCGCGCTCCTGATCTCGGTGATCGCCCTGCCGCGCCTGTGGTCGCATTGGCGGAGGGTGGTGATGCAGAAATACGCGTTCAAGATGCGGCTCAACCCGGGCGCGCAAGCCGAATACCGCAAGCGCCACGATCGAGATCTGGCCAGAACTCGTGGCCCTTCTGAAGGACGCCGGCGTGTCGGATTACTCGATCCATCTCGACGAAGAGACGAACACCCTGTTCGGCGTGCTCTGGCGCGCGGACGATCACCGGATGGACGATCTGCCCGAGTCATCCGGTGATGCGGAAATGGTGGGCCCACATGGCCGACATCATGGAAACCAGCGCCGACAACGAGCCGGTGTCGGTGCCGCTGGAAACCGTCTTCCACATGCCATGACCGGTCGACACGTCGCCGTCATCGACATCGGCAAGACCAACGCCAAGCTGGCGCTGGTCGACCTCGAAACGCTCTGAGCCGAGATCGCCGTCGTCACCCGCCCCAACACGGTGCTGCCCGGGCCGCCCTGGCCGCATTTCGACCTCGACGGACATTGGGCGTTCCTGCTCGACGCGCTGACGCGAGTTTCACCAGGCGCACGGGATCGACGCGATATCGGTCACGACCCATGGCGCCTGCCGCGGTGCTGCTCGACGCCGACGGGCAGGCTGGCCGCCCCGATGCTCGACTACGAGCATCACCGGCCCGGATACGAGTGCGGCGCGCTACGACGCGCTCCGCCCGGGTTTTGCCGAAACCGGGTCGCCCCGGCTTGGCATGGGGCTCAACATCGGCGCGCAGTTGCACTGGCAGTTCGAGACCGATCCGGGGCTGAAGGCGCGCACGGCAAGCATCGTTACCTATCCGCAATACTGGGGCTACCGGCTGACCGGCGTCGCTGGCCACCGACATGTCGTCGCTGGGTTGCCACACCGATCTGTGGAACCCGCACGACGGCCGCTTCTCGTCGCTTGTCGAGACGCTCGGCGTCGCGGACAAGATCGCACCGGCGCGGCCCTCGGCGGACCTGCTCGGGCCGATCCTGCCCGGAGATCGCCCGGCGCACCGGGCTGTCGCCGAACACGCCGGTTCACTGCGGCATCCACGATTCCAATGCCTCGCTCCTGCCGCACATCCTGAGCCGTCCGGCGCCATTTTCGGTCGTTTCCACCGGCACCTGGGTGATCGCGATGTCGGTCGGCGGCACGCCGGTCACGCTGGACCCTGGGTCGGATACGCTGATCAACGTCAATGCGCTCGGCCAGCCGGTGCCCTCGGCGCGCTTCATGGGCGGGCGGGAGTACGCGCTTGCCATGGGCGATGCACGGGGCGAGCCCGATGCGACGGACATCCGGGCCGTCCTGGAGGAGGGGATCATGCTGATGCCGGCACTGGTCGGCAACAGTGGTCCGTTTCGCGGGCGCAAGGCGCACTGGCTGGGCGGTGAACCCGCACCGGGCAGCGGTCTGCGCGCGGCGGCCGTGGCCTTCTACCTCGCGCTCGTGACGGCCCATTGCCTGGCGCTGATCGGACATCGCGGTCCGGTCATCGTCGAGGGCCCCTTCGCGCGCAACCGCGCCTGCCTCGACATGCTCGCCGCCGCGACCGGAGCGGCGGTCGTGGCCAGCGCGGCGGCGACCGGCACCAGCCAGGGCGCGGCCCTTCTGGCAGCCCCCGCGGGCACCGTGCCGCGCGCGCCAGAGAAAAGCACACCCCCGGCGCCCGATCCGACCATGGTCGCCTACGCCGTGGCGTGGGCGGACCGCGCCGGGTGAGCGGAGAAGCCCGCGCCCCAAATACCATTCCCTGTTTTTGCAGGCGGATCCTGGCCGGGTACCGGTAGACGTCGATGTCGGGCGCGACCCTGAGTGGCTGTTCGATCCGTCTGCCGGGGTCCGCCGCGACGATAGTACGCGAACCGTCTGGCCCTCTTCGGCAATTGCCGACAGGACGCAGCCCATGTTGCTTTGGACTCGCCCGGTCACCCTGTCGCGTACCCGCCCACGCGTTTGCTTCACGACCAACACCTGCGCTCATCGGCGCCCGATGATCGCTGCGATATCCGAGGCGGAGATGAGGCGGTTGCCTTCTTGGCCATCGAGGGCTCGCCCGTTCCCTCAGGACAAGCCTGTTTGAAGCGCTTCGGAGCCTGCAGGGTGGGCGCGCTGGCTGTCCAAGCGCCAATTCCATCGTCTGTATTCGAGGGTTGTTGGTGGAGCCGAGGGGAATCGAACCCCTGACCTCGTCATTGCGAACGACGCGCTCTCCCAACTGAGCTACGGCCCCAACACGGGGTGCTATCTGGCCTTTCCGCGCCAGGGTGTCAAGCCGGAAAGAGGGGGATATTCATTCCGGGTGCGACGCCAAGGCGGGCGGGGGAACGCGCGTTGCAACGCGCGTGCAACGGCGTTTCGTAACGCCGTTCCCCCGGCCTCACCCGGCCACTTTCGCTTTTTGCCGCACGAAGCCTTCGATCGCGCTCGCGGGCACGGCCCCCGACTGGCGGGCGACTTCGCGGCCGTTCTGGTAGAGAATCATCGTCGGTATCCCGCGGATGTTGTTCTTGGCGGAGACCTTCGGATGGTCCTCGGTGTTGATCTTGGCGAGCCGCGCGCCCGGCCCGAGCGCCTGGGCCGCCTTGGCGAACTCGGGCGCCATCTGCCGGCAGGGACCGCACCAGGGCGCCCAGAAATCGACCAGCAGCGGCAGGCTGTCGTTCTTGGCCGCTTTCGCAAGCACGCTGGCGTCCATCTCGCGCACCTTTTGGTCGTTGAGTCTGGTGCCGCAGGTGCCGCATTTGGGCCCGGCGCCGAGCTTGTCTTGCGGCACGCGGTTCACCGCGCCGCATTCGAGGCAGGTCAGTTTGTGGGCAGCCGCCATCTCGCTCTCCATATTCGACTTGGCGCATATGTGCGCTTGCGGGCCACGTGTTTCAACCCCATCTTGGGCGGGGCGCAAGTGGTGCGACATGAAGGCCCGGGCAGAGCTGACATCAGCGGTGCACCTGCAGCTTCGGGTCGCCTACCAGGCGCATCTCGACGCCCAGCCGCCGACGTGTTCGATGGATGACAAGGGGGCGGCTTTCGCCAACTGGCTCCGGGCGCGCGAAGTGAGCTTTTCTCGCGGGGACGTTTCGCGTAAGGAACCCTGAAAACAGGGGAAGCGCGATGGCCGGGCAAGTGAAATCCTACGACGTCGTTGTGGTCGGCGCAGGGCCTGCGGGCGCGGCCGCCGCCAGGCGCGCCCGCGCGTTGGGCCTGAGCGCGGCGATCCTCGACAAGGCGGTGTTTCCGCGCCACAAGCTCTGCGGCGCGCTGCTCTCGGGCCGGGGCCACAAGGCGATGAAGGCGGTGTTCGGCCTCGAGCCGGACCGGGAGCACTTCCTCTACTCGCGCGAAGTGGCGTTCAAATGGGACGGCGAGACCCTTGCCGAATTCACTGCTCCTTACGATCTGACCTATACCTACCGGGTCGATCTCGACCACCGTCTGCTGCTGGAAGCGATCGCGGCGGGGGCGGAGGATTACCAGGGCGTGCGGGTCACCGAATTCGACGACAAGGCGAACCGGGTGGTGCTCGACAGCGGCGAAGTGCTGGAATACGGCGTGCTGATCGGCGCGGACGGGGCGGCGAGCCCGCTTGCCAAACACCTGTTCGGCCGCGCCTTCGATCCCGACAAGATCGGGTTCGCCTTCGAGGCGGAGGTGCCGGACCCTTGCGCTGAGGACGCGCTGATGTCGATCGACTTTCGCATCGTCGACTGGGGCTATGGCTGGAATTTCCCCAAGAAGGACACCCGCACCATCGGTCTCGGTTCGATCAAGTCGCTCGACCAGGACCTGAAGGCGCAGATGGAGCGCTACATGGGGTTCGAGGGCGCCGACCCGGAGGCGGTGAAGATCAAGGGCGCGTTTATCCCGCTTGGCGACTACACCAAAGTGCCGGGCCGGGCGAACGTGCTGCTGGTGGGCGACGCGGCCGGGATGGTCGACGCGATCACCGGCGAGGGGCTGGCCTATGCGATGGAAAGCGGGGCCGAGGCGGCCGAGGCGGCGCTGGAGGCGTTGAAGGCTGGCAAGCCGGCGCAGGCGCTCGGGCTCTACCGCAAGCGGATCGGCTATATCCACGCCGAGCTCGACAAAGCCAACAAGCTGCGCCATTTCCAGTTCTCGCGTGCGTTCACCGGGGTTTTCAAGGAAAAGCTCGCCACCTCGTTGAACATGCGCGCGGCGTTCTTCGACCTGCTCGCGGGTGAGACGACCTATGGTGAGATCGAGAAGCGGATCTCGAAACAGCTCCTGGGCAAGATCACCGGCAAGATGACCGGCTGGCCGGCGCGGCTGGCGGACAAGTTGCGCGGCTGAAGCGTTTTTCGCACAATCGCCCTCACCGGCCGTGGCGACCGCGTTGTGCTCTGCAAACGCTGCCTCGCTACGGCATCTGAGGACATAGCTTCCATCAAGCGCAAAACGCTCTAGCGGCGGCGTGCTGCGTTGGCCGCAGGACAGCTCACCGCAGCGATCGCAGCACACCCAGCAGCGCGTCGCTCAGATCCATCAGGCGGGCAAAGTAAAGATCATAGGTCTGATAGCCGGCGGCATCGTGGTCGCCGAACCCGGCTTCGAGCCCATCGATCAGGTTCAGAAGGCGGCGCTCGTGGACCCCGGTGAGGCGGAGTGCTGGGTCGGTGAGCACGCCCGCGAAGGAAGCGGCGATGGCGGCGACGCCGAGCAGGCCCGCGGTCGCCCCCGCCACCAGCAGCGGCGAGCTTGCCGCCGGGAAGAACCCGTACCAGATCGCGCCCGCGCCGGCGCCGAGCGGGAAGCTCGCGATGGCGGCCTGCTGGGCGAGCACGGCGGCGACCAGCGGCCCGAGCGCGATGGCGCCGGGGGTCGCCTGGTGGAACGCCGCCGCCCCGGTGCCGAGCGCGATCAGCGCCGTCGCGATCTCCGAGGCCGCGGCCCGTGTGCCGGTGTACTCCGCAAGCGTCGTCTCCAGCCGGGTGCGAAAGCCGGGATCGTCCGCCCGGGCGCCGACGGCCTTGGCCGCGTCGCCCACCAGCCCGGCCACGCGCGGATGGGCGAGGATCGCTTCGGCGAGCCCGTCTTTGCGGGATAGCCGTTTTCCGTCCTCGACCGGTTGCTGCAACAACTGGGTGGCGATCCGCCAGCGGACCTCGCGCATCACCGAGGTCTCCAACAGCAGGTTGCGCCGTTCGAGCGCCGCCGCGGCCCGGCGTTTTCCGAGCCCCCGCGCCGCGAGACCGCCGAGTTTGAGCCCGATCTGCGGGATCGACAGGAGCGCGTTGGCCGGGGCCTTTACGAGGTCGAGGCCGAGTGCGGCGCGGTGCAGGCCAAGGGTGCCGCGCAGGGAAAACGTGTGGTCGACGAAAGGTTTCACCCGCGCCCGGCAGCCGGCGAAATAGGTGGCCGCGGCCTCAAGGAGGATGGCATCCGCCTCGTCTGGCGTGAATGCGTGAGTCTCCTCACCCTGATCCTGGTCGTTGCCGCGTGTCATGTCTGGCGCTTTCCGGTCCCGTCGCTCCGGTACAGATGGGGGCGCGGTGGTTTGGCGTCCAGCAGGCGCACGGGTTTTGGCGGGTGTGGACGGGCCGGGACGCGCGCGGCGGCGGCGGCATGGAGCGGCGACCGGAACACGGTGGGCGTCTCAACGCGGGGTGGAATGGGTGCCGGCGATTGTCCCCTGGCCTTCACGTCATTGAAGCCGAAGAAAGTCGGGGATCCGCCTTGCCGGAACAATTGGATTCCGGAAAGCCGTATCCAGGCCCTTCAAACCCTGTATCCCGCATGGGCGGCCCGGACCGGCTTCGACGCGGTCGCCGGCCGGTCCGGGCATTGCGAGCGCCGTCTCATCCGCCTTCGGCGTAATCCTCCAGCGGCGGGCAGGTGCAGACCAGGTGCCGGTCGCCGTAGACGTTGTCGACCCGGTTCACCGGCGGCCAGTACTTGTCGACCCGGAACGCGCCGGGCGGGAAACAGCCCGCTTCGCGCGTGTAGGGCCGGTCCCAGTCGCGCACCAGGTCTTCCATCGTGTGCGGCGCGTTCTTCAGCGGGTTGTTGTCGCGGTCCATCCGGCCCTCTTCGATCGCGCGGATCTCCTCGCGGATCGCCAGCATCGCGTCGCAGAACCGGTCGAGCTCGGCCTTGGTCTCGCTCTCGGTGGGCTCGATCATCAGCGTGCCTGCCACCGGCCAGGACATCGTGGGCGCATGGAAGCCCGCGTCCATCAGGCGCTTGGCGATGTCTTCGACCGAGACCCCGGCACTGTCGGCGAAGGGCCGGGTGTCGATGATGCACTCATGCGCGACCCGGCCCGTCGGCCCCTTGTAGAGCACGTCGTAGGCGCCGGCGAGCCGGGCGGCGATGTAGTTGGCATTCAGGATCGCGACGCGGGTGGCCTGGGTGAGGCCGGGTCCGCCCATCATCCGGATATAGGCCCAGGAGATCGGCAGGATCGAGGCCGAGCCGAAGGGGGCCGAGGACACCGCCCCTTCCTCGCCGGTGAACGGGTCCTCGGGCAGGTGCGGCGCGAGATGCGCCTTCACGCCGATCGGCCCCATGCCGGGCCCGCCGCCGCCGTGCGGGATAGCGAAGGTCTTGTGGAGATTGAGGTGGCTCACGTCGCCGCCAAGCTCGCCGAGCTTGGCGAGCCCGACCAGTGCGTTGAGGTTGGCGCCGTCGATATAGACCTGGCCGCCGTGTTCATGGGTGATGGCACAGACCTCGCGCACCGTCTCCTCGAACACCCCATGCGTCGAGGGATAGGTGATCATGCAGGCGGCCAGATTGTCGCCCGCCTTGGCCGCTTTCGCGCGGAAATCCTCGACATCGATATCGCCGTTGTCGGCGGTCTTGACCGTGACCACGCGCATCCCCGCCATGGTGGCCGACGCCGGGTTGGTGCCATGGGCGGACATCGGAATGAGGCAGATGTCGCGGCCCGCGTCGCCCTGCGCACGGTGATAGGCGCGGATCGTGAGAAGCCCCGCGTATTCGCCCTGGGCGCCGGAATTGGGCTGCATCGACATCGCGTCGTAGCCGGTGATGGTACAGAGCTTGGCGGCGAGATCGTCGATCAGCTCACGGTAGCCCTCGGCCTGGTCGGGCGGGCAGAGCGGGTGCAGCATCGAGAACTCGCGCCAGCTCACCGGCATCATCTCGGCGGCGGAATTGAGCTTCATCGTGCAGGAACCGAGCGGGATCATCGCGCGATCCAGTGCGAGGTCGCGGTCGCTGAGCCTGCGCATGTAGCGCATCATCTCGGTCTCGGCCCGGTTCATGTGGAAGACCGGGTGGGTGAGATAGGCGCTTGTCCGGGCAAGTGCGACCGGCAGGCGGTGGTAGTCGGGCTTGAAATCGTTGTCTTTCGCGACCACGCCGAAGGCCCGCCAGACGGCCTCGATGGTGGGCGAGCGGGTGGCCTCGTCGAGGGTGATCCCGATCTTGGTGCGGCCCACGGGGCGCAGGTTGACCTCTTCCTTGGTGGCCGCGAGCAGGATGCCGCGCTGGAGATGGCCGACCTCGACGGTGAACGTGTCGAAGAATTCGCCCGGGTCGATCTCGTAGCCCACCTCCTCGAGCTTGTTGGCGAGCCGTTCGGCCTTGCGGTGGATGCGCTGGGCAATGGCCTTGAGCCCCTCGGGGCCGTGGTAGACGGCATAGAAACTCGCCATCACCGCGAGCAGGGCCTGGGCGGTGCAGACGTTGGAGGTGGCCTTCTCGCGGCGGATATGCTGCTCGCGGGTCTGCAGGCTGAGGCGGTAGGCGCGGTTGCCGTGGCTGTCGACCGAGACGCCGACCAGCCGGCCCGGGATCGCCCGCTTGTGGGCCTCGTGGCAGGCGAGATAGGCGGCGTGCGGCCCGCCGTAGGCCATCGGCACGCCGAAGCGCTGGGTCGAGCCGACGGCGATGTCGGCCCCCATCGCGCCCGGTTCCTTGAGCAAGGTCAGCGCCATCGGGTCGGCGGCGACCACGGCGATGGCGTTCGCAGCGTGCAGCGCCGCGATCTCGGGGGTGAAATCGCGCAGATGTCCGTAGGTGCCGGGGTATTGAAACAGCGCGCCGAACACCGCGTCGGGGTCGAGATCATCGACGGCGCCGACGATCACCTCGATGCCGAGGGGGGCGGCGCGCGTGCGGATCACCGCGATGTTCTGCGGGTGCGCGTTCTCGTCGACGAAGAACGCGGTGGCCTTCGACTTCGCCACCCGTTGCGCCATGGTCATCGCCTCGGCGCAGGCGGTCGCCTCGTCAAGCAGCGAGGCGTTGGCGACCTCCAGCCCGGTGAGGTCGGAGATCATCGTCTGGTAATTGAGCAGCGCCTCCAGCCGGCCCTGGCTGATCTCGGGCTGGTAGGGGGTGTAGGCGGTGTACCAGGCGGGGTTTTCGAGGATGTTGCGCTGGATCGCCGGCGGGGTGACGGTGCCGTGATAACCCTGGCCCGATCAGCGAGCGGTAGACCTGGTTCTTGTCGGCGATGACCCGGAGCTCGTAGAGCACCTCGCGTTCGGAGCGGGGTTTGCCGAAGTCGAGCGGCTCGGACTGGCGGATCGAGGCGGGCACCGTCTCGTCGATCAGCGCGTCGAGATCCTTGACACCGAGGGTCACGAACATCTCTGCCATCTCGGCCGGGCTCGGGCCGATGTGGCGGCGGTTGGCGAAATCGTAGGGCAGGTAGTCGGTGGGCGTGAAGGGCATGTGGGCCTCAATGATCGACGACGTTGACGAGGTTGCCCGCGGGGTCGCGGAAGTAGAACCGCCGTAATCCCCAGGGCTCGGTGACGGGGCCGTAAGTGATCTCGGCGCCGGCTTTTCGGATGGCCGCCTCGGTCGCGTCGAGGTCGTCGACGCCAATCGAGATGGCGGGCAGATCCGTTCCCGATCCACCCTCCGAGGCCAGATGCAGCTCGGCCTTCTGCGGCGCGCCACCCGTGGCAATGGCGATCCAGCCGAAGTCGAGCGGCAGATCGAGGCCGAAAACCCCCGCGTAGAAGCGGGCGAGCACGGTCGGGTTGGGCGCGGGCAGGTTGGCGACGATGCGGGTGACCGGCATCAGCCGATGAAGGCCTTGTAGGCGGCTTCGTCCAGGCAATCGTCGAGCTGCGAGAGATCGCTGGCCTTGACCTTGAAGAACCAGGCTTCGCCCTCGGGGTCTTCGTTGACCTTGCCGGGCTCGTCGACGATCGCGGTGTTGACCTCGACGATTTCGCCGTCGATCGGCGCGAGGATGTCGGAGGCGGCCTTGACGCTCTCGATCACCACGATCTCGTCGTCTTTCGTCACCTCGACACCGACCTCGGGCAGTTCGACGAAAACGATGTCGCCAAGCTCCTCGGCCGCATGCTCGGTGATGCCGACCGTGACGATGCCGTCGGCCTCGTCGAGCCATTCGTGCTCTTCGGTGTATTTCATGGGGGGTCTCCTGTTGGGCTCTATCTTTTGTAGCTGCGGGGATGGAAGGGCAGGCGGCTCACTTCCACCGCGAGGCGCTTGCCGCGGACCTCGCCGAAAAGCCTGGTGCCGTCGCCGGTGAGGCGGGCGGGCAGGTAGCCCATGGCGATCGGGGCGCCGACGCTGGGGCCGAAACCGCCGGAGGTGATCTCGCCCACCGGGTCGCCGTCGGCTTCCTTCTCGAACAGCTTGGTGCCTTCGCGCATCGGGGCACGGCCTTCGGGACGCAGCCCGGCGAGTTTCGGGGTGCGGCCGATCTGGCCCTCGCCGAGGATGACGTCGGCCCCCGGGAAGCCGCCCGCGCGCGGGCCTTCGCGCCGGGCCTTGCCGATCGACCAGCCGAGCCCGGCCTGCGAGCGGCGTGGTCTCGGGAGTGATGTCCTGCCCGTGCAGCGGCAGCCCGGCCTCCAGCCGGAGCGAATCGCGCGCGCCGAGGCCGATGGGCGCGACATCGGGGTTTTCCAGCAGCACCCGCGCGAGCCGCGGGGCCATGGTGCCGGGCACCGAGATTTCGAACCCGTCCTCGCCGGTGTAGCCCGAGCGGCTGACCCAGCAGGTCGGCGCCGGCGAGATCGAGGTCGGTCGACGTCCATGAACCGCATCGTGCGCGCACGGCGGGGATGAGCGCGGCCAGCACCGCCTCGGCCTTCGGCCCTTGCAGGGCGATCAGCGCGCGTCCCGTCGGGGTCTCGATTTCAATCTCGGGCAGGTGCTGTGCGAGGTGCGCCAGGTCGGCGTCGGCATTGGCCGCATTGACCACCAGAAGCAGGTGATCGCCCTTGTTGGCGACCATCAGGTCGTCGAGGATGCCGCCCTGTGTCATTGGTGAGCAGCGCATAGCGCTGACGGCCCTCGGCGAGACCGACGATATCGACCGGCACCAGCGGTCTCCAGCGCCTGCGGCCGCGTCCGGTCCGCGCAGGATCACCTGGCCCATGTGGCTCACGTCGAACAGCCCGGCGGCGGCCCGGGTGTGCAGGTGCTCTTTCATCACGCCCATGCGGATATTGCACCGGCATCTCCCAGCCGGCGAAGGGCACCATCTTCGCGCCCAGCGCGACGTGCAGGTCATGAGCAGTCCGGTCTGGCGCAGATCTTTCACGCGCGTCTCCCACACCGGGAAGGCGCCCGGCACCGCTGGGGCTCCCTTGCCCCGCCGATGCCCCCTCTGTCCTTTCGCCTGAGATCGTTATCCCTTCGGCGGGCGCTCGCGGCCACTCTCCAGAGTTCTGTCCTGCCGCGCCGGTCCTTGGGCCTGAGAGTTTACCGGGGCGGTTGCTCCTTCGGCACCGGGGCCTGCCACGCGCGTTGGCACGGCGGACCGCCGGATTCTCCCGGCGCGGGCAGGGCGAGGTTAGCGGCAGGTTTTTGGCCGCACAAGCCCCTGCGAGGACCCGGGGCGGCGAATGCGCGCTTGCCGGGGCGTGCGGGCCGTGACCTGATGGGCGCATGTCGGACCCCTATTTCTTCGGTTATGGCTCGCTGGTGAACCGGCGCACCCACGACTTCCCGGAGCCGCGCAAAGCCTGCGTGACCGGTTGGCGGCGGGCCTGGCGCAGGTCGCCGCTTCGGCAGCGCCCGTTCCTGACCGTGTTGCCGGACCCCGGCTCGGAGCTGCTGGGATTGGTGGCGATGGTGCCTGGCGCCGACTGGGCGGCGCTCGACGACCGCGAACACGCCTATGCGCGCCACGATGTCTCAGGCGTCGTGACCCATGAGGTCGGGCGCGAGATCGAGGTGGCGCTCTACGCGATTCCCGACGGCGCGCATCACGATCCCGGAGACGATCATCCGGTGGTATTGAGCTATGTCGATGCGGTGGTGCAGGGCTATCTCGCCGAGTTCGGGATCGACGGCGTGGGGCATTTTTTTGCCACCACGACCGGCTGGCACGTGCCGGTGCTCGATGATCGTGCCCATCCGGTCTATGCGCGCGCGCAGGGGTTGACGGAGATCGAGCGCGAGGTGGTCGACGAGGGCCTCGCGGCCGTGGGTGCGCGGGTGGTGCGGCATCGGTTGTAACCGGCGCGGGTGGCACAGATAGTATTTTCCCCGCTTTCTGCGTCGAGGTAATGCCAAAATCACGTGCAGGAAATGTATTTTTCGAACATTTCGGTGTTCGCGCGTTGCTCTACCGGCGAAAACTGAACAACTGGATCTGCCGGGCCTGCCGCTGGTAGGGATGGGGCGGTTCGGCCGAGGCTTCGGCCGCCCGGCGTGTCACCCGGGCGGCAAGCGCCAGCGCGATGCCGGCGGCCACAACCCCGCCGAAGGCCTGGCCGATGAGCACGCCGGGCGCGCCCCAGAGCGCGCCGCCCGCGATCACGAACGGGATCGTGCCGAGGGTGTGCCGGCCCCAGTTGATCCAGGTGGAATAGAACGGGTGACCGAGATTGTTGAAGGCGGCGTTGGCGACGAAGATCACCCCGTTGAAGAACCAGGCGAGCGCCAGCGGTCCGCAGAACAGATAGACGAGGCGGCGGGTCATGCCCTCGGCGCCGAAGAGATCGGCGATTGGCGCGCGCAGGAGGTAGAGCAGGACCGAGACCAGCACCACGACCACGGCCACGAACATCAAGCCGTCGCGCAGGGCGCCGCGCACCCGGTCGTGCTGGCGGGCGCCGAAGTTCTGGCCGATGACCGGGCCGATGGCGCCCGAAAGCGCGAAGACCACCCCGAAGGCGACCGGCACCAGCCGCCCGATGATGGCCATGCCGGCGACCGCGTCCTCGCCGTAGTCGGCCATCGCGCGGGTGACATAGGCCTGGCCGAGGGGGGTGGCGAACTGGGTGAGGATCGCCGGCAGGGCGATGGTCATGATCGCCGGGAAATCGATCCGGAATTCCGCGGGCGTCGGGCGGTCGAGCCCGCCGTGCCAGCGGAAGACAGGGTAGAGCGCGAAGAACGCGATGGCGGCGCGGGCGACGACCGAGGCCAGCGCCGCGCCGGTAAGTTCGAGGTCGAACCCGAAGATCAGGATCGGGTCGAGCACCGCGTTGACCGCGCCGCCGGCGATGGTCGACATCATCGCCCGGCGCGCGTCGCCATGCGCGCGCAGCACTGCGCCGGCGATCATGCCGGCGATCAGCAGCGGCAGCGAGGGAATGATGATCCTCAGGTAGCTGGTGGCGAGCTCCAGCGTGACGCCGGAAGCGCCCATCAGCCGCGCGAGCGCCGGCACGTTGAACCAGACGAGCGCGGCGAAGAGCGCGCCGAACCCGACGCCGTAGAGCAGCGCCGTGGCGGCCCGGCGGCGCGCCGTCTGCGGCTCGCCGGCGCCAAGCGACCGGGCGACGAGGGCGCCGGCGGCGATCGACATGCCGATCCCGAAGAGGAGGTGAAGAACAGGATCGCGCCGGCATAGCCGATCGCGGCCGCCAGCTCGTCGCGTCCCAGCATCGAGATGAAGATCATGTCGACGAGATCGACCACGAAGACGGCCATCAGCCCGATGGAGGCGGTCAACGCCATCACCGTGATGTGCCGCATCAGCGAGCCTTCGAGGAAACGTGCCTGTTGGGTGGCCATGGTGCCCCGTGTCTTGGTTCGACCCTCAATCGCACGGGTGAGGACCGCCGGCCAGTGCCGTCAGCGCACAAGGGATGTGCGAGGCGCGGGGGAAGCGGTTTCGAAACCGCTTTTTGAAGGCGCTTGCAAGCGCCTTCCCCGCGCCCGGCCTCAGCGGTTGACCTTTTGCAGGAGCGGCATCAGCGACGCCATGTCGGGCCCATGATCCATCCCCGTCAGCGCCTTGCGCAGCGGCATGAACAGCCCCTTGCCCTTGCGCCCCGTCGCTTCCTTGACAGCCGCCGTCCAGTCTTTCCAGCTCTCGGCCGTAAAGGGTGGCTCGGGCAGCAGGCCGAAGGCGGTACCGACCATCTCGGCGTCTTCCGGCGCGATCAATGGCGAGGCCCCGTCGCGGCAGAGCCCCCACCAGGCGTCGAGGTCCTTGAGGGTGGTGATGTTGTCGCGCGCGACCAGCCAGAAGGCCTCGGCGATGTCGTCGGGGACGCCGAGCGCCCTGACGTGCTCGGCCACCCGCGGGTAGGGCCGATGCGCCAGCGCATGCGCGGTCAGCGGAAACAGGTCCTTCACATCGAATTTCGTCGGCGCCGCGCCGAAACTGGCGAGATCGAAGCCCGCGATGACCTCATCGAGGGTTTCGCGCAGGTCCACCGGTTGCGAGGAGCCGAGCCGGGCCATCAGGCTGAGCAGCGCCATCGGTTCGACGCCCTGGGCGCGCAGATCGCGCAAGCTGAGCGTGCCGAGGCGTTTCGACAGCGCCTCGCCCTGCGGACCGGTCAGCAGCGAATGGTGCGCGAAGGACGGCACCGTGCCGCCGAGGGCGGTGATGATCTGGATCTGGGTGCCGGTGTTGGTGACGTGGTCGGAGCCGCGCACCACGTGGGTGATGCCGTAGTCGATGTCGTCGCAGACGCTGGCGAGGGTGTAGAGAAACTGCCCGTCGGCCCGGATCAGCACCGGGTCGGAGACCGAGGCGGCGTCGATCGACAGGGGGCCGAGGATGCCGTCGTCCCATTCGATCCGCTCATGGTCGAGCTTGAACCGCCAATGCCCCTGGCCGCGTTCGGCGCGCAGTTTGGCCTTGTCGTCTTCGCTGAGCGCGAGGGCAGCGCGGTCGTAGACCGGCGGACGGCCCATGTTGAGCTGTTTCTTGCGCTTGAGGTCGAGCTCGGTGGGGGTCTCGAAGGCTTCGTAGAACCGGCCCTTGTCACGCAGGTCCTGGGCCGCCGCCTCGTAGCGATCGAGCCGCGACGATTGGGTCTCGACCCGGTCCCAGGTGAGGCCGAGCCATTCGAGATCCTGTTTGATCGCGTCGGCAAACTCGGGTTTCGACCGCTCCGGGTCGGTATCGTCGAGCCGGAGGATGAAGGTGCCGCCCTGGGCCCGCGCGATCAGCCAGTTGAACAGCGCGGTGCGCAGATTGCCGACATGCAGGTAGCCGGTGGGGGAGGGAGCGAAACGGGTGACGGTCATGGGAATCTCCTGTGCCCAGCCTTTTTGCGCAAAGGGCGAGGTTTGTCCACGCCCGGGGCTTTCGCGCGCGACATCGGCGGGCTATCGGGCTTTCAGGAGGTGGCCATGGGCTGGACCGAAGACGACCGCACCGCGCCCTCGCTCGACGAGATCCAGGCGCTGGCCGAAGCGGCCCGCGCGGCGTTGCCTGCGGCGTTCCGGCCGGCGGCACGGGCAGTGGCGATCCGGGTCGCCGAGTTTGCCGGCGACGAGGTGCTGCGCGAGCTCGGAATCGACGATCCTTTCGGGTTGAGCGGGCTTTACGACGGCATCCCGCTCACCGAGAAATCGGTGATGGACGTCGCCGTGCAACCCGACACGATCTGGCTCTACCGCCGGGCGCTGCTCGACGAATGGGCCGAGCGCGGCAACGTCGGGTTTGCGGAGCTGGTGGGGCATGTGCTGGTGCATGAATTCGCCCACCATTTCGGCTGGTCGGACGACGATATCGCGGCCGTCGACCGGTGGTGGGAGTAGCGCGGCGGCTGCGCCCCTGCGGCCTGCGGGTTTGCGGCCGGTTTGCCCGCGGGCGGGGGCAGCGCATGGGGCAGCGCATGGGGCAGTGCATGGGGCGATGCACGCGGGCTAACGCCGCATCGTCCGGGATATTCGTCCAATGCTGCTGAGCAACATCGCCGTCTTTCTCCAGATCATCGAAAAGGGCAGCCTTACCGGCGCCGCGCGGGAGACCGGGCTTTCCCCCACCACGTCTCCGAACGGCTCGCGGCGCTGGAGGCACACTGCGGGGTCGTCCTGCTCAACCGGACCACACGGTCGCTGAGCCTGACCGACGAGGGCCGGGCCCTCGCCGCCGGCGCGCGCGAGATCGTCGGTGAGGTGGAAACCCTGGACTCGCGCATCCGCCACGGGGCCGAGGCGCTGTCGGGTCCGATCCGGATCACCGCACCGAGCGACCTCGGCCGTACGGTGGGTTTCGCCGACCGTGGCCGCCTGCCTCGACGCGCATCCCTCGCTCACGGTCGAGGTGCAGCTTTCCGACGGCTATGTCGATGTCGTCGGCGAGGGGTTCGATATTGCGCTGCGGTTCGGTCAGATCGCCGACAGCAGGCTCAGGGTCCGCAGATTGGGCGATTTTCGCCTCGTCGTCTGCGCAGCGCCCGAATACCTGGAACGCACCGGTGTGCCGAAGACACCGGATGATCTCAAGGCGCATAACTGCCTCGTGATGCGGTTCGGGGCCAATCTCGACAATCTCTGGCGGTCCGGCGGCGGGGCCGGGTCGGCACATTGTGACCCTGCGCGGCGACAGGATCGCCTATGACCGCGCACTGGTGCGCAGGTGGGGCCTGAACGGGCGCGGGATCGTGCGCAAATCGATCGTCGATGTCGGCGACGACCTCGCGGCTGGGCGGCTGGTCGAGCTTCTCGGAGACTATCCGCCGGCGACGATCCCCCTGCAGATCGTGTTGCCGCCGGGACGGGCGCAGCCGCGCCGGGTGGGTGCCCTCGTCGACCGCCTGGCCGAGGCGGTGCGCGCGCGGGTCAGGTCTGAACCGGTCCGGGCGCCGCCATTCTTCGGGAAAACCGGATTGTCATTTCGGGATCTTTTGATGGTGGCCCAACGTTGCACCCCTATCTGAGGGGGTGAACGGCAAGGATCTCCTCCCATGTCCACGCTGACAACCGCCACATGCAAATCTGCATCCGAAACGCCCTGCGACGGGCCTTTCGCGCGGTGCCCGTTCACCCTCCTCCAACCGGTTTCGCACAGAATGGAAACCCGAAATGGCTATTGAAGGCAAAGTTGCTCTGATCACTGGCGGCGCAATGGGGATCGGCCTCGCGGTCGCCAAGCGTCTGACCGCCGACGGGGCTGCTGTTTCGCTCGTCGATATCAACGAAGACGCCATGAAGACGGCCGCCGAGGACCTCGCCGCGCGCGGGGCGAAAGTGACCAGCTAGGTCGCCGACGTGAGCAAGCGCGATGCGGTGTTTGCCGCCGTCGCCCATACCGTCAAGGCGCTTGGCGGGCTCGATATCATGGTCAACAACGCCGGTATCGCGCCGATGACGCCGATCCTCGAGATCACCGAGGCAGACATGGACAAGATCCACCGGACCAACGTCAGATCCGTGGTCTGGGGCATCCAGGGGCGGTGGAGCAATTCCGCAAGACCGGTAACAAGGGCAAGATCATCAGCGCCTCGTCGATCGCGGGCCACGACGGTTTCCCGAACCTCGCGCCCTACTGCATGTCGAAATTCGCGCTGCGCAGCCTGACCCAATCCACCGCGAAGGAATTCGGCGCCGAGGGGATCACGGTCAACGCCTATTGCCCGGGCGTGGTCGAGACGCCGCTGTGGAAAAAGCTGGACGAGGATTTCGCCGAGAAAACCGGCTCGGCCGAAGGTGCGACCTTCGACCCCTTCGCCGGTCGCGCGGTGCTCGGCCGTCCGCAGACCGCCGAGAACGTGGCGAACCTGGTGTCTTACCTCGCCGGTCCCGTCAGCGATATCATGACCGGCCAGAGCGTGATCATGGATGGCGGCATGGTCTTCCGGTAAGGCCTGAGAAAGCGTTTCCCCCGCGTCCGGACGTGGCGCGGGGAAGCGCCGTCGCGAAGGTCCCGTCGTCGGACGCCCGGGGGCGTTGGGTCGGGCGCCCCGGGGGTGCTGGAATGTGCCCGGATACCAGGCGCCGTTGGCAGGACGCCGGCGAGCCGGACGACCCCGGCGTCCCCCGATCGGCCAACGGGACCGGGGTCAGCTGGCCTCGACCGGGTACTTCTTTCCCAGATCGTCGAGCCCTGCGCGGATCAACTCCTTCAGGACCTCTTCGTCAACGTCGGCGAGCTTGTTGATATAGAGGCAGGATTTACCGAGCTTGTACTTGCCGAGACGGGCGAGCTGATCGTCGAAATCGACGTATCCCGGCATGACGTAGACCACGAGGTTGGATTTGCGCGGGGAAAAGCCGGTGGCGAGCGCATCGCCCTCGCGGCCGCTGTCATACCTGTAATGGTACGACCCGTAGCCGATGATCGACGGCCCCCACATCTGCGGCGTCCAGTCGGTGACCGCGCGGAAGATCGCGTCGAGCCGTTGCGCGTCGGCGCGTCGGGTCGGATGCTCGACCGCGCCGATGAACGCGGTGACGGCCTCGCCGGTGGGTCGCGTCTTGTTTTCGCTCATCGCAGCTCCTTCACGTTTTTGTGCATGGTGGCGCAATATCGATATTTTTTGCGTATCGTGATTTTAACCTACACAGAGACCAAGGAGGACAACATGTCCGTGAACGAGACCAGGATCAACCGCCGCGCCCTGCTGGCGGGGGCGGCGGCGCTGCCGATGAGTGCAAGCGGCGCGTTCGCAGCGGCCGACATGCTGGGGATGGCGACGACCCGGTTCAACCGCTTCGGGTTGGGCGGTTTCGAGGTCACCGCGCTGCTCGCCGGCACCCGGACCGTGGAGAACCCGCACGGGATCTTTGGCCTGAACGCCTCCGACGAGGACTTCGCCGCTGCGTCCGCCGCGGCCAACATCCCGACCGATGCGGCGCAGTTCTTTTTCACGCCGACGGTGGTGAACACCGGCTCGGAACTGGTGCTGTTCGACACCGGGCTCAACCCGGCGGGCATCACCGGTGCGCTGGTCGAGGCCGGGTATACCCCCGACCAGGTCGACGTGGTGGTCATTACCCACATGCACGGCGACCATATCGGCGGGTTGGCGGATGACGCCGGCGCATTGACCTTTCCCAACGCCCGTTACGTGACCGGCGCGGTCGAGTTCGATGGCTGGGACATGTCCGGCAACGAGGGGTTCGAGGCCAAGGTGCGCCCGCTTGCCGAAAAGATGACCTTCCTCCACGGCGGCGGCTCGGTCGCCTCGGGCATCACCGCCGTGGAGGCCTTCGGGCATACGCCGGGGCACATGGCCTATATGCTCGAGAGCGACGGCGAAGGGCTGCTGATCGCCGCCGATTTCGCCAACCATTACGTCTGGTCGCTTGCTTACCCGGATTGGGAGGTGAGGTTCGATATGGACAAGACAGCCGCGGCGGTTTCGCGCAAGAACCTGCTCGGAATGTTGGCTTCGGACAAGATCCCCTTCATCGGCTATCACATGCCCTGGCCCGCGCTGGGCTATGTCGAGGCGAAAGATTCCGGGTTCCAGTACGCGCCGTCGAGCTACCAGATGATGCTCTAGATCCGTGTGTCGGCCGGGCGGATATGCAACCGCCTGGCCGATTGCAAGAGGCGGAAACTGCTATAGGGCGGCTCGGCGCGGACATGGCCGGCGGTGGTGAGGCCGGCGTCGATCTCGGCAAGCATCGCCTCGGTGGACTGATCGACATCGGCGCGGGCGAAGCCGCGGTCGGTGAACAGGTTGTGCACCAGGCGCTCGGCCGATTTCGCGGCAATCTCGGACGGGGTGAAACGGCGCCGCAGTGTGATGCGTTCGAGCGGGCCGTATCCGATGAGGGTGGTGGTCACGATCACCTGGCCAAGCTCGGACCAGCGCAACACCGGGCCGCCTGCGAGCGTCACGCCGACGGCATCGATCGCGACGACCTCGGGCCGGTGGCGAAAGGCTCTGCGCGCGAGCAGGCCGAGCCTCCCGGCGGCGGCGAGCGGCACGCCCGCGAGGACGAGGATCGCGGGGGCGAACAGCGCGTCACGGTCGATCCGGGCGATCGCGACGACGAGGGCGAGCGCGGTCGTGCCGAACACCGCGGCGGCGGCCAGGATCCAGCCGCGGGCGCGGGAGCGGCGGAAGACGGCGGACATGGCGGTCTCAGGCTCACGGCCGCCAGCCGGCGAGCGCGGCGGCCCGGAGGATCGCGGCGCTGGTCTCACAGGCGGGACCGGACAGCAGCGACCAGGGGATCTCGACCCGTTTTGCAAACCCGCGGCCGTTCTTCTTTATCTTGAGGCTCACCCAGGTTCCGATCGGGATCGGCCCCATCCAGATCCGGCGCACGCGCACGTCGACCAGTTCGTTCCAATGCCAGCGGCGCTTGCCGCGTACCGAGAAACCCGCCGCATCGACGGTGCAACAGGGTTTCGGCCTGGCGTAGGCCGAGGAGCCCGCGCGAAACCCCGTGAACCCCGACCACGACGAACAGCGCCAGGAGCGCTTGCCGACGAGCGCGAAATCAGCAGTGGAGAAATCGGCGAGCGACCGGAGGATCCAGGCGAGGAGGAGGTAGAGGGCGCCGACACCGATGCTTTTTTGAAGGCTCGACCTTGCGGGAAAGAATTCGTAACTGTCCATGCGGTGGCTCGTGTTCGAAACAGGGTCGAACACCCGCCCAACGATCTACCTTGCCGAAATCCGGGCGTGATCCGCGCGGATGAGGGATTTCAGGTCTTGTCGCGCCAGCGGTTGGCGATCGGGTAGCGGCGGTCGAGCCAGAACGCGCGGCGGGTGAGGCGGGCGCCGGGCGCGGATTGGAAGCGCTTGTATTCGCTGATGAAGATCAGGTGCTCGACGCGCTTGACGGTGTCCCGGTCGAAGCCTTCGGCGACCAGCTCGGCGACCGAGGCTTCGCGGTCGATGAGCCCGTCGAGGATGGCGTCGAGCACCTCGTAGGGCGGCAGCGAGTCCTCGTCCTTCTGATCCTCGCGCAGCTCCGCCGAGGGCGGTTTGTCGATCACCGAGGGCGGGATGACCTCGCCCGCCGGGGCCTTCATCCAGGGGCGGTGGTTGGCGTTGCGCCAGCGGCAGGTCTCGAACACCCGGGTCTTGTAGAGATCCTTGATCGGATTGTAGCCGCCCGCCATGTCGCCGTAGATCGTCGCGTAACCGACCGCGACCTCGGACTTGTTGCCGGTGGTCAGGAGCATCTCGCCGAACTTGTTCGACAGCGCCATCAGGAGCAGGCCGCGCAGGCGCGACTGGATGTTTTCCTCGGTGACGTCCGCGTCGGTGCCCTCGAAGAAGGGCGCGAGCGCCGCGGTGACCGCGGCGCGCGGGCCGGAGATGGGGAGCGTGTCGAGCCTCGTGCCAAGCGCCATTGCGACCGCTTCGGCGTCGTCGAGGCTGGATTGAGAGGTGTATTCGGACGGCAGCATGACGCAACGGACGTTGTCGGGCCCGAGCGCGTCGGCGGCGATGGTCGCGACGATCGCTGAATCGATCCCACCAGACAGGCCGAGCAGCGCCTTCTTGAAGCCGGTCTTGGCGAAATAATCGCGAAGCGCGATCACCATCGTGCGGTAATCCGCCTCCCAGTCGTCGAGCTCGGGCACGACCGGGGCGGGCCGGATGCGCCAGCCTTGCGCGGTGTTTTCGAGATCGACATGAGCGATCGCATCGGCGAACTGCGGCAGCTGGAAGGCGATCTCGCCGCCGGGGTTCACTCCGAAACTGGCGCCGTCGAACACCTGGTCGTCCTGGCCGCCGGTCATGTTGAGATAGACCAGCGGCAGCCCGGTCTCGGTGACCCGGGCGCGCATGTGGTCCTGGCGCACGGCCACCTTGCCGCGGTGGTAGGGCGAGCCGTTGGGCACCACCAGCACCTGGGCGCCGGCCTCGGCCATCGTCGAGCAGACGTGGTCTTCCCACCAGGCGTCTTCGCAGATCGGCGTGCCGATCAGCAGCGGCCCGATCCGGAACGGCCCCTGGTCCGGCCCGCGCGCGAACAGGCGCTTTTCGTCGAAGACGTCGGTGTTGGGCAGCACCTGTTTGAACACCCTGAGCGCGACCCGGCCGCCGTCGCAGATGTGGTAGGCGTTGAAGAGCGCGGTGCCGTCGTGAAACGGCGCGCCGATGGCGAGCGGCGGGCCGTCGGCGATCTCGGCCGCGAGGGCTGCGACCGCTTCCATCGCCTCGGACCAGAACGCCGGGCGCATCACCAGGTCCTGTGGCTGGTAGCCGACCGCGAACATCTCGGGCAGCACCACGAGATCGGCCCCGGCGGCCCTGGCGGCCTCCCAGGCGGTGCGCGCCTTGGCGATGTTGCCGGGAATGTCGCCGACGGTGGGGGCGAGCTGTGCCAACGTCAGGCGGAAGGTGTCACTCATCGGGGCGCCTCGGGGGAACGTGAACGGGTCGTCAGCAGGTGGCCCAAGGTTTAGCAGGTTTGCGGGCGAGGGGAAGCGGCCGAAGGGCAACGCAAGCGCCTTGCGCGGGGCGAAAGCCCGCGACCCTTTCGCATGGGCGAAAGTCTTGCCCCTAGCTGGGGGTTCTTCTAGGGTCTGCGCGACCGGGGGCACGTCGCGCGCACCGGACCGGACTGGGACCGCAGGGGCAAGCCCATGACACTTGTGAATACGTTTTCGCCACGCCAGCGCAGAATTGCGCTCAAGGGCTTGGCTTTGGGATCGGCTCTGGGATTGGCCCTGGTGGCGCCGGGCGCGGCCTTCGCGCAGGACGGCGGCGTGGAGACGGTGCAATACGACGACGGCACATTCTACGAGGGCGAACTCAAGGACGGAGTGCGCCACGGCACCGGCACCCTGCGCACCCCGAACGGCTACGAATACACCGGCACCTTCGTCGATGGCGAGATCCGCGGCGAAGGCACCGCCCGCTTTCCCAACGGCTCGGTCTACCAAGGCGGGTTCGCCGGTGGCCGGCCGCACGGACTGGGCAAGGTGACCTACCCGGACGGGACCGTCTACGAAGGCGACTGGGTCGATGGCAAGATCAACGGCTCGGGCGTGGTGACCTATGCCACCGGCTTCACCTACGAAGGCGCATTTCGCAACGGCGAGCACAACGGCAAGGGCCGGCTCGAAAGCCCCGCCGGCTCGGTCTACGAGGGCGACTGGGCCATGGGGGTGAAGGAGGGCGCGGGCAAGCTCACCGAGGCCGACGGAACCGTCTACACCGGGGCCTTCAAGGCTGGCCAGCCCGACGGGCTCGGCACGCTCAAGAGCGCGGACGGCACCACCTACGAAGGCGGCTGGGAACAGGGCCGGATGCATGGCGCGGGCCGGCTCACCTTCCCCGACGGCTCGGTTTATGACGGCCCCTTCGACGAGGGTCTGCGCACCGGCCAGGGCAAGATCACCTATGCCAACGGCGACGTCTATATCGGCGATTTCGTGGCCGGCAAACGCTCGGGCCAAGGCACGCTGACCGGCACCGACGGGTACAAGTACGAAGGCTCATGGGTCGACGGCCAGAGCGATGGCGACGGGGTCGAAACCTATGCCAACGGCGCGGTCTACACCGGCCAGTTCCGCGCCGGCCTCCCGGACGGAGAGGGCGAACTGGTCAAGGCCGATGGCTCGACCTATGTCGGCACCTTCCGCGACGGGGTGTTCGAGGGCCAGGGCCTGCGCACCTATGCCGACGGCTCGACCTACGAGGGTGGCTTCGAGGCCGGGCAGTTCGAGGGCGAGGGGGTGCGGACCTTTGCCGACGGGTCGACCTATGAGGGCGGGTATTCCGGCGGGATCTACGACGGTCGCGGCAAGCTCACCAAGGCGGACGGCACGATCTACGACGGCGACTTCGTGGACGGTCAATACCAGGGCGAGGGCACGCTCACGCTGCCCGATGGCTCGGTCTACACCGGCGAATTCGTCGCCGGCGCCTTCGAGGGCGACGGCACCCTGACCGGGGCGGATGGCTACATCTACGCCGGCTCCTGGCTCGGCGGACTCGAGCAGGGGCAGGGCATGGCCACCTATGCGGACGGCACCACCTACGAAGGCGCGTTCGAAAAGGGCATCCGCGAGGGGCAGGGCCTGGCGATCTACCCCGACGGCAGCCGGATCAACGACATCTGGGTCGGCGGCGTGGCCAAGTCGATGCTGGGCGGCCCGGAGGCGGCACCCGCAGAGGGCGACGCCGGGGCGGGTGCCGACGCGACCGACGCGCCGGCCGAGTAACCGGGCGGACATCGGCCCGGGCAGCTTGCGAGACTTCGGGGACACGATTGCCGGTCCGCTTGCGGATGACCGGCGGCGGGGTCCCGTGACAGCGGTGGCGCGTGCCGGTTGGCAGCGCGGGTCCGCGGCGAACGTGTCCGGTGACCCCGTCATTGAACAATCCGGGACCTGTCTGGATGGCGCATCGCTGCGCTTGCGCGTGGCGCGCTGAGGGGCGGGCCACCTGGATCCGGTCGCAGGCCTTCGGGACAGGGACCGGGCGGAGGGATCGCACCGTCTGCCCACGTCCAGCGGCCCCCGGGTCGCAGGATGCCGCATTGGTTCTCAAGTCTTTTCCCGTCTTTCGGCCCGTCCCCGTCCCCGTCCCTGGCCCCGGGCGCTCCGGCGGCCGCTGCGCTGGCGGGAGTGAGGTGGGGGTGGCCGCGATCGCCGGCGTTGGTGCGGCCCGCTGCGCCATGCGGGGAGCGCCGGGCCAGGTTGGGCGCGTTCGCGGCGACGCCGTCGTGCGAGACACCGCGGCAGAGGCGAGCCTGCACCGCGCGGGGCAGGGTCGCCTGGATGCCGGTGTGGGAGATGCCGCGCCAGAGGACGTCATCCGTAGGGCCGGTCTTTGTTCACGGGCATATGTGCTGGTCTCGGGACTGGTGTGTGTGCTGGCGTTTGCTGCGCTCAGCTCAACGCTGAACCGAACGTGCAAGATCCCTTCGCTTGCGTCCGTGAACGGGTTCCTTGCCCAGCACCCTCAGGGGGCGGACCGGGTGCGGATTCGCGCGCCCGCCCGATGCGCGGGCAGGCCACGAGACAGTGGAAAGACGTCGGTCGCAACGCTAGCCTGAACCGGCAGGCGTTGATTTCGAGAACCTGAACCTTTGGAGCAAAGCGATGGCAGACGACGGATCGCAGACCCCGGCCCCCCTCGATGGCGAGGAGGCCAACGCCTTTCTTTTCCCCGACCGCGCGGGGGCTGTTGCAGGCGGGCCTGGGGCCCGATCCGCGAAGCCTCGCCGCCCCGGGGGTTGTCCTGCTGTGCGATCTCTCCGGCTTTTCGCACATGGGCGCGGAGACGGTGGCAAAGTCGGAACGCGGGGCGGAGGTGCTGCAGGGCGTCATCGACGCGGTCTTCGCCCGGATCGGCGACGTCATCGCGCGCCACGGCGGATCGGTTCTCTACTACGCGGGCGATGCCGTCGCCGTACACTGGCCGGCGGGCGAAGACCGCGCGGCGATGGTGCGCGCCGCGGTCGCCTGTGGCCTGGCGGTCCAGGAGGAGGTCGGCGCCGACCCGGTCGGCGACCGGTCGATCGAAATGCGCGCGGGCGTTGGCGTGGGTGACATGTGGCTGGTCGATGCAGGCGCGCCCGGCGGGCGCCAGGCCGTGTTCTGCGGGCCGGTGCTCGACGAGATGGCGGCGCTGGATCTTGTCGCCGGGGGCGTGCGACTGAGCGATGCCGCGCGGTCGCTGGTGGCGCAGGACCGCCGGGTGAAGACCGATGCGGGCGCGTCCATCGCCCGGGCGGTGAGCGCCGACGCCTGGCCCGCGCCGCCGCCGCCCCCCGCGTTCGACGTCGGCCCCTGGCTGCGGGCGCATCAGCGCGCAGGGCTTTCGTTGGGGCGCGACTGGGTGGCCGAGTTTCGCCAGGTGCACGTGATGTTCGTGCGCGCGCCCTCCTTCGCCTACGCGGGACCGCAGGACACTGGCGCGGCGGCGGACGTGCTCAACGCCATCGCGGCGGCAGTGGAAGCCGAGGGCGGGACGCTCGGCCATACCTGTTTCGACGACAAGGGGCTGGTCGGCATCGCCGTCTGGGGGCTCGCGACGAGCGTGTGGGAGGACGGGGCAGACCGCGCCGTGCGCGCGGCGCAGACACTGGCGCAGGATCCGGCCGGGCCATTGGTGGCCGCCGTCACCGCCGGCAAGGTCTTCGCCGGGTTGATCGGCGCGCCGGGGTATTTCCAGCATGTCGCCATCGGCGATGCGGTGAACCGGGCCGCCGCGATGTGCATGGCCGGGCGCGCGCCGGTGACGCTGGACGCCGATACTAGGGCGGCGGTCGCGCGCCGGTTCGACACGCAGGAGGTCGCCCGCCTGCCGCTCAAGGGACAGGCGGGAGAGGCCGCCCTCTATGCCGTCACCGGTGAGCGGCTGCGCCAATTGGACCATGAGGGCGACCTGATCGGGCGGGGGCCGGAAAAGCAGCGGCTCGAGGCCATTGCCGGGCGGCTGGCGGGAGGGGAAGGCTTGGACGTCTGCCTGACCGCCGACGCAGGGATGGGCAAATCGCGCCTCGCCGCCTGGTTTGAAACTTACCTCGGCGAGGTCGGCGTCGCGCATCTTCAGGTGCAGGGCGACGCGATCCGCCGCGCGATCAGCTATGCGCCGTTGGTCCCATTGGCGACCGGCCTGCTCGGGCTCGACCCGCGCGCCGACGCCGATACGTGCCGGGCGGCGCTCGCCGAGCATCTCGACCCCGGGGTAGGCCCTTTGCTGCCGCTGCTGTCGCCGTTGCTGCCCACTGGCTTGCCTGAGACGGACGCGTCGCGGGCTTTGGCGGGCGCGGGCCGGGCGGCCGAGACGCGGGATCTTGCGGTCGAGCTTCTGGCCCGGCTTCTCGGCGCGGCCCGCACGATGCTGGTGGTGGAAGACGCCCATTGGCTCGAACTCGGCGTCGTGGCAAGTGCTCGACGTCTTGACCCGGCGGGCGCCGGTTTCGGTCTGCCTCGTCACCCGGCCGCTCGGCCTCGACGACGTGCCGACCGAGGCGCGCCGGTTTCTCGACCGTACCCTGGTCGAGACACTGGACCTCGCGATGCTGAGCGCAGACGACAGTGGCGCGCTCGCGGCGCAGACCCTCGGCGCCGCGGCCGCCGCGCCCAGGCTGGCCGAACTGCTGCACGACAAGGCGGCGGGACATCCGCTGTTTACCATGGCGCTTGCCCAGGCGCTGGATGCGCGCGGGCTGGTCAGGGTCGAGAAGGGTTATGCGCATCTGCGGCTGGGCGAGGCCGGGCTGGCGCATCTCGACATTCCCGCCGATGCGGCCGGTGCGATCAAGGAGCGGATCAGCCGCCTGACCCCCTCGCAGCAGCTCACGATCCGCGCCGCCGCGGTGCTCGGGCGCCGCTTCAGCGTCGAGGCGCTGGGCGAGATGCACCCCTCGGCGGGGTTGGAAACGGTGGAGGCCGATCTCGCGCAGATTGCCGAGACCGGGTTGATCGAACCGGAGCCGGAGGGCGGCTGGGCGTTTCACCACGCCATCGTCGCCGATGCGGCCTATCACTCGCTTGTCACCGAACAGGCCCGGCGGCTGCATGCGGCGGCGGCGGCGCGGATCGCGGCGCAGGCGGGCGACACGCCGAAACAGGGCGACCTTGCGCTGCTCGCCCACCATGCCGAGCGGGCCGGGGACCGCGACGCGGCGCTGCGCCACCTGGCCGCGGCGGGAGAGAACGCCAAGGCCGCCTATGCGAACCTCGAAACCGTCGATTTCCTGACCCGGGCGCTGACGTTGTGCGACGAAAGTGGCGCCGGTGTGGACGATCTCACCCGGGCGAAATGGCGCTATGACATCGCCTATGCGCTGAGGGCGCTCGGCCAATACCAGCGGTCGGAAGATTTCCTGAAAGCCTGCATAGCGGACCTCGACCGGCCACCGCCCGAGACCGGTTGGCAGGCGGCGCGCGGGTTGTTCGGCGGATACGCCAATTTCCGGCTGCGCCCGCACCGGCCCCGCCAGCCCGACGCGGTCCGCGCCCCGGTGATCCTGGCTGCCGACGCGACGATGATGCTGTCGGAGCTGCACTACGAGCTCAACAAGATCCCCCAGGCGCTCGCCGAGATCCTGCGCGGCGCCAACCTCGCGCGCGCCGCCGGGGGAGACAGCGCGACGCTGGCGAAACTCTACATCGGCATGGCGCTGATCTCGACCGCGCTGCCCTGGGCGCTGGATGGTGACGATCTGCAGGCCAAGGCGCTCGCCATCACCGACCGGCTGGACGACCCGGCGACCGAGGGCTGGGTCTACATGGTGTCTGGCAACTACGAGAGCGGCAAGGGCGGCTGGGAAGACGGCGAGCGCTATTTCCGGCACGCCATGACGGTCTCGGAGGCCTGCGGCGAGCGCAAGACCTGGGAGACCTCGTGCTCGACCCTGGCCAATCTCAAGCGGCTGGAGGGACGGTTCGAAGAGGCCATCGGCTGGTCCGACATCACTCTCGCGGCCAGCCGTGACCGGGGCGTGGTGCACGGCATCATCTGGTCGCACAACGGCCGCTCGCGCGATCTTCTGTGCCTGTCGCGCTGGGAGGAGATGCGTGAAGACGTCGCCGCGATGGAGCGGTTGCTCGACGACCCGGCCAACGCGCTCGACGCCAACGACAATAACCGGCTGGTGTTTCACTATGCGCGCGCGGCGCTGGCGCTCGAGGACGGGCGCGACGCCGACGCCATCGCCGATCTCGAGGCGGCGCTGGAGATTGTCGGGCGCACGAAGCGTCCGCAGGTCTACATGACCCAGAACGCGCCGATCTATTGCGACCTGATCTGGGCGTTGCGCGAGCGCGGGTTGCCCGAGGACCGGGCGCGCGGATACCTCGACGTGGTGGGGAAATCGGCCGCCCGGATCGGCAAGCAATACCGGGCCGGCGTGCCGATGGCTGCGCTCGCGCAAGGTGATGGTCACTGGGCGCGGGGCGGGGCGGACAAGGCGGCGAAAAGCTGGCGGGCCTCCGCCGCGGCCGCCGAGGCGCGCGGCATGAGCTACGCCGCGGCCGAGGCCTGGGACCGCTTGACCCGCACCGGCTTGGCGGACGAGACCGCGGCGCGCGATGCCCACCTTGCGCGCGCGGAGATCGAGCTGCCACGGCTGTGGCGGTTGTCGGCCTGAGGCGGCGCGGGCCATGTGCCGGTGGTGGGCGCGCCGGCGTGTTCCGGCGTGGCGTGTCCCCGGCAGTCACACAGCTGAGGGTCCAGGGACCGTGCCAGGCCGCGCCTGGGCTGCAACCACTCTCGGTCGCGCGCTTTTGGGTGTTGCGCCTGCGCGCGCCATGGGTGCACCTCGAAACCCCCGAGGCGTCTGCCTCAGGCCTCGACCGCGACCACGCCGCCAGACCGCCGGCGCCAGGCCACGAAGGGCAGCACCAGGGCCCAGGCGGTGACCGAGTAGATCGCCGTCGGCAGGGTCAGGGCTGGCAATCCGGTCGCGACGCCCGCGACAATGCCGCCGACCGCAATGCCGAGCGTGCCGTTCTGGATCCCTGACTCGATCGCCACGGTCGTCGTCTCGCGGTGGTCGAGCCCGGCGGCGCGTGCGGTCAGCACCCCGGCGGTGAGCAGCACGGCCGTCATCGTCATCAGCGCGGGCCCGAGCGTTCCGATATTGGCGACGAAGGTCTCCCAGTTGGCAGCGAGGGCGAGCAGGATCAACACCGCGAACAGGGCGGTGGTGATCCGGTTCATCCAGGGCGCGAGCCGGGCTGTGAACGCGGGGGCAAGGCGGGTGAGCGCCATGCCAAGCCCGACCGGGACGGCGGTCAGCAGGAACATCGTCACCCCGAGCGCGGTCACGTCGATCGGCGGTGCGTCGGCCCCCATGAAATAGCGCACCGACAGCGCGGTCAGGACCGGCAGGGTCAGGATCGACACGAGACTGATGACCGCCGTCAGCGACACCGACAGCGGCACCGAACCCGCCGCCATCCGGGTGGCCACGTTGGACATCACACCGCCCGGGCAGAGCGCGAGGATCATCGTGCCGGCGGCGAGCTCCGGCGGCAGGCCGAACAGCACCGCGAGGGCAAAGCCCGTCACCGGCACCAGCACGAGCTGGTTGACCGCGCCGAGACCGAAGGCGCGCGGGCTCTTCAGGACACGGGCGAAGTCGGCTCCGGTCAGGCCGAGGCCGAGCGAGAACATGATGACCGTGAGCACGGCCGGAAGAATGAGGTCGACGAGCATGGTGAAATGGTCCCCCTGAAAATCCGAGACCCGAAGTCTGGTCCGGCGTGTGCGTTCCCGCAAGGCCGGACCCGGTCCCGGGGCACAAACATCTGCGATCCGGACGCTGTGAACCGGTTCACAGCCACTGTCTCCGATCTGCGGCACAAACGGGCAAGGCGCGGAAAAATCAGGAGGAGACCCGCATGACGATCGAGCTCTGGTTCGCACTGGCCGCCGCCAACTTCGCCGCTTCGGTGGCGCCGGGACAGAACGTGGCCCTGGTCGGCAGCGCCGCGGTGCGGGCGGGCCTGTGGGGCGGTGTGGCGGCTGTCGCGGGCATCCTGGTGGCCGAGCTTGTTTGGTCGGTACTGGCGCTCGCGCTCCTGCTCGGTGCGCGCGACGTGAGCCCGGCCCTGTTCACCGGATTGCAGGCCGCCAGTGTCATCTCGCTCATCTGGATCGGGGTCTGCATCCTGCGCGAACCGGCCGCGGACACGAACATCGGCCCCGGGACCCGGTGCAGCGTTCGGCGTCTTGTCCTGCGCGGGGTCTTGATCGGTGCCGCCAACCCGTTGGCGCTGGTGTTTTTCCTCTCGCTCCTGCCCGGCTTCGTGCCGGCACAGAGCGACCTCGCCGACCCGGCAACGCTGGCGTTCTTCGTCTCGGCGGTTCTCGTCTCGACGGTGGCCGGGCTGGCGCCCTGGCTGGTCGCCTCCGGCGTGCTGGCGCGCACCGGGCTCGGCTGGTGCCTTCAGGTCTTTTCCGGCGGGGCACTCATTGTGATCGCGGGCCTGGTCCTGTGGCGCACCCTCGGCTGATCCCGCTCGAGGGGGCGCGGGGCAGGACCGGCGACACCTGGCCCGGCAAGGCCGATGGGCCGCAAACCCTGCCGCTAAAACCTCTCTGCGCGTTCCAATCCATGGCTCACCGGCGCCGTTGGCTCGGCGCGACGGGTCGGGCGCAAGGAACCCGCGCCGCGCCGCTGGCCGCGGGCCGACAAAGCAGCAGATGGAGGTACTGATGACACCCAGCCGGCGCCCCGCGGTGCGCAAAACCCCCGATGCCGGGGCGCTGGCGCCGGTCCGCACAGACGGCACGCGCTGACCGATGTGGGACCTCGCCATTCAGATCGCGGTTGCGAACCTCGCCGTCGGCCTGATCCCGGGTCACAATCTTGCGCTCGTCTCGGGCGGCATTGCCGCTTCCGGTGTCGTCGGCGGTCTCCGGGTCATGGCCGGGATGACCGTCGCAAAGCTCGTCTGGGCCTCGGCCGTGCTCGGGCTCTTGCCACTGGCGCTCGCCGCCGGGCCAATGCTCCTCGACATGGCGCGGATCGCGGGCGGGCTGGCCTTGGTGTCGATCGGGCTTGCACGGCTGGTCCAGGGCGCGCGCGCCCTGGCTGCGCCGCGCACCGCGCAGGGCACGATCCGCGGCGGTTTTGCCGGCAGCCTCGTCAACCCCACCACCAGCATCTTCTTTCTGTCGGCGTTTCCGGCGATGGCGGCGCCGGTGCCGGACGCCGGACCGGAGGCGACGGCGCTGTTGCTGCTGGCGATGGCCGTGTCGAACCTGGTAGCCCTCCTGCCCTGGTTCGGCCTCGGCCTCGCGGCCCGGCGGCTCGCGCCGCGGACGCTGCGGATTGCCTCGGGCGGGTTCATGGTCGCGGCCGGTGCGGCGCTGGCCGGCTCCGCATTGTGAACATCGGGCGTGTCGTGGGCGGCGCGCAGATCAAACGCCCCGGCGGACCAGCCCTTCGCCTGCCCGCGCCCGGGCCGCGAGCGCCGCGAGGTCGGGCACCGTGGCTCGCCGCCCGCCCGCACGATGAGCCCGTCGTGGGCGAAGGCGCCGAGGCGTTTGTTGACCGCTTCGCGGGTCACGCCCAGCATCTGGGCGAGATCGGATTGCGAGAACCGCCGGGTGAACCGCGCCGCGCCGCCGTCGATCACGCTGTGGGCGACGGCGAGATCGTGCAGTTTCTGCGCCAGCCGGCTGTCGAGGTCGAGGAAGGCGAAAGCGCCCATCTCCGCGGTGTTGCGGCGCAGGTGTTCGCATAGAAGGTCGATCAGGTGGCGCGCGAGTGTCGGGTTGCCTTCCAGCGCCGCATCGAGCGCGGCCGGCGGGGTGAGCGCGCATTCGGTCTGCTCCAGCGCCGTCGCGTTTGCCGTGCGGGGCAGGCCATCGAGCAGGGCGATCTCGCCGAAACGGGTCGCCCGGTTCCATCAGCGCGATGGTCAGCTCGCGGCCGTCCGCGTCGGCGATCCAGATCCGCACCAGTCCGGACTGCAACACGTAAAGCCCGTCGGGCGCGTCGCCGGCCATGAACAGCACCTGCCCGGCGCGGAACCGCACGAACCGGCTGGCCTGCGCGAGCGCCGCGACACTCGGGTCATCGGCACTTGCGAACAAGTGGCACTTCCGGATTGCGTCTTTGGTGTCCTGCCGCATGCACCTTCCCCAAGCGCAAAACGCTATGCGGCGGCCGCGACGGCGTCAAGGCGACGCGGCGCTGGGGGCAACGCGGCGCGGGGCGCACCGCGGCAGTGTGACGGGATCGCTGGCGTTGCCGGTCCGGCAGGCCGACCGGCGCGGACCAACGCGCCGGACCAAGGAAAAGGGCCGCCCCGGCGGGACGGCCCTTTGAAGTCAAAATGCGGCTCTCTCAGGTATCGAGCTTGTTGATCTTCATCATTTTCATGATCATCTTTTCATAGACCGGCTCGGACACGCCCTTCCTGATCTTCCGCATGAAGTACCATTCGAAGGCGAGCTTGGCCCAGTGGACCCATTTGCCTTCGCCCGACCAGTTGACGTTGCGCGGCGGGTTCTGCGGCATCGCGAGGAAGGCGGCGCCACGGTCGCCAAAATCGGCGAGGCAGAGCGCGTTCCAGCTCGGCACTTCGTTGGGGTCTTCGCCGCGCATGACGCGAGGCAGGTTGTGGGCGGTTGCGGTGACCATGGACTCGATCATGAACCCGGTCTTTGGCACGCCCGTCGGCACAGGTGTCATCACCGGCGGGGCGATGGCGATGGCAACGCCGATGCCGAAGATGTTGCGGTATTTCGGGTTGCGCTGGTACTCGTCGACGATGATGAAGCCGCGCGGGTTTACCAGCCCCTCGATCCCCATCACGGCCGGAATGCCGCGGAAGGCCGGCAGCATCATCTTGTACTTGGCCGGGATCTCGTGCTTTTTCTTCTCGTTGCCCTCTTCGTCGAACTCTGTGATGTGCACCGCGTCCTCGGTGAACTTCTCGGTCTTGGCGTTGACGATCCACTTGATGTCGCGGTCGCGCATGATCGATTCGAGCATGCCCTTGGTGTCGCCGACGCCGCCGAGGCCAAGGTGGCCGACATAGGGTTCGGAGCTGACGAAGGTCATCGGCACCTTGTGCTTGATCTTGCGCTTGCGCAGATCGGTGTCGAGGGTGAGCAGGTATTCATAGGCCGGGCCGAAGCAGGAGGCACCCTGGACAGCGCCGACGACGATCGGGCCGGGATCTTCGCAGAATTTCTCCCAGGTGCCGCCCTTGCCGCCCGACTTGCAGGCGTCTTCGACGTGACACACCGAATTGGTGTGCTTGTCGGGTCCGAAGCCCTCGATCTCGTCGAAGGCGAGGTCGGGGCCGGTGGCGATGACGAGGTAGTCGTACTCGACCTCGCGGCCCGATTCGAGCACGATCTTGTTCTCTTCCGGCACCAGCTTGGTCGCACCGTCGCAGATGAAATCGATCCCCCTGCGGCGCATCACCGGCTCGAGATCGATCGTCAGGTCGTCCTGGTTGCGCCAGCCGACACCCGCCCAGGGGTTCGATGGCGTGAACTGGAAATACGGCTTGTTGGAAATGACCGTGATCTTGTCGCTGCGGGTCAGTGTTTCCTTAAGCTCGTAGGCCTGGATGGTCCCGCCAAGGCCGGCCCCCAGAATGACAACATGTGCCATGCTCACTCCCTTTGTTAGGCTCGGCGAGCCACGCTCGCCCATTCCTGATGCCCTCGGGGGGGTCCCCGGCGGCCGCTCTTAGCCGTTCGCGCGACGTGGGCGAACTTTAGCCCCGTCCGGGGGAAAAAACAAAGCAAACATCACGGAAACTACATGTGACCGGCCGGTCACAAGGGGTGGGCCTGCAGGCGCTCAAACTGTCTCGGAGGATGGTGGCGATCAGGCCCGAAAAGCGTCGAACAGCGGCGCGAGGACGCGCGGCCCCGCATCGGCGAGATCGTAGGTGCAGCCGTCGAGCAGCCAGCGCATCGACAGGCCCTGGACCGCCTCGGAAATGAGTTTGGCGGCATCCTCCGCGACGAGGTCGGACCGGTGCACGCCGCGGGCCTGACCGATGCGAATGATCCCGGCGAGCGCCAGGCGACGTTTGTCGAGCACATCCGTGAACTTCTCGCGGAGCGCGTCGCTATCGGCCTGCAATTCGCGCGAGTACAGGATCGCCGGGATCGCCGGTTGTTCGCTGATGTGGACGAAATGGTGGCCCACGACCCGCTGCAATTCCCCGTGCGGATCGGCCTCGGCGTCGCCGGTGCCGTTCTTCTGGAGCCCGTTCATCTCGGCGACGATATGGTCGCCGACCGCCAGCCAGATGTCGCCCTTGGTGGCGAAGTGGCGGAAGATCGCGGGTTGCGTCACCCCGACCTCATCGGCGAGGTGCTGCGTGGTAACCCTGTCGGGGCCGATCCGGGCCGAAAGGCGGATGGCGGTTTGGACGATCTCAGCCCGGCGGTCTGCTGCGCTCTTCCGTTTTCGGGGTTCTGTCATCGCGCGGCTTCTCCTTGACGATCTCGTCCGGCTGAAGCGCGCGCATCGCGGGCTGCCCGGACTGCTGCAACTTGTAACCCTTTCTGAGCGAAAACTTTACACGGGTCCAGTAATATCCGAATCACTCCCGTGAGTCTTCGCACTTTCTCGCGATCAGAGGAACGATTCCCGGTCAAGGTATGGGATCGCGGAAAAACGGCGCGGCGCGTCGGTCAACGCGGTCGGTGCGCGGTCGGTGCGCGGTCCGGCGACGCCGCGACGCGATTTTGAAATCGCGTGCAAAGCGCCTTCCAAGGCGCTTGGGAAAGGCGTTTCGAAACGCCTTTCGGGGTGCGTACACCCCGAAGGACGCCTCCCGGTCCGGACGCCGGGCGGTCGCCGCGCAGGGCGGACCCGCGGCCTTTCCCTGGCGCGGGCGCCAGAGCGGGTGGGTCAGGGTTGCGGACCCAATACGGGGTTTTCATCGCCGGACCCGGGGCTATAGTGCGCCCATGACCGACGCGGCCCATATCCCTTCCGTGCCCGGCGCCTGCGCGCGCCCCGGGCTGGCCGCGCTGCTTCTGCTTAGCCGCCTCTGAGCGTGCCATCCGGCGCGAGCGCTCAGAGGATGCATGATCCGCGCCCCGCCACGCAAATCCACATGCAAAACCGGCTGAGATTTCCAGGAAAGACAACGACATGAACATGCCCAGTGACCAGGACCGCGTCCTGATTTTCGACACGACGCTGCGCGACGGCGAACAGAGCCCCGGCGCGACGATGACCCACGACGAAAAGCTCGAAATCGCCGAACTGCTCGACGACATGGGCGTCGACATCATCGAGGCCGGTTTCCCGATCGCCTCCGAAGGCGATTTCCAGGCCGTCAGCGAGATCGCCGAGCGCTCGAAGACGGCGGTGATCTGCGGCCTCGCGCGGGCGAACTTCGGCGATATCGACCGCTGCTGGGAGGCGGTGAAGCACAGCGCCCGGCCGCGCATCCACACCTTCATCGGCACCTCGCCCCTGCACCGCGAGATCCCAGGCCTGACGATGGACGAGATGGCGGACCGTGATCCACGAGACCGTCACCCACGCCCGCAACCTCTGCGACAACGTGCAATGGTCGCCGATGGACGCGACCCGCACCGAGCATGATTATCTCTGCCGGATCATCGAGATCGCCATCAAGGCGGGCGCCACGACGATCAACATTCCCGACACGGTGGGCTATACGGCGCCGCGCGAGAGTCGGCCGATCTCATCCGGATGCTGATGGAGCGCGTGCCGGGGGCCGACGAGGTGGTCTTCGCCACCCATTGCCACAACGACCTCGGCATGGCGACGGCCAACGCGCTGGCGGCCGTCGAGGCGGGCGCGCGCCAGATCGAATGCGACCATCAACGGCCTCGGCGAGCGCGCCGGCAACACCGCGCTCGAAGAGGTGGTGATGGCGCTGAAGGTGCGCAACGACATCATGCCGTTCCACACCGGCGTCGACACGACCAAGATCATGAAGATCTCGCGCCGGGTGGCGCAGGTGTCCGGGTTCCCGGTGCAGTTCAACAAGGCGATCGTCGGCAAGAACGCCTTCGCGCATGAAAGCGGCATCCACCAGGACGGGATGCTGAAGAACCCGCGAGAACTTCGAGATCATGCGGCCCGAGGATATCGGGCTCGCCGCCTCGTCGCTGCCGCTGGGCAAGCATTCCGGCCGTGCGGCGCTGAAGGCGAAGATGAGTGCGCTCGGCTATGACCTGGCCGACAACCAGCTGGCCGACGTCTTCGTGCGGTTCAAGGAGCTCGCCGACCGCAAGAAGGAGGTGTTCGACGAAGACCTGATCGCGCTGATGAGCGCGGGCGGCGAGGCGCATGACAAGCTGAAGGTGAAGTTTCTGCGCGTGATCTGCGGCACCGAGGCGCCGCAATCGGCCGATCTCACGCTGACCATCGACGGTTCCGACCACCAGGTGACCGCCACCGGCGACGGCCCGGTCGACGCGGTGTTCAACGCGGTCAAGGCGCTGTTCCCGCACACCGCACGGCTCAATCTCTACCAGGTCCACGCGGTCACCGGCGGCACCGACGCCCAGGCGACGGTGACGGTGCGCATGGAGGAAGAGGGCAAGATCGTCACCGGATCTTCCTCCGACACCGATACGGTGGTGGCGTCTGCCAAGGCCTACGTCAACGCGCTCAACAACCTTGTCGTGCGACGCGAGAAGACCAAGCCAGAGGCGATCTGAGACCTGTGCGGGATCGCAGGATTTCAACCGAAAGTATGAAGGCAAGCGGGAGAAACCCGGCCTGCTTGTCTTTATCCAACAATTCAGGTTCCTTGCTCGCGTCGAACTCGCGGCGCCCGCCCGCCACGCCCACCTAAGCGGGATTCCTCGTCCCTCCGGGTGGCCCGGAGGGAAAAACCGGCGCGGTTCGGTTCGAAGGATCCTCAGCCGCGGTATCCCCGCCCGGCCCGCGCCAGACGGTGCTCCGGAGCCCGCCACCCGAGGCGACGCCACCGCGGCACGGTCGACCGGTGCGAGGCGGCGGGCATCGCTCCCAAGGTACCAAAGCGCTTCGGGATGGGACACAATCGGCCCGGCGCCGGAGGATTGTCCCAAAACAGCGGCGAGAATCTGCCCGCCCTGGCCGCAGGGGGCCTTTCCACACCTACCCGCCCTCTTTATATACCCCCCGAAGCGAGGGCGTCGCGGCGTCCGCGGCCCTGGCCTTCGTGATCACGACCACACCGAAAGACCCAACCGATGCCTTCCTTCTTCCGCGGCATGCTCTCGTCCGATATGGCGATCGACCTCGGGACCGCGAACACGCTGGTCTATGTGAAAGGGCCGGGGCATCGTTCTCAACGAGCCCTCGGTGGTCGCCTACCAGTGAAGGAGGCGCAAGAAGCAGGTGCTCGCGGTCGGCGACGAGGCCAAGACTGATGCTCGGCCGCACGCCCGGCAACATCGAGGCGATCCGACCGTTGCGCGACGGCGTCATCGCCGACTTCGAAGTCGCCGAGGAGATGATCAAGCATTTCATCCGCAAGGTGCACAACCGGCGCACCTTCGCGAAGCCCCAGGTCATCGTCTGCGTGCCCGCTGGCTCGACCGCGGTCGAGCGACGCGCGATCCAGGAATTCGGCGCGAAAGCGCCGGCGCCCGCAGGCGGGTGTTCCTGATCGAGGAGCCGATGGCGGCGGCGATCGGCGCCGGCCTGCCGGTCACCGAGCCGACCGGCTCGATGGTCGTCGACATCGGCGGCGGCACCACCGAGGTGGCGGTGCTGTCGCTCGGCGGCATCGTCTACTTCGCGCTCGGTGCGGGTCGGCGGCGACAAGATGGACGAGGCGATCATCGCCTACATCCGCCGCAATCATAACCTGCTGGTCGGCGAAGGCTACGGCCGAGCGGATCAAGAAGGAGATCGGCTCCGCCTGGCCGCCGGAAGACGGCGCGGCGCGGACCATGGAGATCAAGGGCCGCGACCTGATGAACGGCGTGCCGAAGGAGCTCGAGGTCATCCAGAGCGGCAGATCGCCGAGGCCTGGCCGAGCCGGTGCGGCGCCATCGTCGAGGCGGTGAAGGTGGCGCTCGAGCACACGCCGCCCGAACTGGCCGCCGACATCGTCGACAAGGGCATCGTGCTGACCGGCGGCGGCGCGCTGCTCGGCGAGCTCGACCTCGCGCTGAGGGAACAGACCGGGCTGTCGATCTCGGTGGCCGACGAGTCACTCAATTGTGTCGCGCTCGGCACCGGTCGGGCGCTGGAATACGAGAAGCAACTGCGCCACGTTATCGACTACGATAGCTGAGCCACAGGGGCCCGCGCGTGCGCACGCGACCCGCGCGGGCTCCCGAGGCGCGCCGGGGAGAGCTGATTGGCGAAGAACCGACGGCAGTCCGAAGACTTTGTCACCCCCGTCAGGCGGATCCTGGTGGGGATCTTGGTGTTTGTCCTGTTCGCGGTGTTCATCCTGTGGCGGATCGACAGCCCGCGGGTCGAGCGGGTGCGCGCCCAGGTGGTCGACGCCGTGGTGCCCAACATGGAATGGGCCCTGGTCCCTGTGACGAAGGCGGTCGACCTGGTCGAGGGGTTTCAGAGCTACACCCGGCTCGCCGAACAGAACCAGGAACTGCGCCGCGAATTGCAGCGGATGAAGGCGTGGAAAGAAGCGGCGGTTCAGCTCGAAGAGGAGAACGCGCGCCTGCTCGATCTCAACAACGTTCGTCTCGACGCCCGCCTGTCCTACGTCACCGGCCGGGTGCTGACCGACTCGAGGTTCGCCCTTCCGCCAGTCGGTCCTGCTCAACGTCGGCGCCCGCGACGGGCTGGTCGATGGTTGGGCGGCGATGGACGGGCTCGGGCTGGTGGGGCGGATCTCGGGCGTCGGCGATCAGACGGCGCGGGTGATCCTGTTGTCGGATTCGTCGAGCCGGATCCCGGTCACCGTGCAGCCCTCGGGGCAGAAAGCGCTGCTTTCGGGCGACAACTCGCCGCGCCCGCCGCTCGAGTTTCTCGACGAACGCGATGCCGTGCGCCCCGGCGACCGGGTCGTCTCCTCGGGCGACGGCGGGGTGTTTCCGGCGGGCCTGCTGGTGGGGGCGGTGGTCGCGGGGGCGGACGGGCGCCTGCGGGTGCAGCTTTCGGCCGACTATTCGCGGCTCGAGTTTCTGCGCGTGCTGCGCTCGCACCCCGGCGAGATCGTGCGCGAGGCCGGCGGGTTGATCGTGATGAACCCGGTGCTCGCCCCGGTCGCCGAGGGCGTACCGGCGGGCGGGACCGTGCCAGACGACGCAAGGTTTGACGAGGAGGGCATCGACCCGGGCGCCGAAGAGGGTCTCGGCGAGGGGGCACCAGCCGAGGCGGGCGCCGACGCGGCCCTGCCGGATGAGACGGAGGCGGGCGGATGATCTCACCGGCAACGCTTCACCGCTGGGCCTATGCGCTCTTGTTCGCCGCCATCGCGGCGCTGGTGGTCTTCCTGCGGATCCTGCCGACGGGCGGCAGCGCAGGCGGCTGGCCGCCGCCTGATTTCATCGTTCTGGCGGGCTTTGCCTGGGTGGCGCAGCGGCCCGATTTCGTGCCCGTCCTGCTGTTCGCCGCGCTGCTGGTGGTCACCGAGCTTTTGTTTCTGCGCCCGCCCGGCGTCGCCAGCGGCCTGGCGGTGATCGGGCTCGAAGCGATCCGCGCCCGCGCGGGGCTGCTGCGCGAACGCGGGTTTCTCACCGAATGGATCACGGTCGGGGTCATCCTCGCGCTGATGCTGGTGGCCGAACGGATCGCTGCTTGCGGTCTTCTTCGTCGACCAGCCGAGTTTCGCGCTGGTCGCGCTCGGGATATTTCGTCAATATCCTCGCTTATCCGGCGGTCGCGGCGCTGTCGGTCTGGGGCTTGCGGGTCCGCAGGCTGGCGCCCGGCGAACATGCAAGCGAGGTGCGCCTGGTATGAGACGGTCTCCAGCTGACACGGAAAAGGCCGCCCGCACGGTCACCCGCCGGGGCTTGCTGCTCGGCACCGCGCAGCTCGCCTTCGCGGGGCTGCTGGTCGGCCGGATGCGGTTTCTGCAGATCGACCAGGCCGACGAGTTTCGCATGCTGGCCGATCAGAACCGGATCAACATCCGCCTGATCCCGCCGGCCCGCGGACTGATCTACGACCGCAAGGGCGTGCTGCTCGCCGGCAATGAACAGAACTACCGCATCGTCATGGTGCGCGAGGATGCGGGCGACCCGGAAGAAGTGATGACGCGGCTTGCACGGATCATCTGGCTCGACCCCGACGACCGGGCCAAGGCGCTCGAGGAAATGCGAAAAGTCAGCCCCTTCGTGCCGGTGACGGTGGCCGACCGGGTGAGCTGGGACGACGTGGCCGAAGTGGCGGTCAACGCGCCGGCGCTGCCTGGCGTCTACCCGGAGATGGGCCTGAGCCGCACCTACCCGCTCGGAGGCGATTTTGCCCATATCGTCGGCTACGTCGGTCCGGTCTCGGATTACGATCTGTCGAAAATCACCGACCCGGACCCGCTGTTCCAGATCCCGCGGTTCGAGATCGGCAAGTTCGGGGTCGAAGCAAAGCTCGAGGACAGGCTCCGGGGCAGCGCCGGGACCAGCCGCATCGAGGTGAATGCCGTCGGCCGGGTGATGCGCGAGCTCGACCGCGAGGAGGGGACCGCGGGGGCCGATGTGCAGCTCACGGTGAACCACGCCTTGCAGAACTTCTCCGAGGCCCGGCTGCGCGGCGAAAGCGCGGCCGCCGTCATCCTGAACCCGCAAAACGGCGATATCCTGGCCATGGCCTCGGCGCCGACCTTCGACCCCAACAAGTTCGTGCGCGGCATCTCGTCGAAGGACTACCAGGGGTTGCTCGACGATCCCTACCGGCCGCTGCCCGACAAGTCGTCGCAGGGCATCTACCCGCCCGGCTCGACCTTCAAGATGGTCACCGCACTCGCGGCGCTGCAAGACGGGCTGGTCTCGCTCGACGACACCTATTCCTGCGGCGGCTATGTCGAGGTCTCCGATCGCCGGTTCCATTGCTGGCGCCGGGGCGGGCACGGCAAGGTCGACCTGATCCGTAGCTGCGCGAAAGCTGCGATGTCTTCTACTACGAGCTGTGCCAGGAGGTCGGGATCGAGCGGATCGCGGCGATGGCGCGCCGGCTCGGGCTGGGCGTGGCCTATGATTTGCCGCTCCTGTCCGTGGCGGAAGGCCGGGTGCCGACACGCGGGTGGAAGCGGGCGAGCCGGGGGGCCGACTGGGTCATCGGCGATACGCTCAACGCCACCATCGGTCAGGGTTTCGTGCTGTCCTCGCCGCTTCAGCTTGCGGTGATGACCGCGCGCATCGGCCTGGGCACGCGCGTGGTGCCGCGCCTGGTGCGGTCCATCGACGGGGTCGAACAGCCCGCCCTCGGCGGCGAGAGCCTCGGCATCGATCCGCGCCACCTCGCCGCGGTGCGCCAAGGGATGTTCGAGGTGACCAACCACCAGAACGGGACCGCGATCTCCTCGCGTGTGGTGGCCGACGGCCTGCGGATCGCCGGCAAGACCGGCACCAGCCAGGTGCGCAACATCACCACCGAGGAGCGCGAAGCCGGGGTGACCTCGAACGAGGATCTGCCCTGGGACCGGCGCGACCACGCGCTCTTCGTCGGCTACGCGCCGCACGAGAACCCGGAGGTCGCGGTGGCGGTGGTGGTGGAACACGGCGGCGGCGGCTCGACCGTGGCCGCGCCGATCGCGCGCGATCTGCTGCTGGCGGCGATCTACGACGACGTGCCGCCGCTCGAGGCCTATCCGCCGTCGCAGCGTGGCACGATCCGCGCCCGGTTCGACGCGCTCGACCTGAGGCCCCCGCAGGCGCCCTCCGAGGGGAGGAGCCGGGCGTGAGCTATCTCGAGTACAACGTCAAGTGGACACCGACGGGCATCAGGAAGGTGTTCTACGTCAACTGGGCGCTGGTGCTGCTGGTCACGGCCGTGGCCGGGATCGGCTTCGGCATGCTCTACTCGGTTGCCGGCGGCAATGCCGCCACCTGGGCAGAGCCGCAGATGAAACGCTTCGCGCTGGGGCTCGCGGCGATGCTGGCCATCGGTTTCGTGCCGATCTGGTTCTGGCGCAACATGGCCGGGCTCGCCTACGCGGTGTCGATCGCCCTCTTGCTCGCGGTCGAGTTCTTCGGCGCGATCGGCATGGGCGCGCAGCGCTGGATCGACCTCGGCTTCATGCGGCTTCAGCCCTCGGAGCTGACCAAGATCACCATGATCATGGCGCTCGCGGCGTACTACGACTGGCTCGATATCTCGAAAGTCTCAAAGCCCCTGTGGATGCTGGCGCCGGTCACGCTGGTCCTCGTCCCCGCCGGGCTCACGCTGATGCAGCCCGACCTCGGCACCGCGATCCTGCTGCTGGCGGGCGGGGCGATCACCATGTTTCTCGCCGGCGTCCACTGGCTCTATTTCATGGTGGTCGGCGGCGCCGGCGTCGGCGCGGTCGCGGCGGTGTTCCTGTCGCGCGGAACCGAATGGCAGCTTCTGAAGGACTACCAGTACCGCCGGATCGACACTTTTCTCGACCCTGGCTCCGACCCGCTCGGGGCGGGCTACCACATCACCCAGTCGAAGATCGCGCTGGGCTCGGGCGGCTGGACCGGGCGGGGCTTTCTCCAGGGCACCCAGTCGCGGCTCAACTTCCTGCCCGAAAAACATACCGACTTCATCTTCACCTCGCTCGCCGAGGAGTTCGGCTTCCTCGGCGGGGCCTCGCTGCTTGCGCTCTATGTCGCGATCATCGTGGTGGCGGTGGCCTCGGCGACCCGCAATCAGGACCGGTTCGGCGCGCTCGTCACCTGGGGGATCGCGGCGACGTTCTTTCTGTTCTTCGCGGTCAACATGTCGATGGTGATGGGTCTCGCCCCGGTGGTCGGCGTGCCCTTGCCGCTGGTCAGCTACGGCGGTTCGGCGATGTTGGTGCTGATGATCGGATTCGGACTGGTTCAATCGGCACATATCCACAGGGCGCGCTCAAAATGATCGTAAAAGTGCAATTCATCATAGGTGCCGCGCAGGTCGAGGAATACCGTGAGCCGCTGCAGGAGGCGGTCTCGGCGTTGGGGATCGAGGTCGATCTCGCAGAGGATCACCCGCCCGGGACGGTGGACTACATTGTCTACGCGCCGTTTGACGGGCAGGTCGATCTCTCGGGTTACACCAGGGCAAAGGCGGCGCTCGGGCTCTGGGCCGGGGTCGAGACGATCATCGCCAACCCGACGCTGACCATGCCCTATGCCCGCATGGTCGACGAGGGGCTCACAAAGGGCATGGTCGAGTGGGTCACCGGCCATGTGTTGCGCCATCACCTCGGCATGGATGCGGACATCGGCCGACGGGACGCGACATGGGACACCCGCGTGCCGCCGCTCGCCGCGCAGCGCACGGTTGGCGTGCTCGGGCTGGGCGCGTTGGGCTCCGCTTGCGCCCGCACGCTTTCGGGGCTCGGGTTCGACGTGGCGGGCTGGGCGCGGCGGCAGAAGGATCTGGAGGGGGTGGCCTGTTTCTCGGGCGACGCGGGCTTCGCCGAGGTGCTGGGACGCTCGCAGATCCTGGTGCTGCTGCTGCCGCATACAGCGGCGACCGAGAACATACTCGACGCGGCGGCGCTGGCGCAGCTGCCGGAGGGCGCGGTGATCCTGAACCCCGGACGGGGCGCGCTGATCGACGACGCGGCGCTGATCGCGGCTCTGGATGCCGGGCATATCGCGCAGGCGACGCTTGATGCATTCCGGGTGGAGCCGTTGCCCGCGGACGATCCCTATTGGGCCCACCCGAAGGTGACGGTCACCCCGCACCTGGCCTCGGTCACCCGCCCGGAGACGGCCGCTCGGGTGATCGCCGAGAACATCCGCCGCGGCGAGGCGGGCGAGCCGTTTCTGCACCTGGTGGACCGGGACGCAGGCTACTGAGGGGTTCGCCCGCTTGCGCGGGCGTCGCGCCGGCGCGCTGCCCCCCCGGGGACACCCCGAGGCATTCGGAAAGCAAAGAAGCCGGGCGCCGGCGCGAAATCCGTGCCGGCCTCGCTCAGCGCTCACCACTCACTTTGCCGTGGAAGCCCGCGCGTCGCAGGTCATGGATCCGGGGCCAATGCGAGCCCACGTGCCAGTTGATCGGCATGAATTGTCCACCCGGGTCTCGATCGCGTTGGGTGCCCCGTTTGCCCCGGAGGGCCACCGCCAATCGTGAGCCCGACTGCGCTCGCGCCCGGCCTCGCCAATGATCCGAACGCAGCGAGGCCCGGGTCGACGCCCACCGGGCGGAGAAAGGCCCGGTCAAAGGATGCCGATCTCGGCGAGCTTGCCCGACAGCTCGGGCGGCAGCGCATCGTCGCCTTGGCGGTGGGCTGGCAGGTCGGGTGGTGCATCCGCCGGGGCGAGGTAACGCCAGCCCTGGAAAGCGCGGCGGTGAGCGGGCTGGGTGCGATTGATCTCGCGGTCCATCACGATGCCGCAGCGCCGGATCCCGTCTTCGCCGACCACCTCGTCGAGCCGGATCACCTGTTGACGCGCGAGGATCACGCCCTTGATGACCCAGTAGAGCGAGCCGCCCGCAACCAGCTCCGGTTCGCGTTTCGGCCACATCCGGGTGACGTGGCGCGGCTGCCAGTCGGGCACGCCCGCACCGCGCATCTCCTGCCAGGCGGCCAGCTGTTCGACGCTGTCGCAGCCGACGCAGAGTTTGACGAGATTGACGATCTGTTGCGGCATGGCAGCCCTCCGGTGACAAGATATAGGCTGCACGTTGACCTGCCGCCACCCCCCCGTGTATCGTCGAAGGTCTCGCGTGAACGGAACAGGAACTCCCGATGAGCCGCTTTGCCGCCCCGATCGCCGAAGCGATCTGGGACATGAAATACCGCTCAAGGAGGCCGACGGCACGCCGGTCGACCTCTCGGTCGAGGACAGCTGGCGCCGGGTCGCGCGGGCCCTGGCGCGTCCGAGCCGGAACCGCGAGGCGGAAGTTCTACGCAGCGCTCGAGGATTTCCGGTTCCTGCCCGCCGGCCGGATCCTCGCCGGCGCCGGCACCGAGCGCACCGTGACGCTGTTCAACTGCTTCGTCATGGGCACGATCCCCGACAGCATGGGCGGCATCTTCGACCAGCTGAAAGAAGCCGCCCTGACCATGCAGCAGGGCGGCGGCATCGGCTACGATTTCTCGACCATCCGGCCGCAAGGGCGCCGACGTGAAGGGCGTCGGCGCCGACGCCTCCGGCCCGCTCTCGCTTCATGGATGTCTGGGACGCGATGTGCCGCACCATCATGTCGGCCGGCTCGCGCCGCGGCGCGATGATGGCGACGATGCGCTGCGACCATCCGGACATCGAGGATTTCATCACCGCCAAGGCCGACGCCGGCGCGGCTTGCGCATGTTCAACCTGTCGGTGCTGGTGACCGATGCCTTCATGGACGGCGGTGAAGGCGGACGGGCCGTGGGAGCTGACCTTCGACGGCACGGTCTACCAGACCGTCGAGGCGCGCGATCTGTGGAACAGGATCATGCGGGCGACCTACGACTACGCCGAGCCGGGCGTGATCTTCATCGACCGGATCAACGCGATGAACAACCTCGCACTACTGCGAGACCATCTCCGCCACCAACCCCTGCGGCGAGCAGCCGCTGCCGCCCTACGGCGCCTGCCTGCTCGGCTCGATCAACCTCGCGCGGCTGGTGAACGACCCGTTCGAGCAGGAGGCGCGCGCTCGACGAGGCGGAGCTTGCGCGGCTGGTGCGCGACCGCGGTGCGCATGATGGACAACGTCATCGACGCGTCGCGCTTCCCGCTGCGAGGCGCAGCGCCAGGAGGCGAAGGCCAAGCGGCGCATCGGGCTTGGCGTCACCGGGCTGGCCGATGCGCTGCTCATGGTCGGCCTGCGCTACGGCTCCGACGAGGCCGCCGCGCAGACCGAAGCCTGGATGCACCAGATCGCCCGCGCCGCCTATCTCGCCTCGCGTCGAGCTGGCCAGGGAGAAAGGCGCCGTTCCCGCTGTTCGACGCCGAAGCCTTCCTCGCCTCGCGGCACGCATGCAGCACATGGACGAGGACGTGCGCGACGCGATCGCGCGACGCACGGCATCCGCAACGCGCTGCTCACCTCGATCGCGCCGACCGGCACGATCTCGCCTCTACGCCGGCAACGTCTCCTCCGGCATCGAGCCGGTCTTCGCCTATGCCTACACCCGCAAGGTGCTGCAGACGGACGGCACACGCACCGAGGAAGAGGTCGTCGACTACGCCGTCCAGGCTCTGGCGCGAGAAGTTCGGCGACACCGCCGCTGCCGGACCATTTCGTCAACGCCCAGACGCTGGCGCCGCACGACCATGTGAAGATGCAGGCGGCGGCGCAGAAATGGATCGACAGCTCGATCTCCAAGACCATCAACGTGCCCGAGGACATCTCCTTCGAGGCCTTCAAGGACGTCTACGCGCAGGCCTACGAGACCGGCTGCAAGGGCTGCACCACCTACCGGCCCAACGAGGTGACCGGGGCGCGTGCTGAGCGGTCGAGCCGAACAAGGCGCCGATGCGCCGCGCCCGACGAGCGACGCACGGCGGCGACGTGGTCTACATGTCCGAACCGCTCGACCGGCCGGAGGCGCTGGAAGGCACGACCTACAAGCTGAAGTGGCCCGACAGCGACCACGCGATCTACATCACCATCAACGATCATCGTGCGTCGGCGGCCGGCGCCGGCCGTTCGAGGTCTTCATCAACTCCAAGAACATGGAGCACTTCGCCTGGACCGTGGCGCTGACCCGGATGATCTCGGCGGTGTTCCGGCGCGGCGGCGACGTGTCGCTTCGTGGTCGAGGAGCTGAAGGCGGTGTTCGACCCGCGCGGCGGCGCCTGGATGGAGCGGCAAATACGTGCCCTCGATCCTCGCCGCCATCGGCGGGGTGATCGAGCGGCACATGATCGCGATCGGCTTCATCGCGGGCGAGGGGATGGGTCTGAAGGCCGATCCGCACGCCGAGGTGGTCAACCTCGGCATACACCGCGGCCCGGCCTGCCCAAGCTGCGGCCAATACGAGATGCGCATGGTCGAAGGCTGCATGACCTGCGCCTCCTGCGGCCATTCCAAGTGCGGGTGACCGGGCAGGCTGGGTCCAGTGACCGGTGGAGCAGAACTGAGCGAAAGCCGGGGTTTCAACGGCCAAGAGTAGGCGAAAACTCCGCCAGGGATGCGTAAGCCCTCGGCGTTCAACTGTTTTGCGCGAAAGCGAAATCGCGGCGGCGAAAACAACTCCCAATGATCGATCCCGAGCGCGAAAACGATCCGGATCCGTCACTGGACGGGGCGTATCCACGTCCAGCAGAATGAGAGGTCGAACCGCGACCAATGCCGACCGGACCCGCCCCGGCGGGATCGGTCTTTGGTTGCCGGACGGATATTGTCGCGATCCGTTGGCGGTTTTCGCGGCCGATTACCGACGGGGCGCACTGGGGGCGCCGAGGTCGACTGGCGCCTTGGGGTCGCTGGACCGCGGTTGAGCAAACCAAGTCCCTTTGCCCGCCGGTGAAGCGGCGCGGTCCGGCGTTGGCCCTCGGTGTCACCGATTGAGGCCGATCGCCCGGGCGCGGTGTTCGAGTTGCGCCACCTCTGCCGCCGACGGGATCGCCGCTTGCAGCCGGGCCTGGATCTGCGCGGGCATCGCCGCGGCCCGGGGTTCGGGGTGTTGGGCGACGTGCAGCTCCATGAACTCGCCGACCGACGCAAGCGCCTCCGCGTCGTCGAACATCTGCATGTAGAGGTGAAACCGCTTCGTGTCGCAGCCCAGCACCCGGGTTTCGACCCGGACCCGTGCCCCTTGCTTGACCTCGCGCAGGTACAGCTTGTGGTCTTCGAGCAGGTAGATCGTGTTGCCCGTCGCCTGCCGGTAGGCGGCGTCGAAGCCCACATTGTCCTGAAGCGCATCGACCGCGAGGCTGAAGACGAGGCCGAAGTAGCTGTCGCGCATATGACCGTTGTAGTCGATCCAATCCGGCCGGACCCTGGTTTCGAAGTGGAAAACCCGGCTCATGGCAACCGGTAGAACGCTCGGGCCGTGTCATGGAAGACTGCGCCCCAATGCCTCTCGGGAATGAGCGCTTCGTAGGCCGCGACGAGGGTGGCGTAGTCGGAAGACGAGGCTGTCGACCGGGAAGTTCGAGCCGAACATCGTGCGCGCCGGGCCGAACTGGGAGAGGCAGGTCTCGACGATCGGGCGGATGCTGTCGACGGTCCAGCTGTGGTCGAACATGCCGAGCCCCGAGAGCTTGCAGGAGAGCTGCGGCAGATCCGAAAGCGTGCGGAGCCTGTCGGCCCAGGTCGCGAGACCTGCGGGGGTGCGGTCATGCGGGGAGCCGGCATGGCAGAGCGCGACCGGGGTGTCGGGCGCCTCGGGCCAGCACCCGGGCGGTTCTGTCCATGAGGTCGGGGATCAGCTGGAGGTCGAAGGACAACCCGCGGCGTCCGACCTCGCGCAGGCCTTCGAGAAAGCGGGGGTCGTCGAGCAGGGCGTTTGTGCCCGTGACCGCGTCTTCACCCGGTGCGCGCCCGACGATCTGGCGCACGCCGCGCACCGTGGGCAGAGCCTCGAGCGCATCGAGCTGTGCCGGGAGGTCGGGCGCGGTGAGGTCCGCAGAACACCACCTGGACCAGCGGCCAGTCGGGCGTGGCATCGGCCACCGCCTGCACCCAGCGCGCTTCGGCCATGCCGTCTTCGGCGCCCACCTGGATATGCACCGAGGCGCCGAACCCGGTCGCGTCGCGGCGGAACTCGTCGAGCAGGTAGTTGCGCTGGATCGGTGTCGGGTCCCCGAAAAACCGGGTCACCCCGCGGGCCATCAGCCAGGGGTAGTGAACCGCCGACAGGTCCCACAGATGGTGATGGGCATCGATCCTGTCGGTGCTCATGTGCGCGGCACCTCGGCCATGCGGGCAAGGATGTCGACACCCTGGCCTTTCCAGAAATGCAGCAGGTCGATGAACACCCAGTTCTCGGCCAGCTTGTCGCCGTCGCGGCGATAGATGTCGATCACCCGCAAACTCGCCCGGTTTGCCGTGCCGGGCATGCCCATGAACCCGCCGGTCGGCGTGGCGGAAAAGTTGGGCCAGCCGAAGAAACCGCCGTAATGCCCCTCGGCCAGCCGGCGATATGGCCCGTCTTGGACCGGTCGGTGAACCCGGCGCGGAAGGGGCCGGCATGCTGCTGGGCGTAGCGTTCGATCGTGTAGGTCGCGCCAATTCCGGCCGGTCCCCACCAGATCATGTCTTCGTCCCAGGTGCGCGCGCAGTTCGTCCTCCAGCGGCAGACCGCGCTGCCATGTGCCGAGATCACCGATCATCGCGTTGATCACCGCCAGCGTCTTTTGCCCTTCGACTTCGGGCTGTGCGCCGTACAGCAGTCCGTCATGGGTCATCGGCCCGGGCTGCACCAGATGCGCGGCGGTCTGCGGCGGGAAACGGCTGCAGGCCGGCCTGCATCATCAGGTGCGGAATGTCGAAATACATCGCCGTTTCGGTGATCCTGCCGTCCTCCACCCGGTTGAATTCGCAATAGCGCAGAAACGCCATCTTGCCGGTCGGCGGGATGCCCAGCCAGGCGCGCATCGAACAGACCCATCAGATGCCCCATCGACACAACCCAGAACGCTTCGAAACCCGTCGATCTCGTTGCGCCCGGCCATGAAGATGTCCTCGCGCCGTTGCAGCCGGGTAAGCGCGCGGCGCAAGCGGTTGCCAGAACGTGCTCGCGCCACGCCGCGGCCCGGTCAACTCGTTGAACGGATGAAACCCCCGCCACAGGTATGCGGGCGCAGCGTAACGCGCTGACACACCGCCGCGAGATCCTCACCGCCGCGTCCAGATCGGCGTGATAGTCGCACAACCAGTTTTTTTCCGACCTGGCAGATCAGACATCGGTTCCTGGACCTTTTCCGCCGTTGGCCCGACACTGCTTGCATACGCATGCAAAAACAGCTTGCCAAGCCCGGGCGCCAAGTCTACCGTTTTTGCAAGCGTATGCAAAAATCGCACCGATTCCATCCGGGAGGGGGGCCGATGGCCGAAATTCAGCTGCGCAACCTCTCGAAACGCTGGGGCAGTTTCGTCGGCGTCGACAATTTCGACCTGACGATTGCCGACCAGGAATTCCTTGTGCTGCTTGGTCCCTCGGGCTGCGGCAAGACCACGACCATGCGCATGATCGCCGGGCTGGAGGATGCGACCGAAGGCGACATCCTGATCGACGGCAAGCGGGTCAACGACCTGGAGCCCAAGGACCGCGACGTCGCGATGGTGTTCCAGAGCTACGCGCTCTACCCGAACATGAACGTCTACGAGAACATCCGCTTTCCGCTGAAGGTGCGCGGCATTGACCCGGCGACCCATGACGAACGGGTGATGCGCGCCAGCGCGACATGGTCGAACTCGACGACTTCCTGCACCGCAAGCCCGCCGAACTGTCGGGTGGCCAGCGCCAGCGCGTGGCGCTTGCCCGCGCCATCGTGCGCGAACCCAACGTCTTCCTGATGGACGAACCGCTGTCGAACCTCGACGCCAAGCTGCGCGTGTCGACCCGGGCGCAGATCAAGAACCTCAGCCACGAACTGGCGGTGACCACGATCTACGTGACCCACGACCAGATCGAGGCGATGACCCTCGCCGACCGGGTGGTGGTGATGAAACAGGGCGTCGTGCAGCAGGTCGGCAGCCCGACCGATATCTACGACACGCCCGCCAACGCCTTCGTCGCCAGCTTCATCGGCAACCCGGCGATGAACCTGATCGACGGCGATATGGGCGCCGGCGTGTTCCGCGCGAAGAATGTGAGATTGCGGGCCTCGGCGCGCCCGACGGCAAGGTCACGCTGGGCTTTCGCGCCGAAGACGCCATGTGGTCGAGAGCGGCGGCGAGATCAACGCGCCGATCTACACGCTGGAATTGCTCGGCGACGCCACGATGGTGTCGGTGCGCATCGGCGGCGCGCTGGTGTCGGTCAAGGCCGACAAATCATTCCGGGCCGAGATCGACGATCCGGTCTCGATCCAGGTTCACAAGGATCACTGCCACCTGTTCGATACCGCGAGCGGTGCGCGTGTCGGGGGCTAACCCCAATCTACCCCGCGAAACAGCGGGACATCCGGGTGCAGGCTTCGAAGATGCACCCAAACTCAGGGAGAGAGAGCACATGTTTCTAGACAGACATGCTGGCCTCCGGGCTGGTGCTGATGGCCACCGGCGCCCATGCCGGCTGCGACCTGGCGGGCGGCAACGTCAACATCGTCGGCAACGAGTTCGGCGCGATCCAGGCGATCGTGGCCAAGGCCAAGGAATGCGCCGGCGACGGGGTGACGGTCGACGCAAACCTCACCGTCGATCATCGCGATATCCAGGTCGCGGCGCTGACCGCGAACCCGGCGCAGTACACCTCCGCCATCGTCGCCAACAGCTCGATCGTGCCGCTGCTGAACGACGATCTGGTCCGTCCGCTCGACGATCTGATCGCCAAGCACGGGCAGGGCCTGCAGTCGAACCAGCTGATCACCATCGACGGCAAGGTCATGGCCGTGGCCTTCATGGCCAACGCCCAGCACCTGTTCTACCGCACCGACATCCTCGAACAGGCGGGTGTCGAGCCGCCGACCAGCTATGACGAGGTGCTCGCCGCCGCCGAGACGATGCGCGCCGCCGGCATCATGGAGCATCCCTTCGCGATGAACACCCAGACCGGGTGGAACCTGGGCGAGGAATTCGTGAACATGTACATGGGCACCGGCGGCGACTTCTTCAAGCCGGGCACCGCCGAGGTCGCGATCAACAACGAGAACGGCGTGGCCGCGCTCAACATGTTGAAATCGCTGATGGACTACTCCAACCCCGATTTCCTGACATATGATTCCAACGCAACCCAGGCGCTCTGGGAAGGCGGCCAACTCGCCCTCGCCACCCTCTGGGGATCGCGCGGCGGTGGCATCCTCGATGACGAGGGCTCGTCGGAAGAGGTCGTCGCTGCGACCGTGCTGGCCGCGGCGCCGACGCTGAACGGCGACGCGCCGGCCTCGACCCTGTGGTGGGACGGATTCACCATCGCCAAGAACATCTCCGACGAAGACGCCGAGGCGACCTTTGTGGCGTTGGTTCAGGGCCTCGGTGACGATGTGATCCAGGCCAACAACGACGAAGCCGTCTGGCTGAGCGCGGCCTACGCGCCGGGTCCGGCATCGGCCGGTGTGGCCGCGACCGCGCAAGCCGGCGCCAGCCCCTATCCGATGCTGCCGTTCATGGGCCTGCTTGCACACCGCGGCCGGTGCCGAGCTGACCGACTTCCTGCAAGGCACCGAGAGCGCCGAACAGGCGCTGGCGGATGTCGAGGCGGCGTACACCACGGCGGCCAAGGAACAGGGCTACCTGCAGTAGCCATGCCGCGGGCAGAGCCGGCCCGGTCGGCTCTGCCTCTTCTTCATCTCCCTTCGCCACGGGATCGACGCACGATGAAACACAAGACCTTCTTCTGGTTCATTCTGCCTTCGCTGGCCGCGATGTTCGTGTTCATCGCGATGCCGCTGGTGTCGGTCGTCGTGCAATCGCTGCATGTCGAACACGAGCAGATCATGGTGGTCACCGAGAACTGCGGCCCCTTCGGCTGCACCGAACAGACCTCGGTCGATGCCGAGGCGACCGCCAAGGTGCGCGAAGAGAAACCGCTGGGCCGGTTCAACGGGCTTGGCACCTATCTCGACCGCGGCCACCTGGCCACCTCGGAGGTGGCCGCAGCCTGGCAGGCGCGCAATTCGCTCGGCGATTTCTTCTCGCGGCTCTACAACCTGCCGCTCTACAAGGCGATCGCCTTCACCCTCACCTACACCTTCGTGGTGACGCCGCTGGTGATCGGTCTCGGCCTGATGATCGCGCTCGGCGTCAACCGGGTCACCCCCGCCCTCAAGGGGCCGACCATCTTCGTGTCGCTGTTGCCGATGATCGTCACGCCGCTGATCGGCTCGTTGATCCTGTTCTGGATGATCGACGCGCAGGGCATCATCGGAAAGACCCTGCAATGGATGTTCGACGACCCCCAGTTGTCGCTCAAGGCCTCGCCCATGCTCACCTGGATCACGCTGCTGATCTACGGCGTCTGGCACTCGGCGCCGTTCGCCTTCGTCGTGTTCTATGCCGGGCTTCAATCGGTCAACCAGGAAACGCTGGAAGCGGCGCGCATTGACGGCGCGAGCCGCTGGCAGCAGGTCCGCTACGTGGTCATTCCGCACCTGATGCCGCTGGCGATCTTCATCTCGCTGATCCAGCTGATGGACAACTTCCGGGTGTTCGAGCCGATCGTCGGGTTTTCAGCCGAGGCCAACGCGACCTCGCTGTCCTACATCATTTTCAGTGACCTGCGCGGCGACGTGATCCGGTTCAACTCGGCCGCCGCCACCTCCGTGCTCACGGTGATCGGTGTCACCATTCTCCTCGCCCCGGTGCTGGTACGCACCTGGCGCGACTTCAAAGGCAAGGTGGTCTGATGTCGAGCACGGTCAACAAGACCCCGCGCGGGCTTTTCATCCTGTCGACCGGCTTCGTGCTGTTGTGGATCGTGATCGCCTCCTTCCCGTTCCTGTGGACACTGTGGGGCTCGTTCAAGGTGCAGGGCGACTTCTTCTCAAAGGCCGACTGGCGCTATGCGCTCTGGGGCACCCGCACGATCGTCGAAACCGGCGGGCCGTTCACCGGGGCGGGCTACCACGGCGCCTGGGTGCAGGAAGAATTCTGGCGCGCGGCGCTCAACACCGGCGTCGTCGTGGTCTTCACCGTGGTGATCTCGCTCACCCTCGGCACGCTGGGCGGCTACGCACTGGCGCGCTCGGGCTACCGCTATGCCTTCTGGCTCCTGATGATCGCCCTGGTGTTTCGCGCGATGCCGCACATCACCCTGGTGTCGGGCTACCTGTTGCCGTTCTTCCAGTGGAACCTCTGGGGGCATCTGCCGACCTCGATCATCGTGCTCGTGGCGATCAACCAGCCCTTCACCCTGTGGATGCTGCATTCGTTTTTCCTCAACATCCCCAAGGATCTCGACGAGAGCGCCAAGGTCGACGGCTGCACCCAGTTCCAGGCCTTCCGCCACGTCATCATCCCGGTGATGTGGCCGGGCGTGATCACCACCGGTCTGTTCAGCTTCCTGCTCGCCTACAACGACTTCGCGGTGACCTCGATGCTGCTGTCGGAATCGAACCGCACGATGGTGCCGGCGATCGCGGGCTTCCTCGGCTCGACCTTCGAGGAGGGCAACGTGATGTTCGCCGTCGCCGCCGTGGTCTCGGCCACCGCGCCCTTGTTCGTGCTGGTGCTGTTCTTCCAGCGCCAGATCGTCAGCGGTCTTACGGCAGGAGCGGTGAAGGGGTAACGATGGCGCTCAGGGCTGACTATATCGTCATCGGCGCAGGGTCGGCCGGCTGCGTTGCCGCGGCCGAGCTTGCCAGACGCGAGGCCGGGTCGGTGCTGTTGATCGAGGCCGGGCCGTCCGAGCGGCACCCGCTGGTCAAGATACCCTTCGGTCTGACCCGACTGATGGGCGGCGCGCGCGACTGGGCGATGAAGACCGCCCCACAGGCCAAACTGGGCGGCCGGCAGCTGCCTGTCCCGCGCGGGCGGATGGTCGGGGGATCCGGGTCGATCAACTCGATGGTCTGGTTTCGCGGCCGCCGAGACGATTTCGACGCCTGGAGCGTGCCCGGCTGGGCCTGGGCCGATGTCGAGCCGGCCTTCGAGGCGGTCGAGGCCAAGTTGACACCGCGCCAGCTCGAAGGGGCGCACCCGCTGGTCGCGGGGCTGCACAGCCTGTTTGGCGCCAATGGCACCGAGCCACCCACGCCCGAATACGAAAGTGCCGGCGTGTTTTGCTACAACCTGCACAACGGCAGGCGCTGGTCCTCGGCCGATGCCTTTCTGCGGCCGGCCGAGTTCGGCCCATGATCTCACCGTCATCACCGACCGCCCCATAGACCGGATCGTGTTGGACGGTGAGGTGGCGCGGCGGGTGATCCTGACCGATGGCAGTGAACTGACGGCCATCAAGGGCATCATTTTGTCAGCCGGCTCGATCGGCTCGGCGGCGATACTTCTGCGCTCGGGAATCGGCCCCGCCGACCAGCTGAAAACGCATGGCATCGAGATGGTGGCGCGCTCAGACGAGGTGGGCGAGAACCTGCACGACCATCCCGGCGCGGGGCTGCACTTTGCCGGGCCGGGCTCGGGCTATGGCATTACGCTCGCGCAGGCCCCGGCCTGGGCGCTTGCCCCGGTCCGGTACCTCCTGTCCGGCACCGGCCGGCTCGCGTCGCCCACCGTCGAAGGCGGGGCGTTTTTCAATGCGCGCGACGATGGCGGCCCGCCCGACGTGCAAAGCCACTTCATCCCGTTCATGCTGGGTTGGAAAGGCGCGCGGGTGACCCTCGGGGCCGGCTATTTCGCCGATGTCTGCGTCTGCCGGCCCAAGTCGCGCGGCGCTCTGCGTTTGGCGAGTGCCGATCCGGGCGCGATGCCCGAGATCGACCTCGGTCTGTTCAACGACACATCGGATCTCGATACGCTGGTGGCGGGGCTCGGACGGTTGCGCAGCCTGCTCGATGAGGCCGATCTCGGCCCGCACCGCGCGCCCGAGGCCTACCCGGGTCTGTCGGTGTCGGGCGAGGCGGCCCTTCGCGACCATGTGATCAGGCGCTGCGGCACCGCCTACCATCCGGTCGGCACGTTGCGCATCGGCGAAGGCACGGCCCCGGTTTCGCCGCGCCTCGCGGTGCGCGGGGTGAAAAACCTCTGGGTCGCCGATGCCTCGATCATGCCTTCGGTCACCTCGGCCAACACCAATGCGCCGGCGATGATGATCGGCTACCGGGCCGCCGAGTTTGTTGCGGAGGACGCAGCATGAAGGGATCGCGTCCCGAACAGGCGGTGCTGAGCCGCGACACCGACATGTCGAAGACCGACGAAACCCGCGCGGTGATCGAGGGTATGGTCGACGGGCTCAACGATCACCGGATCGACGACATCGGCGCAGTTCTTCGCCGAAGGGTTCCGCTGGATGGGCAACACCGGCTGCGGCACAAAGACCGGCCTGCAGGAGTTCCAGGACAACTGGCAACGCCCGTTCCAGGCGGCGTTCTCCGACAAGATCTGCGTCGACGAGGCGCGGCTGTTCATGGGCGAATGGGCGGCCGCCTTCGGCCGGCAGGAGGCGACCCATTCCGGTGCGTTCATGGGGATCGCGCCCACCGGAAAACGGGTCGAAATCCGCTACATGGATTTCTGGAAAGTGGAAGACGGCAAGATCACTGACAACTGGGTGATGGTCGATTTCCCGCATGTGTTGGCGCAACTCGGGGTCGATGTGTTCGACGGCGAGGGGTGGGAGACATTCGACCGGGGCGAGCGCGACGCCCCGCGCCCGGCAACGGAGCCACCGAAATGAACACGGCCCACACAGCGCGACGTGGCTTTCTGGATCAAGTGGGGGGCTTCGATCCTCCAGATCTTCGGCTCCGCGGCGACAGGGCTCGGCCTGACGCCATGGAACATCTACTTCTTCATCTTCGGCCTCATTGGCTGGTTCACGGTTGGCGTCCTCTGGAACGACCGCGCGATCATGCTGATCCACATCGTTGCCTTCGGCTCGATGACGGCCGGGGTTCTGTCCACGTGAGAGAGGATCGGACATGACAATCGAGGTTCTGAAGCGCGGCAAGCCCGAGGCCGAGCGGGCCGAAGACGACGCCAAGGTGCGCGCCGTGGTCGAGGCGACCTTGGCGGACATCGAAGCGCACGGTGATGCGGCGGTGCGCGCGCTGGCGGTGAAGTTCGATGGCTACGACCGCGAGAGCTACCGGCTGTCGGCGGAGGAGATCGCGGCGATCATCGCCAAGGTCTCCCCGCGCGACATGGAAGACATCAAGTTCGCGCAGGCACAGGTGTGAACTTCGCGCAGGCGCAGCGCGACAGCATGCGCGACATCGAGGTCGAGACCTTGCCGGGCGTGGTGCTCGGGCACAAGAACATCCCCGTGCAAAGCGTCGGCTGCTACGTGCCCGGCGGCAAGTTCCCGATGGTCGCTTCGGCGCATATGTCGGTGGTCACCGCCAAGGTCGCGGGCGTGCCGCGCATCATCGCCGCGACGCCGCCGTTCGAGGGCGAGCCCAACCCGGCCGTCATCGCCGCGATGCACCTCGGCGGCGCCGACGAGATCTACGTGCTCGGCGGTATCCAGGCGGTCGGCGCGATGGCGCTCGGCACCGAGACGATCGAGCCCGTGCACCTGTTGGTCGGCCCGGGCAACGCCTTCGTCGCCGAGGCCAAGCGGCAGCTCTACGGGCGCGTCGGCATCGACCTCTTCGCCGGGCCGACCGAAACCATGGTGATCGCCGACGAGACGGTGGACGCGGAGCTCTGCGCGACCGACCTGCTCGGCCAGGCCGAGCACGGCTACAACTCGCCCGGCCTGCCTGATCACCAATTCGAAGAAGCTCGCCGAGCGAAACCATCGCGGAGATGCGACCGGCTGCTGGAGATCCTGCCCACCGCCGGCACCGCCCGGGTGAGCTGGGAGGACTATGGCGACGTGGTGCTCTGCGACACCTACGAGGAGATGCTCCAGGTGGCCAACGACATGGCCTACGAGCACGTCCAGGTGATGACCGACCGCGACGACTGGTTTCTCGAGCACATGCACAGCTACGGTGCGCTGTTCCTGGGGCCCCGCACCAACGTCGCGAATGGCGACAAGGTGATCGGCACCAACCATACGCTGCCGACCAAGAAGGCGGGGCGCTACACCGGCGGGCTCTGGGTCGGAAAATTTCTCAAGACCCACTCCTATCAGACGGGTGACGACCGACGCGGCGGCGGCGATGATCGGCGCCTACGGCTCGCGGCTTTGTCTGCTCGAAGGCTTTGTCGGCCATGCCGAGCAATGCAACCTGCGGGTGCGGCGCTATGGGGGCAGGAACGTCGGCTACGGGGAAGCGGCGGAGTGACCAAAAGGGACGTCAAACGGCTCGACTCGTTGGGACGAGAAAGGTTGTCGCGGTATTTTCACATGCGTCAGTTCCTCTACAGCGAAGTCGGGAACGGGTTCGGCATTCCGAACATCCCCGACGCCGAAGACATCGCGCTTGAAGCCGGTCGAAACCTGGCCCGGGTCCTGCTCGATCCGCTGGTCGAGACCTTTGGTCACATCGAAATCCGCTCCGCCTATCGCGCGCCCGGGGTGAACGGGTTCTGTAACGAAAACGGTTTCAATTGTGGCAGCAACGAATGGAGCCGCGCGCATCACATCTGGGATCAACGTGACAAGGATGGATGCCTCGGCGCGACCGCGTGCATCTTCGTGCCGTGGTTTTCCGATCAGTTCGCGCGGGGCCGCGACTGGCGCGACCTTGCCTATTGGATGCACGACCACCTCGACTATTCGGAGATCGTCTTTTTCAGAAACCAGTGCAGTTTCAACCTGAACTGGCGCGAGAAACCGCGGCGCGCGATCAAGAGCTGGATCACCGGAAAGGGCGGGTGCCCGGCGTTGATCAGACGCGGGCAAGACCCGACCGAGGCTGTGGACGCGCGCCGCGCGCGCTACGCCGACTTCCCCGCTTTCCGGGCCGTTTCTTTCCCCGAGGTCCCGGCATGTTAGACACGCACACAAGGAACAAGGCCCTGATCGCGCCGCTGCGCGCGGCAATGTACGATTTCGACGCGGACGGGGTGCGGGGGGCGCTGGCGGCTTTGATCGCCCCGGATGCGACCGTGCACATGTGTCACCCGTTCGGTGACCTCACCGGGCCCGATGCGCTCTTTGCCACCTGTTACGCGCCGCTGCTGACGGCCATGCCCGATCTCGAGCGGCGCGACTGGATCGTCATCGGCGGGGTGACCGAGCATGGCGACGACTGGGTTGGGTGCGGCGGGCAGTACGTCGGCACCTTCGTGGCGCCCTGGCTCGACATTCCGCCGACCGGGCATCTTGCACATCTGCGGTTCCATGAATTCTACCGCTTCGAGGGCGGCCAGGTCGTGGAGATCCAGGCGCTGTGGGACATCCCCGAGGTGATGATGCAGGCCGGGGCTTGGCCGATGGCGCCCTCGCTGGGGCGCGAATTCAACATTCCGGGGCCGGCGACGCTCGACGGGATCGTGCCGGGGCCCTGGGCCGCGGACCGCTCCCAGGCGTCGTGCCGGCACATCGTCGAGATGCTCGATCACATGAAAAAGCACCCCGGCCAGGGCGGGCCGGAGGTGATGGAGTTGGCGCGGTTCTGGCATGACAAGATGACCTGGTACGGCCCCGCCGGCATCGGCACCGGGCGGGGCGTCGCGGGGTTCCGCAACTGGCACCAGATCCCGTTCCTGAACGCGATGCCGGACCGGGGCCAAAACGCGGACGGCATCACCTTTCACTTCTTCGGTGACGGCGACTACGCGGCCGTTACCGGCTGGCCGGACATGGTCCAGACGGTCACAAATGACGGCTGGATGGGCATCGCGCCCGCCGGCCAGCGCATCGCCATGCGGAGCCTGGATTTCTGGCGGATCGAGAACGGCCGGATCCGGGAAAACTGGGTGTTGGTCGATCTTCTCGATGTCTACCGGCAGCTCGGCGTCGACGTCTTCGCGCGGCTGAGGGAGTTCAACAAGGCACGGGTGCCGGGCTCCGTGCCGTTCCCCGTGGGGGAGATCTGATGGACTTGCCGCGCACCCCCTCGTTTCGGCTCGACGGCAAGCGCGCGCTGGTGGCCGGCGCCTCCTCCGGGATCGGGCTCGGATGCGCCGCGGCCCTCGGCGAGGCGGGCGCCCATGTGATCATGGCCGCGCGGGGACAAGAGCGGCTGGACGAAGCGGTGCAGGCGATGCGGCGGGCGGGCCATTCGGCCGAAGCGCTGCGGCTCGACATCAGCGACGTGGCCGGGATGCGCGCGGCGCTCGCGCCGGTCGGCCCCGTCGATGTGCTGATCAACTCGGCCGGAACCGCCCGGCACAGTCCCGCGCTCGAGACCGATCCGGCCGACTACGACGCGGTGATGGATGCGAACGTGAAGGGCGCCTACTTCCTGGCCGTGGGGGTCGCGCACGGCATGGTGCACGCCGGCATCCGGGGCTCGATCGTGACGATCTCGAGCCAGATGGCCAAGGTCGGCGGCATCGACCGGGCGGTCTATTGCGCGTCCAAACATGCGGTCGAGGGGTTCACCAAGGCGATGGCCATCGAATGGGGCCCCAAAGGCATCCGCGTCAACACGATCTGCCCGACCTTCGTGGTCACACCGCTCACCAAGCAGACCTTCGACCGGCCCGAACGACGGGCCTGGGTTGAGGAGAAGATCAAGCTCGGGCGCGTCGGCGAGGTCGAAGACATCATGGGCGCGGTGGTGTACCTCGCCTCCGACGCCAGTGCGCTGGTGACCGGATCTTCACTGGTGGTCGACGGGGGTTGGACGGCGGAGTGATGGCGCAAACGAGGGTCACATCGGCGGAGGTCGCGGCGCGGGCGGGCGTCAGCCAGTCGGCGGTGAGCCGGGTGTTCACGCCCGGCGCCTCGGCCTCGAAAACGACCCAGGAGAAGGTGCGCAAGGCGGCGGCCGAGCTTGGCTATCGCCCCAACGTGCTGGCCCGCGCGATGGTCTCGGGCAAGAGCCGGATCATCGGCCTGGTCGTCGCCTATCTCGAAAACCACTTCTACCCGGAGGCGCTGGAGAAGCTGTCCAACGCCCTTCAGGCGCGCGGCTATCACGTGCTCGTCTTCATGGCCGGCAACACCGCGGTCGAATATCGACCAGGTGTTCGAGGAGATCCTCGACTACCAGGTCGACGGGATCATCGCGGCCTCGGTGTCGGTGTCGTCCGACCTCGCGCAGCGATGCCGGGGCGCGGGCGTGCCGATCGTGTTCTTCAACCGGACGCAGGAGGGCCATGCGTTTTCCGCCGTGACCTCCGACAACATCGCGGGCGGTCGCCGGGTCGCGGAATTCCTGGTTGCGGGCGGGCATCAGCGGATCGCCTATATCGCAGGGTGGGAAGGGGCTTCGACCCAGCGCGATCGTGAGGCCGGGTTTCCGTGCGGCGTTGAGCGGGGCGGGGCATCGGCTGTATGCCCGCGAGGTGGGCAATTTCGTCCTGGAACAGGCGCGCGCCGCCGCACGACGGATGTTCGACCGCGCCGACCGGCCCGATGCCGTCTTCGTGGCCAACGATCACATGGCCTTTGCGGTCATGGACGTGCTGCGCGCCGAGCTCGGCCTGCGTGTGCCGCAAGACGTCTCGGTGGTCGGCTACGACGACGTGCCGCCCGCCGCCTGGGCGGCCTATGACCTGACCACCGTGCGCCAGCGCGCGAACCTGATGGTCGAACACACGGTCGATCTCCTGCTCGGCCAGATCGAAACACCCGATGCACCGGTGCAGGCAGTGGCCATCGAGGCGCCGCTGGTCCTGCGCGGCTCGGCCCGGATACCCGAAGGATGGACCCCATGAGCATGACGGGATTTGACCCGAAGTTCGCCGATTTCCCCGATTACATCATCGGCATCACCAAGGAGATCTGGGAAGATCGCGGCATTGCCACGCTGCACGACTACTATGCGCCCGATATCGTCGTGCGCTCACCCGGGAGCGTCGTGGTCGGCAATGAGGGCGTGATCGCGGCGACGATGGCGACGCTGGCCGAGTTCCCCGACCGCACGCTCTCGGCGAGGACGTGATCTGGTCCGGCACGCCCGAAGCAGGGGATGCTGAGCTCGCACCGGCTGCATTCGACCGCCACCCACGCCAACCCGGGCGTCTACGGCGCAGCCGACGGGCAAGACGCTGCACTACCGGATCATCGCCGACTGCCACGCGATCGACAACCAGATCAGACGACGAATGGCTGATCCGCGACCAGGGCGCCATCGTGCGCCAGCTGGGCTCGGACCCGAAGGAATTCGCGCGCGACCTGATCGCGCGCGAGGGCGGGCCGGAGGCCTGCGTCACACCCTATACCCCGGCGAACGACGGTCGCGGGCCCCTACAAGGGCCGCGGCAACGACAACGAATGGGGCGCAGCGCTACGCCGATATCCTGACCCGGATCATGGCGGCGGATTTCGCCGTGATCCCCGAGGCCTACGACCGCGCCGCCAACCTGGAATACCCCGGCGGCGTGCGGGCGCTCTCGTTCGACGGCGCGGACCGGTTCTGGATGGGCCTGCGCGCCGTCCTTCCCGACTGCGGCGTTCAACATCCACCACCTGATCGGCCGCGACGATCCGATGATGCCGCCCCGCGCCGCCCTGCGCTGGACGCTGCATGGCAAACATGACGGCTGGGGCGCTTTCGGCGCGCCGACCGGGGCCGAGGTCTTCATCCTCGGCATCAGCCACGCCGAATTTGGCGCGCTTGTCGGCGGGATGCCGAAGCTGCGCCGCGAATGGGTGCTCTACGACGAAACCGCGATCTGGAAGCAGATCCTGCTGCAACCGGCTGACCGCTCGCCCGTGCCTTCCGGCCCTTCTTCGCGAGGAGGTGCCGAAGGCCTCGACGCGCCCCGCACTGGAAAGGAACGACCTCATGACACCGCAGGACATGGAAAGCCGCATCGTCCGCTACGGCGATCTGCAAACCCTGCCGCACGGCCTTCATCGACGCCCACACGCCGGGCAGCGACCAGAAGGAAAACTTCACCATCATCGGCGGCGGCGTGTCCGAAAGCCCGCACCAGCACGTCCACATCCGCGAGACCCCGGGCTTCAACATCGGCGCCGCCGGCCAGCCGCCGAAGTGCCGCAACTCGCTGCACAGCCACACCACGGCGGAGGTGTTCTTCGTGCTGAAGGGCAGCTGGCGGTTCTTCTGGGGGCGCTGGGGCACGGCGGGCGATTTCGTGGCCGCAGGAGGGCGACATCTTCAACATCCCCACCGGCATCTTCCGCGGCTTCGAGAATGTCGGCACCGACTACGGGATGATCATGGCGATCCTCGGCGGCGACGACGCCGGCGGCGGGGTGATCTGGGCGCCGCAGGTGATCGAGGATGCCGCCGATCACGGGCTGGTGCTGGGCGAGAACGGGCGTGCTCTACGACACCAAGGCGGGCGAGGCGCTGCCGGAGGGTGTGAACCCGATGCCGGTGCTGACCGAGGACGAGCTGAAGGCCTTCCCCGAGGTGCCGGTCGAAAGCGTGGTGCGCGACCACGTCGCCCGCTACTGGGACCTGATGGCGCTGGCCCGCGACACGCCGGCACGGGTGATCGGTGCGGAGGGATTGCTGAGGGACAGGCCGGGCTTCGAGGTCGAGTTTCTCACCCGCGGCTCGATCCCGCCGGAGATGTACACGACCGACCAGCACGAGATCCTGATGCCGGTGCGCGGCCATTGGCGGCTGACCTGGGACGGCGGCACGACGGTGCTGAACCCCGGCGACACCTGCGCGGTGCCGCCCGGACTGGCGCATGCGCTCGCGCCGAGCATGACCGGTGAGGCCAGCCTCTACCGGATCCGCTCCACCGACGATCCCGCCGGCGCGACCTGGACCGGTTGAGGTGCAGGTCCATGAGCCTGCTCGTGCGGTGGAGGTGATCCACCAGGCGGATGTCGTCGTCGTCGGCGCGGGCCCGGGCGGCCTTGCGGCCGCGCTGGCGGCGGCGCGCTGTGGCGTCTCGGTCGCCCTGGTCGAACGTTTCGGCTGTTTCGGCGGCAACATCACCACCGTGGGCGTCGAGGGGTTTTCCTGGTACCGCCACGAAGCGACCGTCGAGGCGGGCGGGATCGGGCGCGAGTTCGAGGACCGGGCAACGGCCATGTCGGCGGGTTTCGCATCGAGCCAGAGCCTCGGCACCGAGCTCGACAGCGAGGGCTTCAAACTGGTGGCCGACCGTCTGGTCGAGGAGGCCGGCATCACGCCGATGCTGCACCGCACGGTGGTGGCCCCGGTGATGGAAGGCAACCGGGTCACCGGGATCATCACCGAGTCGAAGGCGGGCCGCGAGGCGATCCTTGGCCGGGTGGTGATCGATGCCAGCGGTGATGCCGACATCGCCCACCGGGCCGGCGCACCGGTGCGGCACACGCCGCGCGAAGAAATGCTGGCGGCCTCGGTGATGTTTCATGTCGCGGGCGTCGACAAGGCCCGCTTCATGGACGACGTGAAGGCGAACCCGCACACCTATGCCGACTGGTCGGGCGGCGAATGGACCGTCGAGACGGACGGCAAGGAAGACGCGATGTTTTCGCCCTTCCTCAAGCGCCCGTTCGAACAGGCGCGCGCGGCGGGGCTGATCCCGGCGGATCTGACCACCATCGCAGGCACCTGGGGCATGGTCCACGACACCGGCGAGATGACCTACATGAACCTCGTCCACTTGGACGGCTGCGACGGCACCGACCCGGACGACCTCACCCGGTTCGAGATCGAGGGCCGCCGCCAGGCGATGCTTGCCGTCGAGGCGCTGCGGGCCTATGCGCCCGGCTGCTTGGGGATACGCCTGCGCAATTTCGGCATGACCATCGGCATCCGCGACAGCCGCAAGATCGAGGCGGCCTACAACATGACCGGTGCAGACGTGCGCGGAGAGGCGCGGTTCGACGACACGATCGGCGTCTACCCGGAGTTCATCGACGGCTACGGGTTGCTGATCCTGCCCACGACCGGGCGTTACATGCATATACCCTACCGCGCGCTCCTGCCGGGCGGGGTCGACGGGCTGCTGGTGGCGGGCCGGGCCATCGGCGGCGACAAGATTGCCCATGCGGCCACGCGCAACATGGCATGTTGCGCCGTCACCGGGCAGGGGGCGGGCGTGGCCGCCGCGTTTGCCGTGAAAGCGGGCGTCGGCGTCGGTGCGGTCGACATCGCGGCGGTTCAAAAGGAATTGACCGGGCAGGGCGTGCGCATTGCGTGACATCGGCCCGACAGAGGCCCGACAGAGGGAGGACGACATGACAAGGATCCTGACAACCCACGTGGGCTCGCTGCCCCGCACACAGGAGGTGGTGGATTTCATCTTCGCCCGCGAACGCGAGGAGCCGTTCGACCAGGCGGCGTTCGACGCCTGCATGACGGCGGCGGTCTCCGAGACCGTGCGCAAGCAGGTCGCGGCGGGGGTCGACATCGTCAGCGACGGCGAGACCTCCAAGATCTCCTACGCGACCTATGTGAAGGACCGCTACACCGGATTTTCGGGCGACAGCCCCCGCAACGCGCCCGCCGATCTCAAGATGTTTCCGGGCTTCCTCAAACGCCTCGCCGACGACGGCGGCACGCCGCAATATGCCCGTCCGATGTGTACCGGCGAGGTCACTTCGAAAGGCCAGGGCGAGCTCGAAAAGGACATCGCCAACCTCAAGGCGGCGATGGCGGAGCACGGGGTCGAGCGTGGCTTCATGAACGCGGCCTCGCCGGGCGTGATCTCGTTGTTTCTGCAGAACGATTTCTACCCGACGCGCGAGGCCTACCTGGCCGCTCTGGCCGACGCGATGAAGGCGGAATACGAGACCATCGTCGCCGCCGGGCTCGACCTGCAGCTCGATTGCCCCGATCTCGCGCTGTCGCGCCACATGCTGTTCAACGAACTCTCCGACGACGACTTCGTCAAGGTCGCCGACATCCATGTCGAGGCGCTGAACCACGCGCTTTCGGACGTGCCGCGCGCGCGCGTGCGGGTGCATATCTGCTGGGGCAATTACGAGGGCCCGCATTGTCTGCGACATCGCGATGGACAAGGTGTTCAGCACGCTGATGAACACCCACGCCCGCTATGTGCTGTTCGAAACCTCGAACCCGCGCCACGCCCATGAATGGGCGGTGTTTCGCGACCGCAAGGCGGAGATCCCGGACGACAAGGTGCTGGTGCCGGGTGTGGTCGACACCACGACCAATTTCGTCGAGCACCCGGAGCTGGTGGCGCAACGGATCCGGCGTTTCGCCGAGATCGTCGGGCCGGACCGGGTGATCGCCGGGTCGGATTGCGGTTTCGGCACCTTCGCGGGCTTCGGCGCGGTCGACCCCGACATCGCCTATGCCAAGCTGAAGGCGCTCACCGATGGGGCGGCGCTGGTGCGATGACGGGCGAAGCGCCTTCGAAGGCGCTAGGGAAGGCGTTTCGAAACGCCTTGGGCGCGCCGTGACCCCCCTTGTCCTCCTGCCCGGCATGATGTGCGACGCGCGGCTGTTCCGGCCGCAGATCGCTGCCCTGTCCGGCACCCGGACCCTGTTGCTCGCGCCGATCAGCGCGCGCGACAGCATTGCGGCCCTTGCCGCCGACGTGCTTGCCGCCGCGCCGCCGCATCTTCGCGCTCGCGGGGCTCTCGATGGGCGGGATCGTGGCGATGGAGGTGCTGCGGCAGGCGCCCGACAGGGTCGAGCGGATCGCGCTCCTGGATACCAACCCGCTGGCCGAGACCGAGGCGGCCAAGGCCCGGCGGGGGCCGCAGATCGAAGCCGTGCGCGAGGGCCGCCTCGCCGAGATCATGCGCGACGAGATGAAGCCGAACTACCTGGCCGACGGCCCCGGCAAGGCGGAGATCCTCGATCTCTGCATGGAAATGGCGCTGGGCCTCGGCCCGGAGGTTTTTGCCCGCCAGTCCCGCGCGCTGATGACCCGGCGCGACCAAACGGGCACGCTCCGTGCGACACGGGTCCCGACGCTTGCGCTTTGCGGGTGCGCAGATACCCTGTGCCCGGTGGAACGGCACGAATTGATCGCCGGGCTGGTACCGGGGGCGGTGCTCGAAATCGTCGAGGGCGCGGGGCATCTGCCCACGCTCGAACAACCCGATGTGACAAACGCAGCGCTCGCGCGCTGGCTGGAGGCCTGATGGACGACGCCCTTCTCACCCTGTTGAAACAGGTCGATACCCCCACCGTCTGCAACGCCATCGAGGTGGCGCAAGGAAAACGCGGGTTCGCGGCCTTCACCCGGGGCACCATGCTGGCCTCTCACCCGGACGCGCCGGCGATGGTCGGCTATGCGCGGACCGCCAAGATCGCGGCCCTCGCCCCGCCCGAGGAGCCGGCCGCGGTCATCAAGGCCCGGCGGATGGACTATTATCGCCACATGGCCGAAGGCCCGCGGCCCGCCATCGCCGTGGTCGAGGATGTCGATTTCCCCGACTGCATCGGCGCTTATTGGGGCGAGATCAACACCTCGGTGCACAAGGGCTTCGGGCTCTCCGGCGCGCTCACCAACGGGGTGATGCGCGACCTTGGCGATCTGCCGGACGGATTTCCGGTGGTGGCGGGCTCGATCGGTCCGAGCCACGGCTTCGTCCATGTCCGCGAGATCGCCGCCCCGGTTACCGTGTTCGGCCTCGCGGTGGCCGACGGCGACCTTGTCCATGCCGACCGGCACGGCGCGCTGGTGATCCCGTCCGAGGTCGTCCCCGAGTCTCGCAGCCGCGATCCGGAAACTTCTCGATACCGAGGGATTGGTGCTCGGACCCGCGCGCGAGGAGGGTTTCGATTTCGCGGCCTTCGAAGCCGCCTGGGCGACGTTCGAGAAAGCGCGGACCTGAGGAGGTCCGGGATGCGTGCGATCACCTACAGCCGTTTCGGTCCTGCCGACGATGTGCTCTCGCTCGAAGACCTCGCGACGCCAAGCCCCGGCCCGGGCGAGGTGCTGGTGCGGCTGGTGACATCGGGGGTGAACCCCTCCGACATCCGCGCCCGGGCCGGGGGACGGCCGGGCGTCACCGAACCGCCGTTTGCGAAGATCATCCCGCACAGCGATGGGGCGGGGGTGATCGAGGCGGTCGGCGAAGGCGTGCCGTCGGGGCGGATCGGGGCCCGGGTCTGGATCTGGAACGGCCAGTGGCAACGGGCATTCGGCACGGCGGCGGAATATGTCGCGCTGCCGACGCGGCAGGCCGTGGACCTGCCCGAGGGCACGTCATTCGAAGAGGGCGCGGTGCTCGGCATTCCCGGGCTCACCGCGGTGCACGCGGTGCTGGGCGGCGGGCCGGTTGAGGGCCGCCGCGTGTTGGTCAGCGGCGGGGCCGGCACGGTCGGGCGACTTGCGGTGCAGGTCGCGGCCGCCTCCGGCGCGGAGGTTCTGGCAACTGCCCGGGGTGCGGCCGGCCTTCAGGCGGCGCAGAGTGCAGGCGCTGCGTCTGTGTTCGACTACACCGCCGACGACCTGGCCGAACAGATCCTCGCGGCCACCGGCGGCCGTCCGGTGGACCGGATCGTGGAGGTCGAGTTTGGCCGCAACCTCGAGACCAACGCCCGGATCATCGCCGAGCGCGGCACCATCGCCGCCTTTGGCTCGGCGCAGGACATGACGCCGGTATTGCCCTTCTATCCGCTGATGTTCAAGGCGGTGACCATTGATCTGGTGCTGGTCTATTTGCTGTCGGACGCCGCGCGACGGGCGGCCGAACGCAATCTCACGGGGCTCCTGGAACGACGGGCGCTCGATCTGCGGATTGCACAGGTCCTGCCGCTTGCGGACTGCGCCAAGGCGCACGACATCGTCGCGACCGGGGCGCGGGCCGGATCGGTGCTTCTTTCGATCTGAGTCCGGGGCAGGCGACGCAGTTTTATCGCGCGGCGGGCCCGTGAAGCGGCGCCGGAAAAACCCTGGTTGGCGCCAGGGCATCCGAAAGGCCGACCGCGGCCGATCGCATTCCGCGAAGTCCCCGGCGACAGCGCCCCCGTCAAGCCACGCAACGCCACCTCCAGCCCAAGCGGGCGGTGGCGATCGGGTCGTCGAATGGCATCAAGACGTCCACACGGATCTTCATTCCGCGTTGGGCGAATGGGCTTACCCAATACGCAGCATGTGCGCGCCCGTTGTCGGCGCCGGGCCGCCAATATGCGGGACGCCCATGCGTGTTTCGGCACCGTTCGATGCGTCAGGATCGGTCGTGTGAAGCCTGCAGTTGTGCAGTGTCTCGTGTGTACCCGGATGGCTGGGGCAAGGGCCTGGAATTCGGTAACACAAGCCGGAGTGTTGCGCCGGAGCCAGACGAATCTGCTTCTGGCGAAATAGTTTAACTTGTCTTTTTCCAACTAAACCGGCTCCAGAAACACCGAACTCTCCGCAGGGATTGCAATATTCCTGCAATCGCTTTTCGGGGCGCGTCCGGATGACCGAATCGGTGGCTTCAAGTGTTTCCGATTCGGCAACATTAGCTTTGCCTCGGCAAATCACCCGTGTTAGGGTCCGTTCAAACAAAAAAATGCAGGCACATACAGGCAACACATATGAAAACGGGCTTCGACGGCACGTTTGTCATCAAGTGGGCGCAGACTGAGGTCGATGGCCTCGAGTCTGCGCCCCGTGCGGCACTCGGGATCGGTGCGAGCTGGCGGTGGAGCGGTCGTGCGGTAAGGATCGACGGGCCGCAGGATCTTGTCCGGCTCTGCAATCCCGAAGGCGAGGCTGATCTGCGCGCGCGGGCTGCGCGCAAGGTCCGCCGTTTGGTGGGGTTGGCACCCGCGCCGAACGGGATTGTTTCTCAAGACATGTTGGGCGCGGAAGAGCCGCTGTTCGAGCGCGGGTTCGACGTCACCGATGGGTATTGCGCCTATTCGGCTTCGGTGGTCGACCTCGGCGCCGGGTCGCAGCCGCTCCTGATGTTCACCGGCGGACTGCCACCCGCCGATACCGATCTCTGGGTCGTGCGCGCGGCCCTGGAGATCGCCGAGGTGAACCGGGTGCTCGATCAGCCGACGGGCGTGATCTGTTTCACGCCCGGAACCCGGATCCGGACCGAGTTCGGCGACCTGCCTGTCGGGGAGATCGAAGAAGGCGACCGGATCCAGACCAAGGACAACGGCTTTCAGGAGGTGCTCTGGAAGGGTGAGAAACGGGTGTCTGGCGCGCGGCTCTATGCGATGCCCGAGTTGCGCCCGATCCGCCTGCGCCGAGGCGCGCTGGGCGTCGACCGGCCGGACGAGGACCTCGTGGTCTCGCCTGCACACCGGATGCTCGTGCGGGGCGCCAAGGCACGCGCCCTGTTCAACACCGACGAAGTGCTGGTGACGGCGCGCGATCTGGTCGACGACGCCCGTGTGGTGCGCGACCACACGCTTTCGGAAGTCACCTATGTACACCTGCTCCTGCCGCACCACGAAGTGGTGTTCGCCAACGGGCTGGAGACCGAAAGCTTCCATCCTGCCGGCGAGGCGCTCGACAGCGTCGCGGAGGCCGAACGCGCGCGGCTGGTGGACATGTTGCCGGAGGTCGGGGACGATCCCATGGCCTACGGCGCCTATGCGCGCCGGGCGTTGAACAAGGCCGAAGCCGCGATCCTGCGTGCGCCCTAGGCCTGACGGCGCGCCGCCCGTCTACCGGCCGATCACATCCGCCACGCCGCGCGACAGCATGTCGAGCACGCCCGTGTTGTCGGCGAAATGCTCGCGGGCCGTGTCGTAGGCTGCCTCGGCCTTCTCGACGTCGCCGAGGACGGAATAGGAGCGCACCAGCATGATCCATTTGTCAGGATTGTCGGGCTGCTCTTCGAGCTCGGCCGCGAGGCCCGCGACCATGCCTTCGATCATGTCGTCCTGGTCGGCCTGCGGCAGCGCGGAGATGTCGCGATGTCGTCGGCGGTCGGGCTTCCGACGGCGTCGTCGTCCGGTTCCGGCTCCAGAATGTCCATGCCGAGCGCGCGCGCGGCCTCGTCGAATTTCTGCTGCACGAAGGGGGCGGCGGCGAAATGGGCCGCGCCCTGGGTGAGCGCATCGGCGGCCGCGTCGTTGTCGCCCGACTGCGCCAACCGCGTGGCCAGCTCGATCCAGGCCTCGTGGTCCATCGGGTCGTCCGAAAGCTCAGGTTCAAGCGCGGCGATCCGCGCGGTGGCCACCTCGTCGGCCGATGCGCCCCCGGCAGCCATGATTTCGGCCGCGCTGGCATCGGGCAGGTAGTCGGTGAGGTCGTAGTTCAGGAACCGGACCATGTTGACGATGTCGCGGCGCACCAGCGGCATCCAGGGCGCCTGCGGCGAAGAGTCTGCCGCCAGCGCGACCCAGTCGTCGAGCGCCGCCTCGAAATTCTGGGCCTGCGCCTTGGCCAGCGCCACGTAGTAGCGCGCGCGCCGATCGGGGGTCTTGCGCAGAACGGTTCGAAGATGATCCGGGCGGGCGTGGGCACCTTGTTGCCGTTCGCCAGCACCATGGCCTCGGCATAGGCGGCCAGCACACCGGGCTCGTCCGGCGCGAGCTCGGCGGCGTGGCGGTAGGCTTCGACCGAGGCGCTGTCGTCGCCGATCGAGGCGTAGGAGACCGCCAGCGTCCACCAGTCCTCGAAACTCTCCGGGTTGTCTTTGGTCTGCTCGATGAGAAGTTGTATGCGGGCGTTCACGTCACCGGTGGCGGCGCGGCGCTCGAGGATCTCGGACTTGCGGGCCATCAGGGGTTGGTCAGGCTGGCCCGGCTGACCGACCAGCGCATAGCCGCCGAGTGCTATGGCGGCGGCCACGGCCGTGAGCCCGAGGGCGACGGTCGGGGTGCGGTGCGACAGGCTGAAGCCGCCGTCGAGATGCCGGGCGGCGGCAAGCGTGCGCCGCTCGATCTCCTGTGCTGCAGCGTCACGTTCTTCTGCGCTGATGAGCCCGGCGGCAAGGTCGCGATCGAGTTCGTCGAGCTGATCGCGGAACACCGAGATCGCGCCGTCGGAATCGTTCATCTCGACGCTGCCTTCCCGCAGGAAGGGCCAGGCGATCCAGACAGCGCCCGCGAGGGCGAGGCCGAGGGCGGCGAGCCAGAACATCATGCGTCTCCTCCCCGTAACAGGCGTTGGGCTTCAAGGCGTTCCTCGCTGGAGAGCGCCGCGGCGGGCGCGCGCCGGCGACCGCGGTGATAGGCGAGTACGGCGCCGGCGCCGAGCAGCAGGAAGATCGCCGGGGCGCCCCAGAGGACAAGCGTCTGGCCGGTCACACGCGGCTTCAGCAACACGAAATCGCCGTAACGCTCGGCGACATAGGCGAGCACCTCCGCGTCGCTGTCGCCGGCGTCCATGCGCTCGCGGACCAGCACGCGCAGGTCGCGCGCGAGTCCGGCATTGCTGTCGAAGATACTCTCGTTCTGGCAGACCAGGCAGCGCAGTTCCCGGCCGATATCGCGGGCACGGGCTTCGCGGGCCGGGTCGTCGAACATCTCGGCGGCGTCGAGCGCCCGGGCGCCGGGGGCCAACGTCAGGGCAAGGGCGAGCGCAAGGCCTTTCAAAAGGCCTTGGCGACGCGGTTTCGAAACCGCGTGGGAAGCCGTTTCGAAACGGCTTTTCGGATTGCGTTTGAGAGCGCGGCGTTTCATCTTCCCCTCCTATTCGGCCGGTTGGGCGGCGAGGCGGCGGGTGGGCGCGCCGATCCGCAGCCGCCGGTCGGTGAGCGAAATGAGAGCGGCCAGTGCCATCATCAGTCCGCCGAGCCACATCCAGGGCACGCCGGGGTTGTAGTAGTACCGGGTGACAAAGCCGCCCTGTCCGTCCGGGTCGCCCAGTACCGCGTAGATGTCGCCGTGCCAGAGCGTGGCGATGCCCGCCTCGGTGGTGGGCTGGCCCTCGACGGGTAGCAGCGGCGTTCCGGTTCCAGGACCCGCACCGGGTGTCGCCGTCGCGGGTCACCGTCGACCGTGGCGATCGAGGTCTGGTAGTTCGGCCCGGTGGCGTTTTCGACGTCGTCAAGGGTGAAGGCATAGGGGCCGACCTCGACCGGTGTCGCCGGGCAGGGTGGTCTGGATGGCTTCTGCTTTCCAGACCGACACCGCGATCACGCCCGCGGCGGCGACCGCGAGGCCGAGATGGCCGAGGTAGAGCCCCCAGGCCGAACGCGGCAGGCCGATGAGACGTCGCAGCGCCGTGGCCGGGCCGGATTTCGGCAGGCCGGCCCGCGTTGGCCGAGATCCTGCAGGGTGGCCACGGCCAGCCAGAGCGGCGATGAAGCTGCCGAGCAGGCCCGGGGCTTCGGTGAGCCCGAGGACCAGGGCAATCAGTGGCGGTCAAACCGGCCGCCACGGCCAGCCCGATCGCCGCCTTGCGCAGCACAACGGCCGGGCGGGCGCGTTTCCACGACAGGAACGGGCCGATCCCGGCCGCCAGCATGAGCGACGCCGAAGACCGGCAGGAAAGCTCTGGTTGAAATAGGGCGCGCCGACGGTGATCTTGGCGCCGTTGACCAGTTCCAGCACCAGCGGATAGAGCGTGCCGACAAAGACCACACCGCAGGCCGCGGTCAGTCAGCATGTTGTTGATCGAGCAGCCCGGTTTCGCGCGACCAGACGGCAAACACCCCGCCTTCGTTGATCTGCGCGCGCGCGCCAGGCGAACAGCGTGAGCGCCGCGCCGATGTAGACGCAGAGCAGAAGCAGGATGAACACGCCGCGTTCCGGGTCGGTCGCGAAGGCATGGACCGAGGTCAGGATGCCGGAGCGCACCAGGAAGGTGCCGATCAGGCTGAGGCGAGAAGGTCAGGATGGCCAGCAGGATGGTCCATTTCAGCAGCGCGTTGCGCTTTTCGACCACGATGGCGGAATGCAGCAGCGCGGTGCCGATCAGCCAGGGCATGAAGCTGGCGTTTTCGACCGGGTCCCAGAACCAGAACCCGCCCCAGCCCAGCTCGTAATAGGCCCACCAGCGAGCCCAGCGCGATGCCGGCGGTCAGGCCGGACCAGGCGATCAGCACCCAGGGCCGCATCCAGCGCGCCCAGGCCGGATCGACCCGGCCGGTGATCAGCGCGGCGACGGCGAAGGAAAAGGCGGTCGAGAACCCGACATAGCCGAGATAGAGCAGCGGCGGGTGGAAGCGCGACGCCGGGGTCCTGCAGGAGCGGGTTCATGCCCTGACCGTCCAGCGGCGGCGCGGCGATCCGCTCGAACGGGTTCGAGGTCAGCAGGATGAAGAGCGTAGAAGCCGACGCCGATCATCGCCTGCACCGCCAGCACCGTCGAGCGCATGACAACCGGGATCATCCGGCCGAACACCGAGATCAGCACGCCGAACAGCGCCAGCATCAACACCCACAGCAGCATCGAGCCCTCGTGGTTGGCCCAGACACCGGTCACCTTGTACAGCATCGGCTTGGACGAATGCGAATTCAGCGCCACGTTGACCAGCGAGAAATCGGAAATGACATAGGCCTAGGTCAGCGCCCCGAATGCCGCCGCGGTCGCAAGAAACTGAACCTGCGCCGCGGTGTCGGCGACCCGCATCGCCGCCGCCGTGCGCGTATGCACGCCCCAGAGCGGTACGATGGCTTGCGCAAGGGCGGCGGCGAGCGCCAGCCACAGCGCCAGGTGTCCCAGTTCGATGATCATCAGGTCTGCTCCGATGGTTGGGGCGTTGGATGCGGCACCGGGCAGGTCGCGGGGTCCGCAGGTTCGGTGTCGTCGGCAAACAGCGTCCGGCGCGGCCGGGCCACGCGCACCGGCAGTCGGCGGGCCACCGCCTCCGGGTCCAGCACCACGAACTCGGTACGGGTGAGGAATTTGAACAGACCGGCCTTGCGCAGTTTCGACAGGATCCGGCTCACCGTTTCCGTGTTCAGCCCGAGGTAGTCGGCGATCTCTTCTCGGTTCATCGGCAGATGGACAGGGCCGGGCTTGGGCTGCGGTCGCGGCCATCTCGGCGAGGAACAGAGTCACTCGTTCGGTCGAGTCGAGCCGGCCGAGGGTGGTGAGGTGGCGGTTGGCGGTCCTCGAGCCGCTCGTGGATCACCCCGAACAGCACCTGCATGAAAGCCGGGTCGTTCTGCAGCACGGCCATGTCTTCGGAGAAGTCCGCTTCACAGATCTCGGTCGGCTCCAGCGCCTCGAGCCAGATCGTGCTGTCCTCGTGCGCCATCGGTCCGCAGATCGTGCTTCCCGTCCGCTCGATTCCGGAAATCTGGCGCCGTCCGTCGCGCAGGTTTGTGGTGATCGCGGCGGTGCCGCTGACGATGGTCCAGAGCTTCACGCAGCCGTCGCGACAGGCCTCCAGCCGCTCTCCACGGCGAAGGTTTATTGTGCGGCGCTTGCTGTGCGGTCCGTTCTGGCGACTAAATTGGCAGATTTGTGATCCGCACGAAAAGCATCCGCCAGCGTCGTCGAGCTGGCCATACGCGCTCCGTGGGAAGAGCCCCCCGAGTGTGCCCTCGAATAGACCATAACAGCTTCCGAGCCTTGACTCTAGGTCGATTTGCCAGGTTTCCGCAAGCGTTGTGTCAGAAAGTTACATCAAAGATGTGGATTTTTCATGTTTACGCAATATTCGGGAAACCCTGACAAATGTCAGGGTCGCCAGCGCGCGGGTTGTTAACATTCCCGTGATCCGGTGCGTCCGCGCCGGTCTGACGCTCATGCTGGGAGTGATCTCTATGAAACGGATTCTACTCGCCCTGACGCTGCTGCTCGGATCCATCGGATTCGCGTCGCGCAAGGCGGCGAACCGACGCGGACGATACCAATACGGTCGTGCCGGATCGCGTTGACCGCCAACGATGCGGCGGAAAAAGGCTGCCTGTCCTGCCATGAAGGCATCGAAGACTTCACCGGACGGCGTGATGATGGAGACCGATCAAGGCCATGGGTCCCGACTACGGCGACCCCGATGGCTGCGTTGTCTGCCACGGCGGCAACCCGCAAGGCCTGACGGCGGAAGAGGCCCACAGCGGCAGCGCCCGCGACGCTGGCCGAAGCCGGCGGACCGCACATGTTCTATCCCGATCCGGGCGCGGTCTGGATCGCCGACAAGTCCTGCGGCCAGTGTCACGCAGGGCTACGCCGAGCGTCTGATCAAGTCGCTGATGAACACCGAGGCCGGCAAACTGCAGGGCAACCTGTGGTCCTGGGGCGTGCTGGACACGCACCAGGTCGGTCTAGGGCAACTACGACCTCGTCGACGACGACGGCTCTGACGCCGACGGTCGGCACCGACGCCTACAAGGACTACATGGTCGCCTTCGCCGAGCCGCATCCCGACCAGATGCCGTCGAAGATGGAGCAGGTGCCCGAGGTCGACGTGGACGCGATCTCCGAGCACCCGAACCTCGCCGGCATCACCTATTCGCGCCAGCAGTGCCAGCGCTGCCACGTCGGCGTGACCGGTCGCGAAAAGCGCGGCGACTACCGCGGCGCGGGCTGCTCGTCCTGCCACGTGCCCTATTCCAACGAGGGCTTCTACGAGGGCGGCGACCCGACCATCGCCAAGGATCAGCCGGGCAAGCTGCTGGTGCACCGCATGCAGGGCACGCGCAAGTCCAAGGTCAAGGTCGGCGATGTGGAGTACTCCGGCATCCCCTCCGAGACCTGCAACTCGCTGCCACAACCGCGGCAAGCGCATCGGCGTGAGCTACCAGGGGATCATGGAATTCCCCTACGGCTCGCCCTATAACGCGACCGGCGGCAAGCAGCCCAAGCTGCACACCAAGAACTACGTCTTCATCAAGGACGACCTGCACCACCAGGTGCAGTCGCGGCCCGGCAACCCCGAGGGCGGCATGCTCTGCCAGGACTGCCACACCACCGTCGACATGCACGGCGACGGCAACCTGCCGGGCACCACGCTGGCGCAGGTCGAGATCGAGTGCGAGGACTGCCACGGCACGGTGCAGCAAGTTCCCGTGGGAACTGCCGCTCGGCTATGGCGAGGAGATTCCAGAGGACATCTGGCCGGCGAGCCCCGCGGCCTGGCCGACGACCTGCCCGCCGAACAGTACTTCGCGACACGTCTACGAGCCGAGGACGGCTACCTGCTGACCGCGCGCGGCAACCCGCTTCGGCAACGTGGTCAAGAAGGGCAACAAGGTCATCATGCACTCGGCCTCGGGCCTCGACTTCGAGGTGCCGGTGCTCAAGCAGATCGCGCATGGACGGCACCTGGAAGTCGCCGAATGCCAAGGTCGCGATGAGTCAGCGTCGGCAAGCACATGGAAAGCATGGAGTGCTACGCCTGCCACGCCGACTGGGCGCCGCAGTGCTACGGCTGCCACATCACGGTGGACTACTCCGAAGGGCAAGACCGATGTGGACTGGATCACCAACGCCAACGCGCGCGAGCGAGAACGGCCTGACGCGCCGACAACGCCGCTCGGCACCAACGGCCTGACGAGCGCCCGGCAAGGTCTCCGAGACGCCGCTCCTACCTGCGCTGGGAAGAGCCGACCCTCGGGCATCAACGGCGAAGGCCGCGTCAGCCCGCTGATGCCGGGCTGCCAGGTGATCACCACCGTGATCGACAAGGACGGCAACACCGTGGTGCACAACGAGATCTGGATGACGCCGGATGCCGGCGGCACCAAGGGCCTCGACCATGCCGCGGTGCAGCCGCACACGGCCGGTCGCCAGGCGCGCACGCTGCGAGAGCTGCCACAACAACCCGAAGGCGCTCGGCTACGGCATCTCCGGCGGCCGCTTCCTGCAAGGGCTACGAGAACGGCTTCACCGTCGATCTGGAGACCGCCGACGGGCAGATCATCCCGCAGCAGACCGCAGGTGCAAGTCCCAGCCGATACCGAAGCTCGACCACGACCTCAGCCGGATCGTCACCGAGGACGGCGAGCAGCTGGTCACCGTCGGCTCGCACTGGCCGCTGACCGGCCCGCTGCCGCAGGAGATGCGCGAGAAGATGGAACGCACCGGCCTGTGCATGGGCTGCCACCAGAACATGACCGACGAGGACCTGTGGAGCGAAGTCAACACGCCTGGCTTCGTCAACAACGAGGAGCACCAGAAGGTTCTGGACGCGGCGCTGAGGGCCTACGCGGAGACGAACCCCGTCGCCGCCGCCCAGTAAAGGTCAACACATGACCCTTCGGCCCGGCCGGTCCCAGGACCGGCCGGGCTTTTTTCCGGCCGCTGTCGGGGCTAACTCCGGGCTGCGCCGGGTAACACCCCAACTGGCCGCGCGACGAAGAACCGGGCTTGTGCGCGCGCGCGCAACGGCCATTCTGTCATTGTCGAATCCCCCCTACGAGGAGCCCCTACATGACCCGTGTCGCCGTGATGTTCCTGGCCGCCGTTGCGATGTCTGCCGCCTCGGGGACGGTCCGGGCGCAGGAATTGCCCGAAATGGCGCTCGCGCAGGATCTGTTGGTGCCCTGCCAGGACGCCGACAACGATGCCCGCGATGGCTACATCTCCCATCTCGAGTGCGTCGGCTACATCCGCGGGTTCGTTGCCGCGCTCGAAATGACCGACAGCGGGGGCACATTGTGTTTCCCGGAGGCGAACCGCGATGACCAGCTGCGGCGGGCCTTCGTGCGCTGGGTGCACGGTGCGTTCCGCGACCGCAGCAAGATGCCGGTGGCCGAGGCCCTGCTCGGGTCACTCGAGGACAACTTCGGGTGTTCCTGACCGCCATGGGTGTTCGACCCCTGGCCTGACGTCCGCCGACGGCCGGACGACCCGCGGCGATAGCCGGTGAACGTCGGGAGGGCGATAATCCCCGCAGTCGCCGAACCTGGCTTGTTTCAGTCCAAGACGACCAGGTCTCGGTTCGGGATGCGGGCTGGACTTGCCAAAGCCATTGGCGGAAAACCCATGATCGATGGTTGAACCACGGCTTTCTTCCCCGGGATGGTGCGGGCCGGTGCACAAGTGCATCGTGTCATCTTTCTCGGGCTTCGGAAGGGCGTTGACAGTGCGGCCCATCGCGCTATAAGCGCGGTTTCATTGGTGTTGGTGGCCCCCGCAAGGGGATGCCTGTCGGGCTTCGGGAAACCGGATAAGACCAGAGGACAACGCCCTTCATAGCGGCTCCCCGCGGGCCGCGTTCCAAAGAAGGAGATCAGCCGTGAGTAAACGCACGACTGCCAAGTACAAGATCGACCGCCGCATGGGTGAAAATATCTGGGGCCGCCCGAAATGCCCCGTCAATCGCCGCGAATACGGCCCCGGCCAGCACGGCCAGCGCCGCAAGCAGCAAGATCTCCGACTTCGGCCTGCAGCTGCGCGCCAAGCAGAAGCTCAAGGGCTACTACGGCGACATCACCGAAAAGCAGTTCCGCCGGATCTTCGCCGAGGCCGAGCGTCAGCGCGGCGATACCGGTGAGAACCTCATCGGCCTGCTCGAGCGCCGTCTCGACGCGGTGATCTACCGCGCCAAGTTCGTGCCGACGGTCTTCGCCGCCCGTCAGTTCGTGAACCACGGCCATATCGAAGTGAACGGCAAGCGCGTCAACATCCCCTCCTACCGGGTGAAGGAAGGCGACGTGATTTCGGTGCGCGAAAAGTCCAGGCAACTCGGCGCTCGTGCTGGAGGCCGCCGGACTGGCCGAGCGCGACGTGCCCGACTACCTCGACGTCGATCACTCGAAGATGACCGCAAGCTTCGTGCGCACTCCCGGCCTTGCCGACGTGCCGTATCCGGTACACATGGAACCGAACCTCGTCATCGAATACTACGCGCAGAACTAAGCGTTCTGTAACTTGCGAC
>CAVWAE010000016.1:0-132217 GCA_963752895.1 uncultured Alphaproteobacteria bacterium
GGGACCGGGAAATCAAGGTTCGCCAATCCGCGACCGAAGTCGATCCCGGGCGAACCCGGATCCGGTTCCACCGAAAGCGCGCGGGGTTTTGGCCGAACGCGGGGGCTGCCCTGTCGCCCGCCGCGCGGCGCGGTCTAGGATTTCGCGAAGTCCCGTGTCAGGCTTCACCCGAACCCCGTATCCGGAGAGGCCCGATGGACCCTGCTGCGCCCCGTATCCCCTTGTCCGAACCCTTGGGTCCGGGCCGCACCGCGCGCGCAGAGAAACCCGCCCTCGTGCACAACGCCATCACGCTCCCGTATGCGCGGGTGTTCGCGGATGTCGAACGGATCGCCGGGAAACTCGTCGACCTCGGGATCGGCCCGGGTGACATCGTGGCCGTTCATGTGCGCAAGCCGGTCACCCACTGGATGGTGACGCTGGGATTGATACGGATCGGTGCGGTTTCTTTGTCGCTGACCAGCAATGCGCGCAACGAGCTTGCCGCCTTGCCGGGTATCTCGGCGGTGGTCTGCGGCGCGGGGGAGGAAGGCGCCTTTCCCGAGACGCTGTGGCGGGTCGCGGTCACACGCGACTGGCTCGACCGGCCGGTTCCGGCGGCGGGCGTGTTGCCGCGGTCGGAGGCGGCAAACCGGACGGTCGGACGGATCTGCTTCACCTCCGGGACCTCCGGCCGACCCAAGGCGGTCCTGCTCGATGCGACGCTTCTCGGCGCGCGCCTCGGGGGCACCGCCCGGCGTGCCGGTATCGACAGCAGCTCGGTTCTGTGGTGCGGTCTCGGCCCCGACACCGCCTATGGCTTCACCGCCACGCTCGCGGCCTGGCTCGAAGGGGGCACGGTGTTCCTCTCGGCGGGCGACCGGGGGGCCTTCGCGCAGATGCACGCGCGCGGGGTCAACATCCTGATCGCCTCGCCGGCCGCGCTCGAACCCTTGATCCGCGACGCGGCGTCGACCGGCATGCCCCGGATCGACGGGCCGGCCCTCGTCGCGGGCGGGCGGCTGTCGGCCGGGCTGCGCGACCGGATCCGGACCCAAGTCAGCCCGCGCGTCATGGTCGCCTACGGGTCGTCCGAGGCCGGCGGCGTGACGCTCGGAGACGCGGGCGCTCTGGATACCCATCCCGGACGGGTCGGCGCTGTATTCGGCGATGTCGAAGCCGACGTCGTGGACCCGAAGGGCGCCCCCCTTCCGCCCGGCGCCGAGGGGCGGCTCAGGATCCGGACCGACAGCACGGTGCCGGGCTACATCAACGACGACGCGGCCAGCGCGGAGTTGTTCGACGGCGGCTGGTTTTTGCCCGGCGACATCGCCGCGCTTTCGGACACCGGCGAACTCACCCTTCTGGGTCGCACGACCCAGATCCTCAACCTCGGGGGCGTCAAGGTGCCGGTCGAGGAGTTGGAAGAACGCCTGTGCGCGCTTGACGGCGTCGACGAGGCCTGCGCGTTTCTGGTCGCGCAGAGGCCGACAGAGCCGGGCCTCGTCATCGTCGTGGTTGCCCAGGCAGAGGCGGCTGAGGGGCTCGTTCCAGCGATCCGGGCCGCGTTCCCCCGTCTTCCGCCGTTCGGGCTGTTCTCGGCCCCGGAACTGCCACGCGGTTCGATGGGAAAAATCCGCAAACAGGACGTCGCGGAGGCGGTGGCCGTGGCCCTGGAAGGTCCGGTGGGCGCGGACGGCGGTCTGCGGCTGGTACCGCTCGGGACCGCCTGAGCCCCCCGCCCGTTTGTCAGCTGCGTCGCGCGCGCGCGCGGACCACCAGGAAAAGCGCGATCCCGACCGCAACCGCCAGCGCCACCCAGTCCGGCCCGCGCCAGAAGACGGCCAGGAGCGCGATTGCCGCGAGACCTGTGCGCAGGCCCGGTTTCAGATCGGGCGCCGTGGCCGCCAGGATGAAGACCAGGGTCACCAGCACGCCCTGCCCCACCGCCTGCCACCCGCCGAGAAGCACGAGCCCCGGCTGCGCCACGATGACGAAGGGCATGACGAACAGGATCCAGCCGAACCGCAAGGCCGCCCAGGCCGTCTGGGTGAAATCCGCCTTGGCCAGCGCGCTGGCGGCGAGCGAGGCGAGCGCGACCGGGGGCGTGAGCATCGACAGGATGCCGCAGTAGAGCACGAAGAGGTGTGCGGCCAGCGGCGGGACACCGGCCTCGATCAGCCCGGGCGCGAGCATGGCCCCCGCCAGGACATAGACTCCGACCGTGGCCATGCCGGTGCCGAGGACAAACGCGCTGGCCCCGGCCACGACGAGGGCGAGCGCGAGGCTGTGCTGCCCGATGTCGGCCAGCGCCACTGCAGCGGCCACCGCGATCCCGGTTGCGTTCAGCACGCCGAGGAGCAGCCCCATTGCGCCTGCGATGATGATGAGCTGGAGGCCGGTGCTCACCAACCTCGCGATCCCGGCCCGGAACCGGGCGAGGCTTTCGCGCCCGCCGGACAGACCCAGCGACACGGCGACGCACGTGGCCGCGCCAACCATCGCGGCACGGTCGGCCTGCATGTCCAAGGCGGACAGCCCGAACACCAGCACGGCCGGCCCCGCGAGGTGCAGCGCAAACGAGACCGGCACTTGGGCGGCGGTGGGTTCGGGCGCACTATCGGCGGCGAAACTCACGAGATCGGCCTGCCGGAACATCGCGAGATAGACCCCGAGCGCGGGCAGCAGCGATGCGAAGGCGACCGTGGCGTAGGTTTCGCCCACGAAATCGGCGAGCAGAAAGGCAGCCGCACCCATGACCGGCGGCATGATCTGGCCGCTGGTCGAGGCTGCCGCCTCGATCCCGGCGGCGGTCTCGCCCCGCACCCCGATCCGGCGCATGCTCGGGATCGAGAAGGCGCCGGTGGTCATCACGTTGGAAATCGCGGTGCCGCTGATCGCGCCGAACATGCCCGACGCGAGGATGCAGGCCTTGACGGCGCCGGACCGGCTGCGTTCGGCCAGTTTCAGCGCCACCTGCGACAGCGCCCGCCCGCCGCCGGAGGCCTCGAAGGCCGCGCCGAACACGACAAAGGCCATCACCGGGTTGACCATGATGTCGAGCGCGCGGCCCAGGAGGCCTTCGGAGCCGTAGACCAGGTAGGTCGCGTAGCTTGCGGCAGGCACGTCGGGAGCGGCCGCCCCCGCCCCGAGATACGGACCGAGAAACCCCAGAGCGACGGCGAAGGCGGCCAGGACGGCGACCTGCCGGCCGCCCGACAGGACGCCGGCACACAGGACCGCTAAGATCAGGAAACAGGCGACGCCGACGACATCTGCGGAATGCGGCAAGAACACCGCGCGATCGGTGCCCAGGAACCACACGATCCAGGCGCCCGCGCCTGCCGCGGCGAGTGCGAGGATTGCCGCGCCGGCCCTGTCATGGGGGGCCGGCGCGCGCGACGCGTGCCGGGCAAAAACCGCAACCAGTGCGAGGCAGACCTCGAACGCGAGGAATTGTGACGTCGAAAGCCCCGGGCCGGTCACACCCGGCGGGGCCAGTTCGCGCAAGAGCGGCGCAAAGACCACGACCGCGCCCAACGCCACCCAAACGTGCTGCGCCAAGGACCGCGGCGAACTCACTTATACCCGTTTTCGGTGTAGAACGCGGCGGCGGCGGGATGGAAGGGTATACCGATGTCCTGATACATACCGGCCGGGTCGAAGGCCCGGAAATCGGCGCTGACGCTTGTCAGAATCTCGCCGCCGTTTTTCAGGCTTTCGAGTATACCCGTCACCGCGGCATCGGCGGTGTCCTTGTGGGCGTAGATCCAGTAGTCGTATTCCATCACGACCACCGGCTCCAATATGCCGGTCAGCCCTTCTTCGGGCGCGAGGGTGACCAGCCTGCTGTCGGGGAACACATCCTGAAGACGGGCTTCGGCATCCGCCGCCGCGCCGAGCGACACGGCGTGATAGCCGTCGACCTGCTGGGCATATTTCTCGACGGTGGCGGACCCGATGACCATGCCGTTCACATCTATGTCGCCGCGCACGAAGGCTTTGCCCAACCCGGCCCAGTCGGACACCCGCACCGGCGCGACGTCGTCCGGGGTCAACCCGCCGGTCGCGAGCATCGCCACGTAGAGGCGGTCGCCGAACGCGGTTGCGTCAAATCCGGTGGGGAAACGCTTTCCTTTCAGGTCCTCGACACTGGAAATGCCCGATGCGCCGCTGGCGCCGAAGGTGATCTGGAACGGCACGAGGCGCGCGACGAGGCGCAGGTTTTCGAGCGCGCGGCCCTCGTAGAATTCGCGGCCTTCATAGGCTTCGCGCAACACGATCGCGTTGAACAGGCCGAAGTCGTCCTCGCCGCGGTTGACGAACACCGCGCCCTGGCCGGCCGAAGTATAGGGCTTGGGGCGCAGGTCCAGGCCCTCGATCTCGCGCGCAGCTTTGGCGACGGCGAGGCCGTAGAAGTATATTGCCGTGCCATTGCCGGTAGTCGCAACCGAGAGGCTTTTGGAATAACCCGGACCCGAAAACAGGGTCAGGGAGATAATCAAAGTGGCAATACGGAAAACCGGCATCGGCAGAGACTTTCATAGCTGCGTTTTCATTGGAACGGGAAGGCAGCCGGCGAAAACCGGTGCAGTGCATTCGGGCCGCGCGCCTCCCCTGTCGAACATGGAAATCAATGCACACATCCGGGCGCGTGTCCAATCTTTGTCCGCGCCGGTCCGCTTTGCCGGTCTCTCCGCAGCGCAAACGTGGCCGGACCGATGACAACCTGCGGCGCAGCGCCACCGACCGGGTTCGGGCGCTCCGGCCCGGTCACATCACGGTAAACTGGCCCATCTCGAGAAACGCGTTGCGCAAGGCATTCGACCACGCATCGGACAAGGCGAGGTAATTCGGATCATGTTCCTCGATCCGCCGCTCCTGGGAAAAGCGCAATTCGTCGCGAACGATCACCGTGAGGTCGAGCGGCATCCCGACCGAGAGGTTCGAGCGCAGGGTCGAATCCATCGACAGGAGGGCCGCCGTCACGCAGACGTCGACCGGGGTATCGACCTCGATCACCCGATCCAGGATCGGCTTGCCGTATTTGTGCTCCCCGATCTGGAAATAGGGGGTGTCCTCGGCGGCTTCGATGAAATTGCCGGCCGAATAGACGTGGAACAGCCGCATGCCGCCCCCGGCGCGCTGCCCGCCGACGATGATCGACGACGCGGTGCTTTCGCCCATCTGGGCGATGTTCGTACCGTAGCGTTGCTGAATGACCCGCATCGCATCGCCGACGATTTCCGCGACCCGGAACATCGATTCCGCGTTCAGAAGGGTGTCGATCCCCTCCTGTGGCTTGTCGATATTCTCCTGCAGGAGGCTGATCACCGCCTGGGTGATGGCGAGGTTGCCCGAGGTCATCATCGCGATGACCCGGTCTCCCGGCACCTCCCAGGTGAACATCTTCTTGTACTTCGAGATATGGTCCACGCCCGCGTTGGTACGGGTGTCGGACAGGAATACCATACCGGCATTGGTCTTGAGGGCGACGCAGTAGGTCATACGGTTCGCGATGCTCCACATGGGGTCCGTCAGGATTCGGGCAAATGTCGGGCTGCTTCTAACACCGCCCTGAACCGGTGCCGAGACGCTATTGCGCGTCTACTTCCACAGCGCGCGACAGATCGGCGCCGAAACCGAACGCTGTCGAGGTCTGGTCGGCCATATAGTTGGTCTCGACGATGAACCCGGTCAGCCAGTCATGGAGACCTTGGTTGAAGATCGCGTCGACGTCGGTTGCCCGCAATCGGTCGCGGGCCGCGCGGGCCCGTGCGGCGAGGGCCTGCTGGACCGGGAGGGCGGAGGCCAGGTCGTCGAGCGCCGCCGAGATCTCGCACATCGCCGTGACAAGCGCGCGCGGGCTCTTTGGGTTCAGCACCAGGAGATCGACGACCCCCTGCGGGTCAACGATCCGGCTGTAGAGGTGGCGGAAGGCCACCGCCGAATTGGCCGTGCGCAGGATCTGCACCCATTGCATGTAGTCCAGCCCACCGCCGACATCCGTGGCATCGGGAAGCAGCACGTGATACTTGACGTCCAGCAGGCGCGCGGTGGCATCGGCCCGTTCGAACCATTTCCCGAGCTGGACGAACCTGAAGCCGTCATCGCGCAGCATGGTGTTTTCGATCTTGCCGAAGGCCAACCCGCCGCGGGTGCGCACCCAGTCGAGGAAGTCGACGAGGTTGTCGCGGTCGTACCCCCGGTTCAGGTGTGCGTGCAAGTCCAGGCGGGTGTCGTTGATCGCCTCCCAGACCTCGCCGGTGATCGCGTTGCGCACCGCTTTGGCGTTCGTCCGCGCCGCTTCGATGCACGACGCGATCGAGGAGGGATTGCCGATGTCGCGGATCAGGTGGTCGCAAACGCTTTCGACGTCGGCGGCGTCAAGGTCGCGGGGAAAGGTGTCCGAGGCCCCGGACGCGACGATGACGGAACTCCACTCGCTGTGCTCCAGCGAGGACGCGCCGGGCAGGTTGTCGAGACGCCGGCCCGCGTCGAGCAACCTTGCGGTGTTTTCCATCCGCTCGACATAGCGGCCCATCCAGAACAGGCCTTCCGCGGTTCGGCTCAGCATCAGACCGCCCCCTCGTTGAGCACCCAGGTGTCCTTCACGCCGCCACCCTGGCTCGAGTTCACCACCAGAGACCCCTGGCGCAGCGCCACCCGGCTGAGCCCGCTCGGCACCATCCGCGTCGTCGCGCCCGAGACGACGAAGGGGCGCAGATCGACGTGGCGGGGCGACAGCCCCTCATCGGTCAGGACCGGCGCCGATGACAACGACAGGGTCGGTTGCGCGATGTAGTTGTCGGGCCTGGCTTTCAGCTTGGCGGCGAATTCTTCGATCTCGGCCTTGGTCGAGGTCGGACCGATCAGCATGCCGTAGCCGCCGGAGCCCTGCACTTCCTTCACCACCAGGTCGTCGAGGTTTTCGAGCACGTAGGCGAGATCGTCGGCCTCGCTGCAGCGGAACGTCTCGACGTTCGGAATGATCGGCTCCTCCCCGAGATAGAACCGGATCATGTCCGGCACGTGGGTGTAGACGGCCTTGTCGTCGGCCACACCGGTTCCGGGCACGTTGATCACGGTAACGTTGCCGGCCTCCATCGCGCCGATGAGCCCGGACACGCCGACCATGCTGTCTTCGCGGAACACGGTCGGGTCGAGAAATGCGTCGTCGATCCGCCGGTAGATGACATGCACCTGCTCGAACCCGTGGGTCGTGCGCATGTAGACCTTCCGGTTCTCGACCACGAGATCGGGGCCTTCGACCAGCTCGATCCCCATCATGTCGGCGAGGAAGGAATGCTCGAAATAGGCTGAGTTGAACTGCCCCGGCGTCAGGATCGCCATCGTCGGCGGCCCGTCGCAATTGGCCGGGGCCACCGATTGCATGGCCTCGGCGAGGATGTCGGTGTAGCCGTCGACGGGGCGGATGCGCCCGTCGCGGAACAGCTCGGGAAACATCCGCGACATCACCTCGCGGTTCTGCAACACGTAGGAGACGCCCGAGGGGGTGCGGCAATTGTCTTCCAGAACGAGGAACTGATCGGGACCGGTGCGCACCAGATCGACGCCGATGACATGCGCCCAGACATCCCGGGGCGGCCGGTAGCCGCGCATCCGCTCAAGATAGGCGGGGTTGGCGCTCACCATGCTGTCGGGCACGAGCCCGGCTTTCACGATCTCACGGGGGCCGTAGACATCGGCGATGAAGGCGTTGAGGGCGCGGGCGCGCTGGATCGAGCCGCTTTCGATCACCTGCCATTCGGAGGCGTTGAAGATCCGCGGGATAATGTCGAACGGGATCAGCCTGTCGGGGTCGCCGCCTTCGCCGTAGACCGCGAAGGTGATGCCGATCCTGCGAAACAGAGCTTCGGCTTCTGCGCGCCGTTCCTGCAGCGCCTCGATGCCGTGGCGCTCCAGCCAATCGACGACGATCCGGTACTCGGGACGGTCGACCGCCCCATTTTTCATCTCGTTAAAGATGTCGTCCTCCATTGCCGCCCCTGAACCCATATTAGGGTTGACCCTATTCGCAATGGCGCTCCAAACAAGAAGGGAACGCCTTTCGGGCAAAACCGAAACGACATTTCCCGGTTTTCTTCAGGAAGTGCAAAAAAAAGCGGCAATTGCATGTCTGTAAGCGTAGCACTGAACCATCGCACCACCTACTCCTACGATCGCCTGATCAACCTGGCGCCGCATGTGGTGCGGCTTCGCCCGGCCCCGCACAGCCGGACTCCGATCAAGAGCTACTCCTTGCGGATCGAGCCCGAAGAGCATTTTCTGAACTGGCAACAGGATGCCTATGCCAACTGGAGTGCGCGGCTGGTTTTCCCCAAACCGACGCGGAAGTTTTCGGTCACCGTCGATCTTGTCGCCGACATGGTGGCGATCAACCCGTTCGACTTCTTCGTCGAGGAATCCGCCGAACAGGTGCCGTTCGACTACAGCGCCGCGCAAAGGAAGGACCTGCTCCCCTATCTCAGGCGGTCGAGCCGGGGCCAGGCGTTTCGGGACTTCGCCGCAGCGGCGCCGGTGCAGAAGGGGCCGACGAACGACTGGCTGGTCGCCCTGAATGGCTATGTCGCCAACCAGATCGACTACACGATCCGTCTTGAACCAGGGGTGCAGAGCCCGGCGGTCACCATCCAGAAGGCACTCGGCTCCTGCCGCGACAGCGCCTGGCTGATGGTCGCAGCTCCTGCGCGAGTCTCGGGCTATGCCGCGCGCTTCGTGTCGGGCTACCTGATCCAGCTCACCGCCGACCAGAAACCGATCGACGGGTCCGGCCGGGCCGACGGATGATTTCACCGACCTGCATGCCTGGTGCGAGGTCTTCCTGCCCGGCGCCGGCTGGGTCGGGATGGACCCGACCTCGGGGCTGTTCGCGGCGAAGGCCATATCCCGCTGGCCGCCACGCCCGGAGCCGGTGTCCGCGGCCGCGATCACCGGGGCGCATGACATGGCCGAGGTCACGTTCAGCTTCGACATGTCGGTCAAGCGCATCGACGAGCCGCCGCGGGTCACCCGGCCCCTACAGCCGACGAACAGTGGGCCGAGATCGACCGGGCCGGACAGGCGGTGGAGGCGAAGCTCCAGGCGCAGGACATGCGCCTGACGATGGGCGGCGAGCCGACCTTCGTGTCGGCCATCGACCGCGACAGCAAGGAATGGACGACCGAGGCGGTGGGCCCGACGAAACGCGGCTACGCCGACCGGCTCATTCGCCGGTTGCGCGACCGTTTTGCGCCGCACGGCGTGCTGCACCATGGACAGGGCAAGTGGTATCCGGGCGAACCCCTGCCCCGCTGGGCCTATTCGCTGATCTGGCGTGGCGACGGCCTGCCGCTCTGGTCGGATGCCGATCTTCTTGCGCGCGAAAACACCGGGCACGCCACCCATGAGACGGCGGCGGAGTTTTCCGAGCGGCTGCTCGACGCGCTCGAGCTCGGCGACGAGGCCCATGCCCACCCGGTCTACGAAGACCCGATGCACTTCATGGGCAAGGAAGCGTTGCTGCCCGACAACGTGACCGTCGAGGACAACCAACTCGAGGACCCGCAGGAACGGGCCCGGCTGGTGCGGATGCTCAACAACGGGCTCGGCAACCCGGTCAGTTACGTGATCCCGATCCAACTTGCGCAGGCCAAGGCAAGTTCACGCCGGCGGTATCGCTGGGCCTCCGATGTCTGGGGCACCCGGCGCGAAAAGCTCTTCCTGATGCCAGGCGACAGCCCCGCCGGCTACCGTCTGCCGCTGGATTCCCTGCAGAAGTCCGAGGAGTTCAAGCAATACTTCCGCGACACGATGCTGCGCCGGCGCAAGGGTTTGCCGCCGCGCAAGAAACCCCGGCGCGGGGCGGAGGACGAGCACGACAGGGACGAATACCTCGCCACGCCGTTCTACGGCCCCGGTGCCGGCCCGGCAGGGGGAATCTTCAGCTCCGGCCCCACAGCCCCGGCCCCGGCACGGCGAGTCCGCCAGAGCCGGTCCGACGCGGCCCCCGGCCCGGCGCAGGATTTCGACGAAGACGCCTGGTTCCGCGATATGGCAAGCTCAGACGACTGGCTCGCGGGCGGATACCACTTCCGCGACGAAGACAAGCCGATCCGCACCGCGATGGCGGTGGAGCCGCGCGATGGCATCCTGCATGTCTTCATGCCGCCGACCGGCTCCTCGGACGAATATCTCGACCTGGTCGAGGCGGTCGAGGAAACGGCCGCGGCGATGGAGCTGCCGGTCCGGATCGAGGGCTACGAGCCGCCGCGCGACGGCAATTTCAATGTCATCCGGGTGACCCCGGACCCCGGGGTGATCGAGGTCAACGTCCACCCCGCCACCAGCTGGCAGGGGCTCAAGGAAATCAACGAAGCGCTCTATGAAGAGGCGCGCCAGAGCGGGCTCGACAGTTTCACCTTCATGGTCGATGGGCGGCTCACCGGGTCGGGGGGCGGCAATCACATCGTGGTCGGCGGCGCCACCCCTGCCGACAGCCCGTTCCTGCGGCGCCCCGACCTCGTCGGCTCGCTCATCCGCTACTGGCAGCGGCATCCGTCGCTGTCCTACCTGTTCTCGGGCACCTTCATCGGTCCGACCAGCCAGGCGCCCCGGTTCGACGAAGGCCTGCCGGACAAGGTGCATGAAATGGAGATCGCGCTCGCCGAGCTTGCGCGGGTGCAGGCCACCGGCCAGGCGATGCCCTGGCTGGCCGACCGCATCCTGCGCCATCTCCTGACCGATCTGACCGGCAACACCCATCGCGCCGAGATCTGCATCGACAAGATGTATTCGCCGGACGGCCCCACCGGCCGCCTTGGCCTGGTCGAGTTCCGCGGCTTCGAAATGCCGCCGCATTGGCAGATGAGCATGGCGCAATCGCTGGTGATGCGCGCGCTGCTGGCCTGGTTCTGGGACACACCCTACACCGAGCCGCTGGTGCATTGGGGGCAGGAGCTGCACGACAGGTTCCTGCTGCCGCATTACGCCCGGGCGGATTTCAACGAGGTTCTGGACGACCTCAGCGGCGCCCACGGCTTTGCCTTCCGGCCCGATTGGTACGACGCGCAATACGAAATGCGCTTCGGCGAGGTCGGGCACACGACGGTCGAGGGGATGAAGCTGACCCTGCGCAACGGCATCGAGCCCTGGCTGGTTCTCGGCGAGGAAGCGACCGGCGGCGGCACCTCGCGTTATGTCGACAGCTCGCTGGAACGGGTGGAACTGAAAGTGGAAGGCGATCTCGGCAGCCGCTACGTCATCACCTGCAATCAGGTGGAAGTGCCGCTGCAAAAGGTCGGCCCGCAGACATACGTCGCCGGTGTGCGCTTTCGCAGCTGGCAGCCGTGGTCCTCCCTGCACCCCACGATCCCGGCCCACGCGCCGCTGGTCTTCGATGTCTATGACCGCCAGGCCGGCCGTTCGGTCGGCGGTCTGAAATACCTCGTGGCCCATGAGGGCGGCCGGGCGCATGAGACCCGCCCGATCAACGATCTCGAGGCCGAAACCCGGCGGCGGGTGCGCTTCCAGGAAGGCCAGCATACGCCGTTCCAGTTCGACCCGATCAAGCCCCGCAAGAACCTCTGGAACGAAGCCACGCTCGATCTGCGCTTCATCTAGCCGTGCAGGGCTCACACTGTGCGGCGCACCAGTGCACGTGGGGACAGCTATTGGCGGGCGACGCATCCGGCGGCAGGAGATGCGACGGCCGGCCGGTGCCGGCGTGTCGGGTCACGACGCTCCGCGCGCTGCGCGACACCGGTGCTGCGGGACGTGGCGGTTCGACCCCTCGGCCGGCGCGATGATCGGCTTTTCCTGCATCGGCCAAGAGACTGTCGGAACGGTGGCGATCCTGCGCGCTCGGGCGGACAAAGACGTGATCTGGTTCACCGACGACGGCAGATACATGATGGCCAATACGGAGCTTGCCGCCGCGATGAAACGCCGCGTGCCGTTCATCCCCGTCCCGGCCGACACCGATGGCTTCGTCGCCGATACCGCCGCGATGGGCGCGCATGCCGAGAAGGCCGGTCAACCGACCATGATCGCGCCCAGGAGGACGAGCTGGAACAGGGCCGTGCGGCCGATGAGGGCGTTGAGCCGGGCAGAGACCGGCAGGCGCAACATGGCGGCGGACAGCCACAGCGCGAGCGCTGCGGGCAGCAGCAGCCATGGGCTCGCCGCCATGAGCCCCGCGAGGCCGACTGCAACCGCGAGCGAGGCCACGTAGACCGCACGCGCGGCGGGGTCTCCGATCACGATCGCGAGGGTCCGGCGACCGGCACGCGCGTCCTGGATCCGGTCGCGGTGGTTGTTGAGCATCAGGACCGCTGCCGCGGGAAGTCCGATGGTCAGGCCCAGCAGGAGCGTGCGCGGGGCGAACGGGTCCACCCCCTGAAGCCAGGCCGTGGTCGAGACCGCGACCAAGCCGAAGAAGAGGATCACCAGGAGCTCGCCGAAAGGCAGGCCCGACAACGGGCGCGGCCCCATCGAGTAGAAAAAACCGAGCATCAGCGACACCACCCCGACGGCGATCACCGGCCACCCGCCGACGACGGCGAGGAAGAGCCCCGCGAGCGCCGCGAGCGCAAAACTCGCCGCGGCGGCGCGTTTCACCTGCGCGCCGTCGAGAAGGCCAAGCGCAACCATCCGGGGCGGGCCGAGGCGGTCAGGCCGATCAACCCCGCTGGCCGCGTCGGCCGCGTCGTTCCAGAGGTTGGTCCCGAGCTGGATCGCCCCAGCGCCCAGCATCGCCGCAAGGGTGACATCGGCCCGGAATGAGCCTTCCGAGGCGGCCAGCCAGCCCGCCGCCAGCACCGGGGCCTGGCTGAGTGACAAGGTGCGCAACCGGGCCGCAAGGGCGAAGCGTGCGGGCCGCGATTTCGCCGCGAGGTGCGCCCGGACGGTTTCGTGATCTTGCGCGCCGGGGCCTGCGTCTGTCATCGCCGGCTCCGTGCCCGGCGGGACATCGCGGTGCCGGCCCAGCGCGCCGGGAAGTTTGGTTTCGACCGCGCCCGGGTCACGCGCGCCGGTCCCGGACCAACCCGCCGCCCGGTACGCATCCGCCGTCCAAGGGTCACGCCGTCGACGGCGCGCCGGACCGCGCGGCGTCGGACCCGGGGCACCCGACCGCCTCGTCGGTGTCGGCCACCTCGAACACCGCGTTGAGGCGATAGTTCCCCTTCACCAGGTCTTCGAGCGTCACCAATTCCATCTCGCGGTAGAACGCGTCGAGGGCCCGGCGGATGGCGCCCTGCAAACGGCACGCGGGCACCAGGGGGCAGGTGTTGGTTTCGAGCTGGAAGCATTCGGTGAAGGGCACGTCGGCCTCGAACAGGCGAAACACTTCACCGATGTTGATGGCCTGCGGCGGGCGCCCGAGGCTGACCCCGCCCATCCGGCCTCTCGTGGCTGTGAGAAAGCCGTTGGCATGCAACGTGTTCACGACCTGGGCCAGGTGGTTGGCCGAGGAATTGCACGCCTTCGCGATCTCGGCGGAGCGCGATGTCTTGCCCTCGTGCACCGCGCAATACATGAGGGCGCGGATCGCGAGATTTGTGCGGGTGGTCAGGCGCAAGGGATCCTCACATTCCAGGGCAGATCTGCGGCAAGGGACCACGGACCGCGCCAGATGTAACTGATCTGGATCAGACCGGACGCGAAACAGCGCGCCAATTCCCCATTTCCGGTACAAGTTTAGCGCTGGACCGGCGACAGGTAAAGGCGAGGCCGGGGACGTGCGTTTTTTGGGCCTGGCTCGCGCGCAGCCCGGCGACGAGCGCCGCTGCCGTCCTGGTTGTACAAACGCCGGGACCGCACCGGGTGGTCGCGGTGCGGGTTTTGCGCCCCGGCGCAGGGTCAATTCACTGCCCGGCCCGTTCGTATCACACGTCTTGAAATCAAGGGGTTGCGTACCGACGTGATGCAGGTGTGACACACAAGGGATAGGGCGGGCGGATGGAGCAATACACACGATATGCGGTCTATTTCACGCCGGAGCCGGGGCCGCTTTGCGCCTTCATGGCCGGGTGGCTGGGCTGGGATCCGGCCGCTGGACGGACGTGTGACCACCCTGCCCCGCCCGGCCTTCCGGCCTCTGTTTCGGACATCACCGCGACGCCCCGGCGCTACGGGTTCCACGGCACGCTGAAACCGCCCTTCCGCCTCGCCTCCGGGTCGAGCCGTTCGCGGCTCTACACCGATTTCGATGCGCTCGCGGCGACGCTGGCGCCGGCCGAGGTCGACGGCCTGCGCCTCGCGCGGCTCGGGGGGTTCCTCGCACTGGTGCCGGACGGCGACATGGGCGCGGTCGCGCGCATCGCCGCCGAGGCCGTGGCCGCGCTCGACCGGCACCGCGCGCCGGCCCCGCCCGAGGAAACCGAGCGCCGCCGTGCGACCGGGCTTACGCCGCGCCAGGAAGCGCACCTGGTCACATGGGGCTACCCTTACGTGATGGACGAATTCCACTTTCACCTGACCGTCACCGGCCGCCTCGCCGCGCCGGCGATGGAGGCGGTCGAAGCCGCCCTCCGCCCCCTGCTCACCCCGCTTCTGCCACGCCCCTTCGTGCTCGGGTCGATCAGCCTGATGGGGGAGGACATGCAGGGTTTTTTTCACACCATCCGCAAAGCACCGCTCACCGGCTGAAAAGGCGCGCGGGGGCGCGATGTGAGGCTTGCCGGGCGATCCGTGCTGCGCTTACCCTTGCGCCAACGCGACCGGTGAAGCGAGTCGCGAGCGGGGTCGTCTTGTGTCAGGTGCGTTGCGGGCAGACCGCAGCACAAGGGAGATTGCGCCATGTCCGCCGACCGACACGATGGATTGTTGATCGCTGAAACCAGCGAAACCGGCAAAGTGACCTGGGTTTGGATCCTGGAAAACGGCGAAAAGTTCCCGCGGCCGTTCCGCAGGCGCGATGTCGGTCTGCCGCTTGACCGGTACAAGCTCGAAGGTGCCCGGCGTGACGAGATCGCGTCCTGGGTCGGGTCGGCCGTGCACTGCTGAGACCGGTCTTGCGGGCGGCCAGACGGACTGGCCCCGGCGCGGATGTCACCGGCCGGAAATGGCTGGACAGGAATTTCGGTTTCCCCGTTACCCGGATTGGAGGAATGCGTCGGTCGGCGCGGCGAATGCGCCTGCCCCGAACCCCGAAACGACAGACCTCCGCACGTCTCGGCGCCTTCAAAGTTCAACCGCCCAGCAGCGTCGCGATTCGGTAGGTGGCGAAAGCCGCAAACCACGCGAGGGTAAACATGTAGGCGATCGTGATCCACATCCAGCGTGCGCGGCCGGTCTCGCGGCGGATCACCACGAGGGTCGACAGACACTGCGGCGCGAAGATGAACCAAGCGAGGAGCGCGAGCGCGGTGGCGAGGCTCCATTCCGCCGCCAATGCCGTGCCGAGGACCGCGGTGCCGGGGCTCGCAACGGCGTAGACGGTCGCCAGTCCCGCGACCGTCACTTCGCGCGCGGCGAGCCCCGCGACCAGAGCCACGGCGATTTCCCAGTTGAATCCGAGGGGCCGGAGCAGCGGTTCGACGAGGTGCCCGATCATCGCCGCGAAGCTGTGATCGATCGCCGGGCCGGTGGCGCCCTCGGGCGGCAGAGGGAAGCTCGACAGCGCCCAGATCACCACGCTGGCGGCGAATATGATCGTGCCCGCGCGGCGCAGGAAGGTCCAGGCGCGCTGCCACAGGCCAAGCAGCACACCGCGCAGGCGCGGGAGCTTGTAGTCGGGCAGATCGAGCATCAGCGGTGCTGCGATCTCGTTGCGCCGGAAGACGAGGCGGACCACGAGCGCCACGGTCAGCGCGCTGACGATCCCGGACGCGAACAGGCCGAACATCACCAGCCCCTGCAAGCCGATCCCGCCGAACACGTCGCGCGCCGGGATGAATGCGCCGATCAGCAGGGTGTAGACCGGAATGCGGGCCGAGCAGGTCATCAAGGGGGCGATCAGGATCGTCACAAGCCGGTCGCGCCGGTCGTCGATCACCCGCGCCGCCATGATGCCGGGAATCGCGCAGGCGAAGCTCGAGAGCAGCGGGATGAAGGCGCGCCCGTGCAGCCCGGCGCGGCCCATGAGATTGTCCATCAGGAAGGCCGCGCGGGCCATGTAGCCAAGGTCTTCGAGCAGCAGGATGAACAGAAACAGGATCACGATCTGCGGCAGGAAGATCAGTACCGCGCCGACGCCGGAGAGCGCCCCGTCGATGAGCAGGCTGCGCAGGAGCCCTTCAGGCAGGGTGGCCCGGGCGGCGGCGGCGAGGCTTTCGAACCCGGTGGCGATCAGGTCCATGATCGGCGCGGCCCCGGCGAAGACGGCCTGGAACATCGCAAACAGCAGCCCGAGCAGGATGATCGGTCCCGCCACCGGATGCAGGACGACCGTGTCGATGACGGAGGTCGCGGTGCGTGGCGCGGCGGGCATCCGGACCGCGGCGGCGATGACGCGATCGGCCTCGCGCAGCGCGGCGCGCAGGTCGGCCGCGGTGGGGTGGGTCCATTCGAGAGCACCGCGGGGGGCGAGCCCTGCGTCGAGCAAGCGGTCGAGCCGCGCCCGGAGCGCCGCTATTCCGGCCTTTCGCACCGCGGTCGCGGCGACCACGGGCAGGCCAAGCTCGGCCGACAGCCGGTCGAGGTCGATCTCGATGCCGCGGGCCGCGGCGATGTCGATCATGTTGACGACAAGCAGCGCGGGGATGCCGACCCGTTTCAGTTCCTGGGCGAGCCGCAGGCCGGGGCGCAGGTGGGTCGCGTCGGCGACCACGAGCAGAAGGTCGGTCGCGGGGATGTCCGGGCGGGCGCCAAGCACGATATCGCGGGTCACCGCTTCGTCCGGGCTGCGGGCGCGCAGCGAATGGGTGCCCGGCAGGTCGATGATCGAAAGCCTGTGGCCGCCCGGGGTGGTTGCCGTGCCTTCCTTGCGCTCGACCGTGACGCCGGAATAGTTCCCGACCCGCTGATTGGAGCCCGTCAAGGCGTTGAAAAGGGAGGTTTTTCCGCTGTTGGGCGCCCCGATCAAGGCGACCCGGGTCGTCCGGTCGCGACCTGTCGGCAGGGTGTCGGGCATTGCAGGTTACTCGGCCAGGATGGCGAGCGCGTCGCGGCGCCGGAGCGCCACCGTGGCGCAGCCCACGCGCACCGCGATCGGGTCCCGGCGAATCGGGCCTTCGTGGAGGATCTCGACTTCGGCGCCTTCGATGAACCCCATCTCGATCAGCCGGCGTTCCATCTCGTCGGCGGCGAGCCGTCCGACCCCTTCGATCGGCAGGACGCTGATGACGGTGCCCCGGAAGCCTTTTCGGGCCACGCCCAGCGTGGTGGTGCTCTCCAGAGCGTCAAGCGTGCCATATTCCATCTTCCGTGCCCCGCGACTCAGTCTCTGACAGATTCACTCGGAATTGAGGAATTGCCTTGATCGAGGTCAAGCCCCGCACCCAATAGTCGATCGGACTGCTTTTTCGCGGCCGGCCCGTCGCGGCGCGCTGCCGGCAAGAATCAGGCGGACCACCGGAGCCCGACCGCGACGGGGCGGAGGGATGCGGGACGGAATTTCCTCCGCGGATACAACGATACCTGAGAAACCGGATTGACCATCAACCGGCCACAATCACCGGAACGCGAGAAAAAATTCGGCCCAAGCGCCCCACTCGAGACGTGCAGATTTCGGCCGTCGATGGTAACCACCACCGGACCCAAACGGCTTAAGCGAACCGAGCGGCTATGACAGAAAGTATGCGTACCCCCGGCGACAGTATCGCCCTGACACCGATGCAGTCGTGGATGTTCTACGAGAGCGTCCCCGCGGACCGCCCGTGGGTCAATCTGCAGCAAGCGATCTTGCGCCTGGACGGCCAGGTGGTTTCCCGCGAGGATCTCGACGCGGCGTGGAATGCCGTCGCGGATCTGCACCCTGCGCTGCGCGCATCCATTCGCTGGCGCAATCTCGAGAAGCCGCTCCAGATTGTCGCCGACGCGGTCGATGTCGACGTCGAGGAACTGGACTGGCAGGACAAACCGGCCGAGACACAGGAAGAGGCGCTGGAAGACTTCCTGGCCCGCGACCGTCACCGCGGCCTCGATGTCGAAATCGGCCCCGCACTGGCGCGTGAGCCTCATCCGTCTCGCGCCGACCCGGTCGGTCATGATCTGGACGGTCCACAATGCGCTCATCGACGGCACCAGCGTGGGGATCGTGCTGGAAGATCTGTTCGCGGCACTCGATACCGGTGCGCCGATCTCGGCCCGGCTGACGAATGACGCCTATCTTGGCATGTGCGAGACAATCGGCGCGCCGGCCGATCCCTCGGCCAAACCCTACTTCGCCGACTACCTCGACGGGTTCGAGCCCCTCGGCCTGGCGACGAACCACACCCGGACCGAGACCGACTGGCACGCGGAGTTGCTGATCCATGTGCTGGACCGCACGCTCACATCGGCCCTGAAGGACGCGGCCGATCGCTGTGGGGGCACATTGCGCAACCTGATCGAGGCCGCCTGGGGCCTGATGCTGGCGCGCTGGCAAAACGCGCCGGACCTGGTGTTCGGCGTCACCGGCGGCGGCCGCAACCTGCTTGCCCAACGGCGCGCGGGCGGCGGGGTGTTTCCTCAACACCCTGCCCCGGCGGATGAAGATCGGACGCGACACAACGCTCGGCAGCGCTGTGCGGGCTCTCAAATCCGACACCGAGGCCATGCGGCCGTTCGAACAGGTCTCGGTCGCCCAGATCCGCAAATTCTGCAATCTCCACGGCGCCAGTTACCTGTTCGACACCGTGGTCATGTTCGACCGCGGCAGCATGAGCGGCCTGTTCAATCGGGCCGGTGCCCACGCCGAGGGCCGCAGCGCCGAGCTTCGGTCGGAGATCGACCTGCCGCTGTCGCTCGGGGTCTACACCGACCCGGAAATGCGCCTGGAACTCGAGGCCGACCCGGCGGTGGTCCCGGCCGACCAGGCCCGCCGGATGCTCGATGACCTGATGCGCCTGCTGGCGTCGATCGCCGCGGCGGAACCCGATACCTTGCTGCGTGACCTCGACATGCTGGGCGATCAACGTGCCGAGGTGATGGCGCTGGGCGAACCGGTGCAGGGCACCGTCCATGTCGGCTTCCTCGACAGGTTTCGCGAGGTCGTGGCGCGCGACCCCGACGCCATCGCCATCCAGCAAGCGGGGCAGCCCGGCAGTCTGAGTTATGGCGCGCTTCGATGCCGCGTCCGACCGGCTGGCCGCGCACCTGCAGTCGAAGGGGGCGGGCCCCGGCGACATCGTCGCGATCCACCTCGGCCGCCGCCCCGACTATTTCGTGGCGCTGATTGCGGTGCTGAAGACCGGCGCCGCCTTTCTGCCGGTCGACCCGGCCTATCCCGACGCCGTGATCGCGCACATGCTGAGCGACAGCGGCACGCGGCTGGTCATTTCCGATGCCATCGAAGCGCTCGCCCCGGATACCGAGGTGATTACGCCGGAGGCCGGCACAGCGGACGCGGCGGTCGCTGCCGTCGACCGCGATCCGGCCGGGCCGGCTTACGTGATCTACACCTCGGGCTCCACCGGCAAGCCGAAAGGCGTGGTGATCCCCGACCGGGCGATGAGTGGCCACATCCAGGCCATCACCCGGCTGTTCGAGATCACCGCCGAAGACCGGGTCTATCAGTTCATCAGCCTGTCGTTCGATTTTTCGCTCGAAGAGATCCTGCCGACCCTGTTCAACGGCGCGACGCTGGTTCTGCGCAGCGACGAGGCCGCGGGATCGGGGGCCGCGCTGCTCGACGAGCTTGCGCCGCTCGGGATCACCATGCTGCACCTGCCGACGGCTTTCCTGCACATCCTCGGCGATTACATCACCGCAAGCGGCGCCCGGGTTCCCGATAGCCTGAAACTCGTGAACTTCGGTGGCGAACGGGCCAACCCGCAGATCGTGCAGGATTTCCTGAATGCCGCGCCCTCCGTCCGCCTGCTGAACGGCTACGGGCCGACCGAGACCGCGGTTACCACAACGTTCTACGAACTCGAGGGAACGCTGCCCGAGGGCGATCTGCCGATCGGAACGGCGACAGACCACGCCTTTGCCTACGTCGCCGCCCCCGACGGCAGCCTTTCGCCGCGCGGCGCGATCGGCGAATTGTGGATCGGCGGCGTGTCGGTCGGGATCGGCTATCACGGGCTTGCGGAAAAGACGGCGGAGGTGTTCCTCGACGACCACTTCCGCGGCACGGGCCGGGTCTATCGCACCGGCGACCGGGCGAGCTGGCGCGCGGACGGGAACCTCAACTTCTTCGGCCGCAACGACCGCCAGGTGAAGGTGCGGGGGTTCCGCATCGACCTTGGCCACGTCGAACGGGTGCTGGAAACGGCGCAGCCCGACCTCCGGATCTACGCCGGCGTGCGCGACGCGGGCAAACCCTCGGCGCGCCTGCTTGCCTGGGCGATGATCGCCGAGGGGGGCGACAGCGTCGATCTGGACGCGCTGAACGCGCTCGCCCAGGCCGAACTGCCGCCGCAGATGCGACCCCGGATCGTGGTGGTCGACGAATTCCCGCGCACGGCGGGCGGCAAGGTCAACCTCGCCGCCCTGCCCGACCCCGGGCAGCCTACCGTGCCCGCCGCCGCGCGCGCACCGATGACCGAGCTCGAGGCGCAGATCGCCAAACAGATCGGCGAGGTGCTGATGGTCGAAAACGTCGGCGCCGAGGACGATTTCTACGACCTTGGCGGGCATTCGCTGTTGGCGGCCGAACTGGTCGGGCGGATCGAGGTCAAACTCGGCCACAAGGTCAGCGTGGTCGACCTGCAACGGCAGCCGACGGCCCGGGGCCTCGCCGAAGTCGTCGAGAGGGGCTCCACCGGCCCGCGCAACATCTTCGAAATCCAGCCCAAGGGGAGCAGACCGCCGCTGTTCGGCGTCCACATCCTGGGTGGGCTCGACAGCTACTACACGGCGCTCGCCGAAGAGCTCGGACCCGACCAGCCGGTGCTCGGCGTCACCATCGGCGCGCTGGCGCGCGACAAACCGATCGGCGTCGAGGAAACCGCGCAACGCTATTTCGACGAGATCCAGAAATTTCACCCGGACGGGCCGTTGCATCTCGCCGCCGTGTCGCTCGGCGCCTATTTTGCCTGGGAACTGGCCTGGATGCTCCACGAAGCGGGGCGCGAGATCGGCCATTTCGCCCTGTTCGATGCGGACGGACCCGGCGGGCGCGACGCGTACACCGGGCTGCGCAAGGTGCGGGCGAGCATTCAGACCGTGAAACAACGCGGCTACGGCGCCATCCCGGTCGCGATTTACCATCGTGTCGAAGAAATGCGGCACGCGCGGATTGCCGCCCGGATGAAGAAACAGGCCGAGACCGGTGAGGGGATCGACATCCGAGACGGCAACGATTTCATCGCCTCGAACGATCTCGCGGTTGAAAACTACGAGCCCAAACCGCTGGCGGTGCCGTTTACGATCTATCGCTCCAACGAGAATTTCTTCGATACGGAAGAGGGCATTCGCAGCGGTCTTGGCTGGGAATTGGTGGCGCTTGCCGGTTATGAGGTGGTCGATGTGCCAGGCGGTCACTTGACCATGCTGGAGCAGCCGAATGCGAAAACGCTCGCGCGCCACATGGCCCGGGCGATGAAATTGTAGACCTGCGGCGGAGGCCTTGGGTGGCGTCCCCGCAGTTGTCTCGCCCCCGGCCGGACCGGCGCCGCGTCGGTGTTGCCGAATTCCCGCGCCGCTGTGCCGGTGGCGTGGAGACATCACACTAATGCCAGATTGTTCGCCTTGGATATTTCCGGGATGGCAAGCAAGGGATCGCACCGCGTGAAAACATCGATTGCAACCGTGTCAATTTCGGGCACGCTCGACGAGAAGCTGGAGGCCATCGCGGCCGCCGGTTACGACGGGATCGAACTGTTCGAACAGGATTTCATCGCCTTTGACGGCTCCCCCAGCGACTTCAGGCGCCGGGTGCAGGACCACGGGCTCGAGATCAGCATGTTTCAGCCCCTGCGCGATTTCGAGGGCCTGCCGGAACCGCTCCGGGCGAAGGCGTTCGACCGGGCCGAGCACAAGTTCGACCTGATGCAGGCTCTCGGCACCGATCTCATGGGGATCTGTTCCTCGGTGCATCCGGCGGCGCTCGGCGGTATCGACCGGGCGGCGGCGGACTTCCACGAACTGGGAGAACGGGCCGCGGCACGGGGCCTGCGGGTCGGCTATGAAGCCCTGTCCTGGGGGCGCTACGTCAACGACCACCGCGACGCCTGGGAGATCGTACGTCGCGCCGATCATCCGCGCATCGGGCTCATCCTCGACAGCTTCCACACGCTGTCGCGCAAGATCGACCCGAATACCATCCGCTCGATCCCCGGCGACAAGATCTGTTATGTCCAGCTCGCCGACGCGCCCGCCTTCGACATGGATGTGCTCTACTGGTCGCGCCACTTCCGCAACATGCCGGGCGAAGGCGACCTGGCCTGCACCGATTTCATGCGCGCCGTGATGGCGACCGGTTACGACGGGCCGATCAGCCTCGAGATATTCAACGACCAGTTCCGCGGCGGCTGCACCGCCCAGGTCGCGCTCGACGGATACCGCTCGATCATCGCGACGATGGACGACGTGCGCCGGGCGGAACCGACGATCCAGGTGGATCTGCCGCCGATCCAGCCGCGGGTGAAGGCCGAGGGCGTCGCCTATATCGAATTCGCCACCCAGGACGCGGAGGCCCGCGAGATGGAGGGCCTTCTGGGCACGCTCGGGTTCGAAAAGGCGGGCACACATGCCAGCAAGGCCGCCACGCTGTGGCAGCAGGGCGCGGTGCGGATCGTTCTGAACGAAGAAACCACCGGCCATGCCGGCACCGCGTTCGAAAAACGCGGCACGACGATCTGCGACATCGGCTTCGCGGTTGCCGACGCGAAAGCGGCGATGGAACGGGTGATCGCGCTCGGATCCAAGCCGTTCGACGCGGAAAAGGGCCCGGGCAGCACCGACATTCCGGCGGTGCTCGGACCGTCCAACTCGGTTCTGCATTTCGTCGACGACAGCGTCGGTCTGGCGCGGGTCTGGGAGAAGGAATTCGGGGCGAAAACCGCCGCGACCGGCGCCGGGATTACCCACATCGACCACCACAACCAGACCGTGTCGCATGACAACATGTTGTCCTGGGTGCTGTTCTACACCTCGACCTTCGACATGGTGAAGTCGCCGATGATCGACGTGTTCGACCCCGACGGGTTGGTGCGCAGCCAGGTGGTGGAAAGCCCCGGTGGCGGGCTCAAGGTCACGCTCAACGGCGCCGATTCCAACCGGACGCTGGCCGGGCGGTTCCTGTCCAAGTCGTTCGGCGCCTCGGTCCAGCACCTGGCGCTCGCCACCGACGATATCTTCACCACCGCCGGAGAGCTGGCCAAGCGCGGGTTCGAGCCATTGCCGATGCCGCAGAACTACTACGACGACCTTTCGGCGCGGTTCGATTTCCCCACCGGGTTGGTCAAGCGGATGCAGGAACGCGGCATCCTGTACGACCGCGACATGGACGGTGCGTTTTTTCAGCTCTACAGCAAGACCTTCGCCCGGGGCATGTTCTTCGAGATCGTCCAGCGTGACCCGCGCTACGCGGGCTTCGGCGCCGCCAACGCGCCGTTCCGCATCGCCGCCCAGAAACGGGCGCAGATTGCCATGGGGTGAACAGCGTGTGAGCGGCTGCGGGTGCGGGCCCTGCGGGCGCCCACCGCACGTCCCGAAATCCGCGCCGACCGTGCGAGCCCGCGCCCGTTTTGCCGAACCTGATCACATCAAGCGTTCTCCGCTTCGCCTTAATAATTTATGGCGAACAGAGACTTATGCCGAAAACATCAAGTTTGAAGGCGGACCGCGGCGGATCTGACCAAACCAGGGCCGCCGCGCACACCTACCCCCATTTACCCTGCGAGATATGCGTCGATCGCGGCTTCGGGGCCGTCCTTCCAGAGTTTGTTCAGCCCCTTGGCGAAGGCGTTCGCGAAGGCGGGCTGGTCGGCGAGGTCGCCGTAGGTCTGGCGCTGTTCGAGCCAGGCCTTGGGATCGTCCTTCGCCGCCAGCGCCACCTTCTGGAGCGCGTCCCAGAACGGATCGTTGGGCTCGATCACCGAACCGTCGGCGCGCGTGCCCGCGCACATCCGGCACCAGGCGGCCTCGACCAGCGCGAGCCCCTCGACCGGTGTGCCGGCCTTGACCGCGTCGCGCACCGTCGGCAGCAGGAAGCCCGGATGGCGCGATGAGCCATCGAAGGCGATGCGGCGGGTGGTGTCGATGATCTTCGGGTTCGAGAACCGCGCGACGATCAGGTCGACGTATTGCAGCGGCGTCCGCCCCGGCACCGGCACCACATGGGGCACGATCTCGTCGCGCGCGACCTTCTCGAGCAGGGCGCGCAGCTTCGGGTTCGCCAGGAGCTCCGAGACGATCTCGATCCCCATCAACTCGCCGAAGTTCGCCAGCACCTGGTGGCCGGCGTTCAGGATGCGGATCTTCTGTGCCTCGTAGCCGTGGACGTTGTCGGAGAATTGCGCCCCGGCGCCCGCCTTGTCCCAATCGGGCCGGCCCTGGCAGAAGTTGTCCTCGATCACCCACTGGCGGAAGTTTTCGTGGCTGACCGGCACCGCGTCGTCGATGCCGAGCCCCGCCACCAGCTTGCGCTCGGTCGGGCCGGTGGCGGGCACGATGCAATCGACCATGGCGTTGGGGAAGGTGCAGTTGCTGTCGATCCAGTCCGCCAATTCAGGGTCGGAAAGGCGCGCGAGCGAGACCAGCGTCTGGCGCAGCACGGCGCCGTTCGACAGCAGGTTGTCGCAGGACTGGCCGGTGAACGGACCGACCCCGCTGTCGCGCCGTTTGCGCAGCGCCGCAACCATCGCGCCGAAGGCGGTGCGCGGCGCCTCGGGATTGGCCGCGTCATGGACGATATCCGCGTGCGCGGCGTCGAAGCCGCCGGTGGCCGGGTCGATGTAGTAGCCGCCCTCGGTGACCGTCAAAGCCACGATGCGGATGTCGGGCGCGGCCATGCGGGCGATCAGCGGGCCGTTGCCCTCTTCCACCGGCACATAGTCGATCATCGACCCCACCACCTCGGCGGAGGTCGCTGCCGGATCGAGCTCGATCAAGGTGGTGAGGTAGTCCTGCGCCGCCATTTTCCGGCGCATCTCCTCGTCATAGGGCCGGACGCCCGCCCCGACGATGGCCCAATCCAACGCGAGCCCCTTTTGCATCAGCCGATGCAGGTACCAGGCCTGGTGGGCGCGATGGAAATTGCCAAGGCCGATGTGGACGATGCCCGGCGTGAGCTTGGAGCGGTCATACTCCGGGCGCAGCACGCCTTCCGGCAGTTGGTCGAGGGTGGCGTTGGAGAGCTTGATGGCCATGGTGCTTGTCCCGTTTCAGGTGGTTTTCAGCATGCCGCCGTCGACATGATAGGCAGAGCCAACGGAGTAGGAAGCCTTTGGACTGCAAAGGAAAACGCAGAAGTCGGCCAGTTCCTCGACCGTTCCGAAGCGCTTGATATCGGCGTGTTCGTCGGCCACCTCCTGCAGGTAGGCCTCCCAATTCTGACCGGCGAGTTCACGTGCCGTGTTCTCCCAATCCGGCGTGCGGATCAGCCCGGGGTTGACGGTGTTGACCCGAATGCCCCGCTTGATCATTTCGGTCGACAGGGTCTTGGAGAACATCAACAACGCGGCCTTGGTGGTGTTGTAGACCGGTTCGTACCAGAGCGGTTGAACCGCACAGATCGACGCGTTCATCAGCATCGCCCCACCGCCGTTCGCTTCGATCTGGTCGGCCAGACCCCGGCTCAGCCGGACCGCCGCCATCACGTGCAGATCCCAGTAGTACTGCCACTTCTCGTCCGGCGCCTCGGCCACGGTCTCGTTCGACCCGGTGCCCGCGTTGGAGACGAACACGTCGGCCCCGCCGAATTCGCGGGCGGCGTCGATGACGGTCTGGCACCCGTCTGCGGTGGCGATGTCAGATACGATGGCGCCGGTCTGGACCCCGAAATCAGCGCCGATCTGCGCGGCGGCCGCCTCGACGGCCTCCCTGGTCCGGGCGGTGATGAGCACATTGGCACCCTCGCGCGCAAACGCACGGGCGATCCCGAGGCCGATCCCCTTCGATCCGCCGGTGACGACGGCGAGTTTTCCGGTCAGCCCAAGGTCCATGCGAGTTCTCCCCGTCAGCTCATCCAGTTTCCGCCGTCGACGTTGAGCGTCTGGGCGGTGACGTAGGCTGCCTCGTCGGAGGCGAGGAAGACGGCCGGACCGGCAATGTCGGCCGGGTCGCCCATCCGGCCCAGCGGCACCGCCTCGCCGACTTCGCGCTTCTTCTGGCCGAGCGGCTTGTTTTCGTACTTGGCGAAGAGCGCGTCGACCGTGTCCCACATCGGCGTGTCGACCACGCCCGGGGCGATGGCGTTGACCCGGATGTTGTCCTTGGCCAGTTCCAACGCGAGCGACTGGGTCACCGAGATCACCGCCGCCTTGGTCGAACAATAGATCACGATGTTGGGTTCACCCCGCCGCCCGGCCTGGCTCGCGAAGTTGACGATCGCGCCGCCGCCACGCTTTTTCATTCCGGGCACCACCGCCTGGATGGCGAAGATCGTGCCGCCGACATTGACGTCGTATTGGCGGCGGTAGTCCTCGACCGTGACCTTGTCGATAGAGGCCATGTTGAAGATACCGGCGTTGTTGACCAACACGTCGATACCGCCCCATTTCTCCTCGACCGCCTTCACCCCGGCGGCGATCTGGCCGAGGTCGGTGACGTCCATCGTCACCGCCATGGCGTTATCACCCAGGGCGGCCGCAGTTTCCTCGGCCTCGTGCGCGAGCCGGTCGGCCACGGCCACCTTCGCGCCTTCGGCCACATAGGCTTCGCAGATCGCGCGACCGATTCCGCGTGCGCCACCGGTTACGAGGGCGATTTTTCCCTCGAGGCGGTTCACTCGACGCGCAGCCCCTGGGTGTCGAACTTGTGAATCTGTCCCGCCTGCGGGGTCAGATAGACCTTGTCGCCGTACTTCACATCCATCTCGCCACTGACCCGCACCGTCATCGGGTCGCACCCGGCGACGCCGTGGATGTGCAGGAAGGTGTCGGACCCGAGATGTTCGGCGACACCGACAGTGCCGTGCCATTGCCCGGCAGACGTGGAGATGTCGATGTGCTCAGGCCGAACGCCTATGGTATGGGCGTTGAGCTTGGCCGCCTCGGGGCCTTCGAGTTGGTTCATCTTGGGCGAGCCGATGAAGCCGGCGACGAACTTGTTGCGCGGCTTGCGGTAGAGCTCCAGCGGCGAGCCCACCTGCTCGATCACACCGGCCTGCAGCACCACGATCTTGTCGGCCATGGTCATCGCTTCGACCTGGTCGTGGGTGACGTAGATCATCGTGGTGTCGAGCTTCTTGTGCAGCTCGCTGATCTCCATCCGCATGCCGACCCTGAGCGCCGCGTCGAGGTTCGACAGCGGTTCGTCGAACAGGAACGCGGCCGGTTCGCGCACGATGGCGCGGCCAATGGCCACCCGCTGGCGCTGGCCGCCCGAAAGCTGCCCGGGGCGCCGTTCGAGATAGTCGGTGAGGTTCAGCGCGGCCGCGGCAGAGGCGATACGCTTGTCCTGCTCGGCCTGATCCATGCCCGCCATCCGCATCGGGAAGGCGATGTTCTTGCGCACCGACATATGCGGGTAAAGCGCGTAGCTCTGGAACACCATCGCGAGGCCACGTTTTGCGGGCGGCACCGCGGTGGCATCCTTACCGTCGATTTCGATGTTGCCCGACGTGGTGTCTTCCAGCCCGGCGATCAGCCGCAGAAGGGTTGACTTGCCGCAGCCCGACGGGCCGACGAACACCACGAACTCACCATCGTTGATCTCCAGGTCCAGGGGCGGAATGACTTCCACTTCGCCGAACTTCTTCTGCACCTGCTTGAGCTGAATGCGTCCCATGTTCTTGTTCCTTACTTCACAGCGCCGAAGGTGAGACCCCGGACAAGTTGTTTCTGGCTGAACCAGCCCATGATCAGGATCGGCGCGATGGCCATGATCGACGCCGCGCTGAGCTTGGCGTAGAACAATCCTTCGGGGCTCGAGTAGCTGGCGATGAAGGCCGTGAGCGGGGCCGCCTTGGCCGCCGTCAGGTTGAGCGTCCAGAACGCCTCGTTCCAGGCCAGGATGACGTTCAGCAGCACCGTCGAGGCGATGCCCGGGATCGCCATCGGCGTGAGCACGTAGATGATCTCCTCCCGCAAGCTGGCCCCGTCCATCCGCGCGGCTTCCAGGATCTCGCCGGGGATCTCCTTGAAGTAGGTGTAGAGCATCCAGATGATGATCGGCAGGTTGATCAGCGTCAGCACGATGACCAGGCCGATCGCGCGTGTCGAGCAGGCCGACATCTCGGAACATCAGGTAGATCGGGTACCAGCACGCCGACCGGCGGCAGCATCTTGGTCGACAGCATCCACATCAGGATGTTCTTGGTCTGCTTGGCCGGCACGAAGGCCATCGCCCAGGCGGCCGGGACCGCGATCGATGAGACCGAGCAGGGTCGACCCGACCGAGATGATCACCGAGTTGCACGAAGTGCTTGAAGTAGTCCGACCGCTCCTGCACCGCCTGCGAAGCTTTCCAGCGTCCAGCGGCGAACTGAACAGAACGTCGAGCGGCGCGCGGATTGCGCTCCTCTTCGGTCTTGAAGGACAGGATGAAGATCCACAGGATCGGGAAGAAGATGAAGAACCCGATCGGTCCAGGCGACGAGCGTGTTGAACGACCTTGCGTTGGGTTGAGACTGCACGTGCCATGATGGCCCTCCTCAGGCGTCCAGGTTCTTGCCGACGATGCGCATCAGGAAGATGGCAACGATGTTGGCAAGGATGATGGCGATAGACACCGCCGGCCGAGCCGACGCCGACGTCGAACTGTCAGCAGCGACTGAATATAGATCAGGTAGGTGAGGTTGGTCGTCGCGGTGCCCGGGCCGCCTTGGTGGTGACGAGGATCTCGGCGAAGATCGACGAGCAGGAAGATCGTCTGGATCAGGATCACCACGGTGATCGCGCGCGCCAGGTGCGGCAGCATGATGAACCAGAACCGCGTGACGCCAGTTGGCGCCGTCCATCTCGGCCGCCTCCAGCTGTTCGCTGGTCGAGCGACTGCATGGCGGTGAGCAAGATCAGCGTCGCGAAGGGCAGCCACTTGCCAGGCGACGATGACGATGATCGACAACAGCGGATGCTGGCCGAAGAAGTCGACGGCTGCAAACCCAGGCCGCATCGGCGATCTGCGCGAAGACCCCGTTGACCGGGTTCATGAACATGTTCTTCCACACCAGCGCGGACACGGTGGGCATGACGAAGAAGGGCGCGATCACCAGGATGCGCACGATGCCCTGCCCGCACATCGGCCTGGTTCAGGAGCAGGGCGCAAGAGCGATGCCGCCAGATCACGGTGATCAGGAGCACGCCACCGACCAGCAGCAGCGTGTTGGACGCATCGCCGCCAGAAGGTCGGAGTCGGTGACGAACAACACGTAGTTCTCGAAGCCGACCCATTCCTGCGGATGTCCGGCCGGCGTGATGCAGGTTGTATTGCAGGAACGAAAAGATAGATCGTCATCGACAGCGGGATGAGCATCCAGCCGAGCAGCAGGGTGACGGCGGGCGCCATCATCAGCCGGGCGGCGGCGCGGGAATGCTTGGTAGCCATAGGGCATGCCTCCTCGGTTGACGGCCCGGGGCCTCGGGCGCCGTCGTACAAAGCACTGGCACAGACAACGTACATGTCGGGCCAGAGGGCAGCTTGCGCCGGCCGCCCTGGTCTGGGAGGAGGGCTTAGTAGCCGCGCCGCTTCGCATCGCGCGGTCGGCGATCGTCTGCGCCGTTTTCCAGCGCCTCCTCGACGGTCATCCTGACCGGCGTAGGCCGCCGAGATCTCCTGGCTCACCGTCGGTGCCGATGCCCTGGAACTCGGGGATGGCCACGAACTGCACACCGACGTAGGGCACCGGATCGACGGTCGGGTTGGTCGGATCGGCCGCGAGGATCGATGTCCAGCGTCTCTGGGCGAAACGGCAGCCTTCAGGAACTCGGGGTTCTCGTAGGTCGACGTGCGCGTACCCGTCGGCACGTCGGCCCAGCCTTCCTTGGCCGCACGAGCTCGACGTAGTCCTTCGACGTCGCCCACTCGATGAAGTTCTTGGCGGCGTCCGCTTTCTGGGTGCCGGCCGGGATCGCAAGCGCCCAGGCCCACAGCCAGTTGGCGCCCTTGCTCGACGACCGCTGTTCGGCGCCTGCGCGAAGCCGACCTTGTCGGCCACCTTGCATTTGTCGGGGTCGGTGACGAAGGACGCCGCCGACGGTGGCGTCGATCCACATGCCGCACTTGCCCTGTTGAACAGCGCCAGGATCTCGTTGAAGCTGTTGGTCGACGAAGCCCGGCGGGCCGTACTCGGTCAGCAGGTCGACGTAGAAGGTGACCGCGTCCTTCCACGGCGTGCTGTCGAGCTGCGGCTTCCAGTCCATGTCGAACCACTGCGCGCCGAAGCTGTTGGCCAGTCGACGGTGAGGAAGGCCATGTTGTCGCCCCAGCCCGGCTTGCCGCGCAGGCAGATGCCGTAGACGCCGTTGTCGCGGTCGTGCATCTTGGCCGCCGCATCGCGGATGAAGTCCCAGGTCGGCGCGTCGGCGAACTCGATGCCGGCCTTTTCGGTCAGGTCCTTGCGGTACATCAGCATCGAGCTCTCGCCGTAGAACGGCGCCGCAAACAGCTTGCCGTCGACCGACAGGCCGTCGCGCATCGCCGGCAGCAGGTCGTCGACGTCGTACGCGGCCGTCGAGATCTCGAGCTCCATGAGCCAGCCCTTCTCGCCCCAGATCGGCGTCTCGTACATGCCGATCGTCATGACGTCGAACTGACCGCCCTTGGTCGCGATGTCGGTGGTCACACGCGAGCGCAGACGTTCTTCTTCCAGCGTCACCCACTTGAGCTTGATGGCCGGTGCTTCTCGGAAGTCGTCGGTGTAGCTTCTGCATCTCGATCATGTCGCCGTTGTTCACGGTGGCGATGGTGATGGTTTCGGCGAAGGCGCCCGTCGAAGTGACAAGAGCCATGGCCGACGCCGCGAGCAGCGTCTTTCTCGTAATCATCTGTTTCCTCCCTTGGTTGGCAGATGTGCCAATCTAACGTTAGCGGGATCTTTGTCCGCGCGTCAATTAATTTTTTACGCGCGAGAAGTTATTTTCAGAAACTTCACGCGATATCAGTCGTCAAGCCGACCGTCGCATGACCAGCTTTCCGTCGTAGAGCGTGACTTCGCGCTCTTCGGAAAGATTACCCGATTCGAGTCGACGAAAAAGGGTTTCGACGCTTTTTTCCGCAATCGACCCGTAATCCTGCGCCACCGTGGTGAGCGAGGGCGAGGTGTAACGCGAAAACGGGTGGTCGTCGTGGCCTGCGACACGCAGTGCAAAACCGTAGCCGCGCCCGACCCGCAGGCCCTTTTCGTGCGCGGCCGCCAGAAACCCGATGGCGAGACGGTCGTTCGAGCACAGGACAGTATCGGTCTGAAGTTCCCGTTCGGCGATCACCCGCATACCTTCGCTGTAGCCGATCTCCTCGAAATCCCAGCCGCCCCCGCCTGCCTGGATCACCTGCGGCTCATGGCCGAGCGCCTCCATGGCCTGGGTGTAAGCCAGGCGACGCTTGCGGGAGTTGGGGTTGGTGGGGGTACGCATCTCGAACAGCGCGGGCGGCTCGCCGGTGCGGCAGAGATACTCGACGATCAAGCCGATACTCTGAAAATTGTTCGATCCAACAAAGGCTTCGCCGATTCCTTCAAGCTCGCTGTCGAACAGGATCGTTGGCACGTGGTCGCAAAACTTCTCGACGTGGGCGCGGTCCGATCTCCGACCGAGCGGGGCCAGAATGACGCCAGCCGGCCGGAGCGACCGCAAGCCGTCGAGAATGTCGTTTTCCAGGTCGGTGTCGCCGTGAGAGCTGTAGAGGGTGGGCGAAAACCCGGCGGCGATGCAGTTGGTTTCGACATTGCGGGCGATCTCGGCGAAGAACGGGTCGGCCAGGTAGGGCACCACGATGCCGATGTTCTTGGTCAGCCGCCGGTTCTGGTTCATCGCATAGATGTTGGGGCTGTAGTCGTATTGCTCGAGCGCTGCCTCGATCCGGTCGCGGGTCGAGGCGCGTACGGAACTCGGGTCGTGGAAGTATTTCGAAACCGTTGGCCGTGAGATGCCGCTGACCGCCGCGAACTCTTCCATCGTTCGGATCTTGGGTGGTCCCATCCTTCGTCCCTCGGCCTCCGAATTCGTCAATACCGCCCCCTCAGCCAGTGAAGCACGAAATCGCCGCGACTCAAAGAAGAACAATACGCGCGTAAATTATTGACCTTGACTTATCCTACGTCAATGCGCCGCGCTTGCCCACCAGCGCGACGATGAAATCGCACAGACAGACGCTCGGTCGCGGGCGGCCGGGAGGCAGGGCGATGCCGGCCCCTGACCGGCAGGCCCCGGGGCGGAAAGACCCAAGGCATGTTGCTCACACCCGTCCCGGGTGTCAGGCTTTGACCCGCTCGGATTTCGGGTCGTAGAGTGGCTTCAGCGAGGCCTCCGCCGGTACCCGGACACCCGCCACCTCGATCTCGAACTGCGATGCCAGCAGCTCCGCAGGGCTCTCGCCCGGGCAGGGCACGTAGCCCAGGCCGATGGCACCGCCGAGCGTATGGCCGTAGCTGCCGGAGGTGAGGTAGCCGACCACCGCGCCGTCGCGCAGGATCGGTTCGGCGTGATAGAGCAGCGGCTCGGGGTCCGTCAGGCGGAACTGGACGAGGCGCCTTTGAAGCCCCTCTTCTTTCTTGCGCAGCACCGCGTCGCGTCCGATGAAATCGCGTTTCGCCGTCTTCACCGCGAAGCCGAGCCCGGCCTCGAGCACATGGTCCTCGCAGGTGATGTCGTGGCCGAAATGGCGGAAGCCTTTTCGATCCGGCAGCTGTCCATCATGTGCATGCCGCAAAGCCGACCGCCCACGCGCCTGTCGGGCTTCGTTCAACACCTCGAAGACATGCGCCGCCATGTCGGCGGAGACATAGACCTCCCAGCCGAGCTCGCCGACGTAGGTCACCCGGTGGACCCGGGCGAGCCCCATGCCGATCTCGATCTGCTGGGCGGTGCCGAAGGGGTTGACCGCGTTGGAGAAATCGTTCGGGCTGACCGCCTGCGAGAAGCGTGCGGGCACTCGGCCCCATGACGGCGATCACCGCCTCGCCAGCGGTGACGTCGGTGATGACGACGGCGTGGCCGGCGCGGTGGCGCTCGAGCCAGGTCTGGTCGGCCAGCCGGGTCGCGGCCGGGGTGACGACGAGATAGGCGGTCTCGGACAGGCGGGTCACGGTCACATCCGCCTCGATCCCGCCGCGGGTAGTTGAGGAACTGGGTGTAGACGATCTTGCCCACCGGCACCGACATGTCGCCGCCCGCGACGTGGTTGAGGAACGTCTCGGCCTCCGGCCCCTCGACGCGGATCTTGCCGAACGAGGACATGTCGTACAGGCCGACGTTTTCGCGCACCGCCATGTGCTCGCGCGCGGCGTTTTCGAACCAGTTCTGGCGCTTCCAGCTGTACTGGTATTCGCGCGCCTGGCCTTCATCGGCAAACCAGTTGGCCCGCTCCCAGCCTGCGAGCTCGCCGAACACCGCGCCCTCGGCGGCGAGCTGTTGGTGCAGCGGCGTGCGCCGGATGCCCCGCGCGGTGGCCTTCTGGCGGAACGGGAAATGGTCGGCGTAGAGCAGGCCCGAGCGTCTCCTTGGAGCGTTCGAACAGGTAGGTCTTGTTGCCCTGGAACGGCTGCATGCGGGCGATGTCGACATCGCCGAGATCGAAGGGTTTCTCGCCCGTCTCCATCCACTGCGCCAGCGCCATGCCCGCGCCGCCGGCCGACTGGATGCCGATCGAGTTGAAGCCGGCGGCGACCCAGACATTGTCCATCTCGGGGGCGAGGCCGAGGTGATAGGCGTCGTCGGGGGTGAAGCTCTCGGGGCCGTTGAAGAAGGTGTGGATGCCCGCTTCGGCCAGCATCGGCATCCGGTTCACCGCCGCATTCGAGGATCGGCTCGAAATGGTCGAAGTCCTCGGGCAACTGGTCGAATTCGAAATCCTCGGGGATGCCGTCCATGCCCCAGGGCTTGGCGTTCGGCTCGAAGGCGCCCAGCAGCATCTTGCCGGCGTCTTCCTTGTAATAGGCGCATTCGTCCGGCACGCGCAGAACGGGCAGTTGGTTCGAGCCCGGGGATGGGTTCGGTGACGATGTAGAAGTGTTCGCAGGCATGGAGCGGGACGTTGGTGCCGAGCATCCGGCCGACCTCGTGCCCCCACATGCCGGCGCAGTTGACGACATGGTCGCAGGCGATGGTGCCGGACTCGTCGCCCCTGCGCCAGTCCACACCGGTGATCCGGCGCCCGTCCCGGGTGACGCCGGTCACCTCGGTGCGCTCGACGACCCGCGCGCCGCGCTGCCGCGCGCCCTTGGCCAGCGCCAGCGCGATATTGGCCGGATCGCCCTGCCCGTCCTTGGGCAGGTAGACGCCGCCGACCACGCCCTCGATGTTGAGATGCGGGATATTTCGCCTTCACCTCGTCTGGCGTGATCTCGTCGACCTCGACGCCGAAAGCGCGCGCCATCGAGGCCTGGCGCAGGATCTCTTCGCGGCGCTCTGCGGTCAGCGCCACGGTGATGGAGCCGACGCGCTTGAACCCGGTGGCGACGCCGGTCTCGTCTTCCAGCGCGCCGTAGAGCTCCTGGCTGTATTTCGCGAGCCGGGTCATGTTCTGCGGTCGCGCGGAGCTGCGCGATCAGCCCGGCCGCGTGCCAGGTGGTGCCCGAGGTGAGCTGCTTGCGTTCCAGCAGGACCACGTCGGTCCAGCCAAGCTTGGTCAGGTGATAGGCGACCGAGCAGCCGACCACGCCGCCGCCGATGATGACGACGCGGGCCTTGTCGGGGATGTTGACCATGTCAGAGCCCTTCATGGGTGCGTTTGAGCTGGACGAGATCGAACGTGGCTTCGAGCTGCGCCTGGAGACCGGGCGCGATCTGGTGGCCGTCCTGCGCAAGCACCTGGCGCACCCTGGCGCGGGCGGTGTCGAGCAGGATCGGCTGGCCTTTTTCCACCCATTCTTTCGGCGAGGAGCGGTTGGCCAGCGCCGGGTAGACGTACTCGCTCTGCATGATCCGGAGCGTCTGCTCGGAGCCGAGGTAATGGCCGGGGCCGTCGAGACAGACCGACTTCATCACCTCGATCGAGGTGTTCTCTTCGGTCACCTCGATGCCGCGCACGCAACGCTGGACCTGGCCCAGCATGTCGTTGCCGAGCACCAGGCTCTCCATCGAGAAACCGAGCAGCGAGGCGTGCATGCCGACGGATTCGTAGACCATGTTGAGCCCGGCGAGCCCGGCCATGACATTGGAGATCGCCTGTTCCCAGCCAGCCTGCATGTCGGGGAGCTTCGCGTCCGTCATCCCCGCCGCTGCGCCGCCCGGGAGCCCATAGTGCCGGTGCATCTGCGCGCAGGCGGCGGTGAGCAGCGCCTGTTCGCCGGACCCGCCCGACATCGCCCCGGTGCGCAGGTCCGAGACAAAGGGCCAGGTGCCGAAGATCGCCGGATGGCCCGGGCTGATCGCGTTGACGTAGACCACGCCCGCCAGCACCTCGGCCACGGCCTGGACGACGGCGGTGGCGAGCGGTGCGGGTGCGGTGGCCCCGGCCTGGCCTGCCGAAAGCAGCAGGACCGGCATGCCAGCGCGCACCGCGGCTTCGAGAACCTGGCAGCTTTCCTCGGCAAACGTCATCGGCGGGACAACGAAGGTGTTCGAATTGCTGACGAAGGGGCGCGCGCGGAAGGCCTCCTCGCCGCCTGCAACCGCGTGGATCAGCCTGAGACAGCCGTCGAAATTGGCGGCTTCGACGAAGCTCGTGCCGACGTGCTTGGTTGTCCCTGCGAGCACAGGCGTAGAGGGTGTTGAAATCGAGCGCGAAGTTGTCCTTTGCATCACGGCACACCAGGGGCCGCTGGAAGAAATGAACGTTGTCGAGGGTCTGGACAAGGCGGGCGGCATCGTAGAGATCCTGGGTCGTGCTATCGCGGTAGACGCCCGTTTCGCAGTCGATGATCGATACTGCGGCCCCGGCGGTGCCGTAATGGACGCGCCGCCCAGAGAGGTCGATGTCAAACTGCGGGTCACGCGCCGGGAGGGTGACGGTCTTTGCCGCCTTCTCCAGCATCTCGGCGACCAGCGCGCGCGGGATGCGGATGCGCCCGTCGAGGCCCTGGGTGCAGCCCGCACCGGTGAGGATGTCCACCCCCGAGGGCGGCGCCTTGGCCATGCCGATCTGTTCGAGCGCATCGAGCGCGGCGGCGTGGATGCGGGCGACATCCGGATCGCTGAGCGGGCTGTACTGGCCACCGGGAATGCCGGGCCAGACGGGGCGTTTCGCGGCCTCCAGCGGCGCCGTGCGCGCCGCGACACGGGCCGCACGCCCGCCGTTGCGCTTTGGCTTTCTCGGGATTTCCATGGGCGTTTCCATGCCGGCCTCCATATATCAGGCGCGAATGCGCGCGTTTTCGGGGTCCCACAGCGGACCCGGCGCCTGTACGGTGGCGCGGCAGGCCTGCCCGAAGACCTCGACCTCGAGCACGGTGCCCGGCACGGCGAGGTCGGCGCGGATCACCGCGTGCGCGATGGAGGCGTCGACCCGGTAGCCCCAGGCGGCGGAGGTCACCTCGCCCACCGCCGCGCCATCTTTCCTGATGGTCGCCATCGACCGCGGCTCCTGGTCCGCCGCTTCGACGATGAGGGCAGCGAAGACGCGTTCGACCCCTTGCTGTTGCTGATTCAGTAGCGCCGCCTTGCCGGGGAAGTCCTGCGGCTTGTCGAGGCGGGTGAAGCGGTCGAGCCCGCTTTCGAGCAACGAGTACTCGGTCGAAAGATCGCCCTTCCAGGTGCGATACCCCTTCTCGATCCGCATCGAGTTCGAGGGCATACATGCCGAACGGTTTTACGCCTGCGGCGGCGAGCGCATCCCAGATCGCCGGCATGTCGCCGCGGCTCGGCGTGGATCTCCCAGCCCAGTTCGCCGGCAAAGGACACCCGAAGCAGCGCGCAATGCCGGCCGGCGACGGTGCCGTCGAGGCTGACCGCGAGCCACGGGGCCGACAGGTCATGGCCCTCGGTCAGCGGCGCGAGGATGCTCACGCGCCTTCGGGCCGGTCACGAGCAGGCATTCGACCTCCTCGGTGTGGTCGGACGACGGTGATACCCGCGGGCGCGCGGCGGCTGAGCAATTCCCGGTCGTGCCATTGGGCGACGGCGGCGGTGATCAGCCCGACGTCCTCGTCGGAATGCACCATCACCGACATCTCGGTCAGCACCCTGCCCTGGCTGTCGGCGAAGTAAGCGAGGCTCACCCGGCCCGGTTTCGGCAGCCGCGACGCGGTGAGGCCGTCGACGAAGTCCTTCGCGCCCGGCCCCTCGACCTTGATGCGCGAGAAACCCGGTGATCGGCAGCACCCCGCAATGCGTCGCGCACCGCTTCGACACTCTTCGTGGACGCGCGCCGCCCAGGGCCCGTCGCGGTCCCAGGTCTGGGTGGCCGCCTCGCTCGCGTCGTCGCCCGGCTGGGCGAACCAGTTGGCGCGCTCCCAGCCGTTGTAGGCGCCCATCGACCGCCCCGCGCTTCGAGCCGGCGACGTGCAGGGTCGAGAGCTTCTTGTCGCGTCCCGCCGGCCATTCGTGGTGCGGAAAATGCATCGCGTACTCGTGGCCGTAGATCTCGATCGCCTTGGCGAGCGTGTAGTCCTGGTCGGCCTAGGCGGTGAAGCGGCGCGGGTCGCACGACCACATGTCCCACTCGGTCTCGCCGTCGATGATCCACTCGGCCAGCACCTTGCCGGCGCCGCCGGCCTGGGCGATGCCGAAGGTGAACACGCAGGCCTCGAAGGCGTTCGGCACGCCGGGCATCGGCCCGATCAGCGGAGTTGCCGTCGGGCGCGTAGGGGATCGGACCGTTGATGACGCGGCTCGACGCCGGCGGCGCCCAGCAGCGGCACGCGCGCCATCGCGTCCTCGATGTACCACTCGAGCCGGTCGAGGTCGTCCGGGTAGAGCTGGAAGCGAGAAGTCCTCGGGCATCGGGTCGTCGGGCGTCGACCCAGTGCGCGCGGCAGTTGCGCTCGTAGGGGCCGAGGTTGAAGCCGGCCTTCTCCTGGCGCAGGTAGTAGGAGCTGTCGACGTCGCGCAGCAGCGGCAGCTTGCGCCCCGTCTCCGCGGTCCAGGCCTCGAGCTCGGGGATCTGCTCGGTCAGCAGGTACTGGTGCGACATCGCCACCATCGGCACCCGGCGCGCCACCATAGCGGCGGAACCATTCACCCACGCGTGCGCGTAGTAGCCGGCGGCGTTCACCACCTTCTCGCAGCGGATCTCGCCCTTTTCGGTCTCGACGACCCACTCGCCGTTCTCGCGCCGCACCCCGGTCGCCGGGCAGAACCGCACGATGCTGCGCGCCGAGGTCGCGCGCGCCCTTGGCCAGGGCCTGGGTGAGCTGGGCCGGGTCGATGTCGCCGTCGAGGGGTCGTAGAGCCCGCCGGTGAGGTCGTGGGTCTCGAGGAACGGGTAGCGCGTCCTTGAGCTCGGCGACGGTGCACATCTCGACTCCGAGGCCCTGGGCGCGGCCCATCGACGGCGACATGCTCGAACTCCTGCATCCGCTCCTTCGAGTGCGCGAGGCGGATCGAGCCGGTGACGTGGTAGTTCATCGGGTAGTCGACCTCGTCGCCAAGCTCGCGGTACATCGCCGCGCCGTACCGCTGCATGTTGAGCACCGACCAGGATCCGGCGAAAGTTGGGCACGTTGCCGGCCGCGTGCCAGGTCGAGCCCGCGGTGAGCTCGTTCTTTTCGAGCAACACGCAGTCGGTCCATCCCGCCAAAGCGAGGTGGTAGAGGACCGAGACGCCGACGACACCGCCGCCGATGATGACGACCCGTGCGGTGGTGGGGAATTCTGCCATTGGGGGCTCCTGGGTATTCGTCTAGTAAACGGGGGGTGAAATGACCCAGACCGCGGTGGCCGGGCGCTCGTAGGGGTTCGACCAGCGGTAGGACTGGCCCCGGATGCGGAAACTGTCGCCGTCGGAAACCGTGAAAGGCTGGCCATCGATCCAGATGTCGAGCTTGCCGGAAACCATGTAGGCCAGTTCCTGGGTCTCGCGCTTGGTGTCGAAGACGCGGGAGGATCCGGGCTGAAAGGTCGAGTGGATCACCTCGAAATCGTCGGTGAGGTCGGGCGACAACAGGGTTTCGACCAGGCCGCTTTCGTAGACGCCGACAATGCGCCGGTGATCGACGCGCACGATCAGCCCGGCCTCCTCTGCGGGCCCGGCGTGGCTGCCGAAGAACAGCGACAGCGGCACGCCGAACAGCTCGGCGATCTGACGCAGGTCACTCATCCGCGGCGAGGATATGTCGCGTTCCACCTGGCTCAGCCAGCCCACCGATTTGTCGAGCGCCCGCGCCGTTTCCTCGAGCGTGAGCCCACGGGTCTTGCGCAGCGACCTGAGATCGGCGCCGAGCGTCTGGCTTTGGGCCTGGGTAGAGGCCTGGGCTGCGGCCTGCTCGTTCATGGGGAAGTCTCGCGCGTGAAATCCTCGCAAAAAATTTCACCCATTTCGTGAAATTGTCAAAGCAATTTTCATTGTTCGCGCGACCTGCGCCGCGCAGCTTCTCCGGGTTCTGTCTGCATTTGTCTTGGCGATCCGGTGGTTATGGCGCACACCTCGTCGCAAGGCCGGCGCGCGGTGGATCCGCGTTGTCCTGCGTCGGCGGACAATTGACTCGTCGATACACAGATTTCGCTTCACGGTTCCGCTTCGGCGCCACGACCGCCTTGACCGGACAGGCCGCCCCGCGACCCACCGTTAGCGTGTTGCCGCCGCGAAGCCCCCGCGCCAGGGCGGGGACCACCATGTCAGCGGATCAATTCCATGCCAGTACGGTGTCGCGATGGCTGGAGACCGGGCCCGACGCGACCGGCGAGGGCCGCGCCGCCCCCGCGCGGCAGAACCTTCCCTCACATGCCCAGCCCGGCGAGCGCCGTGTACTTGGTCTCGAGGTAATCCTCGAGCCCCTGGCTGCCGCCCTCCTTGCCGATGCCACTTTCCTTGAGGCCCCCGAACGGCGCTTCGACCGTGGTGATGAGACCGGCGTTGATGCCGATGAGCCCGTAATCGAGCCCTTCGTTGAGCCGGAAGGCGCGGCCGAGGTCGCGGGTGTAGGCATAGGCCGCGAGGCCGAACTCGGTCGCGTTGGCCGCCTGCAAGGCCTCGTCCTCGGTGTCGAACTTGAACACCGCCGAGAGCGGCCCGAAGATCTCGTCGGTCGCGAACATCATGTCGCCCGTCGCGCCGGTGAGCACGGTCGGCTGGAACCAGGTGCCGCCCTTGCCGTGGCGCTTGCCGCCGGTGACCAGCGTCGCCCCCTTGTCCACCGCGTCGGCGATCATCGTTTCGACCTTCTCGACCGCCGCCTCGTCGATCATCGGCCCCTGCTGCACGCCCTCTTCGGCGCCGTTGCCGACGACCAGCCCGCCGGTCGCCTCCGCGAGGCGTTCGACGAAGGCGTCGTGGATGCCCGCCTGGACGATGAACCGGTTGGTGCAGACGCAGGTCTGGCCCATGTTGCGGTACTTGGCGATCATCGCGCCTTCGATCGCCGCGTCGAGGTCGGCGTCGTCGAAGACGATGAAGGGCGCGTTGCCGCCAAGCTCCATCGAGACCTTCTTGACGGTGTCGGCCGACTGGCGGATCAGCGTCTTGCCCACTTCGGTGGAGCCGGTGAAGGTCACCTTGCGCACGTCCGGGCTCGCCATGATCGCGCCGCCGATGGCGCGCGCCGAGCCGGTGAGGATGTTGACCACGCCCCCCGGAAAGCCGACGTCTTCGCAGAGCTTGCCCCAGGCGAGGCCGGAATAGGGCGTCATCGTCGCGGGCTTGGCGACCACGGTGCAGCCGGCCGCAAGCGCCGGGGCGAGCTTGCGCGCCAGCATCGAGGAGGGGAAGTTCCACGGCGTGATCGCGCCGACCACGCCGATGGGATGGTGGGTCACAAGCAACCGGCGGTCGGAGGTCGGCGAGGGCACGATCTCGCCCTTGGCGCGGCGGATCTCCTCGGCGAACCAGCGCACGTAAGCCGCCCCGATGGCGATCTCGCCGCGCGCCTCGAACAGCGGCTTGCCCTGCTCGGCGGTGAGCAGCTGCGCGAGCGCTTCCTGGTTGTCGAGCAGCGCGTCGTGCAGGTCCTGGAGCAGCTTCACCCGGGCCGAGAGGTTGGTGCGCGACCAGCTCTTGAAGGCCTCCTTCGCGGCGGCGATCGCGCGCTCCGTCTCGGCCGCGCCGCTGTCGGGCACCTGGCCGAGGATCTCGCCCGTGGCGGGGTTGGTGACGGCAATCGTCTTGCCGCTGTCGGCACCGCTCCAGGCGCCGCCGATCAGGTTCGCCTGCTGCATCAGGCCGTTGAAGTCGCTCATGTCGGGTCCTTTGAGAAGATGTATGCGGATTTGGCTCCGGCTCTGCTCCGGGCCTAGATCAAAACCGTTTCAGATTGAACCAATCTGGAAAAGAATTTTGGTCCGGCACGTACAAGTTCGAGAAAAATCCTCGGATCAGGCTGTTTCAGTCTGACCCGTTTTTCTCCCTAGCACGGCTTCGGGGAAGTTGTCATCTGCGTACGACCGGTGGGACAGGTGGCGCCGACGGAACGAAAAACCTGCCCGGGACGCATGGCCCCGGGCAGGTTCGTTTCACAGTCGTCACGCCTCTGGCGGTCAGCCGTCGAGCGACACCGCAAAGGTCAAGTCAAAGTCGACCGGGACGTTGGCGGAGATGCCGATGTTGCCCACGGCCTCGCTCAACTGCGCGATCCCGCCGTCCAACGCGAAATCGACGGCGTTGATGATGAAGGGTTCGGCGCTCGCGACCGAGACCAGCCCCTGGCCGAGACGCGAGATGGTGACCGGAATGGTCAATTCCTTTTCGACGCCGTGCAGGTTGAGCGTGAACGGGATCTCGGTGGTGATCTTCATGTCCTCCCAGATCGCCGCGACGGAGGCGGGATCGATCTTGGCGGTGATGGTCGCGGTCTCGTAGGTGTCGACCTGGAACAGCAGGAAGCGCATGCGCACGTCGCGGATATCGACGCCGGTCTGGACCGATTCGAGATCGATGGTAACCGTGGCCGTGCCGTCGGGGGCGATACTGCCGGACAACTCGTTGAACCGGTGCACTTCGGCGACGTTGCCCTTTTTGTTCGAGATGAAGACGAACGAGGATTGCTCGGGCGCGAGCGCCCAAGAGCTTGCGAAGAACGCTTCCTTGCTGCCGCCGGTCTCGGCCGACGCGGCCATGGCGGGGGCGGCGGCAGACGTCGCGGCCGTCGTGGCCTCGCCCGGTGCAGCGTCCGACGCGTTGCCGGCCGAGCCGCCCTTGAGCCAGCCCGCGGCGCTGTAGCGGACGTTCTCGTGCATGTAGAAGTCGATCCGGTCCCAGCTGTTGCCGGCATTGTCGGTGCGGCTTTCGACGATGCACGCCGACGAGCCCGGGGGCAGGATGGAGACGGCGAGGCCGCTGCCGGTGATCGGCAAGTCGAAGATCTCCATCCGGGATTCGGCGGTGCGGTAGAAATCGCAGGCCTGGGCCAGGCCAGGCACGGCGAGCGCCGCGGTCATGACGGCCAGCCGCAGGAGTGTCGGGTGAGATGCACGCATCTGTTGTTCCTTCCTATGAAAATGTGGGTGCGGTGGTCGGGTCATTCACAGCCGGCCGAGGCCCACTGGAACAGCGCGTTCTTGACGATGCCGCCATGCGGGTGCTGGATGCGGAAGATGTTGGCCGGATCAGTGATGTAGGACTGGGCCTGTTCGCAGAGCCGGTCCTTGTTCCACTGGTGGCACCCGGTGCAGGGCTGTTGCCAGACGTCATCCGGCAGACCCACGATCGGCGGGAACAGCGGGATGGCATTGGACAGCTGCTCGAGCGAGCGGCCATTCAGAGGGAAGGCCCCCTGCTCCCAGGGCTCGTCGAAGGCGGGGACGGTCCCGGACGCGGGCTGTGCGGTCGGCGTCGGCGTGGCGGCCGCGGTATCTCCCGCAGCGGCCGTGTCACCGGTGTCGGCGGGCGTCGTGGCGTCGGGCGCGGTCGGCACCGGGGTCGGCGCGGTCGGCGCGGTCGCCATCGCCGCAGGGGTGAGGTAGCGCATGTTGGACCAGCCGCTGGCTGTCTCGATCACGGAACCATCGGGCTCGGTTTTGGCGACCACGTTGCCCCATTGTTGGCCGGTGGTGTTTCTGATTTCGCCGATGCAGACGACCTGTTCGTCGCGCAGGACATCGACGATGCTGCCGAACACGTTCGGCTCGCTGCGCATGTTCAGGAGCTTGGCGTTGACTTTGAAGCTTTCACAGTCGCTCGACTGAGCCAGGGCCGTGGCCGCCGGCAGGGCTGCGATCAATGCAGCGAAGATGAGAGGAATACGGACCATTGGACTTGCCTTCAATTCGTTGGTTCGAGGGTACGGCGGTCCTGTTGAGCTGTCGGATGCTAGGTCCACCGCCGGTTTAATGGCGATGCGACGGCCGGCGGCTCGGGCCGGCCGTCGCGGTGTTGGTCTCAGTTCTCGCGGATGCCCAGGGCTTCGACGATGATCGTGTTCGAGCCCTCGGTGCGCGGTTCGGCGACCTGGCCGAGCAGTTCGAGCATCAGCCGGATGTTGCGGATCACGCGGGCCTTGTCGGCGCGGGTCTTGTACGAGAAGGTGATCTGGCTGAAGTCGCTGTCGGTCACATCGGTGTCGAGCGCGCATTTCCAGAAGTTCATGTGCTCCTCGATGGCGTTGACCTGGCGCTGCTCGAAGCCGACCCACTTGACCTGGAAGGTGGTCGGGATGTTGCCACAGCCTTGCACGGCCTGGTAGGCCATCGTCTCACCGGTCACCGCGGTGTTGGTGCCGGCGGCGTTCGGATCGGCAACGGAGCCACTGGACGGTGCTGCGCCGTAGGCGCGGCCGAGCATGCCGGCGAGCTGGATCGCGAGCTTGTTGCCGGCGTTGCGGGCCAGGTTTTCACCGTATTCGGAGACGAACTCCTTCACGCAATGCGGATCGGCCTGGGTGCCGTTGATCCCGGTGGCGCAGCCGGTGAAGGGCACGCCGGCGGTGTCGAGATCGAGGTTGTCGCCTCCCAGCCAGCGGCCGTCGCGGACGCTGAGCGCCCGGTAGTTGAGCGACATCTGCAGCTTGACGATCTGGGTGTAGGGATCGGTGACTGCGCGGGCGTAGATCGTGTAAGGCACGAGCACGTCCATTTCCGGGTTGTTGATGGTGCGACCGATCGAGATCAGCTCTTCGTCGCGACGGCGCTGGCGATCCTGCTGGTAGAAGTCGAGAGTTCAGCGAGGTCTCGTCATAGACGTCCATGCCGGAGATGCCGTAGCGCTGCAGAACCGACTGGTAGGCGGGCGCGTGCAGGGTCTGGTTCAGCGTGTTCAGGACCGCGTTCTGGATCCGGTTGTTGCGGATCAGGCTGTCTTGGTCCCAGTCCTCCTGGACGACGAGCACGTTGATGGTGGGGACATCGGCAACGACGGGCGCCGCTGCGAAGAAAGTGGTGGCCGTTGCGGCCGCTATGAGTAGGTTTTTCATGTGTTTGCTCCGTAGAAAGTGGTTTGGTTGAGGATTATTCGTGAGAGGCGCTTCGACGCCGAATGGTGCTTGCGATTTTTTTTACCTCCCTAATTATTGATGGCCGAGTTCTGATCGCCGGCCGGATTGGTGGTGAGCCCGGTGTCGTCGACCGCGGGGGCCTCCTCGTCGGGCGTGGGTTCGGTCTCCGCCGGTGCGGCGGGGTCCTCTTCGGGCGCGCGGGGCGCGCAAAGCACGTCGGTGGGTTCGCCGCCGAAATCGTCGAGACCGGTGTCGGTGGGGCGCGGGTCGCTGTTCGGGTCGACACCTTCGCATTCCGGCGGCAGCCCTTCGGTCGCGGTGGCGGCGGGCACCGGCTTGATCGTCTTGGGCGCCGTGCCGGCCTCGTAGGCAGAGCCGAGCGGGACGACAGCCTCAAGCAATGTGACTTCGACGCGGCGATTGATCGGATCGTGCGGACGGGCCGAATCGGCCAGGTATTCCTCGCCGAAACCGACGACGATGAGCCGGTCGGGGCGAATGCCGAAATTCTCGACCAGGAAGCGCCGGGCTTCGACTGCGCGCCGTTCGGACAGGTTCTGGTTGTAGGGTTTGGAGCCCTTGGCATCGGTGTGGCCGGCCAGCAGGAACTTGGTCCCGGCCAGGCGCGACGAGGTGAGCGCGCGGCCCAGGTCGGTGAGGAGAGCCTTCGCCTGCGGGGTGAGCGCGGCGCTGTCGAATTCGTAGAAAACCGCGAGATCGACGGTGTGGTTGTAGTTCAGGGTCACCCGGCTCCAGGTGCCGCCAGGTTGGGGGATTTCCATCTGGATGATCTTGTTGATGTAGGCCGCATCGTCACGCGGTTGGGAAAGCGGGGCGAGCGCGCCCTGGATCCGATTGACCCGCTCCGAGTCCACCGCCTGCTGGGCGAGGCCCGGGGTGGCGGCGCAGGCGACGACGAGCGCGACAGTGCCGAGAAGTCGCCGGGCCGACGGAAGCGCGGATCCAAGTGCCGTGTGACGGAAATCTTTCATGACCAAGTCCTTGTTTGCTGTCGCGGTTGTCGAATTCGAAAGTGGAACGGGTAGAGCGATTTGCGCGCGTCCCTGGTTACTGGTTGCCCTCGATAATCTCGTTCATCGCGCCCTCGACCGAAGCGCCGGGGGTTTGCGTGACCGCATCGATGGTGCCGGGGTCCGTGGACTCGATGAGGCTGTCGAGCGCCGTTGCCGAGGCGGTGGCCGCATCGGCGGCATCTGCGTTGCTGTCGGCCGCAGCAGCCGCCGCGGCAACGCCGGTATCGCCGTCGCCTGTGCGCGGGTCGGCCGCGTCGGCCGGCGTTTCCAGCAGATCCGTCACGGCGAGGATCGAGACGACACGGGTGCCGGCGTTGAAACTCCCGGGATCGTCCCCGGTCATCCCGCCGGTGTGGTGGGTGCCGACGATCTCGCGATTGGCGTTGAGGATCGGCGCGCCGGAGGACCCCGGCAGGGTGTCGCACCGGTGGCGCAGGTTGGTCTCCGCGGTGAGCGTGGAGGTCGCCCGGCAGCCGTATTGCGTGAGTTTCTTGGGCAGGCCCGCCGGGTGGTGGACCATGGTCAGCCGCTCGCCGGGCAGCACGTCGGCGCGGGCGATCGACACCGGGAGCACATCCGCCGGCACCGGGTCGAGGAGCGGCACCAGGGAGAAATCGAGACCCGTGTCGTTGGCCAGCGGCTCGACGCCCACGTTCAGGCGAATGGTGTCGCTGTCGGCGTCGAAATAGTCGAGCAGGATCGAGGCCTCGATCACATCGCCGTCGAAGCCGGGAATGCAGTGGCTCGCGGTCAGGACCGCCGCGCCGTCATTGACGATGGTGCCGGTGCAGCTGGTCATGAACTGCTCGCCGTCGTCGTCGATCAGCAGATCGAGCCGGCCGACGGCCCGGGTGAGCCGGCGCAGGGGATCGTCCTCGCGCAACAGGCTCATCGGTTCGAACACGTTGTCCTGTTCGGCCACCATGTCGGAGGCGTCGCCAAGCGATTGTTTGGACGCGAGCGAGACCTTGCCGTACTCGCTTGCAGGCAGCCGGTAGTCGAAGGCCTGGGCCGGTTGGGCCGCGGCGGCGGCGACCAGCAGGCCGAAAGCGGCGGATGTCGCGGTGGTCAGGATCGCGGTGCGGGCATCTTTCGTCATCAGTCAGCTCCCATTGGACGGATCGGAGGTCATGCGGACGTGAAACGCGTTCGCCTCGGCCTGACCGCTGTCGATAAGGTCGTCCCAGACGACCTCGACGGAGAATTTGACCTCGTCGAGCGAGAGAGGCCGGATCGGTGTCAGCACCTCATGGCCGGGGCCGATGGTGAGCCCGGCCTGGAGGCGCGAGTCGATGCCGATGGCGACGGTGCGAAGCTCCTCGCCGAGCCGGATGGCGATGGCCCGGTCGTCGCTGTCGTTGCGGATGCCGAAGAGGCACAGATCGCCGAGGCCGAGCTCCAGCACGGTGTCGGCCGTTGCCTCGTGGCGAACCCGCTGCGAGGGGCGCATGTCGAACAGGACGTTCTGGCAGCCGTCGCCCGGCAACGGATGCACGGTGATGACGCTGAGCGCGCCGATCGGCCCATCGACCGGAAGCCAGCGCTCGGAGTCGCCCGCGTTGGTCGGTGCGGCTGCGGTGGCGGTTCCGGCGGACAGACCGTCCGCGGGCGCTGTGGCGTGGCCGGTGCCGATGTCGTCGGCCCCGATCAACTGGTTGATGTCGTCGTCGCTGGCCTGCGCCACCGTCGCCACCGCGATCAATGCGCCGGTCAGGGCGCCGAGCAGGGCTGGGGTATTGAGGCGACGGCGTTTCATCCGTGGGGTCCTTATTGTAGCCTGATGGTCCAGTGTCGGGCGGGTTCCCCGGGTTCCGACACTTGCGTCCCGGAACTCAGCACCCCCGGCGGTTGTGCGAAAAACAGCTGGCGTGACTGGTTCGGTGCAAGCACCATCGGCGTGGCCAGCGAGCTCGATCCCGCGATCCCGCGCCCGATCAGGTCCGCGTCCAGCGTCACCTCGATCGTGCCCAGCGAATGATTGCGGAAGGTGAGCCCGCACAGGGCTGCTCCCGTCTGCAGGCTGAACCCGTCCACCGTCTTCGTTGCCGACTGTATGTCGAGGGGCGCGCCGCTGAATATTTTCTCGATGCATTCCGTTCTGTCCTCTGCATAGAGCCCGTTTACCGACAGGGCGGGCTCGCCGGCGACGCGGAACGCCTGTTCCTTGTCGCCCGAATTACCCAGCAGAGTGGAACTGACAGAGCCGTTCGGGAGGACCGGCACGAAAAAAACGAAGAGGCCGACAGCCGCGAGGCCGGCAATACCCCAGAGCCAGGCCGGTCTGCCCCGCTTGCGGCGCGGATCGGGCCGCGGGTCGGCGGTATCGCCTGTGGCGAGGTCGCCGGGGTCAGCGGTGACAGGCAGCTCGGCGGCGGGCGTTTGCACGACGCGGCCCGTCGCCCGGCTCAGCACCGCGTCGAGCTCTTCGAAATCGGCGATGAAATGAATCGGGATGTCCTCGGCCGCGAAGAGATCGCGCAGCCGCGCCTCCTCTTCGGGTTCGGCGGTCTTCGGCACGATCGCGACCACGTCGCCGAAATCGGCCCGCCAACCGGCGAGATTGTCGGCACAGGCGGCGATTTTGCGCGGGATGTGGTAATCGGATGGCAGGGGCCTCAGATCGGCATCGACCATGCCGGTGGCCCAGACGAGCGGCACGCGGCCGGTCTCGCCCCTGCCCTCGCCCGCCCTTTCCGCCGCCTCGAGCCAATGGGCGATCAACACCGGCAATTCCCAGGAGCGGCCGCAATCAATATCGCCGTCGAGCACCAGTTCGAACGACACGAGCTCGGCCAGCACGGCCTGCAACGGCCCGCGCACGAAGCGGTCGTAGTCAGAGGAGATCTGAAGCGGCCGGAAATCACCCTTGAGCGCCACGTAGCTCGCCGGCAGACGTTTGCGGCGCTTCAGGCTCTCGATGGTGATCGGTGCGCTGGTGGTGGGAACGATGACGCCGGGGTGCGCCCTGCCTGGGGACTGGCTCACATCCTCGGACGGCTGTGCCGTCGGCGGTCGCACCGCGTGTGAGTCATTCCCTGACATAAATCGGCCTTCCCCAATTCCGATTGCAAGCAGATGCCGGTTCGCGCGCCGGCATCAGCCAAAAACCATCCCCATGCTTTCACGACAGGATAATCTCCGCCGCTGCATGCCCCAAGATATCAATAACATCCTTGCCGAACTCGGATTTTGGATCAAGGCCCAGCATCACTGTTTCGCCAACGGCCTCCGGAAGGGTGAGGTTGATGTGGCGCCGCTCTTCCTCGACGAAAGCATCCAGGATCGAGGGCAGCGTGGCCGGGTCGGGCCCGGTGATGGTCAGAAAGACGAGGTCGTCTTCGTCGATCAGGTTCAAACGGAACGGACCGATCGTGCGCGCGGTGTCGCCGGCGGTATGCGCGGCGCGCGCCGCCGGGGAGATCGCGGTCGCCCGGGCGCGCGCCACATGGCGCTGGAGCCTGAGGAGGCCGATCGACACCGGGCCGGTGGCCTGGGCCTTGCCCGAGAGAATGTCGCCGAGCGACGGGCGCGCGGCGGCGTTGGCGGCGTCGGCCGACGGATCGTCGAGCCCGGCCAGGTCGCGACAGGCGCGCCGGTCGGCAAAAGCGGTCTCGGCCGTCTCGAGGGCTGCGGTGTCCAGGCCGGTGGGAAGTTGGATCGGCATCGGTCAGGCCTCCTGTGACTGGGCTTGGCCCTGGGCAGGCGTTTCGAGATAGAGGCGGGTGAAAGCGTCGCGGAAGCGCGCGCGATCGGCCTCGAAGGCGGATCCCATGTCTTCGCCGGACGAGAACTTGCGGCCGAGCGCCTGGCTGTAGCCGCGCAAGGCGGCGTTGACGGAAATCAACCCGGTCTCGACCCCCTTGAACGCTGCGGCCAATTCCTCGGGCGGCCGGTCGAAGCTTTTCGAACGCTTCTTTTTCAGGAGAACGACCCCCGCCTCGCGGATTTCGGCGAGACGCGCGTCCTCGGTGTCCTGGCCGATGCGCAGGGCAAGGGCGATTTTCATCCAGTCTGTCATGGCACTCTCCAGAGCTTGCAGGTCTGAGGCCAGCTCGCTGTAGCCGCGTGCTTCGGAGCAGTGGACCCGCTCCTCGATCGGCAACAGCGCCTTGCCTGTCCTCAGGCTATTGGAAAGCGCAGACTGAATTGGGTGGAAGGCAAGCAGCCGGGCGGTCGCGCGCGGCAGCGAAACCCCGAATGTGCCCGCCTGCATGATCGGCGAGAGCAGGGCGCGCTCCTTCTGCTTGACGATCTTGAGCTCGCCTTCGGCGATGCTTTTGAGCGCCTCCTCGGCGGTTTCCGGCGCCGTCGGTGGCTCTTCCGGCAGCGCGGCGGCCGTGGCCTCGCCGTCGTCTTCATCGGCGAAGGGGTCGTCAGGTTCGACCGAGAGCTCTTTCTGGAGCCCCGGGTGGTTGGCGTCGAGGCCCTTCTCCATCGCCGCGCGGCTCACCGCCTCGGAGAGCGCGGCGGCATAGTCGCGCAAGCCGTAGAAACTGGCGGCGTAGGTGCGGAAGATGGTGTTGTCCTCGGACATCCAGAAAGCGAACGGGGTGTCGTCGTCGATGATATCGCCCACGCCATGCGTGAAGCCGCGGATCACCGTGAAGGTCGCGTTGGCACGGGCATCGTCGAAATGGATCTCTCGGTAGCGGTAGAGGAGCTTGGCGAAGGCGCGGGTGGCCTCGCCGACGGGGTCGGTGCCCTGGGCGGGGTATTCCCGCAGCGGGTCGAGCATGTCGACCACCGTGGGCCCATGGGCGAAGTCGTCACAGCTGACCACGAATTCGAGCAGTTTCTGCACCAGGCGCACGCGGAACGGGCTGAGCCGGAAGGTTCCGCGTTTGTCCTTGAGAAACAGCGAGCCGTCATCGTTGCGCCCGACGCCCGCCTCGTCGCAGTCGCGCAGCGCTGCGAGGATGTCGGCCGGCGAAAGCCAGAGCAGATCGAGGCAGGTGGCCAGTGCCAGTTCGGTGCGCGCCAGCGCGTGCATGAGGGCGGACAGGGCCCAGGCGGGCTTGTCGCGATTGTTGTCCCAGCCTTGCGCGATGGTGGCGGCGAGTGCGAGTTTGAACCGGTCGCTGCAGCGGCCGTCGTCGGTCACGGCGCGAAAGTCGGACCGCGCCGTGACCGACCAGGTGAAGAGTGTGTCTTCGGTATTCGCCATCGCTCAATTCCACCTGGGATGTTCTGGTTTCAGGCCGTCGTCCCGGGCCGTCACCCGCGCGGCAGGTCGCGCAGGATCTTTCTTGCGTTTTCGGCGTAGAGGCCGTTGGGACGTTTGCGCAGATAGGCCTCGAAACTCTCGACCGAACGCTCTGCCAACGCCTCCATCCAGTCGGTCTCGTCTTCGAGCATGGCGATCCGCTCGCGCGCTTCGTTGACGTAGGATCCGTTGGGATAGCTCCCGAGGTACCGCCGGTAACCGCTGATCTCGTGCAAGGCCGAGGCGCGCTGCCAATCCTGATCCTCGCTCAGGAGGCGCAGCAGACGCTCCTTGATCTCGGGCGCATAGACGCTGTGAGGGTACCGCGACAGGAAGGCCTCGTATTCCTGCCATTCGCCCCGGGCGACCGCACGCTGATAGGCGAGCCACTCGGGGTTGGCATCGGACTGCTGTGCTTCCGGCCGATCGGTTGCGGCCACCTGAGACGGGCGCGCATCGCTGAAATCGGGACGGCTTTCGATCTCGGCCACCAGGCTCTGGGCCTCTTCGAGCCGGGCGCACTTGCCGCAGAACCCGGGTACGTCGTTGCAGCTGGCGAGGTAGCGCAGGAGCCCGTCGTAGCCCTTGTCGGGCGGGAACTGCACCTCGACGCTGTCGCTCATCTTCTCGCAGAACCCGTCGACCTTCAGCTGGCCGGTCTCGCGCTCGGCGCAGGCGGTGCAGTTGTTGACGTAGAACAGGTACCCATCGACCGAGTCCGCACGCACGGCCTCCTGCCACAACGCCTCGTCCGCAAGTGTACGCGGGTCCGGTGTTGCGAGCTCGGTCATCCGGGCTTCGAGCGCCGGGCGCTGGCCGCAGCATTCGCAGCGGTCGAGGTAGCCCTGGATATCGACCGCGGTGCCCCTGTCGAGAAGTTGGCGGGCGTGCCGTTCTTCGGCCCGGCAGATCGCTTCGCGCGAGCGTTCTTCCTGCAGGAAGGCCAGCAGGTCGTCCTTGAGCGGGCAGTAGATGCAGTTGCGCAGATACGGCTGCACCCCGGAGCTGTCCTTGGCCGAGAGGATCTCGCGCGCGGTCAGGCGCTCGAAATGCTCGCGCTCCACCGCCTCGTCGCGCCCGAGGCTGTCTTCCGACAGGTTGGCGAGCACCACGTCGGATCCGACACCCGCGACCTGCGGCGTCTGGCGGAATTCGGGGCGCACCTGCATGATCCGGCGCGATACGCGCATCTGCAGGAAGCTCTCAAGCTCGCCAACAGTGATCGCGCCGTCGCCGTCGCCGCCGAAGCGTTCCTGGTCGGCTTCGCCGTAGAGCGCCGAGACCAGCGCGTCGGTGAACAGCGACTGGCGGTATTCGTTGTCCCAGACCGCGACTTCGTCGGGCAGGGCTGCGGCCACCAGGATGACACCGTTGGCGGCGCGCAGCACCGGCGCGGGGCCGCCCGCGGTGGCGCTGACGCCGGTCACCAGGTCGCCTTCGTTGGACTGGCCCGAGAAGCAGCTTTCCAGGATCAGGGTGATCTGGCCGTCGGGCAGCTTGTCTTCGCGCAAGGCGGTGAGGCGGTCCATCAGCACGTCGAGCGAGTAGCCGGTGAGGTCGAGCCGGTCGGCCCGGCTGTCGACGCCGAGCAGATAGGGCGTGGTCTCCCGCGCGCTGCCGAGGAAGGCGCGCGACCCGTGGCCCGCGAAATAGACAGTAAGCTCGGTGTCGCCCCGTTTGATCAGGTTTTCGATGATCCCGGGTTGCGTGTCGGTGCCGAGCAGGTAGTCGAGCTCCGCCTTGGTGAGATCGTCGTAACGGTCGATCTCGGTCGGCGCATAGCCGAACTGCTCGGTGTAGAGCTTTTCGATCGCTGCCGCGTCGTTCTGGGCATAGCGCACCGGCTCGGCGTAGCGGTAATCGCGGTTGGCGATGATGACCAGTTTTCTGGGCCGCGCCTCGTCGGTGGCGGCGGTGGATTCCGCGACGATCGTGTCGACGGCGGCGTTTTCAGAGGCGCCGGGCGCCGTCTCGGCATAGCCGCCGGACGCACCGGGGGTGCAGCCGACGAGGTCGGAGGGATCGACCACCGCCTGGTACTGGCGCCGGGCGACGAGGCCCGCATCGGTCTCGACCGCAATGGTCAGATCAAGGATCGGGCGGTCCGGTTCGAGGAGGTCGAAATCGACCGTCATGATGCTGCCCGCCGTTCCGTCGGGATCGGTCTTGAGTGGCGGCAGGCGGGCGCCGTCGAGCCAGGCGGCAAGCTCGCCCTCCTTGAGTTCGAAATAGGCGCTGGTGAAGGCGTCGGTGACACGCTGGCGCAGCACGCACTGGCCATCGAGACCGAAGCGCGGGCGGAAGGTGAGGGTCTCGGCCTCGATCAGCTTGGGCGCGACGGCGGCGAGCGCCAGCCGGTAAGCGCCGTCGAGCTCGACCAGGTCGTCGCGCCGCGGCACGTCATCGATGACGCTGAGCGTCGGCAGGTGCACATCCATGCCGATCGTGCGGTTGCAGCCATAGGAGCCGTCGGTGCCGCGGCCGAAGATCGAGATCCGGATATGGGCGACGTCGGGCGCGGGCCTGAGCGCCTGCACGGCGATGGCGAAGGTCGAGGCGTAGAGCCGGTTGACCAGGCGTTCGATCTGGCGGCCGCCCTCTTCCGTCCGGGCCAGGATCGGCGCGACGACGGAGGCGTTCTCGGCGGCGTTGACGTTGATCGCCAGCCCCGAGGTGCGGATCGCGTTCTCGAGGTGCTCGTTGAGCCGGCGGCGATTGCTTTCCGACAGGTTCGGATTGCCCATCGGCAGGCCGAGATAGGTCAGGTCATAGGGGCGCGGCTTGGTCGGGTCGATGCAGTCCGAGGTCAGGATGCCGGCGATCCCGGCATTCACCGCACTGCGGGCGCGTTCGGCAAAATCGGCGCGTTCGGAGAGGCCGGATTGCGCGAGCGCGCGATCCGCTGTCAGGACGAAGCCGCACACCAGGAGCAGTGAAGCGAACAACCGCAACACGAAACCGCGCACTCGTGCACGCTCCAGGGGAAGCGCCATGTAAAAATGTGTTTCTGCAAACATTTTTTCGGGCCTCTCTCAAACAGGTTACGTTGCGCCCCGGTAAAGCAAAAGTTACTTTCGCGTGAACCGCGGGAACCATGCAACATTTAAATTCGCGGGCTGTCCCGGGTGCGGCATGTTGGGCAATCCGAAAGCCCTGCCCCGGGACGGATGTCTGTCCGCCCGTGCCGGCTGTGTTGCGCTGTCGCCTGGGAGGAGGGCGACGGCTGGCGCAAGGCCGACACGGGCGGAAGGGCGCGGCCGTCAGTAGCTCAGGCCGCAGACCTCTTCGAGCTTGCCGCCACCGTAGTCGTCGATGTCGGTGAACAGCGTCGCGAGCAGCTTGCCGTCGACATAGGTGCCGGCATAGGGGCCGCTCGGCACGTAGCAGCGGGTAACCGGCTTGGTGTGCTCGACATAGGTCGGCTTCATGTGCTCGGTATGGGCCGGCTTCGGCATCGGCTTCATGGCCGGGGCGGGCGCCGCCATCGCGTGGTCTTCGGCCGGCGCGATCTCACCCTTGTCGAGCGCCATCGGCGCGGTCGTCTCGGCGGCCTGCGCCATGGCCGGAGTATGGTGCTGGTGGCCGTGATCGGTGACCGACTTCGGCAGGCCGACGAGCGAGACCGTGACCTTGCGCTGGTTGTCGCTGTAGGGCATGCCGGACATGTTGGCATATTCCTCGCCGACCGCGCGCAGCACGAACCGCGCCTTGTCGAAGCCGAATTCACTGATCAGGTAGTCTTTCACCGCGTGGTTGCGGGCCTTGGCCAGCGCCTCGTTGGCGGACGGCGAACCGGTCGCGTCGGTGAAGCCCGAGAGCAGGATCAGCACTTTCGGATTCTCGAAGTAGTAGGCCGAGATGATCTGGCCGATCTGCTTGAGCTCATGCTTGGCCTCATGGCTGAGGGCCGAGCTCCCGGAGGCGAAGAACACCGGGTTGCGCAGGTCGGTCGCATGTTTGCCCACGTGCATCACGTGATCGTCGGCATAGCCGTGATCGTCGGCGTAGGCGTCGTGATAGACATGACCATAGCCGTCGTACTGCACCGTCGGGTGGACGATGGTGGTGCGCTTGGCGTAGGCCGGGTCACCATAATAGACGTGGCCACCGTAGTGGTCGTAGTAGCTCACGGTGCCGTGGCCGAGGGTCGAGACGTAGCTCTTCGGCCAGTCGTAGTGCGGCCGGTCGTAGTGCGGCGCCCAGCCGTAGCTCACGCTGCCGGACTTGTAGGGCGCGTAGTCCCAGCTTTTCCAGCCCGGCGCGTAGCTGTCGCCGTAGGACGTCCAGGGCGCGCTTTGGATGTAGGTGTTGATCAACGCGGCATTGTCGTAGTAGCCGCCGGCCGCTGCGGGCGCCGTCGTCGCGTTGAGAAATGCGGCGGCGACGGTGAGCGCGGTACCGAGTTTCAGCAGCTTGGGTTGCATGTGGTTCACTCCTCGTTTGGGATGCGTCTGTGCATCGACCCGGAAAGTGGAAAGCCCAGAGGCAAAAATGCGCACGGGCCACCGAAAGGCAGCCCGCGCGGGTTGGTATCACTCAAGGTCCCGGGGGACGATCAGTAGGCGAATTCCTGCGGCAGGCGCAGGCTCCTGAGGAAGGTCACAAGCGCCTCCTGGTCGTTCCAGGACATCGCCGCGAACGCCGCGACCGCCCGGTTCGCGCTGCTTTCGAGCCCCGAGCCATCGTCGGCGCAAACCTGGTCGGAATGCATCTCGATCGCCTTGCGCAGCGACAGCGCGCGGCCGTCATGCATCCAGGGACCGGTGTCTGCCACCCCCCAGAGCGGACGGGTCAGGAACTCGTCGCGCGGCACGAACACGCCTTCACGGTCGGTCTGCTGCTTGATGATGTCGGCCAGGCAGCGGCCCATGCGGTGACGCTTGAGGTCCGAGTAGAGCGGCACCTCGATGGTGGCGTATTCGTCCTCGGGAAGCCGCGGCAGCGACGACACCAGCGGGTCGGCTTCGAGGTCGGTCAGGAACGACAGATCGTACAGATAGGCAAGCGCCCGTCCGCCGAGGCTGAAGCTCTCCTTGGCTTCCGGCTCGCTCTTGGCGCGCTCCTCGGCCGGCAGCTCGCCGCCGGCGGCAAAGAGCGCCTCGACCGGCAGTTGCAGTCCCAGCGGCGCGGCCTGGCCGAGGCCGACCCCGGTGCCGGTGACCAGCAGCTGCGCACGCCCGTCGCTGGATTCGGCGGCGGCGATGCGGGCGGCAGCATCGGTGCGCGGATCGTGGATCCGGACGTAGGGATCCCACAGTTGCTTCGCCTCGTGGTGGCAGGAGGCGCAGGAATCTTTCGACCCCGTAGCCCGACGGCATGTCCTCGCCGAGGAACAGCCAGCGGCCACGTTCGAGCTGCGCGTATTCGGCATCCGTCTTGGCGTCGGCCTGGACCGGCGGACGGGTGCTGAGCGCAAAGGCGGTGAGCGCGGTCACTTCACCGACGGAGACCTCGTTGGGCACACCGTCGCCGTCGTGGTCGGCCGCCCCCGGCGCCAGTTCGACCGGCTCCATTCCGAAGTGGAAGTTGAGCGCGTCACGCACGAAGTTGCGCATGTTGCTGGCGATGCCCTTCCACTGGAACGGGCGGACGACGAAATCTTCGCCGACACCGTCGATCTGGCCACAATACTCGTCGAGCTGCGGGTTCGTGCCGCAGGGGCCGAGCTGGTCGAAATAGATGTCGCCCGCGTTGGGGCGCACGGCGGCGCCATAGACACCGTAGGAGGTGCCCTTCGATTCCAACCCGATCTCGTAGACCGTTCCCGGCGCCTCGACCGCGGCGCGCAGCGTCCGGTAGCGGGCGTCGAGCAGATCGAAGGTCATCTCCTCGGCGAGGCTCTGGGTGTAGCCCGCACCGAAGACATGCGGCGGGTTGCGCAGGAAAACAGCAAGCATCCCGTCTGGGTCCTGATAACCGTTCTGAACGAGCGCGTCCTTGACCCAGGCGGGTGCCGGGGTCTGTTGCATCGGGTTGATGATGGCCGAAGTGGCGATGGTGCCCGCCCCCGAGACGCCGTCGTTGCGCGGGGTGCGTGCATCCGGCACCGCATATCCTTGTGCGTCCATGCCCGAGACGCTGTGGCATTCGAGGCAGGACTGGCTGTCGAGCCCGTTGATCCGCATCCAGGGCAGCTTGCCGAACGCGGCCATGGGCCCGTGCAATCCCGCCTCCAGCCGCTTCGTCTCACGCGGACCGAAGGGGCCCTCGCCGTACCCGTCTTCGGCGGTGAAGCGCTGGGTGAACAGGTGGCGACCGATCTCCATCATCTCGCGGAAGCTGACCTGGCCGGTGCTGATCTCGTCCTGGTCGAGGCGGATGGTTCCGAACAGCGAAGGCCGGTCGGCATCGGCAAGGCCGAAGGGCGTGTCACCGTAGTCGGTCGCCGGGGCGGCCGTGGTACCGGGCTCGGCGGTCGATGCAGCGTCGTCTGCGGGGGCGTCGGTGCCGTCCGCACCCGTCGGCGCCTCGGCTGCGGGGGCGTCGGTGCCGTCCGCGCCCGTCGGCGCCTCGGCCGCGGGCGCTTCGGTTCCGGGTTCTTCGGTCACCGGCGTTTCGGCCGCGGGCGCGCCGTCGTCAGCGGGGGCCGCGGGCTGGGCGGTCTCGTCCGACCCGCCCAGCAAGATCGAGTTGATGTCGCCTTCCACTTGCGCGCGCGTCGGGGCCGCGAGGCCGCCAGCCACGACGAGCGCCACGGCGGAAATGGATAGCTTGTGATAAGACGGCCTGATCATTTCTAGGTGCTCCAATTCGTTTGCAGTTCATGGCAATAACGCGACGCCGACGGCCTAGCCTACGGAACCATGAGTTCGCCGGCCTCCAATTGGAAAGCTTAGGCAAGGACGCGCGGCGCGTCGTGCCCGGCATTCTCACGAAACCGTGAGGATTGGCCTTTGTTGGCGCCCTTGTTGCCTCGGAAGACGCCTCGAAAATCCCCGGCCCGGCGGCGGTTCGGATACCCTAGTCGTCGAACCCGGCCGCGAAGGCTTCACCTTCGGAAACCGCCGCCTCGCCCACCAGCTCGGCCACGTAGGCGCAATCGTCCTCGAAGCCGGGCCGGTCCTCGTCATCGGCCCCTTGCAGCCCGACGAGGCACCAGCCATAGGCGCGGCCCGGGTCGGAAAACCCGGTCTCCCAATCGGCGAGCAGCACGCCGAGGTTGACCGCCGCGCGCGCGGACCCGCGCCGGGCCCCGCCCTCGTAGAGCATCATCGCCGCGATCGTGTCCTGCCCCACGCCGTATCCGTTTTCATACATCGCGCCGAGGTTCGAAAGCCCGACCGCGTCGCCCGCCCAGGCCGCCTCTTGGAACCAGTAGAGCGCCGTGGCCATGTCCTCGGGCACGCCCTGCCCATCAATGTACATTTTGCCGATATGGTTCATCGCGTCGGTGACCCCCAACTCCGCAGCAGTCTCCCAGGCCTCGGCTGCGGCGGCCTCGTCGACCGGGCCACCCCTGCCCGCCTCGTGCAGCTCCGCGCGCAGGGAATAGCCATGGGGATAGCCGATCTCCATCGCCTTCTCGATCCAGGGCAGCGCCGCCTCGGGGTCGTTCGGGTAGCCATCGGCATGGTTCTGGAGGAGCCAGCCGAGGTTGTAGATCGCCTTGTCATAGCCTTGCGCCGCGGATTTCTCCCACCAAGCCCGGGTCTCCGTCAGGTCGCGGTCGACCGCGATCCCATCCTCGTAGATCGCCCCGAGCACGTTCTGAGCGACCGGATCGCCGGCCTCGGCCAGCGGGGCGAGAATTTCGAGCGCCGCCTGGTGGTCACCGGCGAGGTAGGCGTCACGGCCAAGGGCGATCTCGGGGGCCTGTTCTGCCGCGCGCGACTGACGCATCTCAGGCGAGAGATCGCCCTCCTGCGCGGCGACGGGAACGGCCAGGCAGAAAGCGGCGAGGAGGAAAATGGTGCGGATCGACCATCTGGACAACTGCGGCATGAAAATCTCCCGGCGTGAAAACGGTTACGCAGATACAGGCATCGGTCCCGAGAACCGGCGCGTGGCGACAAGGGGCCGCCGTAAGCGGCGCGGACCCTGATAGGTCTGCCTCACCCCTCGGCCTGGCGGCTCAGCGCCAGCAGGCGTGCCGCCGCCCAGGAGGCTGGACCGAAGGAGCCATCGAGCCCGCCGGAATAGAAGCCTTCACGCTGCAACCGCCGTTGCACCCCGACCCGCACGGCATGGGGGAACTTGTACATGTCGCGGTAGATCTGGGGCGACTGATCCTCGCCCGCGGCAAGCGCCTCGTAGGCATGATCGATCGCGGCCTGCGGATCGTTGGCGATCGTATGGCTGGGAAAGGCGTTGATCACGGCGAGGGCAAAATTCGCGGTGGCATTGCCTTGCGCCGCCGCCTCGATGAACAGCCGGTAGGCCTTCGACTGGTTTTTGCCCACCCCGCGGCCGTTGAGGTAGAAGACACCGAGGCTCCCCTTGGCATACGGGTTTCCGGCATCGGCGATCGGCTCATAGAGGGCGACGGCGCGCGCGTCCTGGCCCGCCTCGCCAAGGGCCCGGGCGAGCGAGATTGTCACCCAGTCGTTCTCCGGCGCTTCGGCGCGGGCGGTTTCGCATTTCGGGATCGCCGTCGCCGTCTGGATCTGCTTGGACCGGATACCGGTCCAGCCGAAATCGTTCGCCCACGGCAGGGCGGCGTCGAAACAGGCGGCGACGGTCGGATCGAGCGCGTTTGTCTCGGTGCCCAGCCCCTCGGCATCCACCGAACCGGGCGGCGCCTCCGGGGGGGGATCGACGGCCGCGATCTCGGGTTCTTCCACGGGCTCGGGCGGGGCCACGGCTGCGGCTGCGGCTGCGGCGCGGGGTCCGCCACCTGCTCGGGCTCGGGGTCCGGGTCCGGCACGGGATCCGGCGCAGGTACTGGCTCGGGCGCTGCGCCCGGCACCGGGCCGAGCAATCCGAGCCGCTCCATCTCCTGCGGATCGAACAGATACATCGAATCGGCGGGCGTGCGCATCATCCGCGAGATCACCGAGGTTGGCACGCCGAAATCCTCGAACGCCTTGAAGATGTCGCCGAGCGTCACCTGCCCGTCCGACAGACTGTCGGTGCTGGTGGCGATCTGGTGCACGCCGAGCTTGCCCTCGGCGCTGCGATCCGCGCCGGCGAAGAACAGGTAGGAACAGGCCGAGGCGCAGGTGGCGCCCTCGGGAATATCGGTCTTCAGCCCGGCAACGCGCACGTCATAGGCGGCCGGCAGCGCGGCATAGACCGACCCGCCCTCGCTCGACAGACTGAGCGTGGTGACGTCCGGGAAGTCGTTCAGCGCCAGTTTGAACAGGACCGCGGCGCGGTGGTTGATCGCGCCGGCCAGTTCCAGGACGTCCGGGCGCTCGGTGTCGTAGATGAACGGCTCGTATTCGGTGATGACTTCCGCCAAGGCCGCCGGGGCCAGCGCCGGGCCCAGAAGGGCCAGGGCGGTCAGCCCGCGAAAGTTAGCCCGAATGCTCACTATCGTCTCCTCTCGAAAAACGCAGGGGAAAGAGGCCCAAAACCTTCGCGGCCCATCCCCCCCAGCCATAACGTGAAATCGCCTTCATTTCAACGTCTTCACGAGGGCCATTCAGGGGCGGGGGCGCGGCCGACCTGCGGCAGTCACGCCCGTCTCGGCGCTGAAACGAAGGTCAGTACCGGGTGTCGACCGGAATCATCCCGGCGGGGATCACGTTGTAATCGCTGTTCCATTCCGGCAGCGGCGTGTCGTCGAGATCGAACAGCGCCCCGAAGCTGACCTGATAGTAATCCGATTTGACATCGTAGTACCCGCCGCCGGGTTCAACCGACAGTTCCGCCCGGCAGTAGAGCGCGGCGCCCGCGCTGTACCAGCCGGGCACGTGAAATGGCCCGGACAGAATGCCGACGATTTTCGCGTCCTGATAGTCGGATTTCGGAAGTTCAACGAGGTTTTCCATCGTCAACCCGCCAGACGCCAGGGTGTCGTTCACAAAGCCAACAAGATCGGCAAAATCGTAGCCGTCGTCGACCAGCCAGTTGCGAAACGTCATCGCGTAGCTCGACACACAGACCCTTTCGATCAGGGCGCCGACGGCCGCCCGGTCGGCGGTCACGCGCAGCCGCGCAGCGTTGTCGAAGGGTTGCTCGATGCCGAGGAGCGCCATCTCGCCGACCGTCTCGACGTAGTGCATCTGGTCGCCCGGCGTGCTCAGCACCAACGAGACAAGCTCGCTCGACAAGGGCGCGCCCGCCTGGGTCGTGGCCTTGTAGGAGGTGTCCATCAGCAGCTTTGCGACGTCGAGCGCGACCCGGAAAGCGTCTTCGCGCTGCGCTTCAGACACCTCGGCGCCGGCCAGGAAGGGAGAGTGGAACCCGAGCCGCGCGCCCGGTTCCATCACCCGGTCGGGATAGGGGCTGTTGGCGCCCCAGGACTGGCCGAACATGAACAGGATCGCGCAGGCGCTCTCGCAGCGTGCGCCGCTCTTGATGGTGGTGGAGAACCCGATCCCCTCTTCGCCCTCGGCGGTGATGAAATCGTAGACCTCCTTGAGCGACCCGCCGGGGCTGTCGAGGCAGACCCGCTTGCGGAAATTCTCGATCCAGGCCGGGTGGGTCACGATCCCGGTGAGATCGCCGGGGTTGATCGGGCCGGTAAAGGCGAAGGCGCATTCGTCGCCAAACTCGTCCGCGCCCGGCAATTGGGTCCACTGGCCCGCGAGGGCGGGTGAGACAGCGGCAGAGGCGATGGCAACGAACAGGCTGACGGTGAAGGAGCGGACCATGGAAATGCCTTTCTCGGTGAGGTGCCGGACGGGTCTGGGGCCGCCCATCTAATAGAACTGCGTGGTGAATTTCCCAGGGATCGTTTCGGGGGTTTCGACGATCTGCTGGAGGGTCAGCAGAAGCTGCGCAGTCGTGCCGTCGGTGGTGTTTGCTCCGGTTGTATCGGCAACCCGACGGGCCGCCACTATAAAATCGAACCGCATGTCTTTGAATTCCATAGCTTCTTCATCCGTCGGCGTCAGCTGTGACAGGAATTGGCGCACCTCGAGCGTCAACTCCCGACTTCCATCATCTCCAGCAGAAAACGAGATCCCGTCAGCGGGCCCAGCAACTAGCAAGACCTCCTCAGAAACGTTGGTGGTGATGATGCACTCGATCAAGCCTTCGTCGAGCGAGCGTGTTTCTCCGCCGACGCAACCCACTGTCGCTGCCTTTTCGACCGACAATACCCATCCCATGTTCAACGTGACGCGGCCCTGCTCGGTGAAGTCGAAATGAAATTCGACGCGTGGACCGGCCTCGCGCACCTCCGAGTCCGACGCCGGTCCCGGCAACTCGGGCCCGTCGGGATCGGACAGGGCCATTGCCCGCACGATCCGGTCCGGCGCGTCCGTCACAGTGCCGGCCGCACCCCCGCCCCGCTTGATCGCCTGCACAACCTCGAGCCCTTCGACGACCTGCCCTACCACGGTGTAGCCGCCGTCGAGATGCGGGGCGGGCTCGAACATGATGAAGAACTGCGCATTGGCGCTGTCGGGATCGGCGGACCGGGCCATGCCGACGGTCCCGGCGACGAAGCTCTCCCCGGAGAACTCCGCCGGCAGATCCGGGTAGGCCGAGCCGCCGGTGCCCGCGCGGGCAAGATCGCCGCCCGCCTTGCCGAACGCGACATCGCCGGTCTGGGCCATGAACCGGTCGATCACCCGGTGGAACGCGACGCCGTCATAGGCGCCTTCGCGCGCCAGTGTGGCCAGCCGCGCGGCGTTTTCCGGCGCGATCTCGGTGAAAAGCTCGACTACGACCCGGCCGTTGGCCTCGCCCGCAATCTCGAGCGCGATGTGGGAGGAGGGCGCGGTCGGGGCCGGTGCGGCCGGCGGCACCGGATCGGGGACGGTGACAACAGCGGGCGCCGGATCGGCCACGGCCTGCGGGTTCGCCGGCCCGACCAAACCCAGTGCCGCCAGCTCAACGGGAGAAAAAACGTACATCTCGTCCGGCGGCGTCTGCATCATCCGGCGCCGCACGGTGTCGGGGACGCCCAGATCGCTGAACACATCCAACACGTCGTTCATGATGAAATGCCCGGATGCCTCGTTGGCGGAGGCAAGCTTGTGGACCCCGAGCTCGCCCTCGGCCGCGCGGTTGGTGCCGGCGAAATAGAGAAATGCGCAAGCCGAGTGGCATTTGTCGCCGGCCGTGATCCGCGTCGCCAGCCCCGCGGCGCGGATTGTCGGCACCATCGCCATCGCGGCATATGCGTCACCCACGAGGCTCGACAGTTCGAGCACCTCGACCGCGGCGAAACGCCCCAGCGCCAGGCCGAGAAGCGGCGGCGCGCGCCGGGTGATCTCGCCTTCGAGCACCAGCACCTGCGGGCGGGCGCTGTCCCATGTGAACGGCGCGAGGTCGGTGACGACCTCGGCGCGCACAGGTATCGCGGCGAGGGCCGCGAAGTAGATCGCGGCACAGGGTGAGCAGAATTTCCCCAATGCGCCCTCCCGGTGCCAAGCGCAGGCCGCCGCAGATGCCGGCCCCTCGATCCGAAGCCTACGCGACGCCCGGGCGCGGATCAACGCGCACCGCTCCGCGACACCGGCGCGGCGGCGCGGGCGGAGCGGGGCCCGAATTTCGCCCCGGGCTTTCCACTGAACCGTCGGAATCGAGATGTTGAATGCAGTCGGATTGGCAGCCTTTTCGGCAAAAAACCTGCTGCCGGGACGGCGGAAATCGCGTACCATCAAGGGGCAAAGGAGTTTGGGGATGTTCAGAAACGTCATTTGTGCCCTCGCGGGGGTCGTGTTCGTCACGGCTGCGAGCGCACAGCAGGCCACACAACTTCCATCGTTCAACCTGAACGACACCGACGAGGCCGCCGCCGCCGGAGCGGCGGACGAGGCGACGCCGGGGGTTCTTGGCGGATGCCCGGATGACGGGACGATTTCGCTGGAATGCGTGGTGAACTTCGGCAAGTTCGACCAGACTTCACAGGCCGCGGTCGAGGTCCAACGCGCAGCCGCGGAAGTCGCGGCCACGCCTTCGGTACAACCGGTCGCCCTGCCGCAGATCGATATCGAAGTGCAATTCGGCTACGACAGCTTCCAGCTCACCCCGCAGGCGATCGCCCGTCTTTCCCCGCTTCAGTCGATGCTGGCCGATCCGTCCGTGCGCGACAATCCGATCCTGATCGTCGGCCACACCGACAGCGCCGGGGGCTATGCCTACAACCAGGAGCTTTCGCGCAAACGCGCCGTGTCCGTCGCCACCCATGTGAGCGCGATCACCGGCATCCCGTATGATCGCTTTCTGCCGGTCGGCATGGGCTTCGAGGTACTGAAATATCCGCACGACCCGCGTGCCGCGGGCAACCGCAGGGTCACGGTGGCGTGGGCCGCGGGGTCTTGACGCCAGCAGCCTTGGCCGCCGTGGCGGGCGCAAGCGTGTGGTCCGGTGGGGGGCGCCTGTTGGCTCTCCTGCTCGGTTCGTGCTTCGGGGCAGCGTCCCCTGCCCACGCGGCCGACATCAGCTTGTCGAACAGGCCGGGATGTAGCATCGAATTGCGCGGGCCGATCGTTGACGGTGACGCGGAACGGTTGGACGCCGCGTTGGCGCAGGCCGTGCGCCCGCCCTACGATTATGATTGCGCAAAATACGCCGACTACGCTGTGTGCCTTGACAGTCAGGGCGGCAGTTTTCTCGAGGCCCGCAAGGTCGCGGCCGTCATCCATGACCAGAATTTCGCCACCCGCGTAGACGCGGACGCGATCTGCACCTCCGCTTGCGCCTTCGCGTTCATGGCGGGGCATTTCGTGGGGGAAGAAGGGTGCAACGATCTTCAGCGGACGCTCGATATTCGCGGCCAGCTCGGCTTTCATGCGCCCTTCGTTCTCCTCGCCCCCGAAGCCCGTGTCAGCGGCCAGGTCGTCAATGAATTCCTGCCGGAATACAACGCGTTGCTGGCCGATTTTGCCCGGCTGGCAGCCTATCGCCCGGACTTCGAGCTGACATCCACTGTATCATTCGGTCTCTGGTCCGAGTTTCTCGCGACCCCGCCCGGAGAGATGTACATGATCGACACGGTTGAAAAGGCGGCCCGCTGGGCCATTGCGCTCGACGGCATTCCCGAGACCCGTCTTTTGTCGGAGGACGAGCAGGTCCAGGCCTGCGTCAACCAGCTCGCCTGGATGTACGACGAACGATCATACCCGGCGACGGTAGACGACGCGCTGGGATCGCGGTGGATCCAGGACGAGAGCCAGGCGGTTGCCTTCATGCAATGGTATCTCGGCGGCATGTTCCGCCGCGACTGTTTCATCGAGGCACAAGACCAACCAACGCCGCGGGTCGAGTATTGCATCGTCGATGCGACGACCGGCATGCTGCTCGGAGACTGCGAGGGGCCCAATGAGCTCGACTACCGACTGTTCATGCCCTGGTGGCATGCGATGCCGCCCGATATGCCGTTGGGCGCGATCCGATGATTGCGTCTCCCGCATCCCGCCGGGCGCCGTCGCGATCCGCTCTGCACCTGCCACTTGACCAACGCAAGCGCCGTACACGGGTCCAGTTGCCGACAAGGGGAGATTGATGTTCAAACTTGCGAAGTCCGCCCTGACCGTGGCCGCCCTCGCCATCGCGCCGGCGGCCGGCGCGGCGCAGGACCTCAACCTGCTCGTCATGGGCGAAGATGCGGATCTCGACACGATCGAGCGGCATACCGCGATCTACGACCGGGTCGTGCAGGCGATTTCCGGCGAGCTCCGGGCACGCGGGCTCAACGTCTACGACGAGACCGCGGTGACGATGGAGTTCTATGACCTGGGCCGGGTGCGCCGCCCCGATGCGGAACTCATCAGCCTGGCGCGCAGCGTACAGATCGCCCCGATCGACGCCGTCACCGCCTTCGAGGTCCACGCGGCCACCGTGCCCAGTGTCTACGAGGGGATCACGGACCTGCGGCTGCGCATCACCGGGCGGGTGATCGAGATCCGGTCCGGACAATCCCTGGGCGGCTACGAGGTCAGCTATCGCCCGGGCGAGTTGCCGCCGCTGCCGCTCAATTGCCACCGCGATTGCCAGATCGCTTTCGTTGGCGACCAGGCGGCGCGGATCGCACGCGACGTCGGGGCGGCGCTGGCGGCGCAGCTCACCGGGCTCTCACAAAGCGCGGAGGGTCCCACGGTGCCCGCCCCGGGCCCCGGTTGTGCCGATACGCCGAACGCGTTCACGCTCGCGTTCAAGGGCTTCACCTCGGAGGAGCTGGCCCGGTTCGACGCCTTCCTCACGGCCTTTCAGGGCTATGCCCACCACCGCCCGCTCGCAACCGACACCGCCCTGAGCGAGATCCGGTACGAGACCTGTGCCGACGCCGACCGGCTCGAGCGCAACCTGCGCGCGATGTTCGAACAAACCGGCGCGCAGGTCTGGCTCGAGGGCGACGAACACGGGTTTTCGGCGGCGAAGATCGCGGCGCCCGCTGCGCAATAGGAATCAAAAAGGGCAGCCCCGGTTTCGGCCGACCGGTGCGGGCTTGCCTCACGGGCCAACCTGGCCTGCGGAACTGGACCAGAAGGGTTAGACGACCATGCGCAACTTCCTTCAGCTGATCGCGGCTCTTGTCGCTTTCGCGACCGCCGCGCCCGCCGGGGCCCAGACCCCCTATCCCGCAGTCAACGCGACCGCGCGGATCGTGTCGTCGCAATTGCTCGTCTACGCGGGCTGTCAATTGGGGCGCGCGCCGGAGGTGGGTATCTGGCCGCTGCAGGGCGACGAGTTGCCGATCGAGGATGCCAGCGCGGTCGCGTTCTACGAGACCGTGTACGCGGCGCTGAATGCGACCAAGCCCGATTGCGTCACTTTTGTCGACGGGGCCGGGGGCAGCGGCGCGATCCGTTATTTCATGGCGGTCGGCACCGGGGGCGCGGCGCGGGGCCGTGTCGACGAAGCCTTTCGCGGCGTCGATTTCATCGTCACCCTCGACATTTTCGACCGCGGCGGGCGGATCCAGGCGGATCTGAAGCTCACCGACGCGAACGGAGCGACGGTCGCAGCGCCCCCGGCCTTTGACGTGCCGGACGATTTCGTGGCCACGTCCTGCGCGGCCGGGGCGATCCCGCTGAACCGTGCTGTGCGCACCGCCGCGCGCAACCTGCTCGAGCGCGCGCCCGATCTGACCGGGCTCGTCGACCGGGGCGGGCGGTTCGCCGACACGGATGAGGCCCCGAGCTTCACCGCCTATTTCAGCCGGCTGATGGTCGATGCGCTGACAGAGCACGCCTCCGACGTGCTGAGCGGCCGGTCGGTCCGGCTCGCGGAAGCCAGCGCCCTCGGCGAGGCGGGCGTCTATGCGTTCTCCTTCCAGTACTGGCCGTGCAGCGACGGGACCGCCACGGAGGTTTCGGCCAAGCTTCGCACCGTGGACGGCCAGACCGCGAGCTGGCGCGGCAAGGTCCGGCTCGACCGGCTCCCGGGGTGGATCGACGTCTTTCCGCCGGAACCGGAACCGGCACCTGCGGTGGAGCGGGTTCCCGACCCCATGCCGGAACCGGACCCGATCGCCGAGGCGGACACAGACCCCGAACCGGCCCCACGGCCGGAGCCCGAGCCGAGACCGGCGCCCGAGCCGCGCGCCTTCTGGTCGCTGAGCTTTGCGCCGCGCACCGCCGATGTCGGGGACGTCGTCTCCATCGTCGCCGATATCGCGACAGGCTGCGCGCCGTTCTTTCTCGACCTGACGGAAGCCGGCGAGGGACAGGTCGTCCCCTTGGATGTCTTCGCCGTCGAACCGCGCACCGATGGCGGGGCGCAGTACCGGGTGGATACCTCGACCCCGGTCGGCCTCAAGATCACGCCGGAGGACACCAAGGGGGTGCATTATGTCGGGTATGTCTGCACGCCCGGCGGCGCGTTTCCCGAGACCGCGCTCTTGCGCGAGATCCACGCCGGATTTGCCAAGGGCGTCATGCGCCGGACCGACCCGGCCGAGGGACCGGTGTTCTGGTTCGAGCGCTACGTCATCCGGTAGGCCGGCGCGCGCCCGGCGCGCCGCCTCACGTGTTGACGGAGCCGCCGTCGACCACCAGCGTCTGACCGGTCATGAAACGGCTGTCGTCGGAGGCGAGGTACACGAGCGCGCCGGTCAGGTCTTCGGGGTATCCGTCGCGCTTCAGAGCGCGCGAGGCAACCACACGGGCCCGCGCGGCCTCGAGGTGGTCGGGATTTTCGAGGATCGATGAGCTGAGGGTGAGCCCCGGTGCGAGCGAGTTGACCCGCACGCCAAAGTCACCGAGCTCGCGCGAGAGCGCGCGTGTCATCGCCGCCACCGCGCCTTTCGACGCGATATAGGGCAGCATCCGGGGCATCCCCTTGTAGACGGTGCCCGACGTGATGTTGATGACAGACCCCTGCCCGCGCGCCGCCATGCCCGGTCCGACGGCCGCGATCATCTGCGCGGTGCCCTGGACGTTGACGGCGAGAACCCGCGCCCACTCCTCGGCGGACCATTCGTCGTAGCGGTTCATCGGCAGGGCGGCGAACACCGCCGCGTTGTTGACCAGCACGTCGACGGGGCCCAGCCGGGCCTCGGTCTCGGCGGCAACCCGGCGGCAGGCGTCGGGGTCGGCAATATCCGTTTCGACGAAAAGCCCGCCCAGCTCTTGCGCGACCGGCCCGCCATCGACGATGTCGGCGATGGCGACGCGCGCGCCTTCGGCGGCCAGCGCCATCGCAAAGACGCGGCCCAGCCCCTTCGCGCCGCCGGTCACCAAACAGGTTTTGCCCGCCAGACGCTTCATCGCTCACCCCGTCGGCAGCCGGCCGAACTCGGCATAGACATGCTTGGTTTCCATGAAGGTCGCGAGCCCCTCGAGCCCGTGCAAACGGCCAAGCCCGCTGTCGCGGTAGCCGCCCGTTTCGGCTTCGGCAAAGAGACGGTTGTGACAGTTGATCCAGACGGTGCCCGATTTCAGCGCCCGGGCCACGCGCCGGGCCCGGGCCTGATCGCCGGTGAAAACGCTCGCGGCGAGGCCGTAGCGGGTACCGTTGGCGCTGGCGACAGCGGCCTCGTCGTCGCTGAAGCGTTCGAGCATGACGATGGGCGCGAACAGCTCCTCCTGGACCAGCCGGTGGGTCACGTCCTCGATCTCGTAAAGCGCCGGGGTGACGACATTGTCGCGCGGATGGCCGCCCCGGACCTCGCCCGCGAGCAGGGTCGGCCCGGCTTGGGCGGCGGCGGCGAGATTGGCCTCGTATCTTTCGGCGCTCGGCAGATCGAACAAGGGCCCCATGCGGACCTTGTCGTCCATCGGATCGCCGACCGTGACCGCCCGCGCCGCCTCGACGAGGGCGGGCACGAACCTGTCCCAGGCCCGCGCCTCGACCAGGACACGGGCGACGGCGGTGCACATCTGCCCGGTGTGCGCGATCGCACCGTTCAGGATCTCGCGCACCGCCGCCTTCAGGTCGGCATCGGCGAATACGAGCGCCGGGGCCTTGCCGCCAAGCTCCAGCGACAGCCGTTTGAGCGTCGGCGCCGCGCCGGCCATGATCGCCTTGCCGGTGGCGGAGGACCCGGTGAAACTTACCGCGTCGATCTCGATATCCGTGCACAGGACGCGGGACACCTCGATCTCGCCGTGCACGATATTCACCACGCCCGCCGGCAACGACGGGCAGGCGGCGAGGCATTCGGCGAAAATGCGATTCACCGTCGAGGCCTGGTGCGCGCCCTTGACGACGACGGTGCAGCCAGCCGCAAGCGCCGGGCCGAGGGAGCGCAGGAGCAAGGTCGAAGGCGCGTTCCAGGGCACGATGATCGCCGCGACCCCGATGGCCTCCTGCGAGAAGATCGATTGCTTGCCCTCGTCGATTTCCGAGACCCGGCCGAAGATCGCACGCGCGAGCCCGCCGTAGTAGCGCGCCTCGCTGATGGCGGCGCTGGTTTCATGCACGCAATGGGCGAGGACCTTGCCGTTTTCGGCGGCGATGGTCTTGGCGATCTCCGCCTGTCGTGCGGCGATCGCGTCGGCGAGCTCGTTGAGCACCGCCGCCCGCAGCCGCGGCGCATGCGCCCAGTTGGTCCGCTCAAACGTGCGGCGCGCGGCCCCGATGGCCTCCCAGGCGAGGGCCTCATCGGCGCAGTAATAGGCCCCGAAATCCTGCCCGGAATAGACGTCGACCGTCGGGTGCAGCTCACCATCCGCCCGCCAAACGCCGTCAACGTAGTGCCGCGCCGCGTCGGTCATTGTGCCGCCCTCCCGCTGGTGTCGTCCGCCCGCGCGAACAGGTCTGTGTAGTTGATCGTGGCTAGCGAATGCTCGCGCATCATCGCCTCGGCCCGCTGGCTGTCGCCTTTTCGGATCGCGTCGAAGATGATGACATGCTGCGAATGGCCGACGGTCAGCCACAGCCGCTCGCGCTTCAGGTTCGTCGGGTCGAACGCAACCGTGCCGAGTTCCACCAGCGGTAGCATCGCGATCCGTTCGAACGTGTGAGCGATGAGTTCGTTTCCGCAGTGGGTCATGATGGTTTCATGAAACCGCGTGTTGGCCCGGAAATACCCGCCGATCAGGTCGACACCCGGGTCGTCGCTGATCAACAGCGCTTTGGTCTCCTCGATGACACCGGCCAGCGTCGCCTCGACCTGCGGTGGCATACCGGTTTCGGCGAGCGTGCGCGCGGCAAGAGCCTCGAGTACGGCGCGCACTTCGATCGCCTTGGCCACGTCGGCGGCCGAGATCGAACGCACGGTGTAGCCTCGGCCCTCGCGCTTTTCGATCAGCCCCTCGGCCTCGAGCGCGGTCAGCGCGGTGCGGGCAGGCGTGCGTGAGACCTTGGACTCGGCGGCCACGCCAACCTCGGAAATCTTTTCCCCCGGCCGGCGCGCGCCGGTCAGGATCTGGCTGCGAAGCGCGGCAAGAACGTTTTCAGCACTGGATGGCATGGCCCCTCCCGGGGTCAGTATTGGATACATAATTCGCGTTGTCGAGCCGGACAGCGCGAGCTTTCGCAAGTTCGGCTTAACTTTGAATACGAAATCTGGGACCAATTGTGACATCCTGTTGCGGTCCGTCCAATTCGATACGGGCCCGCGCGACGGGACTGGGGGTGACGGGGCGGGGCGACAGGACGGGGCGTGCGCTGCTGCGCGCCGTCGGAATAACCGGGAGGAATACAATGAACAGATTGATGAGCGCACTTGCCGCCGCCGGGATGATCCTGGGGTCGGCCGCATCGGCGGCGGAGCTGAGCCTGGCCTATTTCATGGGACCGAAACACCCGATGAACGCGGCGGTCTTCACGCCCTTTGCCGAGAACCTGGCCGAGCTTTCGGGCGGTGCGCTGACCGTGCAGCAGTTCCCCGGCGGGGCGCTGAACTCGGTGCCGCCGAAACAATATTCGATCCTGCTCGACGGCGTTGCGGACATCGTCTTCACGCTGCCGGGCTACACCGGCGATGTTTTCCCGAAGACGCAGGTGGTCGGCCTGCCCGGGGTCTGCGACAGCGCATCGGCCTGCACCGAGGCGCTGTTGCGCGCGCGGTCGGCCCTTGAATCGGAGTACGACGCGAAACTGCTGGCGATCTGGGCCAATGCGCCACCGGTGCTGATTACCCGTGACACACCGGTGCGCACGCTCGAAGACCTCAAAGGCCTCAAGGTGCGGGTCACCAACAAGTCCGACGTGCCGATCGTCGAAGCGCTCGGGGCGTCCGCCGTGGCGCAGCCGGTCAACGTGATCAACCAGAACCTGACCAACGGCGTGATCGATGCGATCGCCGTGGGCCCCTCGGCGATCCAGTCGTTCAAGCTGCAGGAGCCCGCAAACTACATCACCACCTGGTTCCCCGGGTCCGGCTCGGCCTTTGTTCTGCTCATGAACAACGATGTCTACAACGCGCTCTCGGACGAGGAGCGGGGTTGGGTCGATGCCGCCGCCGACGATGCGCTGTCGCTTTCGGGCGGCGCGTTCTACGACAAGGCGGCCACGGGCGGGATGGCCCTCGCCGCCGAAGACGGCGTCGAGATGATCGACATTTCGGACGCGGAAAAAGCCCGCTGGTTGGAAGCGATCGGGCCCGCGCTTGACGCGGCGATGGCCGAACAGGCGGGCGACATGACCATTGGCGAGGTCATGGCGCTGATGCGCGGAGACGGTAGCTGAGCGCGTGGCGCGCAACACACCCCGGTTGCTCGTGGCGGCCGACCGGCTGATCGGCCGGCTTGCCACGGTCCTGGCGGTGATCGGCGGGCTCGGCATTGCCGGGCTCGTCGCCATCACCCTGGTCGCCGTGCTCTGGCGCTACGGATTCAACGACCCGATCTTCGGCATCAGCGATCTCTCGGTGGTGACCCTCACCATCGTCGCGGGCGCCGCCGTCGCCTACGGCGCGCGGCACGGGGCGCATGTGAGCGTCAACCTGATCGCCCATGTCGCCGAGCGCCGCTTCCTGCGCTGGAGCGACGCGGTGATGCGCCTCGCCACCGCGGCGATAACCGGGCTCGCCACCTGGGGCCTGTTCACCAAGGCCTGCGGGATGGAAAAAGCCTGCATCACCAGCAATTTCTCGATCGAACACCGGCCCTTCTACTGGTTTCTGGGCCTCTGCCTGGGGCTCTACACGCTGCACATGCTGGTCGAGTTCCTGACCGGGCTGTGGCACTTCCGGGGCGACGATCCGAACGAGATATCCGGCTGATGGACGGCGGAACCATCGCCCTGATCGGCTTCGCAGCGCTGTTTCTCATGCTGTTCATCCGGATGCCGGTGGGCGTGGCAATGATGCTCGTCGGCACCTGGGGGATCTGGATGATCCGGCCGCAGGCGGCGGTGCCGAAGCTTGCGGGCGAGATCTTTAACGAAGCGTCGAACTACCCGCTCACCATCATCCCGCTGTTCGTGCTGATGGGAAACCTCGCGGGCGTCTCGGGGATGAGCCGCGATCTCTACGACGCGGCCCATGCCTGGCTTGGGCATTTCCGGGGCGGGTTGGCCTCGGCGACCGTGGTCGGATGTGCCGGGTTCTCGGCGCTGTCGGGGTCGTCGTTGGCCGCTGCCCTGACCATGGGGCGGGTCGCCCTGCCCGAGATGCAGCGCTACCGCTACGCCGATGGGTTGGCGGCCGGATCGGTGGCGGCGGGCGGCACGCTGGGCATCTTGATACCGCCCTCCGCGGGCTTCGTGATCTACGCCATCCTCACTGAGGAATCGATCGGGCGGCTGTTCATGGCGGGCGTGTTGCCGGGACTGTTGCTCACGCTCTGCTTCATCGGCGCGATCTGGATCGTGGTTTGGCGCAACCCGGACGCCGCGCCGGGCAATGCGCGCGCCCTGCCTCTGCCCGCGCGGCTGCGCGCCATGGCACGCGCGGGCTGGATCACCGGGATCATCCTGCTCACCATCGGCGGCATCTATGCCGGCGTGTTCTCGGCGGTGGAGGCGGCAGGCATCGGCGCGGCGCTGGCCCTTGTCGTCACCGCGATGCGGCGCAAGCTCACCCGCGCCAACCTCGAGGAGGTCTTCGCCAGCACGCTCAAATCCTCCGGCACGGTGTTCATGATCCTGTTCGGGGCCTTCGTGTTCAAATCCTTTATCGGGTTCACCGGCGTCACCTACACGCTGTCGCTCTGGGTCGAGGGGCTGGGGCTCGGCGGCACCCAGGTGGTGGTCGCCTTCCTCGTCCTGTTCATCGTGCTGGGCATGTTCATGGACGGCTTCGCCATCCTGGTGCTGACGGTGCCGCTGGTGCAGCCGATCATCGAACCGCTCGGCATCGACATGATCTGGTTCGGCGTGCTGATGGTGATCGCACTGGAAATGGGGCTGATCTCGCCCCCCGTGGGTGTCAACGTCTTCGTCGTCAAGGGCATTGCGCCGGGCGTGCCGCTCGGCACCATCTTTCGCGGCATCCTGCCCTTCTGGTGCGCGATGCTGGTGGCGATGATCCTGGTACTCCTGGTGCCGGGGATCGCGCTTTTGCTGCCCAACACGATGTTCGGTTAGGGGGCGGGTGCCGGCGATGTCAGAACAGAACCGAATGGAACAGGCGCAGCGCCAGCAGAGTGAGCAGGAGCAGAGTCAACCGGTCAAAGCCTTCATGCGACAGCCGTCGGGCCAGCCAGGCCCCGGCCCGCATCGACACCAGCAACGGCGCGAGGGCCACGACGCTCAAGCCAAAGACGGCCGGCGTCAGGAAGCCAGCCGCGAACAGCGCGAGAAATTGCACGATCGCCATGGCGAGGAAGATCGCCGAAATTGTCGCGATGAAGGCGGGGCGCGGCACGCGCATGGCATTGAGAAAACTCACCGCCACCGGGGCCGATATGCCAGCCGCGCCTTGCAGGAGGCCCGCGGCCAGACCGGCCGGCAGCGCCAGCCGCCGGGCTGTCGTGGCGCCGAGACGGAAGTCGGGGTGCGCGAGACGCAGCGCGATGTAGGCGCTGACCGAAAGCGCCACGATCAGGATCAGCGCGCGTTCCGGCAGGATCGCCAGCAGCACCGTTCCGACCAGCGCGCCGAACGCGCCGGTCAGCGCGAAACGCCAGGTGAAGCCGCCTCCCAGGCACTCCTTGCGGTATTCGGTCAACTGCCAGAGGTTGGAGGCGAAGTTTGGCGTGACCATCACGGCGACCGCGAGGCGCACGTCGAAAAACGCGGCGATCACCGGCACCGCGACCACCGGCGCCCCGGCCCCGGTCGCGCCCTTGACCATGCCGCCGAGCGAGAGGGCGACGAGGATGACGAGCGTTGTGTACAGATCGAGCGTGGGCATGCGGCCGAACAGGACGCTGCCGGTCGGGCGCTGTCAAGTCGGAGGTCATCGCGATGACCCATGATGTCCTGGTGTCGGGCGGAGGGCCGGTCGGCCTTGGCCTCGCGATCGAGCTTGGCCAGCGCGGCCACCGCGTCGCCGTCGTTGAACGCAGCCCCGAGTTGGGCCGCATTCCCAAGGGCCAGAACCTGACCCAGCGCAGCATGGAGACCTTGCGCGCCTGGGGTGTCGAAGAGGCGATCCGGGACGCGAAAACGGTGCCGAAAGGGATCGGGCTCGGCGGCGTTACCGCCTGGGGGTCGCTCACCAGCGGCTACCATTATGACTGGTACAACCGCGCCGACGTGCGCGCCTACTACGCCGCCGCCAGCGAACGCCTGCCGCAATACGAGACCGAAAGGGTGCTGCGCAACCGGATCGCGGACCTCGACAGCGTCGATTTCCTGCTCGGGTGGACGACGGACGGGGTCGAGGCTGGGAAAGACGGCGCGGCGCTCACGGTGATCCGCGGTGGCGAGACCCGCCGCCTGGAGGCGCCCTACCTCGTCGGCTGCGACGGCAGCCGCTCGCTGGTCCGGCGTGCGAGCGGCATCGATGAGACGGTGCGCGACCACGACCGGTTGATGGCGCTGGTGGTGTTTAGGTCTCCGGAGCTGTTCGCGCTGGTCTCGGAGCGCTTCCCCGACAAGCAGTTCTTCAACGTGCTGCATCCCGACCTCGACGGCTACTGGATGTTTTTCGGCGTGGTGGACTGGGGCGAGAGCTTCTTCTTTCACGCCCCGGTCCCGAACGACACCGCGCGCGCACGCTTCGATCCGACCGACCTCATCCGCCGCGCGGTCGGGGCACCGGTCGCTCTGGAGCCCTTGCATGTCGGCTTTTGGGACCTGCGCATTGCGTTGGCCGACAGCTACCGCGCGGGCCCGGTCTTCATCGCCGGTGACGCAGCGCACAGCCACCCGCCCTATGGCGGCTACGGCGTGAACAACGGGTTCGAAGACGCCCGCAACCTCGGCTGGAAGCTCGCAGCCACGCTCGAGGGATGGGGCGGCCCGGGGCTTCTCGACAGCTACGACGGCGAGCGCCGTCCGGTGTTTCGCTCGACGGCGGAAGATTTCATCGAACGGTTCATCAGCGACGACCGGACCTTTCTGCAGGCGCATTCGCCAAAGTCTGACCGGGCCGGGTTCGAACAGGCCTGGGCGCAGCGCGCGGCGCGCACGGCGTCGGACGGCATCGGCGGCTACGTTCCGCATTACGACGGGTCGCCGATCGTCTGCGGCACCCCCGGGGCGCGGCCCGGGGCGGTCGGGGAACATGCGTTCACCGCGCGCGCCGGCTATCACCTGCCGCCGATGCGCGCGGCGGGCACCGGGCCAGGTGCGGTCACACCGGGTCCCGGGTTCGTGCTGCTGTGCGAAACCGGCGACACGTCCGGGTTTGCCGCCGCGGCGGCCCGCCTCGGCCTGCCGCTCCGGGTGGAGCGCGATCTCGGACCCGGCACGGGCGGCTACGGCGCGCCCCTCGTCCTGGTCCGACCCGATGGTTTCGTCGCCTGGACCGGCGATCCGCCCGCCGACGCGGGGCGATCCTCGCGCAGGCCTCGGGGCATCCGGAGGGCATCGCATGAGCGTCCGGCCTGTCATACACCGCCTCGCCCGTCGTCAGGCAGGCACGCCGCCGGCCGCGCCCCGCGCGATGCATTGAGGGAAAAAAGCAATGGGCACCCGTTTCTTCTCGACCCGGAACCGGCCGTTTCACCTCGGCCCCTACCCGTTGGAAAAGCTGCGCCGCGCCGCGGAGATGCCGCCGCTCGATGCCGTGCCCGCCGTGCCGGCGCTCGATTTCCGGCGGCTCGACACGCCCCATTCGCTGGTCAACGCGATGGGCGAATACCAGGCGATGATGGACGCGATCCGCGACGGGCTGGTCAACCAGGCCCCGGCCGAGGCGCCCGCCGACCCGGAGGAACGCGCCAACCACCTGAAGGCGTTCGGCTATTTCTCGGACGCGGCGATGATCGGGATCTGCCGCCTGCCCCGCGCGGCCCTGCTGGCGGCGCCGATCCGCAACCCCGATATCGACCGGCTGGCCGATGACCTGCGCACCCGGCAGACCAAGACGCTGGCCTCGGGCATCGACATGATCATGGCCGATCTGAAGGAATCGATGGAGGCGCCGCCCATCGACGATCGACGGCCATACCCATGCGATCGTCTTCCTCGTACGAGCACCACGCGACCCGCCCGCGCGCAAGAACCGGGCGCGGACTGGATCATGGCGAGCGCAGGACCACCGCGCCGCCTGCGCGCCACGGAAACGGCGGTGGTCCTGCCAACTACATCCGTCTCCTGGGTTCCGACGCCAAGGCGCATACCGCCACCTCGTCGGATGTCGATCTGAACCGGCTGGCGGTCGCGGCCGGGCTGGCCATGGTCGAGAACGGCCGGCTCAAAGCCCCGTACCTCGGCGACAGGCTTCGGCCTCGCGGCGGTGACGACCGACATGCAGATGGCGCCCGACCTGCCGCTGGCGCCGCTGGCGACAGCCCTGGTTCGCATACGGTCCGGCCTGGTGGCTCGGCAAGGGCACGGTGAAAAGCGCGCTGAACCGCGATCCCTACGCGCGGCGCGATTATGTCGACGGGGCGCATCCGTTCGAGACGCTGAAGCGTGTCGACACGCCGACCACCTATATCGACGAGGCGCGCGTCGCGCGGGTGCCCAAGCGCACCGACATGTTCGCCCGCGCGCAGTTCGGCGACATGGGCAAGAAGCAGCTGCAGGACGGCGCCAGGCGGCTATTACGCCCGCAAGGCCGCGCCTTCGTTCGCCCAGCGGCGCGTGCTCGGCGCCTTCGTGCTGCTTGCAGGACGGCGATGCCGCCGAAGCGGCCACAACCCGAGCGACGCGCGAACGCAACGCCGCCAACGTCAAGGCGGCCAGCTATTTCCTCGGCATCGACGCGGTCGGCATTTCGCGCTGCCCCGACTGGACCTGGTACACCCACGACGCCACCGGCGACCGAGCTGATCCCGCCGCACGATCAAGGCGATCACCATGATCGTCGACCAGGGCTACGAGACCATGGAGGGCGCCTCGCGGCGACGACTGGATCGCGGTCGCGCAGATCGCATGCGCGCCTATTTGCGGTTTTCGCTGCTCGGCGGCGTGATCGCCAAGCAGATCCGCAACCTCGGCTACAGCGCCAAGGCGCATACGGTGATGGACGGCGAGGTGCTGCAACCGCCGCTGCTGCTGCTGTCCGGGCTGGGCGAGGTCAGCCGGATCGGCGAGGTGATCCTGAACCCGCTTCCTCGGCCCGCGCCTGAAATCCGGCGTGGTGACCACCGACATGCCGCTGGCCCATGACAAGCCGATCGATTTCGGCCTGCAGAAATTCTGCGAGGCCTGCAACAAATGCGCCCGCGAATGCCCCTCGGGCGCGATCACCGCCGGGCCGAAGCTGATGTTCAACGGCTACGAGATCTGGAAATCCGACAGCCAGAAATGCACCACCTACCGGATCACCACCGAGGGCGGCGCGATGTGCGGGCGCTGCATGAAGACCTGCCCGTGGAACCTTGAAGGTCTGTTCGCCGAGAAGCCCTTCCGCTGGGCGGCGATGAACATACCGTCCGCCGCGCCGGTGCTGGCAAGGCTCGACGACAAGCTCGGCCACGGCGGGCTCAACGACGTCAAGAAATGGTGGTGGGATCTCGAGCTGAAAGACGACGGCAGCTACCGGGCGCCGGCGCAACCCGTCAACCGCGCGCGCTCTGCAACCCGACCTGGATCTGAACTACGAAGACCAGACGCTTGCCGTCTACCCGGCAAACCTCGCCCCGCTGGCCCTGGCCCTATCCCTTCCCGATGGACCGCGAGGCCGGGATCGAGGCCTATCAGGCGCTGATCACCGCGCGAGGAATACCGCGAACGGCTCGCACGCGGCGATACCGAGGGGCTTGCACATGAATATCCCCGTTTCGACGACGCGCCGGTCATCACGCGCACGGGTGTCGAAGGTCGAGCCGATGACCCAGGACGTGACGAAGTACGAGTTCACCGCCTTGGACGGCAGCGCCCTGCCCGACTGGACGGCCGGCGCGCATCTCGACGTGGTGGTCACGCCCGAATACCTGCGGCAATACTCGATGTCGGGCGATCCGGCCGATCCGCACCAGCTACCAGATCGGCGTGCTGCGCGAGGACCAAGGCCGCGGCGGATCGAAGCTGCTGCACCGGATCTTCAGCGAGGGCCGCCGGGTCTTCATCTCCAAGCCGATCAACCACTTCGAGCTGGACGAGGGCGCCACCAAAACCTTCCTGATGGGCGGCGGCATCGGCATCACCCCGATGATCGCTTTCGCGCACCGACTGCACGCTCTTGGCCGGGATTTCGAGCTGCATTACTCGGCGCACACCCGGTCCGATGCCGGCTATCTCGACGACCTCGCCGGGGCACCCTGGGCCGACCGGGTGCGGATGCATGTCACCGACGAGGGCACGCGGGCCGATCTCGACAAGGTGCTCGCGGGCTACGCGCCCGGCTGGCATGTCTACACCTGTGGGCCCGACAGCGTTCATGACCGGCGTCATGGAGGCCGCCGAGCGCCAGGGGTTCCCGGAAGACGCGCGGCATCTCGAGTATTTCTCGGTTCCCGAGCAGCCGGACTACGAAAACCACGCCTTCACGGTCAGGCTCGCGCAGTCCGGCAAGGTGCTGACGGTCCCCGAGGACCAGACGATCGCGGACGTGCTCGCCGAGAACGGGGTGCATGTCGACGTGAAATGCTCCGACGGCATCTGCGGCGTGTGCAAATGCGGGCTGGTCTCGGGAGAGGTCGAACACCGCGATTTCGTCCTGTCGAAGGCACAGCGCGCGACCGAAATCGTGACCTGTCAGAGCCGCGCGGCACCGGGGTGCGACGAGATCACGCTCGATCTTTGAACCGCGGGGTCCGGTCCCGCCACGCGGCCCCAAAGTCCGCCATTGGGGCGCGGGGGCGTGGTGGCCCGGCGCAGGCTACTCGATCAGGATCGCGCGAAAATCGTTCACATTGGTCAGCGTCGGGCCGGTGACCAACTGCGCGTCCAGAGCCTTGAAATAGCCGTGCGCGTCGTGGGCCTTCAGGCTGGCGCGGGACGAAAGGCCGAGCGCGCGGGCTTTCGCCAGCGTATCGGGGCCGATCATCGCCCCGGCCGCGCCCTGCCCGCCTTCGCTGCCGTCGGTATCACCAGCAATCGCGTAGATGCCGGACTCGCCGTCAAGCGCGATCGCGAGCGCCAGCAGGAACTCGGCATTGCGCCCGCCGCGCCCCGCCGTATCGTCCGAAACGGTGGTCTCGCCGCCCGAGATCAGCACGCAATGCGGATCGAACGGCTGGTTGTGGGTGGCGACCTGGTGGGCGATCCCGGCCATGACGGTGGCGACGTCGCGGGCCTCGCCCTCGATCGCGGCGCCGAGGATATGCGGCTCGAAGCCGGCGACCCGCGCCACCCGCGCAGCCGCCTCCAGGGCGGTCTGGGGCTGGGCCACGAACCGGGTCTGGTTGCCGGCGAGACGGGGGTCGCCGGGCTTGACGCTTTCCAACTCGCCCGCCTCGAGGGCGGTGCGCACATGGGGCGGCAGATCGATCCCGTAGCGGTCGACGATTTCCAGCGCGTCGGCGCAGGTCGTCGGGTCGCCCTCGGTCGGCCCCGAGGCGATGTTGGCCGGATCGTTTCCGGGCACGTCCGAGATCAACAAGGTGAAAACCTTGGCGGGATGGCAGGCGGCCGCGAGGCGCCCGCCCTTGATCGCCGAGAGATGCCGGCGCAGGCAGTTCAAATCGTTGATCGTCACGCCGATCCCGCGCGCCTGGCGGATGATGTCCTGCGCTTGCTCAAACGTGATGCCGGGCGCCGGCAGGGCCATCAGAGACGAGCCGCCGCCCGACATCAGGCACACGACGGTGTCGTCCTCGTTGAGGCTTTCGGCAATCGCGAGAATGCGCTTGGCGGCCTCGCGCCCGGCCGCGTCCGGCACCGGGTGGGCGGCCTCGACGATCTCGATCCCGTCGCAGGGGACCGCGTGGCCGTAGCGGGTGACGACGAGGCCTTCGAGCGGCCGCCGATAATGCTTTTCCGCGGCCTGCGCCATCGCCGCCGAAGCCTTTCCGGCCCCGAGCACGACCAGCCGCCCGCGCGCGGGCACAGGCGGCAGCAACAGGGGCATGTTTGTCTGTGGCTGGGCGGCGGATACCGCGGCAGCGAACATCTGCCGCAGAAGAGACTCGGAGGGGTTCATTCCGTCAGGCTACAGGATGCGCCCCGGCAATGCCATCGCGTTCACCACCGTCCGGCGCGCCGCGCGTGACCAGCGAGGACACCGCGCAGGGCCCACCTCACTCCGCGGCCAGGGCCCGCGGCGGTTCTTGCGCCGTGACTGGCCGCACGCAGGGCACCGCCGTGGCGGCCGCGGGCGCGGGTTGCGGGATCGGCGCGCCGGAAATCAACCGCCAGCCCGCATGCACGAACTGCGCCCAGGTGATGCACCAGCATGAACAGCGACGGCACGGCGAGCACGATGAGAAACATTCCGAACAACACGCCGTAGCCGATCGAGACCGCCAGCGGGATCAGGAACTGGGCCTGGAGCGAAGTCTCCAACGTCAATGGATAGATCCCGAGGAACGTGGTCAGCGAGGTCAGCAGGATCGGCCGGAACCGGTCCTTGGTACCGTCGACCACCGCGGTCTGCACCGGCACCCCGGCCGCGATCTTCTCGTTGAACACGTCGACCATGACCAGGCTGTTGTTGATGACCACGCCCGCGAGCCCGATGATCCCGAAGATCGACAGGATCGTGAGCGGAATGCCGATGATGTAATGTCCGGTGATCGCGCCGACGAGGCCGAGCGGGATCGCGAACATCACCACCACCGGCTGGACCCAGGAGCGGAACACGAGGGCCAGCAAGGCGTAGATCACGAACAGGGCGATGGCGAGCGCCGTGCTCAGCGCGGTCTGAGCGTCGCCCTGCTGGCGCTGTTCGCCGCCGAGCTGGACGATGAGGCCGGGGTATTTCTCCTGCAGCGTCGGCAGCACGCGCGCGCCGATGATCCCGTTGATCATGCCCGCCGAGGCCACGCCGGTATCGAGCGCTGCGGTAACGGAGGTGATCTGCCGTCCGTCACGGCGCAGCAGGCTGGAGGCCACCCGGGTTTGATCGATCGCCGCCACGGCGCTCAGCGGGATCTGGTCGCCGGCAGGGGTGGTGATCAGCGTGTCCTGGAGATCGGCGAGCGTGTCGCGCTCGTCGGCGGGGTAGCTCACCATCACCTGCACGTCGTCGCCGCCACGTTGCACGCGCGTGGCCTCGATGCCGAAAAACCCGGCACGGGTCTGGGTCGCCACGTCCTGAAGGCTCAGCCCATAGACCCGGGCCTCGGGCTTCAGGCGCAGGCTGTAGTCGAGCTGACCGGACGAGAAATCATCGGTGATGCCGTAGACACCCGGCAGGTCTTCGAGCGCGCTGCGCACCTCCGCGACCACAGGCGCGATGTCGCGCCCCTCTGGTAGCGAAAGCTCCACCGCCACCGGATCGCCGCCGCCGATCAGCTCGGAGGAGACGACGAGATTCTTCACCCCGGCCACGTCGCCGATCGCCGTGCGCCAGGCGGTCTCGTACTGGTCGTTGGGCCAGGTCCTGAGTTCCGGGTCGGTCAGTTGCACCACGACGCTCGCAAGCGTCGGCGCGGCTTCGGCCCGGGCGCCCTCCGGCCCGCCGCCGCCCGCGCCCTGGCCGACCACGACGCTGATCCCGGTCACGACCGGCAGCGCGCTGTCAGGCAACGTCGCCTGTACCGCCGCAGCGGCCTCGTCCGCCGCGCGCAGGACCCGTTCGGCAACGCTCTCGGTGAGCGACACCGCACTGCCTTCGTTCATCTCGATCTGGGCGGTCACGAAGCCGTCTTCGATGGTCGGGAAGAATTTGAACTTGACGTAGCCAAACGCGAGGAGACCGACGGCGTTGGCGATCAGGACGACCGACAGCGCTAGCGGGATCAGGATCGCGAACCCGCGGGTGGTGCGGTTCAGAAGCGCATCGAGCGGCTTGTGGATGAACCATTGCAGCACGGCATCGAAGCCGCGGCGCAGGAGGTCGAACGCCTTCAGGACGAGGTTGCGCTGCCGGTCAGGCGAGAAATCGAGCCGCGCGAGGTTGCGCGGCAGGACCAGAAGCGCCTGCAACATCGACAGGAACAGGACCATCATCACCACCATCGGGATGTCGCCGAGGAATTTGCCGAGAGTGCCGGGCAATTCAAGCAGCGGCCAGAAGGCAACGATGGTGGTCGCGGTCGAGAAAATGACCGGGACGGCAACCCGCTGCGCGCCTTTCACCGCGGCCTCGAGCGTGGGCATCTTCGCTTGGGCGTTCGAGTAGATCTTTTCCGAAACGACGATCGCATTATCTACGACGATGCCGATGGCGAGGATGAACCCGAACAGCGAGATCTGGTTGATCGACATGCCGAGCAGCGCCATCACGATCAGCGTGGCCGAGAAGGATATGCCGATGCTGACCGCCGACCAGAGCGCGAGGCGCAAATCGAGGAACAGCGCCAGCGCGAGCGTCACGAGAGCGAGACCCGCGAGCGCGTTGCGCAGGAGCAGATCGAGCCGGCTTTGCAGGCTTTCGGCGTCATTGCGCCAGACCGTGGCCGAGAGCCCCTCGGGCAGGTTCGGAATGGCGGTTTCGTCGAGATAGCGGGTGACCTGGTCCGAGATGGTCAGAACCTGCTCGTCGCCGACCCGAAACACGTCGAGCGAGACCGCCGGCTCGCCGCGGAAGGTGGCAGAAAGATCCGACGCCTCGAAGCCGTCGATCACCCGGGCCACGTCGCGCAGATAGACCTTCGCGCCGGTCTCGTTGGTGCGGACCACGATGTTCTCGAAATCGGACCGGGTGAAGTTGCGCCCCACCGTGCGCAGCGGGATCGAGAGCGTGTCGGTCTCGATCGTGCCGCCGGGCAGTTCCAACGAGTTCGCGCGGATCGCGCCAGCAACTTCCTCGAGGGTCATCCGGTAGGCGCGCAGCGCGTCGCGGCTCACTTCGACCCGGATCTCGAAGTCGCGGGTCCTGCCGACCTCGGCGAAAGACACGCCGTCAAGCCGGGTGATCTCGTCGCGCAGGCGCTCGGCCTCTGCTTTCAGCACCGCTTCAGCGGCGTTGCCGTGCAGGATGATCTCGATCACCCGCGAATTGTTGTCCGGGCGCACGATCTGCGGCGTCAGCGCGTCTTCGGGAAACACCGTGATCTGGTCGACGAGGCTTTTCACCCGGTCGAGCATTTCGTTCATGTCCTGGCCGTTCTGGAAGGTGACGCTCAGGCCCCCGCGGCCCTCGGCGATATTGGCCGTAATCCCGTCGATCTCGCTGATCGCGGCAAGCTTGTCCTCGATCGGCCGCACGATGCTGGCCTGGATTTCAGCCGCAGATGCCCCGGGGTAAGCGACCGAGACGCTGACCACGTCGAGGTCGAAGTCCGGGAAGGTCTGCTGCGGCATCCGCGTGGCGGAGAGCACGCCCAGCGCCACGACGAAGATCATCGACAGGCTCACCACCACCGGGTGTTCCGCCGTCCATTTGATAAGACTGTTCATGGACTTACTCCTCGACCGCGAGCGCGGCTTGTGACAGCGGCCCGTCCGACGAGGACAGATCGCGCAGCGCCATGCCGGTGACCGGTGCGGCTACCGTGCTGGTGATGATCCGGGCGTTCGCCGGCATCTCGTCGAGTTGAACGAAGGTTTCCTCGCCGTCGACATGCAGCGCACGGGCAGGGGCGATCTGAAGGCGCCCATCGACCAGCAGCCAGACCTCTCCGGCGTGAAGCGCGGTCGACGGCACGCGGTAGATATCGTCGCCGGTCAGCCCGTCGATCACCACTTGAGCGAAGGCGTTGACGAGCGCGGGCGGCGCGCCGGCCATCACCGCCCTACCCTGGTCGAGACGCAACCCGGTTTCCGCGTCGAGTTCGACCGTCACCGTCAATGTGCGGGTGCGCGGGTCAATCTCGGGCGCGACGCGGATGATCCTGGCATCGGCGACATAGCTGTTGCCAGCAAAGTCGAGGCGCACTTCGGCGTGACCCCGCGCGCCGTCGAACAGGCCCGGGATCAGGGCGGCTTCGCGTTCACCGAGGTTCACATCGACGACCATATGGCCATCGGAAAACGCCGCGGCGATCTCTTCGCCGGTGCCGACGATCGACCCAAGTTCGACCGATTTCGACAGGATCGCCCCGTCGAAAGGCGCACGCACCACCTTGGTGTCGAGGGCCACCTCGATCACGGCTTTTGCCGCCAACAACGCATCGAGGCGGGCCTCGGCGTCGGCGAAGCGCGCTTCGGCCTCGTCCAGCGCCTGCCGGCTGGTGGCGCCGCGCTGAAACAGCGCCTGCACGCGGTCGAACCTGCTCCGCTCGAGCCCGAGTTGCGTCCGGGCGGCGGCGATGTTGGCTTCGGTCTGTAGCAGGTTGGCGCGTTCGGCGCTGTCGTCGAGGCGGACGAGCACCTCGCCTGCGCTGAACCGGCCCTTTTCCTCGGTGATCGCGGGGTGAAGGTAGGAGACCATCCCACCGCTCAGCGCCGAGAGCGACACCGCGCGCAGCGGAGATACGAAGCCCTCGCCGCGGATCGGAAGCGGCGCGCCCCAGGCCTCGGCCTGACGGGTCTCGACCACGCTTACGGGGCGCTCGGCGGGCGCGACGTCGACCACCGCGCGGTTGGACTTGAGGTACTGAAACCCCTGGAAGCCGCCGAACACCACCGCGCCGGTCAAGGCGACCCAGAAGGTCTCGGCAAGCACGCGGCGCAGGAGGGCAATGGTTTTCTTCATGTGCTGTCTCACCTCGACCGGCCCGGCCCAGAAATCTGGTCGCGCGGGCATTCGTGTCATGTTGCGGGTGTTACGCAGGGCGAGCGGGATCGGACCAATCAACGCGGCATGCCCGGCACAGGTTTGGGACTGCGCTGCCGGTCACAGCGCGTCGCCAGGGCGTGACACGAAAGCGCGACGCGTGTTGCCAGGCGTCACGCTCGTGTTTTTCTGGCACAGGCGGCCTGCCCGGTGTCCGTCCGAACGTTCAGGCCGGAAACACCGCGCGGGTCGCGAGCACGCCGGCCCAGGCGGACACGCCGGTGAGCAGCCCGCCCCAGAGCGTGTCGACCACGACCTGGATTGGCGACCAGTCGCGCAGGGTTGCGTAGTTGGTGAATTCGTAGGTGCCATAGGCGAGGAGGCCGAGGAGCGCGCCGCCGATCAGGGCGGTAACGGGATTGCCATGGTCGATCGCTGGGACAGACACGAACCAGAGCACGCCGGCCACGTAGCCGAGGTAGAAGAGCGCGGCGGGTCCGATGCGGAAGGGGTCGGCAAACAGGTGCGCGACATGCCGTTCGAACACCGGCTTGATCATCAGTCGAAGGCCGATCGCGTCGATCACGAAGAAGATCACCGCGGTAATCAGGTAGAGGGTGAGGATTTTCATCGCAAAGTTCCTGGAGTTACGGGCGGCAGTGGGCTCAACGCACAAGCCTGCCGGTGAGCGGGAGGGAGGCCCAGTAGGGCAGCGCGGAAAGAAGTTTGAGCGCCAAGGTCAGGCGCCGGGGGAAGTGGATCTCGAAGCCCTTCCGGTCCAGCCCCGCGACAATCGCGGCTGCGGCTTGCGGTGGCTCGAGCAGGGCCGGCATGGTGAAATCGTTCTTGCCTGTCAGCCGGGTGTCGACGAAGCCCGGGCTGATAAGCCGCACGTCGATCCGGCCCTTCAGTTCCGCCCGAAGCGATTCCGCGAGGTTGATAACGCCCGCCTTGGTCGCCGAATAGATCTGGCCTTGCGGCAGCCCGATATAGCCCGCGACGCTGCCGGTCAGCGCGAGCTGTCCGCCTTTGCGCAGAACCCGCACCGCCGCCTGTGCCACGTGGAATGTGCCCGTCAGGTTCACCTGGACGATCTTCGCAGCCATGTCGGGGTCGATTTCTATCGTTTTTCCGGGATCGTAGATCGCGGCCAGGTTGATGACCCGGTCGACCTTGAACAGCAGGGAGATCCGGTCCGCCGCCGCCTCGACGCTCTCGCGGTTGCCCACGTCGATCGGCAGGGCGACATGGGCGGGCCCGAGGCTTTCGGCCAGGGCCTCCAACCGCTCCTCGGAGCGTGCGGACAGCACCAGGCGGGCGCCGCGGCGCGCATATTCGCGCGCCAGCGCCGCGCCGATGCCGTCGCTCGCGCCGATGATCCAGATGGTCTCTGCCTCAGGCATGGGTGAGCTCGAGTTGCACCACGTCGGTTTGTTCGGTTGCGAAGGAAGCTGCGCAGATCCCGAGGTAGTAGCGCCAGTTGCGCAGGAATTTCTGGTCGTATCCGAGCTTCATCACCTGTTCGGCGCGCGCGGCGAGGCGGGCGTCCCAGGTCGCGCAGGTGCGCGCATAGTCCTGGCCGAAGGCGAAACTGTCGACCACCTTCAGCCCGGCCCCGCGCGCCTGATCCGCGATCACACTGTCCGCCAGCAGCATGCCGCCCGGAAAGGTGTATTGGCGGATGTAATCGGAGCTCTTGCGGTAGGTGTCGAAGTAGTCGTCCTGAACGGTGATCGCCTGGATCATCGCCCGGCCGTGGTCGGCCAGCCGGGCCTTGATCGTGGCGAAATAGGTCGGCCAGTAGTCCTCGCCCACCGCCTCGATCATCTCGATCGAGACGATGCCCGTCATAGGTGCCGGTGCTGTCGCGGTAGTCCTGAAGGGCGATCTCTGCGCGCCCGTCCAGCCGGGCGTCGGCATAGCCCTTCTGGCTGGGCGAGATCGTCAGCCCGGTGACATGGCGGCCACGGTCGGCGGCACGTTCCGCAAAGCCGCCCCAGCCACAGCCGATTTCCAGGATCCGCTCCGCACCGTGCAAACGGTCGAGGATGCGGTCGTATTTGCGCGTCCTGGGCCGCTTCAGGTCGGTGTCGCCCGGACCGAACAGGGCCGAGGAATAGGTCATCCCGTCGTCAAGCCAGAGCTGGTAGAACTCGTTGCCGACGTCGTAATGCGAACGGATGTTGCGCGCGGCGCCGCTGCAGGGAATTGGTGCGCATCAACCGGTCGACGAGGCGGAATTTCAGGGTCTGCCAGAAGCTGGCATAGGCATAGCCGTGAAACTGCGTCGAAATTGAGCAAGCGCGACCCGGGTCAGATCTTCGATCGACGGGGTGTCCCACAAGCCCGGCGACATAGGCCTCGCCCAGCCCGATATCGCCGCGCGCGGCGATGGTCGTGACCACCGACCAGTCGTTGATCTGCATTTCGGCTGCGGGCTGCCGGCGCCGAAATCGTGGATCTCGCCCTCGGGCGTGCGCAGGCGCAGGCTGCCGGTGGTGATCCGGGCGCAGGTGTCGAGAAAATCGCTGTTTCACGCGGTTCGTCAGGAACAGCATCAGCTCACCTCATGTGCTGGGGGTATGGGACGGGTGCGGTAGCGCGCGCCCTTGAGTTTCAGGCGCAGCGCCTGCCAGTGGATCAGCGCCATCGTGCGCAGCGCCCCGAAGGGCCGGCGCAGCGCGGCCATCAGAAGGCCGGCGTTGGTCAGCGGACGCGGAGTACCAGACAGGGTGGCGATCACGCCCTCGTCGCCGTTGCGATGCAGGATCGCGATCCGGATACGGCTGGGGCGGATGTCGAAGACGAACTCGTAGTCGCCCGCCACCTCCTGGAACGGCGACACATGCAGCGCCTTGGGGGCATGCAGGCGTGTGCCGCGGGTGATCTCGGCGAAATCCGGCAGATGGCACAGATAGGAATGCCGGTCGCCGAACGGGGTCGACACTTCGGCGATCACCGCCCGCAAGCGCCTCGCCCTCATGCGCCAGCCAGAAGCTGACCGGATTGAACACATAGCCGAGGAACCGCGGTTGGGTCAGCAGCGACAGGCGGATCCCGGACGGTCAGCCCGCGCACTGGCCAGAACTTCGCGCGCCCAGGATGCGCCGCGCCCTGTTTGAGCGGGCCGCCGTGGTCGCCGTCATGCACCGAGGCCAGGTTGAACCGATTGCGCGAAAACAGCGCCGGGCCGGCGACATCAGCCTCGGGATCGATCAGCACGTAGTCGACGCCATAGCGAAACGCGTGCCGGATGGGCCCGCGCCGCGCGTGGGTGGTCGTGCCCGCGATATGTTCGGGCCGCGCTCATGCGAACTGCGCGCTCCATCGGCGCGGGCGATACGCACGGCGCTGGCGAAGCCGTCTTCGTGAAAACCGTGCCGGGTGTAGGCGCCGGCGAACCAGGTGTTGTTGTCGCCCTGCATCTCGCGCAACTTCCGTTGCGCCCCCAGCGCGGCGTGTGTCGAACACCGGATGGCGGAAGGTGGTCTGGTCGTAGATCAGGTCCTCGCGCACCGGCGTGGACGGGTTCAGCGTCACGAACAGCGGGTCGGTTTCGGGGATGTTCTGAAGCCGGTTCATCCAGTAGGTCACGCCGATCGCCGTCTGGGGGCGGCGCGTCTCGGCGGTGTAGACCCAGCTCGACCAGACCGCGCGGCGTTGCGGCATCTGGCCGTCGTCGCGGTGCAGGATCATCTGGTTGTCCTGAAACTTCGGATCGCCGACAGCACCGCGTGTTCGCGCGTCGTCGGGCGGTCGAGCAGGCGCAGCGCCTGGTCGGAATGACAGGCGAAGATCACCTGGTCGAACGTCTCATGCGTGCCCGCGGCGCTGTGCACGATGCTTTGGGCGCCGTCGCGCACCACGCTGTGCACGGCGGTGCCGGAACGGATCGCCACCGCACGCGCCGCGCAAGACGCGTTCGAGCCGGCGCACGTATTCGACGCTGCCGCCATCGACCGTCCACCACTGATGCTGGCCGCTGGCGCTGAGCAGCGCGTGGTTGCGGAAGAACTGCACCAGCGCGCGCGCCGGGAAATCGCGGATCTGTTCCGGCGGCGTCGACCAGATCGCCCCGCAAAGCGGCATCAGGTAGTAAGCGCTGGAACCACGACCCGAGGCGCATCTCGTCCATCAGCTCGCCGATGGTGGCGTCGTCATCGCCCGCCAGCGTCTCGGCCTCGGCATTGAAGCGCAGGATGTCGCGCACCATGCGCGCAAAGCCCGGGCGGAGCAGGTTGCGTTTCTGCGCGGTGAGGGCGCGCAGAGCGTGCGCAGTCCGTATTCGATCCGGCCCCCATCGATCGACGCGCCAAAGCTCATGTCGCTGCGCGCGACCGGCACTTCGAGATCACGGAACAGTCTGCGTCAGGTGCGGATAGTTGGCGTAGTTGAACACGATGAAACCGGTATCGACCGGCTGATCACCGTTGCATCCCCGCCATCACCGTGCGCGCATGACCGCCGAGCCGCGGCGCCGCCTCGAACAAGGTGACAGCGTTGTGGGGCGAGAGCAGGTAGGCGGCCGCTAGGCCGGAGATGCCGCCACCGATGATGGCAATGCGCTTGGGGCGGGGTTTGATGGGCAGATCGAGTGACATGCGGTCCTCTTTTGATTTGTTGCTTGCGTTACGGTCCCCACGTGACGTTGGATCAAAATTGATCCGACCGCTCGGCGCTTGCGTAACGTTACCATGATGCAAGCAAGCCTAGACATAAAACGCCCTGCGCCCGGCCTTCGCCCGGGCCAAAAAACGGGAGCTCACAAGGTGACGCCTGCGCCCTTTTCCGAACAGACAGAATGGATGTTGGCCATCCGAGATCAAAGAGACCGGGCCGCCTTTGCCGCGCTGTTTGACCATTTCGCCCCGCGGCTGAAATCATTCGTGATGCGCAGCGGGCTCGGATCGGGCCAGGCTGAGGAAATCGTCCAGGACGTGATGCTCTCGGTCTGGCGCAAGGCGGGTCAGTTCGACCCGCACCGCGCGCAGGTTTCGGCCTGGATCTACCAAATAACGCGAAATCGTCAGATCGATGTGATCCGCAAGGAGAAACGCCCCGTACCCGAGGAGTTGGCAGAAGACCCGGACGCCGAGCCCGACGCCAGCCAGATACTTGCCGTCGAACAGGAGGCCGGCCTGCTCAAGGCTGCGCTGTCGAAGTTGAAACCGGACCAGAGGGACGTCATCGAAAAAGCCTATCTTGGCGAGCTGTCGCACCAGCAGATCAGTGACCAGACCGGGCTGCCGCTCGGCACGATCAAGTCGCGGATCCGGCTGGGCCTGGAGCGGTTGAGATACGAGTTGAAGGAAATGCGCTGAAATGAATGAGATCAACCATCATACCCCGGACGCGTTGATCGCGGCTTATGCTGCCGGCAGCCTGCCGCAGCCGTTCGCGATCGTCGTGGCAACCCATATTTCGATCTGTCTCGAATGCCGCGCGGCGTACCACGGCCATCTCGCCGTCGGCGGCGCGGTGCTCGAGGATGTGGACGCGGCGGACGTTTCGGACGGGCTGAAGGACGACGTTCTCGCCCTGCTCGACGCCCCCGAGGAGCCCACGCCTGTCTATCATCGGTCCGGCGTTTTTCCCGGCCCCGTTGTCGAAGCCCTGAAGGGCAAGCCGCCGCGGTGGAAGTCGATGGGGCTCGGGGTGCGCCAGTGCATCGTCGGCTCGAGCGCGGAGGGCACCGTGCGGTTGCTCTACATCCCGCCGGGACAGGCGGTGCCGGACCACAGCCACAACGGCCTCGAACTCACCCTTGTGCTACAAGGCAGCTTCAGCGATGCAACCGGGCGGTTCGGTGTCGGCGATCTCGAGGTCGCCGACGAGGACCTCGAACACACTCCAGTGGCCGATGAGGGCCCGCCCTGCATCTGCCTCGCCGCGACGGACATGCCGCTGAGGTTCAACTCCTTCTTGCCGCGGATGCTGCAACCGTTGTTCGGGATCTGAGATTTTCAACTGGAATGTCTGTGAGCCTCCCCGATTTCGGGGAGGTTTTTTATTGGCAATCAAATGTTTGTAACGACTTGGTGAGGAGATGAGCCGGACCCGTTCAAGGGGCGTATCCAATTCACAACATCACGCTGACCAATGGTCAGGCTCACAAAACGGAGACCCCGAAGATGACGAAATTCAAGACCCTCGCCGCGACCGCCGTCCTCGCCGCCGCCGCCTCGGCCGCCAATGCCGCGACCATCGTCGAAATCGCTGCCGGAGACGAGCGCTTCTCGACCCTCGTTGCGGCGGTGGAGGCTGCGGGCCTCGCGGAGACACTTGCAGGTCCCGGCCCCTTCACGGTCTACGCGCCGTTGAACGACGCCTTCGCGGCGCTGCCCGCGGGCACCGTGGAAAACCTCCTCAAGCCCGAAAACAAGGACCAGCTCACCAACGTGTTGCTCTACCATGTCGATGACCGCAAACTCACGGCCAGCATGATCCCGACCGGATCCAACTACTTCAAGCCGATCCTCGCCAGCGAGCGGCTGTGCATCACCGCCGGTTCGGATGGCGTGTCGATCGCCGACGGCACGGGCGCGATGGCCAACGTGGTGATTGCCGACATCCAGGCCGACAATGGCGTGATCCACGTGGTCGACAAGGTGCTCCTGCCGGGCACCCGGCCCGCCTGCCACTGACCGCCTGCCAGTGACCGTCCGCCACCTAGTGACGAGGCGCCCTGCGACATCGCGGGGCGCCTTTTCTTTTCCAATCCCGGTGGGACCTTTGCGCGGCGACACAGCGAAGCCTATACCGCCTCACCAGCGTCGAGCCGCCCGAGCCAGGCCTCGGCTTCACCCAGGATGCGGGCCCGGGCCTCCGGATCGCGCCTGTCCCATCCCCGATAGATGACGGCCATGCGCGGGTTGGTCTCGAACCTGTCGCGGTGGCGGTCGATGAAATGCCAGTAGAGCAGGTTGAAAGGGCAGGCTTTTTCGCCCGTCTTCGCTTTCACGTCATAGGCGCAGCCGTCGCAGTAGTCCGACATCTTCGCGATGTAGTTGCCCGACGAAACATACGGTTTGGAGGCAACCACGCCGCCGTCGGCAAACTGGCTCATCCCGATGGTGTTCGGCGCTTCGACCCATTCGAAGGCATCCACGTAGACGGCGAGGTACCACTCGTGCACCGCGCGCGGGTCGATCCCGGCAAGAAGAGCAAAGTTGCCGGTGACCATCAGGCGCTGGATGTGGTGGGCGTAGGCCTGCGCCCGGGTCTGGCCGACGACCTCGCGCAGGCACCCCATCCGCGTCTCGCCACCCCAGAACACCGCCGGCAGCGGCCGGTCATGAGCCAGCGCGTTGCGCGACGTGTACTCCGGCCCTTCCAGAAAATAGATCCCCCGAACAAACTCGCGCCAGCCGATGATCTGCCGGATGAACCCCTCGACGGCGTTGAGCGGCGCGGCGCCGTCCTGCCACGCCGCCTCGGCGCGACGGCATACTTCCAACGGGTCGAGCAGGCCGATGTTGAGATAGGGCGAGATGACGGCGTGCCAAAGCCAGGGCTCACCGGCAATCATCGCGTCCTGGTAATCGCCGAACCGCGGCAGGGCGTGGGCGACGAAATGGTCCAGCACTTCCAGAGCCTGGGTCCTGTCGGTGGCGAACCCGAAGGGCCGCAGATCGCCGAAATTCGCGTCGAACCGCGCCTCGACAAGGTCGAGCACCTCGCCCACCACGGCGTCGGGCTCGAACACCGGTGGCCGGGGCGGTTGCGCGTCGTCGGGCGCGGGTTTGCGGTTGTCGCTGTCGTAATTCCATTTCCCCCCGGCCGGCGCGTCACCGTCCATCAGGAGCCCGGTCTTGCGGCGCATACCCCGGTAGAACCACTCCATCCGCAACTCCTTGCGCCCCTCCGCCCATTTGGCGAAACTGCCACTCGAGGTGAGAAAGCGGTCGTCGGGCATTTGGCGCACGGGAAGCGGCAGAGCGTCCAGCGCCTCGATAAGGCGCCATTCCCCGGGCGTGGTGGCGATGACCTCCTCGGCCCCGTGCTCGGCGGCGCGGCGGATGAGTTCGCCGGATATCGCGCCGGTGTTGGCCGCGTCATCCAGCCGGGCATAGGCGACACGCCAGCCATCTGCCTCCAGCCGGGAAGCGAACTTGCGCATCGCCGCGAAGACGAGCGCGATCTTCTTGGGGTGATGCGGGACGTAGGCCGCCTCGTCGGCCACCTCGGCCATGACCACCACGTCGCGGTCCCTGTCCGCTTCGCGCAAGGCGGCGATCGCGGGGCTCAGCTGGTCGCCGAGGACCAGAACGAGGCGTGGTTTCACCACGGAACACGTTTCCCTGCCCAGTCGAAAAAGCCGCCTGTATCCGCCGGGGTGAGTCCGTCCAGGACCGTGAGCAAGTTTGCCGCTGCCTTGTCGGGCGTGACCTTGCGATGCCCAGGATACTTCTGGGTGAAGGGGGTCGCCACCGTGCCCGGATGCAAGGCGACGACGACCGCCTGCTTGTACTGTCGCGCAATCTCGATGGCGGCGGTGTGCACGATCTGGTTGGCTGCCGCCTTGGCCGCGCGGTAGCTGTACCAGCCACCGAGTCCGTTGTCGCCGATCGACCCCACCCGCGCGGTGAGGACGCCGATCTTGCACGGCATGTCGCGCGGGAGGAGCCGGGGCAACTGGCTCAGTACGAGGGCCGGTCCGATGGCGTTCACGGCCATCACCCGCGCCATCTGGGCGGCATCGATCTCGCCGAGTGATTTTTCGGGTCGGGCGCCCTCCGGCGCGAGGATGCCGCTGGCGATCAGGATCGTGTCGTAGGGGCCGTCGAGCGCGGCCATCCGGGCGGAAACCACGGCCGGATCGGTGATGTCGAACCCGTCATCCGACCGCGACACCCGCGTGACCTGCGCCCCGCGCGCCGCGAGGCCATCAGCGAGCGCGGCCCCGATCCCGCCCGAGGCGCCGATCACCAAAGCGCGTGCCGTCATGACGCCCGCGCCCTGCGCGACCGGCGGCAGCGCTCGGAGCAATAACGCACCTCGGTCCATGTCGCGGCCCATTTTCGCCGCCAGGCAAACGGGCGCCCGCAGATCGTACAGGTCTTGTTTGGCAGGTTGGGCTTGCGCATCGTCCTGTCCACACCTCCTTCGGGAATTGGAACGCGCCAGAAGCGGTCCCTTCAGGCTATCTACGGCGGCTGTGTCGGGCGAGATCAAACTTCCCCACCGAAGGACCACGGAAAAACCGGGCAACCGGGAGGTTTTTTTGATGCATACGCGCCGAACACACGTAGAGACTGCAAGAGAAGGGCTAGATCATGGACACACCCGCACCGATCATCCTGTGGTTCCGGAGAGATTTCCGGCTGAACGACCACCCGGCGTTGGCCGAAGCCGCGAGAAGCGGGCGTCCGGTCATTCCGGTGTTCCTCCTCGACGAGGTCGTGGAGACCTTCGGGGCCGCGCCCAAGTGGCGGCTGGAGGCGGCGGTGGACGCCTTCGCACACAGGCTGGGGCGGCTCGGGTCGCGCCTGATCCTTCGACGTGGGCGTGCAGACGTCACACTCCGGGCGCTGGCCGCGGAAACCGGCGCCCGTGATATCTGGTGGAGCCGGGCCTACGACCCGGACGCCATCGCGCGCGACAAGGCGGTGAAAGCGGGACTGACCGAAGCGGGCTTCGGCGCGAAAAGCTATCCCGGCCACGTGTTGTTCGAGCCGTGGACGGTGACGACCAAGCAGGGCGGCTACTACAAGGTCTACAGCCCGATGTGGCGGGCGGTGAAGAACACCGACGTTGCCGCCCCTGAGCCGGCCCCCGACCAGCTCCGCCCGCCGGAGGCCTGGCCCGACAGCGACCGGCTAGCGGATTGGGAATTGGGCGCTGCGATGAACCGGGGCGCGCAGGTGCTCGCGGAACACGCCTGCATCGGCGAGGACCGCGCCGGGGCGCGGCTCGCGGATTTCCTCGATGGCCCGGTGGAGCAGTACAAGGAACGCCGCGATTTTCCGGCGGAACACGCCACTTCGCGGCTGTCCGAGAACCTCGCCTGGGGCGAGATCGGGCCGCGTACGATTTGGCATGCCGGGCAAAGGGCATTCGAGGAAGGCGCGCGGGGCGCCGAACACTTCCTGAAAGAGCTGGTGTGGCGCGAGTTTGCGTATCACCTCGCGTTCCACACGCCCCGGATTACCGACGAGAACTGGCGCCCGGAATGGGATGCCTTTCCCTGGTCAACCGAGGACGACGGCGCTGTTCTGCGCTGGAAACAGGGCCGCACCGGCATCCCCCTCGTCGATGCCGCGATGCGCGAGATGTACGTCACCGGCACGATGCATAACCGTGGCCGGATGATTGTCGGCTCCTACCTCACAAAGCACATGCTCAAGCACTGGCGGATCGGCCAGGCATGGTTCGAGGAGTGCCTGATCGACTGGGATCCGGCGGCGAACGCGATGGGGTGGCAATGGGTGGCCGGGTCGGGACCGGACGCGGCGCCTTATTTCCGCATCTTCAACCCCGAGACACAGGCCGCGAAATTCGACGCAGACGCGGACTACATCCACCGCTACGTGGCCGAGCTGGCGCCGGACCCGGGGCCGGACGCGCGCGCGTTTTTCGACGCCTGCCCACGGTCGTGGACCTTGTCGCCGGATGCCGCCTATCCCGCGCCGTTGGTCGGACTCGCGGAAGGGCGCGCACGGGCGCTGGCGGCCTACGAAAACCGCATTTAGTCGCCGCAGCCACCTTTTCCTTGATCGGTTTCGTGCGCGCCTCGCCCGAGCGTCAGATTGACCCGTGACGCCGTCCGGGTTCACACTCCGCGACGGGAGGATCTCGTGGCACGAACCCCGCAACGACGGCTGGACGCCGAGGGCGGCGTCATTTGCGACGGCGCTCCCGGAAGGCTGCCGCGTGCCCGCCGACCCATCACGGCGACGCCGAGATGACGCCCGGCCGCATCCACTGGACCCGGTTCGAGGGGAAGTTGCCGGCCGGCGCGAAGTCGATCGCCCGGCCGAGCCGCTGGGGCAACCCTTTCCGGATCGGCGATCCGCATCCGGACCACGGGCACCCGATGACCCGGGACGATGTCGTCGATCTCTTCGCCGGCTGGATTCGGCGCCCGGAGCAGCAGGCCCTCAGAACCCTCGCACATCGTGCGCTTTCGGGACATGACCTCGCGTGCAGCTGCCCCGCCGGTGCGCGGTGCCACGGTGACGTGTGGCTGGCGCTCCTTGCCGCTGCAAACGACGCCCGGTAACCCCGGCCCCCCGGGGGTCATCCGGCCCAGCTTCCCACGGCGCTGACAAGTCGGCCGGATCCCGAGATCCGAGGCGTCGGCCCCCTGCCCCGACCGGCGCCTCGCCCCGAGCGGACCCGAGGAAGGTGTACCCGATCCCGTGCAGGGTCACGATCAGGTGCGGATCGTTCGTCTACCCCCGATCACATCGGCTTCCACCTCGACCTGCGGGCCGAGCTCGATGAGCCCCACCGCACCAGCTCGAAGGCGCCTTGACAGCGCCCAGTCGCCCTCGCGCAGCAAGTCCCCGTTGGTACGCATCGCCGATCTCGAGGGCGGCCCACGGCACGCACGTCGAAACCCGCGGCGCCGATGACTTCGTGCGCTAGAGTTGGGACATTACGCTTGACCTCGCGGCGGGCGACTTAACCGCGTCTCCGACACCCACGGACCGGACGTGACGATCGTCGAGGTAGCGAAACACTACGCCCCGCACTGCACCATGCCGGGCTCGGGCTGGTCGATCCGGTTCCAGCACCACGGCGCGCTATCGCATTGGATGCTGGACAAAGTGGCCGCGATGCTGGGCCGGATCGGCCTGCCGTGTGGCGGCACAACGGTGGAAGGCGCGGCCTGGATGGCCGACGGGGTGCATTCTCGATGCCGGTCAGCTGCGTGGTCGAGGTGCTCGAGAACCCAGGCGCACGCTCGATTTCGACGGCACCCAGAGCACGTCCCCGGACGAGAAGATGACCTTCTGGGCCGGCGGCAACCCGTTTGCCCGCCGCAGCACCGCAACCGGAGGATCGAGGCCTGGCAGACCCTGGAAACTGTCGCCGTGCACGACTTCCATTGGACCGCCGCGGCGCGCTTTGCCGATCTCGTGCAGCCGGCAACCACGTCCTACGAGCGCAACGACATCGAGAATGTCGGCGACTACGCGGCCAAGGCGCTGTTCGCGATGAAGAAGCTGATCGAGCCGATGTTCGAGGCGCGCAAAGATCTTGACGTCGTCGCCGATGCCAGTGACCGGCTCGGGGCTGGCGACGCTTTCAGTGACGGCAAGGACGACTGATCTGCTTGAGGAGCTTCTGCGACGACGCCCTGCCGCCGGTCCGGCGGAGCGCGTCACCCGTCCGCCTGGCGTTGCGGCGCACCGGGAGGCGGGGTCACGGCGGCGCACTTCCGCCCCGACCCAGCATCTTGGCTCGCCTCCTGACGTTGCAAAAATACCTCAGTCCCTAAATGCGCGACACAGGGACCACATCAATGCCAGATTGTTTCCCTTGCATGGCGCCGTGTATTTGAAGCAAGGGACCACACGCCCGTGAAACCATTGACCGGCTCGCCGATTTCCGGCGCGTTTTGCAAAAACCTCAAGGCCATTGCGGCCGACATCGTGCCGCACGGCTCGACCGGACCGAACAAGGGATTTGGGGCCGGGTCATGATTTACGCAATTCAGCCCAAGGGACACAAACCGCCGCTGTTCGCTGTGCATATCCTCGGAGGGCGCGCAAGTTACTACAAGGCGCTGTCCGACGAGTTCGGGCCCGATCAGCCAGTGATCGGTGTCACATATGGTTTGCTGGCCCGCGACAAGCCTATCGGCGTCGAGGAAACCGCAAAGCGTTATTTCGAAGAGATCCAGGACTTCCAACCGGACGGGCCGGTGCATATCGCCGCGGTGTCGCTCGGGGCTTACTTCGCCTGGGAACTGGCATGGTTGCTCAACAAGGCGGGGCGCGAGATCGGCCAATTCGCCCTTTTTGACGCCGCCGGCCCCGACGGGCGCGACGGTCATACCGGGCTCGGGCGGCTGCAAGCGAATATCCAGACCGTTCGGCACCGTGGCTACGGTTCGATCCCAATCGCCGTCTACAACAAGATCCAGGTCGTCCGCCACGCTTGGATCGCCGAAAAGATGAAGCGGCGCGCCGAGACCGGCGAGAGGATCGAAATCCGCGGCGGCGATGATTTCATCGCGTCGAACGAGCTCGTGGTGTCCAGCTACCAACCGAAACCGCTCGCGGTGCCGTTCACCGTCTACCGGTCGAACGAGAATTTCTTCGACACCGAGGACGCCATCCGCAGCGGGCTCGGTTGGCAAAGCGTGGCCCTCGGGGGATACGAAGTCGTCGACGTACCTGGCGGTCACCTGACGATGTTGGAACCACCGCATGTGAAGACCCTGGCTGGGCACATGGCGCGCGCTCTGGAAAACCCGTAACGCGCGCCGCTGCCTCGTCAACCGTCGCCGCGCTTTCCAATGCGCGCAGCTGGACCCGCTGGGCAGCGACGGTTTGTCCGGCATATGTGGTCCGGTGTTTCCGCGCGACCAACCGGCAACATGTTGAAAAGTCTGGACTGGGCGCGATGGCCCCGTCGACTTGGCGCCGGGCGTCTGACCGGGTAAAAACGATGACCGGCAAGCAGGCCCGCGGGCTCCTCCAGGGATGCCCTTGAAAGCAACCGATAGCCCCCCGGCACAGGCCCTTTTCCCGAACGGACGGGCTTGGCGCGCGGTGTCTGCCGGTGGGGCCGCGCTGCCGTTCAGCCCGTCCATGCTGCGGTGTTGATAGACTTTCGGGCCGACCGAAGGTATCGATACCGGGAGATGGTTTAGTGTTGAACTAAATCGATAGCGAGCGGATCGGAATGGACGAAAAGAAGCAAGACGCCCTGCGTCAGGCCGCGTTGGATTACCATGAATTTCCCAAACCGGGAAAGTTGGAGATCCGCGCAACCAAGCCGATGGCAAACGGCCGCGATCTGGCGCGCGCATATTCGCCGGGGGTCGCCGAGGCCTGTGTCGAGATCAAATCCGACCCCGACACCGCGGCGCGTTACACCGCGCGGGGCAATCTGGTCGGCGTGGTCACAAACGGCACCGCCGTGCTCGGGCTTGGCAATATCGGAGCGCTCGCGTCGAAACCGGTGATGGAAGGCAAAGCGGTCCTGTTCAAGAAATTCGCCAATATCGACTGTTTCGACATCGAACTGGACGAACCCGACCCATATCGCCTCGCCGATCTGATCTGCGCGCTCGAACCCACCTTTGGCGCAATCAACCTCGAAGACATCAAAGCGCCGGATTGTTTCATCGTCGAGAAGATCTGCCGGGAACGGATGGGCATCCCGGTGTTCCACGACGACCAGCACGGCACGGCGATCGTTGTCGGCGCGGCGGCGATCAACGCGCTCAAGGTGGCGGACAAGCGGCTCGACGAAATCAAGGTGGTCTCCACTGGCGGCGGGGCCGCGGGGATCGCCTGCCTCGACATTCTGCTGACCCTGGGGGTGAAGCGCGAAAACGTCTGGCTCTGCGATCTGCACGGGCTGGTCCACGCGGGGCGCGAGGCCGACATGACCCCGCAGAAGGCAGCCTATGCCCAGGGCACCCTGCCCGCCGGATTGACCGACGTGATCGCGGGGGCCGACCTGTTCCTCGGCCTGTCCGGGCCACGCGTGCTGACGCCGGAAATGGTCGCGAAAATGGCCGCGCGCCCGATCATCTTCGCACTCGCGAACCCGACGCCCGAAATCCTGCCCGAATTGGCCCGCGCGGCGGCGCCGGACGCGATCATCGCCACCGGCCGGTCGGACTACCCGAACCAGGTCAACAACGTGCTCTGTTTTCCCTTCATCTTCCGCGGTGCGCTCGATGTCGGCGCCACCGAGATCAACGAGGCGATGAAGCTGGCTTGCGTCGAGGGGATCGCCGACCTGGCCCGTTCGACCACCTCCGCCGAGGCGGCGGCAGCCTACCAGGGCGAACAGATGACTTTCGGCCCCGACTACCTGATCCCGAAACCGTTCGACCCGCGCCTCGTCGGCATCGTCGCCTGTTCGGTCGCCCGCGCCGCGATGGCCTCCGGTGTCGCAACCCGCCCGATCGAGGATCTGCCGGCCTATCGCCAACGCCTGGAAGGCTCGGTCTTCCGCTCGGCGCTGATCATGCGCCCGGTGTTCGACGCCGCCGCCACCGCGACCCGCCGGATCGTCTTTGCCGAGGGCGAAGATGAACGTGTGTTGCGCGCCGCCAACGCGATGATCGAGGAGATGACCGACAGGCCGATCCTGATCGGGCGGCCCGAGGTGATCGAGGCGCGCGCCGAACGCGCCGGTCTGCCAATGCGTTCGGGCCACGACTTCGAGATCGTCAACCCGGAGAATGATCCGCGTTACCGCGACTACTGGAACAGCTACCACGAGATCATGCAGCGCCGTGGCGTGACGCCAGATCTCGCCAAGGCAATCCTGCGCACAAACACCACCGCGATCGCGGCCGTCGCGGTGCAGCAGGGCGACGCTGACTCGCTGATCTGCGGCACTTTCGGCCAGTATCTGTGGCACCTCAATTACGTGACACAGATCCTTGGCACGCCCGAACGGCAGCCGATTGGCGCGCTTTCGCTGATGGTCCTCGAGGATGGGCCCCTGTTCATCGCCGACACCCATATCCATTCCGAGGCGACGCCCGAACAGATCGTCGCGCACGCCATCGGCGCGGCCCGCCACGTTCGCCGCTTCGGCCTCGTCCCCGAGATCGCCCTGTGTTCGAGCTCGCAATTCGGCAATCTCGACACGAAGTCAGGCGCGGCCATGCGCGGGGCGCTCGACATACTCGACCGCCGCTCGCCGGGGTTTGTCTACGAGGGCGAAATGACCGTCGACGCCGCACTCGACCCCGAGCTGCGCGCCCGCATCTTCCCCAATTCGAGGCTCACCGGGCCCGCCAACGTGCTGATCTTCGCCTCGACCGACGCGGCGTCCGCGGTACGCAACGTCCTGAAGACGCGGGCGAATGCGCTGGAGGTCGGCCCGATCCTCATGGGGATGGGCAACCTTGCCCACATCGTGACGCCGTCGATCACGGCCAGGGGGCTGCTCAATATCTCCGCATTGGCGGGAACGCCGGTCGCGCATTACGGCTGACGCCTCCCGACTCCCGCGCTTCGAACCTGAACGCCGCGCAAACTCAGACCGAGCAGCGCGCATCCCGTCGTCCTGTGGAAAGCCCAGCCAAAGAGCATTGCGCCGAACACCGGAACGATCAGGTTTCCGGAAGCGGTGATGAACGATGAGACACCCGGGCGTCCGGGCCGCGCGAGCCCCGGCGTCAAGAGCTCCATCGTTACGGCCCAAACGGACGCTGACGCCCCGATCCGCAATGCGCCGGTTGTCCGATCCAAGGCTCAACCCTTGGCAGGGTTGCGCCGACGACGCGCCCCGCCAGGCAAAACCGGCGGCCCATGAACAGGAGCCGGCAGCCCCATCTGCGCATTGAGCGAAAGGATCCCGCCGGCGCGCGCCAGAAAGGCGGCGAGCATGAGTTGCGCTGTCGCGGAGGTCACCAGGCCGCCGGTATCAGCCGCACGCCGGGAAACGCCCCGACGTCGCGCGTTTCACCCATCGCGCTCCATGATCCATGCCGAGGCCGGGTCGGGGACGAATCTCCAGTTTCTCCGGGGGCCGGCCATGACATTGAGGTAGTACATCTCGAAGCCGTAGGGGGCGGCACAGGGGTGGTGGCCGCGCGGCACCAGCACCACGTCGCCGTCCCGCACCGCCATGCATTCGTCGAGCGACCCGTCCTCGGTATAGACCCGCTGCACGCCCCAGGCGCCGGGCTTGTCGAGCCGGTGGTAGTAGGTCTCTTCGAGGTAGGTGATGCGGGGGAAGTCGTCTTCATCGTGGCGGTGGCTTGGATAGGAACTCCAGTGACCGTTCGGGGTGAAGACCTCGGTCACCAGGAGCGAGTCCGCGACATCGGCGTCTTCCATCGCGATGTTGTTGATGTAGCGGGTGTTGGTGCCCTTGCCACGTTCGGTCAGCGTGATGCCGTCGGGGCCGAGGCGCCGGGCCTCATGGCCGCCCTTGCCCGGCGCCGCGCAGACCGCCAGCGTACAATCGGTCGTGGCGGTGGCCGTCCACTGCTGCCCGTTCGGCACGTAGAGACAATGCGGCGGGGTCTTTTCGAAGACATCCATCCGGTCGCCCATCTCGCCCCAGTCCTGCCCGGCGGCGGTCACCCCCGCCTTGCCCTCGATGAGCACCAGGATCACCTCGCGGTCGCCGGTCGCTTCGGTGGCCACCTCGCCGGGGGCGAGCCGGTAGAGCCCGAAGCCCACGTAACCCCAGTCGGGCGACAGCGGGGTTGTCGCGCGTGCGGGCGTGATGTCGTGCACATGGCCATGCGTGCCGGCGGGTTTCACCAGTAGATCGGGCATGTTTTTTATCCTTTCTTGTCAGGGTGCGCGGCGCGCCGTCCAGGCGTCGAGCGCTGCGGCGAAGTTCGCCTGCGTTTCGCCCGCGTCCAGCATGCGGGCCATCATCGCGGCCATGCTCTCCGGCGCCAGCCCGGCCACCGGCGGGTCGGTGTCGAGATTGGTGGGGAAAGCGTAGCCTTCGGCCGCGGCAGCAATCACGGCCGCGCGCGCCCCGGGCGCGAACTCTTCGGTCGCCAGCACCGGATAAAGCGCCTGCACCATCGCCACCCGGTCGACCGCCTCTATCGACCGGCCCATCGGCGACGACACCTGCAACAGGTTGGCCAGACGCTGAACCTCGCCGGTTCTGGTTGTCGCCGCCGGCATGGAACAGAGCCGGGCTGAAGAACAGCGCATCGCCCTTCTCCAGCGGCACCTGGATGTAGTTCGTCTCGAAGAAATCGCGAAAGGCCGGCAGCCGGTATGCAAGGTATCCCGGCCCGTAGGCCTGGCTGAACGGCAGGAGCTTGGTCGGCCCGCTTTCCACCGGCATGTCGCAGTGGGCCACCGCGCCCTGCAGGGTCAACACCGGCGACAGGTGATGGGCATGAACAGGATAGGCGGAGACCTGTTCATTGGACATGAAGCCGAGATGATAGTCTCGGTGCCCCTCCTGCGCCGCGCCGCCGGGGCGCACAAGGTTGACTTGCGCGGTCAACTGGTAGCCGGGGCCGAGCCAGGCCTCGGCCACCGCGTCGATGGCGGGGATGGCGTGATAGCGGGCGAAGGCATCCGGATCGGCCAGGCAGAGCTTCTGCAAGCTGTTCCAGATCCTCGCGTTGGCCCCCGCCTTCGCGAAGTGATCGCCACTGCCGCTGCCCTGGTCGGCAATGATCCGGTCGAAGACCGCCGTGGCCGCATCGACGGCACCCGGATCGACCGCGCCCTTCAATACCAGAGCCCCGGCGCTTTCGCCCAGCACCCGGACCCATTCCGCCATGAGCGCGCGGCGAAGGATCGGATCGCCCAGGGCCGCCCCGAGCGTCGCGGCGTCGTAGATGGGCACGTTTTGTGCAACGTGGTCGGTGAAAGCCAGGTCGCCGGCGTCGATGACCTGCCCGCAAAGGCGTGCAAAATCGTCGATTTTGCAGTCGGCTTCGGTGTAGTAGCTCATTCGTCGTTCTCCTTCACATCCTGGACCCGGTCGTTTTTCTCGTTGGCGCAGGCCACGCCGCACGGGGCGGGCGGCAGCTTCGACGTCACCCGCCGCTCCCGCCGGGACCAAACGTGCCGGTCCCGCGCACCGAAACGGCCGGGGCGCGCGCGCATGGTCTCATCCCCTGTCGAGCCCCGCCGCACGCGCCAGGCGTTTGAGGGTGGCGAGGCCGAGGGTCTGGTAGAGGAGCGGGTTGCGCACGTCCGGATCCTGCTCGGCCTCGATCACCAGCCAGCGGTCGGTGTCTGCGCCATAGCCGGCGTCGGCCAGGACAGCCATGAGCGGGGCGAAGTCGATGGCGCCCTCCTGGTCGCCCGGCACGGTGAAGGCGCCCGCGAGCACGCCCGCGAGGAATGAGAGCCCCTCGTCGCGCACCCGTTTCGCGATCGGGGCCCGGACGTTCTTGGCGTGGAAATGCTGCACCCGCCCCACATGTTTCTTCAGAACCTCCACCGGATCGCCACCACCGAAATAGCAGTGGCCCGCGTCGAACAGCAGCTTGGTCGCGGGGCCGGTCGCCGCCATGAAGGCGTCGATCTCGGCGGGGCTTTCGACCACGGTGCCCATGTGGTGATGGTAGGTGAGGTCGATGCCCTGGGCAGCCATGTACTCGGCAAAGGCTTCCATCTTGGCGCCGAAGGCTTCCATTTCGTCCGCCGTCAGCACCGGCTTGTCGTTCACCGGCGTGTCGGGGCTCCCGTGCACGGTGTTCGATGTTTCGCAGGTCACGCAGACACGCGACCCGTTCTCCTTGAGTTTGGCCAGATGCGGCTGGAAGGCGGCGATCTCGTCGTCGACGGAACGGGTGAGCAGCTCCGTCGAATACCACCCGGAGATCCACTTGAGCCCAAAGCCTGCGAGTTTTTCTCTGAGCTCCACCGGATCCTCTGGCCAGCGGTGGCCGTTTTCGATCCCGTCGAAGCCGATCTGCCGACCGGCCTCGTCGAGGATGCGGTCCGTGGCGATGTCGGCGCCGATGGACTGGTCGTCGTCATTGGCCCAGGCGATGGGGTTGCTGCCGTAGAGTATCATGGCCTTCGTCCTGTCTCTCGCCCCGTTGTGGGACGGTTCAATTGATCCGCTGTTTGATAGTCATGCCGACATATTTCTCGCGCGCCTCGTTGACCTCGCGGCGCTCGGAGACTTCAGGCACCGCGACGTCCCACCAGTGGCCGCCCTCCTCGCGGTCCGGATAGGGGGTGGTGTCGATGACGATGACGGTGGGGATGTCGCGGCCACGCGCCTCAACGATCTTGGCTTCCAGCTCGGCGATGTTGGCGGCCTTCTCGGCATGGGCGCCCATGCTCGCTGCGTGCGCGACGAAGTCGATCTGCGGTTGCTGCGCGACATTGGCCGAGGCGTAGAGGTTGTTGAACTCCGCCCCGCCGCAGCCCATCTGCAGCCGGTTGATGCAGCCGAAACCGCGGTTGTCGGTGAGCACGATCGTAAACGGCACCCGGCGCATCACCGCGGTGGCGAGCTCGGAGTTGGCCATCATGTAGCTGCCGTCGCCGACGAAGCAGATCACCTCCTTTGAAGGATCGGCGAGCTTGATCCCCATCGCGCCGGCCACCTCGTAGCCCATGCAGCTGTAGCCGTATTCCATGTGGTAGCCGCCGGGGGTTGCCCGCCAGAGCACCTGCAGATAGCCCGGCATCGAGCCCGCAGCGCACATCGCCACGGTGTTGGGCTGGGCCTGACGCTGGACCGCGCCGATCACCTGGGCGTCGGTCGGCAAATCGTCGTGGTTGGGCGCGGCGCAGAGCGCATCGGTGGCGTCGAACCAGGCGGCGCGCCGGCCCTTGTCCTGGTCGGCATAGGCCATGTCGCCGAGTGCCGCATCGATCGCCCGGATCGCCTGGCGCGCATCGGCCACCAGCGGCAGCGCGCCGTGCTTGGCCGCGTCGTAGCTCGCGAGGTTGATCGACACCAGCTTGCGGCCCGGGTTCGAGAACACCGTCCACGACCCGGTGGTGAAGTCCTGGAACCGCGTGCCCACGCCGATCACCAGGTCGGTCTCGGCGGCCACGTCATTGGCCACGGCCGAGCCCGTCACGCCGGGCGAGCCGAAATTGAGCGGCTCTTCCCAGGAGATCGCCCCCTTGCCGGCCTGGGTCTCGACCACCGGAATGGTGTGTTTCTTCGCAAAGGCCAGGAGCTCCGCCTCCGCCTCCGAATAGACCACCCCGCCGCCCGAGACGATCATCGGCTTTTGAGCTGCCTTCAGCAGGGTCACCACCTCCGCCACTTCGCGCGGGTCGGGCTCCGGCCGGCGGATCCGCCAGACCTTCGGTTCGAAGAACTGGGCGGGGTAATCCCAGGCTTCGGCCTGCACGTCTTGCGGGAAGGCGAGCGTGGCGGGGCCGCAATTGGACGGATCGGTCATCATCTGGAGCGCACGGGGCAACGCAGTCATGATCTGCTCGGGCCGCATGATCCGGTCGAAGTAGCGGCTCACCGGGCGCAAGGTGTCGTTCGCGCTCACCGTGCCGTCGTCGAAGTCCTCGATCTGTTGCAACACCGGGTCGGGGCCGCGGCCCGCGAAAATATCGGACGGAATGAGCAGCACCGGCAGCCGGTTCACATGCGCCAGCGCCGCCGCCGTCACCAGGTTGGTGGACCCCGGCCCGATCGAGCTTGTCACCGCCTGCGCCCGCTTTCTGCGCCTGGTCTTGGCATAGGCAATCGCTGCATGCGCCATGGTCTGCTCGTTCTGGCCGCGCCAGGTCGGGAAGCTGTCCTGCGCGTGGTAGAGCGCCTCGCCCAGCCCCGCCACGTTGCCATGACCGAAGATCGCCCAGATCCCCTCGATGAACCGTTCACCCTCTTCGTTGGTCTGCACCGAGAGCCACTTCACCATCGCCTGCGCGGCGGTCAGCCGGATCGTTTCCATGCGCCTGTCCCTTCCTCCCGAAAGACCCCTGGTCTTTCATCTTGGCCCAAATACTCAGAGTACCGTTCAGCCATGAGCCGCCGCCCGGGCTTTGTCCCACACGGCACAGAGCCGCGCGTAGTTCCCCGCCATGCACTCGACCGCCTCGCCATCGGTGATGTTGCCCGCCATCCAGTCGCGGGCCACCTTGCCGAAGATCGTGCGGCCGACCGCAAAGCCCTTCACCAGTGGCTGTTTCGCCGCGCGTGCGAAGGCGGCGGCAAGTTCCGCCTCCGGTGCGTCGAGCCCCAGCACCACGATCCCCCGCGTGCGCGGGTCGTTGCGTTCGATCGCGTCCACCACCTTCTGCCAGGCGGCGTCGGTCTTGAACGGCTCGAGCTTCCACCAGTCGGGCGTGACGCCGAGGTCGTAGAACCGCTGGATAACCTGCGGGGTCGTGTCATCGTCGACCGGCGCCACCTTCGACGGGATCACTTCAAGCAGGAACTCGAGTCCGTTGGTTCGCGTCGCCTCGAACAGCCGCAGCACCGTCGCCTCCTGCTGGCCCCAGGTCTCGGGCGTATCGTCCGGATGCGCAAAACACAGGCACTTCACCACCTGGGTCCGTGGCCATTCGCGAAGCCCCCCGAGGTCCGGCCCCAGCTCCGGTTCCAGCATCAGTGGCCGCGATCCGGGCCACTCGACCGGCCGCCCGATCCAGAGCCCGGTGCCTTCGGCCTTGTAGAGGGCATCCCGCCCAAGCCGGCCATCGCAGAGAATGCCGTGACCGGGGCGGCCATCGGCGACGTCGAGGGCCGCTTGCAGGCAGAGCGCCTTGAACGCCCCGATCTTCTCCGGGCTCGCGCCCGCCATCTCTTCCATCTGAATCCGGTGGTCGAAGGCGAAGACCCGCAAGGTGCTGAGGTCGCCTTTCCGGTTGGTCGCCCAGTGCACCTGTTCGAGCTCGGCGTCGTTGCGCAGGTCCTTGCGGACGATACCGCGTCCGAAGAAGAACTGGAGCTCTTCCCAGCTTGGATAGGCCGGGGTGCAGCCGTGGCGGCTGACCGCGAAGGCCCCGCAGGCATTGGCGTATTTGAGCGCGGTGGGCCAGTCTTCGCCGTCAAGCCAGCCCTTGAGGAGACCCGACATGAACCCGTCGCCGGCGCCCAGCACGTTGAACACTTCGATCGGGAAGCCCGGACCGGCTTCGCCGTCGTCGAGGCTCGCGGGGATATCGCCGGTGAAGGCCGCCGCGCCCATCGGCCCACGTTTGCACACCAGCGTCGCCTTCGACACCTTGCGCACCGCGCGCAGTGCCTCGATCGTGTCGGTCGAGCCGCCGGCGATGTGGAACTCCTCCTCGGTGCCGACGATCAGGTCGAAGTGGTGCAGCGTCGATTGCAGCTTCGCCGTCACCGATTCTCGAGGCCACGAACCGGCTCTCGCCCTCGCCGTGCCCCGCGACCCCCCAGAGGTTCGGCCGGTAGTCGATGTCGAGCGCCGTCTGCGCGCCGTGTTTGCGGGCGAGCGTCAGCGCCTTCAGCACCGCGGCTTCGGTGTTGACGTGGCTCAGATGCGTGCCCGTCGCCACAACCGCGCGGGCCTCGGCGATGAAGTCCTCGGATATGTCGTCCTCACGCAGCGCCATGTCGGCGCAGTTCTCGCGGTAGAAAATGAGTGGAAAGCTCTCCTGGTCGCGGATCCCGAGGATCACCAACGCGGTCAGCCGCTCGGGATCGGTCTTGACCCCGCGCACGTCGACCCCTTCGCGCACCAGCTGCTCGCGGATGAACCGACCCATGTGCTCGTCGCCCACCCGGGAGATCAGCGCCGACTTCAACCCCAGCCGCGCCGTGCCACAGGCAATGTTCGTCGGGGAGCCGCCGATATACTTGTCGAACGACCCCATGTCTTCCAACCGCCCGCCAACCTGGCTTCCGTAAAGGTCCACACCGGCCCGGCCGATCGTGATGACGTCCAAAGATTTGGTCATGAAGTCACTCGCTCGTCTCAATTGTAAAGGGCCGGTTTCTCAACCATCTCGCAGGCGACGATCTTGCCCGAGGCCGCAGCCTTGATCCCAGCGTCCGAGACGACCTGGATCGCGTAGCCATCCCACGCCGAGGGGCCGGTGACCCCGCCCAGTTTCGCCTCGTTGATGAAGTCCTGCAGCTCGGTGTCGTAGGCCTCGATGAAGCGTTCGCGCCAGTCAGCCGGCACACGACCGGAGAAGCTGTCGCCGGATTTGACCACCACGTGGTTCAACTCCGCGAGTTCCGCCGTGCCCTTCTCGCCTGAAACCTCGCCGCGGATGTCGTAGCCGTATTGGATATTGACCGAGACCTCGACGGTCACCACCGCGCCGCCCGCCATTTCCATCACGCCGAGGATCGGGTCGCGCAGCTTGCCACCGATCGAGTTCTTCCTGCCGGCGATCACCCGGATCCGGGCGACTTCGTCGTCGAGCAGGAAGCGGGCGACGTCGATGTCGTGCACCATTGTATCGGCCACGGCCATGTCGTCGGTGTAGAGATCCGCCGGCACGCGCGCGTTGCGGTGTGCCGCGTGATACATCAGCGGGGCGCCGATGGCCCCGCTGTCGATGGTCTTCTTGAGGGCGGCATATGCGGCGTCGTAGCGGCGCATGTAGCCGACCTGGATCAGCCGCTTACCCAGCTTCACCTCGGCGTCGATGATCTTCAGACAATCGTCCTGGCTGACCGCCAGCGGCTTTTCGACAAAGAGCGGTTTGCCGGCCTCGAGGCCGGGGAGCACCGCCTCGATATGCGCCGGCCCCCAGGAGCAGACCAGCACGGCATCGACGTCGTCGGAGGCAATCAGGCTGGCCGCGTCATCGCAGACTTTGGCGCCGCGCCTGGCGGCCACTTCTTCGGCGCGGGCGCGATCGACGTCGGCAACGGCGGTCACCCGGGCGCCCGAAAGCACTTCGGAGATCCGGCGGATGTGGTCCTGGCCGATCATGCCGGTGCCGATCACGCCAATTCTGAGGTCGTCTGTCATTCGTCTGGTCCCATCAAGGTTTGCCGCGCGGGTCCCGGCGGGTGGCCGGTCACTTTTTGAAATACTTCGCCAGGTAGCCGTTGATCTTCTCGAGGTTCACCCGGGCGCTGTCATCTGCGCGTTCCTCCCAGGCGAAGACGCAGACGGTCATGATCCCGTCGAAGCCGATCTCGCCCAGGGTCTCGAACACCACGTCCCACGGCACCTCGCCCTGGCCCATGTCCAGGTGCTGGTGCACGCGCGCATTCGAGCCCGGCGGGTTGATGATGTAGCGCAGGCCCGAGCTGGCCTTGTGGTTGAACGTGTCGGCGATATGCACATGCCGCAGCACGTCGGCGCACTCCAGCAGCATCGCCCGGTTGTCGTCTCCGAAATAGAAGCTGTGCGGGGTGCAGTAGAGGAACCCGACATTCGGCGAGTTGATGGTGCGGATGATGTCGACCGACGGCTGGAGGGTCTCGGTCCAGTCCTCGGGGTGCGGTTCGATATTGAGGTTGATACCCTCGCGCTCGAAGGCCGGCACCAGTTCTTCCATCGACCGCCACCAGCTGGTCTCGGCGCTCTCGGTCATCGCGCCGCCGCCGTGACAGGACGGGCAGCAGCTGCCCTTGTCGGGGTGCGGGCCGCGGCCGAACTCGGAGTTCATCGTGTCGACTTCCATCTCGACACAGACCTCGATGGCGCGCTTCCAGTTGGCCACGGCCGCTTGCCGTTCGTCCTCGTCCGGGCTTGCCCAGCGGTACATCGGCAGCAGGCTGGCAATGCCCACGCCGTGATCCTTCAGGCTTTTCTTGAAGGTCTTGATGCGGTCCGGAAAAACGCGGGCGCGCTTGAACCACTCAAAGAAGTCTTCTCGCGGGCTGAGCTCGATCCAGTCATAGCCCAGTTCCTTGGCTTTCGGCGCCAGTGCCTCCAACGGCAAATGGCGGTGCATGAACGGATCCAGGGCGATGCGCATGATGTCCTCCTCTAGGTCAATTTGACGGTTTTGCCGGTCTTGACGAACTCGAGCGCGGCCATCGCCAGTTCGAGCGCTTTGAGCCCGTCCTCACCGGTGGTCGGCGGCGTCGTGCCCTCGGCAACCGCCTTGACGAAGGCCGCAATTTCGTTGGCGTAGGCGGTGACGTAGCGGCTCATGAAGAAGTTCAGGAGCGGCGGGCGCAGGTAGCCCTCGGCGTTGGCGATCTCGATGTTCGCCTCGCGGTGGTTCTCGGCCGAGACGCTGCCCTTCGACCCGTGCACCTCGATGCGCTGGTCATAGCCATAGGTGGCGCGGCGGGTGTTGGTGATGGTGCATTGCTTGCCGCTCGCCGTGGTGAGGATGACATTGATGCTGTCGTAATCGCCGAGCTTGCCGATCTCGGGATCGGTCAGCACCGACGCGGCGGCCTGCACGGTGGCGACCTCTTCGCCGAGCAACCAGCGGGCCACGTCGAAATCGTGGATCGTCATGTCGCGAAAGATGCCGCCGGAGACCTTGATGTAGTCGTAGGGCGGCGGGCCGGGGTCGCGCGAGGTGAGCGTGATCATCTCCACACCGCCGATACGGCCTTCGTCGATAGCCGCTTTGAGCGCCATGAAATCGGGATCGAAGCGGCGCTGGAAACCGACCATGAGCGTGCCGCCTGCGGCCTTCACCACGTCGAGCGCCTGGCGCACCCGATCGACGTCGAGATCGACGGGCTTTTCGCAGAACACCTTTTTGCCGGCGCGGACGAATTGCTCGATCAGATCGGCATGGGTGTTGGTCGGTGTGCAGATCACCACCGCGTCGACATCTCCGGCTGCCGCGCAGTCGTCGATGCTGCGGATCTCGCAGCCGAACGTCGCGCGCGCGGCTTCGGCGGCTTTCTCGTTCGGCTCGGCGATGGCGACGAGCGCGGCGCCCGGCACGGAGGCAATAGCTCGCGCATGGACCTGGCCGATGCGGCCAGCGCCCAGGACAGCAAATTTCACGGTCATGGTTGTTTCCTGCAAAGGCGGCGCACCGCCGGTTGACGGAGGGTGCGCCCCGGCCGGAGCCGGGACGCCGGGAGAATCAGGCGGCGTCTTCGTAACCTTCGCCGGTCTTGGCGCCGGTGATATAGGCGACCACGTCCTGACCGTCGGTTTCTTCCTTGTTGCAGGTTGGCGACGATCCGGCCGCGGCGGAACACGATGATCCGGTCGACCAGATCCATCACCTGCCGCATGTTGTGGCTGATCAGGATCAGCGGTTCGCCCGCCTCTTTCAGCGTCCTGATGATGTTCTCGACCTGCGCGGTTTCCTGCACGCCAAGCGCCGCCGTCGGTTCGTCCATGATCGTCAGTCGCGAATGGAAGGTCGCGGTGCGCGCGATGGCCACACATTGCCGCTGGCCGCCGGACATGTTGCGGATGGTGTTCCTGATGTTGGGGATTTTCACGGCCGTCTTTTCCAGACCGGCCATCGTCGCCTCGCGCATCGCCTTGTAGTCGAGAAAGCGGAACGGCCCGAGCCAGTCGAATTTGGTGATTTCACGCCCCAGGAACAGGTTGTCGGGCACGTCGAGATCGTCGGCCAGTGCCAGCGTCTGGAACACGGTCTCAATTCCGGCCTCGCGCGCATCCAGCGGGCCGGCGAAATCCACTTCCTCGCCGTAGAGCCAGACCTTGCCGCGCGTGCGCTGTTCCACGCCGGTGATCTGACGCACAAAGGTCGATTTGCCCGCGCCGTTGTCGCCCATGATGGCCACATGTTCACCTTTCGTCATGGTGAAGTTGGCGCCTTCCAGCGCATGGACCCCGCCGTAATGCTTGGTCAGGTTTTCGGTTTTCAGAACAATTTCGTCGCTCATTTCGGTGTCTCCTGATCTTCAAGCGCTGTTGCGCTGGCGGTACTGGTCGAGGATGACCGCCGCGACGATGATGCTGCCCATGGCCATCAGCTGATATGATCCGTCCAGTTTGACATAGGTAAAACCGGACCGGATAACCCCGAGCACCATGGCCCCGAGCACGGTGCCGATGATCGAGCCACGCCCGCCGCGCAGAGAGATGCCGCCGATGACGGCCATGGCGATGGCGAACAGTTCGTAGAACTCGCCCATCCCGGCCTGTGCGGTCGAGGATCTTCGCGCTCAGCACGACGCCCGCGAAGGCCGCCAGCATCGAGGCGATCATATAGACCATGACCTTATGCCGCTTGACGTTGATGCCCGACATCCGCGCGGCTTCTTCGTTCGAGCCGATTGCATAGGTATGTTTGCCATAGACCGTGTAGCGCATGATAACGTGGAAGACCGCCGCCAGCGACAGGAACCAGACAACGGGCATCATGCCCGACCCGATGAACTTGTAGCTCTCGGTCGGGAACGAGACCGGCCGGCCCGCCGACCACCACAGCGCAATGCCGCGGCAGAACAGGAACATGCCCAGCGTGGCGATGAAGGGCGGGATGCGGAAGAAGGCAACGAATGTCCCGTTTATCGCCCCGATCAGAGCACCGAATGAAACGCCGATCACGACGGGGACAATCACCGGCAAGTCCATCGCCCAGGTGCCGAAGATCGCCTTCGGGTTGGGGTTGCCGTTCACAAGCTCGGTTTGCGCAAACGACATCGCGATCATGGCCGTCGCGGCAACAAGTGGACCTGATGAAAGGTCGATGCCGGCGGTGAGGATGACCTGGGTCACGCCAAGCGCGATGATTCCGATGATCGCGACTTGCAGAATGATGATCTGGAGCCGCGCTTCGTTGAAAATCGTGCCGAAGCGGTCCTGCGTGTCAAAGAGGAAGCTCTGGTTGTTCATATAGGGCAGGACCTGCCCCAAGATCTCGAAGATCGCGACGATGATGATCAGCGCGATCAGGATGTTCATTTCATTTGGCCAGGACCGTTTGGTCTTGTCGAAAGTCAGTCCGCCAGTGCCGTGGCTCGTATCTGTCATTTGCGTCACGTCCCTGTTTTCGCCCGCCAGTTGATCGGCCGGTCAACTCGAATTCCGTGGCGGCGAAGAAAGCCGCCACGGAAAAGTTCGATCAACTCAGTTCTTGCTGAGGAATTCGTCCATGTTGTCCGGGGTCACCAGGACGAACGGGATGTAGACTTTCTGGTCGACGGTCTCGCCATTGGCCAGCGCGATTGCGGTGTCAACCGACCCCGCACCCTGGCCGAATGCATCCTGGAACACGGTGACATCATAGTCTCCGGCCTCCATGGTCAGCAGAGCGTCCTGGCTGGCGTCAACGCCACCGACCTGAACGTCGGCCATGTCCATGCCCGCAGCTTTCATCGCTTGGATCGCGCCAATGGCCATTTCGTCGTTGTTGGCGAGCACGAAGTCGAACGGCTCACCCGACGACATCCAGTTGGTCATGAGGTCCTGGGCTTCGTCGCGCGACCAGTTGGCGGTCTGCTCGTCGATCAGCGTCATGAAGTTGCACATGTCGATGCCGATGACGTCATGCACGTCCTTCGACCGCTGGACCGCCGCCTGGTTGGACAGCTGACCGTTCATCAGGTACCCGCGCGCGCCGCCGGCTTTGCCCTCGGCCCGCAGGTTGTTGCACACCTGGAAAGCCGACAGCGTGCCGGACTCAATCTCGTTCGACGCCACGAAAGCCTGCGTCGGCGGCAGTGCATCCACGTTGTCGGGCTCGCGGTTGACGAAGACCAGCGGCGTATCGCCGGCGGCTTCGGTGATCGCCGCGCCGGCGGATGTGTCGACGATGTTGACGATGATCGCGTCGACGCCCGACGCGACGAAGTTCGTCACCTGGTCGATCTGCTTGGCCAGGTCATCGGAGGCGTCTTCCATTTGCAGGCTGACACCTTCGAGGCTGTCGGCATGTTCTGTCATACCGTTGCGCATGACGGTCAGCCAGTTGTCGTCGAACCGCGAAATGGTCGCGCCGATGTTCTGAGCCACAGCGGCCGATGCCCATCAGTGTCGCCACAGTGGTGGCAGCAATCAGGATTTTTTTCATAGGTTGGGTTCCTCCCTTGGTGGTGTCCGGCGCACCGTTCCTTTAGCCGGATGCCTCCGAAGAGGCAGTCTCGTCGTCCCCCGGCGCGCATGGTGCCCGGTGACGTTGGATCATGTCCGGCGCGATGACGACCGCCGAAACGGTCGCGCCTTCGTGCCGTCCGTACCGCGGGTTGATGATCGGATCCGCGCGGCCTCCCCGACTGTGTGAACTGTGGCGACACGCGTCAAGGTATTATTGCAACCGGTTGCAGGAGCGGTGCGTGTCCGCAGGCCGAAAACCGTTTGGCGCAAGGACGGCGCTAACACCGCCGATATCGCCGCCTGAGTCGGATCTGATCTCATGACGTCAGCCTCTGTCGCTCCCGGTTCCCCGGCGCGTCTCCCCCCACGACCGTGTCCGACGCCATCCTCACGCCGCTTTCGCCTGAATTTGCAACTCGATGAAGTCGAACGACCGTTTGATTTCAGTATAGGGGTCTTCGAGCGCGTGAGTCTCGGGTGCAAAACACTCGTAGGAATAGACGCCGTCATAGCCCTGCGCGCGCAGGTCGCGGATCTGCTCGACGTTGCCGAGCCGGTCCCGCGCGTCGATCAGCACCCGGTGGGCGTCCTGCATTTCCGCGACCGACACCTGCGGATCGACGACCCCCGAGATATGCACGATCCCGGTATGTTCGGGGTAGTAGGCTCCGCCGCCCGCGAGAGTATGATGGAACGTGTCGTGCACCAGTTTGAACCGGTGCGCCGCACCGAGCGCCTCGATGGTGTCGACCAGTTCCGACTTCTGGCGCAGCGAAGAGATGGGAAAGCCGAGCGGTTCGACGAGGGCGATCATGTCGGCCGCGTCCAGCATCGGCAGCACTTCCTTCATCGCGAGGCGCAGATTGGCCTGGCGCTCGCCTTCGCCGGTCTGGGTTCCGTCGTTGCGCGGAATGAGGCTGATCGTCTCGGCCCCGGCTGCCTTCGCGGTCGCGATCAGGTCGCGCACCTCTTGTGCGATCGCCGCGGACCAGGTGTTGAACGGGTAGACCTGACTGAGACCGACAAGGCGCAAACCCCTGGCGCGAGCCAGCGCGCCGGCATCAGCCGGGTCGACCCCGTCGAACAACGGGCGGTCGATGTCGTTGCGCGCTTCAACGCCAACGCAACCGAGCTTCACGGCGAGGTCGAGGAAAGCTTCAAAGCCCAGGTTGGGCGTCGTCATATGGTTCAAGGCCCATTTCATCGTCAGTCCTCCAAATGACCTCGGCGCCTTCAGTGCGCGCGCGTGGATGAACAGGACCCTGCGCTGCGACCATTGATTCGGTCAATCCGGCTCCATCATGAATTTATCAAGCACGATAGAACCCAAACCACATGGTGATGATCGAATATTATCAGAAGATGGACTCCGGGATGTAGAGACGCGGTTCGAGGAAATGTTGTCCCGGGGCTTGGGATGACCCCCCGCCTGCGGCTTTCACCATGTAGTCGACAAGCGCATCGCAGAGGTCCGAAAGCGGTGTGGCAATCACCATGGTCACATATTGGTCGGACAAGCCGTCGCGACTGTCGGCGATCAGCTCATTGACCACGAGCTTCACTTTTCCGGGATTGCGGGTCTCGCGCAGCGCCGCGATCGCACCTTCCATTCCGCCCCCGGCGACGTAGATCCCGGCAAGGTCCGGATGCCGGTGCAAAAGATCCAGCGTGGCCTCGTAGGTCACCTGGCGGGTTTCCAGGTTCACCAAGGTATCCAGGACCGTGAATCCCGGGGCGCTGTCACGAAAATAGGAGCGAAACCCGGTCTCGCGCAGTTCGTGCCCGTGCCACCGGTTGCCGCCGACGAACACCGCAATCTTCCCCGCAGGGCGCGCGGTCATGGCAATCATCGAAGCGGCAATTCGCCCGACTTTGAGGTTGTTGAGGCCCAGGTAATTCTCGCGCACGCCCTGGCCGAAATCATTGAGCAGCGCATAGCTGGGGATCCCGTCGGCCTTGAGCTTTTCAACCGCCGCATTGACGCTGTGATGGTTCACCGCGGAACTCGCCAGGGCATCGACCCGTTGGCCGAGATCCAGCATGAGCCCAGCGAAATCCTCGGGGTGCTGGGAGGGCGAATACCGGATCGTCGCGCGTCCGCGAATGTCGCGACGCGATGACACCGCGCGTTCGATTTCCCTGGCGAAATTCTGGTAGAACTCCTGCTTTTCCTTGTGCAGGACAAAGCCGAAATGCACCTCGGGAATCTCGACCGAAAGCCGGTTCTCGATCAAACCCTTGGCGTGGTAGCCGATCCGGTGCGCAGCTTCCGCCACCTTGCGGGCCGTCTCTTCGCGGACCTTGGATCTGCCGTTGAGTACCCGGTCGACCGTCGCCACCCCGACCCCGGCCTCGCGTGCCAGGTCTGCCATCGTCGGTCGTCGCGCCATGTTCCACCCCATGATTGATTCACATCATGCCTTCCGGTGAGTAATGATGATTTATGAGTGGAACTCAAGGCTTCACTCTTTTCCAGAATTATCAACACCGACATCGTGCACCGATACATCAGGTCATCGCGGTCACGGAGGAGGCAATGGGCACGCGAGACTATTCCATGCACGGGCCGGATGCGATCCGCGCGGTCGAGGTGGGTCTTGCCGCCGCCAAATCGTATCGCACGGAGGTGCCCCGCAAGGACATGAAGGCGCTGATGAAGCAGGCCGACCAGCCCGCGCTCCGCGACACGACGCTTCTGTTTGGCGCAATGGTCCTGCTGGCCGGGATCGGCGCCCTGGTTGTAACCTGAATGATCTGGCGGGACACCGAGTTATTCAATCACAGCTTCTCGCGGAGTACTTCGTAAGGCGTCTTGCCTTCGTGGGTGCCATGCGGCCGGGCGAGGTTGTAGAAACGTTCCCATTCCCGCAGCTTGGCCTTGTGGTCGACGTCAGCCTTATAGCTGAGAAGCTGGTAGAACTCCTAGTCGTCGGATCGGTGGGATCGCTCGACTTTTCCGTTCAACTGGGGCGAGATGGGCTTGATGTAGGCGTGGCGAATGCAAAGATCCTCGACCTGCCAGGGGAACTTGGCATGGAACCCGTGGCCGTTGTCGGTTCTGATCTCGCAGACGCGGAACGGCAAAGTTGTGATCACGTGACCGACGAAGTCGATGGCGTTTGCTCGGGTACAGCGTTCGTAGATCTTGAGCGCGCGGATTCGCATCGCATCGTCGATCGCCGTATATTGGTAACGACGGCCTGCTAACCGCTTTTGTCTTTGAAGGTCAGGAGCTTGACATCCATCTTTATGTGATGGCCCGGCACTTGTTTGGTGTAGCGCTTGGTGTGAACCTTTCGGGTGCGGGTTCCTCTTGGCAACCCATTGAAGCCGTTCCGGCAGAGAATACGATAGATGCAGGCGTCCGAAATCGTGATCCCGTGATAGTGCTGCAGATACCAGACGATGCGCATTGGTCCGAGATGGTATTTGCCGCCGGGTTTCGCCACTCCTCGGATTCCGCTTCGTGAGTTTTGAGATTTCGCCGCTTTCACCGCCGGGTTTGGTCGTTCCTGCTCCGCCGCGCTCCGATTGGGGAAACCGCGCGCCAAGGCCCCACGGTCAATCCCCTCAGGCATCACAGTCAATCGCCGGCTTCGTGTACGACGGTCTTGACCAGTTCCGCGGTTCGCCCGAAATGTTCGGTCAAGAGCGCCGCTGCCTTGTCGGCATCCCGGTTCAGCGCCGCGGTCATGATTTCCTGGTGCTCGTCGCGTGGATCGCTTCGGGACACACCCGCAAGTCGCGCCAGGCTCCGGTATCGTTCTGCAGAAGTCGAACAGCTGGTCGCAGGTCTCGATCAACCAGTTCGACCGGCAAGCGGATATCAAGGTCCGATGAAAGATCTTGTGGGCCACGTTCCATTTCGGGTCGGGACCGACGGACCCATCAGCGGGTGAGCGCGGTATGCGTGAAAGGCGGTGGCAGCTGACCAGCACGGACTCTTCCCACTGCGCATCGCCGAACTCGATCGAACGACGGATCCCGATGTCGTTCATCCAGCACCGCGCCTGGGTGAGGTCCATGAGCTCCGGCAGGCTGACCGGTGACACCACGAACCCTCGATTGTCGGAATGTTGGGCAAGTCCTTCGGTGGCCAGCCGGTTCAAGGCCTCCCGAACGGGGCTGAGCCCGGATTCGAAGCGATGGCTGAGGTCGCGAACGTTGAGCTTTTTCCCCGGCGTCAGCGACCCATTCAGGATCGCATCGCGCAGATTGAGGTAGATCGCACTCGCACGCGTTTTTTTGCCTTCCGGGATTTCCACGACTTTTTGCTCGTGCATGTTCACCACTCGTTTTCCCTGAATTTCAATAGACCATATAACAGGAGCAAATAAACCATAAAAGTTGTGAAATACCCGTTTAATCGATCATTTGTTGACAGCCGGTCAGATTGTAGATCAAGCTGATGGGACCGAGCGACAATTGGCACCTGAGCGCCGAGGGGAGAATGCGATGAGATTTGCGAGCGTCAGGACCGGAAGCACCAGTGAGCCGGGCGTGCTCGACGATGCCGAAATTGTTCTGATCGGCGATCTCTTCGTGGACTTGACGGAACTGATCGAGGCGGGCGCAGGCGGGTTGGACGCCGCAGCGCGGGCGAAAACCGAGGCCGGCCGCACCCGCGTGCCGCTCGAGACCGCGGATCTCGCCTCCCCCATCGGCCGGTTCAAACGCGATGTGCTCTGCACGGGTTGGAATTACTGGGATCATTTCGACGAAAACAAAGGCCGCCGCGAGGGCCAGGAGGTCGAGCGTCCGACAGCGCCGACGTATTTCACGAAGTCCCCGAACACGGTCATCGGACCCAACGACCCCATCGCCTGGGACGGGCGGTGCTCGAAGAAATGGGACTATGAGGCGGAACTGGCGCTGGTGATCGGCAAGTCGGGGCGCTCGATCCCTCCGGGCCGGGCCCATGAGCACATCTTCGGTTATTGCCTCGCCAATGACGTCTCGCAACGCGACATCCAGCGTCGCCACGGCGGGCAATGGATGCGCGGCAAGAGCCCGGATGACACGATGCCGCTTGGCCCCGTTCTGGTGACACCGGACGAGATCGAGGATCTCGGGCAAATCCGGATCGAATGCGAACTGAACGGCGAGGTCATGCAGTCGGCTTTGATCGCCCAGATGGCGTTCGACATCCCGACGCTCATCGCCGAACTGTCGTTCGGCATGACGCTCAACGCCGGTGACGTGTTCCTGACCGGCACACCGGCTGGCGTCGGCAACGGGCGCACCCCGCAGGTGTGGCTCAAGCCCGGCGATGTGGTCGTCACCCGCGCCACGGGGATCGGTGAAATGAAAAGCGTCGTGACCGAGCGCGATCTCTACGGAGATGCGGAGATCGTGCTTTGACAAGCGCGTTTCCGATCACGGCCATCGTCAGTGTCGATCTGATCTCCACCGACATCGATGCGCACGCGTCCTTCTTTCGCGACGTGTGGGGGCTTGAGCCCGTCGATCACCCGGGCAGGTCCCGGTTTTTTGCCGGCACCGGCCGCGACCCGTTCGTGCTTGCCCTGCATCCTGGCACCACGCCCGGCCTTGCCGCCGTCACGTTCCGCTGCGCGTCGGCGGAAACGATGGAGCGTGTCGCCGCGCGGGCCGAAAAGGTTGGCTGCACCCGGTCCGACGGACCCGATCCCGCCGCGCGTCCCGGCGGTGGCCGCATGATCGATCTGCGCGAGCCGAATGGCAGCCTGATCCGGCTTGTCCACGGCGATACGTTGCGCCCGGCACGCCCCGCCGAGATTGATCGGACCGAGCGTCTGTCGCACGTCAACATCAACACCAATGACGTCGACGCGCTCGCCCGGTTCTATGTCGATGTGCTCGGGTTTCAGCTCACCGACCGCTCCAAGATCATGGCGTTTCTGCGCTGCAATTCCGATCACCATGCGGTGGTCCTGGCCGAAGCGCCGGTTGAAGGCTTGAACCACGTCGCATTCCTGCTCCCCGCGCTCGAAGGCGTCATGTTCGCCTCCGGGCGGATGCGCGATCATGGCTTCGCGATCGGCTGGGGTGTCGGTCGGCACGGACCCGGCAACAATGTTTTCGCCTATTTCGTCGATCCGGAGGGCTATGTCGTCGAACACACCGCCGACGTTCTCCAGGTCGACGACACTTACGAAGTGGGCGCCCCGAAGGATTGGACCTGGCCACCCGGCCGGACCGACCGGTGGGGCATCGCCCCGCCAAAGAGCGAAGTCCTGCAAAGCGGCACAGATCGCCATCGGATTTGCCTGATACCCCCGGGTCGCCCCGCCTGGGGCGATCTGAACCAAACCGTGGGCTGACACCCATGGTGACGCAAACCAAGGGAGGAACGCCAGAATGAAGACCCATACACAGTTGCGGCTGGCCTGCTCCGCCGTGGCCCTGTTGGCCATGACGGCGGCGGCTTCGGCCGAAATGACCGAAGAGGCCCATGCATTTTTGGCAGACAACGGCATCGATGCCGCTCTGATCGACCAGGCGGCGGCCGCCGCGGGAAGCGAACTCGACGTGCCGGCGGAGTGGATCGAAATGGCGGCCGCGGAAGGCGCCATCGACTTCAGCACCAACGACACCTCCGAGCACGTGGCCAAGTGGCTGCCGGTGTTCAACGCGCGCTATCCCGACATCGAGATCATCGCGACGGAAACTTCCGGTGCGGCCCGTGCGGTGCAACCGCTGCTGGCCTTCAATGCCGGCCAGCTCGTGCGCCATATCGTGGTCAGCTTCGAAGGCTCGCTGCCGGACTACATCGCGGCCGATGCGCTGGCCGAGCTCGATGATCTGCCGGCTTGGGACGGCGTGCCGGAAGACCGGCGCGCGGCAGACGGCACTTTCGCCGGCATGCAGAACACCACCTGGTGTCTGATCTACAACAAGGATCGGGTGAGCGAAGACGAACTGCCCGCCACCTGGTGGGATCTGGTTTCGGAGAACTCGGCGCTCCGGGGTGGGCGCGTCGGCGCTGCCAACCGGGCGCAGCTCTGGACGCTCAATCTCTGGACTCATCCCGATTACGGCCCCGATCTCATGGAGAACGAGTTTCTGCCGGCCTTCTTCAACACGCTTCAGCCGCAACTGCGGGCCGAGGGCGTTGGCGGCATGATCAATCTCCCGCTTGTTGGCGAGTTTGACGTCGGTTTGCCCACGCCGAACGACGAAACCTGGGAGCTGATGCAAACCGGCGCGCCGGTTGGCTGGCACTGCCCCGAGCCCGTGCCGCAGTATTTCAACCTGATCGGCATGTTCCGGGATTCTCCGACGCACTACTCGTCGAAAATCTTCATCAACTGGGTTCTGAGCCAGGAAGGCCAGCTCGTCCGTCTTGCGGCTGGCGGCGACGGGCCGGTGCACAAGGATCTCCAGATCGAAGGCGCAGCCCTACTCGCCGACGAGTTTGCCGGCAAGGACATCGCGCTCCGGACCCTGGACGGCATGCTGAATGAGCTGCCGAAACTCTACGACGTGTGGCGACCGATCTGGGCGTCTGCAGGCGGACCGGAATGACGGTCGACACCTGATAAAAGCAGCAAGCCCGGGCCCGCGAGGGCCCGGGACCGCAGCCCGGAGGATACCAGATGGTTAACACCACGACGCGCCCGCCGGTGGCAGCGCCGCGCGGGTCCAGCAAACCTGGCCGCCGTGTCCTCGGGCGCCTGTTTCCCTGGATCGTGCTGGTTGTGCTCGCGGCCCTGGTCATCGCCCCGATTTTTTCGCTCGTGGCCGGCGCATTCAGCCTGTCGCGGCTGCCCAACGAGTTCTCGCTCGACAATCTGGGCTTCGACAATTTCTACGCGGTCTGGGTTGAGCAACGCATCGACCGGGTCATCTGGAACACAGCGATCTACGTCACCGGTGCGACGATATTCGGGATAACCTCGGCGGCCGTTCTGGCATGGCTGGTCGAGCGGACGGACATGCCGGGCAAGACCTGGATCTACTCCGGCGTCCCGCTCGGTATCGCGGTGCCGGGCATCCTGCATGCCATCGCCTGGGTGCTGCTGATGAGCCCGCGGTCGGGTTTCATCAACCGCGCCTATATGGACGTGACGGGAAGCGCCGAGCCGCTGTTCGATATCTACACCATGGCCGGCCTGATCTTCGCGGAAGGGCTCCGCCTTGTCCCCGTCGCCTTCCTGATGCTCGTGCCGCTGATGCGCAGCATGGACCCGTCGCTGGAGGAGGCCGCAGCGGTCAGCGGCGCCAGCCCCTACCGCGCCACGCGCCGCGTCACCCTCGCGTTGCTCCTGCCCGGCGTGCTCGCCATAAGCATCTTCCAGGCAATCACCGCGATCGAGAATTTCGAGGTGCCCGGCATCCTCGGAATGCCGGTGAACCTCCATGTCTTCAGCACCCGCGTTTTCAACCTGATCGACAATATCGGCACCATTCCGGCCTTCGGGCAGGCCAATGCGGCCGCGGTCTTCTACCTTGCCATCGCCCTGGTGATTTCCTTCTTCTACCTCCGGCTGGTGCGCAATTCGGAGCGCTATTCGATCATCACCGGCAAAGGCTACACACCGCGGCAGGTGCGGCTTGGCCGCTGGCGCAAGCCGGCCCTCGGCCTGGCGCTTCTGTTCCTGTTCGTGACGATCGTCTTGCCGTTTCTCGTCCTGCTCTACATCTCGCTGGTGAACTACCTGCGCCCGCCGAGCTGGGACGCGGTCATGAATTTCACCACCAAGAATTACGAGACGGTGTTCAACCAGCCGCGCGTGGTCCGGACCCTGATGAACACGATCTACGTCACGCTCATGACGGCGACCACGGTCACCATCGTGTCCTTCGTCATCGCCTATATCATCGTGCGGACACGCTTTGCCGGACGCTACGCGCTCGACATGTTGTCGTTCCTGCCGCACTCCATTCCCGGCATCGTGCTGGGCCTCGCGCTGTTCTGGCTGTTCATGCAGTTCGACCAGCTGACCGGCGCCAGAACCTTCGGGTCGATCTACGCCCTCGTGCTCGGCTTCACGATCCTCTTCATCTCCTACGCCGTCCGCGCGATGAGCGTGGCGATGATCCAGGTCCACCCCGACCTCGAAGATGCGGCCAAACTGTCCGGCGCCCCCCCCTGGCGCATCGCCCTGCGGATATTCGGCCCGCTGCTGATGCCCACGCTGGTGGGGATCTGGATCTACGTGGCGATGCTCAGCGTGCGGTTCATCAGCCTGCCCTTGATCCTGTCGCAGGGCGGGAGCAACGAAGTGCTCGGCGTGATGATCTGGTCGCTCTGGGACAACGGCAACATCAGTTCAGTGGGAGCGATCGGCATCATGCTCATGTCCTTCATGTTCGTCCTGGCCCTTGGTCTTCGGATCTTCGGCTTCAGCGGTCCGCGCGGAGGTGCACTATGATCGACATCGACGACCTTCATGTTCGCTTCGATTCCGACAAGGGTATCGTGCACGCCGTGCGCGGGGTGACCATCACCGTGGAAGCGGGCGAATTCTACACCCTGCTCGGACCCAGCGGCTGCGGAAAAACCACGACGCTGCGGTGCCTGGCGGGACTGGAGCGCCCGTCCGACGGGCGGATCAGCATCGGCAACACGGTGGTGCACGATTCCGCGCGCGGTCTGAGCGTGCCGACGCACAAGCGCGACATCGGCATGGTCTTTCAGTCCTACGCCATCTGGCCGCATCTCACCGTGTTCGAAAACGTCGCCTTTCCGTTGCGCGAAGCCCGGCCGAAGATCCGCGAGGACCAGATCGAACAGCGGGTCGCCCAGGCGCTGGAAATCGTGCAACTCGGCGGATACGAAACCCGACCCGCGCCGTTCCTGAGCGGCGGCCAGCAGCAACGGCTGGCGCTGGCGCGCGCCATCGTGCGCGAGGCCACGGTCGTGCTGTTCGACGAGCCCCTGTCCAACCTAGACGCCAAGCTCCGGGCCGAAACTCGCCTTGAACTGCGCAACCTCGTCAAGCGGTTGGGGATGACGGCGCTCTACGTGACGCACGATCAGACCGAAGCCCTGACCATGGCCGACCGGGTTGCGGTCATGCGCGATGGCGAGATCGTGCAGGAAGCCACGCCACTTGAGATTTACAATCACCCGAACTCGCGTTTTGTCGCCAGCTTCATCGGCCAGTGCAATTTCGCGCAAGGCAAGGTGACGGCGGCCGTCAACGGTAAAGGGCCGGGACGCATCGACACCGAATGGGGGCCACTTCGCTTCGCGTCCGGCGCCGTCGCGCAGCCCGGCGAGGATGTCGCCATCGCGGTGCGGCCGGAAAACGTCTACATCCTGACCGGATGGCGCCGAGAACAGGTCGGAGGCCACAGAAGGAAAGGTGCTGGAAACCGTGTTTCTCGGCGAATGCGTGGAATGCCGCGTCCAGCTCGGCAACTCGGATCTTGTCGCGCGCGTCCACCCTTCACAGCGTGTCGAGGTGGGTACAAACGTCGCCGTCGTGATACGCCCCGAGGATGTATCGATCCTGTCGAAGTGACGGCCCCGATGCCACCGCCCAGCACAGGAAACAGCGTGCTTTGCCTGATTGCCCTGTTGTGTTCCGTCACCGCGACGGTCCTCGAAAGCATGGCCGTCAGCGTGGCCCTTCCGGCAATATCACGCGATTTCGACGTGCCTGCCGCGACGGTGACCTGGGTCATGGGGGCGTCGCAACTGGTCATCGTTGCCCTGCTGCTGCCGATGGCCTCGCTCGGTGAAGTCGCCGGCTACCGCCGCGTCCTCCTGTTCTCGCTGTCCGCCTTCTGCTGCGCCTCTCTTGTCTGCATGCTGGCGCCGAGCTTTCCGGCCATCGTGGCGGCACGCATGATTCAGGCGGTCGGCAGCGCGGGGGCGATGAGCCTCGGTTTCGCCATGCTGCGCACGGTTTTTTCCGAGGCGCGCCTCGGCGCGGCGATCGGGCTCATGGCTGCCACGGTTGCGGTCACATCCTCTCTGGGGCCGACCATCTCGGGCGTGATCATATCGATCGCCAGCTGGCGCGAGGTCTTCGGACTGATGGTTGCCGCAAGCCTCGCTGCATTGGTCATTGGTGCGTATTCATGGCCCTCGGCCCCGCCGTCGGGCCGCCGCTTCGATCTCGCCGGCGCGGTTCTGGTCGCAGGCATGCTCGTTGCAGCACTGGTGGTCATCAACGGCCTTGCCAATGGCTGGCCGGTCCCGCTCCTCATCGCCGCCGCCTTGACGTTCGCCCTGGCGCTCATCACCGTGCTTGCCCGGTCTCGAGGGGCCGCGGCCCCGGTGTTCCCGGTCGATCTGCTCGCGCGGCCCGTCTTCGCACTGTCGATCTGCGCGTCGATCTGTGCGTTCACGGCGCAAACCCTCGGGTTCGTTCTCTTGCCTTTCTATCTGGTTCTTGGCGTCGGGATGAACGAGTTGCAGATGGCCGCGACGCTCAGCGTCTGGCCCGCTGCAACCGCGATCATCGCGCCGATTGTCGGCCGTCTGGCCGACCGCCTCCCCGCCGGGCCCACCGGCGCCGCCGGGTTGGCGGTGCTGGCCGCAGGATTCTTTCTGGTCGCACAGATCGACGAGACGATGTCCGCCTTGGGCATCGCCCTGCGCTTGGCGATTTGCGGCATCGGGTTTGCCGTGTTCCAGACGCCGAACAACCGGTTGATCATGCTGTCCGCGCCGCGCAACAGGAGCGGGGCCGCAAGCGGATCGCTGTCTCTTGCGCGACAATTCGGGCGCGCAATCGGCACTGCGATCTCGGCCTTTGCCTTGATGGCCGGACCAGTTGCGTCCCTCGATGCCATGCTGGCCGCGGCGGCGATCGCCGCGCTGGGTGCGGGCGCAAGCCTGGGCCGCACCTGGGTCGACGCAACATCTTCCACGGACCCGGTGGAGTGAAAAATGCGCCACCAGGGGGATGGATCGCCGGCAAAGCACCGTCGGTGGATATTTGCGGCGCGGTGCGCGGTACCGGCCAAGCGTGGCCGCGCTGTGCAACAAGCGATCTCTACGCCATTGGTCTGGGACAACACCGCTTGCGCAGGCCTTCAGGCTGTTGCGTCGTTCACCAGGTGTCGTGAACCTTCGTTTCGGTGACGCCATTCGGCCAAGGCCAGGAGACTGGTACGCACGTGAATGGCCCGGGAACCCGGTTTCTCGTTGTTGGCCTCGTCCGCAACCGAAACGCCGGGGCGGGCCCAGCGAACGACCGGAAACAAGCCCTGACAATGTGACTATCTTGAATGACCGGTCCCGGGCGGGCGCTCCGTTGGGCGCATCCGAGGCGCCACGGGTGGAGTGCGCCTCGTACATGGCGGACGTTAGATCCTACGTCACAGGACTCCAAATCCCGACGCCCGAAGGTACAAGGGGTGTTCGGAAATCGGTTGGGCGCCGGCGACCAAGGCAGTCGAATTACCAATTTTGTTCAATGCTATGAGAAAAGAAGGTGGCGGAGGAGGAGTCCACCACCCATAGCAGCCATAGCAGCCATAAGACTGTTTTCATTACATTTTTCTTATCGCAATTCTATTCATACCACAAATGGCACCACGCATCGCGTGCAGGTTGGCCAGGATTTTTGATCCGCACCATCCAAGGGGTCGCCAAAGAAATGGTCATTTCCCAATCCATTTCCGGCCTCCGGCATCCTCGAACGGAACAACAAATTCAATCTAGATCTGGGCACGTTGCGAAAGAGTTGGTTCTTCACACAGCAAGCGTTCGCCGTGGTGCCAAGAAGACTTCCTCTGCGGCGCGGCGAGCAAAGCGGTCCTGCGGGCTGACCACAGCGAAGGTCAATTTCGGAACAACCGCATTGCGGGGCAGCCTGGTCACAAGGGGGTGCTCACGCAGTCTGCTCGCGGGATTTGCTGACAGCCGGTTCAAAAGATGAATTTGCAAACGGGGCGACCAGAGAATATGGGTTTGCTTCTTCGATCAAATAACTGGGTGTGGGGCCAAACTCATGCAGGCGGTGGTTCATCGGGCGATCAAACTCAAGATATTCGGGGCATTTCCGGCCTTGTTGTTTGCCCTGTGTTTGAGCCTCGGCGCCCCGGCCCAGGCCCAGTTCACCGGTCTCACGCCACCGGACTCGGCACCAACGGACCCGGATACGGCGGCGCCGAACGACGGGCTCACGACGCTCCTGGAGATCCTGAAAGACGACGCCGCGCGCACCAGGCTGATCGAGGAACTGGAAGCGGCCACGGCCGCGGACACTGCGGCGACCGAAATCGGGCCGGTCGGCGAGGACCTGTCACTCGGTCGGCGCATCGCGTTGGTCACACAGGAGTTCGGCCAGGACACGGCGGCCACGCTTGGCGCGCTCTGGTCCGATCTTTCCAGCGGTCAGAGCGTCTTTTCCGGCTTGCGCGGCGACGAGTTCGGCATCCTTCTCAAAGCCTTGCCGGAGCTGCTGCTGGTGGTCGCCATCACGGTTTCGGTTTTCCTGGTGCTGCGCATTCTGGCCAGGCGGGTCTACGCGAAACTGGGCCGCAGCGCCGAACGGGCGGGAGTTCTTCCGCACGATTTCGCTTTTCCTGATCTCCAACATCGTTGACTTGTTCATCGTGTTGCTGGCTTGGGCGCTCGGCTACTTGGCGACGATCTTGGCCGTCGGGGAATTGGGCAGCATCGGTATCCGCCAGTCGATGTTTCTGAACGCCTTCCTGCTGGTGGAAAGCGGCAAGGTCATCGTCCGTGCCGTGCTGTCACCGGCTGCAAGCGGACTGCGCCTGGTGCGCGTCACCGACCACGCGGCCAAAACGATCTACAGGACACTCAGTCTGGTGATCGGGGTGCTGGGCTATGGGCAGCTGCTGGTGGTTCCAATCGTCAATCGAAGCGCGTCCACGGCCGCGGGCAGCGGTGTGTCAGCGCTCTTGTCGGTCTTCGTGTTGGTCAACCTGATCTACGTCGTGGTGCGCCGTCGCGAGGAAGTCGCGACCTGGTTGTCACCCTCGGTCGAGACCCCCGGTCACACAAGTGCCGAACCGGGCGAGACCTCGGGCGCGCCCAAACCGGGATGGGCGAACAGCTTGATGTTCGGGCTCGCGAAACTGTGGCATTGGATCGTGCTTGGATATCTGGGCGTGATGTTCCTGGTGGTGATGACCCAGCCTGCCGACGTGACTTTGAGCGCTCTGATCGGCTCGGGAAAAATCCTGGCGGCGCTCGTTGTGGCCTCGCTTGTGTCGGGGTGGCTTTCTGTCGCGATGGCACGCGGCGTGGCTCTGCCGGACGACATCAACCAGAAAATCCCGTTGTTGGAACCCCGCCTCAACCGGTTCGTCCCCCGCGCGTTCGGCACCCTGCGCCTGGCCATCCTGGCCGTTGTGATGTTGTTTGTCCTCGATGTCATCGGCATGACAGACGTGCGGGCATGGATGGAGAGCCGGCTGGGTCTTCAGGTCACGACATCCATCGTCTCCGTCGCGATCATCCTGTTGGTTGCCTTTCTGCTGTGGCTGGCGCTGACCTCGTTCGTCGATTTCCGGCTCAATCCCGAATACGGCGCCGTTCCGACATCGCGCGAGACCACATTGCTGACCTTGCTGCGAAACGCGGTCACGATTGCGCTCGTCATTCTTACCTTGATGTTCTGCCTGTCCGAGATCGGCCTGGACATCGGGCCGCTGCTTGCCTCCGCCGGTGTTCTGGGTCTGGCAATTGGTTTCGGCGCGCAATCGATGGTGAAGGACATCATCACCGGGATATTCATCCAGCTCGAAAATGCGATCAATGTGGGCGACGTCATCACGGTCGGGGGCACCACCGGCACCGTGGAAAAGCTGTCGGTTCGCTCCGTCAGCTTGCGTGACTCGCACGCCGTTTTCCATATCATCCCGTTCTCCAGCGTGAACATGGTCAGCAATGCCATGCGCGGGTTTTCCTACTCCGTCTGCGACATGGGGATCGCCTACCGTGAGAACGTGGACGATGCCAAGCAGGCCATGCACGATGCGTTCGACATGCTGACCGAAGACGCGGAGATCGCCGCGTTCATCATCGCCCCGCTGGAGTGGCTGGGTATCAACAGTTTTGGCGACAATGCGGTGATTCTGCGGGCACGCATCAAAACCGTTCCCGGCAAGCAATGGGCCGTCGGACGCGCCTACAATGGATACCTCAAGACCGTCTTTGACGACCGCAACATCGAGATTCCGTTCCCGCAGCAGACCATTTGGCTCGGCGAGGCCAAGGACGGAAGCACGCAACACTTCCGCATTGAAGATGTGTCCAAGCGGTCCGACGCCGGTTCGCGGTCGGGCCGTGAAGAGGAGATCAAACGCGATACCTCCGAGCCCAAGGGTGATGACCCCGAGGGGGCGCGCGAAGATTGAGTTGACGCCGGGACCTGTACCCAGAACCACCGCTGTAACCGCGTCCCCGAAACCCGCCCCCGCGTGATCCGGACTCTGCCGGGCAGGAAAGGGCTCGGAGCCGTCGATCCCAGTGCCAGTCCCGAACGGCTGCTGCTCCAAGAAGTTGTCATTGGCTTCAGCTACTCCGACCGGCAGCAAGGCGATACGAAACGGTCATCCGAGTGCGCTCATTTCGGGCGTACTCGGAAGGCGCCAAGGTTTTCATCTGTTCCCGAACGGAAAGATGGATCCAAACTGCGCTGACACAGCGCTATGACCCGCGCCAGTCAGGTGTGGGACAACATCTGGGTTTTCGGTAGTGCCCCGGGAGGTGGTGTAAGAGGCCGCGTGCGGAGCCTCTGGTGTAGCGCAGCGCGCGGCCGGCGGCGACGCTGGCGGTCACCGTCGATCTTCGGAGAAGGTTCAGGTTGCAACACCTTGAACCGAGAACGGAGACGACGATGACCGATGAAAGAATGGCGCTGCTGGAGCTGGTTGAAAAGCAGGCTGATGGCGACCTGGTGCGCGAGATGCTGGAGTTCGCGGCTGAGCGGATCATGGAGCTGGAGGTCGAAGCGCGGACGGGCGCGGCCAAAGGCGCGCGATCGCCGCTGCGCGAGGTCCAACGCAATGGCTACCGCGACCGCGATTGGGACACCCGGGCCGGCCGGATCGCGCTGGAGATACCGAAGCTGCGCAAGGGCAGCTATTTCCCGAGCTTCCTCGAACCGAGGCGGACAGCCGAGAAGGCGCTCGTGGCGGTGATCCAGGAAGCCTATGTGCAGGGCATCTCCACCCGCTCGGTCGATGACCTGGTGAAGGCCATGCATTGCCGGAAGGCGATTGCGAAGCAATCTGCCGGAGGGTGCGGGCGGGATGTCGAAGAGCCAGGTGAGCCGCCTCTGCGTCGAAATCGACGAGCGGGTGAACGCCTTCCTGACCCGGCCGCTGGAGGGGGCGTGGCCCTACCTGTGGCTCGATGCCACCTATCTGAAGGTGCGCGAGGGGGGGCGGATCGTCAGCCGTGCCGTGATAGTGGCCGTGGCGGTCAACGAGGATGGCAAGCGTGAGGTGCTGGGCGTCGCCACCGGCCCCTCGGAGGCCGAAACCTTCTGGACCGAGTTCCTGCGCTCGTTGGCCGCCCGCGGCTTGCGCGGCGTGAAGCTGGTGATCGCTGATGACCACAAGGGCCTGCGGGCGGCGGCTCGACGGGTGTTCAACGCCACCCACCAAAGGTGCCGAGTTCACTGGATGCGAAATGCCCTGGCACACGCCCCGGCCAAGCAGCGCGCTGCGGTGGCCGCGATGCTGAAGACGATCTTCGCCCAGGAGACCAAGGCCGACGCCGAAGCCCAGTGGGAGGTCGTCGCGGACGCGCTTCGGGAAAAACAACCCAAGCTTGGCGCTCTGATGGATGCCTCCCGAGAAGATGTACTCGCCTACATGTCCTTCCCCCGCGAGCACTGGGCGCAGATCGCCAGCACGAATCCACTCGAACGGGTGAACCGCGAGATCAAGCGCCGGGCCGATGTCATCGGCATCTTTCCGAATGACGAGGCCATTGTTCGCCTTGTCGGCGCCCTGATGCTGGAGACCAACGACGAGTGGGCCGTGGCACGGCGCTACATGAGCCTTGAAACCCTCGCCCGCGTCACCGACAATCCCAACGTCAGGTTGCCCGCCGTGGCGTCCTGATCAGCCACGGACCTCTCCGAAGGCCGGCGCTCTTACACCACCAGTTGGGACACTACCGGGT
>CAVWAE010000017.1:0-149012 GCA_963752895.1 uncultured Alphaproteobacteria bacterium
CAGGCTCGTCCAGCTCGGCAAGATCCGTGCCGACCAGCTCACCGGGTCCTGGTCCGGCGCAATCGGCCACGGCCAGTTCATGCCGTCGACGGTGCTCGAATTCGGCGTCGATCTCGACGCCGACGGCACGACCGACCTCTGCGGCAAGGACCCCTCGGATGCGCTCGCGTCGGTTGCCAATTACCTCAAGAAACACGGGTGGCGCAAAGGCCAGCCCTGGGGCATCGAAGTGCGCCTGCCGCAGGGGTTCGACCACGCGCGCACCGGGCTCGACCAGACCCTGCCGGCGCGGGAGTGGTCCGCGATGGGCGTGGTCACGGTCGACGGCGGCCAGGTGCCCGACTACGGGGTAACCTCGGTCCTGATGCCGGCGGGCGCGCGCGGCGCGGCGCTGCTGACGACCCGCAATTTCCACGTCATCCTGCGCTACAACAAGGCGATCTCCTACGCGATCGGGATCGGGCATCTCGCCGACCGGCTGGTCGGCGGCAAGCCCTTCGCCGCGGCCTGGCCCGTGGGCGAGCGCGAGTTCACCAGCGGCGACATCAGCGAGGCGCAGTTTCTCCTGTCCCGGGCCGGGTTCGACACCATGGGGATCGACGGGATGATCGGCCCCAACACGACCCGGGCCGCCCGCGCCTACCAGGCGGCCGACGGGCTCGTCGCCGATGGGTACGTCGGACCGGACCTGCTCGACACCTTGCGCGGCGACGGCCGCTGAAGTCACCCGTGGCGCGATGCGCGCATGGTCTCCAGCTCTTCCAGCGTCAGCCCGACCAGATCGGGGCGCACCTGGGCTGCGCCCGCGAAATCCTGATCGTCGGTGTAGACCGACGGCGTGACCAACGTGGCAAGCCCGGCTCGCTGCGCCGATAAAAGCCCGTTCAGGCTGTCTTCGAACGCAAGACACAGCTCGGGGCCGACCCCGAGGCGTGTCAGCGCAAGCGCGAACACGTCCGGCGCCGGCTTCTTCGCCGCCACCTCGTCGCCCGCCGCGATCACGTCGAACACCGCGTCCGGCTCGGCCGTCCAGCAGCAGCGGGTGAGCGCGGCGACGTTGGGCATGTTGGTGGTGGTGGCAACCGCGATCTTCAGCCCGGCCGCGCGCGCCCTGTCGATCAGCGCCGCCACGCCGGGGCGCAGCTCCAGCTCGCCGGCGGCAAGGATCTCGCCGTACAGGTCCGTCTTTTCCCGGTGCAACGCGGCGATCTCAGCGTCGCTCAGCCGGGGCGCCCCCACCGGCAAGCTGTCCTGCCAGGCGCGCATCCGTTCCTTGCCGCCGGTCGTGCGCAGCAGCCAGCGATAATCGGTCCTCGACCAGTGCCAGCCAAGCCCATGCGCCGCGAACACCCGGTTGAAGGCCGCCCGATGCGTCTCTTCCGTTTCGGCGAGCGTGCCGTCGACGTCGAAGATCAGCGCCTTCAGCGTCATGCGGTGGGCGCGGCTTCCGGCAAGGCATCGACGATCGGGCCGAGCGCGTCGAAATGGTCGAACCGGAAATCGTGCGGCAGGCCCTCGATCGCCCGTTTGCGGTAGCCCTGCGAATAGATCGCGAAGGGCACCTGCGCGGCCAGCGCCACCTCCGCATCGATCTCGCTGTCGCCCACGTAGAGCCGCGCGGCCACGCCGAGCCTGTCGAACGCCAGGTTCAAGGGCGCGGGATGCGGTTTCTTCTCGACCAGCGAATCGCCCCCGACAACCGTGTCGAAATAGCCTTCGAGACCGAGCAGCTTGAGTATGAGCCGGGCCGGTTCCTCGGGCTTGTTGGTGCACACCCCAAGCCGGTGCCCATCGGCCTTCAGCTTCGCCAGCAGCGCCGGGACCCCGGGCATGGGTTTCGACTCATCGGCGGGGGCGGCGTTGTAGAAGTCTTTCATCTCGTCGTAGAGCCGGTCGAAGTGATGCGTCCCGATGCCGCGCGCGCGCATCACCCGTTCGACGAGTTTCGGCAGGCCATTGCCGATGAACGAGGTAACCGTCGCCAGGTCGATGGGCTCCAGCCCCTCGGTCGCCAGCATCTTGTTCGCTGCCACGGTCAGGTCCGGCGCGCTGTCGACGAGGGTGCCGTCGAGGTCGAAGACGATGTTCATGGCGTCACTCTTTCCACTTGATCGAACAGCCGATCGAGGCGACCTGGGTCTCAGGCCCCTTGCCGGTCTCGGCCACCTGTTTCATCGCCTCGTAGAGCTCGCGGCGGGCGTCGGCGGGCGCGGCCGCCTTGTTCGACGCATCGAGCCGGCCGCGATACTGGAGCTCGCCCTGGGCGTTGTAACCGAAGAAATCGGGCGTGCAGACCGCCCCGTAGGCACGGGCGACATCCTGGCTTTCGTCGTAGAGATAGGGGAACGGAAACCCGTGCTCGCGGGCGAGCGCCGCCATCTGGTCGGGCCCGTCCTGCGGGTAGGTTGTCACATCGTTCGAGCTGATCGTCGCGACGCCAATGCCGAGGTCCTGCAACGCCTTCGCGTCGCGCACCAGCCGGTCGATCACCGCCATCACGTAAGGACAGTGGTTGCAGATGAACACGACGAGGGTGCCGTTCGGGCCCTTCACATCGTCGAGCGAGACGGTCTTTCCGGTCGCGGGGTCGGGAAGGGTGAAATCCTGAATCGGTGCGCCGAAGTCGCAGACGGGAGGATTGGTGCCCATGATGATCTCCTGATTCCTGTTGCGCGTTGTGTCACACGGGGGTGAAGCGATAGGCCCCCTCGGATCGTTCGACATGGCCGATGCCGCTGCCCGGCAGGTGGAAGCCGATCAGCGTCATCCGGTCGGTGGCGAGTTGGTCGAGCAGGCCCGCGCGCACCTGTGCCGCCGCTTCATGGTCGCTGTCGGCGCCAATCGGCCAGTCGGGATGCGCGAAGGCGGTGTGGTCGTTGAGCAGCGCGTCGCCGACAACCATCGCCGCCGCACCGCCATCCGCGAGGGCAAAGCTCATGTGCCCCGGAGAATGGCCGAAGGTGGCGCGCGCGATCACGCCCGGCAGGATCTCGGCGCCATCCTCGAAGAAGGCGAACTGGTCGCCAACGAGGTCGAGCCGCCGTTTCGCACCGGCCGCCATCGGCACGCGGTCTTCGGCAATCGTGTCTATCGTTGCCGGATTTGCCCAATAATCGTATTCGACCCGGCCCATCATGTGCTGGGCGTTGAAAAAGAACGGCTCGTCGAAATCGTCGAGCACACCCCAGAGGTGGTCGGCATGCCCGTGGGTGAAGACCACGTGTGTCACATCGCCCGGGATCGACGCCCAGGGCGTCGAGCGTGTCGGGCAGATCGCCGACGGTATCGAGAAACCCGGTGCCGGAGCCCGCGTCGAACAGGATCACCCGGTCATCGTGCTTCACGAGGGTGAGATTGCAGGGCGGCGTGAGATTGGCGTCGCGCGTCATGCCCCGGGTTTCGAGGAAGGCGGCGAGTTCGTCCTGCGGCATCGGCGCGAACATGAAGTCGGCCGGTTGGGTCAGAAACCCATCCGACAGCGTGGTGACCTCCATACCGCCGATGGTGAAGCTGCTGCCGGCCCAGGCAAGGCGCGGGCTGAGCGCGGCGGCCCCAAAGCCGGCCGCGGCACCCGAGAGAAACGTGCGTCGTGCGATCCGCATCTCTATTCCGCCGCCTGCAGGCCGCGGCCGAGCACTTTCGACAGCGCCCCCAACAAGCGGCTCACGTTTTCCTCGCGCGCGGTCTCGCCCATCAGGCCGATCCGCCAGACCTTGCCGGCGAACGGGCCGAGGCCCGCACCGATCTCGATCCCGTGCTCGGTGAGCAGCTTGCCCCGGGTCTGCGCGTCGTCGACACCCTCGGGCACCCAGATGGAATTGAGCTGCGGCAGCCGGTGCGGCGCATCGACGACGAAGCTGAGTTCGAGGCCCTGGAGCCCTTTGGCGAGCTGTTCATGCGCCGCGGCATGCCGTGCCCAGGAGGCTTCCAGCCCTTCCTCCTGCAACCGGCGCAGCCCCTCGTGCAGCCCGTAGAGCGCGTTGACCGGCGCGGTGTGGTGGTAGGACCGCGCCCCGCCGCCGCCGCCGCTCTTCCAGTAGCCGAGCACCAGGTTGAGATCGTTGAACCAGCTCTGCACCTTGGTCGTGCGCGCCTCGACCGCTTCGATGGCGCGTTCCGACAGGGTGAAAGGCGCCAATCCGGGCGGAACAGAGAGACATTTCTGGGTGCCGGAATAGGTGATGTCCACGCCCCAGTCATCGACCCGCACCGGCACGCCGCCGAGGCCCGTCACCGTGTCCATCAGGCTCAGCATCCCGGCATCAGAGGCCATCTTCGCGAGCGACGCCGCGTCCGATTGCGCGCCTGTCGAGGTTTCGGCATGGACGAAGCCGAGGAGCTTCGCCTCCGGATGCGCCTTGATCGCCTCGGCCACCTTGTCGAGATCGACCGGCTTGCCCCACTCGGTCTCGACCAACACGCATGTGGCGCCGCAGCGTCCGACGATGTCCGCCATCCGCCCGCCGAACACGCCGTTCTGGGCGATGATCGCGGTGTCGCCCGGCTCCAGCACGTTCACCAGCCCCAATTCCATCGCCAGAGAGGCGGGCGCCGAGATCGGGAAGGTCACCGGGTTTTTGGTCTGGAAGGCGTAACGCAGCAGGTCCTTGATCTCCTCCATCATCGCCTGGAAGGCCGGGTCGAGGTGGCCGATGGTGGTCTGCGCGCTGGCGGCAAGCACCTCGGGCGCCACGTTCGAGGGGCCGGGCCCCATGAGCAGGCGGTCGGGCGCCTTGAAAGGTTGTGTCATGTCTCTCCTCCGGGACTGGCTCGATCTCTGGCGCGGGGGGTCAGGCGGCGGCCTTCCGGGCCGCTTGCGCCGCCGCGCGGATTGCACGGATATTCTCGCCGTAGGGCGCGGGATTGTCCACCGAGCCACCCCGGAAAACGGCCGAACCCGCCACGAAGCAATCGGCCCCGGCCGCAACCAGCGGACCCACCGTGTTCGGATCGACCCCACCATCCACCTGGATGTGGATCTCGCGGTCGCCGATCATCTCGCGCACCTGGGCCACCTTGTCGACGCTGGAGGCGATGAACTTCTGGCCGCCGAAGCCCGGGTTCACGCTCATCACCAGCACCATGTCGCACAGCTCGAGCAGGTATTCGATGGCCGACGCCGGAGTGCCGGGGTTGAGACTGATCCCGGCCTTCTTCCCGGTCGCCTTGATCGCCTGAAGCGTGCGGTGCGGGTGCGGACCGGCCTCGTAATGGGCCACGATCATGTCGGCGCCCGCCTCGGCATAGGCCTCGATGTAGGGGTCGACCGGCGCGATCATCAGGTGCACGTCCATGAAGGTCTTCACATGCGGGCGGAAGGCCTTCACCGCGGGCGGCCCGAAGGTGAGGTTGGGGACGAAATGACCGTCCATCACATCCACATGCACCCAGTCGGCGCCCTGGGCCTCGATGGCCTGAATTTCCCGGCCGAAATCGGCGAAATCCGCCGACAGGATCGACGGCGCGATCTTGATGGAACGGTCGAAGGACATGTTCGTCTCCCTGGTTTGTCGTTTGTGGGCGGGAAGAGACCCCCCGCCCTCCGAAACTATTGCGGCATCTATCGCGCGCGCCTTCGCGCGGGGCAAGGTTCAGATCGACCCGTCGGCGTAGCGCCTGGCCATGTCGTCAAGGTCGATCGGCTTGATCTTGCCCGCCTGCCCCGCGGTGCCGAAGCGCTCGAACCGGTCGAGCACGAGCTTCTCCATCTCGTCCATCGCCGGGATCATGAACTTGCGCGGGTCAAACTCCTTCGGCTTCTCCATCGCCACCTTGCGGAACTGGCCGGTCAGCGCCATGCGGTTGTCGGTGTCGATGTTGACCTTGCGCACGCCCGACTTGATGCCGCGCTCGATCTCCTCGACCGGCACGCCGTAGGTCTGCGCCATCTCGCCGCCGTGCTCGTTGATGAGGTCCTGCAGGTATTGCGGCACGACTCGACGAGCCGTGCATCACCAGGTGCACATTGGGGATCTTGGCGTGGATCTCCTCGATCCGCTTGATCGCCAGCGTCTCGCCGGTGGGCTTCGACGAGAACTTGTAGGCGCCGTGCGAGGTGCCGCAAGCAATCGCCAGCGCATCCACCCCGGTCAACTCGACAAATTCCTTGGCCTCGTCCGGATCGGTCAGCAGCTGGTCCTTCGACAGCTTGCCTTCCGCACCCGAGCCGTCTTCCTTGGCGGCCTCGCCGGTCTCCAGCGAGCCGAGCACGCCCAGTTCGCCCTCGACCGAGGCCCCGACCCAATGCGCCATCTCGGCCACGGCCTTGGTGATGGCAACGTTGTAGTCCCAGTCGGCCGGCGTCTTCATGTCGGCCTTCAGCGAGCCGTCCATCATCACCGAGGTGAAGCCGTGCTTGATCGCCGAGATGCAGGTGGCCTCGTTGTTGCCGTGGTCCTGGTGCATGCACGATCGGGATGTCGGGATACATCTCGGTCAGCGCCTGGATCATGTGACGCAGCATGATGTCGCCCGCGTAGCTGCGCGCCCCGCGCGAGGCCTGGAGGATGACCGGGCTGTCGGCCTTCTTGGCCGCGTTCATGATCGCCAGCCCCTGTTCCATGTTGTTGATGTTGAACGCCGGCACGCCGTAGTCGTTCTCGGCGGCGTGGTCGAGCAGTTGGCGAAGAGAAATAAGAGCCATGTGTCTCTATCCTTGGTGTTTGTTGCACACATCGGCCCGGAAACTGTGTCACAGGTTCCCGGACCGGCGCTCAGATCAGCTTGCCCATCGCAACGGCGGTGTCGGTCATGCGGTTCGAGAAGCCCCACTCGTTGTCGTACCAGGACAGGATGCGGACGAAATTGCCGTCGATCACCTTGGTCTGGTCCATGTCGAAGATCGACGAATGCGGGTCGTGGTTGAAGTCGATCGAGACGTTGCGGCACGTCGGTGTAGCCGAGGATGCCCTTCAGCGGCCCGTCGGCGGCCGCGCTGATCGCGTCGTTGATCTCTTCGACCGTCGTCGCGCGGCTCGGCCTCGAACGTCAGGTCGACGACCGAGACGTTGGGCGTCGGCACGCGGATCGCGACGCCGTCGAGCTTGCCGTTGAGTTCGGGCAGCACCAGCCCGACGGCCTTGGCCGCGCCGGTCGAGGTCGGGATCATGGTCATGCGCCGCGGCGCGCGCCCGGTAGAGATCCTTGTGCAGGTGTCGAGCGTCGGCTGGTCGCCGGTGTAGGCGTGGATCGTGGTCATGAAGCCGCGCTCGATGCCGACGGTCTCGTGCAGCACCTTGGCCACCGGCGCCAGGCAGTTGGTCGTGCAGGACGCGTTGGAGACGACGAGGTCGTCGGCCGTCAGCGTGTCGTGGTTGACGCCGTAGACGATGGTCATGTCGGCGCCCGCTGGCCGGCGCCGAGACCAGCACGCGCTTGGCACCCGTTCTCGAGGTGCAGCGCGGCCTTGTCGCGCGCGGTGAAGATGCCGGTGCATTCCATCACGATGTCGACGCTCGCTCCCAGGGCAGCTCCTCGGGGTCGCGCATCGGCGGTCACCTTGATCGGGCCCGTGGCCGACGTCGATGGTGTCGCCGTCGACCGTCACCTCGCCCGGGAAACTGTCCGTGCACGCTGTCGTAGCGCGAGCAGGTGGGCATTGGTCTCGACCGGGCCGAGATCGTTGATCGCGACCACTTCGATGTCGGTGCGGCCCGCTTCCACGATGGCGCGCAGCACGTTGCGGCCGATCCGGCCAAAGCCGTTGATGGCAACTTGACGGTCATGTGTCCTCCCTGACGTCAGATCAGTTTCTTGGCGGCATCCGCGACGGCGTCCGCCGTGATGCCGAAGTGCTGGTAGAGCTCGTCCGCCGGCGCCGAGGCGCCGAAGCTGGACATGCCGACAAAGGCACCATTGCTGCCCAAAAGGGCCTCCCAGCCCATCTGCACGGCGGCCTCGACGCCAACCCGCGGCGCGGTGCCCAAGCACCGCCTCGCGGTAGGCGTCCGGCTGGGCGGCGAAGGCTTCGAAGCAGGGCATCGAGACGACGGCGGCGCGGATGCTCGCCTCCGCCAGTTTGTCGGCGGCCGCCATCGCGATCTCGACCTCCGAGCCGGTGGCGATCAGGGTCACGTCGCGGGTGCCGTCGGCGTCGCGCAGCACATAGGCGCCCTTGGCGGAGAGGTTCACGTCCGTGTGCGTCGTGCGCAGCACCGGCAGGCCCTGGCGCGACAGCGACAGGATGCTCGGCGTGGTCTCCGATCTCGATCGCCGCCTGCCAGGCTTCGGCGGTCTCCACCGCGTCGGCGGGGCGGAACACGTTCAGGTTCGGCATCGCCCGGAACGAGGCGAGCACCTCGACCGGCTGGTGCGTCGGCCCGTCTTCGCCGAGACCGATGCAATCGTGGGTCATCACGTAGACCACCCGCACCCCCATCAGCGCCGAGAGCCGGATCGCGGCCCGGGCATAGTCGGCAAATTGCAGGAAGGTGCCGCCGTAGGGCACGAAACCGCCATGCAGCGCGAGCCCGTTCATGATCGCGGCCATGCCGTGTTCGCGCACACCGTAGTGCACGTAATTGCCCGAGAAGTCCTTGGCGGTCACGTCGGTCATGCCGCCGGTCTTGGTCAGGTTCGACCCCGTCAGGTCGGCCGAGCCGCCGACCGTGTTGGGCAGCGTGCCGTTGACGATCTCCAGCGCCATCTGGCTCGCCTTGCGGGTGGCGACCTTGGGCTTCTCCTCCGAGAGCTGCGCCTTGTAGGCGGTGATCGCCGCATTCAGCGCATTCGCGTCCGGTTTCGCCTGCGCGGTCTCGAAGGCGTCCTGCTTGTCATGCCCCGCCAGCCGCTTTTCCCAGTCGAGCCGCGCGTCACGACCCCGCGCCGCGACCGCGTGCCAGGCGGCGTAGACCTCGTCCGGCACGGTGAAAGGCTCATGCGGCCAGTCCAGCGCCACCCGCGCGGCGGCGATCTCCTCGTCGCCCAGCGGCGCGCCGTGCACGTCGTGGCTGCCCTGCTTGTTGGGCGCGCCGAAGCCGATGATGGTGCGGCAGGCGATCATCGACGGCTTGTCGGTCACGCCCCGCGCGGCCTCGATCGGCGGCGGCAACCGCCTCCTTGTCGTGCCCGTCGACCTGCGCGACATGCCAGCCCGCCGCCTCGAAGCGCTTGACCTGGTCCATCGAGGTCGAGACATCGGTGCGAGCCGTCGATGGTGATCTGGTTGTCGTCCCACATCACGATCAGCCGCCCGAGCCCGAGGTGCCCGGCGAAGTCGATCGCTTCGTGGCTGATCCCCTCCATCAGGCAGCCGTCGCCGGCGATCACGTAGGTGTAGTGGTCGACCAGATCGTCGCCGAACCGCGCTTCGCCCATCCGCTCGGCGAGCGCCATGCCGACGGCGGTGGAAATGCCCTGGCCCAGCGGCCCGGTGGTCACCTCGATGCCCTTCGCGTGGCCGTATTCCGGGTGGCCCGCGGTGCGGGACCCCATCTGCCGGAAATTCTTCAGCTGCTCCACGCCCATGTCGTCGTAACCGAGCAGGTGGTTGATCGCGTAGACCAGCATCGAGCCGTGGCCCGCGGACATCACGAACCGGTCGCGATCGGCCCATGTGTCCTTGCTCGGGTCGATTTTCATGAACCGGTTGAACAGCACGGTGGCGATGTCGGCGGTGCCCATCGGCGCGCCGGGGTGGCCGGAGTTGGCCGCCTGCACCGCATCCATCGACAGCGCGCGGATGGCGTTGGCCATCTTGTCTTCCAGCGTCGTGTCGATCTTGGTTTGAACGTTCATCATCTCTCTCCTCAGGCGCGCTTCGAGGTCGAAACCAGCCGGTCGATCATCGGGGTGAAGATCAGCTGCATGGCCAGATCCATCTTGCCGCCGGGGATGACGATGGAATTGGCGCGGCTCATCAAGCTGTCGTGGATCATCGAGAGTCAGGTAGCGGAAAGTCGATGCCGCGCGGGTTCTTGAACCGGATCACCACCAGGCTCTCGTCGGCGGTCGGGATCCAGCGGGCGATGAACGGGTTCGACGTGTCGACGATCGGCACCCGCTGGAAGTTGATGTCGGTCTCGGTGAACTGCGGGCGTGATGCAATGCACGTAGGCGTGCATCCGGCGCAGGATCGTGTCGGTCACCGCTTCGGTGGTGTAGCCGCGCTGGGCCTTGTCGCGGTGGATCTTCTGGATCCATTCGAGGTTGATCACCGGCACCACGCCGATCTTCAGGTCGGCGTATTGCGCGAGGTTCACCTCGTCATTCACCACCGCCCCGTGCAGGCCCTCGTAGAACAACAGGTCGCTATCGTCCTCGAACGGCGCCCAGTCGGTGAAGGTGCCCGGCGCCGCGCCCAGAACCTCGCGGCCTCTTCCTCGTCATGCACGTAATGCCGGGTCCGGCCCTTGCCGGTCTCGCCGTATTCGCGGAACACCCGCTCGAGCTCGCCGAGCTCGTTGGCCTCGTAGCTGAAATGGCTGAAGCGCCTGGTCGCCCGCGGCGTAGCGCCGTTCCAGCTCGGCCTTCATGTCGGCGCGGTTGTAGCGGTGAAACGCATCGCCCTCGATCGAGACGGCGGTCACGCCTTCGCGGCGGAAGATCTGGTCGAACGTGCCTTTGACGGTCGAGGTGCCAGCCCCCGAGGAACCGGTCACGGAGATGATGGGGTGTTTCTTGCTCATGGGATTTTCCTCAGAGGGTGTTCGTCAGGCGCGGAACAGGCCGCGGTTTCCGAAAAGGGCGTTCACTTCCTCGGTCGGAAGGTCCTGGTAGGCGGTGACGCGGGCGACCTTCTCGGCCGACCCGAACACGAAGGGCGTGCGCGCGTGCAGCTCGTCGGCCTGCTGGTTCATGATCCGGTCATGGCCGTCGGTGGCCTGGCCGCCGGCCTGTTCGATCACGAAGGCGATCGGCGCGCATTCGTAGACGAACCGCAGCCGTCCGTGCTCGTAGCCCGCCCGCTCGTCGCCGGGGTACAGAAAGATCCCGCCACGCGACATGATCCGGTGGGTCTCGGCGACCAGCGAGGCGACCCAGCGCATGTTGAAATTCGATGTCCCGCGGGCCGGTCTCACCGGCGATCATGTCGTCGATATAGGCGCGGATCGCCGGGCTCCAGTGACGGTAGTTCGACGCGTTGATGGCAAATTCGAACGCTTTCACCGGCACCTTGTGCCCGGTCTCGACCAGTTTCCAGGCGTTGCTGTCGGGGTCGAAGATGTAGCTCTGCACGCCCGCACCGAAGGTGACCACGATATAGGTCTGCGGTCCGTAGATGATGTAACCGCCGGCGATCTGCTCCTGGGCGGGCCGCAGGAAGCTGCCGTTCGGATCGCCGTCCTTGGCTTCGAAAATCGAGAAGATCGTGCCGATCGAGACGTTCACGTCGATGTTCGAGGAGCCGTCGAGCGGGTCGATGGCGAGGGCGAATGTGCCCGCCGGGTTCAGTTCGACCACCTCGTCCTGCTCCTCGGAGGCGTAGTAGCGCACCGCGGTGGTCGCGCAAATCGGCCGCGAAGGCCTCGTCGGCCATCACGTCCAGCGCCTTCTGCTGGTCACCACCGAGGTTTTCGCCGACGCCCGCACCGAGCGCGTTGCCGCCGAGCGGGCCCCGTTTGATCGTGCGGCTCAGATCGCGGCCAACCCGCGCAAGCGCCTCCATCACCGGCACGAGGGCGGCCGGAATATGGCTGGTGTCGTCAATGACGTCGGTGGTGCTCATGGTCTTCCTCCCAGGCCCGGCCTCCCCGCCGGACCCCCTTGCCTTTGCACATGCATTCAGTTTACAGAATTTAATAAGTGCGAAGATGGAGTTAATTTAATTTTAAGATGACACGCCCCGACGCGATAACTCTCAAGCAATTGCGGGCCCTTAGCGCCGTCGCTACTCATGGGTCGATAACCAGGGCGGCTGAGGCGATTCACCTCACCCCCCCGGCGGTTCACACCCAGCTCAGGCACCTTGCCGCCAACATGGGCGCCGACATGCTGGCGCGCGGCGACGGCGGAAAGATGGAACTCACCACCGAAGGCGAGGTGGTTCTGGAGGCGACGCGGCGCATCGAGGTCGAGCTTGGCGTCTGCATGCGCTCGGTGGCCGAGCTGCGCGACGGGCGGGCCGGTCTGGTGCAGCTCGGCGTGGTCTCGACCGGCAAGTATTTCGCGCCCGAGCCTGGTCGCGACGCTCAAGCAGGTCTTTCCCGAGATCAAGGTCGAGCTCAACGTCGGCAACCGCGGCCAGACCGTCGCCGCGCTCGAGACCCGCCAGGTCCAGATGGCGATCATGGGCCGGCCGCCACGTTTCCCGGTGAACCATTCCGAGCCGGTCGGGCCGCATCCGCATGTGCTGATCGCGCCGCCCGACCATTTTCTCGCCGGTCATCGCAATATCGACCCGGAGCTTCTGATCGACGAGACCTTCATCGCCCGGGAAGAAGGCTCCGGCACCCGGATCCTGATGAGCCGGTTTCTCGACCGGATCGGCGAGGGACGGATCTACGACATCACCACCATGAGCTCGAACGAGACGATCAAACAGGCGGTGATGGCCGGGCTGGGGATCGCGCTGATCTCCCAGCACACGGTGGTCGACGAGCTGCACGCGGGCCGCCTCGTCACCCTCGACCTGCCCGGCCTGCCGATCGAACGCGCCTGGTATCTCATCACCCGCGCCGATGTGCCGCTCTCGCCCGCGGCGCAGCGCATCCGCGCGCATATCTCGGGCATGAAAGGCGGTTTCCTGCCGCAGCTGTGAGGGCGTGGCCGCTTGCACCCGTGCGGACCGCCTTCGCCAACCTCGCCCACTTCGCCCGGCGAAGTAGTTGTTAGCGCTATCTATAACAAAATCAGAACCTTGACCCCCCGTCCGAGTTCGCCCACCCCTCGCCCGCCTCTCGCGCGCCGCTTTTTCTTGGTCCTATACTCCCGGTAACCACGCTGGAGGCGGGCCTGCGGGCCGACGGGTGGACTCCCATCTCACCTCACGCCGCGCGTGCCGGGCAACGGTTCGAACCCCGGCGTCAGCAGCGGCCGGAGCAGCGCCATCGGATGCGCCCTCAGCGTCAGCCGCGTCGCCACGTAATCCTCCACCACCTGCTCGCCGAGGCTCATTTCCGGCAGCGTCATCGGCGGTTCCGCGCCCGCTTCGCCGTCGAGGTCACCCGAGAACAGCGGCAGGGGTTTCTCGCCGGTGATGGCGCGGGCCTGCCACAGCGCCTCCCGGCGGGCGAGCCCCAGCCCGGCGAAGGCATCGGCCTCGGCGAGCCGGGTCAAGAGCCGGGGCAGAACGCCCGCCCGCCGCCAGACGTCCCTGACCGCCCGGTAGCCGTTGCCCCTTGCCGCGGTGATCCAGCGCGCCTCCTCCTCGGCCATGCCCCGGATCTGGCGAAACCCGAGCCGCAGCGCCAGCCCGCCCTGGCCGTCGGGTTCCATCACGTTGTCCCAGTAGCTCGCGTTGATATCGACGGGCCGCACCTCGACCCCGTGATCGCGCGCGTCGCCGACGATCTGGGCGGGGGCATAGAAGCCCATCGGCTGCGAATTCAGCAGCGCGCAGGCGTAGATGCCGGGATGATGACACTTCAGCCAGGCGGAGGCATAGACCAGCAGCGCAAACGAGGCCGCGTGGCTCTCGGGAAAGCCGTAGGAGCCGAAGCCCTCGATCTGGCTGAAACACCGCTGGGCGAAATCATCGTCATAACCGTTCGCCCGCATGCCGCGCAGGAACCGCTCGCGCAGCTCGCCGACGGACCCATGTTTCTTGAACGTGGCCAGCGCCCGGCGCAGCCGGTCGGCCTCCTCGGGGGTGAACCCGGCGCCGATGATCGCGATCTGCATCGCCTGTTCCTGGAACAGCGGCACGCCCAGGGTCTTCGCCAGCACCGCGCCAAGCTCGTCCGACGGGAACGTCACCTCCTCCTCACCGTTCCTGCGCCGGATGAAGGGATGCACCATGTCGCCCTGGATCGGCCCGGGCCGGATGATCGCCACCTGGATCACCAGGTCGTAGAAGCTGCGCGGCTTCATCCGCGGCAGGAAGTTCATCTGCGCGCGGCTTTCCACCTGGAACACGCCGACGCTGTCCGACGCGCAGAGCATGTCGTAGACCTCGGGGTCTTCGGGCGGCAGGCTCGCAAGGCTGTAGTCGATCCGGTGATGGGTCTCGATCATGGCGAAGGCCTTGCGGATGCAGGTGAGCATGCCCAGCGCCAGCACGTCGACCTTGAGGATGCCCGAGCGCGTCGATGTCGTCCTTGTCCCAGGAGATCACCGTGCGGTCTTCCATCGTCGCGTTTTCCACCGGCACCAGTTCGTCGAGCCGTCCTTCGGTGATGATGAACCCGCCGACGTGCTGCGAAAGATGGCGCGGGAAGCCCTGGATCTCGTCGACCAGATCCATCACCTGGGAGAGCCGCGGATCGCGCGCGTCGAGCCCGATCTCCTTCAGCCGGTCGTCGCGCGGGCCGCCGCCGCCCCAGCCCCAGACCTGGCTCGCCATCGCCGAGATCGTGTCCTCGGTGAGCCCCATCGCACGCCCCACCTCGCGGATCGCCCGCTTGCCACGGTAGTGGATCACCGTGGCGCAGAGCCCGGCGCGGTGGCGGCCGTAGCGCTCGTAGATATGCTGGATGACCTCCTCGCGGCGCTCGTGCTCGAAATCGACGTCGATGTCGGGCGGCTCGTCGCGGGCTTCGGAGACGAAACGTTCGAACACCATGGTGCCGATCTCCGGGCTCACGGAGGTGACGCCCAGCGCGTAGCAGACCACCGAGTTGGCCGCGCTGCCCCGGCCCTGGCAGAGAATGCCGCGCCCGCGGGCGAAGGCGACGATATCGTGCACGGTGAGGAAGTAGGGCTCGTATTTCAGCTTCGCGATCAGCGCGAGCTCATGCGCCATCATCCCCCGCACCCGCTCCGGCGCGCCCGCGGGGTAACGTTCGGCGAGGCCGGCGCGGGCGAGGCGGGTGAGCCTGTCGGACGGGGTCTCGTTCCCCGCGATCTCGGACGGGTATTCGTAGCGCAGCTCGTCGAGGCTGAAACTACAGCGCGCCGCGATCTCGCCCGCGCGGTGCACCGCCGCCTCGTGCCCCGCGAACAGCCTGAGCATCTCCGCCTCCGAGCGCAGCCGACGCTCGCCATTGGGCTGGGCGAGGCGGCCGAGATCGTCGACCCGCCGCCCGGTCCGGACAGCGGTCAGCACGTCGACCAGCCGCCGCCGCCTTGCGTGGTGCATGATCGGCTCGGCACTCGCAACGGGGAGGAGGCCGAGCCGCTCCGCGCGCCCCGACAGCCGGTCGAACCACCTGGCGTCGGCGCCGTCGTAACGCGGCGCCATGACGAGGGAGCAGGCGGGACCGAAGGCGCGGATCAACCGCCGCACCTGCCCTTCCCAGCCGTCCAGACCCTCGGGGGGATGCAGGAGAAACTCCATGCCCGCCCCATGCTCCAGCACGTCCCCCACCCGGATCAGCGCCTGACCCTTGGGCGCCCGGCGACGGCCCAGCGTGATGAGCCGGGTGAGCCGCCCCCAGGCGGCGCGGTCGCGCGGCAGCGCCGTTGCCACCAGCCCCTCCTCGGTGATGAGCCGCGCGGCCGGAATGAGCCGCGGCACGGTGGTGATGTCGGCGGACGGGTGGCGTGGCAGACCTTCGGGCCTGGACGGGCCGATCAGACCCTGTTCCGCCTCAAATGCCTGTCTTTCGGCCACCACCCGGCCGATCTCGCGCGCCGCGGAATGGGCACGCACGATGCCCGCCACCGAGTTCTCGTCGGCCACGGCCACCGCCGGCATCGACATGAAGGCCGCCCGCTGGATGTACTCCTGCGGGTGCGACCCCCCAGTGAGGAAGGTAAAATTGGACGTGGCCGACAATTCAATAAACATCGCGATTCGGGAGTATATTCACCTTTTGTTCTCATTTGGAGTCCCCGTGGAACTCCTTGCTCGAACCGATCAGTTTGTGTCACAGCGCGTCGAGGTCAGGCAGCGTGTAATATCGCGCTCCACCGCGTCCGAGGGGTTCGGGAAAACCACCGTCGGACAGGGGCCAAGCGCAACCGTCGGGCCGGCGCCGGACTGCTCGACGAAGACGAGATAGGGATGGTCGGGTGCGACCGACCCGCACCAACTTGCCGCGCAGCTCACCTCGAGGCGCACCTGTTTTGAATAGGGCGCGTCAAAGCCGGTGCGGGCCAACGCGCGGCCGGTGAGGACCGCCGGCACCACGGCGGCGGACTTCGGCAAAGCGGCGACGCCAAAATCGAAGGTTCCGACCACCACGCTGTAACGGCTCGCCGACGCGTCGGCCATCTCATAGGCCTGGGCCGGGCTCCACGCGGCGCAAGACAGCGCCTGCGCAGTTACAGGCACTAATGCAGCGAAAATCACCAGTGCAGGCGCGACCCGGCTCATATCCGCGGTCCGAATTCTTCGAGCACGCGGGCATAGACATCGCGCTTGAACGGCACGATCCGCTCCAACATCTGGCCCGGTGCGATCCAACGCCATTCGCGAAATTCGGGATGTTCGGTCTCGATCGAGATCTGATCGTCGTTGCCGTGGAAACGCAGGAGGAACCAACGTTGTTTCTGGCCCCGATACCGGCCCTTCCAGATCTTCGGCACGACTTCGAGCGGCAGATCGTAGGTGAGCCAGTCGGAAAGCTTTGCCTCGACGGTCACCAGGTCCGGGCCGACGCCGATCTCCTCTTCCAGCTCACGCAATGCGGCAACGCGCGGCTTTTCGCCCTTGTCGACCCCGCCCTGCGGCATTTGCCAGGCGGTCTCGCCGGTGCCGAGCCGCATGGCGTCGAGCCGCTGCCCGACCCAGACCTTGCCGTCCTCGTTGGCGAGCATGATGCCGACATTCTTGCGGTAGGGCAGCTTGGCGATCTCTTCAGGGGTCATCTGGTCTTCCTCGATACCGGGTTCACCCGTTGTGGACTGCCGCCCAGTCGCTGCGCAAGGGGGCGGTGTCGTAGATGATGGTGAGTTTCGCGAATGCGTCGCGCGCTGGCGTCAGCTCGATCACGTCGACCACCTCGAAGGCCACGGGCGTGCCGTCGGCCAGTGTCCAGCCATAGCGGAAATGCAACGCCACCGCGCCGCCGGTTTCCGACTGGTCGAAGATGTTGAGCAATTCGGTGTCGGAGGCTTTGGTGTCGGCGAACAGCGCGGCGTAGAACGCCTGTGCCGGCATCGTGCCATAGAGGGGGGAAACCACCTGCGCACCGGGCGAAAACAGGCGGAGAACCGCATCGAGATCGCCCGCGTCGAGCGCCGCGAGATAGGCGTCTGCAAAGGTCCTTGACCGACATGACTTTCCTTCTTCTCGGCGGGTTCCGGCGGATCCTGTCACGCATGCAGGACGGTGTCATCGGGTATTCACCTCCGACAGCCCCCACCGATTGCCCCCGAAGTCGCGGCGCTCTAGAAGGGGGCGACAGCAAATGGAGCCTCCCCCATGTCCACGCCCAAGCCCGTCGTCCTGTGCATTCTCGATGGTTTCGGAATTCGCGAAGAGCGCGAAAACAACGCGGTGAAACTCGCCGATACCCCGACCTTCGACAAACTCATCGCCACCTGCCCGCATGCCACGCTGAAGACCGATGGCCGCGCCGTCGGCCTGCCCGAGGGGCAGATGGGCAATTCCGAGGTCGGCCACACCAACATCGGCGCGGGTCGTGTCGTGGCGATGGATCTCGGACAGATCGACCTCTCGATCGAGGATGGCGACTTTGCGAAATGAGGCGGCGCTGAAGACCTTCATCGCCGATGTCAAAAAGGCCGGGGGCGACGCGCATCTGTTCGGGCTCACCAGCCCCGGCGGCGTGCATGCGCATCAGGACCATATCGTCGCCGCCGCGAAGGCGATCACCGAGGCCGGGATTGCGGTGAAGATCCACGCGCTTACCGACGGGCGCGACGTGCCGCCGCAATCGGCCCGCGAAACGCTCGCCAAGTTCCAAGCCGACCTGCCGGACGGCGCCGAAGTGGTCACGGTGATCGGCCGCTATTACGCGATGGACCGCGACAACCGCTGGGAGCGGGTGAGCCGCGCCTATGACGCGATGGTCAAGGCGATGGGCGAGACCGCCGCGACTGTCGACGAAGCCGTGGCCAAATCCTATGAGCGCGGTGAGAACGACGAGTTCATCCAGCCGACCGTGCTCGAGGGCTACACCGGCATCCATGACAACGACGGCGTGTTCTGCATCAATTTCCGGGCCGACCGGGCGCGCGAGATCCTGCGCGCGATCGGCGAGCCGGGGTTTGCCGAGTTCGACGCCGGCCAGCGTCCGAAGCTCTCCGCGCTTCTCGGCATGGTCGAGTATTCGACCCGTCACAACGACTACATGACCACCGTCTTTCCGCCCCGCGACATCGTCAACACGCTGGGCTCCTGGGTCGCGCAGAAGGGGCTGAGGCAGTTACGCCTGGCGGAGACGGAGAAGTATCCGCACGTCACCTTCTTTCTCAACGGCGGCAAGGAAGAGCCCGAGGTAGGCGAAGACCGCTACATGGCGCCGTCGCCGAAGGTGGCGACCTACGATCTCCAGCCGGAAATGAGCGCAGCGGAGGTGGGTGACAATCTGGTGAAGGCGATCGAGACGGGCTACGACCTGATCGTCGTCAACTTCGCCAACCCCGACATGGTCGGGCACACCGGCGATCTGCAGGCCGCGATCATCGCGGTGCAGACGGTCGATACCCAGCTCGGCCGCGCCATCGAGGCGCTGAAAAAGGCGGGCGGCGCGGTCATCGTCACCGCCGACCATGGCAATTGCGAAACCATGGTCGATCCCGTGACCGGCGGTCCGCACACCGCCCACACCACCAACCTGGTGCCGGTGGTGCTGTTCGGCGGTCCCGAGGGTGTGAGCTTGCGCGACGGCAAGCTGTGCGACCTCGCGCCGTCGCTGCTCGAACTCATGGGGGTCGAACAGCCCGCGGAGATGACCGGCGAAAGCCTGATCGTCCATTGATAAAGGCAGCCGTCTTCGCGGCTGGCCTGGGGCTCGCCCTGGGCGTCCTGCCCCGGGGCGGGACGGCGCAGGCCGACACCACGCAGAGTGCGCAGGCGGCGATGGAGGCACTTCGGGCCGCTGGCGCATCGCTCGAACAGGCCGAGGGCGCGCGCAACCGCGTGGCGGCGCTGACCGAGACGGTGCGCGCCTACGAAGCCGGGCTTGCGGCCCTGCGTGAAGGGCTGCGCCAGGCTAATATCCGCGAACGCGCCATCGAGGGGGTCTTCGCCGCCGAAAGCGAGCGCCTCGCGCGCCTGCTCGGTGTGCTGCAGACGATCCAGGCGGCACCCACGACGAGCCTGCTGCTACATCCGGAAGGGCCGGTCGGCACGGTCCGCTCGGGAATGATCCTGGCCGATGTCACCCCGGCGCTCGCGCGCGAAGCGGCGGATCTGCGCCGCCAACTCACCGAGATCGCGACGCTGCGGGCCTTGCAGGAAGCCGCATTGAGCAGGCTCGAAGACGGTCTCCAGGGTGTCCAGCGCGCCCGCACGGAGCTTTCCATGGCGGCCGCCAACCGGACCGATCTGCCGCAAAGACTGGTGAGCGACCCGGAAGCGGTGGAAAACCTTCTAAAGTCGGCCGACACGCTGGAAAGCTTCGCGGGCGGCCTGTTGAGCACCGCGGTCGTCGACAGTTCGGTGGCGGTGGACAGCGCCGACATCGGCAGCGCCCAAGGCACGCTCGACATGCCGGTGCTGGGCCGGGTGATCCGCCGCGCGAACGAGGCGGACGCCGCGGGCGTGCGCCGGCCGGGCTGGGTGGTCGCGACGCGGCCCCTCACCCTGGTCACCACGCCCTGGCCGGCCACGATCCGCTACCTCGGTCCGCTGCTCGATTTCGGCGAGGTGGCCGTGCTGGAACCCGGCGAGGGCTATTTCCTGGTGCTGGCCGGTCTCGGGCAGGTGTTTGGCAAGATCGGCGAGGTCTTGCCAAAAGGCGCCCCCGTGGGCCTTATGGGCGGCGCAGAAGTGGCCTCTGATCAAGCCTTTTTGATCTCGACTGCGGAAGGTGGTGGCGCCGAGGCGACGGAAACGCTTTATATAGAGCTGAGACGGAACGGAGAGCCACTGGACCCGGGCGACTGGTTCGCAGAGGCTGATTGAGACAAACTTCCGGAGAAGACATGAAGAACTTCCTGATGGCCGCGACTGGCGGCATCCTCGCCGGCGCGGTCCTGACGACACAGATCGCCGGGCCGCTGATCGCCCAGGACAGCGGGCGCAGTGCCTCCGTCTACCAGCAGCTCGATCTGTTCGGTGACGTGTTCGAGCGGATCCGACAGAACTACGTCGAAGAGGTCGAGCCCCAAGAGCTGATCCAGGCCGCGATCAACGGCATGCTGATTTCGCTCGACCCGCATTCGAGCTACCTGCCGCCCGAAGACGCCGCAGACATGCGCGTGCAAACCCGCGGCGCGTTCGGGGGCCTTGGCATAGAGGTGACCCAGGAGGAGGGCTTCGTGAAGGTCGTCTCGCCGATGGACGGCACGCCGGCGGATGACGCCGGAATGCTCGCGGGCGACTTCATCACCCACGTGGACGGCGAGAGCCTGCTCGGCCTCACCCTCGACGAGGCGGTCGATCTGATGCGCGGGCCGGTGGGCTCGGAGATCATCATCACCGTGGTGCGCGAGGGGGTCGACGAGCCCTTCGATGTCTCGATCATCCGCGACACGATCAAGCTTACCGCGGCCACCGTGCGCTCGGTCGGCAGTACCGTGGTGATCCGAATCACCACGTTCAACGATCAGACCTACCCGAATGTCGCGGATGGCTTTGCCGCGACCGTCGAGGAACTTGGCGGGTTCGAGAGTGTCGAAGGTGTCGTGCTCGATCTGCGCAACAACCCGGGCGGGCTTCTGAACCAGGCCATCGCCGTTTCCGACGCCTTCCTCGAAGCCGGCGAGATCGTGTCGACCCGCGGGCGCAACCCGGAAGATACCGAACGGGTCAACGCCGAGACCGGCGACATCGCCGAAGGCCTGCCGATGGTGGTGCTCATCAACGGTGGTTCGGCCTCTGCTTCCGAGATTGTCGCGGGCGCGTTGCAGGATCACCGCCGCGCCGTGGTCGTCGGCACAAAGAGCTTCGGCAAGGGCTCGGTGCAGACGGTGATGCCGCTTCGCGGCGACGGCGCGATGCGCCTCACCACCGCGCGCTACTACACGCCCTCCGGGCGGTCGATCCAGGCGCTGGGTGTGAGCCCCGACATCGTCGTCGAACAGCCGACACCGATTCCGGGAGATCCGGCGGAAGAGGAAGAAGAAAACGGTCGTCCCGCCCGCACCGAGGCCGACCTGCGCGGCAGCCTCGACAACGACAGCCTGACCGAAGACGAGATCAAGATGATCGAGGAAGAGCGCGCCGCCGCTCTGGAGGCCGCCGAACTGCGCGACGAGGACTTCCAGCTGTCCTACGCGGTCGACCTCATCAAGGGGCTCTCGACCATCGGGATGGCGGGTCAGCAGTAACGCTCCGCACGCTTGAAGACGGAAACGGCCCGATCGGTTGAACCGGTCGGGCCTTTTCGTTGGTCCGGCCAGGGTCGCACGAAGAATTCTTCTGGGGTTTTCGGTCTGGGTGCGTGCGTCAACCCGGGCGTTTTCCCGATTGAACGCGTTTCGCAGTTAACGGCAGGTTAACCACTGAATCTTCCAATCAATTGTTTTCATTTGATAGTTTTTCCGTCAACAAGTCCACTCCCCTCGGCGACTAGGGTCGGAGACCGGCATTCCCGCGCCTGACAAGACGGGTTCGGCGAACGTGCCGGATCGTGGGGTTCCGAGATCCCGCACCATTTGGAAACCGGCGGCCTCTATACCCTGTGATAGGGGGACCCGGCCAGGATCGACGCGGCGCGGTAGAGCTGTTCGGCCAGCATCACCCGCACCAGCATGTGCGGCCAGACCATCGAACCGAAGCTGAGGGCAAAATCGGCCTTGTCGCGGAATGCGGGGTCGAGCCCGTCCGCCCCGCCGATGGCGAAGGCGAGATCCTGCCGCCCGGCATCGCGCCAGCGGGCGAGTTGATCTGCAAAGTCGGGTGAGGTCATCGTCCGGCCGCGCTCATCGAGAATGCACAGGAGCGCGCCAGCTGGGATCGCTTTTTCGAGCAAGGCAGCCTCGGCAGACATGCCGCCGCCCTTTTTGTCCTCGACCTGCGATTCGCTGACCGGGCCAAGGCCCAGCGCCCGTCCGGTCCGGTCTACCCTTGCGAGGTAGTCGTCGACCAGCACGCGTTCCGGCCCCTTTCGAAGCCGGCCCACTGCGGCGATATGGACCCGCATCAGATCGTGCGCGAGGTGGCCGACTGGCTCGGGGTCATCCACAGCTTTTCGAGCTGGTAGAACTCACGCACTTCCGGACGGAAGACATGGACGACGACGTCGCCCGCGTCGATCAGCACCCAGTCGCCCTGGTCCTTGCCCTCGACCTTGCAGATCAAGCCCATTTCCTGCTTGAGCCGGTCGGTGAGCTTCTGCGCGATCGCCGCGACCTGGCGCGACGACCGGCCCGAGCAGATCACCATGTGATCGGCCATCGACGACTTGCCCTTGAGCGGGATCGCCACGATGTCTTCGGCCTTGTCGTCTTCGAGGGATTGTTCGATGAGCACGAGCAGGTTGTCGCTCGAAACGGGCACGGGCGCCGTCATAACGCCGGGCCCTGAAGCGGCCGTCTCGAAGGCCGCGTCTGAGATGTGAGACAGGACATAGTCCTCCTTCATGACGCGCCGATCTTCCCCGACGCCGGAATAGCTAAAGGATAACAACTCGGCGGCGTTATTCAACGCCCCCACAGGATTGTCATCGCTTCGTCACGCCTCGGTGTCGCCCAGGAGCCGCACCTCGCGTTGTGGGAAGGGGATGTCGATCCCGTTTTCGCGGAAGGCATCCCAGAGCGCGAGATAGACGTTTCCACGGATGTTGGTGAGGCCGCCGGTCGGATCGTCGATCCAGAACCGCAGGATGTAGTCGACCGAGCTGTCGCCGAATCCAACGATATGGCAGACGGGCGGACGGAAGCTCAACACCCGGTCGACAGACTGCGCCGCGGCGATGGCGACCTTGCGCACCAGGTGCGGGTCGTTGGCGTAGGCGGTGCCGAAATAGATGTCGAGCCGGACGAAAGCGTTGGTGTGCGACCAGTTCACCACCTGTCCGGTGATGAGATCCTCGTTGGGGATGAGGTATTCCTTGCCGTCACGGGTGACCACCGAGACGTAGCGCGCGCCCATCTGCTCGATCCAGCCGAAGGTCTCGCCGAGCGAGATCACGTCGCCCGGCTTGATCGACTTGTCGAGCAGGAGGATGAAGCCGGAAACGAGGTTGGAGACCACCTTCTGCAGGCCGAAACCAAGGCCGACACCGACCGCGCCCGACAGGAACGCGAGGCCGGTGAGGTCGACCCCCACCGCCTTCAGGCCGATGTACACGGCAGCCGAGTAGAGGGCGACCTGGAGCACCTTGATCGAAAGCACCTGGATCGATGGGCTGATGTCGGCCGAGCGGCGGATACGGGTCGCGGCGCTGGCGGAGACGAATCGCACCGCGAAGAACAGCGCGCCGAGGATCGCGATGGCCTGCACGACCATCCACAGCGACAGCCGTGTATCACCGACGCTCACGGCGACCGCGTCCATGATGGAGACGGCCTCCCCGGTGAGGCCGAGAATATCGACAGTTACCCAAGCCCACCCCGCGGCGCGCACGACGATCCGCAAAAGGCGGTTGCCGATGAACCGCGACACCAGGGCGATCACCAGCCAGGCGAAGGCGAGCTGGCCGGCCACGCCCAGGAGATAGGAGCGCGAGGGCCAGGTCGCCGCGCGCATCACCCAGACGACCGGCCAGATCAAGGCGACGAAGAAGATGAGCCGCATCCGGCGATGGATGAGAATGCCGAAGCGCATCCGCCAGGTCGGCCAACCCTCGCGCGAGCGCAGCCAGGCTTCCCAGCGCGGCTTGACGGCGGCGGAGGCGACATGGGCGATCAGGAACAGCCCGGCGACGATCAGAATCTGCCAGCCGATACTCGGACGCCACAGCCCATCGGCGGACGCGAGCAGCCGGTCCCAGAGCCCGAGGGCGATGTCCTGCGGCGCAGGCGTGGCCGGGCCCGGCGGCGGCGTAGCGGTACCCGGACCGGTTGCCGCCGCGCTGCCCGTCTCTGCTGTCTCGTGTTCCATGCCTGCCCTTCTCTGTCCCGCAAGGTCGCAAATCCGCCCCGCTGCGTCCAGAGCCCGCACAGGTGCCGCCACTTGCGGGATAAGGGGACAGCCTGTATCTCATGCTGCATGAAACGGATCTTCGACATGGACGACCGCGCGCGCCTGCCCTGGCGGTTCTATGGCGAGCTCGTCGACTTGCGCGGCTCCGGCGAGCTCTTGATTTGCGCGCCGCCGGCGAGCTATTTGATTTGCGCGCCGCCGGCGCGACCGTGACGGCGCTTGCCCGACTTTGACGTCGGCCCAGTCCGTAGACTCGTTTCAACCCCACCGAACAGGGAGACCCCGCATGTCCGGGAAGACGCTTTATGACAAGATCTGGGATGCCCACTTGGCCCACGAGGCCGAGGACGGCACCTGCGCTGCTCTACATCGACCGCCACCTCGTCCACGAGGTGACCAGCCCGCAGGCCTTCGAAGGGCTGCGCATGGCGGGCCGCCAGGTGCACGCGCCCGACAAGACCATCGCCGTGCCCGACCACAACGTGCCGACCACGGCCGGCCGCGAGAACCCCGACCAGATGACCGAGGACAGCCGGATCCAGGTGGCCGCGCTCGACAAGAACGCCAAGGATTTCGGCATCCACTACTACCCGGTGAACGACATCCGCCAGGGCATCGTGCATATCGTCGGGCCGGAACAGGGCTGGACCCTGCCCGGCATGACGGTGGTCTGCGGCGACAGCCACACCGCGACGCACGGCGCCTTCGGCGCGCTGGCGCACGGGATCGGCACCTCGGAAGTCGAGCACGTTCTGGCGACTCAGACCCTGATCCAGAAGAAATCGAAGAACATGAAGGTCGAGATCACCGGCAAGCTCGATCCCGGTGTGACCGCCAAGGACATCACCCTCGCGGTGATCGGCGAGACCGGCACGGCCGGCGGCACCGGCTATGTCATCGAGTATTGCGGCGAAGCGATCCGCGATCTGTCGATGGAAGGCCGGATGACGGTCTGCAACATGGCGATCGAGGGCGGCGCGCGCGCCGGTCTGATCGCGCCCGACGAGACCACGTTCGACTACGTGAAAGGCCGCCCGCACGCCCCCAAGGGCGCGCAGTGGGACGCCGCGCTGGCCTGGTGGAAGACGCTGAACTCCGACGACGACGCGCATTGGGACAAGGTGGTGACGCTCAAGGGCGAAGAGATCGAGCCGGTCGTCACCTGGGGCACCAGCCCGGAAGACGTGCTGCCGATCACCGGCGTCGTGCCCAGCCCGGACGACTTCAAGGGCGGCAAGGTCGAGGCCGCGAAACGGTCGCTCGACTACATGGGGCTCACGCCCGGCACGCCGCTCGACCGAGATCAAGATCGACACGGTGTTCGTCGGCTCCTGCACCAACGGCCGGATCGAGGACCTGCGCGCAGTGGCCAAGATCGTCAAGGGCCGCAAGGTGGCCGACGGGCGTGCGGCGATGATCGTGCCGGGCTCCGGCCTGGTGCGCGAGCAGGCGGAAGCGGAGGGTCTGGCCGAGATCTTCACGGAGGCCGGCTTCGACTGGCGGCTTGCCGGCTGCTCCATGTGCCTCGCCATGAACCCCGACCAGCTCGCCCCCGAGAGAACGCTGCGCCTCGACCTCGAACCGCAATTTCGAGGGCCGCCAGGGCTACAAGGGCCGCACCCACCTCGTCAGCCCCGGCATGGCCGCGGCGGCGGCGGTGACGGGACACCTCACGGATGTGCGGGAGATGATCTGATGAAAGTCGCCGGGATTGACGGCTACAAAGACGGCTGGATTGCCGTGGTCGTCGATTCCGGTGATTTCAGTGGCGCAGGCGTGGACTGGGACAGCCATTTGGGAACTCTGGTTCGCCGGATCGCTGCCGAGCGCTCGGTGGTCGACATCCCAATCGGTTTGTCGTCCGGCCCATCCGATCGGCCCGTCGAAACTTGCGTTCGCGGTTTCATGCCCGGAAAGTCCTCGTCGGTCTTCAATTCCCCATGCCGTCAGGCGTTGGAAAGCGGGGCATACGACGAGGCGTCGGAGACCAACCGGCAGATTCTAGGAACAGAAGCTTTCCAAGCAAACCTGGGCGATAATGCCGAAAATCAAAGAAGCCGACACTTTGGCTCAAGAGATCGGGCGGTTTCAAATGAATGAGGGCCACCCAGAAGTGTCCTTTACGATCTGCAACAACCGCAAGCCGATTCTCGCAGGGAAAAAATCGATGAAGGGACTACTAGCCCGGATCGGCATCCTTGCCGAGATTGGATTTGACTTTTCCGGGCTAGCAGCACTTGTTCCCGACCGACACACAGCTGCACCTGACGATCTGATTGACGCCGCGATCCTGGCTTGGTCGGCCAATCGCGTCCTGAGCAATAAACACACTTCATTTCCGCAAAGCCCGACCAAAGACGAGGCGGGGTTGGAAATGGCAATTCTGGCCTGAAAGGGTGAAGGAAAAGAGATGGAAAAATTCACCACATTCACCGGCGTCGCCGCGCCCATGCCGCTCGTCAACGTCGACACCGACATGATCATCCCCAAGCAGCTTCCTGAAGACGATCAAGCGCTCGGGCCTCGGGCGGAACCTGTTCGACGAGATGCGCTATGATCGCGACGGCAACGAGATCGCCGATTTCGTGCTCAACAAGCCGGCCTACCGCAAGGCGCAAGATCCTCGTCGCCGGCGACAATTTCGGCTGCGGCTCGTCGCGCGAGCACGCGCCCTGGGCGCTGCTGGATTTCGGCATCCGCTGCGTCATCTCGCCCAGCTTCGCCGACATCTTCTACAACAACTGCTTCAAGAACGGCATCCTGCCGATCGTCCTGCCGCAGGACGAGGTCGACAAGCTGATGGACGATGCCGAGCGCGGCGCCAATGCGCAGGCTGACGATCGACCTCGAAACCCAGGAGATCACCGGCCCCGACGGCGGCGAGATCAAGTTCGAGATCGACCCGTTCCGCAAGCATTGCCTGCTCAACGGCCTCGACGACATCGGCCTGACGCTCGAGAAAAAAGACGCGATTGCCACGTTCGAAACCAAGGCGGCGCAGGAGCGCCCCTGGGTCTGAGGTATTTCGTAGCGCGTTCCGGGCCAGTCCGTTTCCGGCCCGGAACCGTTCGCCGGCGGTTAGCCGGTATTGTTCAGGCCCATATATTGTAGGCCAGATCACGCCCGACACAATATGAGTGTCTATCTGCTATGCGGCCCCATTTTGGTTCGAAAATTGATGCGAAATAGCACCACTTCCTCCAAATAAACGCCCGGAATCCTGAGCTTTATGAGCAGGTTACTTGCGGTGCGGATCGGAATTGGGCAAGAATATGTCAAATATGAGGCATCCCGTCACATTTGGCAGGGTCAAGTTGGGAAAAGGGCTGCGGCACCGCATCGCGCCCGACCAGGTTGAGGTGTAAAGCAGTGGTCAATCGCATCCCGGGCGCTATCGCGCGCGCATTTTTCATGGTGTTGCTGGTCTCCACACCAGCGCTCCTGCTCCCACACGTGAGTCCCGACACCACGCAGATCGTGGTGCTCATCGCGATTTTCGCCGCCGCCCTGACCTTTTTCGAATACGCCACCGACTACCCGGGCCTGGTCGAGTTCCGCGACGCGCCGCCCTTCAACCGGATCCGCTTCACCGGTCTCTATTTCACCGTTTTCCTGCTTTCCGTGCTCGTGCGCGGGCAAACGATCGACAGCACCTCGACGCAATTCGTCGAGGCCGTCGGTTCGCTGATCGGCCAGGCGATCGACATTCCCTATTCGCCGGTCCGCCTCATCACCCTGATGCTGCCGGAAACGGCCAGCGCCCACGACATCGACACGCTGCGCACCGCGTCCGGCATGGCCTACCTGATCTCGCTGGTCTCGCTCGCCGTCTTCATGATCGTGCTCAGGGTCTCGAACTGGCCACACAACGACCGGAAGTTCAACTTCTGGGTCAACCTGCCGATGTTCGACCCGACCACCGGTGGCGACGTGGTCGATCGCCTCGAGCGCGACTCGCGGTTCAACGTGGCGCTCGGCTTCATGCTGCCGTTCCTGACACCGGCCATCGTCAAGGTGGCCTCCGGTTTCTTCGGTTCGATCTCGGTCACCAACGACATGACGATGATCTGGACGATCACCGCCTGGGCCTTCCTGCCCGCGAGCCTGTTCATGCGCGGCATCGCCATGCAGCGGCTGGCCGAGATGATCAAGGAACAGCGCGCACGCCACGTCGCGTTGCACGGCGAGGACGGGTTGCAGCCCGCCTGATGGTTCGCCCCTTCCCGGTTCTGGTTGCCGCGCTCGCCTTTTTCGGGGCGGGCGTTGTGCAGGCCGAACCCCTGCGTCTCGCCACCTACCATGCCGAGCTTGGCCAGAAAGGGCCCGGCGTGCTGCATCGCGAAAATCCTGAAGGGTGACGAAAAGGTCGTGGCCGTCGTCGAGGTGATCGCTTCCGTCGCGCCGGACGTGCTGGTGCTGAACGGGGTCGACTGGGACAGCGGCGGGCATGCGCTCGATGCGTTGGCGGCGCGGCTTTCGGAGGCCGGCGCAGACTACCCGCACCGCTTCGCCGCCATGCCCAACGCCGGGCTCGAAAGCGGGCTCGACCTCGACGGCAACGACCGGCTGGGCGAAGCGCGCGATTTGCATGGCTATGGTGCCTTTACCGGCGCCGGCGGCATGGCGGTGCTGTCGCGTCTGCCGCTGGGAGAGGTCCGCGATTTCTCCGCCTTCCTCTGGGCCGATCTGCCGGGCGCGATCCCGCCAGAAGTTGACGGCCAGCCCTTCCCCTCGGCCGAGGCCGCTGCCACCCGGCGCCTGTCGTCGGTCGCGCATTGGCACATCCCGGTGGAAACCTCCCAGGGCCCGCTTCATCTCCTCGCCTTCTACGCGACGACCCCGGTGTTCGACGGCCCGGAGGACCTGAACGGGCGGCGAAACCATGACGAGATCGTCTTCTGGCAACGGCTGCTCGACGGCGATCTGCCGTTCGACCCGCCGTCCGGTCCGGTGGTCCTCATCGGCGGCACCAATCTCGACCCCGTTGACAGTGACGGGCGGCAGGACGCGATCCGGGGACTGCTCGAGGATCCGCGGTTCGTGGACCCGGTACCCGCGAGCCCCGGCGGGCGGGCGGCGGCGACGCCGGGCCAACGGGGCGACCCGCGCCTCGACACCGCCGACTTTCGCGACCCCGTGCCCGGCAACCTCAGGGTCGACTACGTGCTGCCCGGCGCCACGCTGGAGGTGACCGGCGCGGGCGTGGTCTGGCCCGCACCGGACGATCCCTTCGCCGAGACAGTGGAGATGGCGAGCCGCCACCGTCTCGTTTGGGTCGATGTGGCGCTCGACTAGGCTGCTTTCGCCGTTTTCTGTCGGGTTAGAGACTGCCGCAGGGCGTCTTCCACGGGTGTCGGGACGAAGCCCGGCACCAGCTCGGCCAAACGGGCACCGTCAAGCCGCTGGGGCAGCGACCATAAATACCGCATCTCGAACACCCCGGCGAGCATGGGCATGAACGGCTTCACAAGCCGCATCATTCCCCAATACAGGGGTTTCAACTCGATCTCGCGGCCGGTGACCCAGGTGATCGCCCGGGCCAGATCCCGACCGGAAAGGGTATAGCCTTCGAACGGCACGTCGTTGAAGCCCGTGAGGGTCCCCCTGATCTCGGCCAGAGCCACCGCGGCGCGGGCGGCATCGGGCAGGAAGGCCCAGGCATGCGGCGCGTCCGGATCGCCCGGATACCGGATGAACCCCTTGGGCACACCGGGTGAGATAAAGGCCTCGAACCAGTTGCCGGTCTTTTCCGTGTCGATGAAATCGCCGCACCGCAGGACGACGGTGGTGGCGCCGCTGTCACGATAGGCCGCTTCCACCTGCTTGCGGAACAGACCCAGCGGGTTCTGCGCAAGGTGCGGGGTTTCGGGGCGCCAGGGGCTCGGCGCCTCGGGTCCGTAGACATAAACGTTTCCGGGCAGGATCACGGTGGCGCCGGCGCGGGCAGCGGCCTTGGCAACTGCCGCGTGCTGCGCAAGAAGGTCGCCGGTCCAGAGGTGGTACCCGGGTGGGTTCCAGGCCGAGACGACGACATCGGCGCCCGCGACAGCGGTTTCGAGATCATCGTGGGCGCGATCGAACCGGCGGACCTGCCAGCCGGCTTGGATGAAGGCTTCGGTAGCATGGCGGCCGAAACGGCCGGAAGCCCCGAGGATGAGGACGGTTTGGGTCATGAAGTGGCTCCTTGTTCTGAGGTGAGAATAGCCATTCATCCGCAAACATGAATTGCGATAACTCGGGGGTATGGTATTCATTTTTGTATGGATAGACGTCGTCCAGACCTCGACTGGTCGCTCGTGCAAAGCTTTCTCGCCGTCGCTGAGACCGGTTCGCTTTCAGCCGCCGCGCGCGCGCTCGGCCTCAGCCAGCCGACGCTTGGGCGCAAGGTGCGCGAGATCGAAGCCAGCTTGGGAACCGAGTTGTTCCAGCGGCACGCGAAGGGCCTCGCGCTCACCGAAACCGGGCAAGTGATGCTTGCCCCGGCGCAAGCGATGCGCGAGGCGGCAGGGCGGCTCGCGCTGGTTGCGGCCGGCGAAGACCGTGGGCTGTCCGGACCGGTGCGGATCACCGCTTCGGTCGTGGTTTCGCATTTCCTATTGCCCGGCCTGCTCGCCCGGCTCCGGCGCGCAGAGCCGGGGATCGAGATCGACCTCGTGGCGTCGAACTCGTCGGAAAACCTCTTGTTTCGCGAAGCCGACATCGCGGTTCGGATGTACCGCCCCGGCCAGCTGGACGTTGTAACGCGGCACGTTGCAGATCTGAAGATGGGTCTCTATTGCAGCCCAACCTACCTCGAGCGGGTCGGCCGCCCTACAACCCTTCAGGATCTTCTGGCGCTCGATTGGGTCGGGTTCGACCGCAACGAGATGATCATCCGTGGCATGGCCGAGGCCGGCTGGAACGTGAACCGCGCCTTCTTCAAGCTGCGCACCGACGACCAGGCGGCCTACTGGCAGCTGGTACGGGCCGGCGGTGGCGTGGGGATCATGCAACAGGCTATCGGCGAGCCCGACGCCTGTGTCGAGAGAGTGATGCCAAACCTGCCGCTCCCGCTTCTCCCGGTCTGGCTCACCGCTCATGAGGAGGTGCGCCGGGTGCCTCGGGTCGCGCGGGTCTGGGACGCGTTGGTGGCCGCATTCTCGGCGCTTTCTTGACCCTCCCCGCACAAGCCGCTACCCCCACGCCAACCATTAGAGACAGGCGAGGACATCTCATGAGCGTTGGTTCCATTCTCATCTTGCCCGGCGACGGGATCGGCCCGGAAGTCATGGCGCAGGTGCGCCGGATCATCGACTGGTACGGCGAGAAACGCGACCTCACTTTCGACGTCAGCGAAGACCTCGTGGGCGGCGCCGCCTATGACGTGCACGGCGTGCCGCTGGCCGACGCGACCATGGAAAAGGCGCAGGGCGTGGACGCGGTGCTGCTCGGCGCCGTGGGCGGGCCGCAGTACGACGTGCTCGACTTCTCGGTGAAGCCCGAGCGCGGGCCTTTTGCGGCTGCGCAAGGAGATGGACCTGTTCGCCAACCTGCGCCCGGCCCAGTGCTTCGACGCGCTGGCGGAGTTTTCGTCGCTGAAGCCCGAGATCATCTCCGGGCTCGATATCATGATCGTGCGCGAACTGACCGGCGGGGTCTATTTCGGCGAGCCGCGCGGGATCTTCGAGGAAGACGGCGTGCGCTACGGGATCAACACCCAGCGCTACTCGGTGCCCGAGATCGAACGCGCGGCGCGGTCGGCGTTCGAGCTGGCGCGCAAGCGGGCGGGCAAGGTCTGCTCGATGGAGAAGGCCAACGTGATGGAATCGGGGCTGCTCTGGCGCGAGATCGTCCAGAAGGTGGGCGACGAGGAATACCCCGACGTCGAGCTCAGCCACATGTATGCCGATGCCGGGGCCATGCAGCTCGTCCGGGCGCCGAAACAGTTCGACGTGATCGTGACCGACAACCTGTTCGGCGACATCCTGTCCGACGTGGCCGCGATGCTGACCGGCTCGCTCGGGATGTTGCCGTCGGCCTCGCTGGGCGCGCCGATGGAAAACGGCCGGCCGAAGGCGATGTACGAGCCCGTACACGGCTCGGCGCCGGATATTGCCGGCGAAGACAAGGCCAACCCGATCGCCTGTATCCTGAGCTTTTCGATGGCGCTGCGCTACTCGTTCGACCTCGGCGTTGAGGCCGACCGGCTCGACGCGGCGATCGAGACGGTGCTGGCCGAGGGCCTGCGCACCGCGGACCTCATGGGCCAGGAGGGGGTCACCCCGGTCGGCACCACCGGCATGGGCGACGCCATCCTGAAGGCACTCGACGCCTCGCTCTGAGGGCCAGGTTCAGGCCTAGGCGAAGACTGTGCGAAGGGCGGGCGAACTCGGACGGGGGGTCAAGGCTCTGTTTTTGTTATAGATAGCGCTAACTGACTTTCGGGCGGGCGAAGTCGGATTGCGCAGGGTGCGGCGGGGTGAACCCCGCCCTACGTCTGCTCTTCGCGTGATCCTCATTTGGCGTGGAAACATCAAAGTGTGCGCGCGAAATGTACACAACTCAGATCAACGACGCCGCATCTGCCGGTTCCCTCACATCCGCGCGGGGGAAATCGGCGTGGCCATTCAGCTTCCGAAAACACCGGTCGCTCGTAACAAAAACGTCGCGCTCAGCGAACTGGTGAGCCCAATACGCTTGTGCGTCTAGGATCTGATTGCGCCATCGGTTGTATATCGACCCGCTTTGGTCCTCTGGACGCCAGCCCTTCATTTCCGCGTAGTCGGCCCAATGATACGGAGACGAAGGGAACAGTGTTGAGAATATCGCCTCTTCTCGCGCGATGCTTTCATCGGATGCCCAAAGGCCGTTGTCCCAGAACCCTATGTCCCAACGCATTAACGGACGAAGCAACTCGATCCCACCGAAACCGAGCGAATCCACGCGTTGATGGAACGCGTGGATGCCAGTGAGAAATTCGCCACTTCTCTGTCGCTCTGAAGCGCTCGATGCGACGAGACAAACGCTGGCAATACCCTGCCTCGCAGCATTTAGTAGTCGTAGAACAGAATTGCGCGAGGGACGTTTTTCGTCGACGTCAATCAAGCAATTGGTGTCGAGTGTGAAGGTTTTCACGAGTAGTCCTGAGGTGTGTCCAGTTCGACTTGGTCTGCCAAGTCGCGCCTGTTCCGCAGTTGCTCCAGTCGCTTCTCGCCTTCCTCGCGGTCTCGCGCCATTCGCACAACCTCGATTCGGATGATTAGGGCTTTTGTATTCAAGATCTCCACTGCGATGCCGATCAGAACAACCAGCAATGCGAACCCGACAGCAAGAGTTGGATCATCTCCCCGCCAGTGAGCGGTAGCGAAGGCACCGCCGAACACAATTGCCGCGACTAATGGGAACCAAGTGGTGTGATTCTCAGTCTTTTTCAGAAGCGCGCGAGCGTCTTCTTCGGGCGTCATCCACGCCTTGTTTTCCTCTTTCATTCAGCTCTCCGGCTCGACATTGCGCTTCATGGTCGCCCGAATACTATCACGCGGCGAGGAGGGGTATCGACAGGTATCGCGCTATCGCTGGGGCGGCGCGCGGCCAAGGTGCGAGAAATCCGTACCTTGGCACTTGTCCCGGGTTGAAAGATCGGCGAAGCCACCCGCATGAACTTCTCCGGTCCTCTCTTCGCACTTGCCGCCTTCGGCATCTTCGCCACCCACGACGTGATCGTGAAATTTCTGGGCGCGACCTATTCGCCGTTCCAGATCATCTTCTTCACGACCCTGTTTTCCTTCCCGCTCGTCACCTTCATGCTGATGCGGGATGCGACGGAGGGGCATCTGATTCCGAAGTACCCCGGATGGATCGCGCTGCGCACCGGTTCGGCCGTCATCGCCGCGGGCTCCGCCTTCTACGCCTTCTCGGCCCTGCCGCTGGCGCAGGTCTACACCATCATCTTCGCCTCGCCGCTGCTCATCACCCTGCTGGCGATCCCTGTGCTCGGCGAGAAGGTGGGCATTCACCGGTTGCTGGCGGTGGTCGTCGGGCTGGCGGGCGTGGTCGTGGTGCTGCGGCCCGGCTCCGCCGAACTCGCGCCCGGACATCTCGCGGCGCTGGCGACGGCGGTTTTCGGCGCGCTCGCGTCGGTCATCGTGCGCAAGGTCGGGCGCGAAGAGCGCACGGTGGTGATCCTGCTCTACCCGATGGCCGCGAACTTCATCGTGATGGGCACGCTGCTTGCCTTCGTCTACAAGCCGATGCCGGTCGAACACCTGGGCGCGACCGCGGTGATCTCGTTGCTCGGGTTCGGCGCGGGGCTGTTGCTGATCTCGGCCTACCGCAACGGCGACGCGGCGATCGTTGCGCCGATGCAGTATTCGCAGATCATCTGGGCGACGGGATTTGGGTATCTTCTGTTCGACGAAAGCGTTGACCGGGCGACGCTGATCGGGGCCGGGATCATCATCGCGAGCGGTGTCTATATCGTCTGGCGCGAGGCGCGGCCGGGATCGAAATCGCAGACCCCGGTGCTGCGCACGCGGTCGCGCGGATCAACTGCGGCCACGTTCCGGATCTCGCCCCTGCTGCGCCGCATGGCACAGCGCGACTCGCGCGAGTAATGCCTTGCAACGGCGCGCAAACCGGGCTATCCCGCCCGCCACGGTCGGAGTGTAGCTCAGCCTGGTAGAGCACTGTCTTCGGGAGGCAGGGGTCGGAGGTTCGAATCCTCTCACTCCGACCAGATATTCAAGAAATCCGGGTTAAAGCTGCTGCGGACGTGTTGGCGGCAGCGGTGACGGGGCGCAGGACGCGGGACCGGCGGACCTGTGGTGTGGGCCACCTGCCGTGGACGGTGCCTGCGGGCCCCGGCAGACTTCAGTGCCCGCGGGACCCGGTTGCACGGCCCGCGCGCAGGCCTTCCAGGAACGCACCGAGGAGCGCGGCCTGCGGAGACGGCGGCGGCGGTTTTCGTTTCGCTCTGCGGGCGGTGGCGAGCAGAAGAGCGCCGATCGTCGCGAGCAGCGCGCCGAGGAGGGCGGAGGCCCAGATCGGGCCCAGCGCCAGGGCGATGCCGCTCCAGGCGGCGCGGATTACCAGCACGGCGCCGGTGAGGGCGAGGCCCGCCCCCGCAAAGGCGAGGGCGAGCCGGGTGGGTATGCCGAGTTGCATGGCCATCCCCTGTCAACGGCGCGCGGTCAGCGCGCCGACGATGAACCCGAGAACCGAGGCGGCGGCGACGGAGGCAGCCGGGTGGGTCTTGACGAAGCCGGTGGCCTCCTCGGCGGCCTTGGCGGCGATCTCGTTGGCCTCTTCCAGGCGGCGTTCGCCGGAGGCTTTCAGCGCGACCACACGCTCGGCGGCCCTGGTCGACAGATGATCGGTTTCGGCCCGCGCGAGCGCCTTCAGTTCCTTGGTCAGGGCGCCGAAATCTTCGCGCAGGGCGGCGACTTCTTTCATCAGGTCGTCGGTGTCGCGGGCGGTCTGCTTGGCTTGGGCCATTTCTGGTCTCCTTTCGCGTCTGGATTGATCGAACGTCCACCCAACCAACGTCTCCGGCGCGAAACTGTTCCGAAATATTTCTCGGAACCCCGGCCGGGCCCGGTGCGTTTGTCCTACAAGCGCCGCATCCCGCGGCCTTTGATAACAAAGGAGAAATGTCATGCTCGGTTGGGCCATCACCTTCCTCGTCATCGCGCTTATCGCGGGTGTTTTCGGGTTCGGCGGAATCGCTTCCGCTTCGGCCGGGATCGCCCAGATCCTGTTCTTCATCTTCCTGATCCTGTTTGTCGTCGCCATGGTGGCGCGGGCGGTCCGGGGTCGTCCGCCGGTGTGACCCTCGCGCCCCGGGCGACAGAACAGCAAAGATCGGGAGCGCTCGCCGGCGCTCCCGTTTTTCTTGTGCGCCGGATGCAGGTCCACAATCGGCGCCACAAAAAAACCCGCCCGGAATGCCGGGCGGGGGATTGCGCTTTGGCCGGGGAGGATCAGGCCGTCAGCGTTTCGGTGGACGAGAAGAACATCGCCTGACTGACGGCGGAGCGGACCTGCTCGTCGGTATAGGGCTTGTTGATGACGAAGGCGGGCTCGGGACGTTCGCCGGTCAACAACCGCTCGGGGAACGCGGTGATGAAGATGACCGGCACGTCGGCGGCCCCGGACAGGATCTCGTTGACGGCATCGATGCCGGAAGACCCGTCGGCGAGCTGGATGTCGGACAGGATGAGGTCGGGCCGCTCTTCGCCGAACAGGCGCAGCGCGGCCTTTTCGGTCGGCGCGACGCCGGTGACCTTGTGGCCCATCTCGGCCACGATCCCTTCGAGATCGAGCGCGATGATCGCTTCGTCCTCGATGATCATCACCTTGCCGGACAGATGGTCTTCCATGTCGCGCAGGGCGACGGAGAGGAGATGTTCGACCTCCGCGCCGTCCAGCCCGGTGATGGCCGAGATTTCCCCGATCGTGAATTCCTCGATCGTGCGCAGCAGCAGCACTTCGCGGGTGTTCGGCGTGAGCTTGGCGAGGTGCGCCTGCGCGCGGGCCGTGATGCCGGTTTCGGCCGCACCCGAGGGCGCGCCGGACGACAGCCAGATTGCGTGGAATGTCTTGAACAGGGCCACCTTGTGCGACAGCCCCTCGTCGAAAACCGAGCGGTCGTGCAACAGCGCCTCGAGCGTCGCCGCGGCATACCGGTCGCCGGTTTCCTGGCTGCCGGAAAGCGCGCGCGCGTAGCGCCGGAGATAGGGCAGGAGTTCCGCAACGGTCACGGACAGGGAATGTCCGGTGTCGGAGTTCGGCATTTTTTGCTCCTTTGGCAACTTTTTCGGGAACCCAACGCGCAGTTGGGCGTTTGGTTCCATAGATAGGAAAAAAAATCGCTCTCCGGAGGGTCGAGATCAGGACCATGACGCACAAGCACGAAACGTCACCATTGGAAGAACAGATCGCGGAAAACCTGCAGCGGGTCTACCGGCAGCGCGCAGAAGAGGAGGTGCCGGACCGGTTCCGGGATCTTCTGCGCATGTTGAAGGAACAGGACCAGCAACAAGACAGGGCAGAGGAGCCGCGCAATGGCGATGGATGACCCGCACCCCGACCCGCGCGACGAACTCGTCAACCATATCAGCGCCATGCGCGCCTTTGCGTTCTCGCTCGCGCGCAACGATGCCCACGCCGATGACCTGGTGCAGGAAGCACTTGAAAAAGCGTGGAAAAAAATCGCGTCATTCCAGCCCGGAACCAATATGCAGGCTTGGCTTTTCACGATCCTGCGCAACACCTTCTATTCGCACCACCGCAAACACAAGCGCGAGGTGAGCGACCCCGACGGGATCGCAGCCGAGCGGCTTGCCGAAAAGCCCGCCCATGACGGCCGGTTGCAGATGAACGAGTTTCTCGCGGCTTTTGCGACCCTGCCGGCGGAGCAACGTGAAGCGCTCGCGCTGGTGGGTGCATCGGGCTTTTCCTACGAGGAGGCGGCGCAGATGTGCGGCGTGAAGGTCGGCACGATCAAGAGCCGCGCCAACCGTGGCCGGGCCCGGCTGATCGATCTTCTGCATTCGGACGACAACGGCTACAGCGACATGACCGACCGGGCCACGACGGCCGTTGTCAATGCGGGCCTGCAGGGAAGGCTCACGGCTTGAGGCCTCTCTCTGTCCGGCTGTTCAAAGGGCTGGCGGCGCGGGTGGCGGGCACGCTCGCGCTCGCCCTGCTGCCGATCGGCGCCGTCGCGGTGTTTCAGGCGGTCGAGATCAGCCGGGACAACGCGCGCGGCACCGAGACCGCGCTTTTGAACGCGACCGCGGAAGCAGCGGCCGGCGAGGCGCTGGCGGTGGCGAGCGCTTCCGGCACCTCGGGCACCTTGGCCGCTCACATGTCGGGTCTCGGCGGCGTTCACGATGGATGCTCGCAGATATTCAACAGCGTGATCGAGGTGAAGCGCCAGTATTCCTTTGCCGGCTTCGTCGACCGGGAGGGGATCGTGCGGTGCGCGTCCGCCGATGTTGGGCGGGATTTCAGCGAAGGGGTCATCCATACCCGTATGCTGATGGAACGGGAACAGATCGTGCGGGCCAACCTGGCGGCCCCGATCAGCCGGACATCGGTGATTATCGTCGCGACCCCGGTGGTCGTTGGCGGCGCCTACCTTGGCTACGTTTCGGTTTCGGTGCCGCACAGACGCATCCCCCAGCTCATCCACGGCGTCGGATCCGACGAGACGGAAACCGCGATCGTGACCTTCAATTCCGATGGGCAGCCGCTTTCGTCCTCGGCCGGGTTCGACGATATCGACGCGATCCTGCCGGCCGATGCCGGGCTGGAGACGCTCGTGACCGGGCACCAGTTCACCTTCACGGCAAAATCCAACGGCGGCGAGACCCGGATTTTTGCCGTCGTACCGATCATCCCCGGCGTGCTCTACGCGCTCGGGAGCCAACCGCGCCCGACACTGGGGTGGACGGGCCTGTCGACGGTGGTGTTTCCCGCGCTCATGCTGATTGCCGGCCTTGTCGTCGCCTTCCAGGCGGTGAACCGTCTCGTCATCCGACACATCCGCGGGCTGATCCAGAACATGGCCGAGTTTTCCAGGACACGGCGTGTCCGCACCCTGGCTGAAGGCGCGTTTCTGAGCCGCGAAGTCCGCGAGGTCGAGGCCGCCTGGACCGAACTTGCAGAGCACCTGCTTCGCGACGAGGCAGAACTGGAAAACATGGTGCACGCAAAGAACGTGTTGCTGAAAGAAGTCCACCACCGGGTGAAGAACAACCTGCAGCTGATCGCCTCGATCGTCAGCCTGAAGATCCGCCGCGCCTCGACGGACGAAGCGCGCCGGTCGCTGAAAGAGGTGCAGATGCGGGTGCGCTCGATTGCCTCGGTGCACCAGGCGCTCTACACCAGCCCGTTGAGCGGGCGTGTTCACGCCGACGAGCTTCTGACCAGCGTGATCGACGGCATCATCGAGGCGGGCAGCGTTTCGGACCGGAACATCGAGATCACCCGGCGCTACGACCGTGTGTTGCTGTACCCGGACCAGGCGGTTCCGTTCCTGCTACTCGCCTCCGAAGCCGTGACAAACGCACTGAAATACATGGGCGCGCGCGCGGATGGCACCGCCTGGCTCAGGATCTCGCTCGACGCCGTTTCAGAGGATCGGGCCGAACTCGAGGTCGCCAACACCTGCGGCACACCCTTCCTTCCGCCCGAGCAGGTGACGGGCTCCGGGCTCGGCCGGTCGCTGATGGCCGGCTTCGCCACGCAGGTCGGCGGGCAGGTAACGCAAGAAGAAACCGACACGCTCTACCGCTTTCACCTCGCCTTCGCGCCGGCCTCGTTCGACCCGGAAGAGCGCGACGCGTCGCTGTCGGGCCTCAACGGGTTGCCGATCGGTGCTTCGAGCTGAGCACCCGTCTCGGCGCCGCCGCCGAAGATTTCGAGGCCCCACAGCAACAGCGGGATGGCGACGATGCCGCCGACCGGACCCCAGAGCCAGAGCCAGAACGCGAGCGAGACGAAGACGAGGAGCGGGCTGAGCCGCATCTGTCGGCCAAGCAAGGTCGGCGTGACGAACTGCCCCTCGGTTGCGTTCAGGCCGATGAAGACGGCGGCCGGCAGGAAGGACGCGGCGCCGTCGAAGGTGACCGTGCCGGCGATGACCAGCGCGGCGGCGACGACCGCCGGACCGAGGTAGAGGACGAAATTGGCCAGCGCGGCGACGACCCCCCAGAGCGGGGCGGCGGGCAGACCGATCAGCGTGAGGGCGATGGCCACGGTCGCGCCGAAGCCGAGGTTGATGAGGGCGACGGTGCCGAAATAACGCGCCACCCGGGTCTCGGCTGCCGCGAAGGCGCCGTGATGGCAGACGCCGAAACGGTCGGTCAGCGCGTTGTAGAGATCCTCCTTGCCGACAAGGATGAAGAACAGCCCGCCGACGAAGAGCACGATCTGCGCGAGCGCCAGGGGGGCCAGCCAGGCGGCGTCGCCGAGGGTGGGCACGGTGTCGGAATTGCCGTTGCCGCCGCTATCGGCGCCCGGATCGATCGCAGACATCATCTCGCGCTGGATGTCGAACAGCTGGCCGAGCTGGATGCGCATGTCGATCAGGGTGCGCCGGATCTCGGACCGCATCTTCGGCGAGGCGTCGATCACCTCGGCGATCCAGGGCCGGAAGACCAGCGCGATCAGCACGAGGGCCGCCAGGGCGGCGGCGAGTGTCAGAATCGCAGAAAGGGTCGGATTGAGCCCGGCCGTTCGAAACCGTGCGTTGATCGGTCCGAGGATGATTGCCGAGACAAAGGCGAGCGTCAGCGGCGCGACGAGGGCCTCGGCCAAGGACAGGGCCGCGGCGACCGCCAAAAGGGCAAGAACGGCGAGTGAAAAACTGCGGCTGGGCGTAGCTTGCATGGCGGTGGGCTTTCTGTGCGAACGGTGCGCAGGGGGCCACGATCGGCCCCCTGTCCTGTCTTGGCTGGTGTCAGCTCTCGGAATTCGCCATCTGTTCAAGCTCGGCCTCGGTCAGCGCCACCGTGGCGTGGGCGATCTCGCCGGCCTCGGTCCAGGCGACGGTGATGTCGTCGGCTTCGACCGCGACCGGGGTTTCGCCGAACCCGAGGAAACCGCCGATGTCGATCACCACGCGCGGGTCTCCGGTGCCGGACGCGGGCAGGAACTCGCTCACCTCGCCGACCCATTCCTGGTTGGCATCGTAGACGCGCGCGCCGATCAGGTCGTCGGCCGCGGCGGCGAGGGCTTCGCCTTCCGGCAGCGGCGTCTCGACGATGGCCTCGGCGGTGGTGTCGATATCGATGCCCAAAGCGCCATCGGTCGGGAGCTCGATCGCGTTGCCGGTTTCGGGCTCGATGCTGTAGTCGGAGGCGGTTGTCGGCGTGTCGGCAGTCTGGGCGAAGGCCGCGGCGCCGGCCGCGAGACCAAGGGCAGTGCCGAGAAGGATCGTACGTGTAGCAGACATTGTGTTTCTCCTTTTTGGCTTGGCGCGATTTTGCGCCTCGGGGAAACAACGCGAGACTGCCGGTGGAGTTCCGAGAAAATGGCGGCGATCTTTCACCTGCCGATGAAAACGTTCCAGAAGTTTCACGCTCCGCGGATGGCAGGCGGATGGCGGGCGGCGCCGGTTCAGATTTGACGGGCGGGACTTGGGAACCAGGAACGGTTTCGCGCGTTGGTGGTGAAAGAAAGGAGACTACCATGGATATCGTGACAACGGGCATCGGCGGCACCATCGTTCTCGCTCTCGACATTTACGCGCTCTACAACGTGCTGACCTCCGGCAGCAGCGCCGGCGCCAAGATCCTGTGGACGATCCTCGTCCTGGCGCTTCCGATCCTCGGCTTCGTGATCTGGCTGCTGGCCGGGCCACGGTCGGCGACGGCGATGGGTTAGACCCCGGGCTTGCGCCTCCACATGTGACGACGGATTTCCGGCGCCGGCACCGCAAAGTTGCCGGCGCCGCGGTTTTTCGGGCGTGTTAGAGACGAAATCAGCCGGGTTTTCGCCGGATATGTGTGATGCCAGAAAAAGCCCGGCAGCGGGGTGCCGGGCTTTGGCGCCGTCAAGCTGCGCGGTCAGTCTTCGAGACTGTCTTTGCGCTTTTCCTCGATCAGCGCTTGCTCCTTGGCTTTGCGCGTCTCGAACCGCGCGCCGTAGCCCTTGATCTCGTTTTCCCCGATGGTGTCGCGCGCCCGGGCGAAAACTTCGTTTTCCTCTTCGTCCATGTGGTGTTCGTAGTCGTGCACCAGCTTTTCGAACCTTTTCATCCAGAGGTCCGAAGATTTGTCGATCACGTTGAGCTCTTCCAGGAGGTCGTCGAGCTTCTGGTGCTCGTGCACCGAATGACGCGCCGCGTCCTGGCCCCATGTCTTGGAGATGAGTTTCGAGTAGAAGGTCTCTTCCTCGGCGGCGGCATGGCTTTTCACGTCTTCATAGAAGCGCTTCCAGAGGCTGCCGCGGGCCTGGATCTTGCTGTCCCGGATCGATTTCATCAGCTCGCGGTGGGTGTCGTGGTCGGATTTGATCGCGTCATAGATGTCGGGCATCTGCGTCTCCTTTTCTTGCTTCACCAGACCAACGCGGGAGATCGCGAAAGCGTTCCCGAGGGATCGGGGGTATCCTGAAATGACCCGGGAGGCGCGCGTGGAACAAAGCGGAGCGCCACGCGTTGACAGGATGATGTGGCAGCCAGGAATTGGTGATGGTGGGGTCCAAGGCAAAGAACGACGCGCCAGACGCGCACCGGACCTTCCTCGAACCCGGGCGAAATTGCTGGCGGGTCTGTGACACAACAAACCTCGCGGTGGTCATCGACGGGGCTGCGTATTTCCGGGCGCTCCGCGAGGCGATGATCGCAGCGCGCGAACAGGTGTTGTTGATCGGGTGGGACTTCGACCTCGAGATGGAGCTTCTGCCGGGCGAAAGCGACGCTGTTGGGCTGGCTCCGGATGGGTACCCCAACGTGTTGCAGGACTTCTTCGAAGCCATTGTCGCGGAAAAGCCGGAGCTCTCGATCCATCTGCTGCGCTGGACCGGATCGGTCGTGTTGGCGCCCGGGCGGGTCGTGCCGATGGCGAAGCTTTCGATGATGGGGTCGGACCGGATCCAGGTGGCCTTTGACGGGCGTCATCCCGTGGGCGCCTGCCACCACCAGAAGATCGTCGTGGTCGACAATCAGCTGGCCTTCTGCGGCGGGATCGACGCGACCGACGGACGCTGGGACACGCCCGCGCATGAGCCGGACGACCCCCGGCGTCGGCTGAGAGGCGGCAAGGCGGCCATGCCCTGGCACGATGTGACGACCGCCCTGACCGGGGATGCGGCGCGCGCCCTCGGCGAGCTTGCGCGTGTGCGGTGGGAGCGGGCGACGGGGCAAAGCCTGCCTGTTCCGGGCGCGGGTGCCGGGCCGTTCTGGCCGTCGTCGCTCGCGGTGACGGCCACGGATGTGGTCACGGCGATCGCCCGAACCGAACCGCCCGAACAGGACAGGGCGATCGTGAACGAGATCGAGGAGATGCTGCTGGATTCGATCCGGGCGGCACAGTCTCTGATCTACCTGGAATCGCAATATTTCGCCTCGGCAGCCGTGGCCGACACGCTTGCGGAGCGGCTGGAGGAGCCTGACGGCCCCGAGGTTGTCGTGATCAACCCGCAAGAGGCCCATAGTGCGCTCGAAGACGCCGCGATGCACCGGGAACGCGAGACGCTGATTGCGGGCCTGGAGGCGCGCGACCGTTACAACCGGTTCCGGATCTGGACCCCGGTCAACGCGGCGGGCGAACAGATCTATGTGCACGCCAAGGTCTGCGTCATCGACGATTGGCTGCTGAGGGTCGGCAGCAGCAATATCAACAGCCGTTCCATGGGCTTCGACACCGAGTGCGATGTTGCGGTTGTGGCGCATGACTCGGCGACGCGCCGGGCGATCGCCGGTGTGCGAAACGTGCTGATGGCGGAACACCTGGGCGCTTCGCCCGATGGCCTCGCGCGGGAAATCGAACGCCGGGGCAGCATGGTGCAGGCAATGGACGCGCTCAATACTCCGGGTGGACGGGGGCTGCGGCGAGTCGCGCGGAAAGACCAGAATGCCCTTGCCGACATGGTCGCGCAGTCGAAAGTGTTCGACCCGCGCTACGACGACGACGCGCGGGCGCGCAAGGGCGTGACCAGCCGGCATGTCGTCATCGGACTGGGCCTCGCGGTTGCCGGTTACCTGCTGTGGCGGATGTAGGCGACGAGGGCGGGCAAACCCTTACCGACAGGTTAATTCAAGGCACGGCGGGTAGCGAAAGCCTTGAGAGTCGGGCGTGTACACCGGGGCCAATTCCCATGCACCTGGAGGTCCCATGTCGGACATTTCGCCACGGCTCGAACTGCCGCTCCTGCAGCCCGCGCAGGCGCAGAAACATGTGACTCACAACGAAGCGTTGAGGATTCTCGACATCTTCGTTCAGCTCACGGTGGAGGAGTTCGACGCCACCGATCCGCCTGCCACCCCGGAGGAAGGCAAGGTCTATGCGGTCGGCGCCGGTGCCACCGGCGACTGGTTCGGCGCGACCGCGCTGCTCGCGACCTGGGTCGATAGCGCGTGGCAGTTTCACGCGCCCACAGCCGGCTGGATCGCGGCGCATGCGGCCACCTCCGAGGTGCGGGTGTTTACCGGATCGGTCTGGAGCGCGGTCACCGGGGGCGGGGCGGCGAGCACGCAGAACCTCGCGGGCGTCGGCGTCAACACGACCTCCGATCTCACGAACCGGCTCTCTGTCGCCGCCCCCGCGACGCTGCTGTCGAACGAAGGCAGCGGCCACCAGCTCAAGATCAACAAGGCCGGCGTCGCGGATACCGCATCGGTTCTGTTTCAGACCGGATTCTCGGGACGGGCGGAGTTCGGGCTGACGGGCGACGACGATTTCTCGATCAAACTGAGTGCGGACGGCAGCACCTGGCAGGACGCCGCCAAGCTGTCGCCCGGCGACGCGCTTCTGACCACCGGCAACATGGTCGGCACGGTGAGCGCGACGCCCGGTCCCGGCTCGGCGCTTTTCGAGACCGCGACCAACGCCAACGGCAGCTACACGCGGTTCGCCGACGGCACCCAGATGTGCTGGCGGAACGATTTCACCGCAGCCGGCAGCAGCGGCGGTGTCTGGACATTCCCTGCCCCGTTCGTCGATGCGAACGCCGCGGTGACGGCGACGGCGCTCGGCGCGTTCGCCCGGTTCATCACCGTCACCGGCGTGACCGCAACGGACGCGACGCTGAACACCTACACCCAGGACGGCGGCACCGAGCTTGCGGACACGAGCATCATGGCGATCGGCCGCTGGTTCTGAGGCGGCCGGTGCGGGCTAATTTCCGGGCCATTCTTGTCGAACCCCGCTTTTGGTGCCAAACAGCGTGCACCAAACGGGGGAGACAGACGTGGCCAACACCGGCGGCAAGCTCATCACGATCCTGAACGGGCCGAACCTCAACCTGCTCGGCCGGCGCGAGCCCGAGATCTACGGGCACGACACGCTCGACGACGTGGCGGCGCTGTGTGCGGCGGTGGGGCGCGAGCTCGGGCTCGACAGCGCGCTCAGGCAATCCAACCACGAGGGCGCGCTCGTCGACTGGATCCATGAGGCGCGCGAGACGAGCGCGGGCATCATCATCAACGCCGGCGCGCTCACCCATACCTCGGTGGCGCTCTACGACGCGCTGAACACCTTCGACGGGCCGGTGCTCGAGGTGCATATCTCGAATGTCTACAAACGTGAGCCGTTCCGGCATCATTCCTACATCTCGCCGCGCGCCGACGGGGTGATCGTGGGCTTCGGCGTCGAAGGCTACGCGCTGGCGATGCGCCGGATGGGAACGTTGCTCGCATGACCGACCGTTACGCCGTCTTCGGCAACCCGATCGCCCAGACGAAAAGCCCCAGGCTGCACAGCGCCTTTGCCGAACAGTTCGGCGAAGACATGAGCTACGAGGCCCGGGAGATCGAGGCCGGCGGCTTCGAGGAGGCGGTGCACGCCTTCATCGAACATGGCGGTCAGGGCCTCAACGTGACCGCGCCGTTCAAGGTCGAGGCCGAGGCGATGGCGGACGAATCACGCGAGAGCGCGGCGATCTGCGGCGCGGCCAACTGCCTGAAGTTCGAGGACGGGCGCATCATCGCCGAGAATTTCGACGGCATCGGCCTGGTGCGCGACATTCGTCGCAACCTCGGCGTCGATCCGAAAGGAAAACGGGTGCTGATCGCCGGGGCCGGCGGCGCGGCGCGCGGCGCACTGGAACCGCTGATCGAGGCCGGGGTGGCCGAGATCGTCATTGCCAATCGTTCCGTCGAACGGGCGCAGGCGGTTGCAGAGCTGCTCGGCCCGCGCGGGTCGATCAGCGCGTGCGGATACGAAGCGCTGGAACCGGGGTTCGACATCCTGCTCAACGGCACCTCGGCCAGCCTCGCGGGCGCGGCGCCACCGATCCCCGGGGTCGCCTTCGTGGGCGCCGAACTGGCCTATGACCTTGCCTACGGCAAGGGCCTGACGCCGTTTCTTGCCCAGGCGCAGAAATACCGGGTGCGCCAGACCGCGGATGGTGTCGGCATGCTGGTCGAACAGGCGGCGGAGGCGTTTCACTGGTGGCGCGGCAAGTGGCCCGAGACCGGTGCCCTGATCGCGGAACTCACGGTTCCGCTGGACTAGAGCCGCTGAAACCCGGGCCGCCCTGTGCGGCCCGATGGTCTCAGCTCTTGATCCCGTCCCAGAAGCTTTTCACCTTCGAGAAGAAGTTGGAGCTTTCGGGGTTGTTCTCGGCCGACAGATCCTCGAACTCGCGCAGAAGCTCTTTCTGGCGGCTGGTGAGGTTCACCGGGGTCTCGACGGCGAGCTCGATATACATGTCGCCCAGGGCGTTGCCGCGCAGCACCGGCATGCCCTTGCGCGCGCAGCCGCATCTGCCGGCCCGACTGCGAGCCGGCCGGGATCTTCACCCGGCTGCGGCCGCCGTCGATGGTCGGCACCTCGATATCGCCGCCCAGCGCGGCCGCGGTCATCGAGACCGGCACCCGGCAGTGCAGGTTCACGCCGTCGCGCTGGAAGATCGGGTGCTGGGCCACTTCGATGAAGATGTAGAGATCGCCCGGCGGACCGCCGCGCATTCCCGCCTCGCCCTCGCCGGCGAGCCGGATGCGCGTGCCCGTTTCGACCCCGGCGGGGATGTTGACGGAAAGCGAGCGGTCCTTTTCGACCCGGCCCTGGCCGTGGCAGACCTTGCAGGGGTTCTTGATCATCTGGCCCGCGCCGTGGCAGGTCGGGCAGGTGCGTTCGACCGTGAAGAAGCCCTGTTGCGCGCGCACCTTGCCCTGCCCCGAGCAGGTCGGGCAGGTGGTCGGTTCCGCGCCGCTTTCGGCGCCGGTGCCGTTGCAGTCGTCGCAGGCGACCGAGGTCGGCACGTTGATGGTCTTCTGCGGCCGTGGAAAGCCTCTTCGAGCGTGATGCCCAGGTTGTAGCGCAGGTCCGAGCCACGCGGCTGCGCGCCGGCCGCCACCGCCGCGCTGCGCCGCCCATGAAATCGCCGAACAGATCGTCGAACACGTCGGAGAAGGCGGAGGCGAAATCGCCCTGGCCCGGGCGGCCGCCGGGCCGCGGACCGCCACCCATGCCGCCTTCGAAGGCGGCATGGCCGAAGCGGTCGTAGGCGGCCTTCTTGTCGCCGTCCTTCAGGACGTCGTAGGCCTCGTTGACTTCCTTGAACTGCGACTCCGCATCCGGGTTGTCGGCGTTGCGGTCGGGGTGAAATTCCTTCGCCTTTTGCGATAGGCCTTCTTGATCTCATCGGCCGACGCGCCCTTCGACGCCCAGGACCTCGTAATAGTCTCGCTTGGCCATGGATTTCGCCTCTTGGGAACGCATGCGCCGACCCGCAGTTCACGGGCCGGCAACAGCGTCGCGGACTTTACTTCCGCTTGTCGTCGTCGAGATCCTCGAAATCGGCATCGACGATATCGTCGTCCACACCCGCGGGCGCACCATCGTCGGCTCGGCTTCGCCGGCTTCGGCTTCCTGCTCGGCCTTGTAGATCGCCTCGCCGAGCTTCATCGCCGCTTCGGTCACGTTCTGGATGCCCGACTTGATCTCCTCGGCATCGTCGTCCTTCTCGAGCACGTCCTTGAGCGCCGCGATGGCCAGTTCGATCGCCTCGATGGTGGTCGGGTCGACCTTGTCGCCATGCTCCTCCAGCGTCTTTTCGGTCGAATGGATGAGGCTCTCGGCCTGGTTCTTGGCCTCGACCAGCTCGCGCCGCTTCTTGTCGTCCTCGGCGTTCTCCTCGGCTTCCTTGACCATCTTGTCGATGTCGTCGTCGGACAGACCGCCCGAGGCCTGGATGCGGATCTTCTGCTCCTTGCCGGTGCGCCTTGTCCTTGGCCGAGACGTTGACGATGCCGTTGGCGTCGATGTCGAAGGTGACCTCGATCTGCGGCACGCCGCGCGGCGCCGGCGGGATGCCGACGAGGTCGAACTGGCCGAGCATCTTGTTGTCGGCCGCCATCTCGCGCTCGCCCTGGAAGACGCGGATCGTCACCGCGTTCTGGTTGTCCTCGGCGGTCGAGAAGATCTGGCTCTTCTTGGTCGGGATCGTGGTGTTGCGGTCGATCAGCCGGGTGAACACGCCGCCCAGCGTCTCGATGCCGAGCGACAGCGGCGTCACGTCGAGCAGCAGCACGTCCTTGACGTCGCCCTGCAGCACGCCGGCCTGGATCGCCGCGCCGATGGCGACGACCTCGTCGGGGTTGACGCCCTTGTGCGGCTCCTTGCCGAAGAACTTCTTCACCGTCTCGCTGACCTTCGGCATGCGGGTCATGCCGCCGACCAGGACCACCTCGTCGATCTCGCCCGGCGTCGAGGCCGGCGTCCTTCAGCGCGGCCTCGCACGGGCTTCATCGGTGCGCTCGACCAGGTCGTCGACCAGGCTCTCGAGCTTCGCGCGGGTGAGCTTCATGCGTCAGGTGCTTCGGGCCCGTCTGGCGTCGGCGGTGATGAACGGCAGGTTGATCTCGGTCTGCGTGCGCGGACGACAGCTCGCTCTTGGCCTTCTCGGCCGCTTCCTTGAGGCGCTGCAGCGCCAGCTTGTCGCTGCGCAGGTCGATGCCGTTCTCCTTCTTGAACTCGTCGGCGAGGTAGTCGACGATGCGCATGTCGAAGTCCTCGCCGCCGAGGAAGGTGTCGCCGTTGGTCGACTTCACCTCGAAGACGCCGTCGCCGATCTCGAGGATCGAGATGTCGAAGGTGCCGCCGCCGAGGTCGTAGACCGCGATCGTCTTGGTCGTCCTTCTTGTCGAGGCCGTAGGCCAGCGCCGCCGCGGTCGGCTCGTTGATGATGCGCAGCACTTCGAGGCCGGCGATCTTGCCGGCGTCCTTGGTCGCCTGGCGCTGGGCGTCGTTGAAGTAGGCGGGCACGGTGATGACGGCCTGCGTCACCTCCTCGCCGAGATAGCTCTCGGCGGTTTCCTTCATCTTCTGCAGGATGAAGGCGGAGATCTGCGACGGGCGAATACTTCTCGCCCGCGGCTTCGACCCAGGCGTCGCCGTTGCCGCCGTTGACGATCTCGTAGGGCACCATCTCCTTGTCCTTGGCGACGGTCGGGGTCGTCGAAGCGGCGGCCGATCAGGCGCTTGACGGCGAAGACGGTGTTCTCGGGGTTGGTGACGGCCTGGCGCTTGGCCGGCTGGCCGACCAGGCGCTCGCCGTCCTGTGAAGGCGACCATCGACGGCGTCGTGCGCGCCCCTTCGGCGTTTTCGATGACCCGCGGCTGCGCCGCCTTCCATGACGGCGACGCAGGAGTTCGTGGTGCCGAGGTCGATACCGATGACTTTGGCCATGCTCTATAATCCTCTTCTTAGGCGATGTTTGGGGCCTGAGCCTTGGAAAGCACTCCTGCCCGATCCCGATGTTGCTGACCGGTTCGGTGATCCCGTTCCGGCGTCTGGGCGTATATAGGGAGGGCGTTTGAGGCCTGCAACCGTCGCAATTCGGTGCGAAACGCAAAAAAGCGAGTCGTTTTCAGGGGATTGGATCGATTGATGAACGAAGGCCCGCGCGCACCCGATATTGTTCTTGGCGATGCCCCGGTGTGGCGCGGGTGGCTCGGGGCGGCCGAACAGGCGGAAATGGTCGTCGCCTTGCGCGACGTGGTCGCCGCCGCGCCGCTGTTTTCGCCCGAAACCCGCTGGGGCAAGAAGATGTCGGTCCAGATGACCAGCGCCGGGCGCTACGGCTGGTTTTCGGACCGGCGCGGCTATCGCTACATCGAGCGCCATCCGTCGGGCGTGAACTGGCCGGAGATCCCTCAGCCCGTCCTGGCGGTGTGGCGCGCCCTGGCCCCCGCGGCCCGCGCGCCCGATTGCTGTCTGGTCAACTTCTACCGGGCGGACGCCAAGATGGGGCTGCACCAGGACCACGACGAGGCGGATTTCTCGCAACCGGTGCTGTCGATCAGCCTCGGCGACGCGGCGCTGTTTCGCATCGGGTCCACGGAGCGCGGCGGCAAGACGCAGTCGACCTGGCTCGAGAGCGGCGACGTGATGCTGCTCACCGGCCCCTCGCGGCTCGCCTACCACGGCATCGACCGGATCCGCGGCGGCTCGTCGACGCTGCTGGCGGGTGGCGGGCGGATCAACCTGACGCTGCGGGTGGTGGACTGAAGCGTTACGCGAAAACAACGAACCGCCAATGTCCCGAGAACGCCGTAGGCGTGACAGGGCATCGGCGATCCAATTTGTCCTGGCGATTTCTCGAAACGCCCTAACGCGCCAAGCGGCAGCAGCCAGCGTCGAGACGGCCACTCGTCGGGTCGCCGCGCGCAAGGTCAAGCGTGAGGCCGTAGTCCTGGTCGGACATCCCGTCGGAACAGATCTCAAAGCTGATGACGCCGGAGAGCCAGGTCGGAAACCCGGTCACGGTCCCGAAGAACCCGCGCTTGCCGGTACTGGCAGAGGATGCGAGCGGCGCGAAGCTGCCCGCGACCGGGGCGCCGTCGCCCTGGAACGGATCGGTGAACTCGAATGTCCCGCCCCGCCGGAGGGTGAGGCCCCAGAAGGGTTCGGTGCCGAAGCAGTGGAGCGTGACCGGCGCGAGGCCATAGGCCCAGTCGGCCGCCGTCTGCCCGGGCTGGCGCGCGAGAAAGCGCATCGAGGCCCAGCCGGCCTGTTCGCCCGCGTTGACCCGGCCCCAACCGCCATCGGCCGAGAGCGCGACCACCTCGACATCGGTCTCGAACGGGGCGAAGACACCGATGATCTGCGCGCTTGCAGTGGGAGCCGTGCGGATGTTGAGCACGTCGTCCGCCGCCACCCCGGTGACGTCGTGAAGCGCCGGGTAGATGTTCTGCGCGAGCGCGGGCCCGGACAGAAGGGTCAGAAGAAGTACGAAAATTTTAGCCATCCAAGTGTCTCCCGGGAAATTGAGATGTATCTGCCATTACAGGTGAAAAAATTAGGGAACGAGGCGGCAGCAGGCTGTTTCGTGCCAGCGTCCCAAGGGGGATTCGTGAGCGAGATCGACGGAGAAGCCACGAGCGGACCCATGTGGGGACCTGCGGCCGCCGGACCTGCAAAGCTCTCGGGTGATGACAAGGGACACTTCGACGCTCCCGTCATCAGACGCGGCACGATAGTCGTATCTGTAGATGTCGTCGTCCGCCGATACATAGGTGAGACGCCCCGCGAGCCGATCGCCCGGGCGGGTCGCATAGACATAGGTTCCGTTCGGGTTGATCGTCATGTTCCAATTGTCGCTCCGCGCCTCGCAGCGCACGGGGAATTCGGCCGGCGCTTGCCAATCTCGTCGAACCGAGCGGATGCGCACGGGTTTGCGGGTGAGGAAATCCATGGGAAGCCAATAGTCGTAGTTCGTCAAACCCCAACCTTCGTTCGCGGAAAGGCCGACGATTTCGACGTTGCGGTCAATCAGTCCGTACGTGGGACCGCCACGGCGCTCTGCGTCCCAGGACGGGCCTGCGCGCTGCGTGAGGTGGCCATCTTCCTCGACCCGGGTCACATCGTAGAACGCTGGAAACGTTTCGTCGGCCGACGTCTCGCCGTCGTGTCTTTCAAAAACCAAATCCTGCTTCAGCGCGATAACTTCCTGAGCCAGCGCGAGAGACGGCTCCAAAAACAACAGGAGACACAAAAACGACCGGATCATCTCCGGGCGCCCCAGCTGATGGATACATGTTTGCGGGTATAGGCCTCGCCCATGAAGCCGATCATCATCAACCCGAGCGACACAAGGAGCGGGTAGAGCCAGTTGGAATGGTGCGGGTTGTAGTTGATGAAGACGAAGCCGCGGGCCTGGTCGATGATGTGGAACAGCGGGTTCCAGGTGAAGAACGCCAGCATGTAATAGGGCGTGGAATTGGCGAGGAACATCTTGCCCGACGCGATCATGTTGGCGCGGATGATAGATCGTCGAGCCCACGCTCGCGACCTGCGGGAACCAGGGCTTGATTGCCAGGAAGATGAGGCCGACGCCGACGCCCGAGAACCAGGCCAGCAGCAGCATCCCGAAGGCGCCGGCAGGCTGGTAGATGGTGATCGGGTTGAAGGCGATGTGGTAGACGTAGAGCACCACCGCGACCGAGAGCACCTGGATGTAGAGCTGGCTGAGAGCCGCCGACATGATCGCGACGAAGGTGTTCATCGGCGCGTGCTGCATCATCGGCGAGGCCGGGCCGTCGGAGCCGACGACCGCGCCCATCGTCTTGATCTGCGTCATGTAGAGAAAGATGCCCGACATGATGTAGAGCAGAAAATCGCCCCGGATCATCGAGCCCTTGAGGCCCAGCACCGCGAACATGACGTAGAACACCAGCACCAGCGTGAGCGATCTGCAGCATGTTGAGGAAGATGCCGATGAGCGCATTGGCGTGGGCCTTGCGCACGTTGCGCACGGTCGCGTGGTAGATCACCTCGAGAGGGCGATCCCCTGGCTCACGCGGCTCTGCTGCTGACCGACCTGGAACATCTCGCGCTTTCTGACTGCTCGCTATCGTTTTCGCAGGGAAATCTTGCCGTTCCCTTGACGGGCAATCATAAGGGGCGCACCGATTTTCGCAACAATCCCGGGTGGTCCCCGGGAGCAGAGGAGCTATCCGATGGATTTCGACAGGCTGGAGAGCGTGATGCGTGTGTTGGCGCTCGAAGCGGGCGACGCGATCATGGAGATCTACGGACCGGAGGATTTCAATGTCCGGGCCAAGGCCGACGAAAGCCCGGTGACCGCCGCCGACGAAGCCGCCGACGCGCTGATTTCGGCCGGTCTGCGCGAGGCCTTCCCGGACGTGCTGCTGGTGACCGAGGAACAGGCCGAGAGCCATAGCGAAAGCGCGGCTGAGTTCCTGATCGTCGATCCGCTGGACGGCACCAAGGAGTTCGTCCACCGGCGCGGCGATTTCACCGTGAACATCGCCTACGTCGTGGACGGCGCGCCGGTGCGCGGCGTGGTCTATGCGCCGGCCAAGGGGCGGATGTTCTATACCAGCGGCCGACGGCGCCAGCGTCGAGGAGCAGGGGCCGTTCGACAAGGCGACGGTCGGCGCGACCAAGCCGATCGCGGTGTCGGCGCCCGACAATGCCGCGCTGATGGTGGTGGCGTCGAAGTCGCACCGCGACCAGGCGACGGATGACTACATCGGCAAATACGGGGTGCGCGACATGACCTCGGCGGGATCGTCGCTCAAGTTCTGCCTGGTCGCGACCGGCGAGGCGGATCTCTATCCGCGGCTCGGCCGCACGATGGAATGGGATACCGCGGCCGGCCACGCGGTGCTGGCGGGGGCCGGCGGCGCGGTGGTCCGGTTCGACGATCACACGCCGCTCACCTATGGCAAGCCGGGTTACGAGAACCCGTTCTTCATCGCCCATGCCCCCGGCGTGGAGCTGAAACCGGCCTGACATGGCGGTGCTGCTCGTCATCCCGGCCCGCTACGCCTCGACCCGCTATCCCGGGCAAGGCGCTGGTGGAGCTGACCGGAGCGACGGGCGAGAAAAAGACCCTGATCCAGCGCAGTTGGGAAGCGGCGCAGGCGGTTTCGGGCATCGACCGGGTTGTCGTCGCCACCGATGACGGGCGGATACGCGACGCGGCGGAGGGGTTCGGCGCCGAGGTGGTGATGACCAGCGCGACCTGCGCGAACGGCACCGAACGCTGCGCCGAGGCGCATGACGCGCTTGGCGCGCGGTTCGATATGGTGGTGAACCTGCAGGGCGACGCGCCGCTCACCCCGCCGTGGTTTTTCGAGGAGCTGGTCGCGGGGCTCGACGCGCATCCGACGGCCGAGGTGGCGACGCCGGTGCTGCGCGCCTCTGGCCGAGCGCTTCGCGGCTTTCACGAAGACCGCCGGGCGGGACGTGTGGGCGCGACGACGGTGGTGTTCGGTCAGGACCAGCAAGGCGCTCTATTTCTCCAAGGAAGTGATCCCTTACACGACGCGGGACTATCGCCGATTCCGCGCCGACGCCGGTGTTTCACCATGTCGGCGTCTATGCCTACCGCCCGTCGGCGCTGGCCGCCTATCCCCGCTGGGCGCCGGGTACGCTCGAACAGCTTGAAGGGCTCGAGCAGCTCCGGTTCCTCGAACGCGAACGCCCCGTGCTCTGCGTCGAGGTGGCGGCGCGCGGGACGGCCGTTCTGGGAGATGAACAACCCCGAGGATGGGCCCAGAATAGAGACTATTCTTGGCGAATTGGGGGTGGTGTGAGCCGGGTTTCGGTGATCGTCGTGAGCCGCGGACGCCCCGGTCTTCTCAGGCGCTGCCTCACCGGGACCGGCCAGCTGTGTCACAAGGATTTCGAACTCGTCGTCGTCGCGGATGCGGCCGGTGTGCAGGACGTGCGGGAGATGGGCTGGGGGGATCGGGTCAAGCTCCTGCGGTTCGATGCGGCCAATATCTCCGCCGCGCGCAATGCGGGGCTGGCGCAGGCGGCGGGCGAGATCGTCGCCTTCATCGACGATGACGCGGTGCCGGAGCCGACATGGCTCGATTTTCTCACCGGACCGTTCGGCGATCCGGGGGTGGCGGCCACGGGGGGTTATGTGATCGGGCGCAACGGGATCAGCTTTCAATGGACGGCCCGGGGGGTGAACCGGCTCGGCGCGACGGTGGCGCTGGACGCACCGGGCGATGCGCCGTTCGAACCCGATCCGCCGCCGGGCGTCGTGCCCAAGACCGAGGGCACCAACTGCGCCTTCCGGCGCGACGTGTTGGCCGGGCTCGGCGGGTTCGACCCGACCTTTCGCTACTACCTCGACGAAACGGATGTGAACCTGCGCCTTGCCGCCGCCGGGGCGCGCACCGTGATCGTGCCGGACGCGCTGGTGCATCACGGCTATGCCGGGTCGGACAGCCGGGCGGCCGACCGGAGCCCGCGCGATCTGACCGAGATCGGCGCCTCCACGGCCGTCTTCCTGCGCAAACACGCGCCGGAAGGGGCGCAGGCATCGGCGCTTTCGCGGCTCAAGGCGGCGCAGCGACGGCGGCTCATCCGCCACATGGTCGCAGGCGGGCTCGAGCCGCGCGACGTGGGCCGGCTGCTCGCGGGGCTGGCCGCCGGTGTGCAGGCGGGGCTGCGGCGCGAGATCGTCCCTCTCGTCGCCGTGCCACCGGCGACGACCCCGTTTCTGCCGTTCCCCGGCGTGATGACCGGCGAGGCGCTGCATATCGCCGGACGTGCCTGGCAAAGCAGGCGGTTGCGCGCGCGGGCGGCGGAGGCGGTCGCGGACGGCCGGATCGTGACTTTGTTCCGTTTCAGCCCGACCGCACTGCGCCACCGGACGCGGTTTCATCCCGGCGGCTGGTGGGAACAGACCGGCGGGCTATTCGGCCCTTCCCTGCGCGACGCGCCGGCCTTCCGGTTCGCGGGTTTCCGCGCGCGCGTGGCGAAAGAATGGGCAAGGGTTTCCCCGGTGCGACAATGCCGCTGAAATGCCTTGATTCCGCAAACTCCTTGCCCGTGTTCGTCCCTAGTTTCACCAGCAATCAATGCGGTCGGGGTGGAATGTTTCTCTCCAATTCTCGGCCAGGTTTCTCAAAAAAGGTACTGGAACGCTCATGAAAACCAAGGTGACGAAGGCGATCTTCCCTGTTGCGGGGCTCGGAACGCGGTTTCTTCCGGCGACAAAGTCGATCCCGAAAGAAATCATGACCCTGGTCGACAGGCCGCTGATCCAATACGCGATTGACGAGGCGCGGGCCGCCGGGATCAAGGAGTTCATCTTCGTGACCTCGCGGGGCAAGGGCGCGCTCGAAGATTACTTCGACATCAACCCGATACTCGAGCAAACCTTGCGCAAATCCGGCAAGGTCGCTCTGCTCGACACGTTGAAGGCCACCAACATGGAAAGCGGGGCCATTGCCTATATCCGGCAGCACAAGGCGCTCGGCCTCGGTCATGCGGTCTGGTGCGCGCGGCGGCTCATCGCCAACGAACCTTTCGCGGTGATCCTGCCCGATGACGTGATCGCGGCCGAAAAGCCCGTGCTTCAGCAGATGGTGGAGGCCTACGAGCAGACCGGCGGCGCGATGGTCGCGGCGATGGAAGTGCCGCCCGAAAAGGCCTCGGCCTATGGTGTGCTCGACGTGGAAGAAGACATGGGCGACCTCGTCAAGGTCAAGGGCATGGTCGAGAAGCCGTCGCCGGAAGAAGCGCCCTCCAACCTCGCGGTGATCGGCCGCTACATTCTCACGCCCAAGGTGATGGCCAACATCTCCCAGATGAAAAGCGGGGCGGGCGGCGAGATCCAGCTCACCGACGCCATCGCCGAGGAGATCAACCAGGATCGGGGCGTCTACGGGTTCCGCTTCCGGGGGCAACGCTTCGACTGTGGTTCGAAGGCGGGCTACCTCCAGGCCATGGTCGCCTTCGGCATGGCGCGCGACGACTTGCGCGACGAGTTCACCGCCTATCTCGAAGAGATGGTTTCGGTGCGCAAAGCTGCGCAATAGAGCCTGATGAGCGACCCGGGTCGCCCGTCCGCACACCTCTTTGACCTCACGCGCCTTGTCAGCCGCGTGGGGCGCGGGGTCTGGACCGGGATCGACCGGGTCGAAGCAGCCTACCTCGCCCGCCTGCTGGACGACCCAAACCCGCTCTACGGGCTGGTCGGCCTGCCGGGCGGGTTCGTGCTACTGGACCGGGCCGGCGTCGACGGCGCTGGCCGCCCGGCTGACCGGCGCTGCGCCCTGGGGCGCGGCCGACCTGCGCGCCCGGATGCATCTGAAGGCGAGTGCCGCGAAGCAGGCGGCCCAGGCCGATCTCGGGCGGCTGGCGCGCGACCGCAGCGGCACACGGGGGCTTGCCCGGATGCTGGAGCGGCACCTCCCCGAGGGGACAGTCTGGCTCAACGTCGGTCACAGCAACCTGCGGGACGCGGTGTTCGACGCCGTACACGCGCTGGCCGGGCGGGCCGTGGTGCTCGTTCACGACACCATCCCGCTCGACTGGCCCCGGTTCCAGCGGCCCGGTACGGTCGAGAGCTTCGCGGCCCGGATGCGGGTAGTCTCTGCGAAAGCCGACCTGGTGATCTGCAATTCCGAGGCGACCCGCCGGGATGTCGCGCGGCATTTCTCAGGGTCAGGTCGGGTGCCCGAGCTCGTGGTCGCGCGGCTGGGGGTTACGCCACCGCGGCCCGATCCAGCAGGCGCTGCCCGCCGGGATCGATCTTACCCGGCCTCGCTTCGTGACGCTCGGCACGATCGAACCACGCAAGAACCATGCTCTATTGCTGGATGTTTGGGAGCATTTCGGTACGCACTCTGCCCGAGGCCGACATCCCCGCCCTGCATATCGTGGGCGCGCGCGGGTGGGCCAACGAGACGGTGTTCGACCGGCTCGACCGCTCGCCGCTCAACGGACGCCACCTGTTCGAGCATGGGGCGCTGGCCGACGGTGCGGCCGCGGCCCTGGTGCAAGGGGCGCGCGCGCTTTTGATGCCGAGCCTTGCCGAAGGGTTTGGCCTGCCGCCCGCCGAGGCGCTGGCGCTCGGCACGCCCGTCATCGCGACGGACCTGCCGGTTTATCGTGAAATCCTTGGAAACAATCCCGTTTACCTGGATGGAAGCGATATGTATTCTTGGGCCAAACAAATCCTCGCTTTCTCAAGAGGACAGGCAGGAACACATACGGCAGCACGCGAGGAAGCGCCCGGCGCTTCCCACTTGGCAGGACCATTTCGACCTTGTTTTCAGGGTGATATGACGAATCCCGGGAGTGCGGCCCGACCTGAGAGGGACAGGGGTGAGCTTTGTGCGGTCATATCGCCTTCGCTGGGAGCGCAAGCGATGGCGGGTCCGTGCGCTGCGCAAGCGGCGTGAGCTGAAGCCCGTTGTCGACCGCACGGCAACAATACAGCCCAAGGACATTCTCCTCTTCTCGACGCTGCGCAACGAACGTGTGCGGCTGCCCTATTTCCTGCGGTACTACCGCAATCTCGGCGTCGGGCATTTCCTGTTCGTCGACAATGGCAGCGACGACGGCACCCAGGCGTTCCTGGCCGAACAGGAAGACGTCTCGTTGTGGTCGACGAACGCGAGCTACAAGCGGGCGCGCTTCGGGGTCGACTGGCTGAACTGGCTGGCGCGGCGCTACGCGCACGGGCACTGGGCGCTCACGGTCGACCCGGATGAGTTTCTCGTCTACCCGTTCGTGGATACGCGCAGCTTGCGGGCTCTGACCGACTGGCTCGACGCGTCGTCCATTCGCTCTTTCGGGGCGATGCTGGTCGACATGTATCCGAAAGGGCCGCTCGACGCGCACAGCTACGGCGAAGGCCAGGATCCGTTCGAGATTGCCAACTGGTTCGACAGCGGCAATTACATGATCCGCAAGAACCCCAAATTCGGCAACCTGTGGATCCAGGGCGGCCCGCGCGCGCGGGCGTTCTTCGCCGACAATCCGGGGCGGGCACCGGCGCTCAACAAGATCCCGCTGGTGAAATGGCACCGGCATTACACCTATGTGAGTTCCACCCACAACCTGCTGCCGCGCGGCCTCAACCTCGTCTACGACGAGTGGGGCGGCGAGAAGGCCTCGGGGGCGCTGTTGCATGCGAAGTTTATCGACACCTTCCCGGCGAAAGCGGAAGAAGAACTCCGGCGCAAGCAGCACTACGCGGCCAGTCACGAATACAAGGCCTACCACGCCAAGCTCGGGGACAACCCCGACCTTTGGTGCAAGTGGAGCGAGAAATACATCAACTGGCGGCAGCTCGAGATCCTCGGGCTGATGTCGAAGGGGAACTGGGCATGAGCGTCGGCTTCGTCATGCTGGTGCACACCGCGCTCGACCGGGCCGAGCAGGTGGCGCGGTATTGGGCGACGGCCGATTGCCCGGTGGTGATCCATGTCGACAAGAAGGTGAAGCGGCGCGATCACGCAGGCTTCGTCGATGCGCTGGCCGATCTTCACAACGTGCGCTTCAGCCGGCGGTATTCCTGCGAATGGGGCGCCTGGTCGCTGGTCAAGGCGAGCCAGGATGCCTCGGAAGTGTTGCTGAGAGAGTTTCCCGAGGTGCGCCATGTCTACCTCGCGTCGGGGTCTTGCCTGCCGCTGCGGCCGGTTCAGGAGCTCAAGGATTATCTCGCCGAACGGCCGCTGACGAATTTCATCGAGAGCGTCACGACCGAAGACGTGCCGTGGACGGTGGGCGGGCTGGACGAGGAGCGCTTTTTCATGCGCTTCCCGTTCTCGTGGAAGAAACAGCGACGCCTGTTCGACTGGTACGTGAAATTCCAGCGCCGCTGGGGGCTGCGGCGGCGGGTGCCGGCCGGGCTCACCCCGCACCTGGGCAGCCAGTGGTGGTGCCTTACGCGGCAAACACTGACGGCGATCCTGGAAGACCCCGAACGCCCAGAGCACGATGCCTATTTCTCCAAGGTGTGGATCCCCGACGAGAGCTATTACCAGACGCTGGCCAGGCTCTATTCCACCAATATCGAGAGCAGATCGCTGACGCTGTCGAAGTTCGATTTCCAGGGCAAGCCGCATATTTTCTACGACGACCACATGCAACTTCTGCGCCGGTCGGACTGCTTTGTCGCGCGCAAGATCTGGCCGCACGCAGAAAAGCTCTATTCCGGCTTCCTGGCCAACGACACCTCGGTGTTCACCAGCGCCGAACCCAACCCGGGCAAGATCGACCGGATTTTTTCGAAAGCCGTCGAACGGCGCACCAAGGGCCGGCCCGGGCTCTATATGCAGAGCCGGTTTCCCAACACGGGCTGGGAAAACGGGCTGACCAGCGCGCCCTACGGCGTGTTCGAAGGGTTTTCGGAGTTGTTCGAGGATTTCGAGGACTGGCTCGCCCGGGTTACCGGCACGCGGGTGCACGGCCATCTGTTCGCGCCGGACCGGGTGGAGTATTCGGGCGACCAGACGGTGTATGCCGGCGCTCTCTCGGACAGCGCCAAGCTCCGGGACTACGACCCGCGCGCCTTCCTGACCAACTTCGTCTGGAACACCCGCGGCGAGCGTCAGTGCTTCCAATACGGTCCCCACGACACCAAAGCCGTCTCGGGTTTCATCGCCCGCGATGCCAATGCGACCATCTCGGTCATCTCCGGCGCCTGGGCGGTGCCCCTGTTCTATTCCAACGCGAATTTCTCCGAGATCCGCCGCGAAGCCGCGCGGATTCAGAAGATCGAAAGCGCACATCTCGACCAGTTGCGGTCGTTTCAGGCCAAGGCGCGGGTGCGGATCTGGACGCTGGCGGATTTCGTCGAGAACCCGATGGAGCCGTTGCAGACCATCATCGACGAGCTTGGCGCGCGCACGGCGCACAGGCTTACCGAAGCGCCGCGCATGGTCTCGCTCGAGGGCTTCGGGCAATTCCTTCAGAACCTGAAGAACCAAGGGATGCAGCCGCACCTGATGGGCGACTTCCCCGCAGCGATCGGTGGGGCCGGGCCCCGCGAGAGACCGCGCAAGCCCTACCTTGTGAAGTGAGACCCTGCCGATGACCCGCCGGTTCGACAGTTTTGTGATCTTCGCCGAAATGCGAACGGGGTCGAATTTCCTCGAGTCGAACCTCGATCTGTTTGCGGGGCTCGCGACCTATGGCGAGGCGTTCAACCCCTATTTCCTGGGATCCCCCGGGACCGAAGCCCTGTTCGGCATGACGGTCGAGGAACGCAACACCGACCCGGTTGCGCTCTTTGAGCGGATGAAGGAGCGCACCGAGGGGATCGCGGGGTTTCGCTTCTTCCACGACCATGACCGGCGGATGTTCGAACGGGTGATCGACGACCCCGCCTGTGCCAAGGTGGTGCTCAGCCGCAATTTCGTCGAGGCCTACGTCTCGCGCGCCATCGCGCGGGAGACGGACCAATGGGCGCTGGGCAACGTCAAGCACGCCAAGAAGGCGAAGGCGGTCTTCATCGCGGAAGAATTCGAGACACAGCTCGGCGAGATCAAGGCGTTTCAGCTCGAGATCCTCGCCCGTTTGCAGAAGACCGGGCAGACGGCCTTCTACATCAACTACGACGACATCCGCGACCTCGACGTGGTCAACGGCCTGGCCCGGTTTCTCGGCGAAGAGACCGTGCTCAAGGGCCATTCGGACAAGTTCAAGAAACAGAACCCGGAACCGCTTGAAGACAAGGTGGCGAATTTCGCGGTGCTCACCGAGACGGTCGCGAAGATCACCGCCTTCGACCTGGACGACGCGCCGAATTTCGAACCGCGGCGGGCTGCGACGGTGCCGAGCTACATCGCCGCCGTCGAAGCGCCGCTGCTGTACCTGCCGATCCAGGCGGGGCCTGTGCAAGAAGTCAGCGCCTGGCTTGCGGCGCTCGACGGGGCGACGCCGGACGCGCTGGCGACCGGGATGAACCAGAAGGCGCTCAGGAAGTGGAAACGCGAACATCCAGGACATCGCAGTTTCACCGTGCTGCGGCATCCGGTGGCGCGGGCGCACGCCGCGTTCTGCAGGCTTCTCCTCACTGATGGACCCACGGCGCTTCCCGAGGTCCGCAAGGCGCTCATCGGACAATACGGCGTGCCGCTCCCTGCGGTTCCCTTGCCGGAATACGGCTGGAGCCGGGAGGCGCACCGCGCGGGGTTCCTCGCCTTCCTGGCCTTCGTGCGCAGGAACCTCGCCGGCCAGACCGCACTCCGCGTGGAGGCGTCCTGGGCGACGCAGGCGCAGGTGATTGCCGGATTTGCGCAGGTGATCCAGCCCGACCACATCCTGCGCGAGACCGGCCTCGCGCCGGGGCTCGCGCTGCTGGGCGCGGAGACCGGCCGCACGGCGCCGCCAGCCCCCGACGCGCAGCCGGACATGCCGTATTCACTGTCAGACATTTGCGACGATGCGGTCGAAGCGGCCGTGCGCACCACCTATCAGCGCGACTACGTCCAGTTCGGGTTCCGCTCCTGGGGGGAGGAGGCGGGCGCGGCGCCCTAGGCGGCGCGGGTGCCCTGGCTTTCGATCAGGATGGTGTAGAGCGTGTCGGGTTCGTCGTTTGCCCGAAGCTTCGCGACGATATCGGCGTTGCGCATCGTGCGCGACACGAGGGCAAGCGCCTTGAGGTGATCTACGCCAGACCCGTCCGGGGCGAACAGCGCGAACACGAGGTCGACCGGCTGGCGGTCGACCGCTTCGAAGTCGAGCGGTTTTTCGATGCGCACGAAGGCACCGACGACACCTTCGAGCCCCTCGAGCCGCGCGTGCGGCAGGGCGACACCGTGGCCGACGCCCGTGGGACCAAGCGACTCGCGCGCTTGCAGGGCCGCGAAAGCCATGTTGCTGTCAAGCCCGTAGCAGCTCTCCACGATATCGCCGAGGTCCTGAAACAGGCGTTTCTTGCTGGATGTGTTGGCCACCACCTTGACTGCGGCGGGCCGGAGAATACTCGAAAGATCCATCGTCCCTACTTCCGTTCCGGCCCGCTCAATTCCGCGGTCTCAGGCCGAGGTGCCAGGGTCAATCCATCCGATATTGCCGTCTTCTCGGCGATAGACAACGTTGACCCCGTTGGTTTTCTCGTTCCGGAAGACGAGCACCGGTGCATGCGCCAGTTCCATCTGCATCACGGCCTCGCCGACGGAAATGGTCTGAACACGCGTTTCCATTTCGGCGATGATGATCGGTTGCAGCGAGTCCGGCTCGGCGTCTCCGCCTTCGTCTCCTGCGGCGAGGATATACGAGGCGCCACCCAAAACTTCAACCGGGTTCATACGGTCCCTGTGGTGGTCTTTCAGCCGGCGCTTGTAACGGCGCAGCTGCTTGTCCATCTTCTCGGCGCATTCGTCGAAGGCGGCATAGATCTCGGTGGCATGGGCGCTGGCCTGGGCGGTCAGCCCGGTCGACAGGTGCACCACGGCCTCACAGACGAATTCATGGGCGTTTTTCGAGAAAACCACCTGCGCGTCGGTCGGACGTTGGGCGTATTTGTCGATCACGCTGCCGAGTTCCTGCTTCACATGCGTGGAAAGGGCATCGCCGATGTCGATCTGTTTACCGCTGATCTGGTACTTCATCCTACTTCCTTGTTCAGAATGGCCCACAGCATCGGACCGCGTCATGCGGTCGGCGCGCGTTGGGCCGGTGGTCATGGATTGTGTTGAGCTGGTTTGGTGTGCGATGGCTTGCGTTCGGGAAACCGCCCGGAACTCACGGGCGTTTTCTGTGCGGCGGCCGATACGGCCCGGGCACGAACGGACAGGTGCGTGTTCATGCATCTTCCCTCCCATTTGGCGCCCGGGTGGGGCCTTTTGTCAATGAAAATGGTGGTGAAGGCGGGCTGGATCTAGTGCGCGAAGATATCGGTCTCGGGCCAGCCCATGAGATCGAGCTTCGCGCGGGTCGGCAGGAAGCTGAACGCCGCCTCGGCCAGATCGGTACGTCCTTCGCGGGCGAGCCGCGCGTCGAGCTTGTCTTTCAGCCGGTGCAGATAGAGCACGTCGGAGGCTGCATAGTCGAGCTGCGCCTCGGTGAGATCCTCCGCACCCCAGTCCGTCTGCTGCTGCTGTTTCGAAATATCGACATGCAGAAGCTCGTCGAGCAGGACCTTGAGCCCGTGCCGGTCGGTATAGGTGCGCACCAGCTTGGAGGCGATCTTGGTGCAGTAGACCGGGGCGGTGAGCACGCCGAAAGCATTGAGCAGCATGGCGATGTCGAACCGGCCGAAGTGGAAGAGCTTCAGCGTCTCCGGGTCGGCGAGCATCCGGGCGAGGTTGGGCGCTTCGGTCTGGCCCTTCATGACCTGGACGATGTGCGCGTCGCCGTCGCCAGGCGAGAGCTGGATGACACAGAGCCGGTCGCGATGGGGGTTCAGGCCCATCGTCTCGGTATCGATCGCCACGACCCGACCGAGGTCGAGCCCATCGGGCAGGTCGTTTCGGTAGAAATGATTGGCCATCGGTCTCTCTTTCGCGCGTTTCCGCGCTTTTAGAGCGCGAACGTGCGCCATTCAACGGGACTTTCGCCAGACGGGGAAAAAAGAGCGCAAGATAGATCCCGCGTTCCTTCGTCCTGGCTCACATACTCCGCGGTGGTGTCACGCAGGAACGGTGCCTTCGGCACGACCGGGGGTTGCCCCCCAGCCCTGCCGCGAAGTTCACTCCTCTTCGTCGTCTTCGGCCTCGCCAAGCAGCGCCGCCACCTTGAGCGCCACCTTCCTGTAACGCTCGGCGTGTTCGCCGTCGGGCGCCGCGACGATGCAGGGCTTGCCGGCGTCCGAGGTCTCGCGGATGGCCATGTGCAGCGGGATGCCGCCGAGGAACGTCACACCCAGCCGGCGCGCGTCGGCCTCGGCGCCGCCGTGGCCGAAGATGTCGCTCGTCTCGCCGCAATGCGGGCAGACGAAGGTCGACATGTTCTCGATGATCCCGAGGATCGGCACGTCGACATCCTTGAACATCTTGAGGCCCTTGCGGGCGTCGACCAGCGCGAGATCCTGCGGCGTCGAGACGATGACCGCGCCCGACAGCGGGATCTGCTGGGCCATGGTGAGCTGGGCGTCGCCGGTGCCGGGCGGCATGTCGAGCACGAGGAAGTCGAGTTCGCCCCAAACGACATCGCGGGTCATCTGCATGAGCGCGGTGACCACCATCGGGCCGCGCCAGATCACCGGGCTTTCCTCGTCCAGGAGGAAGCCCATCGACATGACCTTCATACCGTATTTCTCGATCGGCATGATCTTGTCGTCCTTCATCGCCGGGCGATCTTTGATGTCGAGCAGGCGGGGTATGGACGGGCCGTAGATGTCGCCGTCGAGCAGGCCGACCTTGAAACCGAGGGCGGCCAGCGTGGCGGCGAGGTTGACGGCCGTGGTCGATTTGCCGACCCCGCCCTTGCCCGACGCCACCGCGACGATGTGCTTGATGCCGGGGATCGCGGCGCTGGCGGGGCGCATGTCGGGGCCCGGAACACCGGGGTTCTTGGACGGCACCTTGCGCAGTTTCGGCGGCGCCGCGGGTGCGGTTTCGGACGGCAGGTCGGCCCCCTTTTCGCCGGTGAGCACCACGAGAAGGTTGTTGATCTGCGGGATGTTCTGGCCGACCCGCTGTTCGATCTCGTCCTTGAGCTTGCCGAGGTCGCCCATGAAGTCGCCGGGCACGTTGACCGAAACGACGACCTTGTGGTCGTTGATCGCCACGTCCTTTTCCGCGACGAGACCGGCCTCGACGATGTTGCCCTTTACGCCATCGGCCGTGACCTTGGCGAGGTTGGCCATGATCCGTGTGATCATCATTGTTTCACTGTCCTCCCTGGACGTCGTTCATCTGGCTTGTATGTGGCGCGGGAGCGGTCAGCCCCGCTGATAATAGAGGCTCACCACATGTTCCGCTTCGGCGAAGAAAAGCCAACGCGACGCAAAGACGCCGATCAGATGGCTGACCAACGCGAGGATCGCGACGAACATGTTGGCCGGCAGCAGCAGCAGAAGCAGCACCGGGATCACGCCGAGGAAGATCGTCGCGATCATCCGGAGCTTCTCGCTGTGCTTGCGGCCGACGATGTGGACCATTTCGTCGAGGATGTAGTTGCGCGCGGTGTGGGCGCTCTCGAACATCGAGACGGTGCCGATCGTGTCGAGCCCGGTGGCCGTGCCCTTCGTCGAGCGGGTATCGGTCAAACGCGTGTCGCCCATCAGCCAGCCGGCCCATTGCAGGGCGACCAGGACGAAGATGAGCACGCCGGCCACGGTCGCTTGCATCGACAGGAGCGCACCGCCGGCGATGGCGTAGAGCAGGAACAGGACCGGGGTGATCGGCATGTTCCAGCGCGGGATCGCCTTGATCTGGGTGTAGATCATCGAGGTCGCGAAAACCGTGAGCAGGGCAAGCGCGGTGCCGATCGGCCCGAGCCAGTTCCAGGCGGTCGATCCGAAGAAGATCTGCGCGATCGCCATCGGCGCGAAGACCAGCAGGGTGGCGACGGCGAGAATGCCTTCCCGCGAGAGCCAGGAAGTTTCCCACTGGCTGAAGGCGTAGATCGCGTTCTTCGGGGACGCCAGGTGGAACACCGATGCGAGCAACCCGCCGACGGCGAGGGCATAGGCCACGAAATAGACACCGAATGCGGCCATGCCGGTGAAGTCGAACGCATCCGGGTAGCCGAGGCCGATCCAGGCGAGCAGGCCGAAGCCGAGGCCGGACAGCGCGGTGAAGACGATGACGGAAGGTGCTGGGTGCATCGGAGTTTCTCCCTTACTTCTCGCCGCCCGGCAGGGCTTCGAGTGCCTTGTCGAGCCAGCCCAGGAAGCCTTTGGCCTCGGTCGCGACGGTTTGAAGCTGCGGCGGCGGGGTCTTGTCAAGCGTGTCCTTGGGCCGCGGCGGCAGGTATTGGTTGACGGGCTTGGTTCCCTGTTCGGGCATCAGATCCATGCCGCCGCGCTCGGCGACGAGCTTGGACACGGCGCTGTCCGGATCGCCCAGATCGCCGAAGTGGCGGGCATTGGACGGGCAGGTGCGCACGCAGGCCGGTTCGCGGTCTTCCTCCGGCAGGTTCTGGTTGTAGATCCGGTCGACACAGAGCGTGCATTTCTTCATCACGCCCGCGTCCTGGTCGAGCTCACGCGCGCCGTAGGGGCAGGACCAGGCACAGAGGCCGCAGCCGATGCAGCGGTCTTCGTTGACCAGCACGATGCCGTCTTCGGCGCGCTTGTAGCTCGCCCCCGTCGGGCAGACCGTCACGCAGGGCGCGTCTTCGCAATGCAGGCACGACTTCGGAAAGTGGATCGTCTGCGCCGCGCCGCCGTCGTCGGGCTGCACGTTGTAGCTGAACACGCGGTTGAGGAAGGTGCCTTCCGGGTCGGCGCCATAGGCGTCGATGTCGGAGAGCGGCGCGCCGTAGTTCTGGGTGTTCCAGCCCTTGCAGGCCGTGACACAGCCCTGGCAACCGACGCAGGTGTCGAGGTCGATCACCAGGCCGAGCTTCTTCGCGGTGATTGCTGGCATCTTGGTCATCAGATCTTCCTCGCGACGGTTTTCGGTCCCTTGCCGACCGGCGACTTGATCGGCGGGAAGGAAGGTTGCGATTCAGCCGGTTTAGGGTCTGCTTTCTCTACTTTGACCCGCAGATCGAACCAAGCGGCCTGGCCGGTGACGGGGTCGGAATTGGCCCAGCGCCGGCCATCGCCCTTGGGCGGTTGCAGCTCGTGGATGAGGTGGTTGAGCAGGAAGCCCTCGGTGGCTTCCGGCGCGCCTTCGTCGAGCGCCCAGGCGCCCTTGCGTTTGCCGATGGCGTTCCAGGTCCAGATCGTGTGCGCGTTGAGCGCGGGGTGATGCGCGACCGGCACGACGATGGAGCCGTGCGCCGATGTGATGCGGGCATAGTCGCCCTCCTCGAAGCCGTGCTGTTCCCAGATCGCGGTGGGCAGGTACATGGCGTTCTTGCCGGTGATCTGCCTGAGCCAGGCGTTTTGCGTGCCCCAGGAATGATACATGTGCATCGGCCGCTGGGTGAGCGCGTGGACGTTGAATTCCTCGATGTCGACGTTGGTGTCCTCGAAGGGTTCGTACCAGGTCGGCAGCGGGTCCATCGTGCGGATGATCCGCTCACGCAGATGATCGGGCGGCTGCCGATCGCCGTGGCCCTCGGCGGCGAGCTGCAGTTTGCGCAGCGGCTCGACGTAGAGGTTGAAGGCGTAGAACTGCGGCGCGTCGTAGATGCCGATCTCGACCGCCCAATCCTGGTAGGCCTTGTTCCACGGCTTGTAGAACTGCGCTTCGTCGGGGATGTGGTTGACCCAGAAACCGCCGTTCTCGATGTATTTCTCGAGCTGGTTCGGGTTGGCCTCGCCGCGGCCGTGCTTGTCGCCGTCCTTGCCACGCCATCCGGCGAGCGGACCGATGCCGGGACGGCGCTCGTGGTTCTGGATGTAGTCGCCGTAGCTTTCCCACTTCGGGCTGCCGTCTTCCTCGACGAAGCCCGGCAGGCCCATCTTGTTGGCGAGCTGGATCAGCACCGTCTGGAAGCCGCGCACGTTGCGGTCGGGCTCGACCACCGGCCAGCGGATCGCGTCGGCCGCCGCTTCGGCCTCGCAGATCGGCCGGTCGAGCAGCGAAATGCAGTCGTGGCGCTCGAGATAGGTCGTGTCGGGCAGGATCAGGTCCGCATAGGCCACGGTTTCAGACGAATAGGCATCGGCGTAGATGATGTGCGGGATCACGTAGTCGCCGTTCTCATCCTTGTCGGTGAGCATCCGGATGACTTGCGACGTGTTCATCGACGAGTTCCAGGCCATGTTGGCCATGAACATGAACAGGGTGTCGATCTTGTACGGGTCGCCCGCATGCGCGTTGGAGATCACCATGTGCATGAGGCCGTGCGCCGAGAGCGGGTTCTCCCAGGTGTAGGCCTTGTCGATCCGCTTGGCCTTGCCGTCGTCGTCGATCAGCAGGTGTTCGGGGCCCATCGGGTAGCCGAGGTGCGGCCCGTCGAGCGGCTTGCCGGGGGTGACGCCGGCATGCGGCTTGGGGTGCGCCTCGGGCGGCTTCGGGTAGGGCGGCTTGAAGCGGAAGCCGCCGGGGACCTCGACGGAGCCGAGCAGGATCTGCAGCACGTGGAGGGCGCGGGCGGTCTGGAAGCCGTTGGAGTGCGCTGAAATGCCGCGCATGGCGTGGAAGCTGATCGGGCGGCCGATCATCTTGTCGTGCGTCTCGCCCTTCCAGTCGGTCCAGGACCGGTCGAGGGTGATTTCCTCCTCGAAGGCAACGCGGGCGAACTCGGCGGCGATGTTGCGGATGCGCGCGGGCGTCAGGCCGCAGCGGTCCGCCACGGCTTCGGGCGCGTAGTCGTCGGTGAGGTACTTCTCCGCCATGAGCTGGAAGACGGTACGCGCGCCCTTGTGGCTTGCCGCCAGGTTGGCGATCGAACCCGGTTTGTCGAAGGCTACCGCCTTGCCGGTTTTCTGGTCGACGATCAGCGGTTTTCCGTCCTTGTTGCGCAGGAACAGACCCTGATCCGGGCCTTCCGCGTCACTTACCAGGAAGCCCGCGTTGGTGTAGCGGCGCAGGTAGTCGAGATCGACTTTGCCGGAACGGAACAGCTCGTGAATGAGCGACAGGATGAACAGCCCGTCGGTGCCGGGGGTGATGCCGACCCATTCATCGGCGACGGCGTTGTAGCCCGAGCGGATCGGGTTGACGCCCATGACCTTGCCGCCATGGGCCTTCATCTTGCCGATGCCCATCTTGATCGGGTTCGAGTCGTGGTCTTCCGCCACGCCGAACAGCACGAAGAGCTTGGTGCGGTCCCAGTCGGGCTGGCCGAATTCCCAGAACGCCCCGCCCATCGTGTAGATGCCGCCGGCGGCCATGTTGACCGAGCAGAAGCCGCCGTGGGCGGCGTAGTTGGGGGTGCCGAAGGCCTGGCCCCAGAAGGAGGTGAAGCTTTGCGACTGATCGCGGCCGGTGAAAAAGGCAAGCTTTTCCGGGGCTTCCTTGCGGATAGGCTCGAGCCAGCCGGTGGCGATGTCGAGCGCCTCGTCCCAGGAAATCTCTTCGAATTCGCCGGAGCCGCGCGGACCAACCCGCTTCAACGGTGCCTTTAGGCGCGAGGGCGCGATGTGCTGCATGATCCCCGAGGATCCCTTGCCGCAGAGCACGCCCTTGTTGACCGGATGGTCGCGGTTGCCCTCGATGTAGACGACCTGTTCGCCTTTCATGTGCACGTTGATGCCGCAGCGGCAGGCGCACATGTAACAGGTGGTCTTGCGGATCTCGTCGGAGACCGGCGGTGAGGTCTCTACCTGGATGTTTTCGGGCCTGGTCATGACCTCCCCTCCTGCTTACATATCCCTGTATCTGGATATGTGAATGAACATCGCACAATTATTGCGCGGTGCAATGATTTTCTGTTCGGATATTACGATGACAGAGCCGCTTTCTTGAGTCTCCGGAACTCTTCCGGATCGGGTGCGTACAGGCTCTGGAGCGTGCCGATGATCGCGTAGACCTCCTCGCTGTCGAGCGAGTAGTAGACCGATTGCGCCTCGCGCCGCGCGGTGACCAGTTTCTCGCCGCGCATGATCGCGAGCTGCTGGGAGACGGTCGACTGGCCGAGCCCGGTGGCCACCTGGAGTTGCTGAACCGAGAGCTCGCCGTCGGACAGATAGCAGAGAATCAGTAGCCGTTTCGGATTGGACAGAACCCGCAGGAGCTCGCTCGCCGTGTCCGCGATTTCATGCCGGTCTTTCGGATACATGCAGGATCCTCCCAAAATCCGCCCGTCTCGCGCCCCTCTCCAGGCCCGAATCCCCCTGCGCATGCAGAGTTCACTTGACTGCCGGTCATTTTATATTCAACAATTCCTATACACAAATAATTCCGTAAATGGGAGGGCTCGCTTTGCTGGACGCTGGCGACAACACCAAAAAGATGACGATCATCGTCACCAAGGGCACACTCGACTGGGCCTACCCGCCCTTCATCCTCGGCACGACCGCCGCCGCGATGGATGTCGAGGTTACCATGTTCTTCACCTTCTACGGGCTCGGATTGCTCAAGAAGGATCTCGACCTGAAGGTCACAACGCTCGGCAACCCGGCGATGCAGATGCCGATGGGTGGCATGCACATGTCGATGCCGAATATCGTCTCGATGGTCCCCGGAGTCGACCGGATGGCGACCACGATGATGAAGAACCTCATCAAGAAGAAGGGCGTCGCGTCGATCGAGGATCTGCGCGAGGCGGCTGTCGAGATGGAGGTCAAGATGATCGCCTGTCAGATGACGCTCGACCTCTTCGAGCTGGACAAGAAAGACATGATCGAGGGCATTGAAATCGGCGGCGCGGCGACCTGGATGGAAGAAGCTACAAAATCCGATATCAACCTCTATATCTAACCTCATCTACGGACGCCAAAGGGAGAGGACTACCAGATGGCCGATCAAACGCTGGACGCAAAAGGGCTGAACTGCCCGCTTCCGATTCTGAAAACCAAAAAAATGCTCAAGGGCATGACCTCCGGTCAGACCCTTGAGGTGATGGCGACCGACCCGGGGTCGATCGCGGACATGACCGCCTTCTGCAACCAGACCGGCAACGAGCTTCTGAGCCAGTCGAACCAGGGTGACGTCTACACTTTCGAGATCAAGGTCGCCTGAAGGCAGACTTTCCTCTGAACGGATCAAGCCCCGCCGTCTGGCGGGGCTTTTTTTCTTTTGGGCGTTGCGCTCGTCCGACCCCTGCGGAGCGACGCACGAGGAGGGCCCGCAGGGTCCGACGAGCGTGCCGTTATCAGAGCGTGATCCGGAACCGCGCGAAGCCGTCCGGCCCGTCGCCGGCTTCCTCGATCGCCACGCCCTTCACGTCGCCCATGTAGTCGGTCGCCTTCGGCCCGGTGTCGAACAGCACCGTGGTGCCCTCCATCGGTGCGAAGGTCCAGTTGGCGTCCGCCGTCGGGTTGATCGTGCCCTGTTCGACGATGTAGCGCACGATCACGTCGCGGTTGGTGTCTGGGCCCTCGAAGATGATCGTGTCGCCGGTGCCCGGGAAGTGCCCACCGCCGCCGGCGCGGTAGTTGTTGGTGGCGACGACGAATTCCATGTCGTCGGTCACCGGTTCCCCGTTGTATTCGAGGTTCACGATGCGTTGGGTGTCGGCATTGATGACCTCGCCGTCGCGGTTGAACATCATCGGCTGACTGAGGTCGATCTGGTAGGTCACGCCGTCGACCACATCGAAATTGTAGGACGGGAAATCGGGGTTCAGCAGCACCTGGTCGGCTTCGCCGGGGGTGATCTGGTTGAACATGCCCGCCGAACGCTCGAGCCAGCCCTTGAGCTGGGCACCGGTGATCTTCACCGCGCGCACGGTGTTCGGATAGAGGTAGAGATCCGAGACGTGTTTGATCGCCACGTCGCCCGCCGGCACGTCGGTGAAGTACTCGGGCCCGCCGCGGCCACCGGCCTTGAAGGGGGCGGCGGCCGAAAGCAGCGGCAGCGCCTCGTATTGGGTGCCCTTCATCATCTCGGCGATGTACCAGAGTTGTGCCTGGCTCACGACCTGGACGGAGGGATCGTCAGCCACCAGCGCGAAGTAGGAGTGCAGAGGGGCCGAGCTCTTGCCGACCGCGCGGCGGACATATTCGAGCGTGGCGGCGTGGGCCTCGGCGACCGAGGCCTCCACCTCCGGCACGCTGTCGACAAGCGCGGTGATCGAGCGGTCTTCGCCGCGCTGGTAGATCGGGCGCACCTCGGAGGCGTGGGTCACGACCCGCACTTCGCCCCCGTCGAACTCCAGCATCAGGTCGATCACGCCGAGGTGCGAACCCCAGAAGCCACCCATCACGGCGGGCTTGCCGTGGATGGTGCCGGTCTCGATATCCACGCCGTCGGTATCGGCATAGTCCGGGCTCGGGAACACCAGGTGGTGGTGGCCGGTCATCATCGCATCGATGCCGTCGACCTCGGCGAGCGGGACGGAGGCGTTTTCCATGCCGTCTTCCCACTTGGCGGCGCCGATGCCGGAGTGGCTGAGGGCGATGACGATCTGCGCGCCCTCTTCCTTCATCTGCGGAACCCAGGCCTTCGCGGCTTCGACGATGTCGCGGGCCGTGACGTTGCCTTCGAGGTGGCGGCGGTCCCAGGTCATGATCTGCGGCGGCACGAAGCCGATCAGGCCGACCTTGACCGTGTGTTCGGTGCCGGCACCATCGACGACCGTCTTGTCGAGAATGACGTAAGGCGGCACCAGGGTCTTGTCGTCGGTCGGCGACGCGCCGGCCTCGGTGGCGACGTTAGCGGTGACCACCGGGAACTCGGCGCCGGCGAGCGACTTCATCAGGAAATCGAGCCCGTAGTTGAACTCGTGGTTGCCGAGCGTCGAGGCGTCGAACCCCACCGTGTTCATCGCCGCGATGACCGGGTGCAGATCGCCCTCCTTCATCCCCTTCTCATAGGCCATGTAATCGCCCATCGGGTTGCCCTGGAGAAAGTCGCCGTTGTCGAGCAGCATCGAGTTGGTGGCTTCGGCACGGATGTTGGCGATATGGGCGGCGGTGCGCGCGAGACCGACGGTGTCGATCGGTTTGTCGCCGTAGTAGTCGTAGGGCATGACGTGGACGTGGAGGTCAGTCGTCTCCATCAGGCGCAGGTGCGCCTGGTTGCCGGCGGCGCGCGCCGAGAACGGATGCAAGGCGACCAGGGAAGCCCCGGCAACACTGCTCAGAAATCCACGGCGGGTGGGGTTAAGGATCGATGTCATGTTGGGGAGCCTCCGCTGGCGTTGTTTTGCGTAACCTTAGCGAGTCGCGGTGACATTCGCACGACGCGATGCAGCGTAGAGGCGGCAATCGGCCCGCAAATGTCAGCCAGCTTTCATTTCGCGCACGAAGTCCACGAAGCGGGCGACCCAGGGGTCGGCGTCGGTACAACGCAGATGGCAGAAACCGGCGAGCGTTCGGTGGATGGTGAGGCCGTCGTGCACGCCGTCAACCCCGTGTCCGCGCAGCACTTTGCGGGCATAGGTGGGGTCTGTTTCCAACCGTTCGAGCTGGGCATAGTGAAACTCGTGCGCGGCAATGGTCTGGCCGTGTGACGGCCAGGGGTGATCGGGCGTGTCGGTCACCTTGATGTAGCCGCGGCCCTGGGGGCGCGGGTGCATGACCGCATCGGCGTCGATCACGCCGACCATCGGCCCGAAATCGGCGCCGTTGCGGATGGTGCGCGCGAGATACATCAGCCCGCCGCATTCGGCATAGGTCGGCAGCCCGGCCTCGATCTTCGTGCGGATATCGTCGCGGAGCGTGGCATTGGCGGCCAGCGCCTCGACGAACATCTCGGGGAAGCCGCCACCGAGGAACAGACCGTCGCAATGCGGCAGAACAGGGTCTTTCATTGTGTCGAACGGCACGAGGCGGGCCCCTGATGCGCGGAAGGCCTCAAGGTCGTCGGGGTAGTAGAAGCCGAAGGCGCGATCACGCGCGATCGCGATGGTGATATCGGGCGCGGGCGGCGCGGGCGCGGGCGGCGGATCCGGCAGGTCGGGCGCACGGCCCGCGAGGTCGAGCAGCAGATCGAGATCCACCGCTGTGCCGACGATCCGGGCGATCTCGCGGATCGACGTGTGAAACTCCCCGGTCTCGCCCGGCGTGGTCAGCCCGAGGTGACGTTCCCCGATTTCCAGGCCCCGGTGACGGTGGACGGCACCCACACCGGGAGGTCGGTGTAGGTCTTGACCGCGTCGCGCAGCTTCGCCTCGTGGCGCGGGCCACCGACCTTGTTGAGGATGACACCGGCAATGTTCACGCGCGGGTCGAAGGCCTGGTAGCCCTGGAGCAGCGGGGCAATGCCCCGGGTCATGCCGTTCGTGTCGATCACCAGGATGACGGGCAGGCCAAGCAGCGTGGCGAGGGCGGCGTTGGAATCGGACCCATCCATCGACATGCCGTCGTAGAGCCCCTTGTTGGCCTCGACGAGGGCGACATCGCCGCCGCGCGCCCGGCTGGCGAAAAACGTCTCTATTTCACCGGAACTTCAGGTGTTGAAGTCGAGGTTGTAGCACAAACCCCCGGTCGCCGTGCCGATCCACATCGGGTCGATGTAGTCCGGCCCCTTCTTGAAGCTCGCCACCTTCAGGCCGCGCTCAACCAAGGCGGCGGCAAGGCCGGTCGAGATCACGGTCTTGCCGGAGGATTTGTGCGCGGCCGCGATGAGGAACCGCGGGATGCGCATTATTCGACCGGAAGTTTCGACGAATTGCGGCCGGTCCAGATGGCGCTGGCAAGCGTTTGCGCAGCCTCCATCGTGTCGGCCTTGCCCATGGTGCTTGCAGCGTCACCGCCATGGTGCCGATGATCGCCTCGCGGGCATATTCGTCGTCGTCTTCACCGCGCCAGACTTTCATCAGGCGGGTTACATCCATCTCGGCGTCGGGCGGGGCGTGGCCCTCGTCGATCATTTGCGGCCATTCCTCGACGTGGAGCTCGGTGGTGCCGTGGGTCGTCCAGACAGGTGTGGGCTTGTTGGGCCGACGCTCGATCTCGCCGCCGTCGCCGCGGAACACGGCGGCGTTGGTGATATTCATGAGCTGGGCCGCGCCGGAGTGGATGTCCATGAAGCCGCGGTGGAAGATGCCTTGCATCACCGTGGGCGCGTTGAACGGGTTCAGCATCCGGGTGAAGCTGTGGACCGGGCTGCGCAGGCCGAGGAGCGGGCGCAGGTTGATGAGATCGCGCAGTTTCGGGCTGAGCACTTCGAGCGGCACGTAGGCGAAGCCCTGGGCCTCGATCTGGTTGGCCGCCGTCTGCAGGCTGTCGCAGACCGGAAGGCCGAGGTGGGTGAGCACGTCGCGGGTGTAGACCCGGCCCGGCGTGTGGCCTTCGGTACCGTGCATGAACACCCGGTAGCCCGCGCCGACCAGCGCCATGACGCTGAGCATGTACCAGGGCAGCTGGACCCGCTTGCCGGCGTAGGTCGACCAGTCGACATCAACGGCAGGCAGGTTCGCGGGCAGCTCGAACGTGTCGCGCGTGCCCATCGCGAAGCCGGCGATCTCTTCCGGCGCCTCTTCCTTGAGGCGCAGCAGCATGAGAAAGGCGCCGATCTGCTCGGGCTCGGCTTCGCCGCGCAGGATCATCGCCATGCTTTCCCGCGATTCGTCGAGCGTGAGATGACGCTGCTTGGTCTTGCCGCGCCCGAGGATCGCGACGAAGCGCGAAAACGGGTGCGGATGGTTCGGGTCGAGGATCCGGGTTTCGTCTTTCATTGGGTGTCCCGTTCAAATTCTCCGTGCGCGCCGGACCGGGAACCGGTCCCCGCCAATCAGCGCGCGTTCAGCCCTTGGCGGCCAGGTTGGCGTCGGACAGGTTCGTGGGCAGGATCCGCAGGATCTTCGCCCCCAGCCCGGCCGCGAACAGCGCCAGCGCCACGCCGCCAAGACCCAACATAAGCTCCCAGATCGACGGCGTGTAGGGGTTCACGATACCTTCGTGGAAACCCTCGATCACTTCGTAGCCCGGGAAGATCTGGAGCGGGAAGGCCTGGCCGCCGATGACGATCACGTAGACTTGGGCGAAGCCGCCGATCACCACGAGGATCGAGGCGAGCAGGGTCGAGCTGCGCGAAGGGTTGAGGAACACCAGCGCGATCGGCACGAGGCCACCGAGCACCACCTGCACGCCCCAGAACAGGAGCGTGTAGATCCCGCCCTCGATCAGGATGAACCGGACCATATCGCCGTGTTCGGCCGCGTAGGCCGCGGTGAGGTATTGCACGGCGGTGAAATACAGCACGGCGGCCGCGAAGATGCCGAGGAGCCGGCCCATCCGCATCAGGAGTTCGTCGCCGACGGGGCGGTCATTCAGGCGGAACAGGGTCAAAAGCACCAGGATGAACACCGCGAGACCGAAGGAGAAGCGACATCACGATGAACAGCGGCGCCATGATCGCGGCGTCGTAGCCCGGACGCGCGACGAGCCAGCCGAAGATCGAGCCGGTACCGGTGGTCAGCGCGAGCCGCCACAGGAAGGCGACGAGGCCGGCGGAGCTTGACCATTGTAGTCGAGCCGGCGCATCATCTGCACGCACAGATAGACGGCGACGATGGCGATGAAGCCGGTATAGAGGCAGGATGTTCCAGGCGAAGATCGACTGAAGTTGTAGGTCGTCATGGCGACGATCAGACGGTCGGGGCGACCGAGGTCGAGCACCAGCACGAGGCGAGGCCGCCGACCAGCAGGGTGATCGCGAGCAGCGCTGAAAGCCGGCGCCATGCGGCTTGTAGTGCTGTCTGGCCGAAGACGGAGGCGATCGAGGCGACGTTGAGCGCGCCGGAGGCGGCGACGATCAGGAAGATCGCGAACACGTGCGGCAGGCCCCAGACGATCTGGTTGTTCATGCCGGTCACCACGTGGCCGTGGTGCTCCATGTAGAACCAGGCGCCACCGGCGGCGACGAGGAAGGCGCCGAGCAGGGCCGCGGCCTGCCAGACACCGGCGGTCGCCTTCAGCTCGCGATAGATCGTCTGTTCCAAGGCCATTGTCGGTCCCCCCGTCAGAGGTTCGTGTAGCGGACGCCCGCGTTGAGCTCGAGATCGCTGCGCAGCGCGACCGAATGGTAGTCTTTGAGCGCTTTCGAGATCGCGCTGTCGGGATCCTTCAGATCGCCGAACAGGATCGCCGAATGGCCGGCCTTCTCGCAGGCCTCGACACAGGCCGGGATGCGGCCGCTGTCGATACGCGGTGCACGCAGAGATTGCAGCTTTCGACCGTGCCCTTGCCGCGCGGCGAATTCGCGGCTTCTGGTCGGTCACCGTCTCGTGCACGAAGCTGCGCGCCTTGAACGGGCAGGCCATCATGCAGTAGCGGCAGCCGATGCAGATGTGCTTGTCGACCGGACGATGCCGTCGACGCGCTTGCATCGAGGCGCCGGTCGGGCAGACATCGACGCAGGGCGGCTCTTCGCAATGCTGGCACATCACCGGGGCGGGCCTTCGCGGCCGGTTTCCTTGTCGCTTGCAGCGTGACCTTGCGGATCCACTGGGCGTCTGTGTCGGGATCGATATGGCCGTGCTCCATGTCATTGCCCCAGCCGTTCTCGACCTTGCAGGCAGTGACACAGTCGGAGCAGTCGGGCGAGCATTTCGACGCGTCGATCAGCAGGCCCCAGCGCTTGCCGGCGTCGGCCCGCGAGGAGGCCTCTGCAGGCGTGCCGCCAAAGGCCATCAGGGTCACCCCCGGCGCGAGCGTCACGGTCGAGGCCGCGGCGCCCGATTCGAGGATGTCGCGGCGGGTCATTTCGGCGCGGTTGGTCATTCGCTCAACTCCTGCGAGAGGCGGGCGAGATAGGCTTCGATCGAAGCGGGATCTCGGCTGTCGCCATCGCGCGGTAGGCGGTGCTTGTCGGCCGGGGTCGAGCGGTGGCAGCATGAAGCAATCCACCGTGACGGCCGCGTAATCGTGACAGACCCGGCAGAAATGGCGCTCGTCTTCGAAACTGCACGATCCTGCCCGGCCTCGTCCTTGACCGCGTGGCAATCGAAGCACTCGGCGAGCGAGGCGTTGCATCTCGTGGTCGTCGGCCCAGGTCACGCACGCCATCGCACATGGTGAGATCGCGGTCGTGTTTCATGTAGACCATGTGGTTTGCGCGCCAGTTCTCGGTGGCTGGATGCGGCTCGCCGGTCGCGGTCGGCACGACGGGGCCAGCCCCGTCGGCCGCCGCTCCCCCGGCGAAACCAAATACGGCAAGGAAAGCGAGAACGAGCCGCATGGTCACTCCCCGAGACCCATCTTGATGTAGCCGGTCGGGCAGACATCGGCGCAGATGTGGCAGCCGATGCACTTGGTGTAGTCGGTGTCGACATAACGGCCCACGGTGCGATCGCCTTTCGGCACCCGGAACACGGCGTCCTGCGGGCAGAAGATCACGCAGTTGTCGCATTCGAAGCACAGGCCGCAGGACATGCAGCGCTCGCCCTCTTTCTGGGCCTGCTCCTCCGAGACAGCCGATGATGCGCTCCTCGAAGTTGCCGAGCACGTCTTCGCCCTCGATGGTCGAGCGTCGCTGCGCTCTTCGCGCGGCACGAAGTTGAAGTGGCCCATGAACAGCTCGTCATGCGGGATGATCTGGCTGGTCCGAGCGGTCTTCGTAGTTGTGGATCGCGCAAGTCGCGCCGATCGGTGCCGCGCGGTCTGCTGGTGTGGCGTAGTCGGTTCGCGTCCTTGCCGACGCTGGTGCAGCTCTTCCATCAGGTTGAAGTGGTGCACGTCGACCTTGGGACGCTTGTGCGACCTCGCCGTCGTCAGGAAGTCGGTGATGCGTTTCGGCGGCGATCGCGGCCGTGGCCGATGGCGGTGGTCAGCAGGTGCGGGCGCACGATGTCGCCGCCGACGAAATGCTTTTCGCGGCCTTTGACCTGGTAGGTCGGCGGTCGCGTCGATGAAGCCGCGTGCCGTTGTCCAGATCATCCAGCCCGGTGAAGTCGCCGCATCTGGCCGATGGCCGAGATGATGATGTCGGCCTCGAGTCTCGTCCTCGGTGCCTTCGATCGGCTCCGGCACGTCTGCCCTTCATGGTGCATTCGCACATCTTGCAGGCCGATCGCGCGGCCGTTGTCGTTCTTGATGCACCTCAAGCGGCATCACGCCGCCCTGGATGTCGATGCCTTCGCGCTTGGCGTCTTCGCGCTCGTGCTCGGCGGCGGTCATCTTCTTCGACCGGGAACAGCGAGGTCAGCGTCGCCTTCACGCCTGCGCGGCTGAGCGAGACCGGCGACGTCATGCGCGGCCCAGTCGATCACGGTGCCGTCGGGGTGCTCGGAGGCGTGCACCTCGGTGATGTGGCCCAGGCGGCGCGCCACCGAGGCGACGTCGATCGAGGTGTCGCCACCGCCGACCACGACGACCTTCTTGGCGCGTGCCGACGACCCAGCCCTCGTTGAAGGCGTCGAGGAACTCGATGCCGTTGATGCAGTTGTCGGCGCCATCCCAGCCCGGGATCGGCAGCGGCCGGCCCTGCTGCGCGCCCAGCGCCCAGAAGACGGCGTCGAACGCGCTTGTCGAGCTCTTCCATGCGACACGTCGGTGCCGATGCGGGTGTTTGGTGTGGACCTCGACGCCCAGGTCGATGATGCGGTCGATCTCGTCGTCGAGCATCTCGCGCGGGGTCCGGTAGCCGGGGATGCCGTAGCGCATCATGCCGCCGAGCTCTTCGTGGGCCTCGAACAGCGTCACCGCATGGCCGTCGAGCGCGCAGGAAGTAGGCCGCCGACAGACCGGCGGGGCCGCCGCCGATCACGGCGATCTTGCTTGCCGGTCTCGGTCTCCGGCGCTTGCATCTTGACGTTGTTCTCGTTGGCCCAGTCGCCGACGTATTGCTCGACCGCGTTGATGCCGACGTAGTCGTCGACCTCGTTGCGGTTGCAGCCCGATTCGCAGGGCGCGGGGCAGACGCGGCCCATGGTGGCCGGGAAGGGGTTGGCCTCGGCCAGGCGCGCGGAACGCGTATTCCTGCCACGGCATGCCTTCGACCGGCGGCTTGTCGATGCCGCGCGCGATCGCGAGCCAGCCGCGGATGTCGTGACCCGAGGGGCAGGAGCCCTGGCAGGGCGGCGTCTTGTGGATGTAGGTCGGGCACTTGTAGGAGTGTCGCGCCTGGAAGATCTTTTCCTGCCAGTCCCAATCGTCCTCGGTCTCGCCTTCTTCAAAGCGCCGGAACGTCGGTTTGGTGTTCTGGGTCCATGGTCGTTGCATGTCGAAGGGTCCTCCGCTTCGTACGCCGCTGATTCGGCGTCGTCGCGTCGTCTTGTCCGGTCGAGAATGATCGCGTTGCGACACCAGCTGGTGCACCGACACGATCGAGTCCATGTCGTAGCCGTATTTCGGCAGGACCTTGCGAAAACTGCGTCTTGCAGATCGCGCAGATCGCGGCCATGATGCGTGACGCCGTGGCTCTTCGGTCACCTGCTGCAGCGCCGTCATACGCGGCGCCGCGCCCTTGATGCGCAGGTCCATCAGGTCGTCGGTCAGCAGACCGCCGCCGCCGCCGCAGCACAGGGTGCTTTCGTGGATCGTGTCCTGGTCCATGTCGACGAAGTTGTTGCAGACCGCCTTGATGACGTTGCGCGGGATCTCGAACTGGCCGCCGGCATCGTCGCCCATGCGGCGAGGCGCGCGCGACGTTGCAGCTGTCGTGATAGGTCAGCGACATGTGGTCGTTGCTCGACTTGTCGAGCTTCAGCGTGCCCTTCTGGATCTCGTCCCAGGTGAATTCGCAGAATGTGCTGCGGGATCGGGTAGTTCTGATCGAGGAAGTCCCACGGGCCGGCCAGCGTGTTCAGGAAGCTGTAGGCCACGCGCCAGGCATGGCCGCATTCGCCGAAGATGATGCGCTTGACGCCGAGGTCCAGCGCGGCCTTGCGGATGCGCAGGCGAGATCTCGCGCATGTTCTCGTAGTTGCCGATGAACAGGCCGAAATTGGCGGCCTCCGAGGCGTAGGAACTGAAGCGTCCAGCTGACGCCCGGCCTCGTGGAACACCTTGGCGTAGCCGATCAGGCCGTCGATATGCGGTTCGGCGAAGAAGTCGGCCGACGGCGTGATCAGCAGGATGTCGGCGCCCTTCTCGTCGAGCGGGAGGCGCACCGACACGCCGGTGTCGTCCTCGATGTCTTCTTCGAGGTCTTCCAGCGTGCGCGCGCAGCGCCTTGGGCCTGCAGGCCGAGGTTGTTGCCGATGTCGTGGACCTTGCCGATGATCTCGTTGGCGTATTTCTGGCCCATGCCGACTGCGTCGAGGATCTCGCGCGCGGCCATGGTGATCTCGGCGGTGTCGATGCCGTAGGGGCAGAAGACCGAGCAGCGGCGGCATTCGGAGCACTGGTGGTAGTAGGAGTACCACTCGTTCAGCACGTCCTCGGTGAGGTCGCGCGCGCCCACCAGCCAGGGGAAGTATTTCCCGGCGAAGGTGAAGTAGCGGCGGTAGACCGAGCGCAGGAGGTCCTGCCGCGCGACCGGCATGTTCTTGGGGTCGCCGGTGCCGAGGAAATAGTGGCACTTGTCGGTGCAGGCGCCGCATTTCACGCAGATGTCGAGATAGACCTGGAACGCGCGGTTCTTCTTGGCCATCTCCTCCATCTTGGCGAGCGTGCGCTCTTTCCAGTCAGGCACTAATTCGCCGGGAAAGCCCAAGGCCTCCTGGTGCTCGGGGCCGGCGAGGAAGGGCTGGAGCCCGTCCATCGACCCCGGCTTGATGCAGGGAATCTGGAGCGGATCGTCCATCTTCGGGATCTGGGTGTCGCCATCAGCCATGGATCACTTCTCCAGTTCGGCCGCCCAGGGGGCGATGTGGCGCTGCTCGCGCGGGTTGTCGGCCTGGTTGCGGGACGGGCTGAAGAACAGGCCCGGCGCATGCAGGAGCTTCGAGATCGGGAAGATGATCATCAGCACGATGACCAGCCCGAGATGGATGAGCACGTTGGCGTCCGGCGGCAGGGTGTTGATCTGGAAGGTCCAGAGCCCGGACATGAAAGCCTTGACGGCGACGATGTCGGTCTTGGCGACGAAGGTCATCGACAGGCCGGACAGGCCGATGGCGATGAGCAGCACCAGCATCAGATGATCGGACGGCGACGAGATGTAGCGCACACGGTCGACCAGGAAGCGGCGGGCCCAGAGACCGGCGAGACCAAGCACCATGGCAAACCCTGCGTATTTGCCGAACGGCTGCAGGAAATCGAGGAGCCACGGCGTGTTGCCGGGGATCGTGTAGCGCAGGTGCCGGATGATGATGAGCCAGAGCGCCATGTGGAACATCCAGCCGAACAGCCAGATCCACTTGTTCGACTTGAACAGGCTCTCGAAGAACAGAACCTCGCGGATCATCCGCCAGACCACACCCTGCGTCGTGATCGGCGCGGGGGTCGTGGGGATCTTCAGCGGGGCCGGCGTGCGTCGCGTACTTCCGGATCCGCGCGCCGACGCCCACGACAAGCAGGATCGTGGCGGCGTAGAACAGCAGGGCGTAGATGATGGACAGCACGCGGACTCCTCCCGTTGGTTGCCCTGAAACGATTTAATTTCAGAACCTTAGCGGAATTCCTTGGATAACGTCCCGGCGGCTCCTCCTCCGCCGGGACGGCTGTTTCGGCTCAGACGCAGCCGGTCGGCTTGGGCAGGCCGGCGATCTTGCACGCCTGCTTGGCCGGGCCGTAGGGGAACAGCTCGTACATGTACTTGTTGTTGCCCTTTTCCGGACCCATCGACTTTTTCGACGGCCTTGATGAGCACGCGGACGGCCGGGGCGATCTGGTACTCGTCGTAGTATTCGCGCAGGAAGTTCACGACTTCCCAGCGGTCGTCGTCCATCTCGATGCTCTTCGTCCTTGGCGATGATCTCGGCGAGCTCCTTCGACCACTCGGAGAGGTTGGTGATGTAGCCTTCTTCATCGCGTTCCACGGTCTGACCGTTCACTTCGATATGCCATTGTTCGCTTTCCTTCATTGTCCGGTCTTGCCGGTTTAGAGCCAGGACTGCGTCCGGTCGTGGTTGGCGACCAGATCGACAAACCCGGTCGTAGTCGACGCCCGTCGACACCGTCGATAAGGCGTTCGGTATCGATCCCGCGCGCAGTCGGCATCGGGCGCCAATACGTAGAGCGTGACCGATTTGCCGAATTGGGTGCACGATCGTCGGCCACGCCCGTGCCGCTCAGCGCGCCATAGACGCCGTCTTCGATCATCAGAACGGCATCGCCGGCCTTGGCGTGGTTCAGGCAGCTGATCAGCGCCTGGGTCGCGAAGGGCGATTTGTTCACAGTGTGAAGCGTCGACATCTCTCTCCCTCCCTCAGAAGCTCAGCACGACGTCTTGCGTCGGCCATGACGTCGGCCATTTCGGCGCGGCTTACGACGTGGATGGTGGGCTTTTCTTCCCAGTCGTCGTCCTCGTCCTCGTAGACGATCTCCTGCAGGTCGTCTTCGGTCAGGCCGCGTTCGTCCAGGCTTTCCTCTCGACGTAGAGCTTTGGTCACGTCGTAGTCGCCCAGCGCCCGGAAGGTCGGCGAGAAGTTTTTCACGCCGATCCCGTCGGTGTTCTGGCCCTTGGTCAGCTGGAACACGCCGTCGTCGAGGAAGGCCAGCGACACGTCCTGTTCGAAGGCCGCGCCGATCAGCACGACCTCAAGGCTTTCCAGCGCATAGATCGTGCCGTAGGGCGCCTTGCGGTTCACGTAGAGGAATTTTTTGGTCTCGGACATGTACGTTCCCCCTCAGTCCCCGAACGTCACCAGACGGTCGGTCTGGATGCCCATCTCGATCAGCTGGCCCGAGGCCGGAAATCCGGAACCCGTCGGCGATGTTGTTGGCGTCCTTGCCGCTGGCGGTTGGCCTCGTCTTCGTCGAGCAGACCGCGGCGCTGGGCGGCGGCGATGCAGACCACCAGGTCGATGCCGTGCTCCTTGGCGAGCGCGGTCCAGTTCTGCTGGATGTGGCGCTCGTCCTGCGGCGGCAGGCTGACAGCCGCGTCGAGACGTTGACCCCGTCGTGGTAGAAGAACACCCGCGGGACTTCGTGGCCCGGCCGCGAGCGCGGCCGTCACGAATTGATAGGCCGATATCCGCAGCTTGATGCGTGTACGGCCCTTCGCAAATCAGAACTCCGATTTTCACTTGGCTTTCCTTAGTCTTTGCCGAGCGTTGCCTCGTCAGAAGTGGACGTGGGCCGACATGTTCATGGTCTTGCGCGCACCGGTCCATGTATCGAGGTGGTGTTTGGTGAACGCGAGGCCGGTCATTCTCGAAGAACCGGTTCCAGCCGATGCGGTCGATCCACTCGCCCATGCGTTCCCAGTGCTTGGCGTCGGCCTTGTAGGCCTCGACGATTTTGCGGACGATCTTTGCACCTCCGGCCAATGCGGCGGGTTGTTGGGCAGGTTGGCGACGGCCAGCTTGTGGAACGTCGGCTTGGAGCGCGCGTTGGAGTGCTTGCCGCCCACCCAGATCGCGATCTTGGTCGAATTCGTCGCCGTTGATCTGCATCGGCGGGCACGGCGGGTAGCAGGCGCCGCAGCGACGCATTTCTTCTCGTCGACTTCCAGCGAGGGCTTGCCGTTGACCATCGCGGGCCGGATCGCGGCCACCGGGCAGCGCGCCACAACCGCGGGGCGTTCGCAGACGTTGGCCACCAGGTCGTGGTTGATCTTCGGCGGCTTGGTGTACTGCACGTTGATCGGCGATGTCGCCCTGGCCGCCGCAGTTGATCTGGCAGCACGAGGTGGTGATGCGCACGCGGTTCGGCATTTTTTCCTGCACGAATTCCTGGTGCAGCATGTCCATCAGCGACTTCACGACGCCCGAGGCGTCGGTGCCGGGGATGTCGCAGTGCAGCCAGCCCTGGGTGTGCGAGATCATCGACACCGAGGCGCCGGTGCCGCCCACCGGGAAGCCCGTCGCCTTCCAGCGTTCTCGATCAGGGGCGCGACCTTGCTCTCGTCCGCGACCATGTACTCGATGTTCGAGCGGGTGGTGAAGCGGACGATGACCGTCGGCGAACTCGTCGCCGATGTCTGCAAGCTTGCGGATGGTGAAGACGTCCATCTGGCGCTGGGTGCCGGCGCGGACGGTCCAGATCTCGTCGCCGGATTTGGAGACGTGGTGCAGCACGCCCGGGCGCGGGCGATCGTGCCAGTCCCAGTTGCCGTAGTTGGCCTTCAGGGTCGGGTGCATGAACGGAAACGGATCCGGTACACCGACCTCATCGGGCATGCGGGGCTTTTCAGCTTGGGTATTCATGGTTTTCCTCCCAACCCACGCCGCCGGGAGGCGGACGCGGGGCAAGTTTCACATCGGGTTCCGTCGCCGATTACTCGGCGCTGATCTGAGCTTCCGCAGCCTTGCGGTCGAACCACTTGGCGGCTTCCTCGTCGAAGTCGTCGGTCCGGACGTAGGACGAGGTCCGCGGGTGGTTGACCATGTTCGGGTCCGGGTCGATGTCGACCGCCTCGATGAAGGCCGGCAGGCCGATCCGGTCGATCGTCTCGCCGACACGCTCGTGCTCAAGGGCGTTGTCGGCGAAGAATTCGATCACGGTCTCGCCGAATTCTTCGAGCTTCTCGAAGTCCTCGTCCGATTTCGAGCTTCATGAACGGCACGATCATCGTGCCCATCAGGTCGCCGACCTTCAGCGAACGCTTGCCGCCGATCAGGATCGACACGCCCTTGTCGTCACCGGGCGAGAGCGCCTTGGTCATGACGTTGATGCAGTGCATGCAGCGCACGCAGGACTGGTTGTCGATCTCGAGCGTGTCGTCGTCGTTGAGCGAGATGCGCGCGGGTCGGGCACATCGAAACGACGGTGTCGATCGTGTACTTGCGGCCGACCTTCGCGACGTGCTCCTTGACCTTTTCCTGGTCGATCTTGATGTCGTCGCGCCAGGTGCCGATCACCGCGAAGTCGGCGCGGTGGATGGCGTTGACGCAGTCGTTGGCGCAGCCCGAGAACTTGAACTTGAACTTGTAGGGCAGCGACGGGCGGTGCATCTCGTCGAGGAAGGTGTTGATCATCGTGCGGTGCGCACGGACCTCGTCGTAGCAGGACTGCTCGCAGCGCGCGTGGCCGACGCAGGACATCGCGGTGCGCAGCGCCGGGCCGGCGCCGCCAAGGTCGAAGCCGAGCTCGTTGAGCGCGTCGAAGGCCGGCTGCACCTTTTCCGACGAGCAGCCCTGGAACATGATGTCGCCAGACTGGCCGTGGAAGGCGATCAGGCCCGAGCCGTGCTCTTCCCAGATGTCGGCCATGTTGCGCAGCAGATCGGTCGTAGTAGTGGAAGCCCGCCGGCGGCATGACGCGCAGGGTGTGGAATTCCTTCGAGGCCGGGTACTTCGCGGCCACTTCCGAGAACCGGGGAATGACGCCGCCGCCATAGCCCATGACCGAAATCGCGCCGCCCTTCCAGAAGCCCAGCTTCTCTTCGTAGGAGTGCTCGAGCTGGCCGAGCAGATCGTTCATGATCGCCCGGTTGCTCTCCGTGCCCTCGTCGCGCAGGCGCTTGAGGCCGGTGACGAAGCTCGGCCACTTGCCGCCTTCGAGTTCGTCGAGCATCGGCGTTTCGTGCTTGGACGTGCCGGTCTGATCGTCTTTCATTTGATCCTCCCTAAGAGTGTTCGCGCGTGATATTCGTTCGATCGAATGGAACGCGGCCCAAAGCTTGTCGCAGGCGCCATCCTCAACTCCCTGCGCATGCGATTCACCCGTCGGCCGACGAAGCTTGTTGCGATTAATTTACACATCCGGATAATCGAATGTAAAAGAAAAAAGTTGCCGCAAGTGCGAAAGAAACGGCAGAGAACTACCAAGTAAAACGGTCGGGTTACGTGCCACGGGAGGAAGTAACGGTTAACATGCACGAAAAGAACGGGTTTTTCTGGCAAACGCCAAAGGTTGATGATTTTTATCGGGAATGGCGCGCGGCGCGACTAATGTCCGCCGAGGTCGCCAGGTCGGCCGGATTCGTCGAGATCGCCGACCTCGCACACCCCTCCGAGGCCGAAAAATCGGAGCTGATCCGACGCTGCAGCGCAGCGAATCTGGCACTTTACGCGATCGGCGAATCTTCCGACCAGCGCGCCGCGCTGCCGCATTTCGCCAAAGCGTTCGCGCTCCGGATCGCCGAAAAGCACCGCTCGGCGGGGGGCGACGGGATCGTCGCTCTGCGCGAATCCGATGCGCCGGGGCAGAAGGGCTATATCCCCTACTCCAAGCGCAAGATGAATTGGCACACCGACGGCTATTACAACGCGCCCGACGACCGGATCAGCGCCATGGTGCTCCACACCGAACGCCCGGCGGATGATGGCGGCTCGAATCAGTTTCTCGACCACACCATCGCCTTCATCCGGCTGATGGACGAAAACCCCGACTACGTGACCGCGCTCATGCACCCACAGGCCATGACCATCCCGGCCAACGAGGAGGAGGGCAGCATCCGCCCGGCCTCGGTCGGCCCGGTGTTTTTCCCCGATGCCGATACCGGCGAGATGCAGATGCGCTACACGGCGCGCACCCGTAGCATCGAATGGCGCGACGATTCGCTCACCCGCGAAGCCGTCGCCTTCCTCCAGCACGTACTTGAAACGCCGGATCCCATGACGATCTCTCTGAGGTTCGGGGCCGGTCAAGGCGTGCTCTGCAACAACGTGCTCCACGACCGGACAGGGTTCGACGCAAAGGCCGCGGCGCATTCGCCGCGCACCGTCTACCGCATCCGGTTCCACAACCGCGTGAAAGGAATGACATGACCGAAACGAACCACGCACGCCTGTCCGATCTGATCATCGGCCACCCGGAAGTCACGAGTTTTACCGGGCTTGAGAAGCTGGTGGCCCATGCCGGCGAGAGCGGGATCATGCATCTCGAGTTCGATCTCAAGCCGGACTACAAGGACACGCCGAAGAAATGGGAATGGCTTCTGGAGGCCGCGTTCACGCGCGGGTTGAAATATGAGTGACGAATATCGCGAAATCGCCAACTACGAACTGCCCTACAGCCGCAAGGCGGAGCTGCGCGAGGTCACATTCGACGGCGGCATGAAAATGCTGCGGCTGATCCTGCGCGAGGGCAAGCGGATCACCCAGGTCGATCTCGACGCCGATAGCGCGATGGCGCTGTCGGACGCGATGGGCGACTGGGGACGGGTGAACACCTGATGGACTACCTGCCGATCTTTCTCGATGTCCGCGGCAAGAAGGTGATCGTCGACGGCGGCACCACCGTCGCCGCACGGCGGATCGAACGTGCGCTATCGGCGGGCGCGATCGTGCATTGCTTCGATCCCGACCCCGGCGACGAGGTGCGCGCTTTCATGGGCCGGGACAACTTCGTGTATCATGCAAGGGTGCCCGAGGAGGCCGATTTCGAGGGTGGCCTGGTGGCCTGGGGCGCCTCCGAGGTGGGCCCGCGCGACGATCTGCTGTTCGCCGCCGCCAAGAAACACGGCGTGCTGGCCAACGTCGCGGATGAAAAGGACTACTGCGATTTCATCACGCCCAGCGTGGTGGAACGCGACCCGCTGACCATCGCCATCACCACCGGGGGCGCAGCCCCTGTCGTGGCGCGGATCCTGCGGGCGCGGGTCGAGGCGATGCTGCCGGCCGCTTACGGCCAGCTTGCCGCTTTTCTCTCGCCCTACCGCGACCGGATCGCGGCGAAGATCAGGGGCGGAACCGCGCGGCGGCGGTTCTGGGAGAACATGATCGAGGGGTCGATCGGCGACGCCTTTCTGTCCGGCGACAGGGCGCTCGCGGAACGCCTGGTGGAACAGGAGCTCGCGGGCGACGACAAGGCGCTGCGTCAGGGCGAGGTCTGGCTGGTGGGCGCGGGCCCCGGCGACCCTGACCTGCTCACCTTCAAGGCGCTGAGGATGATGCAACACGCCGACGTGGTGCTCTACGACAGGCTGATCGGCCCCGGCATCCTCGACCTTTTGAGGCGCGATGCCGAGCGGATCAACGTCGGCAAACAGGCCGGCAACCACGTGATGACGCAGGAAGAGACCACAGCGCTCATCATCAAGCTCGCCAAGGAGGGCAAGCGCGTGCTGCGGCTGAAGGGGGGCGACCCGTTCATCTTCGGACGCGGCGGCGAGGAGCTCGAGGACGTGGCCGCGCATGGCATCCCGGTGATCGTCGTGCCCGGAATCACCGCCGCTGCCGGGTGCGGCTCGTCGGCGGGTATTCCGCTCACCCACCGCGATCACGCGCAAAGCGTCGTGTTCGTGACGGCACATGGCAAGGACGGGCTGCTTGCGCATGACTGGACCCGCCTTGCCCGGGCCGACCAGACCGTCATCGTCTACATGGGGCTGAGGTTCGTTGGCGAGATCGCCGAAGCCGCGATGGCCCAGGGCGTGCCCGCCGACATGCCCATCGCGGTCGTAGACAACGGCACCCGCACCTCGCAACGGGTGGTTTCGGGCACGCTGGCCGACATCGGCGCGAAGGTGACGGCAGCGAAACTCAAGGGCCCGGCGCTGATCATGATCGGCACGGTGGTGAGCCTGCGCGGCAAACTCGGCGTCGAGGGCGTCGCGCTGAGCGAGACACACGAGATGGAGCTGGTGGCGCGCGAAGGTCTGTGAGTGTCATGAAACGGTTACCCGGGTAACATACGACGGAACGGCCCGTATGAAAGGACCTGCCATGACACGCATCGCCATCAACGGTCTCGGTCGGATGGGAAAACTCGTCCTCCGCGATCTCATCGACACCGGGATCGCGGGCGCGATCGTTCTGCTCAACGACGCGGTCGGCACGCCCGAACAACACGCGCATCTGTTCGAGTTCGACACTGTGCATGGCCGCTGGAACGCCACGTTCGGATTTGACGACAGCAGCGTCAGCATCAACGGCCAGCGCATGGACGTGCGTTCGGCGCGCCGGATCGAAGATCTGCCGCTCGCCGAAATGGGCATCGATCTGGTGATCGACTGCACCGGCGTGTTCAAGACCGCCGAGAAGCTCGCCCCCTATTTCGCGGCGGGCGTGAAGAAGGTGGTGGTGTCGGCCCCGGTCAAGGCCGGAGGCGCGCCAATATCGTCTATGGCGTGAACCACGACATCTACGACCCGGGCAGCACGCCTCGTCACCGCCGCCTCCTGCACCACCAACTGCCTCGCGCCGGTGGTGAAGGTGATCCACGAGGGGCTCGGCATCCGGCACGGCTCGATCACCACGATCCACGACGTGACCAACACCCAGACCATCGTCGACCGGCCGGCGAAGGACCTGCGCCGGGCGCGCTCGGCGCTGAATTCGCTGATCCCGACCACCACCGGCTCGGCCACGGCGATCACGCTGATCTATCCCCGAGCTTAACGGGCGGCTGAACGGCCACGCCGTGCGCGTGCCGCTGCTGAACGCCTCGCTGACCGATTGCGTCTTCGAGGTGGAGCGCGCGACCACGGCGCGAAGAGGTCAACGCGCTGTTCAAGGCCGCGGCCGACGGGCCGCTCAAGGGCATTCTCGGCTACGAGGAGCGCCCGCTCGTCTCGGCCGACTACACCAACGACCCGCGGTCCTCGATCATCGACGCGCCGTCGACCATGGTGGTGAACGGCACGCAGGTGAAGGTCTACGCCTGGTACGACAACGAATGGGGCTATGCCTACCGCCTGGTCGACGTGGCGCGTATGGTCGCCGGATCGCTCGACAGCGGGCGGTAACATGACCGGGACGCGCCCCGACGGGCTCACCGCCTATGTCGCCGTGACCGCCGCCTATTGGGCGTTCATGCTCACCGACGGCGCGCTGCGGATGCTGGTGCTCCTGCATTTCCACACGCTCGGCTTTTCGCCGATGCAGCTGGCCTATCTGTTCCTGCTCTACGAGATCGCGGGCATCGTCACCAACCTGTCGGCCGGCTGGCTCGCGGCGCGATTCGGGCTGACCTCGACGCTCTATGCGGGGCTATCCCTGCAGATCGTGGCGCTGCTCGCGCTGTCGCAGCTTGACCCGACCTGGGCGATGGCGCTCTCGGTGGCCTTCGTGATGGTCGTGCAGGGGCTCTCGGGCGTGGCCAAGGATCTGGCCAAGATGTCGTCGAAATCGGCGGTGAAGCTGCTGGCCCCGAAGGAGGACGGCGGGCTGTTCCGCTGGGTCGCCGTGCTGACCGGATCGAAGAACGCGGTGAAGGGGGTCGGCTTCTTCCTCGGCGCGGCCCTGCTCGGCCTCGTCGGGTTCAGGGTGAGCGTGATCGCGATGGCGTCGATCCTGGCCGTGATCCTCGTGGCGGTCGTGCTGTTCATGCCGTCCGGCCTGCCGAAAGGCTCAAAGGCGGCAAAGTTCGCGCATGTCTTCGCGACCGACCCACGGTCAACCGGCTTTCGCTGGCGCGGGTGTTCCTGTTCGGCGCGCGCGATATCTGGTTCGTCGTCGGCATCCCGATCTATTTCTACGCGGTGCTGTCGGACGGCACGCCCGAAGGCGCGCAACTCGCGGCCTTCTTCCTCATCGGCGGCTTCATGGCGCTCTGGATCATCTTTACGGCGCGGTGCAGGCCTTCGCGCCCACGGCTGCTGAGGGCCGGCTCGCGGTCCGTCGAAGACATCACCCGTGCTCGCCATAACATGGGTCGGCGGTCTGACCCTGATCCCGGCGGCGCTGGCGCTTGGCGGCGCTGTTCCCGCGGCGCCTGGCTCACGCCCGTGCTGGTGGCGGGCCTTCTGGTCTTCGGTTTCGTCTTCGCGGTGAATTCCTCGCTGCATTCCTACCTGATCCTTGCCTTCACCGGCGCCGAACGGGTGACGATGGACGTGGGCTTCTACTACATGTCGAACGCCGCCGGCCGACTGCTGGGCACGCTGCTTTCGGGCCTCAGCTACCAGATCGGCGGGCTCGCGCTGTGTCTCGCCACAGCGGCGCTGATGGCCGGGGCGAGTTTCCTGGCGGCGCGGCGGCTGGCGTGACACCCGGCGCCGCGCGGGGCGCAGATCCGCTGACCGATCCTGGTCGGGGGCTGGGAAACAGGCTCTGTTCCGCCTGAAAAAACCAGGGGTCCGGATCTTCGGACTCCTGGTTTTTCAGTTCGTTTTCACCGCGCTTCAGAAGTTCAGCGACACATCCCGATGCCGCGCGGTGCACTTGGCGATGGCAAGCGCCTGCTCGCGAGTGAGCCGATCCTGGACGCGGGCGCCGAGGGTTTGCCGGACCGCGTCGAGGTAGGCGGTGAGGCCAGGTTCGAGGCCCGCGGCCTGCGCGCGCCACGTACCCTGTCCAGCATATTCCGCCATCGCCTCATCGTAGAGTGCGAGCGCTTCCTCGCGGTCGTCCTTGTCGAGCGCGCGGCGTGCCTTGGACAGGAGCGACTTGATCTCGCCTGCGCCTTCGACGTCCCCGACGGCCGATTCGAGCGCCTTGATCTCGTCGATCGCTTCGTCGCCGGAGCCGGTCGCGAAGACGCTGCCGATGTCGGCAAGCGGGCCCGCGAGGGCGGCGAAACCCTCGCCCGAAGCGATCACGGCCAACACCTCGGCCGGACCTTCGTAACTTCCGTCCGCGGCACGTTGATACGTGTTGCGGGCCTTGTCCTCGGCCTGGGTCAGCGCGGCAAAGGTGGTGTGGACCTCCTCCCAATCGGCGGGCATCTGGCTTTCCAGCGCGGCGCGCTCGGCTTCCAGCTCTTCGACATGGACGGCCAACGCTTCGCGCGCCGCACCTTCGTTCATCCGGTTCATGCGGGTCGAAAGCTCGTCGATCTCCTCCGAAACCTTGCGGATTTTCTTCTCGAGGGTCCGCACTTCGATGAGACGGGGGCGATACTCTCCAGCTGCCGCCTCAACGGCCACCTGGGTCTCGCGAAGCGCGGCAAGCGCGGCAAGGGCCGCCTCGGCCGAGCCGACCCCGTCTTCGACTTCGCCGGCGAGACCCTTCGGCAGCGCGGAAAGGTCGAGCCCCTTCGCCGCGGCAATTCCGTCGGTAACCAGGCTGCCGGTCGCGATACGCTCCGAGACGTAATCCTCGAGGCAGAGCTGGAGCTTCGGGTTGCGCGGCGGCGGGCTGTTGTCCGACAGGAAGCTCACCCGGTTGGGCAGGTAGTTCACCAGCGGCGGGAAACCACCGACGATGCCGAGCGCCACGAGTTGCAGCAGGATGAAGGGGATCACCCCCTTGTAGATCTGCACCGTGCGCACGATCGCGGGCGCCACGCCGCGCAGGTAGAACAGCGCGAAGCCGAACGGCGGGGTGAGGAAACTGGTCTGGATGTTGAGGCCGATCATCACGCCGAGCCAGACGGCGGTGATGTTGGCACCCGGATCGGCCAGCAGGATCGGCGCCACGATCGGCACCACGACCACGGCGATCTCGATGAAATCGAGGAAGAAGCCAAGGATGAAGATGACACCCATGACGATCACGAACTGGGTCCAGAAACCGCCCGGCAGCGACACGAGGAAATCGCGCACCAGTTCCTCGCCGCCGAAGGCGCGGAAGGCGGCCGTGAGCATGGCGGCGCCAAGCAGGATGATGAAGACGAGCGAGGTGGTCTTGGCCGTCTCCAGCATGACACCCTGGAGCGTGTGTTCGATCTTCAGCACCCGGCTGCCCGACCAGATCAGAGACACGAGCAGCATCACCGTGCCGACCGCACCGAGAGTGATGCCGATGCGGTCGTTCGCCGTGTCCATCGCCTTCACGTTCATCTCGAAGGCCGAAAGCGCGTAGCCGAGCACCGCAAAGGACGCGAGGGCAAGCAGCGCCGGGGCGTAAAGGCCGCGGGATTTCGGGTCCGGAAGGCGGTAGCCCGCCATGATGAGCGCGCCCGCGGCCCCGATGGCCCCGGCCTGGTTCACGGTGGCGATGCCCGCAATGATCGAGCCGAGCACGAGGAAGATGAGCGCGAGCGGCGGGACGAGGGTGATGAACACCTTGCGCCAGAACGCGGCGTCATACTCGCCTGCGTAATGCACCGCCGGCGCCATCTTCGGGCGCAGGGTTGCATAGACCAGGATGTAGAGCATGTAGAGCCCGACCAGCACGAGACCGGGAATGAAAGCGCCGAGAAACATCTCGCCCGCCGAGGTCCCGGCGACGTCGAAGAGCGACGGCATCGAGATCTCGCCGGTGGCGTCCTTGTGCAACGACTTGCGCAGCGTCGAGGCCTGGTCGGCGGCGGAGGCGAGTTGGTCGGCGAGGATGATGAGCACGATCGAGGGCGGGATGATCTGCCCGAGCGTCCCGGACGCGGCGATGGTGCCGGTGGCGAGCGGCGTCGAATAATTGTTGCGCAGCATCGCCGGCAGCGAGATGAGGCCCATGGCGACGACGGTAGCCCCGACGATGCCGGTGGTGGCGGCCAGCAGCGCGCCAACGAAGATGACGGAGATGCCCAAGCCCCCCGGCACCGGGCCGAACAGCCGCGCCATGGTCACCAGAAGGTCTTCGGCGATCTTCGAGCGCTGAAGCATGATGCCCATGAAGATGAACAGTGGAATGGCGATGAGCGTATCTCGCTCGACCTCCCAATAGACCCCGCGCAGGTTGGTCACCCCGGCGCTCAACCATTGTTGAGGCCCACCGGAGTGGAAATAGGCATCCGTGCTTCCGGCGAAGATCAGACCGGCGCCGGCGGCCAGCGCGATGGTGATGATCGCGGACCCCGGGAGTGCGAAGGCCACCGGATAGCCCGAGCCGAGGGCTCCGGCCATGATGACGATCAGGAGGAGAAGGAAAAAGAGCTCCATGGTGTCACCTCAATGGGCCGAAGCGTGGCCAAGGGCGCGGTGGCCCGGTTCATCGTACCAGTCGGCGATGGCGTCGAAGAAGTAGCTGACGAACTGGATCAGCATGGTCACGCCGAACAGGCCGATAAAGGCGGCCATCTGGTATTTCACGTACATCCCGAAGGGGCCGGCCTGGCTGATTTCGAAGTTCTTCACCGGCGCGTTGACGATCGACTGCGGGCCGTTGAAGGCGATCCACAGGATCACCCAGGCGGTGGTGAGGCCGAGCAGGATCGTGCCTTGCGCGTTGAGATAGCCGCGGGTGGTGCGCCCGAGGCCGGCGTAGAGAATATCGACCCGCACGTGGCCTTCTTCGTAGAGCGTGTAGGCCGAAGCGAAGAGGAATAGAGCCGCATACCAGTAGCGCACGAGATCGCCCATCAGCGCCTGCTCGTAGGAAAAGACGAAGCGCGAGATCACGATCAGAAGCTCGGCGGCGACGATCAGCAACGCGAGCCAGGGAAAACCGAGCGTGCGGGTGACGAGCGCGAGCACGAAGCTCAGCACGATCAGCGGCACATGCACCCAGGGGCCGACGACATTCGACCGGGAGAGGCCGTGGCCGATGGCCTCGCCGAACAGCGGCACGGTGAGCTCCTCGGCGCGCAGGAAGGCGATGGTGGCATCGAACAGGCCGACGAGGAAGATCGACCAGAACAGCGCGCGCACCAGGTAGACGTTGAAGCGGTGGACGAGGTGCGCGTCCCAGCGCAGCGAGCGGTTGGGGCTCATGACGACGATGGCGATCGCGCCGGCAAGGGCCGCGCCGTAGAGCGCGACGCTGGCGAAACCGAGCAGCCCGCCCTCGCCGCCGATCCCGCGCAGGCCCGGGAAATCGAACCAGACGACGAGGATGTTGTTGACGAGAAACGCGGCGAGCACGGTCAGCATCAGCCATCCGAATGTACGGGCGACGGGCGCGGGCCTGCCGTGCCTTGGCAACTCGTCGTGGTCGATCACGCTGGTCATGGTGTTCCCCCCGGCTTTCCGACATTCGGTGTTCATTTTATTGGGCGCTGTCCATCTGCGCCGAAAACGGACGGGGCCGAAGCCCCGCCCGTCGTGTCATGTCACTGATCCGGGGCTCAGAGGCCGAGGATCCGGTTGCGCTGGTTGACGAACTGGCCTTCGAACAGCGAAATGCCGCGTCCGATTTCGCGCATCTTCGCCTGAACCGCGTCGTTCACTTCCGCCGCGAGTGCGTCGTAGCCGGCGGTCTCTTCAAAGACTTCGTCGGCGGCTTCGCCCATGCCGTCCCACACGTCGTCGTTGAACGAGCGGACCTCGACGCCGTGCTCGTCTTCGAGCTTCTGAAGGTACTCGCCGTTGAGCGCCATCGATTCGAAGTAGGAGTTCGAGTTCTCTTCCAGCGAGGCGGCGGTGATGATTGCGCGCTCGGTGTCGGAGAGCGAAGACCACCACGACTTGTTCGAGGTAAGCGAAAGCTGGGCGCCCGGCTCGTGCATGCCGCCGGTGTAATAGTACTTCGCGGCCTCGTAGAACTTCATGAAGTAGTCGTTGTAGGGGCCGACCCACTCGGTGGCGTCGATGGTGCCGGACACGAGGTTTTCGTAGATCTGGCCGCCGGGCAGCGACACGGTCGAGGCGCCGAGCTTGGCGAGCACCTGGCCACCGAGGCCCGGGATACGCATCTTCAGGCCCTTGAAGTCGTCGACCGATTCGATTTCCTTGTTGAACCAGCCGCCGGCCTGGGTGCCGGTGTTGCCCGCGGGCAGACCCTTGAGACCGAACTGGTCCTGGACCTTGTCCCACAGAGCCATGCCACCGCCATAGAGGATCCAGGCGTTGATCTCGGCAAACGACATGCCGAAGGGCACGGCGGTGAAGTAGGCCAGCGCCGGGTGCTTGCCGGTCCAGTAGTAGTCGGCGCCGATGTAGGCGTTGGAGTTGCCCGAGGCGACTTCGTCGAACACGTCAAGCGCGCCAACGCGCTCACCGGCTGCGAAGTACTCGGTCTGGATCGCGCCTTCCGAAAGCTCGGTGATGCGCGCAGCAAGGCGCTGGGCCGAGACGCCGAGGCCCGGGAAATCCCGCGGCCAGGTCGACACGATGGTCATGGTCTTGGTGGCCTGGGCCACCGCCGGAGCGGCCAGCGCGGCCCCCGCGGTACCGACTGCGGCACCGGTCAGAAACTTACGACGTTCCATGTGATATCAACTCCCTAGATCTGTCGTCTTCTTGGTTTTGCATTCCCCGCGGCCGGGTTGACCGCCGGACTGCCGCCAACACTAAGCAGCAAGTCTCATAATTCAAACGGATTCTGGCTGATTGCGTGTTTTTACGTACCGGCACCGGAGGCCATCGCCCTGGTGCCGGATCATTACGCACTCACTCGCAGGGTCGGCAGCTCAGGCCGCCGATTCCTTTGGATTCTTTCCAAGAATGATCATGCCGAGCAGATCGTCCTCGGTCACTTCGTCGACCTTCACCGTTCCCACGAGCTTGCCGTTCTTCATCACAGAAGCGCGGTCGCAGAGCGCTTTCACCTGGTGGATGTCGTGGTCGATCAGGAAAATGCCGATGCCCTGTTTCTTGAGCTCGTCGATCAGCTCGGCCACCATCCGTGTCTCTTCCACGCCCAGCGCCGCGGTGGGCTCGTCCATGATCAGGATCTTGGCGTTGAAATAGACCGCGCGGCTGATCGCGACCGACTGGCGCTGACCGCCCGAGAGCCCGGCGACCGGAGTGTGGTAGCGACGGAAGTTGGGCGTGAGCCGGCCCATGATCTTGCGGGTTTCCGCTTCCATCTTGGCGTCGTTGACAAAACCAAGTGGCGTGGTGATCTCGCGTCCGAGGAACAGGTTGGACGAGGCATCGAGGTTATCGGCCAGCGCGAGGGTCTGGTAGATGGTCTCGATGTTGTACTTGCGCGCATCGCGTGGGGTGTTGATCTCGGCGTGCTCGCCGTTGACGTAGATCTCGCCGCCATCGCGTTTGAGCGCGCCCGACAGCATCTTCATCAAGACCGACTTGCCGGCACCGTTGTGGCCGAGCACGCCGACAACCTCGCCGGGGTAGAGATCGACCGTCACATGGTCGACGGCGCGGATGCCGCCGAAGGCCTTCTGCATGTCGCGCATTTCGACGAGGGGGGTTTGCTTGTCCATCATTTGATCCCCGCGCGCTTGCGATACAGGATGTCGACGAAGACGGCGAGCACCAGGACGATGCCGACGACGATGTTCTGGAACGGGGCATCGACCCCGACCATGGCCATGCCCGATTGCAGCGACTGCATGATGAGCGCCCCGAGAATGGCGCCGTGAATTGTCCCTAATCCACCGGAAAGCGCGGTTCCGCCGATCACCGCGGCGGCGATCACGCGCAGCTCGTCGAGGGTACCGATGTCGTTGGTGTGGAAGGTGAGCCGTGCCGAGGCCACCACGGCCGAGATCGCGCAGAGCGCGCCCATGATGGCGAAGACCTTCACGGTCAGCCAGCGGATGTCGACCCCGGCGAGCGAGGTCGCTTCCGGGTTGCCGCCGGCGGCGAAGATGTAGCGGCCCAGCCGGGTCTTGGTGGCGATCATGGTCATGACGATGGCGACGAGGATCAGGATCAGCACCGAATAGGGAATGCCGTAGGCTTCGGTGTAGCCTTCCGGCATGGTCTCGCCGCGGGCCGCAAACTCGCGCTGGATCACCCGGACCGGCTTTTCGTAATTGTTGAGGATCAGGACGAACCCGAGGATCGCGCCCGAGATGATCGCGCCCAATGTGATTTCCGCCCAGAGCGGTTTCACCGGGAACTCGTGCTGCACCTTGCGGCGCCGCGCGGTGAAAAGGCCGAACAGCGCCGCCGCGATCGCGACGAGGCCGAAGATCAGGCTGCCGGTCTCGCCGAGTGTGCCGCCGATGCCGCCGAGCGACTGGAAGCGTTCGTCGAGCGGGCCGATGGTCTGGCCGCGGGTCTGGAACCAGGCGACGTTGCGCCAGACGAACAGCCCGCCGAGCGTGACGATGAAGGCCGGGATCGTCAGGAAGCCGACCAGGTAGCCGTGGAAAGCACCGATCAGCGTGCCCGCCACGAGGCCGATGAAGATAGTGACGAAGACGGTGGCCGGGTTGTTCAGTCCGAAGCCGAGATCGGTTGGCAGGACCTGGGTCTGGGTCATCGCCATCAGGGCCGAAACCGTGGCCAGCAGCGCGCCGACCGACAGGTCGATATGGCGGGTGACGATCACGAAGACCATGCCGGCGGCCATGATGCCGACGGAGACGGTCTGGATCGTCAGGTTGAAGATGTTGCGTGGCGTGAGAAAACGCCCCTCGGTCCAGAAATTGAACACCAGCGCGATCGCGACGAAGGCACCGATCATGCCCAGAAGGCGCGTGTCGACTTCAAGTGATGCGAGGAGATTTCGGGATCCGACCTTGGTCGGCTCGGACGTCGTGTCGCTCATCGGTTGTTCCCCGGACGGTCTTTTCTGATTGGCCGCCCCCGGGATACCCGGGAGCGGCTTTGTCTCAGGTTCGGATCAGTTGCACGGCGCTGGGCCGCCCTCGACACCCTGGCACAGGGCTTCAAGCGTAATCCAACCGCCGTCGACGACCTCGGAGAGGTTGTCCTGGGTGATCGGGTTCGGCGCGAGGAAGATCGCGTTGACGTCCACACCACCCGGGGTGGTGAACACGGTCTCGCCGACGTCGGCGAGCATGGCGCCACCGATCATCGCCACGGCGGCTTCGCCGGCGGCCTTGCCGAGCTCGCGGGCGTCTTTCCAGACCGACACGGTCTGGGTGCCCTTGGCGACCCGGTTCAGCGCGGCATGGTCGCCGTCCTGGCCGGACACCGGGATGCCTTCCATGCCCTGCGCGGTCAGCGCCGCGACAACGCCACCGGCGGTGCCGTCGTTCGACGCGACAACGGCGTCGACGTTGTTGTCCTGCGCGGTCAGGATCTGCTCCATGTTGCGCTGCGCGTTGGCCGGCACCCAGCCGTCGGTATAGGCTTCACCGACGATGGTGATGTCACCGGCGTCGATCGCGGCCTGCAGGATCTCCTGCTGCCCGCCACGCAGGAAGTCGGCGTTCGGGTCGGTGGGCGAGCCCTTGATCATCACGTAGTTGCCGGTCGGTTGCGCCGCGAACACGGCGCGGGCCTGCATCCGGCCCACTTCGACGTTGTCGAAGGTGATGTAGAGCGCGCGCGCGTCTTCGATCAAGCGGTCATAGGCGATCACCGGGATGCCTTCGACGGCCGCGGCTTCGACGGCCGGGATGATCGCCTGGGTGTCCTGCGCAAGAATGATGACCGCGTCGACGCCCTGGGCGATCAGGCTTTCGACGTCGGCAAGCTGCTTGGACGCAGAGCTTTGCGCATCGGCCGACACGTAGGTCGCCCCACCCGCTTCGAGCGCCGCGACGATCGCAGCCTCATCGGTTTTCCACCGCTCTTCCTGGAAATTCGACCAGCTCACGCCGACGGTCTGTGCGAGCGCCGAAGTTGCCATGGTCGCGCCGAGAATCGCCGCGGCAAACACAGTAGTTTTCTTCATGATGTCCTCCCAAACAAACACCGCTCCGGACCCTTGAGGCAAAGATGCCGCAAGGATTCGGCGGTGACGCCAAGAATCTAACACAATTAATTCGGCTGGCAAAAAAAATTTGCGCCCCGGCATCCCGAATGTGATAGATACGGGTGCACCAGGGAGGGTTTGAGCCGTGGCGAGGCCAGAGAAGTTTTCCGCCGGCAATGATCCGCGGGAAGCGAGCCGGCAACAGGTCGTGTCCGTGATCCGCGCCGCGGGTCAGATCGCGCGCATCGACATCGCGCAGGAGACCGGGGTCAGCCCCGCGACGGTCACGGCGATCACGGCCGAGTTGATCCGGGCGGGGTTGATCGAAGAGGTCTCGCCGGAGTCTGCGCCGTCCACACCTGGCCGCGGACGTCCCCGCGTGTCGCTCCGGGTGCGCGGCGCCGCGCATATCCTCGCCGGCATCAAGGTCTCGTCCGGGACAATCAGCACGATCCTGATCGATTTCGACGGCACCACGCTCTCGGAACACGAGGCCGCCCTGCCCGAGGCGCAGATGGCGCCCGAAGTGCTCGTGCGGCGGATCGTCGATACGCTGGCCACGGCCGCGGCCGAAACGGGGCGCAAGATCGACGGTCTTTCAGGTCTCGGCGTCGGGGTGTCGGGGGTGGTTGACGTGCCGGACGGGCTCGTCCACTGGTCGCCGTCGCTCACCCGGCGCAATGTCGCGCTGCGCGACATGCTCGAGGCCGCGCTGCCGATGCCGGTTTTCCTCGACAACGACGCCAACTCCGTCGCCAAGGCCGAACAGCTCTTCGGCGAGGGACACGGCGTGCGCGATTTCCTCGTCGTCACCATCGAGCATGGCGTCGGCCTCGGCATCGTCATCGATGGCCGGGTCTACCGGGGTTCGCGCGGGTGCGGGGCGGAATTCGGGCACACCAAGGTGCATCTCGGCGGCGCGCTGTGCCGGTGCGGCCAGCGGGGGTGCCTGGAAGCCTACGTCGCCGACTACGCGCTGTTGCGCGAGGCCGCGGTAACCTTGCCGGGGCTGACCGGCCGGACACCCGAGGAGAAGCTCGACGCGCTGTTCGCCGCCGCGCGCTCCGGCGACCAGACGGCGCAGTCGATCCTCGAACGCGCCAGCCAGATGTTCGCCATGGGTCTCGCCAATCTCGTCAATATCTTCGACCCGGGACTGATCATCGTCTCGGGCGAGCGGATGAGCCACGATTTCCTCTATTCCGACGAGGTCATCGCGATGATGAAAACCCAGGTGCTCCAGGTCGATGCGCCGCCGCCCGAAGTGCGCATCCACAAATGGGGCGACATGATGTGGGCCAAGGGCGCGGCGGCCTATGCAATGGAGGGCGTGACCGGGCTTGCGGTGCGCGCGCTGAACGATGCGTGAAGCCTTGGTGCTGGCACTATTGCCGGCAGCGGCGCTCGCCGGGCCGGTGTTCACCCCGGTCGAGGTGCCCTCCCATGTCTATGGCGGCGGATGGGAGCATTTCGTGGGCGGCGGCGTCTCGGCTTTCGACTGCAACGGTGACCGGTTCCCCGAGCTCGTCGCCGCCGGCGGGACCAACCCGGCAAAGCTGTTCGTCAACGAGACGGGGTCGCCCGGGACACCTCCGGTTTTCCGCGACGGCACGCCCGATGCCTTGACACTCGAGGGGGTCACCGGGGCCTACCCGCTCGACATCGACGGCGACGGCCTGCTCGATCTCGCGGTGATGCGGGTCGGGGAAAATCTCCTGCTCAAGGGCGGGCCCGACTGCGCTTTTGCTCCGTTTGATCTCGGGTTCGAAAGCGACGATCGCTGGACGACGTCTTTCACCGCGACATGGGAGAAAGGCCGCGCCCTGCCGACTATGTTCTTCGGTAACTATGTCGACCGGGAGGACCCGGAGGGGCCTTTCGAGGCCTGCGATGCCAACCAGCTTTACAGGCCGGAAAACGGTGTCTATTCCGCCCCGATCCCGATCGAACCCGGGTATTGCGCCCTGTCGGCGTTGTTTTCCGACTGGGACCGCAGCGGGCGGGCCGATCTCAGGCTGTCCAACGACCGGCAGTATTATGTCCGCGACGGCCAGGAGGAGCTCTGGGCGATGCAGGCGACGCCCCGGCTCTACACCGAGGCCGAAGGCTGGAAACGCCAATCGCTCTGGGGCATGGGCATCGCCTCGCGCGACGTGAACGGCGACGGTCTCCAGGACGTGTTCCTGTCGACGATGGGCGATCAACGCCTGCAACTGCGCGAGCCCGGCGGGCCGGTCTGGCGGGATGTCGCCTTCGCGATGGGCACCACCGCCCAGCGCCCGCATCTGGGCGACGACGGGCGGCCGTCGACCGGCTGGAGCATCGTGTTCGGCGACGTCGATCTCGACGGGCGCGACGACGTGTTCATCGCCAAGGGCAATGTCGAACAGATGCCGTCGAACGCGATGGAAGACCCGAACAACCTGCTCATGCAGGGGGCGGACGGGGTGTTTCGCGAGGCCAGCATCGAAGCCGGTGTCGCCTCGCTCGCGCGCTCGCGCGGCGCCGTGCTTGCGGACCTGAACCTCGACGGCCGGCTCGATCTTGCGGTCGTCAACCGGCGCGTGCCGATGGAGGTCTATGCCAACACCACCGATACGGACGGCCACTGGCTCGCCGTGGACCTGCGCCAGCCGGGGCCCAACACCCGCGCCGTGGGCGCCTGGCTCGATCTGCGGGTCGGTGGGCGCACCATCGTGCGGGAGGTCACGGTCGGCGGCACCCATGCCTCGGGCGTGGCGCTGCCGGAGCATTTCGGGCTTGGACCGGCCGAGCGCGCCGAGCTGCGCGTGACCTGGCCGGACGGCACCGCGACGGGGTGGATGCCAATCGAGGCGGATATGACCGTGCGGGTTATCCGTGGCACGGATGGCGTGACACAAGAAAGGCTCTAATCCACCGGGAGTCCGCTCGGAACGCTCTCCGGCACCCCGAGCCTGCCGGTCCGGCTCACCGGGTCGGTCAGGCTCTCGAGGAAGGCGATCAGAGCGGCGACCTCGTCGTCGGTCAGCTCGACTGGGTCGATCTCGTTTGCGGCTGCGATCGCCGCTCATTTCTTCCGCGCTCGACAGGATGATCCGGTCGGTTCTCTCTGCCCCCGGCAGGTCCGGCAGTACCGTCTGGTCGATGTCATAGGTTTGGAGCGCGGCCACCGGATCGAGGTGGTGGCGCACCACGGCTTCGAGGGTCGCGTAGGCCCCGTCGTGCCCGTAGGGCGCGGTGAGGGCGACGTTGCGCAAGGAAGGGGTGCGGAAGCGGTAGGCGTCGGCCGGATCGCCTGTCACCCGGAAGCGGCCGATGTCGCGCGTGTCGCTCTCGAACCGTTCCACCTTGCCGGGTCCGATCTGCGGCATGGCGATGGCGTGGAAGGATTGGTCGGTGAGGAATTGTCCGGAATGGCAAGTGTCGCAGCCTGCCTTGCCGTAGAACAGCGCCATGCCCTCTGCGGCGGGTCCGGAAAGCGGCTCCGTTCCGCGCAGGTGCCGGTCAAACGGGCTGTCGTCGGCGCGCCATTCGAAGACGATGAACTCGGCGATCACGTTGGAGATGTCGGTGAACAGGATCGGGCGCGGACCGATCACCACGTCGAACATCTCGCGGTAGTCCGGCACCGCCTCGACGCGTTTCGCGATCAGGTCCCAGGCCCCACCCGGTCCGGTCAGAAGTCCCGTGCGCACCGCCTTGGAGATATCGCTCTCGCCGTAATGCCCCGCCATTTCGTCCTGGCTCAAGACCGGGAACATCGCCTGCGCCGAAAGCACGCCGGTGAATCCCGCGACCATCTCCTGGCCGAGCGGGGTGCGGATACCGCCGGGCTTGGTCGGATCCGCCTCGAGGCGGCCGTCGTGGAACATGCTTGAGAACGCGTGCGCGCCGAGGTTGAACAAGCCGGGCGCGTTGCGGGGGATGCGCTGCTCGGGCAGGTTGTCCTCGACAAGGCGGCGCTCCGGGCCGAGGCCGAACCCGCCGTCACCGATCCCGAGCGACAGACCGTCGGAGGTACCGAGCGACGGGTGGTGGCACGTGGAACAGGCGACGGTTTTCGAACCCGAGAGCAACGGGTCGTAGAACAGAAGCTGACCGAGTGCCACTTGCGCGGGTGTGGTCGTCACGAAATCCGCATCGGTGATCGGGTCCGGCAGCCCCCCCGCCCGGGCGGCCGAGGCCAGTAACAGGAGGACGACAGCGGCCCGCATTACGCGACCTCGATGGTCAGTTTCTGCCGGTAGGGTGTCTCGGGCGTGACGATCTGGGAGGGGAAATCCGGATGGTTCACCGCATCCGGAAACCCTTCGGGCTCGAGGCAGACGGCCGTGAAGGGCGCGAAAGGGTCTCCGAGGGTGTCGGCGTTGTAGACCTGCATGCCCGGCTGGCCGGTGAAGAAACTGAGCGTCGGCCCACCGGGCACGGAGAGCACGGCGCCGGGCGCGCCGCTGTCGAGCACCAGGCAGCCGTCGATGCCTTTGCGCCCAGGATCTGCACTGCCGATTGTGCGCGCCTCGCGAAAGTCGAACCTGGTGCCCGCGACCGGGGCGATCCGGCCCGTCTGGATCAGGTCTTCCCCGGCAACGAGACAGCTTTCCGCCGGGACACTGAGCACGTGATCCCAGACCTCCCCGCCATCGGCGAGGTTATAGTAGTTGTGCTGGGCGAGGTTGATCGGCGTCGGCCGGTCGACCTCCGCGCGCATGTCGTAGATCAGCGCGGTATCGGTGAGTGTCGCCACGACCTCGAACTCTGCACGCCCCGGGAACCCGCTCTCGCCGTGCGGGCTGACATAGGCCAGGCGCACCGCGTTGGCGCCGGTATCGGCTTCCATCTCCCAGAACCGCGAGTTGAGGCCTTTCGGCCCCCCGTGCAGCGTGTTCGGCCCGTTGTTCAGTGGCAATTGCACCTCAGTGCCCCCGAGCGGAAAGCGCCCGTTCCGGACCCGGTTGGCAAGCCGTCCGCAGATGGCGCCGAGGTAGTAGCGGTCGGTCCCGTACTGCGCGGGGTCGTCGTACCCCAGGATGATGTTGCGTGGACCGATCCGCCAGCTTTGCGTGATCGCGCCGTAGCTCAGGAGCGTCACGTCCATGTCGCCCGCGGTCAGGTGGGCGGCATCCACCGCCCGCCCGCCGATCGTGGCTGCTCCCCGCGTGATCATGGTTCAGACGAACCGGTTGACCACGTTTTCGAGGTATTCCTGTTTCCCCGACCGCGGTTCCGGTTCGATCCCTTCGTCTTCGACCTTGCGGGCGATCTCGTCGAGCGAGCCGCCACCGGCGAGGACGCCTTGCCAATAGTCACTGTTCCAGCCGGAATAGCGCTGATCGACGAAATCGGACATGGTCCCGTCCTCGACCATCGCGGCGGCGGCCTTGAGGCCCCGGGCACAGGTGTCCATGCCACCGATATGGCCGATGAGCAGGTCGTCGGCATCGATCGACTGGCGGCGCAGCTTGGAGTCGAAGTTGGTGCCGCCGCCGCGCTCGAAGCCGCCGTGCTTGAGGATGTGGTAATAGGCCAGCGCCACTTCCGGCACGTTGTTGGGGAACTGGTCGGTGTCCCAGCCCGACTGGTAATCGTTGCGGTTCATGTCGATCGATCCGAACACGCCCAGCGCCTGGGCGAGCGCGATCTCGTGTTCGAAGCTGTGACCGGCAAGGATCGCGTGCCCCTGTTCGATGTTGACGCGCACCTCGTTTTCGAGCCCGTGGCGCTTGAGGAAGCCGTAGACCGTGGCGACGTCGTAGTCATACTGGTGCTTGGAGGGCTCCTGCGGCTTGGGCTCGACGAGGATCTGGCCCTTGAAGCCGATCTTGTGCTTGTACTCGACCACCATGTTGAGCATCCGGCCCATCTGCTGGTCTTCGCGGGCGAGGTCGGTGTTGAGAAGGGTTTCATAGCCTTCGCGCCCCCCCCAGAGCACGTAGTTCTGCCCGCCGAGTTTCTTGGTCGCATCCATGCAGGATTTTATCGTCGCGGCGGAATAGGCAAACACGTCCGGGTCGGGGTTGGTCGCGGCGCCCGACATGAAGCGGCGGTGGCTGAACAAATTGGCGGTGCCCCAGAGCAGGCCGACGCCGGTCTCTTCCTGCTTCGCGGCGAAGACATCGACGATCTCGTCGAACGCGCGCTTGTTGGCCTTGAAGCTGCCGAGGTCGGGTCTCATGTCGGCGTCATGAAAGCAATAAAACGGCGCGCCCAGAGCGGAGAACAGTTCGAAGGCGATGTCGGCTTTCAGCTTGGCCTTTTCGACACTGTTCTGCGGATACCAGGGCCGGTCGAAGGTCGGGCCGCCGAAGGGATCGAGCCCCTCCCAGGCGAAGCTGTGCCAGTAGGCGACCGCGAAGCGGAGCTGGTCTTCCATGCGCTTGCCGAGGACGATTTCGTCCGGGTTGTAGTGGCGGAAGGCCAGTGGGTTGGTGCTGTCGGGTCCCTCGAAAGGGATCTTGTCGACGGAAAAGAATCCGGTGCTCATAGGACCTCCTTGATGGCCGGGTAGAGGGCGCGGAACTGCGCATAGGCGTCGTCGTAGGCGCTGGCGAGATCCTGACGCGGTTCGATGGTGCGGGCGACGGCGGGACGGGTCATGATGTCACCCGGGTCCGCGCCGGTGTCGCCGACGATGGCTAGGCGGGCAGCACCGAGTGCTGCGCCGAAATCGCCGGCTTCGGGCAGGTCGATGGGTACATCCAGCAGGGTGGCGATGAGCTCGACCCAATAGTCGGACTTCGAGCCGCCGCCGATGCCGAGCAAGCTCTTGAGCTCGGTCCCGGTCGCTTTCAGCGCCTCGTGGTTGTCCTTGAGCGCGAAGGCCACGCCCTCGATCACCGCCTGGGTCAGCTCTCTATGCCCGTCGCCGATGCCGATCCCGGCGAAGGCGCCGCGAATGGCCGCATCGTTGTGCGGCGTGCGTTCGCCCGAGAGGTAGGGCAGGAACCGGATCTGTCCGGGACCGTCGATGCTGTCGCCGAGCAGCGCACTCAGCTCCGCCGGTTTTTTGCCGGTCTGTGCCGCCAGCCAGTTGAGGCTGTCGGTGGCCGACAGGATCACGCCCATCTGGTACCAGGTGTCGGGCACCGAATGACAGAACGTGTGCACCGCGGTTTCCGGGCTCGGCGAGAACCCCGCCTTGGCCGAAAGCAGCACGCCGGAGGTTCCGAGCGAGACAAAGCCGTCGCCCTCGTCGAAGCACCCCACCCCGCAGGCCGAGGCGGAATTGTCGCCGCCGCCGCCGACCACCTTGACCGTTCCGGCCATGCCCCAACGGCTCGCGAGATCCGGCCGGAGCGTGCCCGACACCTCGGTGCCTTCGACGAGCCGCGGCATCTGGTCGGCCCGCATGCCCGATTTTGCGAGAAGCTCGTCAGACCAGGCGCGGGCGCCGACATCCATCCAGGATGTGCCCGCGCTGTCGGACATGTCGGAGACGTGGTCGCCGGTCAGCCAGAGCCTGAGATAATCCTTGGGCAGCAGCACCATCGCCACCTGGTCGAAGAGCGCGCGTTCGTTGGCCTTCACCCAGGCGAGTTTCGGCGCGGTGAAGCCGGGGAAGACGATGTTGCCGCTGATCTTTCGAAAGGCCGGATCGGCGTCCATCGCCGCGGCCTCTTTTGCCGAGCGGGTGTCGTTCCAGAGAATCGCCGGGCGCAGGACCTTGTCGCGTCGGTCGAGCAGGGTCGCGCCGTGCATCTGGCCCGAAAAGCTGATCGCCTTCAGCGCGGAAAGTTCGGATGGATGGCTGGCTTTCAGCGCGTCGAGCGCGCGTTCGGTCGCCGCGATCCAATCGGCCGGGTCTTGCTCGCTCCAGCCGGAATGGGGATGTGAGACGGGGTAGGCCTGGTCGGATGCCGCGAGAACCGTCCCGTCGGCGTCCACGAGAATGGCACGCAAGCCGGACGTGCCGAGATCAAGTCCGAGATACATTTTTCCTCCCGCGGTGATTTATTTCAGCCGCCAAAAAATATTGAACCGAGTCCGCCTCCTTGTCAATCGTCAACACCGCGCCGGTTGGCGACCGCAGACATGGCATCGTTGACGTCCGTCCCACCGCGCCCGGGTCGGGTGCCATCCTGGTGGTGTTCGCACGTCGCTGCACAGGACGCGGGACACATCGTGTCACATGCCACAGGAATTGAAGAGCTTGTGTTACGTCTCTAATCGGCCAGTTAGTGTCTATGGTCACCCTGTTGGAACGCGAATTGTTTCCGGAACGTTGTCCGCACCGGAATCCAGCGAAAGATTCGGGAATGACGGTGAAAACCGCCGGGAATGCGCCGAAAACTCAAGACGATGAGAGACTAACCTAAATAGATTCGGCGGACTGGTATTCGATTTCTCCCAAGCGGAATCACCTGTCCGGCGCATCACGGCTCGGCTGGTGGGTATCGGGCCGGCTGGTTCGGCTTGTGTCACGCATGGTCCTGCGGCACAGGCCGAAAATCCTGTGGCCGTTAACCGGCGGTTTACCAATTCCCCCGAACCTGTCGCCATGACACGTCGCGAGTCGCATTTTTCGGAAGCCGCCCTGCCCTTGTTCACGCCGGACGAGGCCGCGCCGCCGCGGGCCGCTTGCCCTCCTATGTCGCTGACCATCGCCAGCGCCTGCGAACCCGGTTTCGCGACCTCGGGGCGCAATCGCTCCCCGACTACGAGTTGCTGGAACTCGTGCTGTTTCGCGCCCTGCCCCGTGGCGACGTGAAGCCGCTCGCGCATGCCCTTCTCAACCGGTTCGGCGATTTCAACGGTGTCATCTCCGCGCCGGAACCCCGGCTGCGGGAGCACCCCGGTGTCGGTGACGTGGTGGTGACGGAACTCAAGATCGTGGAAGCCGCGGCGCAACGTCTGGCGCGCGCCCGGGTGATCCATCGCTCGGTGATCTCGTCCTGGGACGCATTGCTGGACTATTGCCGCACCACCATGGCGCATCGCGATACCGAGCATTTCCGGGTGTTGTTCCTCGACCGCCAGAACGTGCTCATCGCCGACGAGGAACAGGCGCGGGGCACCGTGAACCATGTGCCGGTCTACCCCCGCGAAGTGGCGAAGCGGGCGCTGGAGCTCAACGCCTCGGCCCTCATCCTCGTCCACAATCATCCCTCCGGCGACCCCACGCCATCGGACAGCGATATCGTCATGACCGAAAAAGTGCGGGCCGCGGTCGAGGCGCTGGAAATCACTCTGCACGATCACCTGGTGATCGGCCGCGCCCAGGAAGTCAGCTTCCGCGATGCCGGTCTTCTCTGACCCGATCCGCTGGAGCAAAAACCTGTCAGGCTGCGACAGTCCGATCCCGGGGTTTTGCTCAAATTCCGGAATCTGGATCAGGATTCGTTTTCAGAGTGATTCGATCTGAAACGGTTTGGGTCTAGTCGACCCAGACCTCGACGCGCCGGTTCACCTGCCGACCCCAGGCGGTATCGTCACAGGCCATCGGCAGCGCCTCGCCAAACCCGTCGGCCTGGATCTCCACACCCACGGGGTCGCGGCCTTCGATCCTGGCAAGCACGGCGGCGCGCACCGTCTCGGCCCGGCGGCGCGACAGCCGGAGATTGGCCGCGGCCGACCCTGCCCCGTCGGAGAAGCCCGCAAAGGACAACCGCCGCCCATCGAACGCGCCTGTCTCCAGGGCCGCCGCCAGGACCCCGACATTGGCAATCGACGGAGCGTCGAGCGCGGTCGAGCCGTCGAGGAAGCGGAAGGTGAGCGAGAGGCGCCGTTTGCCGACGAAAAGCGGCATCATCCGTTGCAGGTCTTCGAGGGTCACCTCGGAGCCCGCGGCGCGAATTGCGTTGGCGAGACGAACGCCTTGGGCGGCAAGCGGGATCTCGGCGAACTCCTGGTCGACGAACCCCGCGCCCCGGACGATGCCCTGCGCCGCCGGCGAGCGCAGGTAGACCAGCAATTCGCGCGCCACTTTCGGCAACCGGCGTCCCGGCAGGTAGAGATACAGCGGCAACGTGAGCGGATAATCCCCCGCCTTGACCGTCACGGGGTTGGCCACGACGTCGAGGGCGCAATCGCCGGTCAGGGTCAGGGCGCGGGCGGCGCCGGCGTGGGAAAGGGTGGTCACGCCAATCCCAAGAGGATCACGCTCCAAGGCTTCGACGAGAGCATCGACGGTCGGGTGAACGACAAGCGCGGCGGAGAGCGACTTTTCCGCGCCGCCAACGACACGCTCGGCGAAGACCGCGCCGATGCCGGATTGCGGGTCGGTGAGATGCAAGGTGATCGGTGCGTTTTCGCCGCCGAGGGCGGACCATGTCTCTATTTCACCGGAATACACCGCGGCCAGCTCTCGAATGGTCATCCGCCGGACCGGGTTGGCCGCGTTGACGACAGGCAGGAGCGCATCGCGCGCGAGAACACGGAACTGCCGCGGTCCCTGAAGGTCTCCCAGTCCCGCGTCGATCGCGATGGCCCGTTCGAAGCCGGTAACCTCGCGCAACGCGAGCGCCATGTCGGCCTGATCGGAGATCAGATCGACGAGGCCGTCCGCCGTGCTCGAACTGCGCAGGGTGATCTCGGCGGCCTGCGTGCCGGAGCCGGTGTCGTCGAGGCGGAACACATGTTCGGCTGGGCCGGCATCGGTCTCAGTCTCGGTCAGCACATAGCCAGCCGTGTGCGCGAAATCTTCTATCAGCGCGGGCAGGAGCGCCTCGGCCATCACCGCTGCCCCGGCCAGGGTAAACCGCGCCACGTAGGCGCCGGGTGTCGGACAGGCCGGGCCTTTGCAATCGACCCTGGACCCGTCGAGGGTGAGCACGCCGAACGCGGTATCGACGCGGTAGAAGTCGCCATCGAAGCCGAGCAAGGTTCCAGTGATTTCGATCGCGCCGTCGTCCGATCTCAGGGTGATGTCGTCGGCCCCGGCGGAGGTGGCCAGGCCTGTATTAGAGACAAAAAGTGCGGCGAACATCGCCGCACGCAGGATTTTCATCTCGAACCTCGGAACTTGCGCGTTACCTCCGCGCGAGTTTCAGCTCAACGGGCAGGTTTTTCAACACCAGATATTCGCCCACCGCATCGCAGCCCGGCACCACCATGGTGAGCGGCTCGACATGCGGGGCACGGCCCGGGTTGGTGCGCAGAATCCAGCCTTCGATCTCGCCGCCACAGGTGTTTTCCATCACCTGCGCCTCGATCGAGACCTCCGGTTCCATCCCCTCGCGCATCAGTGCAGCAGGATAGGTGTAGACGTCGGCCGCGTACCCGTTCGCGGAGCTGCCGAGCACGGACACGAACCCACCGGTCCCGGCAACGGCCGCGTCGGGCGTACCCGGCGTGTCGGCCCAGATGTGGCCTGTCTCGCCGTAGTCTGCGCCGCCTTCGAGCGCGTGGAGCTGAAGGCCGGTGGCCCCCTGCCAGATGACCGCGATCCGGTCGAAGGCGTCGAAATCGGGTACCGTCACCTCGAGATCCTTGTCGGCTCCGTCGGAGAAGCCGAGCGACACCTTGGCCGCGCCGGTCATCGCCGGCACCTCGAGGGTGAGCGAGCCGTCGGGGCCGAGTTGTTCGCTGAACTTCAGCCCGGCGTGTTCGACAGCGACGGTTTCGCCCGAATTGCAGGGCGCGGTGATACTGATCTGCAAAAGCGCGCCGGGTTTGGCGGTGCCTGCGACATCGATGGCGCAGCCGGCAACTTCCGGTTGGGCCGGCGCCACCGCGGACGCCGGCGGCATGTCCAGCTCGTCGGTGGCGGCGGCGAACACACTGTCCTTGGCGCGTTCGGGCGTGGGTTCGGTGATGGTCAGGAGCGGGTCGGACGCCGCGCGGGTCACTTCTTCCAGCGCCAGGTCGACCTTGGGCGCGGGGTAGATCGCGGTGCTGGCGGTGCCGATTTCGGGGATGATCGCAGGCTTGGGCGCCGGTCTCGGGGCAACGAGCGGCGCGGCGGTGACGGCTTCGGCAATCGGTCCCCCGACCTCCGGATCAGCGCCGACCGGCGCCTCCGGCCCGGCGTCGGCGATGCTCTCGCCGGCGGGCGCGCGCTCTGTTTCGGCGGGACGTATTTCGGGCACCGGGACGGCGGTGACGATGTCGGGTGTGGTCGCCTCCGGCACGGCGGCGACGATCTCCGGGGCATCGGTGTCCGGCGGCGCGGCGAGGATTTGCGGGGCCGATATCGCCGGGACAGAGGCGCTCATCACCGCCGGACCCCGGGATCCCGCGGAGCTCTGCTGCATGAAATGTCCGGCGGCACCGGCGATCAGAAGTGCGGCCGCAGCCGTATAGACCCGCTTGCGGTCAACACCGGCGGCTTTTTCTTTCAGATCGGCGAGCATGGCGATCTCCCTTGGATTCCGTCGGCGTGCAGTCTTCCGCAGCAATGCGCCGACGAAATGGACAGAAGGTGGCCATTTCCAGTTTTGTTTCTATTCGCGAGTTTCGCTTAAACGATTGGAGTCCAATCGTTTTCCGGGGTCTTGTCACCTCGGCGCCCGTTTCAGGACGTGCCCCCGCCACGGAAACCGGGCGGGGGCCGCATCTTCGCCGCAATTGCCTCAGAACGAGCCGTGGCAGTGCTTGAACTTCTTGCCGGAGCCACAGGGGCAGGGATCGTTTCGGCCCGGATTGCCCCAGGTTTTCTGGTCGTTCTCATCGAACCCGGCCTGCGGAATACCCTTCGGCAGCTCGGCGCCCGGCCCGAGCACCTGTTCGGCCGCCTTCTTCTGCGCATCCGCCAACGCCTGTTGCTGGGCGAGCATCTGCTGCATCATCTGCTCCTGCTCCTCGGCAGACATCGGCCGCACCTGGCCGAGCTTCTGGGTGACTTCCACACGCAACGAATCGATCATGCTTTCGAACAGCTGGAAGCTCTCGGTCTTGTACTCGTTGAGCGGGTCGCGCTGGGCATAACCCCGGAAGCCCACGACCGAGCGCAGGTGTTCGAGGGTGAGCAGGTGTTCGCGCCACTTTCCGTCGATCGTCTGCAGCAGGATCTGCTTTTCGATCGAGCGCATCGTCTCAGGACCAAAGGCTTCGGTCTTCTCCGCCATCTGGGTGTCGGTCGCCTCGTAGAGACGCTCACGGATGTGCTCGTCGTCGACACCCTCTTCCTTCGCCCAGTCGATGACCGGCACATCGACATTGAGGTTTTCGATGATCGCCGCGTAGAGCCCCTCGGTGTCCCATTGTTCGGCATAGGACCTGGGCGGCATGAATTGCGCGACAAGATCGTCGATCACCGTGTGGCGCATATCCTGGGTCACATCGGACAGGTCTTCGTCTTCCATGTATTCGCGGCGCTGGCTGAAGATCACCTTGCGCTGGTCGTTCATCACGTCGTCGAACTTCAGAAGCTGCTTGCGGATGTCGAAGTTGCGGCCCTCGACCTTGGCCTGGGCACGTTCGAGCGACTTGTTGACCCAGGGGTGAACGATCGCTTCGCCTTCCTGCATGCCGAGACCCGAAAGCACCTTGTCGAGCCGTTCGGACCCGAAGATCCGCATCAGGTCATCGTCGAGCGAGAGGAAGAACGCGGAACGGCCCGGATCGCCCTGGCGCCCGGAGCGGCCGCGCAACTGGTTGTCGATCCGGCGGCTTTCGTGGCGTTCGGTTGCGAGCACGAAGAGCCCGCCGGCGTCCTTGACCTTCTGTTCCCAGTCCTTGTGCTCGGCTTCGATCCGCGCGCGCACCTCGTCGGGGTTGGCGTCCGGGTCGGCCGCGAGCGCCTCCATCACCTTGAACTCGACGTTGCCGCCGAGTTTGATGTCGGTGCCCCGCCCGGCCATGTTGGTGGCGATGGTGATCGCGCCGAGCTTGCCGGCGTCGGCGATGATCTGGGCTTCCTGCTCGTGTTGGCGGGCGTTCAGCACGTTGTGCTTGAGACCTTCCTTGGTGAGCAGTTCGGAGAGGTATTCCGATTTCTCGATCGACGTGGTGCCGACCAGAACCGGCTGGCCCTTCTCGTGGGATTTCTTGATCTCTTCGACGATGGCCGCATATTTTTCGGTTGCCGTACGATAGACCGCATCGTGTTCGTCGACCCGTGTGATCGGCACGTTGGTGGGCACTTCGACCACCCCGAGCTTGTAGATGTCGTCAAACTCCTCGGCCTCGGTCAGCGCTGTACCGGTCATGCCGGCGAGCTTGTCGTAGAGACGGAAGTAGTTCTGGAAGGTCACGCTGGCGAGCGTTACGTTCTCGGGCCGGATATTGCAGCCCTCCTTGGCCTCGATCGCCTGGTGCAGGCCGTCCGACAGGCGGCGGCCGGACATCATCCGCCCGGTGAACTCGTCGATCAGGACCACGTCGTCGTCGCGGACGATATAGTCCTTGTCGCGGGTGAACAGCTTGTGGGCGCGCAGGCCCTGGTTGACGTGGTGAACGAGCGTGGTGCTCTCGGGGTCGTAGAGCGTCTGGCCCTCGGGCAGAAGCCCGGCCGCGGAAAGCCGCTCTTCGAGAAACTCGTTGCCTTCGTCGGTGAAGGTGACGTTGCGGGTTTTTTCGTCGAGCGTGAAGTGCTCTTCGAGAACCTCGGGAATGAGCTTGTCGATGGTGACGTAGAGCTCGGAGCGGTCCTGGCTCGGCCCGGAGATGATCAGCGGGGTGCGGGCCTCGTCGATCAGGATCGAGTCGACCTCGTCGACGATCGCGAAATGATGATCGCGCTGATACATCTGGCTGAGTTCGGCCTTCATGTTGTCGCGCAGGTAGTCGAAGCCCAGCTCGTTGTTGGTGGCGTAGGTGATGTCGGCCGCGTAGGCCGCCTGCTTCTCCCCATCGGGCTGCTGCGGGTAGATCACGCCGGTGGTCATGCCCAGCGCGGTGTAGACCTTGCCCATCCATTCCGAGTCGCGTTTGGCGAGATAGTCGTTGACGGTGACAATGTGCACGCCGCTGCCGCCGAGCGCATTGAGATAGGCCGCGAAAGTGGCGACGAGCGTCTTGCCCTCGCCGGTCTTCATCTCGGCAATCAACCCCTGGTGCAGGAAGATCCCGCCCATGAGCTGCACGTCGAAGGCCCGCAGCCCCAGCGCGCGCCGGCCGGCCTCGCGGCAGTTGGCGAAGGCTTCCGGCAGCAGGTCTTCGAGGCTCTCGCCGTCGACGGCGCGCTTTCGGAACGCTTCGGTCTTCTCGATAATCCCCTCGTCGGACAGCGCCTGGAACTCTTCCTCGAGGGCGTTGATCTTTTCGATGATGGGACGGGTGGCCTTGATCTTGCGGTCGTTCGGGGTGCCAAAGACTTTTTTGGCCAGTGTTCCGATACCCAGCATGTTTTCTCGCCCGACTATATTCGTTCACGTCTCCGCGCATGGTCCTTGCCGGCACAAGCACGGCCCCATATCAAGGACGCGAGTAGCGCCCTCCGCGGGACCCTTGCGATGTAAGGGCGGGGGTCGGAAGTGTCAACGACGCCGGACACCGGCAGGACCCGAGGAAACCCAATGAAACTTATGGTCAAACCCACCGCCCTTCTTGCCGGCGCCGCGATCGCCTTCGCCGCCGCCGGCCCGCTTCGGGCACAGGATGCCGAGACCGCCCCTGAAGCGCCTGCGGCGATGCAGGATGTGACCGCCGATACCGTCGTCGCGACGGTGAACGGCGAGGACATCACAATTGGCCACCTCGTGCTGGCGCGGCTCTCGTTGCCGGACCAGTACAAGGCGCTGCCCAACGACGTTCTGTTCGAAGGGCTGATCGACCAACTCATCCAGCAGACCGTGCTGGGGCAGGCCGTGGGCGAGATGACCCGGCGCGCGCAGGTCCAGCTCGATAACGAGCGCCGCTCGATCGTCGCGGCTGAACAGCTCGGCAAGGTGGTCTCCGATGCGGTGACCGAGGACGCGGTCGCTGCGGCCTACGAGGCCGATTACTCCGATGCCGAGCCGAGCCAGGAATGGGATGCCTCGCATATCCTGGTCGAAACCGAAGAAGAGGCCGCGACCCTGCTGGAAGACCTCGAGGGCGGCGCCGACTTCGCCAAACTCGCACAGGCCAAGTCGACCGGCCCTTCCGGGCCCAATGGCGGCGCGCTGGGTTGGTTCGGCCCGGGCATGATGGTCAAACCGTTCGAGGACGCGGTAACGGACATGGAACCCGGCGATGTCGCCGGTCCGATCCAGACCCAGTTCGGCTGGCACGTGGTCAAGCTCAACGATGCGCGCATGAAAGGCGCCCCGGCCCTCGACGACGTGCGCGCGGAGATCATCACCAAGCTCGAGAACGATGCGGTGGAGCAGGCGCTCGCCACTCTGCTCGGCGCGGCGGAGATCGAGCGGGCCGATGTGTCGACGATCGATCCGAACGTGCTCAGCGATCCCGCCATTCTCGACTGACGGAGGCACATAATGGCTCAAGGGGATACGCTCGACGCGCTCGAGGCGCGCCTCGCCGGGTTGCAGGCCGAGGTGAAGGAAACCGAAGCCCGGATCAAGGCGGTTCGGGGGCCCAAAGTATCCCCGCTCGCGCCGCCGGGCGGGTTTCCCGCGCTGCCGGAGATCGGCGGCGTGCGGTTTGCCGCCGTCGAGGCCGGGGTGCGCTACGGCGGGCGGCTCGACGTGATGCTGGCGGTCTGCGATCCCGGCACCACCGTCGCGGGCGTCTTCACCCGGTCGTCGACCCGGTCCGCCAACGTGCTCGATTGCCAGGCGAAACTCGGCTCGGATCCCGCCGGCGGGGCCGCGATCATCGTCAATTCCGGCAATTCCAACGCCTTCACCGGCAAGCACGGCGAGGGATCGGTCAAAGCGGTCTGTGCGGCTGTTGCGCAAACGGTGGGTGTGGCGGAGAACAGGGTCTATTCCGCCTCAACCGGGGTGATCGGCGAGCGGCTGCCGCATGAGCGGATCACCGCGAAGATCGCCGATTTGACCGCCGCGCTGGATGCGACGGGCATCGAACGCGCCGCCCGCGCGATCATGACCACCGACACCTATCCAAAGGGTGCGATGGCCGAGATCGAGGTCGATGGCCGGCCAGTGCGCATCGCCGGATTCGCCAAGGGCTCGGGCATGATCGCGCCCGACATGGCAACGATGCTGGTCTACATCTTCACCGATGCCGCGGTGGATCAGGCCGACCTCCAGGCGATGCTTTCGGAGCTGACGGGACCGACCTTCAACAGCATCACCGTCGACAGCGATACGTCGACCTCCGACACCCTGCTGCTCGCCGCCACCGGCGCGTCGGGGGCTGTGGTGACGCGGGCAACCGCCAAGTTCCGCGCCGCACTCGAACAGGTCATGCGCGATCTCGCCCACCAGGTGGTGCGCGACGGCGAAGGGGCCACGAAGTTTGTCGAGGTGCGGGTCACCGGCGCGGCTTCGGACGCGGACGCGCGCATCCATGCGCTCGCCATCGCCAATTCGCCGCTGGTCAAGACTGCCATCGCCGGGGAAGACCCCAACTGGGGCCGCATCGTCATGGCGATCGGAAAATCCGGTGCTCTGGCGGACCGGGACCGGCTGACGATCCGGTTCGGTGACATCCTCGTGGCCGAAAACGGCTGGGTGTCGCCCGACTACCGCGAGGAACAGGGCGCGGGTTACATGAAGAACGCCGAGCTTGTCATTGCCGTCGACCTCGGCCTCGGCGCCGGCTCGTCGACGGTCTGGAGCTGCGATCTGACGCACGACTACATCCGGATCAACGCGGACTACCGGTCGTGACGGACGGATGAAGATCGTTCTGGTCTCCGCCGTCGCGCTCATCGATATCGACGGCCGGGTGCTGCTCGCCCAGCGGCCCGAAGGCAAGTCGATGGCAGGGTTGTGGGAGTTTCCCGGCGGCAAGGTCGAATCGGGTGAAACGCCGGAGGCCGCGCTGATCCGGGAACTGCGCGAAGAGCTCGGAATCGACACCAGCGCCTCCTGCCTTGCCCCGCTCGCTTTCGCCAGCCACACCTACGACGACTTTCACCTGCTGATGCCGCTCTTCGCCTGCCGGCGCTGGACCGGAAGCATAATTCCGCTGGAAGGTCAAAGGCTTGCATGGGTCCGGGCGGGTGATCTCAAGACCTACGAGATGCCCCCGGCCGATGTGCCGCTGATCCCGATCCTGCGCGACTGGTTGTGAACCAATCGCGCGCAACGTCAGGTAATTGTTTACAAAATACCTGTTAACCCGGCAGTATCTCGTGATCTGCAGGGGGAATGGACATGGTCAAGACAATCACCTTGGGCAACTATATCTCGGTTCAGGGCCTTTGGGTCCGCGATCTGGCCGACGGCCGCATGGTCGTGCGCGTCGGGCAAAAGGAATTCGTTGGCCGGCCCGTCGCGAAGGACTTGCGTGAGAAGGTCCGGGCGGAGGCCTGAACAACGCTCCGGGCAGGAACGAAAAAGGGGCGCCATGAAGCGCCCCTTTGTTTTGAACCGATGGCCCGCGATCACTCGAGCGTGCGTTCGACCTCTTCGCGCTCGAAGATCTCGATCACGTCCGACGGGCGGATGTCGTCGTAGGCTTCGAACGCCATGCCGCATTCCTGGCCGGAATGGACTTCCTTGACCTCATCCTTGAACCGCTTCAGCGTCTTCAGCGTGCCTTCGTGGATCACCACGTTGTCGCGCAGCAGGCGCACGCCCGCCGACCGGCGTGCAACGCCCTCGGTGACGAGACAGCCCGCGACCTTGCCGACACCGGTGACCTTGAAGACCTCCTTGATCTCGGCGTAGCCGATGAAGTTCTCCCGCACCTCCGCCGAAAGCAGACCCGAAGCCGCCTGTTTCACATCGTCGACGAGATCGTAGATCACGCTGTAGTAGCGGATCTCGACACCCTTCTGGTTGGCGCTGTTACGCGCCGGCGCGTTGGCCCGGACGTTGAAGCCGATGACCGGCGCGCCGGAGGCTTCAGCGAGCCCGATGTCGGATTCCGTGATCGCGCCGACACCGTAGTGCAGCACGCGCACGCGCACTTCGTCGTTACCGATCTTGTCCATCGCCTGGACGATGGCTTCGGCGGAGCCCTGCACGTCGGCTTTCACCAGGATCGGCAGCTCGCTCAAGTTCTCGTTTTCTTTCGCCTGAGCGAGAAGTTGTTCGAGCGACGTGCCGGCACCGGCGGCGGCGCGCTTGTCCTTCGCGGCCTGCTCACGATATTCGGCGATTTCGCGGGCCTGGGCCTCGGTATCGACCACGTTGAGCACGTCGCCCGCTTCCGGGGTCCCGTTAAGGCCGAGCACCTCGACCGGCACCGAAGGCCCGGCCTCCGGCACCCGGTCACCCTTGTCGTCGACCAGCGCGCGGACCTTGCCCCATTGCTCGCCGACGACGAAGATGTCGCCCTGACGCAGGGTGCCGTTCTGAACGAGCACGGTTGCCACGGGACCACGGCCGACATCGAGCTGGGCCTCGATCACCGCACCTTGCGCGGCCCGTTTCGGGTTGGCCTTGAGTTCGAGAATCTCGGCCTGGAGCGCGATGGCTTCGAGCAGGGCATCGAGGCCCTGGCCAGTGATCGCCGAAACCTCGATATCCTGCACGTCACCCGAAAGCCCTTCGACGATCACCTCGTACTGGAGCAGGTCGGTGCGCACCTTGTCGGGGTTGGCATCGGGCTTGTCGCACTTGTTGATCGCCACGATCATCGGCACCGCGGCCGCCTTGGCGTGGTTGATCGCCTCGACCGTCTGCGGCATCACCGCGTCATCCGCGGCAACGACCAGCACGACGATGTCGGTCACCTGGGCGCCACGGGCCCGCATCGAGGTGAAGGCGGCGTGGCCGGGCGTGTCGAGGAACGACAGCACCTGGCCGCTATCGGTGGTCACCTGGTAGGCGCCGATATGCTGGGTGATGCCGCCCGCTTCACCCGCGGTCACTTTCGAGTGGCGGATCGCGTCGAGCAGCGAGGTTTTGCCGTGGTCGACGTGGCCCATCACGGTGATGACTGGCGGACGCGATACGAGATCTTCGGGCGAATCGTCTTCGGACTTGATCACGTCTTCGACGTCGGCATCCGAGACCCGGATGATCCGGTGGCCGAATTCCTCGGTGATGAGCTCCGCGGTGTCCTGGTCGATCGACTGGTTCTGGGTGACCATCATGTCCATCTTCATCAGCGCCTTGACCACGTCGGCGACGCGTTCGGACATCCGGTTGGCCAGTTCCGAGACCACGATGGTTTCGGGCACCTTGACGTCGCGCACCACCTTTTCGTGGGACGCACTGACGCCCATCGCCTTCTGGCGCATCCGCTCCTGCTTGCGCTTCATCGCGGCAGCCGAACGGTGCCGCCCGCCTTCACCGCCCGAGAGCGCCTGGTTCAGCGTGAGCTTGCCGGAGCGGCGGTTGCTGTCGTCGCCCTTGGCGCGGCCGCGGTTGTCGCGGTCGTCCGCCCGGCCGCGATCGGTCTTGCGGGCGGTCGCGGGGGTCTTCGCGGTGCGAGCTTCGGCGGCCTGGGCGGCCGCGGGATCGGGCGCGGGCTGCGCGGCCTTGACCGCGGCTTCCTTGCGCTTGCGTTCCTCTGCCTCGGCCTCTTCGGCCTTGCGCTTGGCGGCCTCGGCGCGCTCTTTCTCCTCGCGATCCTTTTCCTCCGCCTCGCGGCGGCGGCGTTCGCGATCTTCCTCGCGGGCCTTTTCTTCGGCTGCGCGTGCGCGCGCCTCTTCGGCCTCGTTGGCCTTGGCCGCGGCGAGCGCTTTCATCCGGCGCTCGAGCTCGGCATCGGTGATGCCGGCGGGGCGCTTCGACGGATCCTGGGAAGACGCCTGGCCGGCGCCGCCTCCGCCCGCGGCCGCAGCACCGGGCTTGGGGACGACAACGCGCTTGCGTTTCGTCTCCACAACCACGTTCTTGGTCCGTCCATGGCTGAAGCTCTGCTTCACCTGGCCGGGCCGGCCACTACGCAGACCAAGGGGCTTTTTGCCGTCGCTTTCGCTCATATCGTCTTCGTACCTTTCCGGCGGGCGGTCCCGCCGTCCATTGTTTTGCGCAATCCGGACAGTTTCGCGGCATCCTCTACAACACGTGAAGTGAGTCCGCTACCCGCGAGCGCGCTATGTATCACATTTTCCCGGCCGAATGCCAAACCCAATTCGGAGCCTGTCAAACAGCCGATGAAGCGCCCACCATAAGGGGTGCGCAGCTTCGACTTGCCTCGTTCCGACCCGTCGGACGCCTGGATCAATACCCGGGCTTCCTCCTTGGCGAGCCAGTCTTTCACCTTCTCGTATCCTGCAACCGCCTTGCCCGCCTTGCGGGCGAGCGAGACGAGGTGAACCACCCTGTCGGCCAACGCGGCCTCGATGTGATCCACCAGATCCTCCGGCACCGTCACCGGCTGGCGCGCGGCGCGCACGAAGAGGTTCTTCGCGACCGCCTTTTCGAGCGCCTCACGGCTGGCGGTAACCCAGATGCCGCGGCCCGGCAGTTTGCCGAGCAGGTCCGGAACGATCGCACTGTCAGGCCCGACGACAAACCGGATGAGCTCTCCCACCGGTTTCACTTCGCCGGTGACGATGCAGCGCCGCTCGGACGCCACCGTCCGGTCCTTCGTTCGACCTCCGCGGGTCATGTGCCGGTCCTCCGGGGGCCCCAAGTTCAGGCCCCGGCCTCCTCGGTTTCTTCACCCTCTTGCGGCTCTTCCTCTTCCACGAGGTCGGCCGGATCGACCCAGCCGAGCTGGATACGGGCGGTCATTACCATGTTTTGCGCCTCCTCGAGGTTCACGTCGAACTTCTCGAGCAGACCGTCATCCTTTTGCCGTTCGCCATCGACCGTGGTCCAGCCGCCGGCCAGTTCCCAGTCGGCGCAGGTGGCGAAATCCTCGAGCGAGAGCACACCGTCTTCCGCCAGCGCCTCGATCATCTGAGGCGTGAGCCCTTCGAAATTCACCAAGCTGTCCTGAACGCCCAGTTCGCGGGCATGTTCCATCGCCTTCTTCGCCTGCGCCTCGAGGAAATCGCGGGCACGGGCCTGGAGTTCTTTGGCCGTGTCGTCGTCGACGCCGTCGATCACCAGCAACTCGTCGATCTCGACATAGGCCACTTCTTCGAGCGACGTGAAGCCCTCGGCAACCAGAAGTTGGGCAAAGAACTCGTCGAGATCAAGGGTCTCCATGAAGAGATTCGTGCGTTCGGCAAATTCGGCCTGGCGGCGTTTGCTCTCTTCTTCCTCGGTGAGGATGTCGATGTCGAGCCGGTGAGCTGGCTGGCAAGGCGCACGTTCTGGCCGCGGCGGCCGATCGCGAGCGAAAGCTGTTCGTCGGGCACGACCACCTCGATGCGCTCGGCGTCCTCGTCGAGCACGACCTTGGACACCTCGGCCGGTTGCAGCGCGTTGACCAGGAAGGTCGGCACGTCCTCGTTCCACGGAATGATGTCGATCTTCTCGCCCTGAAGCTCGTTCACCACCGCCTGCACGCGCGAGCCGCGCATACCGACACAGGCGCCGACCGGGTCGATCGAGCTGTCGTAGCTGACCACGGCGATCTTGGCGCGCGAGCCGGGATCGCGGGCGACGGCCTTGATCTCGATGATGCCGTCGTAGATTTCCGGCACTTCCATCTTGAACAGCTCGGCCATGAACTGCGGATCGGTGCGGCGACAGGAAGATCTGCGGCCCACGCGGCCTCGCGGCGCACATCCTTGATGTAGCAGCGGATCCGGTCGTCGGGCGGTAGCTCTCGCGGCCGATCTTCTCGTTGCGGCGCAGGATGCGCTTCGCCCGCGCCCACATCGACGATGACGTTGCCGTATTCTTCACGCTTGACCACACCGTTGATGATCGTGCCGACGCGATCCTTGAATTCCTCGTACTGCCGGTCGCGCTCGGCCTCGCGCACCTTCTGCAGGATGACCTGCTTGGCGCGTCTGCGCGGCGATCCGGCCCATCTCCACCGGCGGCACCTCGTCGACGATGGTATCGCCCACCTTGGGGTCGTCGAGATATTGCTTGGCCTGCGCCACGGTCAGCTCTGCCTGGTAGTTTTCCAGCTCTTCGTCCTCGACCACGGTGCGCACGCGGGTGAAGGTGGCGCGGCCAGTCTTGCGGTCGATCGACACGCGAATGTCCATCTCGGCGCCGTAGCGGCTCTTCGCGGCCCGCGCGAGGCTTTCTTCCATCGCCTCGATCACGAGGCCCGGTTCGATCATCTTCTCGCGCGCCACCGCCTCGGCGGTCTGCAGAAGTTCAAGCTGGTTGGCTGAGGTGATTGCCATGGGTCAGTCCTCTTCGGAGCCGTTGTCGGTTTCTATCTCGTCAAACTTGGTTTCGTCGATCTCGCCGGCGTGCTTGCGCTGGCGGAGGGTCTCGGTGATGAGCTCGTCGGTCAGCATGAGCTTGGCGTCGGCAAGCAGATCGAAGGTGAGGCCGATGGTTACCGGTTCGCCCTGGTCTTCGATCTCGATCAGAACCTCGTCGCCTTCGGTGCCCTGCAGCACGCCCTTGAAACGCTTGCGTCCGTCGATCAGCACTTCGGTCTCGATCTTGGCGACATAGCCGTTCCAGGTGGCGAAATCCTTGAGCCGGGTCAGCGGCCGGTCGATCCCGGGGCTGGAGACCTCGAGCGTGTAATTGTCGGTGATCGGATCCTCGACATCGAGCACCGCGCCGACGGCGGTGGTGATCGCGGCAAGGTCATCCACCTCGATCCCGCCCTCGGGCTTCTCGGCCATGATCTGCAGGGTGGGCGTGTTGCCACCCATCAGCCGCAGCCGGACCAGCTCAAACCCCATCCCCTCGATCGCGGGTCTGGTGATGGCGGCAAGCCGCTGGTCGATGGATGTCTTGGCGACGAGGTCGGTCATAGGATCGGTCTGGGTTGCCTTCAGGCACAAAAAAACGGGCCAGCGGGCCCGTTGGATTTTCCGGTGGAGCCTCGGGGGTGGAAGCCGAAGCGCCGCTGTTGAAGGGGGATATCGGCGGGATGGGGCCCGACTGCAAGGAAAAGCTGTCAGGCGGGTTTTTGCGCGATCAGGAACAGCGTCCGCCCGCCATCCGGTTGCCAGTCTTCCTCGATCCCGAAACCTGCGTCCCGCATCATCGCGCGCAGATCCTCCGCGCCAAAGAAACTCAACTGCGGCAGACGGCCAATGGCCTGGCCGAGCGGGGCGATGAGTTTGAGCGGCCACATGCGGCCCAGCAGAGCCGTGGAGGTGACGAAATACCCACCCGGCCGCAGCACACGAAACGCCTTGGCGATGGTGGCCTTCGGGTCGGGCACGAGGTGCAGGATCGACAGACCCAGCACCATGTCCAGGCTTTCGTCGTCAAGCGTCATCTCGTCGAACGCGGCCACTTCGAAGCTGAGGTTCTCCGGCACCGGCCCTTTGTTGCGCGCGATTTCGATCATCTGGTCGGAGAAATCCGTGGCCCGGTAGGATTTGACGTGTTCGGCATGGATCAGGGCGGTGCTGCCGGTGCCGCAGCCGAACTCCAGCGCTTCCGTGTCCTGCGTCATCCGCGCCTGCGTCAGCTCGAGCTTGCGCTGGTAGGCGGCTTCATCGGAGATCGGCGAAGCGGCATACTTCGCGGCGATCCGGTTCCAGAATGCGGCCTTGTGCATTTTGCTTTCCTCCATGTTAATCATATTTAACATGGTGCCGGTCGATCGGATTACAAGCCCGATTGCTGGATGGGCGTCTTACAACCCCAGCGGAGATTTCTGCCGCGCAAGGTTGTCCATCGTGCGCACCAGTTCCGAGGCGATGCCCGGTTCCGACACCGCGTGGCCGGCCCGCGCGACGAGACGCAGTTCGCTCGCCGGCCAGGCCTGGTGCAGATCCCAGGCCGAGCGGGGCGGACAGATCATGTCGTGCCGGCCCTGCACGATCGTCCCGGGCACCTGCGCGATCCGGGCCATGTTGGCGAGGATCTGATGATCGGGGCCGAGGAAGGCCTTGTTGATGAAGTAGTGGTTTTCGAGTTTTGAGAAGGCGAGCGCGTAGTCGGCGGGGCTTTCGGCGACGGCACCGTCGTTGTCGATCGAGGCGAGCGCGTTTTCCCAGGCGGCCCATTTGCGGGCGTGGACCACTTCCTCGGGGCGTTTGCCCGAGAACAGCCGTTTGTGGTAGGCGCCGATGATGTCGTCGCGCTCTTCCTCTGGAATAGGCTCTATGAACCGCGCCCAGAGGTCGGGCCAGAACTTGCCCGCACCGCCGCCGTAGAACCAGTCGAGCTCACCCTGCGTGGCCAGGAACACGCCGCGCAACACCAGCCAGGAAATCCGGGACGGATGCGCCTGGGCATAGACGAGCGCAAGCGTCGCCCCCCAGCTGCCGCCGAACACGATCCAGCGGTCGAGCCCGAGGGTCGTGCGGATGTGTTCGATATCGCGCACGAGATGCCAGGTGGTGTTGTCGGTGACGCAGGCATGCGGCCGCGACCGGCCGCAGCCGCGCTGGTCGAACAGGATGGTGCGGTAATGTTCGGGATCGAAGAACCGGCGCATCGCCGGCGAACAGCCGCCGCCCGGACCCCCGTGCAACACGACCACCGGAATCCCGACCGGGTTGCCCACCTCCTCGACGTAGAGTGTGTGGCCTTCGCCCACTTCCAGCATATGTCGCCGGAAGGGCTCGCGTCCGGGGTAGAGTTTTCCGCCAGTCGTATTATGTCGTGAGGACCGATCCATGAGATCCCATATAGTACGCAGCCGTTGTGATCGCTACGAGAAAGACACCAACATGACAACCGCCCAGACAACCGTCGATCCGTCCGAAGTCGCCAAGTTCGAGGCGATGTCCGCCGAATGGTGGGATCCGACCGGCAAGTTCAAGCCGCTGCACATGATGAACCCGGTGCGGCTCGGCTACATCACGCAGAAGATCGCCGAACGGTTCGGGCGGGATCTGAACGGGCCGACGCCGTTCGAGGGTCTGCGCCTGCTCGACATCGGCTGCGGCGGCGGGCTGCTTTCCGAACCGATGGCGCGGCTCGGGGCGCAGGTGATCGGCGCCGATGCGGCGGAGCGCAATATCCCGGTGGCGCAGATCCATGCCGAGCAATCCGGGCTCGAGATCGACTATCGCTTCACCACGGCCGAGGCGCTGGCCGAGGCCGGCGAGCAATTCGACGTGGTGCTCAACATGGAAGTGGTCGAGCACGTGGCGAGCCCGATCGACTACCTCGTGGCCTGCCGCGATCTGCTCAAGCCCGGCGGGCTCATGCTGGCCTCCACCATCAACCGAAATCCGAAGAGCTACGCGATGGCGATTTTCGGGGCCGAGCGGGTGATGCGCTGGTTGCCGGTGGGCACCCATGAATGGTCGAAGTTCATCACACCGGCTGAGCTCGAAGAGATGCTGATCAAGGCTGGTCTCGAAGTGACCGACAAGTCGGGCTACGTTTTCAACCCGATCACCTGGAGCTGGTCGATCTCGGAGAAAGACCTCAGCGTCAACTACGTGACCGCCTCGATCCGGCCGGAATAGACACTGTTTTCCGGCATACGGACACCGGTAGCGCCGGTCCGGACCTGAAATCACATGCTATTCTATCTCGTCGAACTGTTCGCGGATTGCGCGCAGCACAGGCAGCGCAGCGCGCACCTTGTCGGCACCGATCCGATCCACCACGTCAGCTATCAGCGGCGCGATCGACGACAACGCCGCATTGCAGGCCGCACGTCCGGCGGGGCTGATTGTCACCTGCTTTCGGCGCGCATCATCCCAGTCGGGATGGATATGCACATGCCCCGCCCATTCGAGCTTGCCGAGCGTGTTGGTCATGGCCCCGCGGGTGACGTGAAAGGTCCGCGCGAGCCCGGCCGGCGTCCGGGATTCGCCGGCATTGGCCAGGTGGTTGAGCACTGAAAAATGGCTGAGTTCCATACCTTTCGGCAGCACTTTCGACAGCGCCGTACGGGCCAGTTGATCGGCCATGAACATCTCGCTGAACAGCGCGACAGACAGGTTTTCGGAACTATCGGACGTCAAGGGCCTAGGAATTCCCGGTCATGGTGAAGCGACGGAACACGTTTGCGCGCATGGTCTACTGAAGCGAGGTCCAAATCAACCAGCGTGACGCCGGGTTCGGTTCCGGCATCGGCCAGCACGTCGCCCCAGGGCGAGACCGCCAGCGTGTGGCCGTGGGTCGCACGGCCGTCCGCATTCTCTCCGGTCTGCGCAGGCGCCAGGACGAAGGCGCCGTTTTCGATGGCGCGGGCGCGCAACAGACTCTCCCAATGCGCTTTTCCGGTTTGCCGGGTGAAGGCCGACGGTACGGTGAGGATCTCGGCCCCCGCCTTCGCGAGCCGTCGGTAGAGCCCCGGGAACCGCAGGTCGTAGCAGATGGTAAGACCGATTTTCCCCATCGGCGTCTCGGCCAACACCGCGTGCGCGCCGGGACGAAACGCCGCACTTTCGCGGTAGCGTTCGGTTTCCGACACGTCCACGTCGAACATGTGGATCTTGTCGTAGCGCGCGGCGATTCGGCCGTCGGGCGATACCAGGAACGACCGATTGGCGAACCGTCCGTCCGGGTCGTCCGTCCTCAGTGCCAGTGAGCCGATCAGCAGCCAGACGCCCAGCGCCCGGGCGTCTTCGCTAAGCGCCGCCAGCGTCGGGTCGCTCTTTTCGGGATGCACCATCTCGGCGAGATGGGCGCGGTCGGCGGTGACGATGTTGGTGACCTCGGGGGTCGACACAAACTCGGCGCCCGCCGCCGCGGCCTCACGCAGGAACGCCCGGGTGACGGCCAGATTGACCTCCGGATCGGGTCCGGAAGAGAGCTGGATTAGCCCCGCGCGCATTCAGCCTCCCAGCAACTGATCGAGCCGCCCCGTCCTTCGAGGGCGTCGATCTCGTCGAACCCGCCGACATGGGTGTCGCCGATCCATATCTGCGGCACGGTGCTGCGGCCGTTCGCTTTCTGGATCATTTCACGCCGGAGGTCCGGGTTGCCGGAAATGTCGATCTCGTTGAAATCGACCCCTTTATGGGCCAACAGCCGTTTCGCAGCATGGCAATAGCCACAGAACGGTTTGGTGTAGATGGTCACCGCTTGCATGGTTCGTCCTTATCGAGACGCGGCTATCCGCGCTGTTCCCGCAAGAACCTAAGCGTCCTTGACCGCGCGTGCCAGTACCAGAACGAAGACCTCGCGCGCACCGGCAGCGAGGCAGGCTTCGGTCGACGCGGCAAGCGTCGCACCTGAGGTAAAGACATCATCGACCAGCAGAATGCGCCGGTCTTTCAGCGTGTTCCCCCGTTTCGGATGCGGTGCGATCTTCCCTGAGAGGTTGTCAAACCGCTCCTCCCGGGTCTTGCGTTCCTGCTGTGCGGTGCGGGTCGGGCGCGCCAGCGCGGTGGGCGCCACGTCAAGCCCGGCCTCCTTCGCAAGGCCCCGGGCAAGTTCAGAAGCCTGATTGTAGCGCCGGCGGAATATCCGCGTCCAATGCGCGGGCACCGGCACAACCAGCAGATCGCGCGTCAGGAAGGGGCGCGCCGCGCGGGCCATCCAGCTTGCGGCGGGCGGCACCAGGTCGAGCCGGTCGTAATACTTGATCCCGAGGACGAACCGCCGCCCCTGGTTGGCATAGATCAGCGCCGCCCGGCCGCGTGACCACGGCCGCGCGATCTTCATGCAATCGTCGCAGAGATCCGCCATGCCATCGGTATCGCCCGGCAGTGGACAGCCGCATTTGTCGCAGACATGGCCGGTAACGAACGGGGTCTCGGCCCAGCACTTCCCGCAGAGCCCGTGGGTGTCTTCCACCGGCTCGCCGCACCCGACGCACTGCGCGGGGTAGAGCACCTCCAGGGCCGATTGCATTTCGTCCGCCTCCATCATAGGTCGGCCCCATGACCGATCTCGTCGACCGCACCCGCCTTGCCCGGATCCGTGCCCGGGCCAATGACGACGGCATGTTCCTGCAACATGCCGCGGCCGACGAGGTGAAGGATCGGCTGGAAATGGTTAACAGACGGTTTACGAAGGTTGCCGTGGTGACCGGATTCCCCGATCTGTGGCGGGGATACTTCCCCGATGCGACAATCGTCGCCGATGATCCCGTTCTCGCGCTCGAACCGGGCGCGTTTGATCTGGTGATTCACGGGCTCGCCCTGCATTGGGCCAACGACCCTGTGACCCAGCTGTTCCAATGCGGCCGGGCGCTGATGCCCGACGGAATGTTTCTCGGGGTGACCTTCGGCGGCCAGACCCTCGCCGAGCTTCGCGCGGTGCTCGCCGAGACGGAAACCGGGATGACCGGCGGCCTCAGCCCGCGAGTTCTGCCGATGGCCGAGATCCGCGACCTGGGATCGATGCTGCAAATGGCCGGCCTCGCGCTACCGGTGGCCGACAGCGCGCCCCGCAAGGTGACCTATGGCGATCTCTTCTCCCTGATGCGCGATCTCCGGGCGATGGGTGAGGGCAACGCGCTCCTGCAGCGCGCCGGGCCCACCTCGCGGGAACTTTTCACCCGGGCACGTGATAGATACGCCGAGGCGTTCGGGCAGAACGGGCGTATTCCGGCAACGTTCGAGATGGTTTTCCTGACCGGCTGGGCGCCGCACGAAAGTCAGCAGAAGCCGCTCAAACCCGGTTCCGCCGCCGCCCGGCTCGCCGACGTCCTGGGCCAGGGCAAACTGGGCCAGAGCAAATCCGATTTGCCCGATTGACCGTATCCGAGAGCAGGTTATCACCATGCGACCGGACGAGGAGAGCCAGCCAATGCGCGACACGACCCATATGCCCGCCGACCACCCGACAGCTGCCATCCGCGAAAGTCGGCGTGCTGATCGCCAATCTCGGGACGCCGGATGGGACCGACTACTGGTCGATGCGGCGCTATCTGGGTGAGTTTCTGTCCGACAAGCGGGTGATCGATTACCCGGCGTGGAAATGGCAACCGATCCTCCAGGGGCCGATCCTCACGATCCGTCCGTTCAAATCCGGCGCCAATTACCGCAAGGTCTGGAACACCGAAGCCGACGAAGGCCCGCTGATGACGATCACCCGCGCGCAGGCCGACGCGCTGCGCACCCGGCTCGCAGCGCAGTTCGGCGACGACGTGATGGTCGATTTCGCGATGCGCTACGGCAATCCCTCGACCAAGGCGAAGCTCGGCGAGATGGTCAAGGCGGGCTGCGACCGGATCGTTTTCTTCCCGCTCTACCCCCAATACGCCGGCCCGACGACGGCAACGGCGAACGACCAGTTCTTCCGGGCGCTGATGGAGCAGACCTGGCAGCCGGCGGTGCGCACGGTGCCGGCTTATTTCGACCGGCCGAGCTATATCGAGGCACTCGCGCAATCGGTCGAGCGGGCCTATCCGACCGAAGCGGACGCGCCCGACAAGCTGGTCTGCTCCTATCACGGCATGCCGCTGCGCTACCTGACCCAGGGCGACCCCTACCATTGCCAGTGCCAGAAAACGACGCGGCTTCTGCGCGACAGGTTGGGCTGGGACGAGGCCCGCGTGGTGACGACCTTCCAGTCGGTGTTCGGTCCCGAGGAATGGCTCAAGCCCTACACCGTCGACGAGGTGGCGCGGCTCGCGGAAACGGGCAACAAGACCATCGCGGTGCTGGCGCCCGCCTTCTCGGCGGACTGCCTCGAGACCCTCGAAGAGATCAACGAAGAGATTCGCGAAAGCTTCGAAGAGGCCGGCGGCGAGAGCTTCACCTACATCCCCTGCCTCAACGATGACGAGCGCCACATCGACATGATGGTGGACGTCATCGGCGCAAACCTGGCGGGTTGGTTGGGCTGACGGCTGGCGTGGCGGCCACACACTCGCGACAATCCTGCTGAATTCTGGAGCACAGTCTAGAAATCGGGCTCTGCGACCCGTGTCACGTCGTGTCACCGGGCCCCTGTGCCCGCACGGCGCGGTGTGGCACCGACGATTCTGACGAAATGTGGCTCTAACGTTGCACGTTTTTCCGGTTTTTCCGTCTTCGTCCCGACTGTCGCCGCGGGCGTGTTCGATATCACCGGTCCGTTTTGCTCTTTTCGAACGCGCAACACTCCGCAAAGGGATCGCGAACCGTTTCTCGATCAGACACTAATCCGCCACAATTGTGTCACATTCACCCCTGTGCCCAAGCGTGCCACCTGTGATTTCCGCGAGGCCGAACCCGAGACATCCCCCGACACCGTCCCGATCTCCCGCCTGCGCTCAGGCGGTTGTCTTTCCGGGGCCTGCCGCCATATAGGGGCGGAAGCAATGGAGGCGTCATGAGCAAACAGGATTTCCCCGGCTGGCACGGCACCACGATCATCGGGGTGAAGAAGGGCGGCGAGGTCGTCATCGCCGGCGACGGCCAGGTCAGCCTCGGCCAGACCGTCATCAAGGGCACCGCGCGCAAGGTGCGCCGGCTGAGCCCGGGCGGACACGACGTGTCGCCGGGTTCGCCGGCTCGACCGCCGACGCCTTCACCCTGTTCGAACGGCTCGAAGCCAAGCTCGAGCAGATCCCGGCCAGCTGACGCGCGCCTGCGTCGAGCTGGCCAAGGACTGGCGCACCGACCAGTATCTGCAGCAGCTCGAAGCGATGATGATCGTGACCGACGGCGACGGGCTGTTCGTCCTGACCGGCACCGGCGACGTGCTGGAGCCGGAGCACGACGTCATCGGCATCGGCTCGGGCGGCAATTACGCGCTGGCCGCCGCCCGGCCCTGATCGATGGACAGCGACTCGACGCCGAGGACATCGCGCGCACGCGCCATGGCGATCGCCGCCGACATCTGCGTCTACACCAACGGCAATCGTCACCGTGGAGACCATCCGTAAATGACCGATCTGACCGCCCCGCGAGATCGTCTCGGAACTCGACCGCTTCATCATCGGCCAGAACGACGCCAAGCGCGCCGTCGCCATCGCGCTGCGCAACCGCTGGCGGCGCCAGCAGCTCGAGCGCCGAGCTGCGCGAGGAGGTCTACCCGAAGAACATCCTGATGATCGGCCCGACCGGCGTCGGCAAGACCGAGATCCCCGCCGCCTGGCCAAGCTCGCCCGCGCGCCCTTCATCAAGGTCGAGGCGACCAAGTTCACCGAGGTCGGCTATGTCGGCCGCGACGTCGAGCAGATCATCCGCGATCTCGTCGAGGCCGCGATCGTCCATGACCCGCGAGCAGATGCGCAAGGACGTGAAGGCCAAGGCCGAGGCCAATGCCGAGGAGCGCGTGCTCGACGCGCTGGTCGGCGAAGGACGCGCGCGAGCAGACCCGCGAGATGTTCCGCAAGAAGCTGCGCGACGGCGAGCTCGACGACAAGGAGATCGAGATCGAGGTCGCGGACAGCGGGCAGGCGGCATGCCGACCTTCGACATCCCCGGCATGCCCGGCGCGCAGCATGGGCATGATCAATCTCAGCGACATGTTCGGCAAGGCCTTCGGCGGGCGCACCAAGCAGCGGACGATGACCGTGCTCGGAAAGCTACGACGTGCTGATCGCCGAGGAAGCCGACAAGCTGCTCGACGACGAAACCGTGATCCGCGACGCGCTCGACGCGGTCGAGAAGAACGGCATCGTCTTCCTCGACGAGATCGACAAGATCTGCGCCCGCGCCGATGCGCGCGGCGGCGATGTCAGCCGCGAGGGCGTGCAGCGCGATCTGCTGCCGCTGATCGAGGGCACGACGGTCGCGACCAAGCACGGGCCGGTGAAGACCGACCACATCCTGTTCATCGCCTCGGGCGCGTTCCACATCGCCAAGCCGTCGGACCTGCTGCCCGAGCTGCAGGGCCGGCTGCCGATCCGGGTCGAGCTGCGGGCGCTGACCGAGGCGGATTTCCGCCGCATCCTGACCGAGACCGAGGCAAGCCTGATCACAGCAGTACTATCGCGCTGATGCAGACCGAGGGCGTGACGCTGACGTTCACCGACGACGGCGATCGACGGCGATCGCGCGAATCGCCGCCGAGGTCAACCACAGCGTCGAGAACATCGGCGCGCGGCGGCTGCACACGGTGATGGAGCGGGTGTTCGACGAGCTCAGCTTCACCGCGCCGGATCGTCCGGGCGAAAAGATCACCGTCGATGCGGCCTTTGTGGAGGAAAACCTCGGGGAGCTGGCGCACGGGACCGATGTGAGCCGCTACATGTTGTAATGCGTGGTAACATGGCGCGATGAAGCGCCTGTTCGACATCACCGGCCATTCGGCCCTGTTCATATTCGTGCTGGCCGGGGTGTCTCTCGCCGTCGTGGCCTACGCGACGTACAACCTGCTCCATTTGAGTATGGCCAACCTGTCTTTCCTGCGCGAACACGGGCTCATGGCCCTGATGTCGGGCGGGTTGCTGCAATTGATGCAGATCGTGTTGAGCGGCATCGTCGCTCTCGCGTTTTTCCTGCTCTACAAGATCTGCGAATCCGAGTTGATCCTTCGGTACCGGCGCTGGATCGGTCGCTGATCTGCTCTTTCCATTCGGGCGAAATCAGGGTTGAGAGGGGCCATGCGCATCGGTTCCTTTCTTCGTGACAACGCGACCTGGCTTGCCGCCGGTTTCCTGCTGACGTTCACGTCGAGCTATGGCCAGACGTTTTTCATCTCGCTGTTCGCGGGCGAGTTGCGCGCGACCTTCGGGCTGAGCAACGGGCAGTGGGGCGGGATATACACGCTGGCCACCACCGCGTCGGCCCTGGTCATGGTCTGGACCGGGACGCTGACCGACCGGTACCGGGTGCGGTCGCTCGGGCGTTACACGCTGATCGGCCTCGCGCTCGCCTGCGCGGCGATGGCGGCCGTGCCCTCCGTCTTCGCCCTCGGCCTCGTCATCTTCGCGCTGCGGTTCACCGGCCAGGGCATGACCTCGCATATCGCCGTGGTCGCCATGGCGCGGTGGTTTTCGGCGACGCGCGGCAAGGCGTTGGCAATCGCCCGGCTGGGCTACACCACTGGCGAGGCGTTTCTGCCGTTGATTTTCGTGGCGCTGCTCGGGGTCTTCTCCTGGCGTCTGCTATGGCTCTTCGCCGGCTTGGCCGCGCTCATCGCGATCCCCGTGCTGCTCGGGCTCTTGCGGCGGGAACGGGTGCCGTCGGAGATGTCCGGCGCGGATGCGCATTCCGGCCTGGGCGGGCGGGACTGGACCCGCGGCGAGGTTTTCCGGCACCGGCTGTTCTGGTGCGCGGTCCCGCTCTTGGTCGGCACGTCCGCGTTCGGCACGGCGCTGTTTTTCCACCAGGTGCACATGGTTGAGGTGAAGGGCTGGGCGCTGCTCGACTATGTGGCTCTGTTCCCGCTTTTTTCTGGTGTCAGCTTTGTCTTCATGCTGGCCAGCGGGTGGGCCGTCGATCGGTTCGGGACCGCGCGCCTCATCCCCTGGATTCTGCTCCCCTTCGCAGCCGGCTTCTTCGTTCTGGCTGGCGCCGGGAGCTTGATTGCAGCCGGGCTTGCCTTGTCACTCATGGGCATGTCGGTCGGCGCAATGGGGACCGTCCCTGCCGCGTTCTGGGCCGAGTTCTACGGCACCCGGCATATCGGCGCGATCAAGGCGATGGCAGCGGCGTTGATGGTCTTTGGGTCGGCGATCGGGCCGGGCCTTACCGGCGCGCTGATCGACTTGGGGTTCGATTTTCCGAGCCAGATGATCGCCATCGGGGTCTTTTTCATCTTCGCCGCCGCGCTTGTCGGTTTCGGCGTCCGCTCGGTGCGCGGCGACATCTCGGCGATTTGATGCGCAGTGATGCCCGGCCCACGAGATTTGTCTGGCGCGACGAATCTTTCCGGCGTAGCGGTTGCTGAAAAATCGGGCAGTAGAATCATGAACCGTCGCGTATTCCTCACAATGACATCTTCGCTCGCGCTCTCGGCCTGTGCCGGCGGGGCGCGGACCGTTTCGCTTTCGGACGTGAACCGTGCCGGCAGCAGCATCGTGCCGATCCTCGTGGTTTCGTCGCGCAACGTGAACAGCGACGGGTCGCTCGGGTCGAAACGGGGCGAATCCCTGGCTTTCGGGCGGTATGACGTGTCGATCCCGCCCAACCGCAAGGCGGGCAACGTGAAGTTGGGCACGTTCCGCGTCAACGCGCGCAGGCATTTCGCCACGGTCAGCAACGAGCTGTTCCCGTCCGAAGCCACCTTCCGCAGCCAGCTCAAGGCCCAGCTGCTCAGCCGGCGCGCGGGCAAGCGCAACGCGATCGTCTTCGTGCATGGGTACAACACCGGCTACGAAGACGGTCTGTTCCGGTTCGCGCAGTTCTACTCCGACATCGGGCTGGACGATGTGCCGGTGCATTATTCCTGGCCCAGCGCCGAGAAGCTGCTGCGCTACGGCTATGACCGCGATTCGATGCTCTATGCCCGCGACGGGTTCGAGACCACGATCCGCAGCGTGCTCGCATCCGGTGCAGAGCGGGTCGTGATCGTCGGCCATTCGATGGGCACGATGCTGATCATGGAGACGCTGCGCGAGCTCGCCATTGCCGGCGATGCCGCCACACGGGCGCGGATCGGCGGGGTGATCCTGGTATCGCCCGACATCGACGTCGACGTGTTCCGCTCGCAAGCGCGGCGCATCGGCACCTTGCCGCAACCGTTCGTGATCTTCTCGTCGAAGCGCGACCGCGTGCTCAAGTTCGCGGCCAACGAGATCTACGGCAACACCCGTGTCGGCGCGCTCCAGCTCGACGGCGAACTGTCGGATCTCGACGTCAACGTGGTCGATGTGACCGACTATTCCCGCGGCTTGCTCAACCACGACACGGCCATCACCTCGCCGGCGTTCCTCAAGATCATCGGCAACATGCGGGCGTTCTCGGAGAGCTTCGGTGAAGGCGCGAGCACGCTCAGCGACGATCTGCCGAGCTCGTTCGTGTCCGTGCAGGATGCCGATCACTTCGACATCGGCGCGTTCTAGGCTAATTGCGGCCTGGATCAAGACCGTTTTCAGGTTGCGACAATCTGAAAAAGGATTTTGATCCGGTTACAGCCGTTCAAGCAAAATCCTGAGATCAGACAGTTTCAGTCTGATCCGTTCTTGCCCTAGCCGCGCACCCGCCGAAGATAGACATAATAGGCGCCGGCGCCTCCGTGTTTCACATGAGCCTCGGCGATCTGCAGCACATGCAGCTTCAGCGGCATCGAGTGCAGCCAATGCGGAACCTGGTGGCGCAGCACCCCGTGGCGTTCCGGGATCGGGCCGGATTCGTGACTAACCCGGCCCTTTCCGGTGATGACCAGGACAAGACGGCGTTCTTCGGCGACGGACCCCAGGATGAACCGCGTGAGCGCCGGATGCGCCTGGGCCAAGGTCATCCCATGCAGATCGATCCGCGCCTCGGGGCTGAGCCGGCCCTTCTTCAACTGCCCGAAACGTTTGTGATCCATCCGCACCGGGTGCTGCTTCACGTGATCGGTGATCGACGGCGCGAAGTCATGCTTGGCGGCGCGGGGCGGGGCGGTTTCGCCCAGGCGGAACCCCTTCTGCGGCTGCCATACGGGGGTTTGTTTGACTGGCGCGGGGGCTTTCGGCGCCGACATGGGGCGGTCGGGGTGCATCGGTTCGGCATGCCGGACGACTTTGTTCCAGAGATCCAACTCGTCGGGGCGGATATGTCGGGGCTTGCGGGGCGCCATGCTCACCCCTCCGGGTCGAGCGCATAGGCGCGCTGGATCGGCAAGAACACGACCATGCGCCCGGGATCGCTGATCCGGCCGGCGCGGCGCCCGGCGTCGTCACCGGTGCCGATGAATATGTCGGCGCGCTGCGCGCCCTTGATCCGCGAGCCGGTATCCTGCGCCACCATCAACCGGTTGAACGGGCCGTCGCCGCGTTTTTCGAGCCAGACCGGCGCGCCAAGCGGCGTGTATTCCGGATCGACCGCCAAAGTCCGTTCCGCGGTGATCGACCGGTTCATCGCGCCGCGCGGCCCGCGGTGCGCGGGCAGGTCGTCGAGCTCGCGAAAAAACACGTAGGAGCTGTTGTGTTGCAGGAGCCTGCGCCCCGCCTCGGGATTGCGGCGCACCCAGTTGCCGATCACCGCCTCGGAAACCTGGTGCTTGTCATAGATGCCGCGCCGGACGAGTTCGCCGCCGAGCGAGCGGTAGGGCTGGCCGTTGGACCCGGCGTAGCCGAGCCGGATCGTGGTGCCGTCCATGAGCCTGATCCGCCCCGATCCCTGGATCTGCATGAATTGCAGGGCTACCGGATCATCGACCCAGGCAATCTCGAGATCACGATCTTCGAGCGCGCCGCTGGTCTCGATCTCCCTGCGGGTCAACCAGCGGTCCCCACCGGCGGCTTCCGGCGGCAACCGGTAGACAGGGTAATCGAACCGGGGGGTGCGAAACCGCGCGCCCCAGAGTTGCGGCTCATAATAGGCGGTGAAGAACCCGTCCTTGCCGTCCTCGATCAGAACCGGGCGGAAGAACAGCTCGAAAAACGTGCGCGCGGGGCCGTCATAGGCCTTCGCTAGGGTGCAGATCGGGCGCCACTGGCCGTCATCGAGATGCGCGCAGGTCTCGCGAAACACGTCGAAAGCGGCCGCATGATCGTCTTCGGCCCAACCGGCGAGGTCAGCGAAGGACAGGATGGTGATGCCGGCCTCGGCGAGCCCGGCGCGGGCTTGCCCCGTGGTCGCCCCGGTGGTCACCAGGAATGCGGCTACGGCAAGGCCGAGAAGCCGCCGCATGGGTTACTCACCCGTGGCGACGAGTTGCCAGTTCGGGTTGTCCGACCCCATGACGCGGGCGAAGGTCCAGACATCTTTCTGGCGCTTCACCTCGTTCGGGTTGCCTTCAACGATATCGCCCGCCTTGTCGCGGACCACCGAGGTCAACTCGCCGACAAAACGCATGGTGACTTCGCCCTCGCGGGTCGTGGTATCGAAATTCGCGCCGACCAGTTTCAGCTCGCGCAGACCGACGAACTGGCTGTCGATCTTGAGGCCCTTCTGCTCGCGCGCTTCGACCACGGCGGCGAAGGTTTCGTAGACATCATCCGACAGGAAGGGACGAATGCTGGCGAGGTCCCCCTTCTCGAAGGCCATCAGGATCATCTCGTAGGCACCGCGCGCGCCGCCAAGGAATTCGCCGACCGTAAACGACGGCTCTGCCTGTTTCATCGCCGTCAGCGCCGCCGCCGCCCGGCTGTCGTCATCGACATGGTCGGTGATGTCGGGATCGGGGCCGCCATCGATCACTTCGAAGCGATCGCGGCGCGCATCCCTCTCATCCCCCTTGCGAGTCACCACGGGCTTTTCGAATCCCTCGCGGGTTCCCAGCACGTCTCGCAGACGCAAGAGCAGGAATATTGCGATAGCCGCAAGTATCAGGAGTTGAATCACGGGTGACGACGACATGCAGACCTCATTTTCCGGCGCGGTTTGAAAACCCGCGCTGACGGCACATATGTAGGCAAGCGCTGCCGACAAGTCCACAAGGCCGGCGCCGCACCAACGAGGATGTCATGCCGCTGCTATTGCTCTTCATTGCGATTCCGATGATCGAGATCGCCCTGTTCATCCAGATCGGCGGTGTGATCGGCCTCGGCTGGACCCTCGCGATCGTGTTCGCGACCGCGGTCATCGGCTCCTGGCTGGTGCGTCAACAGGGGTCGTTGGCGCTCAGGCAGTTGCAGCAATCGTTCCAGGCGCTGAACGATCCGACCGAGCCTTTGGCGCATGGGGCGATGATCCTGTTTTCCGGCGCGCTGCTGCTTACACCGGGGTTCTTCACCGACGCGATCGGTTTTGCGCTTCTGGTCCCGCCGGTCCGGCACTGGGTGTTTCGGAAATTGCGCGAACGGGTGCGGGTGCAGAGCTTTACCATGGGCGCCCAGAGCGAGGATCCGTTCACCGCGCCGCCGCGGGAGACGGACGGCGATGTGATCGATGGTGAGTTCACCGAGGTGACCGGTTCGAGACGCCCCACGCACCCCTCCGCGCGCAGCCCGTCAGGCTGGACCAAGCACTGAGGGGCTTCAAGTCAATTGAGGCTTCGGGTCGGACCTGCTAAGCACCCCCTCGAAGGTGCCTATTTGCAGGGAGATATTCATGGCCGACGAAGCCAAAACACCGACGAAACCGGAAGACCAAGCCCAAGCCCCCCAACCCAAGATGCAGATCCTTGGTCAGTTCATCCGCGACATGTCGTTCGAGAACATCCTGTCGCAAAAGGGTGCCAAGGGCGAAGTAAAGCCGGAGCTGAAAGTCGAAGTCGCGCTCGACGCCAAGAAGCGCACAGTCGACAACCAGTTCGAGGTCATCACCAAGTTCAAGGTGAACTCGGCCAATCAAGGCGGCGGCGAGCCGCTGTTCCTGCTCGAGCTCGACTATGCCGGGATCTTCCTGATCGAAAACGTGCCGGAAGAGCACCTCGCGCAGTTCCTGCTGATCGAATGCCCGCGGATGCTGTTTCCGTTCGTGCGCCGCATCGTCTCCGACGTGACGCGCGATGGCGGCTTCCCGCCGGTCAATCTCGACAGCGTCGATTTCGTCGCGCTGTACCGCCAGGAAATCGCGCGCCGCGCGGCGGCCGGCCAGGCCGAAGCGCCTACTCCGGCGAACTGACCCGGAACTTCTTCCAAAGCGCGCCGTCGCCCATCCCGTCCACGAAGGCGGTATGGGCGGCGGCTTCCTCTTTTGTGAGACGGGGCGCGAGCGGGGCGGGGCGCGGCCCCGGCCGCCAGTCTCCGCCACCCGTCTGGTCGGCCTTCTGGCTGCCCTGCGATGCAGGCGACAGGACAAGCCCCGGCTGACGTCCGCCGATCAACTCGAGATAGACCTCGGCGAGGATCTCGCTGTCGAGCAGTGCGCCGTGCAGCGTGCGGTGCGAATTGTCGATCCCGAAGCGGCGGCAAAGCGCGTCGAGCGAGGCCGGCGAGCCCGGGAATTTCTTTCGCGCGATGTCGAGCGTGTCGATGGCCCGCTCCATCGGGATATGCGGCAGGTTGATCCAGCCGAGTTCGGCGTTCAGGAACGGCACATCGAACTTGGCGTTGTGGATCACCAACCTGGCGTCGCCGATGAAATCCAGAAACGCCTGGCCGATCTCGCGAAACACCGGTTTGTCCTTCAGGATCACCTCGCCGCCTTCGGGCGGACGCGCGGGGATCAGAAGATCGGGCCCGAGCCCGTGTACCTCGAACGCGCCTTTCGGCATGTCGCGTTCGGGGTTGATGTACTGGTGATAGGTGTTGCCGGTGGGCATGTGGTTCATGAGCTCGATCGCGCCGATCTCGACCATGCGGTCGCCGGTCTTGGGATCGAACCCGGTGGTTTCGGTGTCGAGGACTATTTCACGCATGGGCCAACCCCTCCCTGACGGCATCGATCACCCTGTGGACCTGCCTGCGCGCGGCGTCGATCTCGACGGTTTCGATCACGAAATCCGCCCGCGCGCGCTTGTCGGCATCGGGCATCTGTTTGTTCAGAATAGTCTCGAACGTTGCGAGATCCATCCGGTCGCGCTCCAGAACCCGTTCGCGTTGCATCTTTTCCGGCGCCGTCACCACGACGACGATGTCGACCTCGGAAACCGCCCCGATCTCGAACAGCAGCGGGATATCGAGCACGACGATATCCGCCTTCGTGTTTGCGATGAAGGCCGCGCGGTCGGCCGCAACGAGCGGATGTACGATGGCCTCGATCCCGGCAAGCGCGCCGGGATCGGTCTTGATCCAGGCCTTGAGCGCGTCCCGGTCGACCGCGCCGTTGGTGACCGCTTGCGGCCTGAGCGCCCGGATCGGCTCAACGGCGCGCCCGCCCGGCGCATAGAGCCGGTGAACCGCCGCATCGGCATCCCAGACCGCGACGCCGGCCGCCGCGAACATCGCCGCGGTGGTCGACTTTCCCATGCCGATCGACCCGGTCAGCCCGATGACGGTGGGCCGGCTCATTCGGTATAGGCCGCGACAACGGCCGCGCGGGCGGCGGCGTCGACCACCGGGCGTTCGCCGTACCAGCGTTCGAACGCCGGGGCCGCCTGGTAGAGCGCCATGCCGATCCCGTCGACAGGATAGCATCCGGCGTCGATCGCCACCCGCAGAAGGCGGGTGATGTTGGGTGAAATCGCCAGGTCCGACACCACGCAGCCCGGTCTCAGCGCGTCGAGCGGCACGCGAAAATCCTGCCGTCCGGGTGAGCCGAGCGGGGTCGCGTTGACCATGGTGGTGGCGCCTTCAAGCGCGTTGCCGGCTTTCACCCAGTCGTACACCTGGATACGGCCGCCGAACTCCCTGCGCAGAGCCTCGGCCCGGGGCTTGGTCCGGTTGGCGATCCGAATCTCGTCGACCCCGACCTCCAGCATCGCCGTCACCGCCTCGCGCGCCGCCCGCCCGGCGCCGAAGATCACGGCGGGGCCCGACTTCGGGTTCCATCCCGGCGCGTTCTGGCGGATGTTTTCGATGAACCCGTAGCCGTCGGTGTTGTCGGCATGGGTCTTGCCGTCACGCCGGAAGATGAGCGTGTTGGCGCCGGACATGAGCGCAGCCCGGTCGGTGACGATATCGGCATAATCCAGCACGAGCTGCTGGTAGGGACGGGTGATGTTGAGCCCGATGAACCCGGCCTTGGGCAGCAGCTGGACGACATCGCCGAGGTCTTCGAGCGCGACGGTGAGCGGGACGAACCGCCCCGGCAGGCCAGTGGCTTGCAACCAGTGGTCGTATATCCGCGTCATCTCGCTCGGCTTGTCGGCGGTCTGCAACACGCCCGCGAGCGGAATTGGTGCCGTGGTCATATCGCAAGCTCTCCCCTGTCGATGAGGTACGACAAGAGCTCGGTCAAAGGCAAACCCAGAACCGTAAAGTAGTCGCCATCGATACGCGAAAACAGGCGCACGCCTTCTTCCTCGAGTTTGTAGCCGCCAACGGAGTGGCGGATGCTCTCCCAGTTTCGGTCGACATAATCGTCGATATAGGCCTCCGACAGGTCCCGCATCGTCAGCCGGACCACGCCGACATGGCGCCAGATCGGCTGACCGGCAGAACAGATGACCGCGGCCGAAAGCAGCTTGTGGGTATGGTGCGACAGCTCGCGCAGCTGGGCGCGCGCCTCGGCGGGGCTTTCGGGTTTCGACAACAGCTTGCCCCTGACCTCGGCCACCTGGTCGCACCCGAGCACGAAGGCTTCGGGGCGTTTCGCGGAGACTCGGCGCGCCTTATGCTCGGCGAGCGCATCAGCGACGTCGCGCGGCTTCGCCCCCTCGCCAAGCATGGCCGCCTTGATGGCGTCTTCGTCGATCCGCGCCACAACCGCCTCAACGGTCAGGCCGGCATTGCGGAGCAGCGTTGCCCGGATCTCGGATCCGGAGGCCAGGACGAAGGCATGGGGCATGTGGACGGGCCTGTGGGTAATCCGGGTTTGTTCCGTGGTGCGGTTCGGGTGAATCTTGGCGCGTTCGCGGGCCGGTGGAAAGACCTCTGACTCGTCCCGCGAGTTCGCGGGTGATTGTACACATGTGGGAACCAATGGAGCGGTTTTCCCGAGATTGTTCCGATCAACCGGTTTCCAAGGGAGTTATCCTCAGAATCGAATTACCTTTTATTGTTTAAAACCAATGTCTTGGCGAGCGACCCTCGGGGTTTTCCCTGAGTTTTCCCGGCCGCGCCGATCTGTGGGCATATCGGTGGGTGATCACGTAATCCAGAACACCCACAGCCCCTAAGACAACAACATCTTTTTATTTCTTCTTTCTTTTATTAAGGGAGGGACGGGCAGAATCGGAACAAGGACCCCAGAAATGTTCGATTGGCTGGCTGACATCTATCTCTGGTCCAAGTCGCTCCACGTGATCGCCATCATCACCTGGATGGCCGGGCTGTTCTACCTGCCGAGACTGTTCGTCTATCACGTAGAACAGGTCGCGCCGGGATCCGAGACAGACGAGATGTTCAAGACGATGGAACGGCGCCTGCTCAAGGCGATCATGAACCCATCGATGATTGTCGCCTGGGTCTCCGGTCTCGCGCTTGTGCTGACGCCGGGCATCATCGACTGGAGCCTGGTCTGGCCCTGGGCCAAGGGGATCTCGGTGATCGCGATGACCTGGTTCCACATGTGGCTTGCCGCGCGGCGCAAGGAGTTCGCGGCGGGGACCAACACGCTGCCCGGTAAACGCTACCGGATGATGAACGAGTTTCCGACCCTGCTGATGCTGGTGATCGTCTTCGCGGTGATCGTGAAATTCTGAGCCCGGATTGACTCGAAGCGACCCGCAGCCTATATGGCCCGCCAAGCGTGCCGTCCGGCGCGACGTATTTCCCTTTACATGAGAGACCGCGCTTCGGGCGCCGTCCACGGATATCCTGATGACCGATCGCTTGAACCTGTCCGAGCTCAAGGCTCAATCGCCGAAAGATCTGCTTTCCCTCGCCGAAGAGCTCGAGATCGAAAACGCCTCGACCATGCGCAAGGGCGATATGATGTTCTCGATCCTGAAAGAGCGCGCGGAGGACGGGTGGGAGATCGGCGGCGAAGGCGTGCTGGAAGTGGTCCAGGACGGGTTCGGGTTCCTGCGCAGCCCGGAAGCCAACTACCTGCCCGGTCCCGACGATATCTACATGTCGCCGGACATGATCCGGAAGCACTCGCTGCGGACCGGGGATACGGTCGAAGGTGTGATTTCTGCGCCGGGCGAGAACGAGAATTATTTCGCGATCACCAACGTGGAAAAGATCAACTTCTCGGATCCGGCGACGGCGCGGCACAAGGTCGCCTTTGAAAACCTGACGCCGCTGCATCCCGACGAGCGGCTGAAAATGGAGACCGACGACCCGACGACGAAGGATCGTTCGGCCCGGATCATCGACCTCGTCGCACCGGTCGGCAAAGGCCAGCGTTCGCTGATCGTCGCGCCGCCACGGACCGGTAAAACCGTGCTCTTGCAGAACATTGCCCATTCGGTCGCGACGAACCATCCGGAGTGCTACCTGATCGTGCTGCTGATCGACGAGCGCCCCGAGGAAGTCACCGACATGAAGCGCTCGGTGAAGGGCGAGGTCGTCGCCTCGACCTTCGACGAGCCGGCGACCCGGCACGTGCCAGGTGGCCGAGATGGTCATCGAGAAGGCCAAGCGCCTCGTCGAGCACAAGCGCGACGTGGTGATCCTGCTCGATTCGATCACCCGCCTTGGCCGTGCGTACAACACCGTGGTACCCTCGTCGGGCAAGGTCCTGACCGGTGGTGTCGACGCCAACGCGCTGCAGCGGCCCAAGCGTTTCTTCGGCGCCGCCCGGAACATCGAGGAAGGCGGCATCGCTCACCATCATCGCCACCGCGCTGATCGACACCGGTAGCCGGATGGACGAGGTGATCTTCGAAGAATTCAAGGGCACCGGCAACTCCGAGATCGTGCTCGACCGCAAGGTCTCCGACAAGCGGATCTTCCCGGCGATGGACATTCTCAAGTCCGGCACCCGGAAAGAGGAGCTTCTGGTCGACCCGAAAGATCTGCAGAAGACCTATGTTCTGCGCCGGATCCTCAACCCGATGGGCACGACCGATGCCATCGAGTTCCTGATTTCCAAACTCAAGCAAACCAAATCCAACGCCGAGTTCTTCGATTCGATGAACGCCTGAGGCGCTCGGGTCAAACCTGAGAGGCTTCGTGATGGACACCATTTTCGCCCTGGCCTCGGCCAGGGGCAAAGCGGGCGTGGCCGTTGTCCGGATCTCCGGGACGCGGGCGTTCGAAGCCGGCGCGTCCCTGTGCGGGACGCTGCCCGAGGTGCGCGGGCTTCGCAAAGTGACCGGGCCGGACGGTGTCGTGCTCGACGAAGCGCTCGTGCTCAGCTTCCCGGCCGGGCACAGTTTCACCGGCGAGGACGTGGTCGAGCTCCAGGTCCACGGGTCCACCGCGGTGGTCGATGCGGTGCTGCGTGTGTTGGGAAATGTCGCCGGGCTGCGGGTGGCGGAGCCGGGCGAGTTCACCCGTCGGGCGCTGGAAAACGGGCGGCTGGACCTCGCGCAGGTCGAGGGTCTCGCCGATTTGATCGACGCGGAAACGGAAGCGCAGCGCCAGCAGGCCTTGCGGGTTCTGTCCGGCGCTCTGGGGGATAAGGCCGAGGCCTGGCGGGTTGATCTGATCCGTGCGGCGGCGCTGATCGAAGCGACGATCGATTTCGTCGACGAGGAAGTTCCCGTCGATGTCGGCCCCGAGGTACTGTCGCTGATCGCGGGCGTGTCGTCTGGCCTGACGCGGGAGCGTGATGGTGTGCGGGTCGCGGAGCGGATCCGGGACGGGTTCGAGGTGGCGATCGTCGGGCCGCCGAATGCGGGCAAGTCCACGCTTCTCAACGCGCTCGCCGGGCGCGAGGCGGCGATCACATCGGAGATCGCGGGCACCACGCGGGATGTCATCGAGGTGCGGATGGACCTCGACGGCTTGCCGGTCACCGTGCTCGACACGGCTGGTCTGCGGGATGCGGCGGATGAGGTTGAGGGCATCGGTATCGCGCGGGCGCGCGAGCGGGCGCTGGGCGCGGATCTGAGAATATTCCTTACCGTCGAGGGAGACCGGGGAACCGGGTTGGAACCGGGTCCCGAGGATCTCGTCGTGGAAGGCAAGGCCGATCTCGGGCGCGAGGGGTTCGCGGTATCGGGAAAGACCGGGGCCGGTGTGGACGTGCTGGTGGAGCGTGTCGGCGGTATCCTGTCGGCACGGGCGGCGCATGCCGGTACAGCGATCCGCGAGCGTCACCGCGTCGGCATGTCGACCGCGGTCGAGGGTTTGGAACGTGCGCGAATTGCTGTATTGGCGGGGGGCGAACAGACCGAACTGGCGGCGGAGGAAATCCACCGCGCCATTCGGGCCCTTGATTCGATCGTCGGTCGGATCGATGTGGAGAACATACTCGACGAGATTTTTTCGAGTTTCTGTATCGGGAAGTAGCGGTCAGGAGGCATGTTTCACGTGAAACATTCGGCTGTCGATATTGTTGTCGTCGGTGGCGGGCACGCCGGCACGGAGGCTGCGCTGGCCGCGGCCCGGATGGGCGCGCGCACCGTTCTGGTGTCGCTGCGGGCCGGCGATCTCGGCGTGATGTCCTGCAACCCGGCTATAGGCGGGCTCGGAAAAGGCCACCTCGTGCGGGAAATCGATGCGCTCGACGGAGCGATGGCGCGGGTGGCCGACATTGCGGGCATCCAGTTTCGCCTGCTGAACCGCAGCAAGGGGCCTGCGGTGCAGGGGCCGCGCGCACAGGCGGACAGGACGTTGTACCGCACCGCGATGGCGCAGGAGGTGGCAGGGGCCGAAAACCTCTCGCTCGTCGAAGGCGAAGTGACCGAGCTCTTGATTGGGGCTGGCGCTGTGCGCGGCGTGGCTCTGGCCGATGGCAGCGAGATCACGTCCCGCGCCGTCATCCTCACCGCCGGCACGTTTCTGCGCGGCATCATCCATATCGGAGACCAGCAGAGCGCCGGCGGGCGGATGGGCGACCGGCCATCGGTCCGGCTCGCGGAGCAGATCGCGGCACTCGACTTGCCGTTGGGCCGGTTGAAAACCGGCACGCCGCCGCGCCTGGATGGACGGACCATCGATTGGGACGTTGTCGGCACCCAGGCGGGTGACGAGACGCCGGAGATGTTCTCGTTCCTGAACACCGCGCCGGTGGCGCGGCAGGTGTCCTGCGGGATCACCCACACCAACGAACAGACCCATGAGATCATTACCGCCAACCTGGACCGGTCGGCGATGTACGGCGGCCATATCGACGGTGTCGGTCCGCGCTATTGCCCGTCGATCGAAGACAAGGTGGTGCGGTTCGCCGACAAGAGCTCGCACCAGGTTTTCCTCGAACCGGAAGGGCTGGATGTCGACACGGTGTACCCGAACGGGATCTCGACCTCACTGCCGCGCGAAGTCCAGGAGGATTACGTGCGCTCGATTCGCGGGCTCGAATTGGTGCGGATCGAACAGCCGGGCTACGCGATCGAATACGACTACGTCGATCCACGCGCCTTGCGTCAGACCCTGGAGCTGCGTGCGGTGCAGGGCGTGTATTTCGCCGGTCAGATCAACGGCACCACCGGGTATGAAGAGGCCGGTGCGCAGGGCCTTGTCGCGGGTATCAACGCGGCGCGCCGGGTGGCGGAACTGGATCCGGTCATTTTCTCGCGCACCGATTCCTATATCGGCGTCATGATCGACGATCTCGTGACCCGGGGCGTGACGGAGCCCTACCGCATGTTCACCTCGCGCGCGGAGTTCCGACTTTCGCTGCGGGCGGATAATGCCGATCAACGCCTCACGCCGCTCGGTCTCGAGCTTGGCCTGGTGTCGGAGGAGCGCCGGCGCGTGTTCGGCGACAAGATGGACGCATTGAAAGAGGCGAAGGCACAGCTGGATGCGTTGTCCTTCACGCCGCGAGAGGCGCGAGCCTGCGGGGTCGAAGTCAGTGAAGACGGGACGCGTCGGACGGGTTTCGAACTCCTGTCGATCCCCGGTGTCGCTTTCGATCAGGTCGCTTCCGCGTCGGAAGATCTCGCGAAAACGGCGCCGGCGGTCCGGACCCAGGTCTCCCGCGACGCGCTTTATGCGCAGTACATCGAACGGCAGAAACGCGAGGTGGCGGCGCTGAAACGCGATGAAGCGGAAGCGATCCCGCCGGATTTTGACTACGCAGGCTTGGATGGTCTGACCCGCGAGCTTGCAGGAAAACTTTCCCGGATTCGCCCGGAAAACCTGTCTCAGGCGGGACGGATCGAGGGAATGACGCCAGCGGCGCTGACCCTGATCCTGGCCAAACTGCGCCAACACGCCCGCGCGGCGTCTGCATGACCCGGGACGCGACGCGATTCGCGGAGATGTTCGATGTTTCACGTGAAACACACGACCGGCTGACGGCCTATGCCGATCTGCTCAAAAAGTGGAACCCGGCCATCAACCTGGTGTCGAAATCCACCATCCCAAATCTCTGGACCCGGCATTTCGCCAATTCGGCGCAACTGCTCGAAATCGCGGAGACCGACCGCGGGACCTGGGTCGATCTCGGCAGTGGGGGCGGATTCCCGGGCATGATCGTCGCGATTCTTGCCGCCGAGACACACCCCGACCTGAAAATTACCTGTGTCGAGAGCGACCAGCGCAAAGCCACGTTCCTGCGCACCGTCGCGCGCGAAACCGGGACCGCCGTGACGGTCCTCTCCGAACGCATCGAATCCCTGTCTCCGTTGAACGCCGACGTGGTTTCGGCGCGCGCGCTCGCGCCGCTTCCAGACCTCATCGGCTATGCAATCCGGCACCTCGCGCCGGAGGGAATCGCTCTGTTCCTGAAAGGCACCGGTCAAGCGAAGGAGATCGATCTGGGCCTTGCAAGCTGGGCGTTTCGGCTCGATACCTTCCCCAGCCGGACCGATCGCGAGTCCACCATCCTGAAACTCCGGAGTATTCGTCGTGTCTGAGACTACGCGGCCCAAAAAGCCCAAGATCATCGCGATCACCAACCAGAAGGGTGGTGTCGGGAAAACGACGACGGCCATCAACCTCGGCGCCGAACTTGCAGCCCAGGGGTACAACGTGCTGATCGTCGACATCGACCCTCGGGCAATGCCTCCACCGGCATCGGTGTCGAGCCAAAGGATCGGGATCTGACGACCTACGATCTGCTGCTCGAAGACACCCCGCTGCAGAACGTGATGCTGCAAACGGAAACGGAAGGGCTGTGGATCGCGCCCGCGACCACGGATCTTTCCTCGGCCGACATCGAGCTCTCCGCGAACGAAAAGCGTAGCACCATGCTGCACGACGCGCTGCGCGCGCCCGATGTCGACGATCTCGGCCTCGATTACATCCTGATCGATTGCCCACCGTCTCTGAGCCTGTTGACGGTCAACGCGATGGT
>CAVWAE010000018.1:0-42593 GCA_963752895.1 uncultured Alphaproteobacteria bacterium
TTGGGCGGTCCCTGATCTGAGGTCGAGCTCCCGATAGGATCACAGGCATTCTGTGAGCATGGGAGAGAGATGATGGAGTATTTTGCTGGCTTGGATGTATCGCTGCGGTCGTGTGCACTGTGCATCGTAGACACCAGGGGAAAGGTGGTCCTTGAACGGGAACTGCCTTGCGAGATCAGTGATATCACGCAATGCCTGACCAGCTTCCCGCATTCGATTGAACGCGTTGGCTTCGAGGCGGGCACGATGAGCCAGCATCTTTTCTATGGCTTGACCGGTGAGGGCTTCGATGTCGTCTGCATGGAGGCGCGGCAAGTGAATGCCGCGCTTTCGGCGATGCGGAACAAGACCGACAGGAACGATGCACGTGGGATCGCCCAAGTCCTGCGCACAGGGTGGTTCAGCCCGGTCCATATGAAGAGCCGGGAGGCGCATGGCGTCCGCGCATTGCTCAGCACCCGCAAGGCGTTGCTCAGCAAGACGATCGATCTGGCGAATGAGGCTCGCGGACTCCTGAAGATCTTTGGCATCCGCCTTCCCAAATGCGTGAAGCATGGCAGCTTTGACGGCGTTGTCCGCCCGATGATCGAGGTCGATGAAGTTCTGGCCCATGCGCTGTTGCCGCTCTTGGATGCGCGGCTTGTCCTCTATCAGCACTTTCTGGAACTGGATCGGCGGGTCAAACGCGCCGCCGGCCATGATGAGGTTTGCATGCGCATGATGACCGTCCCAGGCGTCGGACCGATTGCGGCGCTGACCTTCAAGGCGGCTGTCGATGACCCTGCGCGCTTCAAACGCTCCCGCACGGTTGCCGCGCATTTCGGGCTGACGCCCCGAAGGTATCAGTCGGGTGAGCACGACAACCCTGGTCGGATATCGAAAGCCGGTGACCGGGATGTGCGCGCCACGCTTTATGCTGCCGCGAATGCGCTGCTCATGCGAACGATGGCGGGATCGCAGATCAAGACGTGGGGGATGCGCTTGATGCGCACCAAAGGACGGCGACGCGCCGTCGTCGCGGTCGCGCGCAAACTGGCCGTCCTGCTGCACCGCATGTGGGCAGACGGCACGGAGTTCCGTCCGGAGAAGGTGGAGGGCATGGCATGATCTGAAAGCCCGACACCAAACCCGGACGGGGTCGTCCTCACCGGACGAGGTTCGTGGATGAAGCCGAAATTGGCTGCTGCGCAGCGTGAAGCGCGTCTCAAAGCAAGGCTCTCCACGGCCAATCCGACACATGCATGCAGCGGTGCCCACAAGGCATCACCCAGACTGCGAAGAGAAGCGTGACCCGGATGAGTGGCAACACCCCAAATTGAAGAAGGAAAATGAGCTTGACCCAAACACCCAATTAGAGAAGCGGCCAATCACAACATGCCGACCGAGTGTCCGCTCCGCGTGCCAGAGCGGACGTGCCCGTGTTTCACTTCGGACTGGACTTCCAGGACGAAGCGAGCGGTACTTGCCACGAGGTTAGACAAACTCAAGACGTCTCCGCCCGGACATCCGGGCTCTGCTCGGTAGCAGCGGCGATATTGCCGCCGCGGCAAGCCCCAGGAGACGAACATGCCGAATCCAACCATCGATCGCACGGACGAAGGACCACGCGCCCCGACTTTGAAGAAGCGCCGTAGTCCGAAAATCGAGGCTCGGGTCACAAAACAGACCCAGCTCATCCGAATGCTGAGGGCTCCGACTGGCGTCAGTGTCGCCAGGATCTGCAGCAAGCTGGGCTGGCAGGCGCACACGACACGAGCGGCATTGTCGAGACTGCGGCAGGCAGGTTTCCTGATTGTCCGGGAACGGCCGTCGAACGACAAACCGGCTCGTTATCGGATCGTCTCGCCGTCAGGATCGGACGGGCGTCTCGATGCGAAATGATCCCGTGGACGGCCACTCGGAGACCGCCAGACTGGTGGCTGCGCCGCACAATGCGCTTGAGCTCAAGGTAGCTGCCCTCAAAGGCATGGAGAACGCGGAGCTCCGGGCAGTTTGGCACAAGACCTGGGGACGCGACGCCCCAAAGGGCGCCAGAAAACGCTTCTTGATGCTTGGTATTGCCTGGAAATCGCAAGCAGAGCTCTATGGCGGATTTGACCACGAGCTGGCGCGCAGGATGTCGGCGCTCGAGACACGTGGCCCGATCGGGGCCGTCGATCCAAGCAAGAAGATCGGTGATGTTTCGATGGCGCTGCGACCCGCACCCGGCACCCGCCTGGTTCGGGAATGGCGGGGAGACCGGCACGAAGTTCACGTGATCGAGGGCGGGTACCTCTGGCGGGGAAAGACATTTGGATCTCTGTCCGGTGTCGCGCGAGCAATCACGGGTGTCAGCCGGAACGGACCGAAGTTCTTCGGGCTGCGCGAAAACCGAAAGGCAAGCTGATGGTCAAGCGTCTGCGGTGCGCGATCTACACCCGGAAGTCGACGGAAGAAGGGCTCGAACAAGACTTCAATTCGCTCGACGCGCAACGCGAAGCCTGCAGCGCCTACATCCTGAGTCAGCGTCACGAAGGGTGGAGCGAGGCGCCGGATCTTTTTGATGACGGTGGCTTCTCGGGGGGATCGATGAAACGTCCCGCGCTCATCCGTCTGCTGAGTGCCGTCGAGTCGGGCGAGATCGACGTTGTTGTTGTCTACAAGGTCGACCGTCTGACCCGCTCGCTGGTCGACTTCGCGCGTATCGTTCAGATCTTCGATGGGGCAGGGGTGTCCTTTGTGTCGGTCACCCAGCAGTTCAACACGACGTCAAGTATGGGGCGCTTAACGCTTAATGTGCTGCTGTCTTTCGCTCAGTTTGAACGTGAGGTCACGGCCGAACGCATCCGCGACAAGATCGCGGCCTCAAAGGCGAAGGGCATGTGGATGGGAGGCGTTCCCCCAATCGGCTATCGAGCCGAGAACCGGAGACTGGTCGTGGATGCCGAACAGGCGACGACCGTGCGCCACATTTTCACCCGGTATCTCGAGCTTGGTTCGGCACGGCTCCTTCAGGCCGAGATGGAAAAGAATGGTATCTGGACGCCGGTGCGGACCAGCAGGGCAGGGCGCCGGAGCGGCGGTTGTTCCTTTTCGAAGGGAAAGCTCTACGCGATGCTCTCCAACCCGGTCTACATCGGTAAGACACGGCATCGGGAAAAGACCTACGACGGGCAACACGAGGCGATCGTTGACCAAGAGACATGGGACCGCGTTCAAGGGATGCTCCAGACAAACCGTGTCCGCCACTGCGATAAATCCGATGCGGCCAGTCCAAGCCCATTGGCCGGAAAACTCTTTGACCCCGGTGGCAAGCGAATGCGTCCGGTGCATTCCAAGAAGAACGGGCGCCGGTATCGGTATTACGTGAGCCCTTTGCTCGTCGACAGCAGCGTCGGGGCAGGCGCCTCAGGGTGGCGTATCCCCGCCAACGAAATCGAGACCGCACTTGCGCGGGCCGTTGGTTGCCAGCTGGAGAAGCCGACGACAACGGCGCAGCTTTTTTCCGAGGCACATGGGCGTAACGCGGAAGTCCTCGACGGACTCACGCAGATTCAGGAGCATCTGCGGGCGCCGGAATCACGAGGCTGCAAAACATTGCTCCGAGCGATCACCCAGCGGATCGATCTCACGGAGGAAACGCTGTGCGCGACGATCGAATTAGGGCCAGCGCTTTCGCTTCCGGAGAGATACGCCGACCAAAGTGTCACATTCGAAATCAAAACCGAGATCAAATTGGCCCGACGCGGAGCCGAGCTCAAGCTGATCCTGCAAGGCGCTTCAGGTGACGCGGCCAGCCCGGATCCAAACTTGATCCGCACCATCTTGGACGCCCGACGGCGGCTGGCCGCGTACGGTCGATCCGACAACCCGATGTCGCTGAAGGAGATCGCAGAGGCCGAGGAAATTGACGCCGGCGACGTTTCAAGGTCTCTTCAACTCGCGTTTCTCGCTCCGGATGTGGTGCGAGCGATCCTCGACGGACGACACGCACCGTCGTTGACGGCCACGCGACTCAGCCGGCTTGGAAATCTGCCGTTTCTTTGGAACCAGCAAATCGCCGAAATGGTCTGACTTCCAAAAGCACAAATGGTCCCGTTCGATCGATGCGCCCAAAAGTTTTCTTGGACGTTCACTGAGACACATTCCCTGTCGGGGATGTTTCCCTCCGGTTATGCCCATCTCAGCACCAAGAGACGCGGCCCCTTCCGCGGAAGCGGTCGCTAACAACCTGAATCGACGTCGTTTTCCAGAGGCGACAAGTTGTCCCGTCAAAACAGGGGACTGTCTGGTAGGCCCGGAGGGACTTCGAACCCCCAACCAAGGCGTTATGAGCGCCCTGCTCTAACCAATTGAGCTACAGGCCCACCGGAAGCGTTTCGAGACTTCATCGACAATGACGACACCGCCGATATCCACAGAACGCCGCAGGCGTCCGGAGTACCCGCGGATCATCTTTGCTCGAAACGCTCTGGTCCCGACTTACCACGATCGCCGGAGCGGTCAAGTCACCGGGGCAGGGCCTGCAGGGCGCACAATATGGTTGTCTCGCATTGGGGTGCGGACTAGGAACGCCCCAAACGGACCCCGGGGGACACCTATGACCGAAAAAAGGAACGGGCTGACCTATGCCGATGCGGGCGTCGACATCGACGCCGGCAATCAACTCGTCGAGCGGATCAAACCCGCCGCGCGGCGCACCAACCGGCCCGGGCGTGATGGCCGGGCTCGGCGGCTTCGGCGCGCTGTTCGACCTCAAGGCGGCGGGCTATCCGCGACCCGGTGCTGGTCGCCGCAACCGACGGGGTCGGCACCAAGCTGCGCATCGCCATCGATACCGGCAATGTCGACACGATCGGCATCGACCTCGTCGCCATGTGCGTCAACGACCTCGTCTGCCAGGGGGCCGAGCCGCTGTTCTTCCTCGACTACTTCGCCACCGGCAAGCTCGAAACCGAAGTGGCGGCGCGGATCGTCGAAGGCATCGCCGAGGGCTGCGTGCAGTCGCGCTGCGCGCTGATCGGCGGCGAGACGGCGGAGATGCCGGGGATGTATGCGAAAGGCGATTTCGACCTCGCGGGCTTTGCGGTCGGCGCGATGGAGCGCGGCGCCACGCTGCCGGCGGATGTCGCCGAGGGCGACGTGCTGCTCGGCCTCGCCTCGAACGGGGTGCATTCCAACGGCTACTCGCTGGTGCGCAAACTGGTCGAGGTCTCGGGCCTCGGCTGGGACGCGGACTGCCCCTGGGCTCCGGGGGTCACGCTCGGCGAGACCCTGCTCGCGCCCACGCGGCTCTACGTCACCGCCGCGCTTGCGGCCATCGAGGCGGGCGGCGTGCACGCGCTCGCCCATATCACCGGCGGCGGCATCACCGAGAACCTGCCCCGGGTGTTGCCCGACGGGCTGGGCGCGCTGGTCGATCTCGACGACTGGGCGTTGCCGCCGGTGTTCGGCTGGCTCGCCGAGACCGGGGGCATGGCGCAGGCGGACCTGCTCAAGACCTTCAACTGCGGGCTCGGCATGATCCTCGCGGTGGCGCCGGGAGAGCTTGCCGCCGTGCGCGCGGCGGTTGAGGGCGCGGGCGAGACCGTGATGCAGATCGGCGTGGTGCAGGTCGGCGACGGGGTCAGCTATCTCGGGTCGCTGGGGTGAGCGCAGGCAGCGAAACGGGCGACCAACCGCGCGGCGAAACGCGCGGCCAAACCGCTTCCAAACGGGTCGCGCTGCTGATCTCGGGCTCGGGCTCCAACATGGTCGCCCTGGCCGAAAGCATGGTCGGCGACCATCCCGCCCGCCCGGTGCTGGTGCTGTCCAACCTGCCCGGTGCCGGGGGACTGGCGAAGGCCGCGGCGCTCGGGATCCCGACCGCGGTGGTCGATCACCGGGCCTTCAAAGGCGACCGTGCAGGTTTCGAGGCCGCGTTGACCGAAGCTCTCGAGGCCGCCGCGCCGGACGTGATCTGTCTTGCCGGCTTCATGCGCATCCTGACGCCGGGGTTCACCGGCCACTGGGCCGGCCGGGTGCTCAACATCCACCCCTCGCTGCTGCCGAAATACCCTGGCCTCCACACCCATGCCCGCGCGCTCGACGCGGGCGACGCCGAGGCCGGCTGTTCCGTCCATGAAGTGACCGAAGAGCTCGACGGCGGCCCGGTGCTTGGCCAGGCGCGGGTGCCGGTCCTGCCCGGCGACACGCCCGAAACCCTCGCCGCGCGGGTGCTGGTCGAGGAGCACAAGCTCTACCCGGCGGTGCTGCGCCGTTTCGTGGCGGGAGATCGCCGACCGGTCGTGCTGGGCTGACCCGGCACGGCCCGTCGCCCGGGTTCGCCCGCGCGATTTCTTGTTTGCGCTAACGTAAGCCAAAACAAATACTTGACCCCCCGTCCGAGTTCGCCCACCCGCTCGCCCGCCGCTTTTTCTGGCGCGAAAACGCCCGCGGCCACGGCAGAGGCATGCCTTGGGCTCGGCGGGCGGCCCCGGCGTCGAGCGTTTTGCCCCGAATGGGTGTCAGCTGGCGACGAAGTGCCCGTAATCGGAATCGAGAAACACCCGGACCTGCGTTTCGGGCGCGGTGGTCACCCGCTCGATCTGGCCGATCAGAACCGTGTGGTCGCCGGCGTCGAGACGGTCGCGGGTGCTGCACTCGAACCGGGCCGGGCACCCCGCGATCAGCGGCACGCCGTGTTCGGAGGCCTGCCATTCGCAATGTTCGAAGGCTTCGGCTGTATTGGCGAAGCCCCAGGTGACGCTGTCCTGGCCGGTGCCCATCACGTGCAGCGCGAACCGGTCCGCACTCACGAAAGCGTCGTGACGGCGCGAGACCTTCGCCGGGCACCACAGCAGGAGCGGCGGGTCGAGCGACACGGACGCGAAGCTGTTGGCGGTGATCCCGATCGGCCCGCGGTCGCTCATCGCGGTCACCACGGTGACGCCGGTGGCGAACCGGGCGAAGGCGCTGCGGAGCGAACGCTGGGTTTCGGGGGCTGGGGTGAAGCTCTCTGCCATGGCGCGTCCCTGGTGATCTGGCGCGAGCCTAGAGCAAAAACGGATCGGACTGAAACAGTCTGATCCCAGGATTTTGCTCAAACTCTTGAAGCTGGATCAATATCCCTCGTCTGCTTGTCGCAATCTGAAACGGTTTCGATCTGGACCTGCGGCCCGACGGGCAAAAGCCGAAAGCCCAGGCAGGGCGCGCGGGATCAGGCCGTCTTGCCGTCCACGCCACCGGGCACGGTGCAGAACATCTCGTACATGACTTCGAGGATCCGGCGCGGCCGGTCGTCGGCGAGCGAGTAGTAGATCGCCTTGCCTTCGCGCCGCGGGGTCACGAGCCCCTCCATCCGCAGGCGCGCGAGCTGCTGTGAAACCGCGGCCTGGCGCGCGTGCAACAGCTCTTCGAGCTCGGTGACCGATTTCTCGCCCGTCACCAGCGCACAGAGGATCATCAGCCGTCCTTCGTGACTGATCGCCTTCAGAAGCGCCGAAGCGTCACAGGCCGAGGCCATCATCTTGTCCATGTCATCGTCTGACATGTCCTGGGTGATCACGGGTGTGTTCATGCCGGACCGGGTCTCCTAAATCGACGTCTGTTCTATTCAAATAAACGAATAGTCGCTGGGGATCAAATGATTGACGCCCGGAACGGGCCAGCGTGAGTGTCCAAAAACGACGGTTTGGGTGGAGTTGCAACCCGAAAGCCCGAATGAACGCAATACAGGCAGGCCCGGGGCGCCAGGTAAAGGGCGCAGCCCGGCGGCCACCTTTTGCTGTCGGTTCGCTGTATCGACGGGTGAAAACAGGCGCGATCAGTAATATTCAAAAAAACGCATGTGATCTCTTGCCGACCCGGTTCGCGCGCCCTACATCTCTTTCAACGCCGGGGCCCGCGGCCCGCGGGATCCATCATTGAGGCCAGATTTCGGGCCATAGACCAGAGCGCCGGGGGGAAACCCCTGATCCAAGGGAGACCGACATGAACGACCTTGCCACCGATTTCGCCGCAAACACCTCCGTGAAGCCGGAGGTCGAAGCTTTCTTCGACGAAGCTACCAACACGATTTCCTATGTCGTCAAGGATCCGGCCTCGAACGCCTGCGCGGTGATCGACAGCGTGATGGACATCGACTACGCCGCTGGCCGGATCTCCTACGACCACGCCGACCAGATCATCAAATACATCGAGGACAACGGTCTCAAGCTGGAATGGCTGATCGAGACCCATGTCCACGCCGACCACCTCTCGGCCGCGCCCTACATCCAGGACAAGCTCGGCGGCAAGATCGGCATCGGCGAGCACATCACCACGGTGCAGGAGACCTTCGGCAAGATCTTCAACGAGGGCACCGAGTTCCAGCGCGACGGCTCGCAGTTCGACGCGCTGTTCAAGGACGGCGACACCTACACGATCGGCTCCATGAAAGTCGTCGCGCTGCACACGCCCGGCCACACGCCGGCCTGCATGACCCATGTGGTGGGCGACGCGGGCTTCGTCGGCGACACGCTGTTCATGCCGGACGGCGGCTCGGCGCGCGCCGATTTTCCGGGCGGCGACGCGGGCGATCTTGTACGATTCGATCCAGAAGGTGCTGGCGCTGCCCGACGAGACCCGGCTGTTCATGTGCCACGACTACGGGCCCAACGGGCGCGACATCCAGTGGGAAACCACGGTGGCGGACGAAAAGGCCCACAATATCCACGTCGGCGGCGGCAAGACCAAGGAAGATTTCGTCAAGTTCCGCACCGAACGGGACGCGCAGCTTGCGATGCCGCGGTTGATTATCCCCTCCCTGCAAGTCAACATGCGGGCTGGCGACATGCCACCGGCCGACGAAGAGGGCGACGTCTTCTTCAAGGTGCCGGTCAACAAGCTCTGATCAACCGGTACCAAGAGGGCGCATGGAAACACATTCCGACTGGAAGGCCCTCGACGACCAGGTGACGGTGGCACCGCAGATCCGCCTCGCGGATGTCGCCGACATCGCCGCCGCCGGGTACCGCGTGGTGATGTGCAACCGGCCCGACGCCGAAGACCCCGGGCAACCGGACTGGGAAACCATTGCGGCTGCCTGCCGGGCGCAGGGTCTGGCGACCCACTACGTGCCACAGGCAGGCCGTGACACGACGGCTTACGCTGTGACCCGGTTTGCCGAGGTGCTGAGCGGGGCAGAGGGCAGGGTCTTCGCCTATTGCCGCAGCGGCACCCGCTGCGAAATCCTCTGGACCGCCGCAAAGGCGCAGCTGGCGCGCGACGCATGATTTGACGCCCCCGCCGACTGGTTGGGGGCGTTTCTTCATCGCGCATGCGAGGTGCATGACCTGCAGACCGGGCCCGGCTGGGCGTTGCCCCCCCACGGCGGCTTGTGTACCTCTCGCACACAGATCTTGCACAGACCGGTAACACGAACCTGTCACGAATCGCGCGCTTGTCACCGCAGCGTGACCCGCGCCGCGCACCGTTCCGACAGCGCAAACGCGATTGCCTCGACACACCGCGCCTGATAGATGTGTCCTAAAATAGTTATGGGAGATAACGAATGCACATATCGCGCGACACCCCCCTGGTGGTGACCGGCGGCGCTTCTGGTCTTGGCGAAGCGGTGGCCCGGGCCTTCGCCGCCGCCGGCGCGCCGGTGGGGATCTTCGATCTCAACGAGGACCGGGGCGCGGCAGTGGCGGCGGAGCTTGGCGGTATCTTCGCACGCGTCGACGTGTCAGACCCGGAGAGCGTGCGCGAAGGCTTTGCCAAGGTGCGCGCGGCCAACGGTCAGGAACGGATCCTGATGAACTGCGCCGGTATCGGCCCGGCGGCCAAGACCGTGTCCAAGGGCGTCGCCCATGACCCGGGGCTGTTCATGAAAGCGGTGACCGTGAACCTGGGAGGCTCCTTCAACTGCGCGTCGCAGGCCGCCGAGGGCATGGTGGCCGCAGACCCCGTCACCGACGACGGCGAACGCGGTGTCATCATCAACACCGCCTCGGTCGCGGCCTTCGACGGCCAGGTGGGGCAGGTGGCCTATGCCGCCTCCAAGGGCGGGATCGTTGGCATGACCCTGCCGATGGCGCGCGACCTTGCCCGGGACGGGGTGCGGGTCAACACGATCGCACCGGGGATCTTCCTCACGCCGCTGCTGCACCAACTGCCCGAGGAGGTGCAGGAGAGCCTCGGCGCCCAGGTCCCGTTTCCGTCGCGGCTCGGGCGCCCTGAGGAATTCGCATCGCTCGCGCTGGAAATCGCTCGAAACGCGATGCTGAACGCCGAGGTCATCCGCCTCGACGGGGCGATCCGCATGGCGCCGCGCTAGCGGTTTCGCCCCGGGCTGCGCTCTGAGCGACCGACCGGGGGGCTCCGCCCCCCGGGCCCTTGGACGAAAGGGCCTTTGCCATTTCGGTGGCCCGGCGGGCGTTTTGATTATCGAAAGCGCGGAGCGGGCCTTGGAGGTGCTTTCAAACCAAAGAAAAAGACCGACGGGTAGACGGGAGAGGCCGCTTCGCCCGGGCGAAGTTGCAGGTAGCGCTATCAATAATGATAACAGAGAGTTGACCCCCTGTCCGAGTTCGCCCACTCCCACGCCCAATCCAAATGCTCAGTCCGGGTCACCAAGCAGGCTGCGCCGTCGCCCGCGCGGACTCCCTCGGGGGGGCGGCGCTCAGCCGGCGTCGGGCTGGCGCGCCGGCGCTGCCTCGGCAAAGGCCGGCAGCGCGTCGAGGGCGTCGAAGATCCGCGTGATCGTCGGGTAGGGCGCCATGTCGACCTCGAACCGGCGGTTGTTCCACATCTGCGCATAGAGGCAGCAATCGGCGTAGCCTGGCGTGTCGCCGTGACAGCAGATGCCGGTGTCGGGGCTTGTCGCCAGCATCCTTTCGAGCGGTTCGAACGTCGTGTGGACCCAATGGGAGACCCAGGCCTTCTTCGCCGCGTCGCCGTCCCCGACCGCTTGCGCGTGGTAGTTCATCACCCGCAGGTTGTTCACCGGATGGATCTCGAGCGCGATCATATGGGCGAGCGCCCGCACCCGGGCGCGCGCGACCGGGCCCTCGGGCAGGAGCGGGCGGGCCGGGTAGGCCTCGTCGAGAAATTCCATGATCGCGAGCGATTGGGTGAGCACCGTGCCGTCTTCTAGCTCCAACGCCGGCACCAGGGCTTGCGGGTTCAGCCCCCTGTAGCCATCGCCCCGGTGTTCACCCTTCACCAGGTGCACGCCGACATATTCGTAAGCCAGCCCCTTGAGGTTCAGCGCCGCGCGCAGCCGCGTCGAGGTGGAGGAGCGGAAATAGTTGTGTAGTCTGAGCGTCATCGTGTTCTGTCCCATGTTCGTCATGAGACTGCCACGGCGGCGCGCCCGGGCAAAGCCCCCCGCCCGTGCCGCGCCCCGCTATGAACGCGCAAAACGGGGCGCCTGGTCTCGCGCCCATGACCTTTACCTATAGCGCCGGACAGACCCAGGACGCGCAGGCCTGCGCCAGCATCATCCGCGCGTGGGGCGCGGAAACCCCCTGGATGGTGCTGCTGGCCGATCTCGACCCGATGGCGGCCCATTGGGCCGGGTTGTTGGAGACTCACCCGGCCTGGGTCGCCGAGCGGAACGGGCAAATCGCCGGCTTCTGTCTGCGCGACGACGACACTGTCGGCGGTCTCTATGTCGCCTGGGCGGCCAGAGGCCAGGGCGTCGGCAAACGGCTCCTCGATCTGGCCCGGGAGGGCTGCGCGCGGATCGCGCTCTGGGCCTGTGAAGCCAACACCGAAGCGCGGAGGTTCTATCGCCGGGAAGGGCTCGTCGAGGTCTGCCGGGAAGGGGAGGAAAGCGCCCGGCTGGTGAATGTCGAACTCCGCTGGACCCGGCCCGGGTGAGGATGGGCAGAAAGCGCGGTGCCGGTGTCAGCTTCCAAAGCGGGGGGGATCGTGCTAGGAGCCCGGCTTCTGCGCAATCCAGTGTGCCCCATGTCCACCGACCGCCCCGCTCCCGACCAAACAGCGCTGCGCACCGCCGCGCGGCTGTCGGTCGCGCCGATGATGGATTGGACCGACCGGCATTGCCGGTATTTCCACCGGCTGATGACCCGCGAGACGCTGCTCTACACCGAAATGGTGACCGCGCCGGCGCTGGTGCGCGGCGGCGCGTTGCACCTTCTCGACTTCGACCCGGCCGAGCAGCCAGTCGCATTGCAGCTTGGCGGGTCCGATCCGGGAGAATTGGCGGCGGCTACGCGGGCGGCGGTGGCGCGCGGTTACGGCGAGGTGAACCTCAACGTCGGCTGTCCGTCGGACCGGGTGCAGTCGGGGGCCTTCGGGGCGGTTCTGATGAAGACGCCGGATCTGGTGGCCGACTGCGTGGCGGCCATGTTGGACGCCGCCGCGGGCGCGGTTGTCACGGTGAAATGCCGGATCGGGGTCGACGATCAGGAGCCGCGCGAGGTGCTGCCCGCTTTTCTCGACAAGGTGCGGGGCGCGGGCATCACCCGGGTGGCGATCCACGCCCGCAAGGCCTGGCTCCAGGGGCTCTCGCCGAAGGAAAACCGCGATATCCCGCCGCTCGACTACGGGCTCGTCCACGAGATGAAGCGCGCGTTCCCGGACTTGCACGTGTCGATCAACGGCGGGATCGAAACGCTCGATCAGGCGCGAACCCATCTCGTCGGCGGCATGGACGGGGTGATGATCGGCCGCGCGGCCTATCACACTCCGGCGATGCTCTTGGAGGTGGACGCGGCGCTCTTCGGGCACCCGCCGACGGGCCGCAGGGCGCATGATGTCGTGCGCGCGGTGCTGCCTTACATCGACGCCCATGTGGCGGCGGGCGGCAAGGTCCATGACGTGACCCGGCATATGCTGGGGCTGTTCGCCGGTCGTCCGGGCGCGCGGGCCTGGCGGCGGGCGTTGTCGGAGGGCGCGACGGCAAAAGGGGCAGGGCCGGAACTGGTGCTGGACGCGCTCCGCCAAGTCCCGGAAGCGGCGCCCGTCTGAGCGGCTGGATCAGAAGTTTGAGCAAAATCCGGGGATGAGACCGGGTCAGTCTGATCCGGTATCGCTCTAGCCGGTGACCCGCGGCAGGGTCGCAAGCGCGAGGCCGAAGGCGACTGCCGCGCAGCCGGCGATGGCGGCGATCATCGGCAGCGCCGTGCCGTCGAAGAACGGGCCCGCGATCAGCACCACGACCCCGCCGGTCAGCATCTGCAAAGTGCCCCCGAGCGACGAGGCGAGGCCCGCGATCTCGCCGTGTTCCTCGAGCGCCATGACCATCGAGGTGGGGATCACCAGCCCGAGAAAGCCGTTGGCGACGAACAGGCAGACGGTGATCACCGGCAGGTTCGCGAGTCCGGTGAGCGCGAGGGTGAGCAGGACGAGCGTGAACCCGGCGAAACCAGTCGTGCCCACCAGCATCACCCGGGCCGCGGTGAACCGCATCCCCAGCGGGGCGGCGAGCTGGCTCGCGCTGAAGAAGCCCACCGCGTTGACCGCGAACAGCAGGGAAAACCCGGTCGGGGTGAGCCCGAAGGTCTGCTGGTAGACGAAGGGGGCGAAGGAGATGAAGGTGAAGAAACTCGCCATCCCGAAGGCGCCGATGAAGGTGAGCCCGAGGAATACCGGCGCGCCGGCAAGGGTGCGCGCGCCGCGTGCCAGGGCGGCAAGGTTCACCGGCCTGCGTCTCTCGGGCGCCAGCGTTTCGGGTTGGGCGAAGGCGGCGAGCGCCAGGCAGGCGAGCGCGACCGCGCCCAGCACCGCGAACACCCCGCGCCAGCCCACCAGCGCGATCACCCCCGAGCCCACCAGCGGGGCGAGCATCGGCGAGACCGAGATCACCAGCATGATGAGCGCCATCACCCGGGTCGCCTCGTGGCCGGTGTAGAGATCGCGGATGATCGCGCGCGGCACCACCATCATCGCAGCCCCGCCGAGTCCCTGGACCACCCGCGCCGCGATCAGCGCCTCGATCCCCGGAGCCAGCACCGCCCCCACCGAGCCGAGCGCGAAAACCGCGAGCCCGGTGTAGATCGGGGGTTTGCGCCCCGACATGTCGGCCCAGGGCCCGTAGACGAGCTGGGCGAGGCCGAAGGCGAGGAAATAGAAGGTGATCGTGCCCTGCACGGATGTTTCGGAGGCACCGAGATCGCGCGCGATCGCCGGCATGGCGGGCAGGAACATGTCGATGGCGAAGGGGCCGACCATCGACATCAACGCGAGGATCGCGGCCGTGCGGAACAGGCTGGGCGTCATGGAGCAGGCTTTCGGATGTGAGGTCGCGCGGTGCGTCGTGTCACCGCGAGGCTACAAGGGCGGGACACGGGGAACAAGCCGGGTCGAAATGGTGGACCAATCGGGTGTCTTGACCTCTTCGCGCCGGTGCTGGATAGGGAATGAAAGGAGGGCCCTTCATGCCTGAAATCGCGACATATCTGCCGCTTCTGCTTCTGCTCATGGGGATTGGCGCCTTGGCCGGCGTGCTGGCGGGGTTGCTCGGCGTCGGCGGCGGGATCGTTCTGGTGCCGGCCTTCTACTACACCTTCGCAGGGCTCGGCTACGAGTCCGGCGAGCTCATGCAGGTCTGTCTCGCCACCTCGCTTGCGACCATCATTGTCACCTCGGCGCGCTCGGTGGCGTCGCACCACAAGCGCGGGGCGGTGAACTGGGACATCCTGCAATCCTGGGCGCCCGGCATCGTCGCCGGCGCGATCATCGGCGTGCTGGTGGCCGCGGGACTGCGCTCGACGACGCTGCAGATGATCTTCGGGGTGCTCGCGTTCGCCATCGGGCTCTACATGCTGTTCGGCAATGCCGCCTGGCGGATCGCGGACGAGATGCCGGAAGGTCCGCTGCGCTGGATCCTGTCGCCGCTGGTGGGGTTTCTCTCGGTGTTGATGGGAATCGGGGGCGGCTCCTTCGGCGTGCCGATCATGACGCTGCACGGCGTCGCGATTCACCGGGCGGTGGCCACCGCGGCCGGGTTCGGCTTCATCATCGCGGTGCCGTCGGTCGTCGGGTTCCTGTTCGTCAACGTGACCGGCGCGCCGCCCTGGTCGCTGGGCGCGGTCAACATCCCGGCCTTTCTGATCGTGATCGCCATGACGCTGATGACGGCGCCGCTGGGCGCGAAAATCGCCCATGCGCTCGATCCCAAGCCGCTCAAACGGGTGTTCGGCGTGTTCCTGACGCTGGTTGCGGTCAACATGCTGCGCAAGGCCGTGGGTTACTGAGCGCCCGGTGAATTTTCGTTTCACGGCAACCCGTTACGGATCGGACTTTACACCGTTTTTCAGCCGGATCTCGGCCCAGACCGGCAGATGGTCCGACGCCACCTTGGCGAGCTGCGTCTCGATCACCCCCCCGTCCCGGAACTCGAGCCCGGGCGAGAGCCCGATCCGGTCGAGCGCGGCGACGGGCCGCGAGGCGTGGTAGGAGAGCCCCGGCGTGTGCATCTCGAAATCGCCGTGGAATTCCTCAAGCCCGGCATGCCGGCTCCATTCATTGAAATCGCCCAGCACCACGGTCGGGTTCTCGCATTTCGCAAGCGCCGCGCGCACCGCACGCAACTGGCCGTGACGGTAACGGCGCATCAGCCCGAGGTGCACGCCGGCGATCCGGAGGTTGCCGCCGACCACGACCGAGACCGCGCCGCGGGGCTCCAGCCCCGGAAGCCTGATCCGCTGGGGGTCGCTCACATCGGTGCCTTTCTTCACCAGGATGGCGTTGCCATGCCAGCCGAGCGAGACATCGTTCGCGGCGAGGTCCACCGGCTCGAAATCGGTGTGGTCCTCGATGAGCCGGCGCGGCAGGGCGGTCGGCCGGGGGCCGAGGCGGCGATCGGCCTCCTGCAACACCACCACGTCGGCGTCGATCTGGTTGATGACGTCGAGGATGCGCCCCGGGTCGCGGCGGCGGTCGAGGCCGATGGCCTTGCGGATATTGTAGCTGGCGAGTTTCACGGGGGACATTATGGGCCGATCCGTCCGGGATTCTACCGAATTATGTGCCGCAGAAGGTCTGATGCACACGTTCCTCCGGCGCCGGCGGGCGGGCGTAGTCGGCCGTGTCGGGCCCGTCGTCGTACGGATGCGCCAGGACCTCGATGAGCTTGTGGACCGGCGCGTAGTCGCCCGCGACCGCCGCCTCGATCATCTCCTCGATCCGGTGGTTGCGCGGGATCACCGCGGGGTTTGCCGCGCGCATCGTGGCCGCGGGGTCGCCCGGCTCGCGTGCGAGGCGGGCCTGCCAGTCGGGCGCCCAGCTCTCCCAGGCCCCCGCATCGCTGACCAGCGCGCTGGCGTCGCCGGTGGTGGCGAGGGCGCGGAAGGTGTTGGTGAAATCGGCGCCGCTGGTCGACATGCGCGAAAGCAGCCCGACGATCAGCGTCTCGTCGCCCGCCTCCTCGGTCACGAGCCCGATCTTGGCGCGGAAACGGCGCAACCATTCGGCGCGGAAATGAGTGCCGAAGGCGTTCAGCGCCTCGGTGGCGATCTCGACACCCTTTTCCTCGTCTTCGGGGGCGATCAGCGGCAGCAGGGTGGAGGCGAGCTGCGCGAGGTTCCACACGGCCATGTCGGGCTGGTTCTGGTAGGCATAGCGCCCCATCCGGTCGATCGAGGAGAACACCTTGGCGCCGTGGTATTCGTCGAGAAAGGCGCAGGGGCCGTAGTCGATGGTTTCGCCGGAAATGGTCGTGTTGTCGGTGTTCATCACCCCGTGGATGAAGCCGATGCTCATCCAGCCGGCAATCAGGCGCGCCTGTGCTGCTACAACCTGGCCGAAGAAGTCGAGCACGGTTGCGGCCTCGGGGTAGTGCCGGGCCATGGCGTGTTCTGTGAGGGTGCGGATCGCGTCCACGTCGCCGCGCGCGGCGAAGGCCTGAAAGGTGCCGACGCGGATATGGCTCGCCGCGACTCGGGCAAGCACCGCGCCGGGGCGGGGATGTTCACGGAAGACCGTTTCGCCGGTGGTGGCGGCCGCCAGCGCCCGGGTGGTGGGCAGCCCGAGGGCGTGCATCGCTTCGGACACGACGTATTCGCGCAACACAGGCCCAAGCCAGGCGCGCCCGTCGCCGCCACGCGAAAACGGCGTGCGGCCCGCGCCCTTGAGCTGGATGTCGCGCCTTTGCCCGTGGCGGTCGATCACCTCGCCGAGCAGCAGCGCCCGGCCGTCGCCAAGCTGCGGCACCCAGTTGCCGAACTGGTGGCCGGCATAGAGCTGGGCCAGCGGCTCGGCACCCTCGGGCACCTCGTTGCCGGCGATCACCGCGGCGGTGATGCTGCCCGGATCGATGCCAAGCTCGTCGGCTAGGGTTTCGTTGACCGCAACCAGGGCCGGATCGGCCACCGGATCGGGGCGTTGCCGGGCGAAGAAATGCTCAGGCAATCGGGCGTAGGTGTTATCGAATGTCGCGCGCATGCCTCCCAGATAGGCGCGCCCGGCGGTTCTCGCTAGGGGGGGTGGTCGTCACGATGCGAACGCGCGCCACCAGGGCCAGAGCAGCGCCGCGGGCAGAAACGTGAGCGCCGCGTAGGTGGCGACCTCACCGGCAGCGACCGGTTGTCCCCAGGCTGGCGCGATCAGGGTGCCGATCAGCACCGAGAGCCCCATGGTCGCCGCCTTTATCAAGAGCGGCAGCGCGAGGATGTCGCCCCAGTGTTGACCCCGCCAGAGCAGAACGGCGGTCGCGGAGAGCGCGGGCAGGACCAGGGCCAGGTCAAAAACGAAGATCGTCGCGCCCTCCGGCGGGGTGCGGGTCCGCATCGCCGGGACCAGGATCGACAGCCACAGAAAGAGAAACAGCGCCGAGAGCAGCACGAACAGCGCGGCGGTGACCCGGCGCGGCGCTCGGGCAGGGCGGAGGCCTGCGAGGTCGGCCCGGGCGAAAAAGGAAAAAATTGCCCAGACGGACAGCGCGAAAGCGCCGATGTAGCCCAGGTAGAGCGGGTTCACCACGGTCTCGAAGGCGTAGAGGCCGAAGGCGTAGGCGGTGTAGCCGAGCAGCCCGAGCCAGACGAGCCAAGCGCACGGTGGGGCCTGACGCGCAAGCCGGCGCGAGAGCACGAGGAGCCACAGCGCGACGGCGAGGCTGACGATGTCCTGAGACAGGGTGCCGGGCATCAACCGGTCAGGCGTCATCGGCTTGTAGAGCGCCGGGGCGAGGATGCCAGAAAGGGCGAGCCCGGACGCGAGCACCGCGGCAAGGTTGGAAAGCGTGAGTGGAAGTGCGGATCGCTCGACCATGGCAGACAGGGCCCCCCGTGGTGAAACGCGCGTCGCGTTGAACTTACGCCCGGAGGAAGCGGAACGCCAGAACCGGGCGCGGGAAGCGATTTCGAAATCGCTTCGAAGGCGTTTCCAAACGCCTTCCGCCGGCTCACGGCAACCGGGCGAGGCGCTCGGTCAGCAGGGCAAAGAAGCCATCGGCATCGACATCACCGATGAAGGTCACGTTGGGCGCACGGTCGGTCACGCCCCACCAGTCGGCCACGCTCATGCCGCGGGTCAGTTCCGAGCCGGTCTCGATCTCGACATTGATGAACCGCCCTGAAAACAGCTCCGGGCGCAGCAGGTAGGCGATGGTGGTCGGATCGTGCAGCGGGCCACCCTCGGAGCCGTATTTCTCCACGTCGAACCGCTCGAAGAAGTCGAGCATCTCGGCGGTGAAGGTGCCGGTGCGGGTGCCGAGCGCGGCAAAGGCCTCGAGACGCGGCCGTGTGACGAGGGCCTTGTGGGTGACGTCAAGCGACATCTGGGTGATCTTCGCGCCGGATCTGAAAACGATATCAGCGGCTTCCGGGTCGACGTAGATGTTGAACTCGGCTGCGGGGGTCGAGTTTCCGACCTCGAAATAGGCCCCGCCCATCAGCACGATCCCGGCGACCCGTTCCACGATCTCCGGAGCCCGGGCAAAGGCGGTCGCGATGTTGGTGAGCGGTCCGAGCGGCGTCAGGGTCACGCTGCGCTCGGGTTCGCGGCGCAGGGTCTCGATGATGAAGTCGACCGCGTGCCGGTCCTGTAGCGGGGTCTCGGGTTCCCAGAGCGTCGGCCCGTCGAGCCCGGTCTTGCCGTGGACATGTTCTGCGGTGACCAGGGCGCGGCGCATCGGGGCGTCGCAGCCCGCGAACACCGGCACATCATTGCGGCCGGCAAGATCGCAGACGATCCGCGCGTTCTTCTGGGTCCGCGCGAGCGGCACGTTGCCGGCCACGGCGGTGATCCCCATGACCTCAAGCTCGTCGCTGGCGAGCGCCAGCAGGATGGCGACGGCGTCATCCTGGCCTGGGTCGGTGTCGATGATGATTTTTCTTTTCATGACAAAACTCTACGCGGCGAGTTTCACCCAGACAGGGACGTGATCCGAGGGTTTCTCGCGGGCGCGCACATCCTTGTCGATGGCGCAGTCCTCGAGCATGTCGGCACATTGCGGCGACAACAGGAAATGGTCGATGCGGATCCCGTCGTTGCGCTGCCAGGCGCCGCGCTGGAAATCCCAGAAGGTGTAGAGTTCCGGTGCCTGGGTGCGGGCGCGCAGGGCTTCGGTAAGGCCGAGGTTGACCAGGCGGCGAAACGCGGCTCGCGTCTCGGGCAGGAACAGGGCGTCGTCGCGCCAGGCCTCGGGCCGGGCGGCGTCTTCGGCCTGCGGGATGACGTTGTAGTCGCCCGCCATCAGGAAGGGCTCCTCGGTGGTCAGCAGGTCTTGCGCGCGCGCGGCAAGCCGGTCCATCCAGCGCAGCTTGTAGTCGTATTTCTCGCCCGGCGCCGGGTTGCCATTGGGCAGGTAGAGGCCGCAGATCCGCACCGCTTTCTCGCCCACGACCGTCGCCTCGATATACCGCGCCTCCTCGTCGTCCACGCCCTCGCGGCCTGCGCCTTCGGCATCGGGCAGTCCCTTCACGACGTCCTCGAGCGGGTATTTCGACAGCAGCGCCACCCCGTTGAACGATTTCTGTCCGTGGGTCTCTACGTTGTAGCCGAGGTCTTCAAACGCCTCACGCGGGAAACCTTCGTCCATCGACTTGATCTCCTGCAGGATCGCCACGTCGGGGGCGGTTTCCGTGAGCCAGTCGAGAACCAGCGGCAGGCGCGCCTTGACGCCGTTGATGTTGAAGCTCGCGATCTTCATGGGGCCCGCCTCTCGCGTGGTGTCCGTTCCCCGAGATCTACACAAATTCCGCGCCATGGGCCAGCGGCGGGAGCGAATGCCGCGCGGCGGGGTTGAAAGTTAAGGCCATTAACATATCTCGGCTGAAGGACAGCAACGAAGTTCGCCGGGAGGTTCTCATGAAACACGCAGTTCTGCCCATCGCCCTTTCAGCCGCCATCGCCGCGGCGCCGGGCCTGGCCGCCGAACGGACATTCGACCTCGGCGGCTTCACCGAGGTTGCAGCAGGGTCTGGGCTCGACGTCGAGATTGTCCAGGGCGAGGGGTTTTCCGTGACCGCCGAGGGCACGCCCCGCGGGCTGAAACGTCTCGAGATCGACAGGCGCGGCGACCGGTTGGTGGTCCAGCAGCAAGCGCGCGGGCTCGAACGGTTCTCGCCCCTGATGCGGGCGCTCGGCGACGAGGTGGTCGTTCGGGTGACGCTGCCTGAGCTTGCGGCCGTCAGTGCCAGCGCCGGCAGCGTCGTCACAGCGCGGGGCAGCGCGTCGGATACCTTTGCGGCCGAGGCGAGTTCCGGCGCGGATCTCGTGCTCAGCGGGGTCGACGCGGACGATGTGACGCTCGCGGCGTCCTCCGGGTCCGGGCTCGAGGCGGCAGGGCGCTGCGGCGCGCTCGCAGCCGAGGCCAGTTCCGGCGCCGATCTCAACGCGCGCGGGCTTGCCTGCGACAGCGCGCGGGCGCGGGCGTCGTCCGGTGCAAACATCGAGATCACGGCCGTGACGGTGGAAGCGGAGGCACAATCGGGTGCGGATGTGGATGTCTGGGGCGCGGACAATGTCGAGGCCGCGGAAAGCTCCGGTGGCGACGTGGACGTGCATGAGTGAGACGGGCGTCCGGTCTTGTCGCCCCGTGCCCCCGATGCCCCGCGTGCCTTGAGGGGCCGGACCTTGCGGTCTGCACCCCCCGCGAGCGTGTTCTCCGGAAAAACGAGTGGGCCCAGCGTCAGGCGCGGGCAGCGATCTCCGTGCCGGCCGCATGGGCCGAGGCCCAGGCCCAGTGGAAATTGTAGCCCCCGAGCCAGCCGGTCACGTCCACCGCTTCGCCGATGATGAACAGCCCGGGCGACAGCGCCGATTTCATCGTCTTCGAGGACAGCGCTTCGGTGGCGACGCCACCCAGCGTGACCTCCGCGGTGCGCCAGCCTTCGGTGCCGGCGGGAGTGAGCGCCCAGGATTTCAGCGCCGCTGCGATCTCGCCGAGCCGCGCGTCGGACTGGTCGGCGAGATTGCCGGCGAGGCCCAGGTCCGGGGCGAGGTGGTCCACCAGGCGGGCGGGCAGGAGCTCGGATAGCTCGGTGGTGAGCGCCCGTCGGCCTGCACGCCGTTTCTTGGCCGCCAGCAGTGCCTGCAGGTCGGTGCCGGGCAACAGATCGAGGGTGATCTCCGATCCCTCGTCCCAGTAGGACGAGATCTGCAGGATCGCCGGGCCGGAGAGGCCGCGGTGGGTGAACAGCATGTCTTCGTCAAAGGAGGTGGCGCCCGCGTGGGCGCGCACCGGCAAGGACACGCCCGCGAGGGGCACGAAACGGTCGCCGAAGGTCAGCGGCACGAGGCCGGGGCGCAGCGCAGTGACCCGGTGGCCGAACTGCCGGGCGATGTCGTGGGTGAACCCCGTGGCGCCCATCTTCGGGATCGACCGGCCGCCGCTCGCGAGCACGAGGGTGTCGGCCGTGAGGGACCCTTTCGAGGTGGCGAGGTGGTAGCGGGTTCCGTCATGGCGGACGTCGGAGACCGTGGTCGAGAGGGCGATCTCGGCCCCCGCGCCGCGCGCCTCGGTCAGCAGCATGTCGATCACGGCGGTGGATTTCTGGTCGCAGAAGAGCTGGCCCCGGGTCTTTTCGTGCCAGCTGAGCCCGTGGCGCGCCATCAACGCGGTGAAATCCCAGGGGCTGTAGCGGGCGAAAGCGGACTTCGGGAAATGCGGGTTCTCGCCGAGGTAGTTGGCGGCATCTGCGTCGATGTTTGTGAAATTGCACCGTCCGCCGCCGGAGATGCGCACTTTTTCGGCAGCACGGGCCGCGTGGTCGAGCACGAGGGTGCCGGGCCCGGCATGGGCGGCGCAAAACAGCCCGGCGGCCCCGGCGCCGATGACGATGGTTCGGTAGTGGCCCTGCATGTCGTCGGTTCACCACGGCGGCGCTTTGTCGGCAAGCCAATTCGTCACCGGTTGGGTGCTGTCCGTCGGTGCGTGTCTCACGCGCAGGGCGAACGGTTGGGGAACGCGGTGCGGGGCGGACCTGTGGCGCCGCTCAGACCGAACAGGCCGCGCCGCCCAGCACGCAGAATTTCGCGCAATGCGGGTGGTTGAGCGCCACCGGCCGGGCGGCCTCGGCCAGGGTTGCGCCGAGTTCGAAGGCCTCGTCGTAGGCGATCAGCGTGCAGGCCAGCACCGCGGCCGGCCGGCCCCGCCGTTTGACCACCATGCGCGACGAGGCGCACATCACGTCGTCGGGGGTCTTGCCGAGGATCCCCCAGCAGGCGGTCGTGATCTCGGGCACCTCGACGCGGTCGTCCATCTCCGGGAAGATCACCGTCATTCCCGGGTCCTGCGCGTCGATCTCCAGCCCGTGGGCCGCGTAGAAGCCCGCGTAGCCGGCGCGGGCCTGCCGCTCGTCCATGCCCCAGAGTGCACGGCCGGCCACGGCGAGCCGCGCCCCTTCGGCCCGAAGCCAGCCGAGGCCCGCCAAGGTCTCGTCGTAGCTGCCCGGCCCCCGGATCTCGTCATGGGGCCCGCGCTCCCAATGGTCCAGCGAGACCCGGAGCGTGAGCCGGTCGCCGTAGTGGGCGATCAACCTTTTCAGCCCCAGTTGCAGCCGGGGCCGCATCATCGGCCGCATCGCGTTGGTGAGCACCAGCACCCGGTAGCCGCGCTCGAGGCAGTCTTCCATCATCCGGATGAGCCCGGGGTTCATGAACGGTTCGCCCCCGGTGAACCCGATCTCCTCGACCGGCCAGCCCAGTGCGCCCAGCTCGTCGAGATACTGCGCGACCTCCCTGGCGGAGATGAATTCCAGCTGGTCGTTGGTCGGGCTGCTGTCGATGTAGCAGTTAACGCAGGCGATGTTGCACAACGTGCCGGTGTTGAACCAGAGCGTCTTTGGGTGGCTGAGGGCTACGGTCGCCCGCACGGCGCCGTCCGCCGTGACCGCCGGATCGCGGAACTTTCCCGCATTCGATTTTGTGGCGCCGGTATTGCCGTCCATCGGACCCTCGTTCATCCTGCTGTCACCGGTCAGGGCTAACGCATGGGCGCGGTCAGGAAAAGCCCGGGCCCGGCGGCGGCCACGCGGTTGTGACCGCGCGGTGAGGTGCTGGACTTGCACCAGCGGGCGGCGTATCAGGCGACAGCAGGAGGTTGCGTTAGCGCTAAAATGCTCAGGAATCTGCCTCTGCGCCATTCGCTGCGCCAAAACGGAGAACAACACATGGTTTCGCGCGTCATCCCGGTCGACCCGTTCGATCTCGTGGTTTTCGGAGGCACCGGCGACCTTGCCCGGCGAAAGATCCTCCCGGGGCTGTATCGCCGGTTCCGTGACGGACAGATCCCGGAGACGGCGCAGATCATCGGCGCGGCCCGTTCGGACCTCGACGCGGAGGCCTACCGCGCACAGGTGGCGGGTGCGCTCAAGGAATTCCTGCCCGCGCGGCTTCTCGACAAGAAGTGGGTGAAGGCGTTTCTCGACAGGGTCGACTACGTGCAGATCGACGCGACCGGCACCGCCGGCTGGAAGGATCTCAAGGGCAAGATGCGCGACGGGCACGTCCAGGCGTTCTACTTCTCGGTGGCGCCGGGGCTGTTCGGCGACATCGCCGAACGGCTGCACAAGCACAAGATCGCGCTCGAGGGCGCCCGGATCGTCGCAGAGAAGCCTTTCGGCAAAGATCTCGACACCGCGCGCGCGCTCAACGGGACGCTGGCGCGGTATTTCGGCGAGCACCAGATCTACCGGATCGACCATTACCTCGGCAAGGAGACGGTCCAGAACCTGATGGCGGTGCGCTTCGGCAACATGCTGTTCGAGCCCTGTGGAAGAACCAGTACATCGACCATGTGCAGATCACCGTGGCCGAAACGGTCGGCGTCGGCGGGCGCGGCACCTATTACGACACGTCGGGCGCGATGCGGGACATGGTGCAGAACCACCTGATGCAGCTGTTGTGCCTGACGGCGATGGAGCCGCCCTCGCGCTTCGAGCCCGACGCGGTGCGCGACGAGAAGCTCAAGGTGATCCGGGCGCTGCAGCCGGTGCGCGAGGGCGACATCGTGCGCGGCCAGTACCTCGCCGGCAAAGTCGAGGGCGAGGCCATGCCCTCATATCTCGCGGATGTCGAGAACGACGCCAGCCTGACCGAGAGCTTCGTGGCGATGAAGGTGCATGTGGCCAACTGGCGCTGGAACGGCACGCCGTTCTACCTGCGCACCGGCAAGCGGATGAAATCGCGTCTGTCGGAGATCGTCGTGCGGTTCAAGGAGCCGCCGCATTCGATCTTCGACGAGGACACCGGCCAGAGCGCCAACGAGCTGCGCATCCGGCTCCAGCCGAACGAGGGCATGGACCTCAGCGTGACGATCAAGGAGCCGGGGCCGGGGGGCATGCGGCTGATGAACGTCCCGCTCGACATGACCTTCGCCGAGGCTCTCGGCGAGGAGGCGACAGATGTGCCCGACGCCTACGAGCGGCTGATCATGGACGTGATCCGCGGCAACCAGACCCTGTTCATGCGCGGCGACGAGGTCGAGGCGGCCTGGGCCTGGACCGATCCGATCATCTCGGCCTGGGAAGCGCGTGAATCGCGCCCCTCCGGGTATGAGACCGGGTCGACGGGGCCCGAGGAGGCGCTTATCCTGATGCACAGGGACGGACGGCGCTGGAGGGACCTGGGAGCATGAAATTCGTCGAATACACCGACAGCGAGATCATGTGGATGGACCTCGCCAACACCATCGCGGGTGAGCTCAACCGGGCGCTGATGACCCATGACCGGGTGTCGCTCGCGGTGCCGGGCGGCACCACGCCGGGCCCGGCCTTCGACGTGCTGTCGGCGATCTCGCTCGACTGGGAGCGGGTCGACGTGATCCTCACCGACGAGCGCTGGGTGCCCGAAGACAGCCCGCGCTCGAACGCCCGCCTGCTCAGGGAACGGCTGCTGATCGGCAAGGCGGCGGCGGCGCATTTCATCCCTTATTACACCGGCGGCGCGGAGCCGGACGTGGACCTGGTCGACAAGTCGGACGAGGTGCGCGCGCTCACGCCGCTCACCTTCCTGCTGCTTGGCATGGGCGCCGACATGCATACCGCGAGCCTGTTCCCGGGCGCCGACCGCCTCGCCAAGGCACTGGGCGACGATGCCCCGGAGCTCCTGGCGATCCGCCCGCCGGGCTCGGATGAGCCGCGGGTGACCTTGTCTGCGAACGTGCTCAATGGTGCGATGCAGAAACACTTGGTAATTCTCGGGGACGAAAAGCGCGAAAGTCTCGAAAAAGCTGTGCGGATCGGCGATCCTCTGCGAGCGCCGGTCGCTGCGGTGCTCGATGGCCTGACGGTGCATTGGGCCCGGGACTGACGCGGGATTGAACTGAACGAAGGGCGGGGAAGTGTTTGACAATCTGAGGGATTACCGTGACGGCCAGGGGGCTGTGCGGATCGAACGGCTGTTTGAAGCCGATTCGGAACGGGCCGCGGAGTTTTCTATCCGGACGGACGGGCTGCTGTTCGATTATTCCAAGACGACGATCGACGCGGGCGGGCGCGATCTTCTGCTGCAACTCGCCGAGCGCGCCGGGCTGACCGAGCGGCGCGAAGCGATGTTCACCGGCATGAAGATCAACGAGACCGAGGGCCGCGCGGTCCTGCACACGGCGCTGCGCGACCCCGGCCCGGGGCCGGTGGAAGTCGATGGCCGCGACGTGCTCCCGGGCGTTCACGAAACGCTCGAGCGGATGGAAGATTTCGCCGACGGGCTCCGGACCGGCCGGGTCCGCACACCCCAGGGTGGCCGCTTCACCGACGTGGTCAACATCGGCATCGGCGGCTCGCGACCTCGGCCCGGCGATGGCGATGCTGGCGCTGACGCCCTTCCACGACGGGCCGCGCCTGCACTTCGTCTCCAACGTCGACGGCACGCACATCCACGACGTGCTGCAAGGACTCGATCCGGCGACGCACGCTGTTCATCGTCGCGTCCAAGACCTTCACGACCACGAGACGATGACCAACGCCGCCACGGCGCGCGACTGGTTCTGCGCGCCGGCTCGGCGCCGACAAGGTCGGGCGCCACTTCGCGGCGCTGACGACCAACCTCGAGAAGACCGCCGAATTCGGCATCGATCCCAGACCGGGGTTCGGCTTCTGGGACTGGGTCGGCGGGCGCTACTCGCTGTGGAGGGCGATCGGCCTGCCGATCGCGATCGCGGTCGGGGCCGAAGCACTTTCGCGCGCTTCCTGCTCGGCGGCGCACGCGATGGACCGCCATTTCCGCAGCCGCCGCCGGCGCGACAACCTGCCGCTGCTGCTGGGCCTGTCGACGTCTGGTACCGCCACTTCTGCGGCTATCCAGACCCGCGCCGTGCTGCCCTACGACCAGCGCCTCGCGCGGCTGCCGGCCTACCTGCAGCAGCTGGAGATGGAATCGAACGGCAAGCGCGTGTCGATGAACGGCGAGTCGCTGCCCTACGCCACCAGCCCGGTGGTCTGGGGCGAGCCCGGCACCAATGGCCAGCACGCCTTCTTCCAGATGCTCCACCAGGGCACCGAGGTGATGCCCTGCGAGTTCATGGTCGGCGCCCGGGGCCACGAGCCGGACCTTGCGCACCAGCACCAGCTGCTCATCGCCAACGGCCTGGCCCAGTCGCAGGCCCTGATGAAGGGGCGTCCGGTCGAGGTCGCGCGCGAGATGATGGCGGCCAAGGGGTTCATCGGCGACGAGATGGAACGCCAGGCCCGCCACCGGGTCTTCCCCGGCAACCGGCCCTCGACGACGCTGGTCTACGACAAGCTCGACCCCGTTCGTGCTCGGCCAGATCGTGGCGCTCTACGAACACCGGGTGTTCGTCGAAGGGGCGATCCTCGGGATCAACTCGTTCGACCAGTGGGGCGTCGAGCTCGGCAAGGAACTCGCCACGGCGCTCGGGCCGATCGTCGCGGGCGAAGAGAGCACGGCGGGCAAGGACGGCTCGACCGCGCAACTGGTGGATTATATTCGCGACGGCGGCTGAGGGCTGACGCGCGCCCGGGCCGTCGCATCGGCCCGGACCGGCGCGTTCAGTTCTGGATCGCTTCGAGATACAGCGCGAGCGACAGGATGCGGCCGCGGGTGATGTAGTCGGCAGACGTTCCCGCCACGTCTGCGGCCAGCGGGTCGGCGAAGACCGCGCCCCAGACCGGCATGCCGGACCCATGCCCGCGCACCTCGGTGCGGCCATCGATCATCGCGATCACCTCGCTCATCGGAAAGACCCCGCCGTTTGCCTCGGCGAGACCGGTGAGCGCCGGCACAATGATGTTCATGTATTCGGACACCGGACCGCTGCCGCCACCCTCGGGGCCATGGCAGGACGCGCAGGCGTCGATGTATTCACGCTGGCCGGCCTGGTCCGCCGTGGCGGCCCCTCCGATCAGCCCCAATGACAGGCCGAATGCCAACCCGCGCAGAACTGTTTTGCGATTGATAATGGTCATCTTTCCCTCCTCCGAACGTGTCGCAGAACCGGGGAAATCCCGAACCCGTTGAGACTTGCCAACAAGGTCAGGCTAGCACCCGCGTTGGCCCCTCGCCATGACGCCGGTCAATCCCTGCGCTGCCCCGCCTGCGTTGAGCCCGGAGTGGGTGACCTCACCGCACCGCGCGCACGAGGGCGATCAGCAAGCTGGCGCCGATCACGCCGGCGATCAGCGAACCGATCACCCCGCTGAAATTGATGCCGATGATCCCGAACAGGAAATTCGCGACGCCAGCGCCGACGATCCCGAGCACGATGTTGAGCAACAGACCGGTCCTGGTCTTCATCAGCGACGCCGCGATCCATCCCGCGAGCGCCCCCACCAGGATCGCGAGAAACCACCCCAAACCCGTAGCCGTCATGTGCGGCCTCCTTTCCGTCGAATACTCCGATTGCACCAAGGATGTGGGGTGCGGCGTGGGCCCCGGCAACGGGTGCGGCGCGTTTCTGCGGGGGGCCGGGCGGAGGGTCGGAAAGGCTGGAGCGGGTAGCGGGAATCGAACCCGCGCGTTCAGCTTGGGAAGCTGACAGGCTACCATTACATCATACCCGCCTGCGGTGCGCAGGATGTAAGCGAGCGGCGGCGGCGGGTCAAGGTGGCTTTGTCCGGTTGCACCGTCCGCACCCCGTCAGGAGGCGTAGAGGAGCGGCAGCCGGGCTGCGCCCCAGACGATGTGCCAGATCAGGTAGTAGCCAATCCGCAGCGCGAAGGCGGCGGCGAAGCCGTGGCGGTGCAACGCCTGCATCTGGGCGAGGCCGAATGCGAACAGGATCGCCGCCATGAGCGCGTTTCGACCATCGATCCCGCCGCCCGCCGCCACCTGGAAGGCCGGTTCGACCAGCGCGCAAGCCACGATGGCCACGGCCGGGCGGGTTGGCACCACGAGGCTCAGGAGCGCGAAGGGCAGGAGGTGGAAGACCGTCTCGGCCACGAACCCGATGGCCGGATAGAAGGCCAGCGCCTCGGGCAGCGGGGCGTTGATGGCTTCGGGGAAGGGCAGGGCGATGTCGAGCGCGATCGTGGGCAGGGCGAATGCGGCGCCGATGGCGACGAGCCGCAGCCCCCGGGGCGCGGGCGGCCAGACCGCCGGAGCCCAGCCTGCGGTCTCCAGCCGGATGACGGCGACCAGGCCGACGCCCGGCGATGAGGACCGTGGCGACCGGCGCGGGCAGCGGGCCGAAATAGCTGGCAAACGGCGCGCGCGGAAGGAGCGGCGCGGCCAGGCTCATGGCGAGCGCGGCGAGGGCGAGAACCGGATACGCCCGGCGCGCGATCACGTCCGTCGCCGCCGCCGTTTCGCCCCCGCGTTCGCCTTGCCGAAGCTCGGTTCGGGCAGCGGCACCGCGGCGCGCAGCCCGGCGAAGGGCTCGGCGGCGTTGGGCAGCGCGGTGGCGTCGACGAAATGCTCCTGGAACCGGGGTTCGACGGCCGTCTCGACCCGTTCGATCTCGCGCACGACACGCTCGATCTCGACCCGGGCGCGCTTGTCGAGCAGCGCGATCCGCGCCCCGGTGCCGGCGGCGTTGCCGGCCGAGGTGACCTTGTCCAGCGGCACGTCCGGGATCATGCCCAAGCACCATCGCGTGTTTGGGCGAGATATGCGCGCCGAAGGCCCCGGCCAGCACCACCCGGTCGGGCAGGTCGACGCCGCGCCGGTCCATCAGCAGCCGCGCGCCCGCGTAGAGCGCGGCCTTGGCCATCTGGATCGCGCGCACGTCCGAATTGGTCACGGTGATCCGCGGCGTGGTGTCGTCGCCGTCCCAGAGCACGTAGCTTTGCGTGCGCCCCTCGGCGATGCAGCGCGGTGTGCCGGTCTCCTCGGCGCTGCCGATCAACCCCTTGGCATCGACGATCCCCGCCATCCGCATCTCCGCCACCACCTCGATGATGCCCGAGCCGCAGATCCCGGTGAGCCCGGTGCCGGCGATGGCTTCTGCAAAGCCCGGATCGTCCGACCACAGGTCCGAGCCGATCACCCGAAAGCGCGGCTCCTTCGTGGCGGGGTCGATTTCGACCCGCTCGATGGCGCCGGGTGCGGCGCGCTGGCCGGCGCTGATCTGGGCGCCCTCGAAGGCCGGGCCGGTGGGCGAGGAGCAGGCGAGTACGCCCGCCTTGTCGCCGAGCAGGATCTCGGCGTTGGTGCCGACGTCGACCACCAGCACCAGATCGTCCGACCCGTGCGGCTGTTCGGACAGCGCCACCGCGGCGGCGTCGGCGCCGACATGCCCGGCGATCAGCGGCAGCACATAGGCGCGGGTGCCCGGGGCGATGTCGAGGCCGATATCGCGCGCGGGCAGGCGCTGCGCCGCGCCGGAGGCGAGCGCGAACGGGGCCTGGCCCAGTTCGACCGGGTCGAGCCCGAGGAACAGGTGGTGCATCACCGGGTTCATCACGAAGGTCGCGTCGAGGATCTGCGTCTTGTCGATCCCGGCCTCTTCGGCCAGCTCCACCACCAGCGTATTCAGCCCGTCGCGCACCGCCGCCGTCAGTTCGGCCGCGCCGCCGGCGTTCATCATCGCATGGCTGACCCGGCTCATCACGTCTTCGCCGTAGCGGATCTGCGGGTTCATCAGGCCCGACGAGGCCACCACCGCGCCGGTCGCGAGATCGGTGAGGTGGCCGGCGATGGTGGTCGAGCCGATGTCGACGGCGAGGCCGTAGACGCCTTCATGGTACCCGGGCCAGAGCGCGATCACCTGGCGCGTGCCGCCGTCGTCGTGGATCGCGGCGGTGACCTTCCAGTCCCCGGCGCGCAGGACCTTCTGGAGCGCCGGCAGCAGGGCGAAGTCGAAGCCGAGGGCGTCGAGTTCCATCTCGCGCTTCAGGGCGTCGAGCAACCGCTCCAGATCGCCCGAGGGCGCGTCGAGTTCCGGCTCGGGCACCTCGACGTAGTGCAGACGGACGGTCGGATCGAGCACGATATCGCGCGCCTCGGCGCGCTTGCGTACCACCTGGGCGTGGACCTGGCTGCCGCGCGGCACATCGATCACCACGTCGCCGAGGATCTCGGCCTGGCAGCCGAGGCGGCGGCCGGCGGCGAGGCCGCGCACCCGGTCGTAGCGTTCCTCGACGGCGTTCACCGGCGTGAGCGCGTCTTCGGTTGCGGTGATCCCGTGTTTCGCATGGGCGCCGAAGCTCGGGGCCACCTGGCACTTCGAGCAGATGCCGCGGCGGCCGCAGACCGAGTCGAGATCCACCCCGAGCCTGCGCGCCGCATCGAGCACTTTCGTGCCGGGCGCGACGCGTCCGCGCTTGCCCGAGGGCGTAAATATCACCAGCGGGTCTTGACCGGCCATGAAACCTCCAACCGGGCCGGCGAACTCCGTGCCCCTTTTTCTTGGGATAAGTACTCTCCGGGGTTTGGGGGTGACACCCCCAAAGGCGACCGGCTCTACATCGAGAACGACGTGCCGCAGCCGCAGGACGAGGTCGCGTTCGGGTTTTCGATCACGAACCGCGCGCCGATCAACTCCTCGGTGTAGTCGATGACGGCGTTCTCGAGGAACGGCAGCGAGACGGCGTCGATCACCACCCGTTCACTGGCGGTGTCGCCGGTTCCGGCGAGCACGAGGTCGTCTGCGGCCGGATCGTCGAGCGAGATGTCGTACTGGAAGCCCGAGCAGCCGCCGCCGTCGACGGCGACGCGCAGCGCCTTGCCGCTCTCGCCGGCGCCGATCTCGTGCAGGCGCGCAAACGCGCGTTCGGTCACTTTCGGGGGCAGGGTGAGGTCCATGGGTCTCCCTCGGGTTTCGTCTGTTCCGGTTTTGTGAATATATGAACGCCAGGTGGGCGGGCAAGAACCCCCCGAAAGAATGCACCTGGGCGAAGGATCCGACAATGCTGGCCACATTCGCCTGCCACCCGGGCGACACGCCGCGGGCGGCTCCATCCGGAGAGCGAAAGCGCCTTCCGCTCGCCGTTCCAGCGCGACCGCGACCGGATCATCCATTCCTCCGCCTTTCGGCGGCTCAAGCACAAGACCCAGGTGTTCGTCGAACACGAGGGCGATTACTACCGCACCCGGCTGACCCATTCGATCGAGGTGGCGCAGGTGGCGCGCACCATCGCCGGGGTGCTCGGCTGCAACGAATACCTCACCGAGGCGGTGGCGCTGGCCCACGATCTCGGCCACACCCCGTTCGGCCACACCGGCGAGGACGCGCTGAACCTGCTGCTCGCCCCCTACGGCGGCTTCGATCACAACGCCCAGGCGCTGAAGATCGTGACCTCGCTCGAACGCCACTATGCCGACTTCGACGGGCTCAACCTCACCTGGGAGAGCCTCGAGGGGATCGCCAAGCACAACGGTCCGGTGACCGGAGATCTGCCGGTGGCGCTGGCCGAGTACAACCGGCTCGCACGATCTGGAACTCGGCACCTATGCCAGCGCCGAGGCGCAGATCGCCGCGATTGCCGACGACATCGCCTACAACAACCACGACCTGCACGACGGGCTGCGCGCCGGGCTGTTCACGGTCGAGGAGATCCGCGAACTGCCGCTCGTCGGCCCGGCCTTCGCCGAGGTCGATGCCGCCTGGCCCGGGCTCGACGCCAAGGCCGCCGCCGCCACGAGGGCCTGCGCCGCGTCTTCGGGGCCATGGTCGACGATGTGCTGATCTGCTCGCGGCAGTTGCTTGAAGAGGTGGCCCCGGCCAGCGCCGACGACATCCGCCAGGCCGGCCGCCCTGTCGTGCAGTTTTCCGCAGCGCTCTGGCGGCAACTCCAGGACGATCCGCGCCTTCCTGTTCGCCCGGATGTACCGCGCGCCCTCGGTGATGGCGACCCGCGAACAGGTGACGCGGGTGGTCGAGGAGCTGTTTCCGGCCTTCCTCGCCGACCCGTCACTGCTGCCCGCGGAATGGCGCGAGGACGTGGCCCGCGCCGAGGACAAGACCCAGCTGGCCCGGATCGTCGGCGACTACATCGCCGGGATGACCGACCGGTTCGCGTTGGAGACGCACCGGCGGATGTTCGGAGGGTAGGCCATTGCCGGGGGTTCCCCCCCGTCACCCCGGAGGGGTGCAACAAAGGAACGGGGCGTCGCTCGGGCGACCCGGGAATCGCCGCCGAAGGCAGATCGAGCGTCCGGAGCCGCAATTCACGGGTGAGTTACGCCCCGGACCCCCGGGAGTATTTCGACCAAGATGAAGGAACGCGTGGGCGGGTAGCGCGTGCCGGCGCGCTCGCCTATTCCGCGGTCAGGAGAAGCACCAACAGATTGCCCCAGGCCGCGATCGTCAGCCACAGCCACCAGCGGTTTTCGTTCAAGAGATTGAAGCCGAAGGTATCGTCGAACAGGGTCCTGCGCCGCCAGCCCTCGCGAAACCGGGGGGATACGAACCACCCGACGAGAACTCGCGACCACCCAGACAACCATCAGGGGGATGAAGAGATACCCCGCGATTTCCGCCAGAAAAACGAGCATGTGAGTTTCCTCGCGCCCGCGCCCCAAACTTCGCGGGCGCGCCCTCAGATCTGCATCTCGGTCAGCTGCTTTTCGATCTGCCGCTTGACCGGGCGTCAGCACGTTGCCGAGACGCAGCGCGGCGCTGCGCATCATCCGCGCCGGGCCCGAGCTGTCGGTGAACAGCCGCACCAGCGCGTTGGTGCCGTGGTAGAGCGGCAGGACCTTGCGGCGGTGCTGGCGCTCGTAGGCCGCGAGCCCGCCCATAGCGCCGATGTCTTCGCCGCGCGCGCGCGCCGCACGGATCTCGCTGGCAAGCAGAACCGCGCCGGACAGACCGAGGTTCCAGCCATGCGCGGTGACCGGGTGCATGCCCACCGCCGCGTCGCCCACGAGCGCGAAGCGGTTTGCCACGAACCGGTTCGCCAGCACGCCCACCAGCGGGTAGGCGTGGCGCTCGGCGCAAAGCTCCATCCGGCCCAGCCGGTGCTCGAACCGCTCGGCGATGTCGCGCGCGAAATCCTCCGGGTCCGACGCCAGCACCGTTTCGGCCTGGTCGGCGGGCAGGGTGACCACCACCGAAGACTTGCGCCCGGCCAGCGGCAGGATCGCGAGCGTGCGGTCGTAGTGGAAGCACTCGGTGGCGATGTCGTCATGCGCCAGCTCATGCGTCATCTCGGTCACGATCACCACCCGGCCGAAATCCTTCATCTGCGCGGCGATCCCCATCCGCCGGCGGTTTTCGCTCATCCGGCTGTCGGCGGCGATCACCAGCGACGCGGTGAGCACGGAGCCGTCGTCGAGGGTGACATGGCCCGCCCGGGCGTCGGTCTCGACCCCGGTGACATTCCGTTCGGTCAGGATCGTGACGTTGGGCGCGTCCTTCACCGCGGCGTATGCCGCCTTGCGGATCAGGTGGTTGGGCACGATCTTGCCGAGGTAGTCGGCACCGGTCTCCGCGGCGGCGAAATGCAGCGCGTAAGGGTCGGTTCCGTCGACCACCTTGGCGTCACGGATGGTGCCGATTTCACCGGGCGGGATATGCGCCCAGAGCCCCAATTCCTTCATCAGCGCCTCGGAAGTGTGGGTCAGCGCGATGTCGCGGCCGTCGTTGGGCGGCTCCTGCAACACCGCCAGCGGCTGGCGCTCCACCAGCACCATGTCGAGACCGGTATCGACCAGGGTCCGGGCGAACCCGAGGCCGGCCGGCCCGGCGCCGATGATGATGATGTCGTGGTGCTCTGCCGCTTGGCTCATGGAGACGCCCTTTCGCTGTGGCTTGCTCGTTTTCCTAGGCGGCGACCGGGGCTTGGGCAAGGGCAAAGCCGCCTGACACGCCCCTCCGGCCACCCGCCGCCATTCATGGATACGACACAAGAGGGGCGGCCGGATCACTCCGGCCGCCCCCCAGATTCGGTCGCGCGCCGGCGCTCAGCCGTTGGCTTCGCGGATCTTGTCGGCGGCCTCTTTCGAATAGGTGATGCCCTTGTCTTCGAACAGCGTGTCGAGCTCGCCCGAGAGCGTCATCTCGGTGATGATGTCCGAGCCGCCGACGAACTCGCCCTTGACGTAGAGCTGCGGAATGGTCGGCCAGTCGCTGTAGTCCTTGATCCCCTGGCGGATATCCGCGTCGGCCAGCACGTTGACGTCGGTGAACTCCACGCCCATGAAGTTGAGCACGCCCGCGACGCGCGAGGAGAACCCGCATTGCGGCATTTCCTTCGTGCCCTTCATGTAGAGCACCACGTCGTTGGACTTCACGGTCTCGTCGATCTTCGTTTTCGTGTCGGTCATTTTTTTCAGGTCCTTAAAATGGGTCAACGTCGAAACCGCCGATACGGTCCTCGAATTCCCGTTTCCGTTTTTCTTCGTCCTTCCGGCGCATCTCGCGCCCGCGGACCTTCACTTTCTGTTCGAACGCATCGGCAACGTGCCGGTCGATGCCGTCTGTGCGCGCCAAGGCCTGATATTCACCGTCCGAATGGTCGCCGACGATCTCTTGAAAACCGTCGACCGGACGTTCGAGCGCGCGCCGCAGGCCCCAGACGACGAACACAAAGACGCCGGCCAATATCGCGGCAACTGTCGTGTCCGACAGGTCCGGCATCACTCGGGCGCTTTGGTCGTGAGCGCCAGCGCGTGCAGATCGCCGTTGGGCCCGTCCATCTTGCCCTTGAGCGAAGCATAGACGGCGCGTTGCTGCTGTACCCGGTTCATGCCCCGGAAGCTCTCGTCGACAACCTCCGCGGCCCAGTGGTTGCCGTCACCGACGGTGTCGGTGATGGTGATTTTCGCGTCCGGAAAGGCGGCCCGGATGAGGCCTTCGATTTCCTGGGCTTCCATGGCCATGACGGATCTCCGCTGCTTGGGTTTCTGACAGATTTAGTCGGGTGCCTCGTTGCCCGCAAGGGGGGGAAGTGCGGCGATCAGACCCAATCGGCCAGGCGCGGCAGAAATGCCTTGAGCCGGACAGGCGCGCCGGAGGTGGGGAAAGCGAGCAGGGCTTCAAGGGTCCATTCCGCCGGAAGATAGGCGCGCAGCAGCGCCTGGCGCTCGGCCTCGAGGGCGCCGGGCAGGTCGAGAGTTGCCGCGGTTTCAAGGAGTTCGATCCCGTCGTGCACCTTTCGCATCGCCGCGAAGGCGGCCATCATCGGCTCGGCGAGGTCGGGGTGCTTGAGCCAGTCACGCCCCTTGAACAGCTCCTGCACGACCCGTTGGCCCGCGCCCTTGCAGTCGTAGGCTGCACAGCCCCGGAAACCCTCGGCTTCGAGCCGGTTGTAGAGCGTACAGCCCAAACCCGCATCGAGATTGGGGCAGGGCAGCCCCGCCGGTTTGTCGATGGCGAAGTCGTTGCCTTTGTCGAACGCGAGCGCGAGGCAGCAAAGGGCCGCGCAGGAAACGCAGTCGGAGGTGAGGTCGGGCAGCTTTGTCATGATTGCGTGATGCAACGCGCGGGCGCTTTTCGCAAGGGGTGTTGACCTTCACGCGGTGTGCAGCCCCACGAAAGGGGCCTGAGACGAAACCACAACGACACCATTGGCGAGCCGGCCCGCGCCGGGCGTTCGCCTGCGCAGATTGCATCCCTACCCTGCGACGGGCCTGCTCAGCCCGGCGCGGTCGGACGCGACCGAACGTCGGGCGCGCCCGGTTTCCCGGGCTCGGCGCGGCTTGCGCAACGGCTCAGGCCCCGCGCAATCGTGCCGATCTTCGCCCGCCTCGCCCGGGCGAAACTGAGTTAGCGTTAACATTAATAAAAACAATACCTTGATACCCTGTCCGAGTTCGCCCACCCCTCGGGACAGGGCAAATCGAGCCCGTGGCCGCGGTGCGACCAGGCCCGGGGTCCGCGTCAGGTGGCCTTGGCTTCGAAGCTGGCCCGGTAGATCTCGGACAACTCCGAAAGCGGCGCTTGCGAGCCGCCGAATTCCACCGTGTCGCCGGTGAAACGGCCCACGGTCTCGACCGGCACGCCCCAGCGTCCCGCCTCGACCATCAACGCCTCGGCCTCGTCGAAATTGCAGGCGATGAGGTACCGCGCCTGGTCTTCGCCGAAGAGCGTGGCGGTGTTGCCCGCTTCGATCTGCACGCCGATCCCTGCCGCTTCGGCCATCTCGAAAGCCGCGAGCGCGAGCCCGCCGTCGGCGAGGTCGGTGCAGGCCTTGATGTAGGCGCGGTTGGCGCGGACGTAATCGCCCGCCAGTTTCTCGGCGGCGAGGTTCACATGCGGCGCATCGCCGTCTTCGCGGTTGAAGACTTCGGCGAGCAGCGCGGATTGGCCGAGATGGCCCTTCGTCTCGCCCACCAGCAAGGCGACGTGGCCTTCGCGTGCGGTGCCGGCGATGAGGTCGGTCTCGAGATCGGCGATCAGCCCGACCCCGCCGATGGTGGGCGTCGGCAGGATGCCTACCCCGTCGGTCTCGTTGTAGAGCGAGACGTTGCCGGAGACGATCGGCATGTCGAGCGCGGCGACAGGCCTCGCCGATGCCTTCGATCGCGCCGACGAACTGGCCCATGATCTCGGGCTGTTCGGGATTGCCGAAGTTGAGGTTGTCGGTCGTCGCCAGCGGCTTCGCGCCCGACGGCGGTGAGGTTGCGCCAGGCCTCGGCGACGGCCTGCTTGCCGCCCTCGACCGGGTCGGCCTTGACGTAGCGCGGCGTCACGTCGGAGGTGAAGGCAAGCGCCTTGTTGGTGCCGTGGACCCGCACCACGCCCGCATCGCCGCCGGGCGCGCGAACGGTGTCGGCCATGACCATGTGGTCGTATTGCTCCCAGACCCAGCGTTGCGAGCGCGAGTTGGGCGACCCGATCAGCGCCTTCAGCGCGTCGATCGGGTCGACCTGGGCGACATCGTTCGACCGGGTCGGCGGGGGCGGTCTCGTTCCCAGGGCCGGTCGTAGACCGGCGCTTCGCCCGACAGCGCGCCGCAGCGGCAGATCGGCCTTGCAGTCGCCCTGGTGCATGATGACGAACCGGTCGTCGGTCAGGTCTCGCCGACGACGGCGAAGTCGAGGTCCCATTTGCTGAAGATCGCCGCGGCCTCGGCCTCCTTCGCCGGGCTCGAGCACCATCAGCATGCGCTCCTGGCTCTCCGAGAGCATCATCTCGTAGGCGCGTCATGCCGTCTTCGCGCTGCGGCACGCGGTCGAGGTCGAGCTCGATGCCGAGCCCGCCCTTGTCGCCCATCTCGACGGACGAGCAGGTCAGCCCGGCCGCGCCCATGTCCTGGATCGACGATCACCGCGCCGGTCTGCCATCAGCTCGAGGCAGGCCTCGATCAGGAGCTTCTCGGTGAACGGGTCGCCGACCTGCACGGTCGGGCGCTTCTCCTCGATCGTGTCGTCGAACTCGGCCGAGGCCATCGTCGCGCCGTGGATGCCGTCGCGCCCGGTCTTGGCGCCGACATAGACGACCGGGTTGCCGACGCCCGGCGGCGGCGGAATAGAAGATGCTGTCGGTCTGCGCGAGCCCGACGGCAAACGCGTTGACCAGGATGTTGCCGTCGTAGGCGGGGTCGAAAGCTGACCTCGCCGCCGACCGTCGGCACGCCGACGCAGTTGCCGTAGCCGCCGATGCCGGCGACGACGCCGTCCACGAGATGCGCGTGGTCTTCGGGTGGTCGGGCGCGCCGAAGCGCAGCGCGTTCATCGCCGCGATCGGGCGCGCGCCCATGGTGAAGACGTCGCGCAGGATGCCGCCGACGCCGGTCGCCGCGCCCTGGTAGGGCTCGATGTAGGAGGGGTGGTTGTGGCTCTCCATCTTGAAGACCACCGCCTGGCCGTCGCCGATGTCGACGACGCCGGCGTTCTCGCCCGGGCCCGCAGATCACCTGCGGGCCCTCGGTCGGCAAGGTGCGCAGCCACTTCTTCGACGACTTGTAGGAGCAGTGCTCGGACCACATCACCGAGAAGATGCCGAGCTCGGTGAAGCTCGGCGCGCCGGTTCAGGATCCGCAGGATATTGGCGTATTCGTCCGGGCTGATCCCGTGTGCGGCGATGATCTCGTCGGTGATCTCTGGGTCCTGGGGCAGGGGGTCCTGGGTCACGGAATCCTGGGTCACGGGGTCTCTTCCTCCGGCAGCTGTGATGCCGTTGTCATAGGTCAAGCGGCGCGGAGGGGGAAGGGGGCTGGAGCACCTGCGTGGCCGCACCGCCGCGCCGCGTCATCGCCTGCCAGTTCAACGCCACGACCACGATCGCGACGGCGACGTAGAGATACATGTCCCAGGGCTGGCCGTCGGGCCACATCGGGTTGTTGAGCTGGAAGTGAAACAGCGCGGCCCAGAGCAGCGAGCCGCCGGAGGCATTGAACATCGGCACCATGATCACGCTGGCCGCCGTGGCGCCGAGCAGGAAGGGCAGGATGCCCCAGGCGCTTTGCGGCGTGCCATCGGCGAAAAAGGCGGGCAGGTGCCAGATCGCCCAGGCGAACCCGAGCAGGAGCCCGGCTGCGAGCGGGGTCATGCGCCGTTGCAGGAGCGGCAGCGCGACGCCGCGCCAGCCGAACTCCTCGACCGGGCCGAGCACGAGCATGAACAGGAGCGCACCGACCAGGGCGCCCATGCCCTCTTGCGGGATGACGAGACCGAAGGGCCCGCCTTTGAGCACCGCGCCGGCTATGGCAATGGCGGGAATTGCCAGCACAAGGAAAGCCACCCAGGCCAACGACAGGCGCCAGAGAAACAGCCGTTTCAGGAACCGGAGGACGGAACGCCGGCCGCCGTAGACAAGGATGACGGTCAGCGCGGCGATCGCGGGTGCATAGACGGCGAGAATGAAAAGCGGGTTGGCGGCGCTGAGGGGGCCGAACATCCGGGTGATCGCTTCGGGAAAGCCGAGGAACAGGACAAAAAGCCCCCAAGCGAGCCCGAAGGCGATGAGAAAGAAAGGCAGGAGCGCGCGGGAAGGGATGGACGGCGCGGGCACGGGGTGGTCTCCGAATTGGCTGCAATATCCTGCGCCGGAACGCATGATCGGAGAATGACGCAGGTCAAGTCATGGGGGGCGGTGCCGTCGGTTGGCGCGTTGGCCAAAAAAAAGACCGGGCATAAGCCCGGCCTAAGTCCAACAGGGAGGTGAAACAGGTCAAAAATAAGTCAGTGACCCGCTTCACCGCCCATTTAGGAGGCGGCGGCGTGTATGACAAGCAAAAATGCTGCAATGCAGCTATGCGACGTATGCATGACGTCTGATGTGTGGCCATTCGGCCGCAGGACAGGGCGCGACCGGACGGCGCGCGGTCGGGTCAACTGCCTGCGCGGCGGCGGTAATCGTGGATTTCCTGGACCACGAAATCACGGAAGGCGGAGACCCGCTTGGAGTGCCTGAGTTCTTCCGGATAGGCGAGGAAGACCGGGATCTCGTTCGATTCCAACTCCGGCAATACCCGTTCGAGCTCGGGGAAATCATGCACCACGTAATCTGGCAACACGCCGATGCCGAGCCCGTTGAGCACCGCCTGCAAGCCGCCGAAGTAGTTGTTGACGGTGAGCAGCGAGCGGGGGTCGTGGCTGAGGAGGTCCTGCACGAACGAGGCCCCGGCGCTGACCTGCTGCGACGTGGTGTTCATGCAGATGAGCCGGTGGTGGCGCAGATCGTCGGTCACGGCCGGGCGGCCGTGGGCATCCAGATAGGCCGGCATGGCATAGAGCCGCATGTTCACGGCCATCAACCGTTTGCGTACGAGATCGGCCTGGCTCGGCTCCTTCATCCGGATCGCCACGTCGGCTTCGCGCATCGGCAAATCGAGCACCCGCTCGTCGAGCATCAGGTCGATCTGGAGATCGGGGTATTGTTCGTAGAGCTTGGGCAGGCGCGGCGCGAGCCAGAGCGAGCCATAGCCGGTGGTGGTGGTCACCCTGAGGACGCCGAAGACCTCTTCGTTCGAATCACGGATCCGCGCGACGGCCGCTTCGAGGCGCTGGCTCATCGACCGGGTGGCATCGAACAGCAGTTCGCCCTGCTCGGTCAGGATGAGCCCGCGGGCATGGCGGTGAAACAGCGTCGCGTCGAGGCTTTCTTCGAGCGCGCGGATCTGCCGGGACACGGCCGACTGGCTGAGATTCAGCGTATCGCCAGCATGGGTCAGGCTGCCGGCGTCCGCGACCGCGTGAAAAATCCTGAGCTTGTCCCAATCCATCGCGCGACTTCGACCTTGTTTGCGACAACACTGGTATACCAAGCAGACGCAAAGGTCATGCCAAAAGCCGCCCCGTTCGCGACGTTGTTGCGCGATTGCGGCTTTGGCCTTGGCGCGCTTGCGTATTGGCCCCCGAATGCGGGTATCGTCGCGCATCTGTCACGCGGCAGCGGCACGTCCCCGGGGAAAACAGGCGCCAACTTCGACGATGGCGCGAATCGCCGGGGGATCGCCGGAGGTATGTCCCGCGTTTACGGGGTTTCGGGTTTTCGGGGGCGCTGGCCTTTGCGCCGAAAACCTAACAGGGCGCCCGTGTCTGGTTCGGCGCGCCGGTGGCTCCGGCGACGATGCCGCATGGGGAACGGCTGTTTCTCTAATTGGGTGTTTGGGTCAAGCTCATTTTCCTTCTTCAATTTGGGGTGTTGCCACTCATCCGGGTCACGCTTCTCTTCGCAGTCTGGGTGATGCCTTGTGGGCACCGCTGCATGCATGTGTCGGATTGGCAGTGGAGAGCCTTGCTTTGAGACGCGCTTCACGCTGCGCAGCAGCCAATTTCGGCTTCATCCACGAACCTCGTCCGGTGAGGACGACCCCGTCCGGGTTTGGTGTCGGGCTTTCAGATCATGCCATGCCCTCCACCTTCTCCGGACGGAACTCCGTGCCGTCTGCCCACATGCGGTGCAGCAGGACGGCCAGTTTGCGCGCGACCGCGACGACGGCGCGTCGCCGTCCTTTGGTGCGCATCAAGCGCATCCCCCACGTCTTGATCTGCGATCCCGCCATCGTTCGCATGAGCAGCGCATTCGCGGCAGCATAAAGCGTGGCGCGCACATCCCGGTCACCGGCTTTCGATATCCGACCAGGGTTGTCGTGCTCACCCGACTGATACCTTCGGGGCGTCAGCCCGAAATGCGCGGCAACCGTGCGGGAGCGTTTGAAGCGCGCAGGGTCATCGACAGCCGCCTTGAAGGTCAGCGCCGCAATCGGTCCGACGCCTGGGACGGTCATCATGCGCATGCAAACCTCATCATGGCCGGCGGCGCGTTTGACCCGCCGATCCAGTTCCAGAAAGTGCTGATAGAGGACAAGCCGCGCATCCAAGAGCGGCAACAGCGCATGGGCCAGAACTTCATCGACCTCGATCATCGGGCGGACAACGCCGTCAAAGCTGCCATGCTTCACGCATTTGGGAAGGCGGATGCCAAAGATCTTCAGGAGTCCGCGAGCCTCATTCGCCAGATCGATCGTCTTGCTGAGCAACGCCTTGCGGGTGCTGAGCAATGCGCGGACGCCATGCGCCTCCCGGCTCTTCATATGGACCGGGCTGAACCACCCTGTGCGCAGGACTTGGGCGATCCCACGTGCATCGTTCCTGTCGGTCTTGTTCCGCATCGCCGAAAGCGCGGCATTCACTTGCCGCGCCTCCATGCAGACGACATCGAAGCCCTCACCGGTCAAGCCATAGAAAAGATGCTGGCTCATCGTGCCCGCCTCGAAGCCAACGCGTTCAATCGAATGCGGGAAGCTGGTCAGGCATTGCGTGATATCAATGATCTCGCAAGGCAGTTCCCGTTCAAGGACCACCTTTCCCCTGGTGTCTACGATGCACAGTGCACACGACCGCAGCGATACATCCAAGCCAGCAAAATACTCCATCATCTCTCTCCCATGCTCACAGAATGCCTGTGATCCTATCGGGAGCTCGACCTCAGATCAGGGACCGCCCAATTA
>CAVWAE010000019.1:0-124054 GCA_963752895.1 uncultured Alphaproteobacteria bacterium
GTGTAGCCTGCTCGACTCGTCGTATTGCTCCCGAGGTCGACGAGTTTCCCGGCGATCCGTTCGACATCCGCGAACACCCGCGCATACGGGAGCGTGATGGCGTTGTGCACGAGGGCGGGTTTCTCTGCGCGCGCGGTGCGGCCCGGACCCAGGGGTTCGGACAAGGGGATACGGGGCGCAGCAGGGTCCATCGGGCCTCTCCGGATACGGGGTTCGGGTGAAGCCTGACACGGGACTTCGCGAAATCCTAGACCGCGCCGCGCGGCGGGCGACAGGGCAGCCCCCGCGTTCGGCCAAAACCCCGCGCGCTTTCGGTGGAACCGGATCCGGGTTCGCCCGGGATCGACTTCGGTCGCGGATTGGCGAACCTTGATTTCCCGGTCCCGATCTGCGACATTTTGTCTCGTGCAAAGTCCAGCAGTTTTTCATCTGCGCCCGACGACGGCACGGCGGGTTCCGCGGATCGCGGGCACCGGTGCCAGCACAGGACGCACCTTCGGTTTTCCCGCGCAGATAACCGGATTTGGAAGTTTCAGTTGCTACTGCGACAGGGGGATTTGAGCTATGGTTACGACGACGGGCACCTATGATGGCATGACCCTCCAGGTCACCTGGGGCATCGTCTCCCCCTATACCGCCACCGCGACCGACGAGCTTATCCAGGGCTACGGCGGCGCCGACACGATCTACGGAAACGGGCTCGACAACTACATTTTCGGCGACCAACGGGGCGATCGCGACGATTTCGACGCGACGGCCGACGGCGCCGACGTCCTGTACGGCTTGGGTGGCGACGATCTTCTGAACCCGGGTGCCGGGTTCGGAAACTGGGTGAACGGGGGCATCGGAAACGACACCCTCGACTACCGCGACGCGACGCCGGGCGAGACGGTCACCATCGACATGGACCTCAACTCAGCTACCGCGGGAACCTACGGGTCGACCAGTTTCTTCCAGGTCGAGAACGTCTACGGGTCCTCGAACGGGTCCAACTCCATCTTCGGCGACGAGCTGGGCAACGTGATCTACGGTGGCCGACTCGACGACGTGTTGAAGGGGCGCAAGGGCGACGACACGCTCCTGGGGTTCGACGGGGTCGACACGTTGCGCGGCGGTAACGGGGCCGACGACATCAGGGGCGGCGGCGGCGATGACATCCTCGATGGCGGCAAGGGGGGCGACACCTTGTTCGGCGCCAAAGGCGCAGACCGCCTGCTTGGCAAGAACGGCAACGACAATCTCGACGGCCACAAAGGCAAGGACGTGCTGATCGCCGGCGCTGGAACGGACAGGCTCACGGGCGGTGACGGCGCAGACATCTTCGTGTTCTACAGCTCTTCTGGAGTCAACAGGATCACCGATTTCGAGTCCAAGGACGTCATCAGCATCGGGAGCGGTGCCAATTCCTACTTCCAGCTCAAGTTCACGGATACCAATGCCGGGTTGTGGATCGAATTCGGCAAGGCCGAGGTCTTCCTGAAGGGGCTCGACATGAACGATCTGAACCTCAGCAATTTCGATTTCTTCTGAGCGGCGGCGCGACCGGAACCGGTAGCCCCTGGCGGCAGCGCACACATGGCCGCGCACGACCGGCGACGCGGGGCAGGCGCGCGAAACGGTGCGCAGCCGGCACGCGCACCCGCTCCGTTTTGGGGGCGCCGCGCCCGGCACCCAGGAAAACACCGGGCCGGCGTGCCCGACCCGATCGCATGGTCAACTGGTCCGTTTCTTCGCGGGTGGGCCGAGAAGTTCCCATCCCGCGATCATCAGCGCCACGACGATCCCGACCGCATTCGCCACCTGCCCCCACGCCGCGCCTTCGAACGGGAGCAACAAACACAGCGCGGCGAGTATGTGAACACTGCGCGCGGCCAGGCCCAGTTTTCGAAAGCCGTAGCCGATGACGCCCATCGCGCCCACGACCACGCCCATCAAAGCTGTCCCGATGTCGACCAGGATCAATCCCGGGTGTCCCTGCAACAGCAGGCTCGGCGACAGCACGAACAGGAACGGTATGACGAAGACAGCCCACCCGAAACGGACCGCTTCAAACCCCGTCGCGAGAGGGTCGGCGTTCGCGATGTTGGCCGCGGCAAACGCCCCGATCGCGACCGGCGGCGTGATCATCGACAAACAGCCGAAGTACAGGATGAACAGATGCGCGGCCATCGGCTGCACGCCCATCTGGATCAGCGCCGGGGCGATCAGCGTTGCAAGCAGGATGTAGACGCCGGTTGTCGGCATTCCCATCCCGAGGATGATGCAGGCAATGGCCGAGATCACCAGGAGGACAACGAGGCTTCCGCCCGACAGCTGAACCATCGCCAGCGTCAATCCGAAGCCGAGCCCGGTGTAGTTGAGCGTCGCGATGACGACCCCGGCGGCGGCGGCGACCATGAATATGTCCAGAACCTTCAGTCCGGTGTCGCGAAAGATGTGGTACCAGCCCGTGAGATCGGGGCGGGATCCGCGGTAGCCGAAAGCGAGGACCGTGACGACGATCGACCCGGCGGCCAGCAGCGCCGCGGTCTCAGGCCGGTACTTGAGGCCGAACAGCACCACGATCAGGACGACGAAGGGGAGGGGGAAATACCATCCCGCCCGCAGCAGCTTGCGGCCATCCGGGATCTCGCTCGGATCCATCCCGCGCATGTTCGCGCGCGAGGCTTCGAGGTCGGCCTGGATGAACAACGCCGCATAGAACAACAGCGCCGGGACGAGAGCCGCGAGCGCGACCGCGGAGTATTGCACCTGCAGGAACTCCGCCATCAGGAACGCGGTCACCCCCATCACTGGCGGCAACAACTGGCCGCCCGTGGAGGCGACCGCCTCGATCGCGCCCGCGAGTTGCGGCCGAAAGCCCGCCTTTTTCATCATCGGGATGGTGACGACCCCGGTGGTCACGACATTGGCCACCACCGACCCCGAGATCGTGCCGAACAGCGAAGACCCCAGGATGCTGATCTTCGCCTGACCACCGCGGTACCGGCCCATCAGGCTGGCGGAGATGTCGGTGAAGAAGGTCGCCCCGCCGGTCGCGAACAGGACGGTGCCGAAGAACACGAAGGAGACGACAATGGTCGTCACGATCTTCAGCACCGGACCCAGGGTGGCGGTCGAATCCCAGAGCAGGAAGTAGACGTAATGGTCGGGGACGATGCGCCGTCCCGAGATCGAGGCCGGCAGCAGGTGCCCGACAAACGCCAGCAGAAAGACCGAAAGAACCACCATGGCGATGATCGGACCCGACGAGCGCCGCACGCCCTCCAGCACCAAAAGCAGCATCGCGATCGCCGGGATCAGGCCTTCGAGGGGGCGCTCCGCTGACATCTGTGACAGGGTCGGGAAGCGAAACATCACGTACAGGGCGAGCAGGCCACCAACGGCGGCGGCCACCAGATCGTACCACGGCACCCGCCGGTGCCCGTGACCCGGTCCGGTGTCGTCCGCGCTGGGCGCCCGGGACCGTCTTCCGGCGGGGATCGTGAGGTAGATCAGCGGTGTGGCCAATGCCAGCAGCAGCGCGATGTATTGTTCCGTATAGACCGCGATGCCGAACAGCCTGAGCGCGTCGGACGCCCAGACCAGGGCGATCAGGGTCATCAGCGCCGCCAGGGCATCGGTCAGTTTTTTCACGGATCTCTCCCGGACAGACAAGCGCCGGAACTTTCATTCCGACGCTCGCCAGGGTGGGTCTACGTCCTGTCAGGCAAGGGTCAGGGCCAGATCCCCTGCTCGCGGTAGAACTCTTCCGCGCCCTCGTGGTAGCTCACGCCACCGTAGGCCTTTGCCATCAAGTCGGGGTCGAACAGAGCGAGCCCCGGGAAGACCTCGAGAAGCGTGTCCTTGTTGGCGTGGATCGCGGCCACGATTTCCTTCACCACCTCAGCCGGCACATTCGCATTGGCGAACAGCACCAGATCGTTGGCGAGGACATTCGTCGCCACGTCGAAGCCATCGAGTGCCGGGTTGGCCTCGACCAGCATTGCGCTGATCTCGGGCACGATCGCTTGCGCCTTGCGCAGCGTTTCCGCATCGTCCGGGATCGGCACTGCCCGAACGCCGCCGACCTTCGCGGCGGCTTCCTTCACCCGGCCGGAGCCGACGGCAAAATACATCGCGTCGATCTTGCCTTCCGCCAGCAAGGTCGCCGAGCCCGGGATGTTCTGCGTCGGCACGCAGTCGAGGTCGCTCACCTCGATTTCGGCGAGCGCGCGGATCACCTCGAGCATCGGGTTGCCCGACACCTGTGCCGCGTATTCGCAGGGCATACGTTTGCCCTTCAGATCGGGCAGCGCCATGATGTCGCTGTCGGCACGGACGAAAAGCCCGCCGCGCAGGGCTGTCATGCGGGCCACGATCCGCAAGTTCGACTGCGGACCGTTCTGGGCGTAGTCGTTGCTGCCGGCCACGGCGAAAATGACGTCCGGGATCGTGGTGATCCCGAAATCGCCGAGCCCGGCGTTGATATCGGTCAGACCCGACGATTGCTGCGGCGTGATGACCGCGCGCACGCCACCGGCGTCGGCCAGAACCTTGCCGATGGCGGCCCCGGTCGAGTTGGTGAACCCGCCCGCCGCGGTGGTCACGATGGTCACGGTCTGCGCGGCGGCGCCCGAGAGCGTCCCCACGGCAAGGGTTGCGGCGAGCAACCCGGCCCTGATCTGTTTCATTGTGATGTTCTCCTCCCTGAATACTCGCGCATCGACACGAACAGCCGTCGACCGGCCGTTCGCCTGACCCGTGTGGTCCGGGTGTTCGACAGGGTAAGCGTGACACGAAGGCGAGTATTTGCGCCAATTGGAAATTGGCCTATTTCCATAAGTTCGGCCAATGACCCGTAAGGGCGCGGCATCGAGGCCGCTCCGAGACCCGGCGCGCCGCCGGGGTATTTCGGTGTCATGAAGGCATCACGCGGATCGCACCCGGTCCTGTCCGGGCACGCGTGGGCGTTTTCAGTCTCAGCACGTGACCCGCGTGCGCAACAGACGCGCACGACACTGCTACGTCAGGCAGAAAGCGGCACAAACCGGTCGCGACCGCAGGCCGGTTTCAAAGGGTCCGGCCGGGGCCGGGCGAGCCGTCGTCCCGGTCCGCAGGCAAGGGGGAGCCGAATTCCGTGATCTTCTGGACGGGCGGTTCGCAGGACATCATCAGGTCGAAATAGCGGATCTCCGGCGCGTTGCCCCCGGTGCGGGCGAGGACCCCGTCGCGCCACCTGTCGTCATGCGCGCGCTGGGCCGCCTCTTTCGACGGCCAGAAATACACTGCGCCGCCATATTCCCCGTCCCGGATGAAATGTTTCGCGATCAACTCGGAATGGGAAAGCCACGCCGCAGCACCTTTCAACGCGTCGGCATATTCCTCTTCAAAAGTGATCCCTGCGCGGTTCTTGATGATGACCAGTTCAACTATCATCCGGTAAACTCCTGAAATCCATGATCTATCGGTGCCAACGCCGCCAGGTTTTCCGGGCGCGGGCTAGAGTTCGAACACCTTCTTCTCCGTCTTGTGAAGGCATGCCCCGGGACCATCTTCCCCGATCATGTAATTGTCGCAGATGACCGCGAAGACCCGGCCGTCGTCGTAGCCGGGATGCACGGCCAGCAGCATGTCCTTGGCGAGCGGCAGGGTTTCGTCCTGCCGGATCAGCGGCCGTTCCACCATCTCGCAGCCCTGCCCGTGGGCGTAGAGCCGGGCTTCTTCCGGCAGGCCGTGCTCGGCCATCCATCTGTTGTGCGCGGCGAAGATCTCCGCCGGTTTCGCGCCGGGTTTCATCAACGACAGCGAGTGATCCTGCGCGGCCCGCACGTTCTCGAAAGCCTGCAAGATATGGTCGTCTGCCGCGCCCAGAACCATCGTGCGGGCGATCTCGAGGTAGATCCCGCCCGGCCCGTTGATTTCGATCAGGATGGAAAGATGGTCGCCCTTCGCAAGGTCGCGTGTTTGGAAATGCCGGCCCTGGAACCGGGAGGGCGCTCCCATCGGGGCGGAACACCCGAGGTAGATGCCCTGATCGCTGCCCAGCCGGCGGCCGACCGCCTCGGCGTGCGCCATCACGTCCCGGTCCGTCAGGCCGGGCCGGATGAAATCGCAGACCTCGGCGAAGACCTGGTCCTGCAGCGCGGCGGTGGCCTCGATCAGCCCGATTTCCTCCACGCTCTTCACCGCCTTCACCCGGTCGATCTCGTCGGTGACATCGACGACCGCGACGCCCGGCAGCTTCTCCGCCAGCATGCCGATCAGCGAATGCGGCATCGCGTGGCCCGCGAGCAATCCCACCTTGCGCGCGCCATGCCGGGCCAGGTCCGCGACGGTCAGCTCCGCATCATAGTCGAGCGACGCCAGGATCGACACGAAAGAGGGCGTGCCAAAAACGGTGCCGACACCGCGCGCATCGGCGTCGGTGGCGCCAAGCTCGCGCTGGCTGCCGAACGCGCCCATTTCCACCACGGTCATCGGCGCATCGGCATAGAAGACGACCGTACGCGGATAGCCGTTCATCGCGGGCACATCGGTGAACCAACGCACGTACCCGCCCATCCAGTCTTCGCGCGCATGCATGATGAGGGCGTCGACGCCGGTCTCTTTCATGACCTGCCGGGCAAGCGCCCAACGACGCTCCATTTCAGCGTTCGAGATCGGGGAATGTGTGGTCATGTCTTGGCCTCCGGAGTGCGCGTGATCGTGCGCTTGACGCGGCCGCGCAAAGCGTCCGGACCGTGGGTCGCAAACGCGTTCAGGTTTTCGGCAACCAGCGGCAGCGCTTGCTGTTTGTAGATGTCGGACATGCCGCCGATGTGCGGCGTGATCAGGATGTTGGGCGCGGACCACAGCGGATCGTCCGGGGGCAGGGGTTCGGTCGCAAACACGTCGAGCCCGGCGCCCGCGATCTGCCCGGTTTCGAGCGCGTCGATGAGTGCGGCCTCGTCGACGCATCCGCCCCGCGAGATATTGACGAGATAGGCATGGGCCGGCATCGCCGCGAAAACCGAGGCGTCGATGATGTGATGGGTGCTCGCCTCGTAGGGCGTCAGCACGACCAGGAAATCGCACGCCGACGCCGCAGAGGCGAGCGCCTTCCTTTTCACGATCCTGGCGAACCCGGGCACCGCGTCGCGACCGTCCGAAACCCCCGTGACCTTCATCCCGAACGCAGAGCAGCGCGCCGCCAGGTCCTCGGCGATCGCGCCGATCCCGACAATCGTTACCGTCCTGTCCAAGAGCAGCCGCTGCGGCCAGCGCTCCCATTTTCGCTGGTCCTGGTTGCGCAACAGGCGTGGGGCGTCGCGGTTGAGGCTCAGCATCAACAGGAAGGCCAATTCCGACATCTGCGGCCCGTGGAACCCGCTGCAATTGCACAGCACGACATCGCGTCCCAACGCCGGCATGGCGAGCAGGTTGTCGACGCCGGTGGTCAGCGCCTGCACCCATTCCAGCTCGGTCGCGGCCGCGATCAACGCCGGATCCAGAACCGGCGCGAGGCCGACGATAATCTGCGCTTCAGGGGCATGGCTGAGCGCGGTCCCGGTGTCGGTGGCCGGCAGGAAGCGATAGCCCGGGCAGAGCGCGCCGAGCCGGTCGGCGTACCAAGGCGCATCGGCGTCGCGGATCAGGACGGTTTTTTGCGGGGGCTGGCTCATTTCAAACGACCGCTGGGCGCGTCATGTGCCCGGGGCCGACGCGCCGGCCCGGGACGTGCTGCAAAGCGGGGCGGTCCGGCGGCCGCGCGCGCGCGGTGTCGTGTCGGAAAAACTCGAACCGGCGAATGCCGACCCTGCGCCACCCGGCGGTGACACGATCAACCGCGTGCCTGTAACACGTGCCGCGCTGCGAAACCCCATGATCTTCTCCCAAACTGTGACCCGGCAGTCCGAAGCCGAAACGGCCGTTGCCCGCGCTGTTGCGAGGATCTGCCCACCGTCAAAGATGCCGGGCAATCCTCCGCCAGGGGAAACTTGACACAAAGGTCAGTATTTGCGCCAATTGGGATTTGGCGCATACGCATAACCTGGGCAAATGAAACTCGAATCCCGCCAGATCCGTCATCTCGCCGAAATCGGGCGACAGGGCACCTTCGTTGGCGCCGCGAAAGCGCTGGGCATGTCGCAGCCCGCGCTTTCGCTCAGCATCCAGCGTCTCGAAGACATCCTCAAGGTCACCTTGGTCAACCGCAGCCGCAAGGGCGCCACTCTCACCGAGCCCGGCCGCATCCTCGCGCGGCGGTCGGAGGAGATCGACGAGACGATCCTGGCCGTGGTGCGCGAGATCGAGCTGTCGTCCCGCGGGATCAAGGGCCAGTTGCGCATCGGCGGCACGCCGCTGGCCACCAGCCACATCATTCCGGCGACAATCTCCGCCATCCTCGCCCAGACCCGGGACGTGGCGTTCGAGATCGTCGAAACCGTCGATGAAGACCTGCTCGATCTGCTCGATGGCGGTCTGCTCGACATCGTGATCTGCGCCGATGCCCAGTTCGCCGCCAGCGGAACCCACGGCTTCACGCCCCTGTTCGAGGCCAAGACGGTCCTGGCGATGCGCAGCGGCAATCCACTCGCCCGCCACAGCAGCCTGTCGCTCGACCGGTTGCAGGACGAGATCTGGGCGTTTCCGCAGCAGGGTGGAACCTTTCGAAAGCAGATCGAAGCGCTCTACGTGACCAACGGCTGGGCGTTCCCGGAGCGTGTCATCCAGTCCGCATCGATTGCCACCTTGCTGAAAACGGTGCGTATGACCGACGCGATCTCGCTCCTGTCCGAACAGCTCATCCGCGATGAACTCGAGCTCGGCCTGATGAAATGCGTCGAGATCGACCACCCGCTCGCGCCGCGCGTCTTCGGCATCCTGACCCGCACCGACCGGGCCTTGAGCAACCTCGGCAGTCTCTTCTGCCGGATCGCAATCGACCTGGCCGGCGATCCTTCGGCGGCGCAAGACCCTCTTCGCGATGCCTCGGCGATCCCGACCGCGTGACCAAAGCCGCGGGTGTCCGTCTTGCCGGGTCTGAACGCAAGGCGGCGCGGCGGGGTGCGGGGCCGCGAAGCCCGGGCACCACCTCGCCCGGGCGGCGTCCGAACAGCGTCACGCCGCGTTGGGCGTCCAATCCTTTGATCGCGTCCGGCAGCGCAGGCTGGGTGATGTCCCCTTCGCGGCGGTCACCGACAGGGTGCCGCTGTCGTGGACGGCGAGAGAGTAGCGCAAGCCGCGCGATTGCATCCGGCCCACCGGTGTGTGGGCTCTTTGCAAAAGTTTTTCACACCAAAGGCAGGCGAAAGGATTGGCCTTGCGCGCACCGATCCACGACTATTTCCGAACAACCGCCAGGGAGATGTGCCAATGCGTGCAATGACAGACCCGGCTACCGGGCTCGACTTCCATGAGGTCGGCCACCGGCGGAGACATGGCGTGCCCACGACGCCGGGCGATGCCGACGCGCGCCTCCGCCGCAACGTAGAACACGGTGAACACGGAGCCATCGTCCTTGTTCCAAAGGGGACGTGGGCGCTCGTTGACCCATCCGGCCCCGACGCTGCCGAGCCCAAGATCCAGGAGTTCGACCGGGACGCGATCTTCACCGACTGGCCCCACAAGGCTTCCGACAGTCTCGCGTATGGCGGCGAAAGCCCGTGCCTTTCGAAAGCCGCCGCGCAGTGGTTTGCGGCCAGCAAGGTCACGCTCATCGCGGTGGACACGCCGCAAATCGACCTTCTCCTCGCCCCCGCGCTGGCCGAGCCCCGGGGTGGACTTTTGATGAACCTTCCGGCCGGGAACGACCGGCGCGAGACCGGGCCTGGGCCTCGCGATGGCCCTCCCGAATGCAATATCGCCCAGCGCACCCTGCTGGGCGCGGGCATGTGGGGGACCGAAAATGTCGTCGGTGATCTCGACAAGGCCAGCGGGCGGCGCTGCACCGTCCTGGCCTTCCCCTGTCGATGGTCGCCGTGGCCGCCACGGTCGCCATCGTCACCGGCGCATCGCGCGCCTTCGGGCGCGGCGTGGCCCTCATTCTCGCGGCGATGGGCGGTTAGCTCTGCCTCGCTTCCGGCGCGCAGGACACGCTCGGCGAGGTCGAAGGCGTCACCGGCATGGCGCTCCACCTCCTTGCGCCGGCATCGGTTTTCTGCATCGGGCAGATCATGTTTGTCGACGGCGTCCATACGGCGGGCTGACGGATGAGCGCACGCCCTCCCATCGCGGTGATCGGCGCCGGGCTCATGGGCCACGGCATCGCCTGGATCTTCGCCGCCGCCGGCCACCCGGTGCGGCTCTACGATCCCGATCCGGGCGCGCGCCACGCGGCGCCGCAGAAGCTGCGCGATATTTCCGAACTGCTCGACCGCGGCCGGGCGGCGGCCGACAACACGGCGCTCTGTGCCACTCTCGAAGCGGCCGTGGCGGGTGTCGGCTTCGTCTTCGAAGCGGTGCCGGAGAACCTGACGCTCAAGCGCGAGATCTTCGCCGCGCTGTGCCGCCTCGCGCCCGACGGCGCCATCCTCTGCACCAACACCTCGGCGCTGCCGATCCGTCGGATCTCGCGCGATCTGCCCTGCCGGGCGCGCATCGTCGGCACCCATTTCTGGAACCCGCCACATCTCGTGCCGCTGGTCGAGGTGGTCGAGGTCGACGGGGTGAACGGCGCCTCCATCGCCCCGGTCATGGCGCTGGTCGCCGAGGCCGGGCGCCATCCCGTCCATGTCCGCAAGGATGTGCCGGGCTTCATCGGCAACCGTCTCCAGCACGCGCTGAAACGCGAGGCGATCGCGCTGGTGGCCGCCGGCGTCTGCGATGCCGAGACGGTCGATGAAGTGGTGAAGCTCGGATTCGGACGCCGTCTGGCGGTGCTCGGCCCGATGGAACAAACCGATCTCGTCGGGCTCGATCTGACCCAGGCGATCCACGAGACCCTGATGCCTGATCTCGACCGCACCGACACCGTTCACCCGTTGCTGGCCGAGCGCGTGGCGGCGGGCGATCTCGGCATGAAATCGGGCCGGGGCTTTCGCGACTGGACGGCGGAAACGGCCGCGGCCGTGCGCCGGCGGCTGGCCGAGTTCCTCGCCGAAAGTGCCCGAGCCGAAGCCGGTGCCGAAGCCAGTGCCGAAGCCGACGCCGACCCGGACAAGGCGCAGGACTGAGACATGCTTGTCACCCGGATCACGAAATCCGAGGTGCACGGGATGCGCGGCCATTACGGCACTGGCGGGCTCCCGCTGCGGGGCGAGGACGCCAGCGCCGCGGGCTGCACATCGCTGGAGGTGTCGCAGGTCCTGCCGACCGCCAACGGGATGCGCAGCGATTTCATGGAACCTTGCGCGCGGGACCTGGCAGCCTGCTCCGAGGGCCAGGTGGCGGTGCAGATCATCCCCGCCGGCACCCAGCCCGGCAACCCCGCCAGGCTCCAACACGCCTAGGCCGCGGGCGTGGTCGATATCGCCCGGCCTCACGGCCGCCCGGGCGGTCGCATCGAACGCGGGCGGGTCGCGGATCTGCCGGTCATCTTCGACGATGCCGCCACCGCGACACAAACGCTCTGGTCGCTGTTCGACGGTCGTTTCACCGAGGAATTCCCCGGCGTGAAGGTGTTCGCGCCGCAGGCCCACGACCCGGGCCAATTCCACACCGTGCCCGCGCCCGTCAACATGCCCAAAGACCTCGCCGGCCTGGGCCTGCGCTTCCTGACCGAACCCGCGAACAAGGTCGAGGCGCGCGGCGGCACCCCCGTTGTCCTGCCGCCCGGGGCCGCCCAAGTGAACGCCGATCAGAGCGTGATGGACGGCGCGGTGTTCACCTGGCACACCACGGCCTTCGTCAAGCGCGCCGCGGTGATGCGCCACCACCTCGAAACGCGCGCCTGTATCGACCAGCCGTCGGGCGAAGCGCTGGTGGCGGACTTCGGCGACTGGCGGGATGCCGGGTCCGTGGCGGGCCATGCCGAAGGTCTGGGCGAAGACCACACCATCGTCGCGTTGCGCGACGAAGACCGGCAGGTCTGGATCGACGCCCTGGCGCCGATAGACCGATGGGCTCATCGCCGACAGGGAGGCGCGCGGGACCGACGATGCGATCAAAACGACGTGCCCTGCCGCGAATTGATGGTTTAACTTCGACGCCGGGCCGACCCGTTGCGGCGAGAGGCCGATGTGCCTGCGCACCGCAGCCATTGACGGGCTGTTCGCCTCGACCACCCTGGCGTCCTTCGGCGCGGCGCTGGTGGCGGTGGCGTTGACGGTTTCGGACGTGATCTTGCGCGCGGGCCGCCTCGCTGGTCTGGCGGGTGAGCGGCCAGTGGGCGGCGTGCCCGCTTTCTCGTCGCCGACATCGCCCGCCTTGCCCAGCAAGTCGCGGTCCCGGCGCGGGGGCTATGGGTGCCGGGCCTCGGGCAAAGATGCACCCGGTGCCGAAGAGACGGCTTGACCCGGCAGCGCTGCCGGGTGTTTCACCTAGTACCCGTGACGTGAAGTGAGATCGATACTCGTGGACCCAGGTGTACTCTACATCGCCATCGGCTTTGCCGTCGGCGGCATTCTCAAAGGCGCAACCGGGGCGGGGGCGCCGATCGTCGCGATCCCGATCATCGCGCTCTACTTCAACGTGCCGATTGCCGTGGCGGTGTTCGTCGTTCCGAACCTGGTCTCCAACAGCATCCAGGTCTGGACCCATCGCGACGCCAGGGTTTCAACGGGCTTCCTCGTCCGCTTCGCGGGCGCAGGCGTGGCCGGCGCGGCGCTCGGCACCTCGATTCTGGCCAAGGTCCCGACCGATGCGCTCAAGCTGGCCGTCGCGGTCGCGGTCGTCATCTTCATCGTCTTCCGCCTGCTGCGGCCGGAATGGACCTTGCCGATGGCCGCCGCGAAACGGGTCGCAGCGCCTGTCGGGCTGCTCGCCGGCGTATTGCAGGGCGCGTCCGGCATTTCGGCGCCGGTCTCGATCACGTTTCTCAATGCCATGCATCTGCCGCGCCCCAATTTCATATCGACGGTCTCGATCTTCTTCCTGTCGATGCTGCTGGTCCAGGTCCCGATGTTGGCCGGATATGGCTTCCTGACCGCCGAGCGCCTGCTCATCGGCTGTGCGGCAACGGTGGTCCTGTTGGGGTTCATGCCGGTCGGCGCCTTCCTCGGGCGGCTGGTATCTGCCGAGGCCTTCAACCGCATCATCCTGGTTCTTCTGGGGGGGCTGGCGGTGCGGCTGTTCTGGGATGTCCTGTCAGGGTAGCCGCCGCCGCAGGCAATTGTGCCACACGCGGTTGTCCGGGTGCGGGATCGCAAGCAGCCGACGCGCGGACCGCAGCGCACGCTGTCAAGCCATTGAAGGCCAACACGAAAAAGAACGGAGATATGAGCGGTTCCGCACGCGGCCGCCGGCGAAACACAGGCTGATCCCGCCGAACCGTCTACAGGTTGCGTGCGATCCGTTCCGCGAGGTCCGCCCACGCCCCATCGTAGACCGCAGCCAGGTCGCCCGGTGCATCGGTCGCCGCCGGGCGGTTGATGTCAAACTGGTGAATGGCGCTGCGCCCGTTCTCGCGCCGGACGGCATAGTAGCCCACGAGCGTGATCGAACCGTCGTCGCGCGCGAACATGTGCTCGACCCGGACGGTGACCTCGACATCGGGGAAACCTTCCAGCGGCCAGGGTTCCGCCGCGACCTGGGAGCCGGTGATGACGCTGATGTTGCGCACCATCGCCCCGGTCATCGCGCGGGCCGGCTCATCGGCCCAGACCTCGCCCTTCTTCTCGACGAGCGTGCCGGTGGCGCCGCGCACCGAGATCTCGGTCGCCTGGGCATAGGCCGGCAGGGAGATATCACGCAGCATGACACTGCCCACCCGGGCCGGAACCCGCACCTCCGAGCTCCGCGGGTCGATCACCACCTGGGGCGAGGTGCCGCCGGCGCACCCGGCCAAGAGGGCGAGGGCCAACAGCCCGAATAGGGTCCTCATGTCGTCACCTCCCGGTAATCAACGAACTCGGATCGCGTTCCAGCGTGCGCGAAAGCGACCTGAACGCAGCGGCAGCCTCGGAAATGTTGCGAAGCGCGTTGGTGATATCCACCTGGATTCGCGACCCCGGAGCATAACCGGCCACGGCAGTTTCCAGTGTCCGGGCGGCAGAGTCGAGTCGCGATACCACATCCGGGACCAGTTCGGTCGCGACCTCGATCGCTTCCATCGACCCTTGCGCCGCCGCCAACGCCTTGTTCAGGTTCTCGACCGCGCCACCGGTGCGCAACTCGGCAAGGGCGCTCTGCAGTTCCTCGAGCGTCCCGCGAATCGCTTCCGGCAGGTCGTCGATGCTTTCCGACCCCAGAAACCCCTGTAGTTGTTGCGCCACCTGGTCGAGCGAGCCCACGAGCTCGGCCAGCGGGACCTCCCGGATCTCGTCGGTAATCACCGTGATGCTGTCGAGAACTTCCGGCAGACGCTCCGAGAACACCGCGAGCCCGCCGGTGATCTGTTCCGAGGATTCGAGCGCGGTCAGAAGGTTGGCGAGCCCCGGGCTGTTTCGGATCTCGTCGGCCATGGCGCGCAGATCGGTCGTCGCGGCCTGAAAGTCGGTCAGGGCGATTCGGATCTCGTCCGACCCGACAAGCCCGCGCGCATCGCTGATCAGCCCGTTCGCATTGGCCGGGAGCTGGAGCGCCTCGGGGCTGCCGGCGAGCAGCTGCACGCTTTCGAGCGCGCCAATCGCCGATGTCATCAGCTCTTCGATCGGCAGGTTGCTGACCCGGTCGACCAGCCCCTCCATACCTTCCGTCGCGTCGCCGACCCGTGCCGGCGCGGTGGGCACGAGCGGGAAGGGCGTCCGGTCGGCGACCAGGGTCTCGGCCTCTGCGTCCTCGGCCTGGATGAATTCGAGGATCGTCGTCTGACCGATGATCCCCTCCGACGCCAGCCGGAGCCTGAGGCCGTCGGCGACCCGGTCTGCCAGGGTGGCGAGCTGTTCGTCCGTGGACTGGCCGGCCACAAAGCCGAGCCGCTCGGGAATGATCTCGAGATCGACGAGCAGCTGGATGGCGCCGCTGGGCGAGGACGTGTCGCGAAAGCCCGTCACCGCGGTGACCTCGCCGACATTCGCCCGGCCGTAGCGGACAACCGTGCCCGCGGAAAGCCCGGCCACGCTCGCATCGACAAGGACCGACACCGAAAGCCGCGTCCCGCTGCCCTCGAGCGCGTCTGCGCGCGCCGTCCTGAGCGAGGAGAAAACATCGAACACATGGCCCGGCTCGATCGCCTGCCCGCCGGAGACCAGCGACCCGAACGTCACCCCGCCCTCGACCAGCGCGGCGAGGCTGTCGACGTTGAACGACACCCCGGAGGCGCCGATGTCGAGGGAAAGCCCCGAACTGTCCCAGAACCGCGACGCGGTGCTGAGGCGCGTGTCATACGGCGCCTGGATGAAGGCGTCCCGGGTCACGGTCAGCCCGTTTTCCGACAACACCGGCCTGCCGATCCAGCCGACTTCGATGCCGTTGAACAGCACCGGCGCGCCGGCCGACAATTGCCCCCCCGAACGCGACCGCAGGACGACCCGGGTGCCCGCCTGACCGGGCGAGAACAGGGGCTGCTCGGTGAGCCCCTCGAACCGGTCGGCCTGGTCGGTCGGGATCCCGTCCCAACTGCCTTCGATATAGACGCCGGACAGCACCGTGCCGAGGCCGGTCACCCCGCGGGCGGTGACCCGCGGCTGGACCAGCCAGAACTGCGCCTTGTCGTCGACATAGGCTGCGATGTCCTTGTCGAGGCGGATGTGGACTTCGATCGCCGAAAGGCCGTCGGAGAAGGTCACGTCCTCAACGGTCCCGACATCGAGCTCGCGGTACCGGAGCGGGGTTTTCTCGGCTTCGATCCCGCTCGCGGAGGGAAAGGTGACGGTAATCACCGGCCCACGGTTGGCATAGGTCTGCCAGACCATTCCAAGCGCGATCAGCACGGCCAGGACCGGCATCAGCCAGACCCAGGATATCCCGCGCCGGTTTTCGGTCGGCTCCGGGGTGGGGAGATCAACATCCGTCATCATGCGGGCGTGCCTTCTTTCAAACGGTCCCAGATCAGCCGGGAATCGAAGCTCTGGGCGGAGAACATGGTGAATATGACCGAGACGGCGAAAGATACAGCGGCGATCCCGGGATTGATCGTGGCGAAGGTCTCGAATTGCACGAGCGCGGACAGGATCGCAACGACGAATACGTCGATCATCGACCACCGGCCAATGAACTCGACCACCTCGTAGACGCGGTGCAGCCGGTGCGTGTCCTGCGCATGCGGGCGGCCGAGGATCCACGCCAGCCAGGCGATCGCCCCGAACTTGCCGACCGGGATCACGATCGACGCCACGAAGACGATCGCGGCGACCGCATAGTCTCCGTAGTGGATCAGGTCGACGACCCCGCCGGCAATGGTGCTCTCGGTGGTGCGAAACAGCTCCGTCGAGCGTAGCATCGGGTAGATATTGGCCGGAATGTAGGCGATCAGCCCGGCCATCCACCAAGCCCAGACCTTTTGCAGCGATTGCGTGTCGCGGCTCTGCAGCGCCGCGCCGCACCGCGCGCAGGTCCGCTGGCCCAGGGGGGCGACCAGCCCGCAGCTCCGGCAGCCGACCCGCCCGGCGCCGCGCGCGGTGATCAGGGGCGCGCGGTGTTCAGCTCGGTCCATAGCGTATGCCTGCACATGAAGGTTTCCTGGTAGGCGGTGATGAGAACGACCGCGGACAGGACCCAGAACGCCGACCCCATGCCAATGGTCGCGAGCCCCGCGAGTTTCACCAGCGCGACCGCGACGCCGATCATGAAGATCTCGGCCATCGCCCAGGGCTTGAGCAAGATCGCCCAGCGCAGCGCCAGCGCGGCGCCCGGATAGGCGGGGCGCGCGGCCGCGACCGGGCCGAGCGCAAAGATCAGGAGCACAAAGCGGGTCAGCGGCAGGACGAGGATGAAACCCAGCACCGCGAACGCCAGCGGGACCATCGAGCGGTCGGCAAACCCGCTGACGACCTCGACCAGCGAGGCAGACACCGTGCGCCCGCCCGAACTCAGGTTGAGAAACGGCAAGAACATCGCCAGCGCCATCAGGATGGCCGAGGTCATCGCCAGCCCGACCACCCGTGCGATCGCGCCGCTCCTGCCGAATGTCAGCCGGTGACCACAGCGGATGCATCTGGTGTCCCGGGCGGCGACCTCGTCGTCGACCTGGTACATCGTATCGCAAATCGGACAGGCAATGGTCTGTCTGCGTCCGGACATCCGCGGTCCTTTCCCCTACGCCCAGAAGGCGCTGCGCGTCTCCCGTCTTCGCTCGAAGACGGCGCGCAGGCATACTGGGATAACGAGAGCGAGCAACAACTGCAAGCGGCGTGTGCGCGCCCGGTTGAGCGACCGACCGCGCACGACGCAAGGCCACCGAGGGCGGCATTCGGATCGCCGCCCCGCAAGTGTGCGCCCTCCCGCGCGAAATCCGGCGTTCCCGCCCCCGCGCGCCCGCGCAGGGCCCTGCGGGACAGGGCCGGTCGATCCGCGCGGCCCAGCCCTGGTGCCGATCCGGGCCGTCGCGGTGCTTCGGCGGGTGCGGCGGCACACCGGGGACGCGCTTGAGTGCCTTCTCAATTTGTCCAACCGGACAATGTCCTTGCAACAAACAAACAGCCAGCGGCGGCGTGCAATGACCCTGTCGGGACGGCGAAGGTCGTCGCCTTCCCCATTCCCCCGCGACCGGACAGCGTTACGCATTGACTTGCCCGCGGCAACGGCGTCATGTTTTGACCGAGAGGGAAAAAACGCTGTCGCGGTGGTTCGCGCCGCGACCCCCGAAAACCGCGGTGACCGGACATCGTCACCCCACTGCTGCGTTGCTTTGCCATGCAGCGGGCACGTAAAAAACCACGTCTATCCAACTGGGAGAAGAACCATGAAACTCAACAAGACCCGCGCAGCCCTGTTCCTGTCGGCTGCCAGCTTCGCCGCGCTCGGCCTGGCCGGCGCCGCCAGCGCCGAAACGCTGCGCCTGCTGACCTGGGGCGGCTACGCGCCCGAGGACGTGGTCGAGCATGTTCGAGGAAGAGACCGGCCACACGCGTCGAGGTCACGCTGTCGAACAACGAGGAAATGATCTCCAAGCTGCGCGCCACCGGCGGCGCCGGCTTCGACCTCGCCCAGCCGACCCAGGACCGCATCACCGGCCCGCAGGCAGGAGTTCGGCATCTACAAGCCGATGGACCTGTCCAAGATCAACGCCGGCCTGTTCATCGCCTCGATGCTGGAGGCGACCAAGAACAACACCACGGTCGACGGCAAGGTCTACGGCGTGCCGCACGTCTGGGGCACCGACGGCCTGGTGGTCAACACCAAGCTGGCCAAGATGGTCGACTACCCCGACCTGTGCAAGGCCGGACGTGACGGGCAAGGTCACCTAGCGCCTGAAGCGCCCGACGCTGATCGGCTTCGCCTTCGCCGATGGGAAGGACCCGTTCGCGCGCCTACGGCGACGAGGCGGCCTACCAGGCGATGATCGACGAGGTCGAAGCCAAGCTGATCGAGTGCAAGCCGAACGTGAAGATCTACTGGGACAACAGGGACGAGTTGCTCAACTGCATGCGCTCGGGCGAGATCGTCGCGCGCGATGACGTGGGATACCGGCGGCTGGAAGCTCAACGGCGAGAACCCCGACATCACACTTCGTCGCCCCGAAGTCCGGCGCGCTGGGCTGGATCGACACCTTCGCGCTGCCGGCCAAGGGCCAGGCCGACGCAGGCCGCCTATGCCTGGATCAACTTCGTGATGCGGCCCGAGATCGCGGCCATGATCACCGACGCGGCCGGCAACTTCACCGCCTCGCAAGGGCGCCGACGAGCTGGTCGACGACAAGCTCAAGGCGCGGTTCCAGGCCAGCTTCCCGCCGGAAGCCGCTCGACAACATCAAGTGGTACCCGCCGGTGCCCGCCGGGCTCGAAGAGCATCGAAGGCAACGTGCTCGACCGCGTCAAGGCCGCCAACTGACCTGACCGACACGACAACCGCGGCATCCGCGCCCCGCGCGGGTGCCGCATCCGATCCGACAGGACTGTCCGCAGCCAGGACTTCGCAGCCATGAGCACGCCGACCTCGAATGCGTCGATCTCACCAAACGGTTCGGCGATTTCACCGCCGTCGACGACGTGTCCTTCACCGTGCCCGCGGGCTCGCTTCTTCTCGATCCTCGGCCCCTCGGGCTGCGGCAAGACCACGCTGCTGCGCATGATCGCGGGCTTCCTCGAGCCCGACGTCGGGCGACATCCGATCGGCGGCCAGCTCGGTGCTCGACGTGCCGCCCAACAAGCGCCCGGTGAACATGGTGTTCCAGCACCTGGCGCTGTTCCCGATGATGACCGTCGGCGACAACATCGGCTACGGGCTGCGCCGCCGCGGCCTGCCAAGCCCGAGATCGCGCGCAAGGTCGACGAGATGCTCGAGCGCGATCGGCCTGCCGGGCATCGGCGCAAGCGCAAGGTCGACCAGCTCTCGGGCGGCCAGAAGCAGCGCGTCGCGATCGCCCGCTGCATGGTGCTCGAGCCCGACGTGCTGCTGCTCGACGAGCCGCTCGGCGCGCTCGACCTCAAGCTGCGCGAGCACATGAAGATCGAACTCAAGCAGCTGCAGGCCGGACTTCGACACCACCTTCGTCTACATCACCCACGACCAGTCCGAGGCGCTGGTGATGTCCGACCAGGTCGCGGTGATGAACGAGGGCCGTTTCGAGCAGGTCGGCACGCCGCAGAGCTCTACTACCGCCCCGACACCGCCTTCGTCGCCGGCTTCGTCGGCGACAGCAACCGCTGGCGCGGGCAGGGTCGACCCAGGTCGAGCGGGCGACGCTGCGAGCTCACGCACCGAAGCCGGCCTGCGACCTGCGCCGGCGCCGACGCACGGGCGCGGCCTCGCCGTCGGCGACGCGGCCGAGATCTTCGTGCGCCCCGAGGCGATCCGCATCGCGCACGCCGAGGCCGACGCTGGCGCATCTCGACAACCGCATCGACCGGCCGTGTGACCAGCCTGCTGTTCAACGGCGCCACCTCGCGCGCATGCTGCGTGCGCGACGAGCCGGCGGCGACGAAATCGAGGTGACGCTGCCGCAATCGGGCGAGTTCGCCGACCTCGCCCGCGGCGACGCCGGTGCACATCGGCTGGGACCGGCGCCCAGGCCAACTGCTTTCCGCGCGGGAGGCGTGTGATGCGCGCCGAGCGCGCAAACTCGGGTTCATCCTGCTGCTGTCGCCGCTGCGTGCTGTGGCTCGGCCTGCTGATCGTGATCCCGCATGTCGACATGTTCCTGGTGTCGCTGCGCGAACGCGTCGGCGCGGGCGAATACGAGACCAGCCTCGCCAACTATATGACCTTCGTCGAGCGAGCCGCTGTACTCATGACCTTCGTGCGCACCGCGGTGATGTCGATCCTCGCCACGCTGATCACGCTGCTGATCGCCTTCCCGGTCGCCTACTACATCGCCAAGATCGCCAAGGGCCGGCTGCAATCGGCGCTGTTCCTGCTCTGCCTGATGCCGTTCTGGGTCAGCGAACTGGTGCGCACCTTCGGCTGGATGATCCTGCTGCGCGAGATCGGGCGTGATCTCGACCCTGCTGCAATGGACGCGGCCTCGCCGACCAGCCGGTCGAGATGCTCTACAACGACGCGGCGATCATGGTCGGCCTGGTCTACACCTCGATGCTGTTCATGGTGGTGCCGCTGGTCACCACGCTCGAGAGCCTGGACGACAGCGTGATCGAGGCCGGCTACGACCTCGGCGGCAACGGCTGCTCGATCCTGCGCGAGATCGTCATTCCGCACGCCATGCCGGGCATCGTCTCGGGCTGCATCGTCGTGTTCATGCTGACGCTGGGCAACTACCTGACGCCGACCCTGCTCGGCGGCAAGGACAGCCTGTGGTTCACCGAGCTGATCTACACCCAGTTCATCATCCGCTTCAACTGGGAGCTGGGCGCCGCCTTCGGCTTCCTGCTGCTGGTGCTCTCGTCGGTGATCGTCTGGGGCGGGCTGAAGCTGACCGGCCAGACCCTGAAATCGACGATGGGTGAGGCGCATGATCCCCTCGATCCGCCAGCCCCGCCCGCTCCGCGCTCGCCTACCGCGCCTACGTGGTGCTGTTCTTCGTCTACCTCGCGCTGCCGCTGGCGGTCGTCGCGGTCTTCGCCTTCAACGACAGCCAGTTCCCGTCGCTGCCCTGGCAGGGCTTCACCTGGGACTGGTTCTTCGGCGACCGAGCGCCCGATGATCGGCGTGTTCCACGAGCGCCCGATCCTGCGCGCGCATCGGCAACTCCGGTCTTCGTCGCCGTCTTCGTCTCGCTCCTGTCGGTCGCCGTCGGCACCACCAACGCCTTCCTGTTCAACCGCTACGAGTTCCGCGGCAAGGGCCTGCTCTACGTGCTGATGCTGCTGCCGCTGGTGATCCCCGGCGTCATCCTCGGCATTTCGATCCTGGTGTTCTCCTCGACCGTCGCCAACGCCGCCTGGGACAGCGCCGATATCGAGATCGAGGCGCTGCGCCCCGGCTGCTGCTGGTGATCCTCGGCCAGTTCTCCTTCATCGCCACCATCGCCACCCTGGTGATCGCGGCGCGGCTGAAGAAGTTCGACCGCACGCTCGAGGAAGCGGCCCTCAACCTCGGCGCCGACCGGCTGACCGCGGTGCGCACGATCACGCTGCCGTTCCTCGCCCCGGCGCTGATCGGCGCGCTTCGTCGTCGCCTTCCTGATGACCTTCGAGAACTTCAACACCACGCTGATGCTGGTCGGCTCGGACGCGCCGCTGACCATCACGATGTTCGACCGGCTCAAGGAAGGCTCGACGCCGCTGCTCAACGCCGTTTCGCTGCTCTTGATGATCGGCTCGTCACTGCTCGCGCTGGTGATGATCCTGTTCCAGCGCAAGAGCTGACGGCCCGGGCCGCCGCCGCCCGACATCGGCTGTTTCGCTGCCCTCCGGAGGGCGACCCGGGGCAAGGGGGCACCACGCCCCCGGTGCCGGTCCGGCTCGGTCACCCAATAACGGTGATCTCGGGCGCGGTCTCCTTGAAGATCCGGCAGATTTCGTTCGCGAGTTTGCGGTATTCGGCGTCGCGCGCGGTGCCGCGGCGCCAGACCATGCCGATCGTTCGCGTCGGCGACCGGCGCGCAAAGGGTCGCGCGACCACGCGGGTCTCGCGCGGCCACCTCCGACTTCACTTGAAGCGCGGGCAGCAGCGAAATCCCATCCCCATCGCCACCATCCGGCGCAGCGTGTCGAGGCCGGTCCCTTCGCGGTCGTGCGCACGGGGATTGCCGGCCTGTTCATCGGCAACACCGCCGAGACGGTCCTGAACCGGGTCAAATGCTCGATCCTGACCGTCAAGCCCGGGGTCTTCGTCTCACCGGTTTCCTGCGCTCGATGCTCCGGCTGGTGTCGCGGCCGAGCCTGCCCGACCGGGTCGGCGCGCGCCACAGGGGGGCTGTCCCCGTCGTGGCCTTCAGCGGCCTCGCTGAAATCCGCGTCGATGGACCGGCGTGCCTCGACCCGCCCCTCGTGCAATTCATCGAGGTCGGCACCATGGGCATCACCGAAAAATATCCCAATGACAATGGCCTAACCGACGCTCTTCAGGCAGTACCCTCGGCCACATGCCCGCGCAATCGCCCGCCCTGATCCCCCGGATCGCGTCGCGCATTTCCAGCCGTTCGAGCTTGAGCAATTCGAAGTCCCAGCGGCCGAGGTGCCGCCACCGACAACCGGACGCGCCGCCCCCCGGGGCGCGTCACCCAAGCTGGCCGGAGGCGAAAGCCAGGGTCGCCGCCGCCGAAAGCGCCGCATGCTGGGCCTCGATCCGGGCGATTTCCGCGTCGAAAAGCAATTGCTGCGCCAAGCTCACCTCCGCCACCGATGCGAGGCCCCGCTCGGCGAAACTCACCGCGGCGTCGTAGCTGACACGGGTGGTGGTCACCAGTTGCCCGGCGGCGGCATTGGCCTCGAGCGAGCTTTGCAGCAATTCGTAGGCGCCGACGATTTCCGTCTCCGCCAGGAGGCGCAGGCTCTCGGCTTCGGCGCGGGTCGCCGCCTGCTGGTCCTGCGCGACGCGCAACCGCCGCGCCCGGGCGCCAGCGTCCCAGAGCGGAATGGTCACGCCCACGAAAACCGAGGCGACGGGCCTGCCGTCGTCGCCAAGGGTCCAGTCGCCGGGAATACGGCTGTCGTCCAGCGTCACGCTGCCCATGGTGTGGCCGAGCGCTGCGGCGGCATAGATCCGCGGCCGGAACTCGGCCTCGACCGCCGCGACATGGGCCTCGCCGGCGCGGGCCCGGGCGAAAGCCGCCTGCAGGTCCGGGCGGCGGGCAAGGGCGCGGTCGATATGCGCGTCCAGCCGGTCCGGTACGGTTCTCGGCAGCTCGATCTGCGCCGGGAAGGCCACCCGCACCGGCTGCCCCGCGGGCAGGCCGAGGTGGGCCGATAGCCTTGTTTCGATGGCGCGGGTCTCAGAGCTGGCGCGGGCCAGGTCGAACCGCGCCTGCGCCACCGCCTGATCCGCTCCGGCAAGGTCGGTCACGGTGGACAGGCCCTGTGCGCGCTTGGCCCGGGTCGAGGCCGCGAGCGCCCCGGCGTTGGCCAGCCGCCGCACGTGCACCGCCTCGCGCCGCGTGGCGGCGTGCAGGTCGTGATAGGCTTGGGTCACGTCGTGGATGAGCGTCTGATGGGCGCCGGAAAACCCCACCTCGGCGGCAAAGGACAACTCCTTTGCCTCGCCCCGCGCCGCGGCCCGCTTGCCGAAGTCGAACAGCAGCCAATAGGCCGTCACCGCCGCAACCGCCTTGTCCGTCCCGAGCGACAGGGTGCCATCGGGCAGCAGCCCCGCCGGGTCCTGGTATCCATCGGTGGAGGTGGCGGCAGTGCCCGCGAGGACATTGGCATAGATCCGGGGCAGGTAGGTCGTCTCCACCAGCCCCTCGGCCTGCGCCGCCTGCCGCGCACGCAGCCAGGCAGCCCTGGTGGCGGGATTGTTGGTCTGGGCGATGTCGATAAGCTCCGGCAGCGTCAGCGCGCCAGACTTGGTGACCGCAACGCCGGTCTCGCGCCCGGCAAGCACCCGCGGATCGGCGGCGAGGCGGAAGTCGCCGGTGTCGCCGAACGGACGGTCGGGCGCGCCGGTGTCCGAACCGCCCTGCGGCGCGCAGGCCGCCAGAAGCAGGACGAGGGCCGGGGCAAGGAACGGGGTCACGCGTCTACGCATGGGGCTCTCCTGTCGCGTATGTCAGTTTGCGGTGCAGCCGGGCGTGGGCAGCGCCGATCCGGCCGGCCTCGGCAACCGCCGCGCCCCCTGCGCCCTCGTACCGGGCGTAGTGGGACAGCCGACGCGCCTCGGCCAGATCGGCGTGGAGCCGCATCGCGGCGCGCCCGGTCAGAACCTGCCCCGCAGTGGCGGCGATGTCGCGATCGAACCGGTCGAGCGCGTCGTCGATCCGGTCGGACGCCGAGACCGGCCAGAGCAGGCTGAACACGGTCCCGACCACGGTGATACCGACGACGATGCCGAGGATCCGGTCCGTCGCGGCCGACAGATCGGTCACCGGCCCGGAGGCGCCGAGGATCACGAGTAAGTAGCACAGCGCCAACTGCCAGCCGGCGTAGGAGATCCGCTCCGAACCAAGGCTGATCCAGGCGGCCGGGAATGCCCCGAGCGCGACGATCCCCAGGAAGTGGCCGAAATCGGTCAGATGCGGCATCAGGAAAAACAGCACCAGCGCGCCGAGAAGGCCGCCGAGCACGGCCCCGGTCAGGCGCAGCGTCATCTTGTGGCGCGTCTCCGCGCCGGTGCCGAGCGCTACGAAATAGCAGGTGATCATCGCCGTGTGGATCTCGAACAGATCGCCCGCGGTGTAGAGGAAGTAGGTGATCAGCACCGCGACCGTCACCTTGATGCCGAACCGCAGATGCGTCGGGTCGGTGATGAGGCTGGGGGCGAACAGCGGCTGCCACCCGGCCGGATGCGCCGGTGCGGGCGGTCCGTCGCGCGGCGGCAGCCCCGCCTCGGCCCGCGCCAGCGCCAGGTACCCGGCCTCGGCCTCCGCCGCCAGCCGCGCGGCCGCCGCGCCCCGCGCAGACCCCACAAGCCGGGCCCGCGACAGATACCCGTCGATCTGCGCGCCCGCCGCCTGCAAGAGCGCCCGGGCGGCATCGCCGTCCGGCGCCGCCAACGCCGCCCGGTACCGGCCGATCAGCGTCTCGGCCCGGGCGCGCGGCCCGGGTCCGGCATAGATCGCGAGGGCGGCGTAGAACACCATCGGGATGACCACCACAACCCACATCCAGGCCAGCAACCGGGTCAGGATGTCGGGGATGGGCACGACATCGTAGAGCGTGATCGCGAAAGCGAAGACGAAGGTGGCGGTGCCCAGGATCATCCGCACCCGGCTCGCATCGGCCAGGGTCATTCCGACAAGCGTCAGCCCGCTGAGCAACCCGAGCCGCCAGAATGCGCTCCCGGCGGCGAGTTGCAAAAGCGGGATCGCCGCCCACAGCGCCAACGATACCGCCACCACCAACGCCAGCGCGGTCAGGACCGCCGCGCCGCTGTCATCGCGCCAGGCGAAAAAGACGAGGTAGCAGGCGAGTGCCGCCTCCGGCACGCCGAGGATCATGCACGCCCCCGCCGTCGCCACGCACAGCGCCGTCATCTGCATGGCGCCCCGCCAGCGGTCCGGCGACGGCGCGAACTCTGCGCGCAGCGAGGCGGCGCGCGCTGTCACTCCCCGCTCCCGGCCGTGCCCATCACCCGCGCCGAGGCCGAAAGCCCGACCCGTGTCAGCGCCTGCGGCGGGTCGATGAGCTCGATCTCCACCGGGAAGCGGCGCGCGGTGCGCACCCAGTCGATCTTGTTGGCCACCAGCGGCAGGCCGAAAAAATCCGCCTCGTCGGTCGAGCGGATCGCCCAGCCGATGCCGGTGACACGGCCCGAGATCGCCACATCCGGCGCCGCCAGCAGGTAGACCCGCGCCGCGTCGCCGACGCCGACATGCGGCAGGTCGGTTTCGCGAAACAGCGCCGTGACCCGCCACCGCGCGGTATCCACGAGCGAAAACAGCGGCGTGCCCGTCACCACGTATTCGCCGGGGTCGAGCGTCAGACCGGTGATCCGACCCGACACCGGCGCCCGCAACGCGGTGTTGCGCAGGTTGCGTTCCGCGAGCGCGACCGAGGCCTCCGTCAGCCGCACCTGGGCCCGCCGGCTGTCGAGCGTGCCGACGAAACTCTCGGTGCCCGCCGCGTGCGCCAGTGCCTGGGTCAGCGTCACCTGCGCGTCATCGACGGCGGTCTGGGCGGTCTCCACCTCCTGCTCGGTCACATATCCCGGTTCCAGCAAGGGCTCCAGGCGTTCCAACGTCTGCTGCGCCAGGGCAAGGTTGTTGCGCGCCCGTTCGATCTGGCTGGCCGCCACCTGCGCATTGGAGCGCTCCAGCTCAAGGTTGCGCTCGCCCTGCGCCAGTTCCGATTGCGCGGTGGTCAGCGCCGCCTGCGCCTGCGCCAGTTCCAGCGCGTAGGGCTCCGGGTCCACCCGGAACAGCACGTCGCCTTGGACAACGGCCTGGTTGTTCTCGACCGCAACCTCGACCACCCGCCCGGGCACGATCGTCGATATCCTGATGACCGGCGCCGACACTTCGGCCGCATCGGTCTGTGGGTGGTGCGCGGCGCGCTGCGCGGCAAAGACCGCGAGCGCGATCGCCGCGAGGATGGTGAGGAGCGACAGGCCCCGGATCAGCGGTCGCGCCGGCATCACAGGCCCCCGGTCCAGATCAGATAGCCGCCGACCCCGATGAGCAAGGCCACCGCAGTGTAGAAAAGCGCGCCGAGCCCCGCGACCGGCCCGCCGCCGATTTCGATGACCACCTCCCGGATCGCGGCGCTGACCAGCACGCCCGCCAGCGCACAGAAGATCCAGACGGGGAAAAACACGCCGCTGATCGGGATGACCGGCGAAAGATCCAGCATCGGGAAGCTGTCTCCAATCGGGTCAGGGGCGGGCGAGGATGCGGGCCGTTCGAGCGCGCGCCGGCGTGCCGGAGACGCAAGGTCGCCGGTCCGCGCGCGGGCGGTTCAAACATGATCAGCACAGCACCATCAATATCCCCTGACGGTTACCAGCCTCCCCGGCGCCAGATAGATCCTGCGGAGCGCCGAACGCAACCCCAATCGCCGGGTGACGGTACGGAACGCTGGGGTCGATACCGGCCGGGGTCCGGTCGCGCAGGGGCGCCCAGTGGCGGGGATCTGAAAAGCCGGCCCGGCCCCGTGACCGGTCAGGCCGCGTTTTCGGGACGGTTTCGAACGGACCCGGCCTGCCCAAAAGGCGCCGTGTTTCACCGCAAATATGTCCCAAACGCCTGCCAGAATGCGCCAAAGAGCGAAACAACTCAGGCCGAGGGACCAAATGAAACACTCATTCCTGGCGCGTGACGCCGAAGTCGTGCCCAGCCTGGCCGAGTCCAGGATCCCGACCCAGACCGCGGAATGGCTGCACGCCCGTGCCCAGCTGAAATTCCCCGGGACCCCGTTCGTCCTTGCCGTCGATCACGACGGGCGCCGCCGCGCGACCGCCATGCTCTGCAAAACCCGGTTCGGTCTTCGGGAAATGCCGTTGATGAACGAGCCGAGCGATTTTGCCTGGAGCGACGAGGTTGCGCTGCGCGAACTGGTCGGGCGTCTGGTCGCCCAACGCAAGCCTTTCTTTCTCGAACGTCTGCCGGCGGAGTCCGCGACCCTGCCCGAATTGCGCCGGGCGGCCCGGGGCAAGTTCTGGCTCAAGGTCGAACCGGCCCCGCCAACGCCCCACATCGACATCCGGTTCAAGACGATCAACGACCTGGTCAAATCCGGGCGTCGGTCCGATCTGCGGCGCGCCGGCAAGCGCCTGGCCAACCTGGGCACGGTCGCCTACGAGCTGCGCGCGCCGCGCTCGCAGCAGGATCTCCAGTCGTTGATCGACGACGCCTTCGATGTGGAAACCCGGAGCTGGAAACACGAAATCGGCACGGCGCTGACATCGCCGGCCGAAGCCGTCTACGCCAAAGCGTTCCGGGGCTTTCTCGAAGCGGCGCACGATGAAGGGCATCTGCGGTTCGCCTTCCTGCGTCTCGACGGCAAAGCCATCGCCATGCAGATCGCCAGCGAGTGGCGCAACCGCTACTGGATCTACAAGGCCACGTTCGACAAGGCCTATTCGAAATCCTCGCCCGGCAACCTGCTATATTACCACACCCTGGAACAGGCCACCCAGCGGGACCTGTATTCCTACGAGTTCATGGGCAAAATGGACGATTGGACCCGTGCCTGGACACAGGACACGCGTGACTACGTCAAGGTTGTCGGCCTGCCTTACAACCCGCGCGGCCTGGTCGGCGCGGCGTTCCTTGGCCGCTGGATCGCCAAGGAGCGGATCGAGGAGCGAAGCCGGTCCCGGCCACGGGAAAACGCGTGATGCAGGCGAGGTGACACGCCGGCGCCGCAGCGATTGCCGCAGAGTTCGCCCGGGTTCGCCCGGGTTCGCCCGGAAAAAACGGTTAGCGCTATCTGTAATATTATCAATGTCTTGACCATGTGTCCGAGTTCGCCCACCCTTCGCCCGGTTCTGGCATGACATGTGCAGGCGGCCCGGCGGCAGGGCAAATCTCGGCGCCGTCACCTGCCAGCGCCATGTCCCAGCGCCAGATCAGGTCACCGCAAATCCAGACATCAACAGCCGTCCGGGCAGAGATGAACACCGCGTGCCCGCGAGATCTGTCAGCGGCCACCGATGGCCCCGCGCCCGGTCCACGGTCCGGGTTCAGACGGGTTTCGGCAGCCCGTCGCGGTGGCCGGTGGCGAGGTCCGTGGCGAAGCGCAAGAGCGTGCGCGGATGCCGAAGGGCGCTTCGGATCGAATAGGGAATCCAGGCGTCTCCGTAGGCGAGATAGATCCGGGTCTTGAGCCCGGCCTCACGCGCAATGTCGGCGGATGCATCCATCGGCAGGCCGAAGAGAAGCTCCTGCTCCGCGTGGGTTCCGGCAGCGGTCAGCCGCCGGATCGCCTCGCGGGCAAGGGCCGTGTCATGGGTGGCGACGCCCACTTCGCGGCACCGCCCCGCAAGCCGGTCGATCACCCCGAGGTACCCCTCGGCCAGATCGATGTCCGGTGCGGCGGGGTCGTCCCACTGCCCTTTCACCACCCGGACCCTGAGCCCCAGCTCGACCGCCCGGTCGGCCAGCGCCGGCGAGTTGGCCCAGCGGCCCGGAATGGCGATCCCCAGCCCTTCCGGCCCGGCCCGCGCCGCGGTTTCATAATCCGCCTCCGCCTCGTCGGGCGCATGGGCGTCGATGTCGACAGCGACCCCCTGTTCGCGGGCCTTGGTCAGAACCTGCGAGAGCAGTTCCGGCTTTGTCGCGACCGGCGGCACCTTGATCGCCATATGCGCGTCGAGCCCGTTTTTCGCGATCGCGTCGATCACCGCATCATAGTTTTCGGCGACCTTGTCGGCGGGATCGTCGGGGGCATTCCAGTAGCACAGCGTCACCGGGTAGCCCCGCGCGCCCGCTTCCCGGGCCAGCCCGACGGCATCCTCCAGGCGCGTGCCCGCGAAATACGGCCGCGCCGCGCGCATCAGGACGGCCTCGATCAAACGGTTCATCCCCGCCTCCTTTCTCGCCGGCGGCTTCCTCGGCCCGAAAGCGTGGCGCTGTCCGTGCGCCGCCACCGCATTCCGCCCGACCCGGTCCTGTTTCGTGGCGCCGGGGCTCAAAGGCTGTTCGGACACGGCGCCGACATCGGACGTCCCGCGCCCGGGCCCGCACCCGCACAGGCCTACAGCGGCCTGAGATCGGATTTTCGGCAATTCTGTGGTTTCTTCCGGACTGGCCCGCCATGCCGGAAAACGGGGCGCCGTCCGCTTGTCCGCCATCGAGACATCGGGCAGGGGCGCTGCGCGCGGCCCTTCGGGCCGGGACCGTTGGCGCTTGGTTCTGCGGTGTCTTCACGCGCGCCCGGTCCGGTGCGCGCGAGCGGATTGGCCCGAAAGACGCGGCGCACCCGTCGAGGAACCGGGCCGCGTGCGGTGTGGGCGCGGCGGGTCACTGGTTGAAAAGACCGGCCCTGCCGGGTCTAGTGTAGGCATGGTTCAATCCGACAGCGATCTGGCTTTGGAAGCCTTCAGGCAAGGCGGCGGCGTCCTCTACCCGTTTCGCCACGGCTATGCCGCTCTGGGCGCCTTGCTCGACAGGTTGCCCGCCAACGCATGGCGCAACGACGAAGCGGTCATGGGCGGTCTCGTACTCTACCTCGTCAAACAGGGGCAGGCGGCGCGTGCGAAGTCATATCTGCGCGCGCCAGGCGTGAGTTTCCGGAAAACGGAACTTTTCGACTTCCTTGAACTGCTCCTGGCGCTGCACATGGGCGAGCAGGTCAGCGAACGCAACATGACCGTGTGGCGCCGCCTGGAACGGAGCCTGCCGATCGCAGACCCGCTGTTGCTCGGCCTCTACTACAACGCGATGATGGCCATGTCGGTGCGATTGGGCCACCTGAACGACGCCCGGGTGGCGGGCCAGCAGGCGATCTCGTGTTACCGCGAGGACGGTCATGTCTACCTCGAGCATTTCATCCATATCCACCTCGCCGACCTCGACGTGCTCGAGGGCCGGCTGCACCGCGCCGAACGCGGCCTCTCGGCGGCCGAACGCTGCCTGGTCCAGGCGGGGGTGTCCTACGGCAACGAAGACGCGTTGATCGGGGTCATCCGGTTGGCGATCGCCTACGAGCGCGGCGATCTGGAGCGCGTGCGGCGCGAAGCCGACGGTTTGCGCACCAGCCTGCTGGGCGGCGACAGCTGGTCGGAACTGTTTTTCCAGCTCGCCCGGATCGCCGTGCTCAGCGCCTATTTCCTCGAAGGGCGCGAGGCGGCGCGGCGCGAGCTTGATGTCTACCACGCCGATTATGCCCGCCGCCACGGCGGTGTGGCGAGCACGGTGGATGCCCTGAACGCGCGGATCTGGCAGCTGGACTGGCACCCGAACGAGGCCGAGCGTGCGTTGGACCTGGTCCAATGCGCGCCGATGCAAAGCGCCATCGGCACGCTGATCCTCGGCGAGCTCGAGGCGGCGATGGGGCTTGCCCCTCCGGTGGCCCCGCAGACTCCGCGCGGCGCCATCGTGGCCAAGCTTCAGAAAGCGCAGCGTACCCGCGGTCAAACCCGGCGCACCGCGATAGAGGCGGCGCTCAAGCTGGCGATGGACGACTGGCAGATCGGCCCGTTCCTCGAAAACCGCGACGTGTTCCTCGGCGTGAGTTCGAAACTCGCCCACGGCCCGTTTGCACGGCGCAACCGAAAATACGCGCGGCTGGTCGCCCAAGTGCTGCGCCAGGTCGACCGCAGCTACGTGGTGCCGGACCGGCTGAGCGACATCGGCTTCAACCGGCGCCAATACCGGGTCGCTTCGGCGTTGCAATCGGGCGCAACGAACAAGCAGATCGCCCTTCAATTGGGCGCGTCGGAGGCAACCGTCAAATATCACCTGACATCTATCTATCGGCTGACCGGCAGAAAGCGCAGATCGGAACTTATTGATTTCATGTGTGAAACAGAGGATTTCGCGAGAATTTAGACCTTTTTGTCCGATTTTAGACCGATTTACGTTCACGCGCGCTCCGAAACATCGCCAAGATTGACATCGGAGAAAACACCGCATGTTTGCTTACCTCTTCCGGCGCGCGCTTACCCTGTTCCTGGTCCTGCTGGGACTGGCGATCCTCATTTTCGTGATCGCGCGCATCGTGCCCGGAGACCCTGCGCGCATCGCGCTCGGTCCGCTCGCGACGGCGGAGCAGGTCAGCGAATTGCGCGGCGAGATGGGGCTCGACGATCCCTTCATCGTGCAGCTCTGGATGTATCTCTCGGGGCTGGTGCAGGGCGATCTCGGCAAATCGCTGCTGACCTCGCGCCCGGTGATGGACGACATCCTGGGCGCGCTGCCGGCGACGCTGGAGCTTGTGCTCTTCACCATCGTCATCCAGATCGGCGTGTCGATCCCCTTCGGCGTGCTCGCCGCGGTGTATCGCAACACCTGGATCGACAATGTGCTGCGCATCGTCTCGCTGATCGGCGTGGTGACCCCGGGCTTCGTCCTCGCGATCCTGTTGCAGTTGATCGCCGCGCACTACCTTGGGTTCTTCCCGGTGACCGGACGGCTGGACGGCGGGATCGATTTTTCCGCCGATATCACCGGCCTGCTGGTGGTCGACGGCATCCTCACAGGCCGCTTCGACGTGGTGTTGGATGCGCTCCGTCACCTGTTCCTGCCGGCGATCGCGCTGGCGGCCGGGGGGATCGGGCAAGTGATGCGGATCACGCGCACGGCGATGATCGAGGTCGCCTCGCGCGATTTCGTCGAGGCCGCGCGCGCTTATGGCATTCCCGAGCGCGTGGTGACCTTTCGCTACATGTTGCGCGTCGCCTCGGTGGCGCCCCTCACCATCCTCGGCCTCGAATTCGCCTCGCTGATCGGCAACGCCTTCATCGTCGAATTCGTGTTCTCCTGGCCGGGCATCGCCAGCTACGGCGTGCGCACGATCCTGCAAAAAGACCTCAACGCGGTGATCGGCGTGGTGCTGGTCTCCGGCGTGTTCTTCGTCGTGGCCAACCTCACCATCGATCTGATCTTGGGCATTCTCGATCCGCGCCACCGGCTCCGCGCGGGGAGGGACGCATGAGCGCCACGGAGCCTCCCCTGGACGATCCCGACGCCATGCACCACGGGCTATCCGCGCGGCAGATGGCGTTCTACCGGTTCCGCCGCAATCCGCTCGCGGTAATTGGCGCGCTGATCGTGTTGAGCGTGGTCCTGGCGGCGGTGTGCGCGCCCTGGCTGGCGCCCGCGCCCGAAAGTGCGGGCTCCTTCGTCGATTTCCGCAACCGCCATGTGGCGCCCTCCTGGGCGCACCCGATGGGCACCGACAATGTCGGCCGCGACGTGTTCAGCCGTGTGCTGTTCGGCTACCGGGTCTCGCTCGGGCTGGTCGTGGGGGTGCTCGGGTTCGCAGTGCCCTTCGGGGTCGTGCTCGGCCTGGTCGCAGGCTATTTCGGCGGCTGGATCGAGACCATCGTGATGCGCTTCACCGACATCATGCTGGCGCTGCCGCCGCTGGCCATGGCTTTGGCGATCACCGCCGTGCTGTCGCCCAACCTCATCAACGCGATGATCGCGATCACGCTCCTGTGGTGGACCTGGCACACGCGGCTGATCTACCGCATCGTCAAGGCGCAGATGAACGAGGACTACGTCGAGGCGGCCCGCGTCGCGGGGGCCTCGCACGCGCATATCCTGTTTCGTGAACTGCTGCCCAACTGCTTCTCGGCGGTCGCGGTGAAGATCTCGCTCGACGCAGGCTTCGTGATCCTGTTCGGCGCGGCGCTGTCGTTCCTCGGCCTCGGGGTGCAGCCGCCCACGCCCGATCTCGGCACGATGGTCGCCACCGGCTCGGAATACCTGCCCGAAATGTGGTGGCAGGCGGTGATGCCCGGTCTGGCGATCCTCTACGCGATCCTCGGTTTCAACCTGTTGGGGGACGGCTTGCGCGATATGCTGCACGTGGACCTGTGAGCCCGCTTCTCGACATTCGCGACCTGTGCATCGGGTTCGGCGCCTACGGCAAACACCGCCGGGTTCTGCACAACGTGAACCTGCATGTGGGCGAGGGCGAGCGGGTGTCGCTGATCGGCCAGTCGGGCTCGGGCAAGACCGTGACCATGCGCGCCATCATCGGCACCTTGCCGATGCCGCCGGCTAAGATCGAACAGGGCAGCATCGTCTACGCCGGACAATCGCTGCTCGATCTGGGCCCGATCGAGCGAAACCGGCTGAAGGGCACCGGCATTTCCATCGTGCTGCAGGACCCGATGACCTCGTTCAACCCGGTGCTGACGATCCGCCGCCAGATGGAGGACATCATCCGCTATGCCGATCTCCGGCTCGGGCGGTCGCGGTCGAAGGCGGCGCGCTATGACCACATGATCGAGACGCTGCGCAAGGTCCGGCTGGCAGACGGCGACCGGGTGCTCGACAGCTATCCGATGATGCTGTCGGGCGGCATGCGCCAGCGGGTGCTGATCGGCATGGCGCTTCTGAACAAGCCGCGCCTGCTGATCGCCGACGAGCCCGGCACCGCGCTCGACGTGACGACCCAGGACGAGATCCTCGCGCTGCTCAATTCGCTGGTGGCCGAGGAGGGGCTGTCGCTGCTCCTGATCACCCACAACCTCGGCGTCGTGCGCGAGATGGCCGACCGGGTCTACGTGATGGAGCGCGGCCACATCGTCGAAACCGGCACCCGCGACGCCGTCTTCGACGCGCCCGAGCACCCCTATACCCGCAAGCTGATGGCCGCGGTGCCGCCGCTCTACGGCGACAAGGTCAAGACCATCGACCATCACGGGCCGCACGAGATCGTCTCGCTGCGCGGTGTCTGCAAGGATTTCCAGACCCGCAGCGGCATTGTTCAACCGGGTGACCGGCAAGATCCGGGCGGTCGACGACGTGTCGCTGACGATCCGACAGGGCGACATCTTCGGCATCGCCGGCGAGAGCGGCTCGGGCAAGACGACGCTGGCCAAGATGATCATGGGCCTCAGCCGGCCGACCAGCGGCGAGATCGACATCGAGGGGCGCGACATCACCGGCTTTGCGGGCACCGCGCGAATTCCGCAAGCTGATCCAGATCGTCTACCAGAACCCGGGCTCGTCGCTGAACCCGCGCCGCACGGTGGCCGACCAGCTGGCCGTGCCGCTGAAATTCACCGGCGAGGACAAGGCGGCGATCCAGCGGCGGATTTCGCGAGCTTCTGGAGCTGGTCGACCTGCCGCAGAGCTACCGCTCGATGTATCCGCACGAGCTGTCCGGCGGACAGAAGCAGCGCGTGGCGATCGCCCGCGCGCTGTCGGTCAACCCGAAGATCCTGGTGCTGGACGAGCCGACCTCGGCGCTCGACGTGCTGGTGCAGTCCAATGTCATCGAGCTGCTGCTGCGCCTGCGCGACGAGTTCGACCTGACCTACATCTTCATCAGCCACGACCTCAGCCTGATGCGCAATTTCTGCATCCGCGCGGCAGTGATGTTGCGCGGCGAGGTCGTGGAAACCGGGCCGGTGGCCGAGATCTTCGACGCCCCGCGCCATCCCTACACGCGTGCACTTCTTTCGGCGATCCCGGTGATCTTCGCCCGAAGAGGAGGCACAGAAACCCAAGGTCACGAAAGAGGAGCGGGCACAGGTTCTGGCCACCTCGACCGTTTTGGAGGACTAGCACATGTTTCGAATTGGCGTGGACGTCGGCGGCACCAATACCGACGCGGTGGTGATGCAGGGCGACAAGATCCTGTCCGGGGTGAAATCCCCCACCACCGAGGACGTGATGAGCGGTGTCGTCGATGCCGTCGACCCGTGCGATCGCCGACGCCGGGATCGACAAGACGGGTGTCACCGCGGTGATGATCGGCACCACCCATTTCACCAACGCCGTGGTCGAGCGCAAACACCTCGCGCGCACCGCCGCGGTGCGCCTGTGCCTGCCGGCCGCGCAATGCCTGCCGCCGATGGTCGATTGGCCCGACGACATCCGCGAGGCGGTCGGCGGCCAGTACTGGATGGCCAAGGGCGGCAACGAGTTCGACGGGCGCTCGATCTCCGAGCTCGACATGGCCGAGCTCGACGGGATCGCCGAGGAGATCGGCGCGGCGGGCATCGGCACGGTGGCGATCACCTCGGTGTTTTCGCCGGTCAGCGACAAGATGGAACGCGCGGCGATGGAGCGGTTGGCCGAGCGGCTGCCGGGCGTCGATTTCACCCTGTCGAGCGAGATCGGCCGGCTCGGCATCCTCGAACGCGAGAATGCGGCGATCATGAACGCCTCGCTCCGGGGGCTGTCGGAACGCACGGTCGCGGCCTTCGGGCGCGCGCTCCACAAGGTCGGGCTCGATTGCCCCTATTACATCACCCAGAACGACGGCACCCTGATGAGCCGCGAATTCGTGCAGAGCTACCCGGTGCTCACCTTCGCCTCCGGCCCCACCAACTCGATGCGCGGCGCAGCCTTCCTGTCGGGCACCTCCGATGCCATCGTGGTCGACGTGGGCGGCACGACAACGGACGTCGGCGCCCTGGTCAAGGGTTTCCCGCGTCCCGCCAGCACCACCGTCGACGTCGGCGGTGTGCGCACCAACTTCCGGATGCCGGATGTCTTCGCCATCGGTCTCGGCGGCGGCACGATCGTGGCGGGGGAGGGGGAGAACCTCAAGGTCGGGCCGCAATCGGTCGGCTACAAGCTCACCGAAGAGGCGCTGATCTTCGGCGGCAAGACCCTCACAACCTCCGACGTGGCGGTGGCGCTCGGCCTTGCCGATTTCGGCGACAAGGCGGCGGTGGCCGACCTTCGACCCAAGCCACCTCACGGCGGTGAAAGCCCGCATCGAGGAGATGCTGACCAACGCGGTGGAACGGATGCGGGTCTCGCCCGATCCGATCCCGGTGCTCGCGGTCGGCGGCGGCTCGATCCTGGTGCCCGAGCAGATCGGCGATCTGCCGGTGGTCCGCCCGCCGCATTTCTCGGTCGCCAACGCCGTCGGCGCCGCGATCGGGCAGATCTCCGGCGAGGTCGACCGGATCTTCTCGCTGGAGAGCAAATCGCGCGAAGAGGCGCTGGCCGAGGCGCGCAAGGAGGCCACCGACAAGGCGATTGCCGCCGGGGCCAAGCCCGAGAGCATCGAGCTGCTTGATCAGGAAGACGTGCCGCTGGCCTATCTGCCGGGCAACGCCACCCGGATCCGCCTCAAGGTTGTGGGAGACATGAATGGCTGAGCCGCTCAGAGAAGTTACCGACGCCGATCTTGAGGCTATCGAGATTGGTGCCGCGATCCTCGGCACGGGAGGCGGTGGTAATCCCTATATCGGCAAGCTGCGCTGCCGTGAGGAGCTGAAGAAGGGCCACCGCATCCCGGTGATTCCACTCGACTGAGCTGCCCGACGATGCGCTGGTGGTCTCGCTGGGCGGGATCGGCGCGCCGGTGGTCGGGGTCGAGAAGATCGAGGAAGGCGAGGAGTGCCTGCGCGCGCTGCGGGCGCTCGAGAAGGAGCTTGGCGTCAAGGTCGACGCGCTGATCTCGGCCGAGATCGGCGGCGCCAATTCGATGGAACCGATGCTCACCGCCGCCCAGGCGGGTCTGCCGGTGGTCGATGGCGACGGCATGGGCCGGGCCTTTCCCGAAATGCAGATGTGCACCTGGTCGATCTACGGCCACCGCGAGGCGCCGGCCGCGATGGCCGACGAGAAGGGCTCGATCGTGGTGATCCGCGACACCCCCGACGACGTCTGGCTGGAACGCATCGCGCGCTCGGTCGTGGTGACGATGGGCGCGGCCGCGGGGCTCGCGACCAACCCGATGCGGGGCGATTTCGTCAAACGCGCCGCCGTGCCGAACACGATCACCCAGGCGCTCAACCTTGGCCGCGCCGTGCTCGAGGCCCACGCCACCCACGCCGACCCGGTCGAGACGGTGATCCGACAGGAAAACGGCAAGCTCCTGATGACGGCCAAGATCGTGGACCTGGAACGGCACCTCAAGGGCGGCTTTGCCGTCGGGCACATGGCGCTCGAAGGCTTCGGCGCCTTCCGGGGCGACACCGGCCGGATCGACCTGCAGAACGAGTTTCTCGTGTTCCGGCGCAATGGCGTGGTCGAGGTCTGCGTGCCCGACCTGATCGTGGTGCTCGACGCCGACACCGGCCTGCCGATCACCACCGAGATGCTGCGCTACGGCCAGCGCATCGCCGTGCTCGGTCTGCCCGCCCATGCGCTCCTGCGCACGCCCGAGGCGCTCGCTGTCGTCGGCCCCGCGGCCTTCGGCTATCCTGACATCACCTTCACGCCGATGGGAGGCACCTGATGGACCCGATTACCACGATCACCCGCGCCGACATGGCCGATGTGGCGCTGGGCGGCGCGTTTCTGGGCACTGGCGGCGGCGGCGATCCCTATATCGGCCGGCTGATGGCCGAGCAGGCAATCGCGGCCAGCGGTCCGGTGACCGTGCTCGACGTCGAGGCGCTGGACGACGACGCGTTGATCGTGCCGGTGGCGATGATGGGCGCACCGACGGTGATGCTCGAGAAGCTGCCGCGCGGCGACGAGGCGGTGGCGGCGCTGCGCTCGCTCGAAGCGGTGATGGGCCGCAAGGCCGAGGCGATCTTCTGCATCGAAGCCGGCGGGCTCAACTCGACGATCCCGATCGCGGTGGCCGCAACCGTCGGCCTGCCGATTGTCGACGGCGACGGCATGGGCCGGGCCTTTCCCGAGTTGCAGATGGTCTCGATGACGATGTTCGACGTTCATGCCTGCCCGATGGCGATGTCCGACGAAAAGGGCAATGCGCTGGTTCTGAACACTGTCGACAATCTCTCGACCGAAAAATTCGCCCGCGTCATCACGGTCGAGATGGGCGGCGCGGGTATGATCGCGCTTTACCCGATGACCGGGGCGCAGGCCAAGCAGGCGATCCTGCGCGGCTCGCTGTCGCTGATCACCAATATCGGCCGGCATCATCCGCGACCGAACAGGCCGCCAACCGCAACCCGGCCGACCGGCTGGCAGCTGAACTGAACGGTGTGCGGCTGTTCGAGGGCCGGGTGACGGACGTCGATCGGCGCACCGAAGGCGGCTTTGCGCGCGGTCAGGCCGACGATCGAGGGGCTGGACACCTACCAGGGCACAACCTGACGCTCAAGTTCCAGAACGAGTTCCTGATGGCGGAGACGGAGGACGGCACGCCGCGCGCGATGACGCCCGACCTGATCTGCTTGCTCGATCTGGAAACCGGCCAGCCGATCACCACCGAACAGATGGCCTATGGCTATCGGGTGATCGTGTTTGGCCTGCCGTGCGATCCGAAATGGCGCACGGAACATGGGCTGTCGCTCGTTGGTCCGGGCTACTTCGGCTACGAGATCAGACTATCAACCCATTGAAAAACTAACAGAAACGACCTGACAACATGGAGGTTCAGACAATGAACGACATCAGGAGAATGGCCATTCGGCGCCGTGGCGGCGTCCGCGTTGATGCTCGGGGCGGGTGTCGCTTCGGCCGAGAATGTCGTCACCGTGAACGCGGTGCAGATCTTCGGCACGATCGACCCGGCCAAGATCAACGACTACACCGAATACATGGCCGGGGTGAACCTCTACGAGGCGCTCACCACGCTCGACGGCAGCGGCGCGATCCAGCCGCTGCTGGCCGAAAGCTGGGACGGCCTCAGACGACGGGCTGACCTGGACCTTCACCCTCAAGGACGGCGCCACCTTCCAGGATGGCAGCGCCGGTCGAGGCCAAGGACGTGGTCTGGTCGGTCAACCGGCTGCTGGCGATCAACGAAGGCCCGGCCTACCTGTTCGAGGGCGTGCTCTCGGAAGGGGCGGTGACCGAGATCGACGCGCGCACGGTCCAGTTCCAGCTGGAGAAGACCTACGCGCCGTTCCTGACCACGACGCCGATCCTGTTCGTGGTGAATGCCGACCTCGCGATGGAAAACGCGCACCGAAGACGACGCCTGGGCGCAGGACTACATCGCCAACACCTCGTCGGGGCCGGGGCATTCATGCTCGACAGCTGGGAACGCGGCGCGGGCATGACGATCAAGGCCTACGACGGCTATCATCTCGGCTGGAGCGACGACAGCATCGACGAGGTCCGCTTCATCGTCACCAACGAGGAAGCCACCGTCAAGGCGCTCGCGGCCTCGGGCGAGCTGTCGATGTCGTCTGACGCCCAGGCGCAGGAGACCTACGACAGCATCGGCGCGCTGGAGGACTACCGGGTTCACGCCTACCCGACGGCCACGAACTTCTACTTCAAGCTCAACAACAGCCGTCCGCCGACCGATGACGTGAATATCCGCAGGGCGATCGCCTACGCGACGGATTACGACACGATCCGCGAGGTGCTCCTGCCGGGTGAGCCGCTGACCGGGCCGATGCCGCCGATCTTTGCCGACGCCTACCCTGACGACGTCGCCGCACCGGTGTTCGACCTCGAGAAGGCCAAGGAGTATGTCGAGCTTCGTCCTACGCAGGCCAGGGGCCGATCGACGTCGAGATCATGTATGTCGCCGGCCTCGCCTTCGAGGAGGAGATCGGCCTCTTGATGAAGTCGATCCTCGACACGATCGGCTTCAACACGATCCTCAAGCCCGAGCCGTGGAACCGGATGACCGAGCTTGCCGGTGACGTCAAGACCACGCCGGCATCAACCAGGTGTTCTACGGCGCGACCTATCCCTCGCCCGACACCTATTTCTACACCCAGTACCACAGCCGCGCGGCGGGCACCTGGGCGTCGATGGAATGGGTGCAGGATCCCGAGGTCGACGCGATGATCGACAAGGCCCGCGCGACCGCCGACGTGGCCGAGCAGAACGAGATCTACCAGACGTTGCAGCGCAAGCTGGTCGAGGACCAGGTCGACGTGTTCGTGCTCACCCAGCGCAGCCAGCAGGCCATGCACAACTGCCTGCAGGGCTTCACCTGGGTGCCGATGCAGAGCTTCGAGTTCAACTTCCACACGATGAAATGGGTCTGCGATTGATCGCTGTCTCTCTCGTTGACGAGTGCCGAGCGCCCGGATTTCCGGGCGCTCGTGCCGTATTGGCCGGTCCTGCAGCCGGTTGATCATGCGTCGAAGCCGACGGAGATTTCCGATGGGTGCGCCAGCAAGACATGCCGGTGTCTGCCCCGTTCGGGGGTGTGAGAGGGCGCGCCATCCTGCCCGGTCACTTCGTCCGTCACGCGCAGGCCCACACCCCTTGTTCGCGATGATCTGAGTGTCCCCGGCAGCGGGCAACGCGGAATACCTCGGTTGCCGGAGACCGGCGACCAGACGGTCCCGGGAGGCATGGCCGCGCGCGACCAGAGCACGGGCGCGCGTCCGACTGGAGCCGGCGGAACGAAGGTCAACGGCGACACGTTCCGGCATGTCGCCGCCGAAAAACTGGGCGTTGACCGTCAGAGCGCTCACGGCGAGAGCGCGCAGTCCAGGCAGTCGAAGAACCGCCGCACCGGGAAACGCGGTTGCCCACCGCGATTGCAGACGTCTTCGCGGAACCCCGCAGCGAGGACGGAGAAAGGCGCGCCGATCCTGCAAGGTGTTTCGTCCAGGCATTCATGTAGATCCACTCCGGTTCCAAGCCGTTTCTCTTCGAATGGAGGCCAGTAGCGCGCAGATCTTGACTTGTTGAAGCGATGTTTTTATGCGCACCTTATCCTTTACCGTGTTGTAGATGCAGGGCACCTCGGCAGATCCAAAGGACGGCAAACAGCTTTCCGAGCCCGCGGCGCTGTGAGTGCGCGAAACGGCCACCAAGTTCGGGACGAAATCCGTTTGAAAGCCCTCATCGAAATCGTGCACCCGGCGGACGTCCTCTTCTACCGACGCCCGATCGCGATGTTCGAGGCACGCGGCGACGATGTGCTCGTCGTTTCACGAAAAAAAGACGTCGCCTGCTCGCTCCTCGATGCCTTCGGGATCAAACACCAGCCGATCTCGGCGGCCGGTCGCGGCATCACGGGGCTCGCTGCGGAGCTGATCCGCCGCGACGCGGCGCTCCTGCGCCTGGCCTATGCGTTCCGCCCGCAGGTGATGCTGGGTTTCGGCGGCGTGGCAGTATCCCACGTGGGACGCCTCATCCGTGTGCCCTCGGTGGTGCACTACGACAGCGAAAATGCGCGGCTGCAAACCCGGCTCGCCTGGCCGTTCGTCTCCAGCCTGACCGTTCCGCGAAGACTACACCGGCCGGGTTCCCGTGCGACGGCGGCACGACTGCCCGGGATGGAACTCGGGCTCTATCCTCCCCGGTGCCTTCCGTCCCGACCATGCGCGGGCAGTGGCGGCTGGCCTCGCGTCAGACCGAAAGACGTGATCCTGCGGCTCGTCGAATGGCGTGCGAACCACGATATCGGCAAGGCCGGATGGGGCGAGGCCGATACGGGGGCGGTCGCTCGGCGCTGGGGGACGACGTCAAGCTGCATGTATCTGCGGAAGGCCCGCTGCCCTCGGCACTGGAGCCCTATCGTTTCGCCGGGTCGCCGGCGGAGATCCACCACCTTCTGGCTTTCTCCGATGCACTTGTGGGCGAGAGCGCGACGATGGCATCAGAGGCGATCGCGCTCGGCGTGCCGGCGCTCTATGCGGGCCAGGACTTCCCGGGATACACCGAGGGGCTGGCGCGGGAGAACCTGCTGACCCTTGTGCGCCCGGGTGAGCGGGCAAAGCTCGGGGCCGCGACGCGCGCGCTCCTGGATGCTCGAGCCGATTTCGACGACGACGCGCCACATGGTTGACGCGGTGTCCCGATTGGGCCGAAGCGGTCGTATATGAAGCCGATCGCATGGCGCGGGCGCCATGGTAGGCGGAACGCCCGGTCGCCTGTTTAGAGCGCTTCAGGCCTGGAGTGCACGAAACCGGCGGATCATTCTGCCGGTCGCGGTGATCGTCTTTGTCGCCGCACTTGTCTGGGCCGTTCGCGATGCCGGCATCCGGCCAGCTTCGCTTGATCCGACCCTCCTGCTGTTCAACGCCCTCGTGCTGACACCCTTGACCATCGTGTTGAACGCCGCCGGATTGATGATTTCGGCCTGGGCGCTGGGCTTGCGCGTTTCGCCGGGAACGGCTGTTCGTGCCTTCGCGGCTGGCGTCGTCGCGGACCTGACCCCGGTTCCCGGAAGCCTCGCGGCACATGCCGGCACGTTGTTGGGCGCCGGGGCCAAACCGCTCCAAACGGGGGGCCTGATGGCCGGGCGGCTTGTCGTCATGTTGGGCTTCGCCCTTGTTCTGGCCGCGGCAAGCCTTCACCTTCGTCCGGGTGTTCCGGTCGCGGCCCTCGCGTGGGTGGGGGCGGCCATTTCTGCGGCCGGTTTCGGTGCCCTTGCCGTGGGCTGCGGTCTTAAGGGGGCGCTCGCGATCGCCCTGCATCGAGCCGCCACCGTGGTATGGATTTCGGTTCGGATCTGGGTGTCGTTTGCCTCGGTCGGGCTGTCGCTTGCACTGATCGACGCACCCGTGCTGGCAGCCGCCGGGATCGTCGGATCCGCGGGGTTCATCGCGCCCGGGGGACTTGGGGTCAGCGAGGCGCTTGGGGCGCTCGCGGCGCCGCTCATCGACGCGAGTCCGACCGGCACCTTTTCCGCGATGGCCCTCAACAGGATATTGATGTTCGTCCTGTGCGGTGTGATCGTAATTTTCGCGTTGAAGGGTCGGGAAGCGGTATCGAAATGAGTGAAGAGCGCAAAGATCTGGTTTTCATTGCTTCGGGTGGTCGTACCGGGACAAATTTTTTCGGCGAAGTTCTGGGCCGGGTCATTGAAGATTGCCACTCGGCGCATGAGCCGGAAGTCCTCCAAACCAAAGACCCGCTGAACATGTGGCGCCTGAAGACCTTCGGAATATGGGAAATGGTTATCGGCCGCGTTCTCGGCGTGACCGGCACACGTGTGCTCGGCACGCGGTTGATGCTGGGCGATATAGACCTCGACACGGCGGCCGAACGGCTTCGCAGGTCGCGCGCCAGATGGCACACGCGCTTGCCAGAACACCTCGTTATCGAGAGCAACGGACCGATCTGGTTCTTCAGCGCGCATCTTGAAACGGTCTGGCCGGGCTCGAAGTTGATCGGCATCATCCGCGACCCGAGAACCTGGGTGCGAAGCTTCATGAACCACGAAGGGCGATATGACCAGCGCGATCGGGTCGACTGGTTCCCGCCGGGCCGTCTCACCCCGGCCAAATTGGGGCAGACCGAATTGGCCGCGCAATGGGAGACCTGGGGGACGTTCGAGAAGCTGGCTTGGGAATGGAACGTGGTCAATTCCGAGCTGGTTCGCGGGGTCGATCGAGACTCCGAACGCCAGGATCTGGCGGTTCGAGGACCTGTTCGGCGGTGGTTCGGCCGAGGTCGAAGCCTTGGTGGACTTCGCCTGCGATCATGGCGCACGCCAGTATGCGCACCATCCCGTGGCCGGGTTCCTCGATCGCAAGATCAACGCATCTGCGGGCGCAGCCCAGGATTGGGAACATTGGACGCCGGACGAAGCGCGCCATGTCGACGCGGTGTGCGGACCATTGATGCATCGGTTCGGTTACGGAACGGAACCGGAGTGGCGGGCGCTGATCGAGGGGTGATCGACAGAACACGGACCCTCCAGCGAGCGCACAAACAGGAAATGCCGCGCCGTGCGTCGCTCCGCCGTCACCGTGTCGTGCAGTGACGAAAACGCGTCCCAGACAACCGGAACCCGGCGCAGCTTGGCAAATGGCCAGGGCCACAAGGACATCCAGGTGCCCGAGGTATCCAACGACGATGACGTCCGGACGCGGGCTGCGCATCCGACGCCATATCAGGCGGGGATAGGCCGGCGACCCACCCGACGGCCCGCTTGAGCGCGGTTTCGCGCCGATGACCGACATCTCGTCCATGCCCTCCCGGACCGGCGCGCGGATGTCCGTGACGGTCGCACCGGAGCGCCGAAGCGCGCGGGAAGACTGCGCGTGCGCGGTTTCCCGAGGGCGTAGGTGGCACCAGACCATGACGGTCGACGGTCGGTTGCCGGGAACGGATGGAACGGTCGACATGTCCGGGGAGCGTGAGGTTGCGGGGCCTCAGCCTACTTTGCGCACTTGACGCGCCAGGCCAAGCGACAGTCCCGGGCGCTCCCGATCGTCTCGCCACCGCATTCGGTCGCCGCGCCGCGGCACGATCACCCTGCCTTTACGCGCACGCGGTGTCCCGCCGGCCGGAGAACGACAACCGGCGCTTGGACCGAGGCGCGGCGGGCCGGGTACTGCGAGCAACCCCTGAACAATGATCGAAAACCAGCCTTATTGTTGCCTCGGTTCCTCGATATGGCAAAGCCCATGCAAGGTGTAGGGCGCAGATGAAGCTGATTATCCAGATCCCGTGTTTCAACGAAGAAGCGACGATTTCGGGCACGTTGGCCGATCTGCCTCGCGAGGTGCCCGGCTTCGACACCGTCGAATGGCTTGTCATCGATGACGGCTCCACCGACCGCACGGTCGAGGTCGCAGAGCGATGCGGCGTCGATCATATCGTCCGGCTGTCTCACAACCAGGGCCTTGCGGCGGCGTTTTCGGAGGGCCTGGAAGCCTCTCTTCGGGCCGGCGCGGATGTCATCGTGAACACCGACGGCGACAACCAGTATCAGGCCCGGTGCATCCCCGATCTGACCGCGCCGATCATCGAGCGCCGGGCCCAGATCGTCGTCGGCGCCCGCCCGATTGCAACCGTCCCGCATTTTTCGCTGCTGAAGCGCGCGCTCCAGCATCTCGGCAGCTGGGTGGTCCGCCGGGTGAGCAAAACCGACATCCGGGATGCGCCGAGCGGGTTTCGCGCCTTCGCGCGCGACGCGGCGATGCAACTCTACGTCTTCAACCGCTACACCTACACGCTCGAGACCATCATCCAGGCCGGGCGCCTTGGCATCCCGATCGTCTCGGTTCCCATCGAAGTGAATGACCCGACCCGCGAGTCGCGCCTGTTCCGCTCGATCGGGCAATACATCCTGCGCTCGGTCCAGACGATCCTTCGGATCGCCATGCTCTACAGCCCGCTCAGAACCTTCTCGATCCTGGCGGCGATCCTGATGCTGCCGGGCGTCCTGGCCTTCGCCCGCTTCATGTTTTACTACGCCATTGGTCGCGGCGACGGTCACGTCCAGTCGCTGGTCATCGGTGCCGCGTTGATCGCGGCCGGCACGATCACATTCGTCGGCGGGATGATCGCGGATCTAATCGCGGCCAACAGGGTTCTTCTGGCAGAAATACGTGGCCGCATCCTCAAGGCGGAACTCGAGCGGGGCAAAGACAGATGACGGCCTGGCTCGCGTCGCCCGCGCGGCTGCTGTGGGGTCTGTCGGCAGCCCTGGTCATCATGGCCGTTTTCGTTTCGCCCGGCTTCTTCATCATCGATGAAATCATCTATTTCCTGGGCATCGATGCGGTCGCGCGCACCGGCGGGTTCAGTGTCGAGAACGGGTTTGATGCGTTCCGGTTGGACGATTTCAAGGTCTGGCTCCTGCAGCCGGGGATCGACGGGATCGTCTCGCAATATCCGGCGGGATCGGCTTGGGCCGGTGCGGCGCTGGTTCCGGTTCTGGGTGGTAAATCCCTGATCGCCTTGAATGTTGCGGCCGGTATTGGAACCCTGTTCGTCACGCATGCACTCGCCCGCAGCCTGTTCCAATCGGAAAAAGCTGCCACTTTGGCCGTTGTCCTGCTCGCGCTTTTCAGCTTCTGGCCCGAGTACGTCTTCGCCCACTGGCCGCATTCGGTCAGCGTGTTCTGCACGACCCTAGCGCTGCTCCTGTTTCTCCGGGCTTTGCCGCGGGACACCGGGGCTTTCGCGCCGGCGGTCTTGTCGGGACTGGTGATCGGCGGGGGGATGTTGTTCCGGCTTGACGGCGTCTTGCTCACGCCCGGCATCGCGGTCGTCACGCTCCTGTGGGCCGCCCGTCCGGTGCAGGTGCTGGCGGGCGGCGCGGTCGGCCTTTCCCCGATGATCGCGGTGCTTGCAGCCACCAACCACGCCAAGTTCGGCTCATGGAATCCCCTGTCCTACGGCGTGTCGGGCGGCGGCACCGACCTTTCGGGACATACCGGGACCGGAATACTGATGCTCGTGGCCATCGCCGGCCTGCTGATGCTCCGGCGCCTGCCACCCATCGGCCCGCGCGGCCGGCGCGTACTGGCAGTGGCGCTGCTGGTCGGGGTAGGGGGCGTCCTTCTGTCGCCCCTGGCACCTTACGTCTGGAAACTCCTGCGTGGGGTCTGGGCGATCCTGTTCGACGCGACGGCGATCAACGACCCGCGCCCGGGCGTTCTGAGATTGTCGGACGGAACCTTATGGTTCTGGGAACTGCCCAAAAAAGCGTTGTTCCAGAGCCTGCCATGGCTTGGCGTCCTGGCGCTTCTCGTTGGCGTCCGGGATGTGCCGCGCCGCGCGGTTTGGATCGTGCTGATCATAAGCACGATATGGGCACTGCCCTTCCTGGCTCTGAGCTGGCACGGCGGCCTCGGGTCCAACATGCGCTACCTTCTGCCGATCTTGCCGGGTCTCGCGGCGCTCACGGCCTGGACCTTGCTGCGTCTCGGCGAAAGGCTCGCGGATGGACCGCAGCTGATCGGGTTGGGGCTGCTGGCCATGCTCGTGTTCGCGCTCTTGCTGCGCGTGATCGCGCCGGGGGCGGTCGGGCAAATCCATCAGGTCTTCTCGACCTATCTGGTCCTGGCGGTTTTCGGAGTGTCGCTTGCCGCCGGGCTCGTGGTCTCCCGCCCCGTGACCCAGGCGGCGCTCATCGGAGCGGGCGCATCTCTGGGCCTTGCCCTGTACCTGTCCGCCAGCGATCTCGCCGCGGCACAGATCAGGCGCGCTGCGAACGATGCAAGCTCGCGCGCCACCGCAGGCATTTCCGGCCCGGTGATTTTCTATGGCCCCCCCGAGAAATATTCCAATGCGATCGGCGATCCGGAGCGGCTGCTGGCGATATCGTTCCCTCAGGGCGGGGACGGCGAAGTTGACCCCGACCTGGTCGAGAAGGCATGTGCTCTCGGATACCGCATCGTCATGCGGGATCTCCTGGCCCGAAGTTCGGGGCTGCCCGATGATCGCTTTGCCGCCCTGGCACTCCCGGGACTGGCAGCAGGAGAGCAGCTTGTCGAAATCACCTGCGATTGACCCGGCAGGAATGTTCTTCGGATCGAGAATCTCGAGGACCGTGACCTGATCCCCGCTCGGTCAATTTGCAGGGTGACCGAAGCTGCTTTCTGCTCCTGTTGATCGGGATAGGAACAACTCTCTTCGCAGCGAATAGCCGCGCAGGATCTTTCGTCCGAAGGATGTCAGCGAGGCCGCGGCGTTCGGGTGTTTGACCTGGATTGACCAGCGCCAGCGCCCGGGACACTGCGGCGATGTTCCGCCGTGGTGAAGACGCGCGCAGACTGGTCCTCGGCAAGCGTCGCGAACGGGTCCGCGGCGGCCGCAACGTTCGCTGCCTCGGCGCCACCTTGCGCGGCTCGGCCCACAGGTCCGTCTGGGTCCGGGGGCAAAGCACGGCATCGGACGCCGACACCACTGCGCCCCGGTACCCGCGTCTCTGATCGAGGCGCAAGACGTGCTTGCTGGCCGGTGCCGCCGATCCATCGGCGCGTGTCCGCAAGGCCTGCGAGCCAGTTTCCGACCGACCCAGGATTCCCCCCCGGATCCGCACAGGCAGATCATACCGCTATGAATGCACCGAACCGCACGGCTTCATTCGGCCTGTTCGATCCATGCGGCGTTCGTGTCAGAACAGGCGGCTGCGCAAGCACCGGATGAAGATGCGGGCGCCGGTCTCGATGATCGGGTCCGGAAAATCGTAGTCCGGGTTGTGAAGCGCGGGGCTCTGCTCTCCGGCGCCCAGCAGCAACATCGCCGACTTCGCATGGTCGCCGAAGCGGCCGAAGTCTTCGGAAGCCCGCATCGGCAGGTCGCCCTTGACGGTCCGTATCCCTTCCGCGTCGAGGGCAGCCGCCAGCAGCCGGGTGGCGTCCGGCTCGTTTTCGCAATGGCGAAAGATGTCGTGCCAGGTGATTTCGGTTTTCAACCCGGACTTTCCGGCTGCGTCCGAGACCGCCGTCTCGGCCGCAGCGACGAGCGCGTCCATGCCGGCGTCGCGTTGCGTTCTCAGCGTTGCCCAAAGCTCCGCGCGCCCCGGTGCTATGCCGAATGCGGGCTCGCCGATCCGCACGTGGGTTACCGTCACCAGCGAGAACCCGGGGTCGGCCTGCGACCCGCCTGTTCCCAGATCCGTCAGCCTTTGCAGCAGGTGTGCCGTCGCCGGAACCGGGGACAAGCCGGTCTCCGGCTGGGAGGCGTGCGCGGTGCGGCCGGACAACACGATCCGCATCCCGCGCGAGGCGCAGTTCATGATGCCTTTCTTCAGGACCGCAGCCCCAAGCGGTACGCCCGGCATGTTGTGAAGCGCCAGGGCGAAGTCCGGCGCAATCTCCCGGAACCGCGGGTCCGCAATGACCTTCGCGGCGCCCGAGCCGTCTTCCTCGGCGGGCTGGAACAGAAGGATGGCCCGTCCCCGGTCGGGGCGGTTGCGCCCGAGCCACCGGGCAACGCCTGCCAGGATGGCCGAATGCCCATCATGCCCGCAGAGGTGGGCCTTGCCGGGGACTGTGGAGCGATGGGGCGTGTCGCCAAGCTCCTCGATCGGCAGGGCGTCGATGTCGCAGCGCAGAAGGATCGCGGGACCTTCCGCCGGGCCCTCGAAAACCGCGGCGACACCGTGACCGCCAAGCCCGGTAAGAAGGCGGTCCGGTGCGCTGGGCTTCAGCATCTCGACGATTCGGGCCGCTGTCCCGACCTCTTCGCCGGACAATTCCGGGTGGCGATGCAATTCGCGCCGCCAGGCGGTCAAGTCTGCAATGTCCCGGTCGCCGAGGTAATCGAGCCGTGGCGCCTTGTCGGTTCCGCTCATTTGCAATCCATCCTTCGCCTTCCTGCGCGCGATCTCCGCCGTCGGCATTGTCAGAATATCTCGATCAATCCCGCCGCCCCCTGGCCGCCGCCGACGCACATCGACACCACGCCCCAGCGCGCGCCGCGCCGACGGCCTTCGAGCAGGATATGCCCGGCCATGCGCGCGCCCGACATGCCGTAAGGGTGGCCGATGGAGATCGCGCCGCCGCTCACGTTGAGCTTGTCGGGCGGAATGTCGAGCGTATCGCGGCAGTGGACGAGCTGTGCGGCAAAGGCCTCGTTGACTTCCCAGAGGTCGATGTCCTCCATCTTGCGGCCGGTGCGGTGCAACAGCCGCGGGATCGCGACGACGGGGCCGATTCCCATCTCTTCCGGCGCCACGCCGGCGACGGCAAATCCGCGCAGCGCGCCCAGTGGGTCCAGCCCACGCCGCACCGCCTCGCGCGCCTCCATGACCACCAGCGCCGCCGCGCCATCGGAGAGCTGCGAGGCATTTCCGGCGGTGACGGTTTTGCCCTCGCCCAGAACCGGCGCGAGACCTGCAAGCGCCTGCGACGTGGTGCCGGGCCGGTTGCATTCATCGACCTCCAGCCGCACCGTCTCCTCGCGTGTCTCCCCCGTCGCCTTGTCGGTCACCAGCTTCATCGCGTCGATCGGCACGATCTCGTCGGCAAACAGGCCCTCGGCCTGCGCATTCGCGGTCCGCCGCTGGCTTTCGAGCGCATAAGCGTCCTGCGCCTCGCGGCTGACATGGTAGCGCTCGGCCACCACCTCCGCCGTTTCCAGCATCGACATGTAATAGCCGTCGCGCACGGAAGGGTCGCGGTGGCGGTGGGTGTTCCAGTGGCTGTTCTGCACGAGCGAGATGCTTTCCACCCCACCGGCGAGCATCACGTCCACGCTCTCCTGCGCCACCATGTGCCCGGCCGTCGCCAGCGCATTCAGTCCGGACGCGCACTGGCGGTCGATGGTCTGGCCAGCGACGCTGTCGGGCAGGCCCGAGGCCAGGGCGATATGGCGCGCGACATTCACGCCGGTAGACCCTTGCGTAAGCGCCGAGCCGAATACCGCGTCCTCGATCTCGCCCCCCTCTAGGCCAGCCCGCGCCACCGCCGCGCGCACCGCGTGCGCCGCAAGGCTCGGCCCTTCGAGGTTGTTGAACGCGCCGCGATAGGCTTTGCCCAGCGGGGTGCGCGCTGTCGAAACGATGACGGGATCGCGCATGTCTCAGATCTCCTCCACACCGCACCAATCGGCGATGAACAGCGCCGTGGCCTGGGTCACTCGGCGCATGCTTTCGAGCTCGACGCGCTCGTTGAAACCGTGGATCGCCTCGGCGCGCGGCCCGTAGACCAGGGCGGGCGTGTCGGCATAGAGACCGAAGAAGCGCGCGTCGGTGGTGGCGGTGATCGCGAGGCGGTCGAGTGCTGCGCCGGTGACCGCGCTGTGGGCGGCGTCGAGCGCGCCGATGGCCTGCGTGGCGGTCTGGCTGCGGTCTTGCGACAGCGCGTAGCCCTCGGCCTGGAAGCCATGATAGACGATCTCGGGCAGCGCGTTCTTCAGGAAGGCGTTCTCGCGCGCCGCCTCCATCAGCACCGCCTCGATCTCGGCCTTGGCCTCACCCATGTCCTGCCCCGGGAACAGCCCCATGCGCACGTCGAACACGCACCAGGCAGGCACGGAACTCGTCCAGTCGCCGCCCTCGATCTTGCCGATGTTGAGGTTCAGCGCATGCTCGTGGTGGGCATAATCGGGGTGGCGCCCGTCGGGAAGGTTCCAGCGCGCCTCCATCTCGTGCAGCGCGGCAATCAGCGGGATCGCCGCCTCGATGGCGTTGGCGCCGCTGCCGGCATAGGCGACATGGGTCGGCAGGCCCTTGAGATGCACCTGGAACCACAGCACACCGACCTGGGCGGTCACCAGGCTTTCTGCGAAGGGCTCGGGGATCAGCGCGGCGTCGGCCCGGTAGCCGCGCGCGAGGCAGGCGAGGGCGCCGTTGCCGGTGCATTCTTCCTCGACCACCGACTGGACGAACACATCCGCCGCCGGGGCAAGACCGGCCCGCCTGAGCGCATCGAGCGCAAAGAGGTTCGAGGCGAGCCCCGCCTTCATGTCGCCGGCCCCGCGGCCATACATCCAGCCGTCGGCGATCCGCGGCGCGAAGGGCGGGCTGTCCCACATGTCGAGCGGGCCCTCCGGGACCACGTCGATATGCCCGTTGAGGATCAGCGACCGACCCTTTTGGGTGCGGCTGCGGTGGGTGCCGACGACGTTGACCGCATCGTCGTAGGCACCGAGCACGGGGGAAAAGCCGGGGAGTGTGGAGATCTGGTCGATGTCGATCTGCCAGCGGTCGACTTCGTAGCCACGCGCGTCGAGCGCCTGGGCCATGACATCCTGCGCGCCCTGCTCGCTTCCCCGGGTCGAGGGGTGCGAGGTAAGCTCGGCGAGGAAGCCGGTCTGATCGTCGAAGCCGGCATCGACGGCATCGAGTAGGCGGTCTTGCAGGTCCTGGTCCATGTGGTGCCTCAGAAAATGGGGATGTCGCCGTCGGGGATGGCGAGCGGCGCGCCGGTCGCCTCCGCCACCTCGGCCGCGCGCACGCCCTCGGCCAATTCGACGAGGGTGAAGCCCGCCGGCGCGATATCGATCACCGCCATGTCGGTGAAGACCCGCGCGACACAGGCCCGCGCGGTGATCGGCAGATCGCACCGCGCTTTCAGCTTCGGGTTGCCTGCCCGGTCGGTCTGCGTGGTCAGCACCACGACCCGCCGGGCCTTTTGCGCAAGCTCGATGCCGCCGCCGGCGCCGGGAGAGAACTTGCCGGGGATTTTCCAGTTGGCAAGATCGCCGGTCTGGCTCACTTCGAAGGCCCCCAGCATCGTGAGATCGAGCCGACCCGAGCGGACCAGCGCGAAGGAGGTGGCGCTGTCGAAAAAGGCAGAGCCCGGAACGGTCGAGACATAGGCCCCGCCGGCGTCGATCAGGTTGCGGTCGGCCCGCTCCGGCGGCAGCGTCGGGCCGATGCCCGACAGCCCGTTTTCGGTGTGCAGGCAGACCGGAAAATCGGCGGGGAGATGATCGACGACCTTGGTCGGCAACCCGATCCCGAGGTTGACCACCATGCCGGGTTCGATTTCGCGCGCGGCCCGCGCGACCATGCGGGTCTTAGCGTCGGACAACGGCATATTCCTCCGTCAGGGCGCCCAGTTCGACCACGTGATCGACGAACGGACCCGGAGTGTGGACGTCGTCGGGCGGCAGGTCGCCCAGCGGCAGCACCCGCTCGGCCTCGGCGATGACCTGCGCGGCGGCCATGGCCATCAGCGGGTTGAAATTGCGCGCGGTGGCGACATAGTCGAGGTTGCCGAAGGTGTCGGCGCGGTCGGCATGGATCAGCGCGACGTCGGCGCGCAGCGCGGTCTCGACGAGATAGCGCTTTGCCGTCGATCTCGACGCGCTGTTTGCCCGCGGCCAGCTCGGTGTCGTCGCCGATATCGGTGAGGATGCCGCCGAGCCCTGCGCCACCCGCGCGGATGCGTTCGGCGAGGATGCCTTGCGCGTTGAATTCGACGTCGAGCTTGCCGGCATTCATCAGGTCGATCGCACGGGGGTTGAGGCCGATATGGGTGGTGATGAGCCGCGCGACCTGGCCCGAGGCGAGCAGGTGGTCGACCCCCATGCCGGTCTCGTTGGCGTCGTTCTTGATCACGGTCAGGTCCCTGCGGGCCCTGGCGCACCAGCTCGCGGATCAGCGTGAACGGGCGTGCCGGGCACGCCGAATCCGCCGACCATCACCGTGGCGCCGTCGTCGATCTGGGCAACGGCCTCCTCGAGCGTGGTGGTCTTGTCGGGCAACCTCATGCCAAGGTCTCCGCGCGCGCGCCGAGCGCGTCGAACGCGGCGCCTTCGAGCGTCATCGGCACGTCGTCTGGGTGGGCCATGAAGCCGAAGCGGCGATAGAAGGCGCGCGCGCTCTCGTTGTGGCCATGGGTGGTCAGCGCCAGGTAGCGCGCGCCCCAACCGGCGCGGGCGTTGTCGGCGACGGCAGCGAGAAGTCCCGCGCCGAGGCCCTGTCCCCGCGTCTCCGGGGCGGTCCAGAGATCCTGCACATAGACACCGGGCTGGCCCCGCGTGGTTGAGAAATGGCGCACGAATACGGCGACCCCGTCCGGGCGGCCACGGGTCTCGGAAATCAGCGTTTCGAACAGCGCGTCGGGTCCGAAGCCATGGGTGCGGATGGTCTCAGTCGTCGAGGCGAAGCGGGCGCCGTCGCCGGTCTCTGTCGCAAGCCGGGCGAGCATTGCCGCAACGGCCTCGGCGTCTTGCGGGGTGGCAAGGCGGATCGTCATGCCGCGTGCTCCACGCCGAGACCAGCCTCGGCGGCGAAGGCGTCGAGACTGTCGGTGAAAATCTCCATGATCTCATCGATCTGCGCTTCGGTCACGATGAGCGGCGGGGCAACCATGAAATGGTCGCCCGCCATCCCGCCGCGAGTGCGGCGCGAATAGGTGATGAGGCCGCGGTCATAGGCCAATTCCACCAGCCGGGAATGAGCGTTGAGCTCCACCGGCAGCGGTTCCATCGTCTCGCGGTCGGAGACGAATTCGAACGCGGTGAGCAGGCCCTTGCCGCGCACGTCGCCAATGAACGGGTAGCGCTCCATCAGTCCTCGAAGGCGGGCCATCAGCACATCGCCCATCGCGGCGGCGTTGGCGACGAGGTTCTGCTCCTCGAGTCTCCTCCAGCACCGCGAGCCCGGCCGAACAGGCCAACGGATTGCCGGAATAGGTGTAGCCGTGCAGGAAACCGCCCGCAGTCCAGCACCGGCTCGACCAGCCGCGCGCCCGCGACGTCGCACCGAGCGGCGCGTAGCCGGACGCCGAAACCCTTGGACAGGGCGACGATATCGGGGGTGACCCCCCAGTGCTGCGGCGGCAATGAACGCGCCGGTGCGCCCGACGCCGGTCATCACCTCGTCGTAGATCAAGCAGGATGCCGAACTCGTCGCAGATCTCGCGGATCCGGCCGTAGTAGCTGTCGGGCGCCACCAGCGCCCCGGTCGAGGCGCCGCCGATCGGCTCCATCATGAAGGCGAGCACCGTCTCGGGCCCCTCTTCGACGATCTTGTCACGCAGCATCTCGGCGTATTTCAGCCCGCGTTCGTCTTCGCTGAGATTGTCGCGGTCGAGATAGGTGGCCGGGGCCGGGATCTTCGGCATGCCGCGCATCATCGGGGCGAAGGGTTCGCGCAGCGGGTCGTAGCCGGTGAGGTCGAGCGCGCCGAAGGTGCAGCCGTGATAGGAGGGATAACGCGAGATCACCTTCCAGCGGTGTGCCTCACCTTGGGTGATCTCGTATTGCCGCGCGAGCTTCACGGCACTTTCCACCGCTTCCGATCCGCCCGAGACGAAGAACACCCGGTCCAGCCCCGCCGGCATCATCTGTGCGACTTTGGTCGCCAGGTCTTCGGACGGCTCGGTGCGGAAATGCAGCCGGTAGCCGAAGGTGGCGTTGTCCATCTGGGCCTTCATCTTGGCCAGCACCCGCGGGGTTGGAATGGCCGATGTTGGACACCATCGCGCCGGACGAGCCGTCGATGTAGCGCTTGCCGGACTGGTCCCAGAGATAGATCCCCTCGGCGCGGTCGAGAAACGGCCGCGGCGCGCGGGAGCTGGTAGAACAGATGCGAAGGCGCGTCGGTCATTGCGCACCTGCCAGGTGTTTGCGCAGGAAATTCGCGGGTGCGCTCTTCGCTCGGCGTTCTTGAAGATCACCTCGGGCGGGCCTTCCTCGACGACCACGCCCTGGTCCATGAACAGAACACGGTCACAGACCGAGGCGGCGAAATCCATCTCGTGGGTGACGATGATCATCGTCATGTGCTCCTCGGCGAGCTTCTTCATCACCAGGTTGACCTCTTCGACCAGTTCGGGGTCGAGCGCCGACGTGGCCTCGTCGAACAGCATCAGCTTGGGCTTCATCGCCAGCGCGCGCGCGATGGCGACGCGCTGCTTCTGCCCGCCTGAAAGCTGCGAGGGGTAATAGTCGATCCGGTCCTGCAGCCCCACTTTGGCAAGTTGCTCCTCGGCGAGGGTGTCGGCCTCTTCGGCCGAGATCCCCTTCAGCATTTTCGGCGCCATCGTGACGTTGCCGCGCACGGTGAGATGCGGGAACAGGTTGAAGTGCTGAAACACCATGCCGATCTGCTGGCGCATCCCGTTGATGTGCTTTTCGTACTGCCGGTGCGGCAGCTGTCTTGTTGACCTGCACGCCGTCGAGCCAGACCTCGCCGCCGGTCAGCGGGTCGAGATCGTTGATCGCGCGCAGAAGCGTTGACTTGCCCGAACCCGACGGACCGATGATGGCCACGATCTGGCCGCGCTCCACGGTGAGGCTGATGTCCTTGAGCACCTCGAGCGATCCGAACTCTTCTGGGCGTTGCGGATTTCGACGAAATGCTGGGGATCTGTCACGGTACCGGTCATGGGCGGCCTCCTGGGGTCAGCGCGACAGCGCGATGCGGCGTTCGATCCGGCGCAGCACGGCTTCGAGGCCGAGGTTGATGACGTAGTAGAAGGCGGCGGCGACAAGGTAGAATTCGAACGGCCGGTAGGTGCGCCCGATGGCCCGCTGCGCCGACAGCGTCAGTTCCGATCACGCCGATCACCGAGACCAGCGCGCGTATCCTTCAGCAGCGCGATCATGTTGTTGCCGATCGGCGGGATCACGTCGCGCACCGCCTGCGGGATCACCACCTTGCGCAGCGCCTGGCCCCGCGACAGGCCCAGGGTGCGCGCGGCCTCCATCTGGCCCTTGTCGACGGCGAGGATCGCGGTCTGGATCAGCTCGGAATTGTAGACCGCAAAGTGCAGGCCCAGCCCGATCACCCCGGCGACGAAGGCGGGCAGGTCGATGCCGATCTGGACCAGGCCGAAATAGATCAGGAACAGCTGCAACAGCAGCGGCGTGCCCATGAACAGCAACGCGAAGCCGCGAAACGGCAGCCGCACGATCCAGTGGCGCATAAAGCGCGATGACGGCAAAGACGATCCCGCCGAAGAAGCTCAGCAGCGCCGCGCCGGCGGTGATCGCGATGGTCCAGAGCGCCCCCAGCAGGATGATGTCCGATGAACTTGGGCACAACCGAGAAATCAAGCCCCATGACGGCCTCCTGTCGTTGCGGCGACGCGTCATGTGATGCGCGCCTTGCGGTCGAGCCAGGCGATGCCCGCGCCCGACGACGTAGATGATGATCATGTAGAGCAGGCCCGAGAGCAGGAACATCTCGAACGGCTTGTAGGTCGAGCCGATGTAGCGCTGCGCGGTGTAGGTCAGTTCGACCACCGAGATCGCGGCCACCAGCGCCGTGCCCTTGATCAGCGCGTTGATGTTGACGCCCAGCGGGCGGATCATCAGCCGCATCGCCTGCGGCAGACGTCACCTTGCGCATGGCCTGGAACCAGCGGCTCATGCCCAGCGTGCGGGCGGCCTCGGTCTGGCCCTGGTCGACGGCGATGATCGCACCGCGGATCGTTTCGGTCATGTAGGCGCCGATATTGACACCAAGGCCGATCACGCCGGCCTCGAAAGCGTCGAGCTGGATGCCGATCTGCGGGCCCGCCGAAATAGAGGATGAACAGCTGGATCAGCGCCGGCGTGCCGCGAAACACGCTGACATAGGCCGCGCCGATCGCGCGCAAGATGCCAGTGCGCGACAGCCGCGCCGCCGCCCCGAGCGCGCCGCAGGTCAGGCCCAGGATCGTGGTCAGCACCGACAGCTGGATCGTGACCCAGGCCGCTTCGAGGAAGAACGGATAGACCCGCAGGATCAGATCGAAATCCAATGCTCTCCGCGCTTCCTCAGTGGTGATCTTTGCGCTCCAGGATCGGCAGCGCGCGGATTTCGCGGATCAGCGCCGTGGTTTCCTCGATCGCGGCCGTCAGAAACTGCCGCCCGGTCTCGGCGTCGGCGACGGTCGGGTCGCCCATCGTGCCGTCGGGCGACACCTCGGACCACCAGCGCATCAGCATCGCCTTGCCGCCGCCCACGCGCGAGATCGAGGTTGAAGAAGCTGGCTCGTCGGGTCGTGCAGGTTCTGCGTCGCCGATTTCTCGAGGTGCACGTGCTCGGGATGCAGGTGCATGTACATCGCCGCCTCGAATTCGCCGGCATGGGCGATGCCGCCGATCTCGGATTTGCGGTGCTCGTTGATGCGGTCGGCACACAGGTTCCAGTACGAGGCCGAGACGCAGATGATCCCGGTTTCGATCACCGTCTTGCGCGCCGCAAGGTCGAGCACCGGGTGGTTCGAGCCGTGCGAATTCAGCAGCAGGATGCGGCGGAACCCGTGATGCGCCAGCGATTTGGTGATGTCGGTGACGAAGGCGAGCAGCGTTTCGGGCTGGATCCAGATGACGCCCGGAAAATCCTTGTGATGCTCGTTGAACCCGTAGGGAACGGGCGGCATCACGAAGACCTCGTCCGGGCCGCCGCTCGCCACGCCTTCGGCCACGGCCATGCCCAGCACCGTGTCGGTATCGAGCGGCATGTGCGGCCCGTGGTCTTCGGTCGCCGAGACGTTCAGGATCACCACGCGATCCTTGTCGGCGTCGCGCACCTCTTCCCAGGTCAGATGTCCGTAAGTCGTGGTCATGTCGGGTGCGCCTCGCAAGGGATGCGGCCCGCCGGCGAGTGCCGGCAGGCCTGCGGAGGTATCAGCGGATGTCGCCGCCGACCCATTCCTCGGCGATCTCGAGGTAGGTGCCGTCTTCCATCATCGCGTCCAGCGCGGCCTGCATCGCCGCGGCGAGCTCGGGGTTGCCTTCGCGGATCGCGATGCCGGCGCCGAATTCGTCGGTCTCGAAGTCGTTCGATCATCGCGAGATCGTCCTGACCCGTCTCGGTCATCGCCAGGATCGCGGCGATGGAGTTGTTGACGATCGCGTCGACCCGGCCGTTGTCCAGCTCGAGCAGCAGCTCGGGCAGGCCCTTGTAGGTGCGGATGTTGTAGCCCTGCTCGCGCGCCCATTGCTCGTGGGTCTCGCCCAGCGTCACGCCGACCTGCACGTCGCCGAGCTGGCTGACGCGAGGTGATGTCGCTGACCCGCCTTGGTGAAGATCGCGCGCTTGGTGGTGTAGTAGGGGCCGACGAAATCGATCACCTTGTCGCGCTCCTCGGTGATCGACATCGAGCCGACGATGGCATCGTACTTGTTGGCCAGCAGCCCGCCGATGATCCCGTCCCAGGCGGTGGTGACGATCTCGACCTCGAGCCCCATGCGCTTGGCGATCTCGGTGCCGATCGCCGGGTCGAAGCCGACGACCTCGTTCTGATCGTTGACGAAGTTGAACGGCGGGTAGGCGCCCGTCATGGCGATGCGGATCACGCCCGCTTCCTTGATCGTGTCGAGCTCTTCGGCCGTTGCCGGCGCGAGGGCGGCGAACCCGGCAAGGGCAAGGCCACCTGCGGCGGCGGCGGCTTTGATGAGATTTCTGCGCTTGGTCATTTCACTCTCCTGTTGGATTTGTCGAAGCCCCCCGGCCGTGCCCCGGGGCGGGTGGCGGTCTCGACCGCCTTGAAAGAAACGCTTGCACGCCCCCAAATATCGCGCAAATAAATATTGCGAATGTTCAACATAGATGAGGTCTATGATGAAGCCCTATGAGCAACGGTTCCCCTGGCAGCTGGACTGGAATCTGCTGCGCACATTCATGGTGGTCGTCGAACAACGCGGCATCTCACGGGCCGCGGATTTCCTCGGCCTCAAACAGCCCACGATCTCGTCCGCTCTGAAGCGGTTGGAAGAGGCGACCGGCCAGCAACTCATCGTCAGAAAACCCAACGAATTCAGAGTGACACGCTCAGGCCAGGCGCTGTATTCCCAATGCTCCTCGATTTTCGGCATGGTCTCCCAGCTGCCGTCGTTATTGGAAATCGGGGGCGAAGACCTTGGCGGTCACATCTCGATCGGCATCACCAGCCACGTGATTTCCGAGCATTTCGATGCGGCCCTGCACAGCTTCACCATGCGCCATCCGAAAGTGACCTTTTCGTTCAACGTCGCCGAAAGTGAGGAAATCGTCGCGCGGGTCAATCAGAACCGCACGAGTCTCGGAATATGCCTGATGCACAATATTCCGGCAGGCCTGAAAGCCAGAATCCTGTACCGGGAGTACTTCGGCCTGTTCTGCGGACCGCGCCACCCGCTGTTCGACCGGGCGGAGATTGCGCTTGCCGACCTCGAAGGTGAGCCGTCTGTGTCCTTTCAGACCGAAGCCGAAGGCGGCCCGCTTGGAGCCGGTGGCAAACCTTCGGGCGCGGGCGAAAATCGCCGCAGGCTGGCGCGGGCTATCGTCCAACCTGCACGAGTTGCGCCGGATGATCGTCGCCAATATCGGCATCGGTGCGCTGCCGCTTCACGTCGCCCGCCGCGACGTCGACCTCGGCCGTTTGCGCCAATTGCCCCCCTACGACGACCTGCCGCTGGTTAACATCTACCTGTTGACCAACCCGGCCCGCCACCTGTCCGACGCGGAGGCGGCGTTCTTGTCGGTCTGCGACGATGCGATCACCGAAGTGAACCTCGACGACCGCACTTACCAGTGACCGGTCGCCGCGTTGCGGTGCGCATACGCTATGAACCTTCGTTGCAGCAGAAGGACTTGAAAGCGCCGTCGTCGATCCGCATGGTTCCTCCGTGGTGTGTGTCCGGCAATTCTGGTCGACAGAGCCGCAGCAAACGCGAGAATGCCGGACGGCCCCGGCGCCGGGCGGGATCGCCGGACCCGGCTCCGGATCCTACCGGACTGCCCTGCAAAGCGCCGCGCCGCAAATAGGGGCGGACCAAGTGCCGCCGTGCCAAACGGGTGCCCCACCACGTTCACCCGGACCCGGGCGCGGATCCCTTGGGCGCAGAGATGTCCTTCGCTGCGGTCGGCCTCAACGGCCGCTACGCCGACAAAGCCGCTTTTTGCTGCGATAGAGCGAAAGGCCGCGTGCCAATCCTTTCGGTCCTCCACCCGCAAGCGAACCCGCATAACGCCACGATGAGACAACAGATGTCCCCGCCATGCAGCATGGTTTGGCACCAGGGGAACAAACGCCGGTCTCCTCGCATGAGCCCAGATCGCCTGAAGAAGGTCGTTGACGGCCTGCGCCGGCGAAGCGTGATGGGCGGCATGTTGGTTCTTGCAGTTCGTTTGGCGGCGTTGGCCTTCTTTCTACTGAAGGTCAGCTCGACGAACTGGACCGCGAAAGCGCTGATCTGGACCGCCGCGCCTCGCAACCGGTCGGTCACCATGGCGCGCTTCTCCCCGCGCTGTCGCCGATTGCCGTCGCCAGTGCCGGCCAACTCCCCGATCTTTTCCTCGATGTCAGTGCTGCCATCTCGCGGTTCTCTCCGCGAATTGCTGATGCTGATGCCATGGAGTTACGCGTCTGCGCCAACGAAACAGCGACGGCCGCCCTGTTTCCAGAGCGCATTCGCCAGACGGTCACATTGCTACGGCAAATAACCGCAAAAGACATCGAATCTCTATTCGGGTCTGGTTGATCTCGAAAGCTCGATAAAATTTGACGAGAATTCCCGCCGCGTTTTCACTATCTGATGTGACAAATTAATCACCTATTTCCCTCTGACAGGTAGCGTCCTACGCGACTCCCAGGGGCGAACACCATGGCTACAATGAATTCCGGTATGGGTGGGCCTGCGGGCTACGGCGAGAATGTGTTTTCGTCGACCACCAAATATTCCGGCGACAATGATGATGGCAACGTTGAGATCGACATTACCTCTGTTTTCAGCGGCGGAATCAATTTCTTCGGAACATCCTACAATGAGATTTATGTCAGCGCGAACGGCCTGATCACGTTCGGAGGCTCGTTTGACAACGACAATGATGACGGTTTCCCCGTCGTTGATCTCCCTGCACTCGCGCCTTTCTTCTCTGACCTAGACGTTAGTCAAGGCGGGGAGATTTACTGGGATTTCGACACCACCAATGGAAAAGTAACGATCACCTGGGACGCTGTCGAGCCCTATAATTATTCCAACGACCCCACCGACGACGACGGTGCCGCGAACACGTTCCAGATCGTGCTCACTGATCTGGGCGGCGGTGACATGAATGTCGAGTATATCTATAGTGATATTCAGGATGCCTTCGTTGGCGGAGACCACGCTATTGCCGGGTTCACTGACGGGTCAGGGACAATCTACGAGCTTGAGGGCTCGGGCAGTGACTCCTTTATGGAGACCAATTATCCCACCAACGATTTCGGTAATGGCGATCCGGCGGGAACGTTCTCTTTCAGTACTGTAAACGGCACTCCGGATGTACTTGGGGGTGGCCCACCCTGCTACGCCCCCGGCACGTTGATTGACACGCCGGACGGCCCGCGTGCTGTCGAGACCCTGCAGGTCGGCGATCTGGTGGTGACACTCGATCATGGCCCGCAACAAATCCGTTGGGTCAGAAGTGGCAAGGCGCCGCTTGAGGCCGTCGAGACGGAGGCTAAACCGGTTCTGATTGCCGCAGGTGCGCTTGGTGGCAAACGTCCGGCGGAAGACCTGGTCGTTTCGCCGCAACACCGAATTCTGGTGGGTGGTCATCGGCAGTTACAGGGGTGGTTTGAGAGCGAGGCGTTTGCCCCGGCCAAGTCCCTGACCAAATTGAAGGGCGTGCGGCACATGAAGGGCGAAACCAGGATAACCTGGGTTCATTTCGCCTGTGATCGCCACGAGGTCGTCACGGCGAATGGGTGCCTGTCGGAATCGTTGTTGCTCGGACCGATGGTGGTTAAAGGATTAACGGCCCCCGAGCGCCAGGCTATGACCGATATTTTCGGGCCCGGCCCGACGCCCGATACGGCGCTGAACGGTCCACCCGCACGGATATGCCTCGGCGCTGGTGCGGTTCGGCGGCGGCTTGCGAAAAGCCTCGGAGAAAAGGGGCAACGTGTCGCGAAAGAAATCAAGACCTGGGACGTAGCCGCAGCGATGGAGCGTTACGAGGCTGAGCGACGGCGCGAGGCGAAGGCGACGAACTGGTTCCAAATCTCAAGCCTTGCCTGGACCGAAGACAGGGTTGGCGTCGAGCAAGGCAGGCGGGCCAGACGCGATCCTGCAGTCAACGGACATCTGTGACGGCGCTGCGAATTCACACATGTGTTCGCGTTGCCGCCATTGGTGATCTGCGCGGTGAATGGCCGGTTTCCGCGCCTCGCGACCGATGCCGCGCTCGTCACAAAGGCCGAGAGCCGTTCGCGATACTGTTGGCAGCGGGGCAGGGGGCGCGGCGGCCCGCAACGCCGTCCTATGCGGTGTCGACCCGTGGCCATTCGCAACTTCGCCCGCGCCGATCGAGGTGGCGCGAGTGAAAACAAAAACAACGCCTTGATCCCCTGTCCAAGTTCGCCCACCCCTTGCCCACCGCCCGAAATCGGGGGCTGATGCGCCCCGGTCCCGGTCGGACCCCGGTTGATCTCCCCGGGTCTCGGGGCCGCCACAGCCGGTCTGGCCGATTTCATCGGTGAGACCCTGAAAAATGACGGGCTTCGCAATATGGATGCGCGCATGGTGATTTAGGGCGGGGTCTGCCGATCAGGATCGGCGGTGCGCTTGTCGGTGGCATCGGCGTTGGCGGGGCCCCCGGCGGACATCTCGATGAAGCTTGCGCGCGCGCCGGGCTGGATGCTATCGGCGCCGAATGAACACCCCTGCGGTTCGCTGAAATCGCGGGCCGCAAACACCCAAAGGAGGTGTCCCATGTTCAAAATGCTCCCGGCCATCGCGTCTGCCTTTCTGGCAACAGCAGGAACAGAAGTCACGGCCCAGACGGCGCCATCAGCGACCGACATTGCCGCCTATGACGGGTTGCACCGCGCGGCGCAGGCCGGCGATCTGGTCGAAATCGCGCGCCTGGTCGCACAGGGCGCGGATATGGACGCCCGCGACAAGCGCGGTCGAACACCTGCTCATGTCGCGGCCTTTGCCTCGCATGACGCGGCGCTGCGCACCCTGGCCCAAGCCGGGGCGGATCTCAACGCGCTGGAAGGTCAGGCCTACGACGTGGTGACGATTGCCGCGGTGGCCGACGATCCTGCACTCCTGTCGCTGGCCATCGAGTTGGGCAACGATCCCGGGCTCACCACCAGCCCGTATGAAGGCACCGCGTTGATCGCCGCCGCGCATCTGGGCCACGTCGAAGTCGTGCGCCGCCTGATTGTCGCCGGTGCGCCGCTGGATCACGTCAACAATCTCGGCTGGACCGCGCTGATCGAGGCGGTGATCCTGGGCGACGGCGGTGCCGATCACCAGGCGGTCGTCCGGCTGCTGGTCGAAGCCGGCGCGGATCGGTCGATTGCGGACCGCGACGGCGTGACCCCGCTGGCCCACGCCCAGTCGCGCGGGTTTTCCGAGATGGTTGCAATTCTTGACTAGACCGATGGGCAGGAGAGACGGAACGCCGACCCGGCTCGAAATTGGTCCGGCAATCCAAATCTCACCCGTCGCACCCTTTTTGGTCGTCTATTCGTGCGGCTTCTGGTGATCCGGGCGCGAAGGGTCATTCATGGTCGCATCCGAGTTCAAAAAAACCCATCATTCTTCGGACCATAGTCCATATCGTCGAATCCCGGACATGCTAAGTTCACCGCATGCGATCGCCGCAAACAGCTGAGCCCGGTTGGAGCAGATGGCCTTTGCCCGTCCAGTTCCTGCTGGCCGGCGGTGTCGTCATGACGCTCACCATGTTGATAGTTGGCTCCTGGGTTTCGGCACGGATCGAACAGGGCGTCGTTCAAAACTCGGCCACCGCAGCCGCTGACTATGTCGAAGCCTTCGTCGCGCCGCTCGGCGATGACTTTGCCCAGGAGCCGCCGCTGTCGGAGCCCGCCCGGCGGGCCCTCGAGGAGATATTCGCCTCGCCCACCGTGGCGGACCGTATCGTGTCGTACAAAATCTGGCGTCCCGGCGGGCTCATTCTCATGGCCTCCGATCCGCAGATCATCGGCGAGAGGTTCGCGGAATCGGACGACCTGAAACGTGCCTGGACGGGCGAGGTGGCCGCGTCCTACGAAGATCTGGGCGACGCCGAAGACCAACGGGAAGCGGCCCTCGGCATACCGCTATTGGAGGTCTACAGCCCGCTGCACGCCTATTTCACCGGCGAAGTGACCGCCGTTGTCGAGTTCTACCAGAACGGCACCGCGCTCGAGGCAGACCTGAGGGAAGCCCGGCGCAACAGCTGGCTGGTGGTCGGCAGCGCCTTCATCGGGAGCGGGTTACTGCTGTTCGGGATCGTGCAGGCGGGCGGGCGCACCATCGACAATCAGCGCCGGCTGCTCGAAACGCAGCTCGCGGAAACCCGGGCGATGTCGGCGCAGAACGCCGAGTTGAAGCGCCGGGTGGTCGCCGCTTCTTCGCGTGCGACGGCCCAGGCAGAGCGGGCCCAGCGCCGGCTCGGCGCCGAGCTGCACGACGGTCCGGGACAGCACCTCGCCCTCGCCGCCCTGAGGCTTGACGCGCTGGTGCCGGAACCGTCGCGCGGCGGCGACGATGCCAGAGCCGTGCGCGCATCGCTCGACCAGGCGCTGGCCGAGATCCGGGCCTTGTCGCGCGGCCTCGCGATCCCCGACCTTGACGCGATCGACATGACCGCGGCGATCGAGCGCGCCGTGCAGGAGCACCGAATGAAGACCGGGATGACGGTCACCCTGGAAGGCACACCCCCTGAAACGGCGCGTTTCGACTACGCCAGAAAGCTCTGCACCTACCGGTTCCTGCAGGAGACCCTGTCGAACGCGGCGCGCCATTCCGGGGGCACCGCCGCCGCCGTGCACGTCGAGCCACGCCCCGAAGGTTTGTCCGTCACCGTATCCGATACCGGGCGCGGTTTCGACCGGACGGCCGCGCTGCGCCTGAGACAGGACGGTGGCCAGGGCCTCCTCGGCCTCGTCGACCGGGCCGAGAGCCTCGGCGGAACGATCGAAATCGACAGCGCGCCCGGCCAGGGCGCCCGAATAACCCTGACCTTGCCGCGTGAGGAGACGACTTCATGAGCACCCGGATAATTCTGGCCGACGATCATCCGATTTTCCGCGACGGGCTTTTGCACAGTATCGAGGAAACCGGGGAATTCGAGGTCGTCGGCGTGGGCGAGAGCGCCGACGACGCGGTCCGGCTGGCCGCCGAGCACGCCCCGGACGTGGCGCTCCTGGACCTCTCGATGCCCGGCGGCGGCATCTCGGCGGCCGCGCGCATCACCGAGGCGGGCACGGCGGGACAGGTTGCGATGCTGACGGTATCCGAAGACGATACGGACGTGACGGCGGCGCTTGGCGCAGGGGCCATCGGCTACATTCTCAAAGGCGTTGCGGCCGAAGAGTTGCGCCGTATCCTCAAACGGATCGCCCAGGGAGAGGCCCATATCACACCCGCGCTGGCGGCCCAGGTGCTCACCCTCATGCGCGCGCCGCGCAAGACCGAGCCCGCGCCGATCGACACGCTGACCAAACGCGAAGAGGACATCCTGCGGCGCGTCGCGCGCGGTCTGTCGAACCGAGAGATTGCCGAGGAATTGTCGCTCCAGGAGAAGACAATCAAGCACTACATGACCGAGATCCTGGGCAAGTTGCACGCGCGCAACCGCGTCGAGGCCGCGATCATCGCGCACGAAGCTTGGCGCGAGGGCTGAAAATCACCGTCCAGCCAAATCCATCAACCGCGCCTTGTCGGCCGCCGTTGCAGCGCGTTTGACCGCAACATGACCGTAGCGGTCCACGAGCCGGTAGAGATCGCGCTCGACGGTCTCGATCCAACCGTTGGTGTAGGTAACCGTCACATCGCGGCCGCGGATGTGAATCTTGGCGGGCTGCCCGGGCGACGCAGATTGCGCGCCGGCGCCGCCACTTGGCGTGACCCGGCCGCCCGCATGGGCGCGCAACCTCACGAGGTCGGCGCCGGTTGCGGGGCGTTGTTCGAGGGTTTTCCCAGTGTAATCCACGCGCCGGTAGGTGCCGTTCGCCAAGATTTCGCGTGACCCGTCCCGGTAGGTTACAACGATGCCCGTCGCGGTGACTTCGACCCGGGTGACTTTGTCCGCACCCCGGGCGCTGCTCCGGCCGTCATCGCTGCCGCGATCGGTGTCGTCGCGCTCGTTGCCGTCGAGATCGTCATCGCGGTCATCGTCATCGCGGTCGTCGCGATCATCGTCGCGATCATCGTCCCGGTCGTCGTCGCGGTCGTCATCGTCGTCATCGTCTCTTCCGTCGCCGTCGCGTCCCTTCCCGCTCTTGGCAACAGCGGCCGCGGGTTCGAACGCCAGGCCATCGGGTCCAAAACCCAATCCGACTGGCAGCGCCGTGGCGAGGCTTGCGAGCGCCAGAAACAGCACGGCACGACGGAAGCTATTCGGGACGGTGCCGGGGAGGGAAGTGCTGGTAATCATCGCAGAAACTTGCCACGTGACAGGGGCGCCCGCATCGGACCTTGGTCCAATGCATTCGGGGAAGCACGGCGGGACGTCGTGCTTCCCCGGCCACCTTTGGGGGAAGGTGGCGGTGCGGACATGCGCCGTTCAGAGACGGCACTCGGGGTGCTCGATCAGGTCCCCCGGATCGTCGCAGCCCGACCCCCCAGGTATGCGCGGCCGGTCGCGGCCCGAACCCGAGACGTCGTCGGCCGGCGGCGCGCCGGCAGCACCGCCGCCACTGTCACCGCGGCACTCGGGGTGCTCAAGGACATCGCCCGGATCGTCGCAGCCGGAGCCACCGGGAATGCGCGGCCGGTCCCGGCCGGACCCGGAAAGACCGTCATCGCCACCACGCCCGCGGCCACTGCGGTCGTCGTCATCACGATCCCCGCCACGTCCGCGTCCGCGGTTGTCGCCATCATCGTCGGCATCATCGTCGTCGTCGCGGTCCCGGTCGCGGCCGCGCTCCCCGGTGCCGGAGCGCCCCTGCTTGACGTCGATGACAAGCGCATCGGCGGCGTCAGGCAGAAAGGCGGTGAAGCCATCGATGCGGGTGGGCATCGCAGAAAGTGCCGGCATGGCCGGCAAGGCAAGGGCAAAGGCAAGAGCCGTGGAGCTCAGAAGGCGAAGGGGGGTCATTACAGTCTCCTCACAGGTGTTTCGGTGAGGTCATCGTGTAACAAGTCGCCGCGCGGCGTTACCGGCCAAGGCCGGAGAGATTCCGGGCCCAAGGTCAGGTGCGGGATCGGACCAAGGTCCGAGATGTCAGTAGCGCGAAACAGGTTTGGCCGGCATCAGAGGTGGCCGCTGGCCGGATCCGCGACGGCGCCGATTACCGATCCTCGCGTGGGGCGACGCCGTTGCGAGACACGACCCAGCGCTTGCGCATCGGCGTGACAAGACCGACGAAGTTCTGATTTCGTCCCGATTGCGCCTCACCTCCGCAATCGGCGGCCGTCGCGCTCGCCACGGTCATTGTGTCATCGATTTCGCCACATCTTACAGAAACGACCGCTCCGGACGTTTCACAACGGCGTTGATCGCGCGGCGGCGTGGCGAAGAGCTCTCCGTGCGCACAAACAGAAAATCTACGGTTACTCTGGTTCGGGCTCGCACCAGCCGGTCGCTGTGTGAGCCCGGATGCGAGGTCGGCTGTGCAGCCAGCGGCGGGGTGGCGGCGCGGCCGCAGCGCTGCGCGCGTTCGGTGGACCAGGCAGCTTGGTCCCGGCGTCGGTCACCAGCGAAGTTTTTCGAACGTCATGTTTTCTCGACCGCCGCTCGAATGACCTGCCATTCTTCCGCGGCCGATCCATCATGTCTGGCTTTGCGCGCGCGCCGGTACCAATACCCGGCGTTTGCGTCGTCGCCCTCGATCCGGTGTACCAGGGCGTGGATCCAGTCGTAGAGCGGGGTACCCTCATGCATCTGACAAATCTGGTGCGCCCTCTCCAATTCTTCCCCGATCCTGAAGCCGCCGGCCTTTATGGCATCGAGCGCCATGTGAAGTTGCGCATTTGACATCGGATCCACCCGGTTTGCTGAGATTTGCCGCCGCCGCCGCGGAGCACAGAAGGATAGCAATTGCAGACACCAGAACCATACAGCAAAACCCCGCGTGCCGCACGCGCAGGGCAGACAAGAACGGTCCGTTGCCGGCCTCGAACATCCACCCGGCGACCCGTGCCTTCAGGATATTCATCGCGCGTCTCGCACCTCGGCGACAGCCTGGGCGGAAACCGCATCGTGCCCTTGGCCGCCCACATGTCAGCGCCCTTGCAGATCCGCAGCGCGTCGTGGGTCGTGGCATGGGTGTTGCGACCGGCCCATTGCCGCCACGCGTCGACCATGCCGCCGCCGTGGCGCGGCATCGCCAGACCGGTCATTCATCCGTCGCGCCGCAGTTTTCTCGTGCAAATGACGGCAGTGCGGAAAAAGCCGGCCTGATGCTGGCGCAGAAATGGCCTTCTCGCAGACGGCAGCGTCCTTCGTCGCTGTGAGATCGGCCTCGCGACGAACGAACGAGATTTCCGTGACGAGGGAATCCAGACCAGGAAAATCCTCCAGCCCCGGTCCGGTTGCTCGTTCCGTTGGCGCGGGACCTGGCGGCAGAAATTGAGGCGCTGAAGGCGGATTGGCACGACAACAATGCGGTGCAACGCGTCGGTCCGCACCAGTCTGCAACCTTGCCGGACGACCAAAAAGACCGATTTCCGAAGTGGCTGAAATCGGCGGCCGAAGTCCCGATACCGAGTTGGGGTGTCGGGCCTGTCAGCCGTCGGATCACGACGACGTCAAACCCTTTTTCAAAGGTGCGCGGCCGCTGCCACGAGGGTCGTGAAAGCGTGCCGCCCGAAAACGATTGCCCTGCTCGAAAGCGTCGCGCGCCTGACTGGGGACCGCGCCTTCGACATTGGCAGGCGCGGGCTGCCGGTCCTGTCGATGCGCGTTCGCTTGGTGCGCAACCCAAAGGTATTTCCTTTGCCCGCAGCATCACAAAGGATCACCGGTACCGTGCTGGGCGACGCCTTTGAGCCTCTGAAAACGACGCTCGGTTCGGTGGCGGGAATTGCCGGTCTCTCGGTCGCCTGCTCGGGCGATCATGGCGTTATTCGCTCCAGCCCGACAAATCGCAGTACCGCGATGCGGGCTTCGCTTCTTGACCCTTCGCCGCGCCTCACGGCGGACGGAACCGATGCGCGGGCCAAAGCTCTCGCCAAACCACCGGGCCGTTCGGGGCCTGGTGTCGGCGGTGAGCAGACGCCACTCGGGGCGGACAGGACCGTCGATATTGCGCTCCGAACAAGGTTCTGCGTCCTCGAAATGGAAATCCTCGTGAGGTCTACGAAGGCGTCATGCTGTTGGCGGCCGAACAACACAGGGAAGGTGAAAAACCACCGGTCGCGCCCGGCCAGGACCCGAAGAGCACGTCCCGGCAATCAGCGTGGCCTGATCCCCGGCGAAGATATCCGGCCGTGGCATGGCCGTGCCGCCGAAGGTCGGCTTGATCCGGTCACCCGACATCCGTGCTCGGAACTGACCGGTGCCACGGTGGCTCTGCGGTCGGCAATTCGGACAGGCTGCAGGCAGTCTCCGGTCACGGGGCAAACTGCGCTGCGTACCCGGGCAGGGGACCTCATATGTTCACTAGAGTGTCCTGCGGCAGTTTCAAAAAGGGTTCAACCAGGGAACTCAGCCCGTGGTATTCACGCGGCCTGCCGGCGCTCCGGCCGCACGCCACTCACCCGCAGTTCGCGAGATCCATGCCTGTCCGGTCGGCAACGGATCTGAACCGGCGCCAATGTCGCAAGCGGTGAAATGCCGTGACGTGGCACAACGGTTTGCCGGTGCTTTGGCTCGGTCCTTCAGTCGGCGCCGCCGGAAGATCCACCGATTTTGTTCTGCAGCCACCTAGCGCGGTCCTGTTGCTCATGTAAGAGCTTCAACTTGCGTTTCAACCGCTTGATCTTGCTGTCTTTCTGCGTGTCCGCGATCTCTGCGAGGAGCGACTTTTCCTTGGCCTCGAGTTTGTGGATCACCTTCTCGACATGGGATGGCTTGATTTTCTGCGCCTTACCTTTTTTCAGCCGGCCGTAGTATTTGTCGAGCTTCTCGATGCTGCTCTTAAAATCCATGCCATCCACCCCCCTGTGATGGCCCGTGATACGGGCCGGATGTATCAGATTTGCGACGAATGTCGTGGCTCATCGCGCTTGCTCCGCGCCGCCTTGGTCGAGTGCGGTCAGATCCATCTCGCTGAGCTCATCGTCTTCGAGCGCCAGGATCCGTTCGACTTCGGCCATCGCGTCCTCGGTTTCGATGTAATAGGCTCGGGCCGCACCCAGCAGATCGCGCATCGCCGAATAGGCATAGTTGGAATCGTTCAGGAATGACGTGGCCTTGAACGCGTCCAGGCTGTGATCGCGGATCAGCGTTTCGATCGCGCTGTTGGTGTCCTGCGCATCGCTTTCCACCTGAACGCGTTCCTGATCCAGCCACAGGCTCGATCGGTCTTCGGGATCGGCCAGGTCGAGTTTGCGGATCTCGACGAGGATGCGGCGCAATTTCGGTGCGCAGTTCGTTGTAGAGGTCGGTGATCACGCCCTGGGGCTGTTCGGTATAGCGGGTGGCGTTGCGCCTGCAGGTGTTTGATCGCCTTCACCGCCCGCACGATCCGTTCCGACACGTCGCGCATGTTGTAGATGTCGTCCATCACGTCTTCGGGCATGTCCTTTGCGCCCACGCGGGTGGCAAACTCGACGATGGCCGAATAGAGCGTCTTGATCCGCGCCTCGTAGCGTTCGTCGATATCGAACTCGACCGGGCTTCCGGCTGGCTTCGACCGTTGCGGCGATGTCCTTGGCCGCGAACAGATCGTGCCGGTGCAGGTTCAGCCCATGCACGATCAGCTCGACCGCGTTGTCGTAGAGATGCTTGACCTCCTTGCGCATGGCGATCTCGATGGTCTGCGGGAACTCGTCCACCGCCTCGGACAGGTATTTCGGCTTGCTCAGGTCTTCTGCGGGCTGGGCGATGGTGCGTTCCAGAAACGCGATCAGGCGGCCTCAGCAGCGGCAGCATGATCACCACGCCGAGCACGTTGAAGATGGTGTGGAACACCGCGAGCTTCAGCGCGTAGTCGTTGTCGGGAATGCCGACGCCGGCGGAGACGAAATCGACCGCTCACGCGGATCGGGCCGATGAAGATCAGCGCCACACCGGCGGTGACCACATTGAAGATCAGGTGCGCCAGCGCCAGCCGCTTGCCCTGGAAGTTGGCGGTCAGCGATCCGATGATCGCGGTGATCGTGGTGCCGATATTCGCCCCGATCGCCAGCGCCAGCGCGTTTTCGTAGGAAATCTGACCGGCCGCCAGCGCGGTGATGATCAGCGTCATCGTGGCATGGCTCGATTGCATGACCACGGTCGCGGCGGTGCCGACCAGCGTATAGACGACCAGCCCCAGATCAGGCCGGTCATCGCAAAGCGGGTGAGGTCGAACTGGTCCTTGAAGGCCTCGAAGCCCTCTTTCATGTGGTGGATGCCGAGGAACAGGAACCCCAGCCCGGCCAGCACGAAGCCTGCGCCGCGCAGGTATTTGTTCTTCTGGAAGACCAGCACGATGGCGATCGCCAGCATCGGCAGGGCATAGGCCGAGATGTTCACCTTGAGACCGAACCCCGCCACCAGCCAGGCGCCGGTGGTGGTGCCGATATTGGCGCCGAAGATGATCCCGACGCCCGCAAGCAGCGAAATCAGCCCGGCCGACAGGAAGGAGATGGTGATCACCGAAACCAGCGAACTGGATTGCATGATCGTCGTGGTGACGATGCCGAATCCGAGCGACTTCGGCACCGAACCGGTGGCTTTCTCCAGAGCATTCTCCAGAAACCCGCCCGAGAACAGCTTGAAGCCATCTTCCAGCATCAGCATGCCGAAGAGGAAGATCGCCACGCCGGCGGCGATTTCCTGAAAGTCGCTGCTGGCCCAGAACCCAAGGGTCAGGACCAGCAGAATGACCGGAAGCAAGAAGCTTCTTCATCATGTCGAGGCAACGGGCTCCTATGGCAGCATCATGCCGCGCAGCACGAAGTAGAACAGCGCCGCGACAGGAAGGCCGAGACCGGCACGGTGATGATCCAGGCCGACACGATCTTGAACAGCGAGGCGCGGTGCACCAGTTGACGCTTCAGCGCTTTTTGCAGCTCTTTGCGTTCGGTCGCGTCGATCACCGCTTCCGGCCCCATCTTCTTCAGCTCGTTGAGGATGCGCTGCTTGTCTTCGGGCGGCGCGTTCTGGAACGTCATCAGAACCTGCTCGGCCATGGCGAAATCCTTGTCGCCCTTGTGCTCGTGCAACAACGTCCTCGACCACCTTGCTCAGGCGGGTTTCCAGGAACTCGCGCAGGAAGCCCACGCCGAAGACCGCGCCGAGCGCCACGTGCGTCGAGCTGATCGGCATGCCGAGCTGGCTGGCGATGATCACGGTGATCGCCGCGGCCAGCGCGATGCAGAAGGCGCGCGAGCGATCCAGCTCGGTGATCTCGGACCCGACCGTGCGGATCAGCTTCGGCCCGAACAGCGCCAGCCCGACCGAGATCCCCAGCGCGCCGATCACCATCACCCAAAGCGGGATCGCGACCTTCGAGGCGCCGCCTTCGGCATTGGTCAGCGCATCGACGACACCGGCCAGCGGGCCGACCGCGTTGGCCACGTCGTTCGCGCCGTGGGCAAAGCTCAGACAGCGCGGCCGAGATGATCAGCGGGATGGTGAACAGCCGGTTGACCCCGTCGCGGTTGTCTTCCAGTTTTGGCGCCGCTGCGTTGATCATCGGGCGCACGATGACGATCATGATCAGGCCAGCGACGAGCCCGAGCAACATCGCGGTGCCGAAGTCGATCTTGATCAGCTGCTTGATGCCCTTCAGCGCGATATAGGTGGTGAAGGCCCAGGTCATGATCCCGATCATGAAGGGCACGACCTTGCGCGCTTTTTCGACGGGGTTCGGGCGGAAGAAGATCGTTTTCTGAAGGAAATAGAGGAACAGCGCCGCGATGATCCCGCCGGTCAGCGGCGAGACGATCCAGCTCAGCGCGATCTTGCCCATCGAGCCCCAGTTGACGATGTCCCAGCCCGCGGCCGCGATACCCGCCCCCATCACGCCGCCGACGATCGAGTGGGTCGTCGACACCGGCGCGCCCAGCCAGGTGGCCAGATTGAGCCACAACGCGGCGCCGATCAACGCGGCCATCATCACCCAGATAAAGACATTCGGGTCGGCCACATCGGCCGGATCGATGATGCCCTTCTTCACGGTCGAGACCACGTCGCCGCCGGCGATGATCGCCCCCGCCGCCTCGAAAATCGCCGCGATGACGATCGCACCGGTGAGTGTCAGGGCAAAGGAGCCCACCGCCGGACCGACGTTGTTGGCCACGTCGTTGGCGCCGATATTGATCGCCATATAGGCGCCGATCACCGCCGCTGCGATCAGCAGATAGAGCTGTTCGACATGGTCAAAGGTCGTACCGGTGTAGATCACGACGGCGACGATGAAGAGAATTGCGGTGCCCAGCCGCCCAACTTCGGAGCGGCTGATATCGGCCGCACTCTCGATCTTGAGATAGTCTTTCACTTTCATGGGTTTTCCTCGTCCCTACCCAGCATCACGCGGTACCCGTTTCCACGACTCCCGAAAGGAATCGAGGTTGTCCGTGCTGGTTCCCGCCAAGATCAGACCCGATCGGCTCGATCCCCGACATGAGCGAGATCAAGGCCGGTCATGAAAATGTCATGACCCGAGCGCCGAATTTCGCGCCGCGGTCCTCGAGGTTGACCTGCCGGCAGGGTCTTCCGGGACGCGACTGCGTCGCCTGGAGGAGCCCGCCCTGCGCTTCGGCAAGAAAAAGGATCGCCCGCGGGTTCCAATCCCGATGCGCCCGAAGCGACAGACTGCATGGCAAGGAAAAACCGGATTCACCGTCTTCCGGTTGACAACGTCCGGTCGTCAAGGCGCGGGGTTCCGGTCCGCAGATATCGCCTTGAAATCAATCCATTATCCGGGTTCTGCGCAGACGTCCGGGTCGGCGCGGGGCACGGAGCGATCCTTCGTTTGATCTTGCTGGATGACTGCATCGCGGGACGAGATGCGTATGCGCCATTGCCGGGCCAACGGCCGTTCAACGTCGCTGCCGAGCCATCCGGACGGCTGGATACCGCCTCTCTCGGGCGGGATTGCGCCGGGCGTCGGGTACAGGTCGTCGCCGGGGCAAGAGGCGATCGGTGCGAGAGACGGGCACCGCAGGAAGATCCGGTTCGGCGTGCACCTATTGATGGCGGAGGGCCTCGATCGGATCCAGTCGCGCGGCGGCACGGGCCGGGAAGTACCCGAAAATCACCCCGACGGCAGCGGAAAAGGCGAAGGCCATCAGGACAATCAGCGGATCGGGGGCGAAGCCGATACCCAACATGTTGGACGCCGCCGCAGCCAGGACCAGCCCCAGCAAGATGCCGATCACCCCGCCAAGCAGCGACAGCACGATCGCCTCGACCAGGAACTGCAGCAGCACCTGGCGGGCCTGCGCCCCCACGGCCAGGCGGATGCCGATCTCGCGGGTGCGTTCGGTGACCGACACCAGCATGATATTCATGATGCCGATACCGCCGACCAGAAGGCTGACCGCCGCCACCGCGCTGAGCATGCCGGCCAATACGTTGGTGATGCCGGTCAGGATGCCCGCGATCTGCTCCATGCTCATCACCTCGAAATCGTCCTCCTCATTCATGCCGATGCGCCTAATGTCGCGCATCAGCTCTTCGACATCGCGCACCGCCTTGTCCATCGAGGTGCCGTCCTTGACGGCGATGAAGATCACGTGCACGTCGCTGTTGCCGGCGATGCGGTGTTGAAACGCCTTGATCGGCACCAGGATCAGATCATCCTGGTCGGTGCCGAAAGACGACGCGCCCTTGGCCTCGAGCACGCCGATCACCTCGCAGGTGACGTTTTTCAGCCGCAGCTTCTCGCCGAGCGGGTTGGTATTGCCGAAAAACTTCTGGCGGATGGTTTCGCCGATGACGCAGACCAGCTTGCCCGAGTTGATCTCGGCCGAATTGAATTCACGCCCCAGCACCACCGGCCATTCCGATCCGGTCAGGTAGGAATTGTCGGTGCCGGTCACCGGGGTCCGGTGGTTGTCGGCGCCGTAGACCACGGTGATCGGACGGGTCGCGGTCGGCGCGGCGGCTTTGACGAAGGACAGCTCGTCGGTGATGGTGTCGGCGTCATTCATGTCCAGCGGCGGCGCGGACAACCCGCTGGCGGGCCCGCCCTCGCCACTTCCGGGCATCACCATCAGGACGTTGGTGCCGAGCGCTTCCACGTCCGCCGCGACCTGGTCCGACGAGCCTTGGCCGACCGTGACCATGGCGATCACCGCGGCCACCCCGATGACGATGCCCAGCACCGTCAGGAACGACCGCATCGTGTTGCGGAAAATGGCGGAGACGGCCAGGCGGACGGTTTCCCAAAACATCGGTCAGCCCCGCTCACGATGGCGTTGGTCCAATTCGTGATGCGGCCCGTCGTGTTCGACCTGGCCATCGACGAAATAGACCAGCCTGTCGGCATAGGCGGCCATGTCCTGTTCGTGGGTGACCATGATGATGGTCAAGCCCTCGCCGCGGTTGAGCCCTGTCAGGAGCTCCATGATCTCGTGCGAGCGTTTCATGTCGAGGTTGCCGGTCGGCTCGTCGGCCAGAATCACCTGCGGCCTGCCGGCCAGCGCGCGGGCGATCGCCACCCGTTGCTGCTGCCCGCCCGACAGCTCGGACGGGTCGTGATGCGCCCGCTCCGCCAAGCCCACCTTGGCCAATGCCGCGGTGGCCATCGCTTCGCGCTCGGCGCGTGGCAGGCCCTTGTAAATCAACGGCAGTTCGACATTTTCGAGCGCAGGGGTGCGGGCAAGCAGATTGTAGCCCTGAAACACGAAACCGAGGTAGTGGCGCCGGAGCAGCGCGCGCTGGTCCTGGTCCAGCGTGCCGACCTCTACTCCGTTGAACAGGTAATGCCCGGCGGTCGGCGTATCGAGGCAGCCCAGTACGTTCATCGCCGTGGATTTGCCCGATCCCGATGGGCCCATGATCGCCACGAACTCGCCCTCTTCGATGGCCAGGTCAACGCCGCGCAAGGCGTGCACTTCAGCCGCGCCTTGGCCATAGACCTTGGTGATGCCCCTAAGCTCGATCAGCGTTGTGGCGGGGGCGCTTTCCATCTCAGCGATCCGTCGTCTGGTCGGTGATCACCAGATCGCCGGGCTGCACGGGCCCACCTGCGATGATCGTCAGCCGGCCGTCGCTGTCGCCGGTGTCCACCGCAACTTCGCGCGCGGTGCCGTCCTGCAGGAGCCAGAGCGTGTTGCGATCAACCGCCCCGCGATTGTCGTTCGGGTCGTCCGGTATCAGCATGCCCAACAGCCCGCCGCCGGCGTCGTTCCCGGTGTCTTCGACCACCTGCGGCGGCGCGAAACGCAACGCTGCGTTGGGCACCAACAGCACGTCGTCATATTGGGCCACGGTGATCTCGGACGTCGCCGTCATGCCGGGGCGCAGCAGCAGGTCGGAATTGTCGATCGACAGAACCGCCTTGTAGGTCACGACGCCTTCGACGGTTTCCGGGGCAAAGCGGATCTTGGTGATCTCGGCGGGGAATTTCCGTTCGTCATAGGCCTCGACGGTGAACGTCGCCCGGTCGCCGACCGAGATGCGGCCGATGTCGGCCTCGTCCACGTCGACCTGCAACTCCATCTGCGACAGATCCTCGGCGAGCGTGAACAGGACAGGAGCGGACAGCGATGCGGCGACGATCTGGCCCGGATCGACATCCCGCAACAACACGATGCCCCGGATCGGCGAGTGCAACACCGCCTTGTCCAGGTCCGCCTGGGTCATGTCGAGCTGCGCGTCGGCCAGGTTGCGGTCGGCATCGGCGATCTGGAGCGCGGCAACGGCATTGTCGTAGGCGGTCCGCGCCGACACGAAGGCCCGGCGCGACGACACGCCGCGCTCTTCAAGCTGTTCGGTCGCGTCGTAGGTCTCGGCGGCCTGGTCCAGGCTGGCCTGAGCCTGTTCCACACGCGCCTCTGCCGCGATCAGCATGGCCTTCTGCACTTCCAGCTGCGCCGCCAGCTTGGTGGAATCGAGCCGCGCCAGAACCTGGCCCACTTCGACCGCGTCGTTGTCGTCGACCAGCACCTCCGCCATCGCGCCCGACAGTTCCGAGGATACCTCGACCTGATGCGTCGGTTCGATCGTGCCGGTGGCCGAGACGGTAACGGTCAACGCGCCGATCTCGGCGACCTGGCTCTCGTATTCGGTCTGGACAGTGTCGCTGCCGAACGGGTCCAGGACCCAGTATCCGCCCCCGGCCAAGGCGACGACGACGATCCCCCATACCCACCATGACGTGCGACGCTTGTGCCGGCCGCTGCCTAGGAGACGTTCCATTTCCGATTTCTGGTCTGGCATGCGATTTCACCGTTGACTGAGCGCCCCGGTTCACTCCCCGCGGCGCAACCCGTGGCTCCCAACGCAGTCCTGCATGCGGCTTGTGCTGCGGGCGGTCGTGCAGGCGCTGTTAGAAAACTGGGGTGCCGTACCTTGCGTGTCCAGCGGGGGCGGCAAATCGCCGCCACTCGAGGGGTGGGCGGATCCCGTCCGGCACGAGGCTGCAGCGCTGCTTCTCCAAAGCGGCCGGATGTGCGCTCCGCGGCATTTCCAGATCGCCAAAGACCACTCCGCAGGACGAAATGGACCGGTGCGGGCGAAGCGCACCCTAGCCCGTCGGGGCCGGTGCCGGCGCCACGCGCGGACACCATATCCATCGCGCGACGGCGCTGCGAAGGCTGTCGCGGTGGGGTCGGCCTATCCGCTCTGTCGCGGTCCGGTTTCACTCACCGGCTTCGTCCAGCAGACGGTCCACCCACTTTCTGGCGGCCCATGTCGCGGGGACCCCGAGGGGAAGGGACACGATCAATGCCCAGATCGGGGAGAGCACCGGCAGGCCAATGGCTGCGCCGAGAAGCGAGGCCATGAACAGGTTGACCGCGACTGCTGCGGTGACGAAAGGAAACAGAACGGCGGCGAGTTTGCGGCGCGACCAACGGCGGGCTTGATCTGGGGAACCGTTTGACATGCGCCTTACCTCCTCCGGCCTGTCCTTGTACCCGTTGATCGCATGGCGGGCGGGCGGGCGACTTGATTTTAGTCAGGCGTTGCGCCGCCGCGGGGAACAGACCCAAAGCGGATCATGACAGGTCCTTACGCGTTTCATCTCGGAGCGAGTCCGCGCCGCCGGACAGTCGACCGGCCTCCTGTCCGTCGTTTCCTTCGGTTGGCTGGCGTGGTTTCGTGGCGCTTGTGCGACCACGGGCACGGGCGGCTGCGCGATGAGCCGGCGAAGGGCGCGCTGGCCGAGTTTCCGGTCTGCAGGTCGGTTGCGCGGCCGGGCCGCCGCAGCGCTGGTGATCTCGCCGGCGACACTGGCACTTCGCCACGCGCGCGTCGTCGGCCCTCGGTCCCGCCCGTGGTGCGCCACCGGTCGGACCGGCTCGCAGAACCCCGGCACCATCTGCATGCCGGTCCTGTCATCGCGGGGCCGATTGACTTTTGTTAAGGACGCCGCCGCCCGCGCTGAGCTAGCTGAACGTGTTCAAGCTCAAAACGGGAGGCATCGCCATGCGCGAAGTCATGACGAAGAGCATGGCCCGTAATATCTTCTACGGCGGGTCGTTGTTCTTCATACTCATATTCATTGGGCTCTCGGCCCATTCACACCTCTATATCGTCAAGACATCGACCAACGCCGCCACGCTCACCGACAGCGTGCGCGACGGCAAGCACCTGTGGGAAAAGCACGGCTGCATCAACTGTCACACGATCCTCGGAGAAGGCGCCTACTTCGCGCCGGAGCTTGGCAACGTGATGACCCGCTGGGGTGTCGAGGAGGGCGACCACGAGGGCGCCTTCGAGGTGCTCAAGGGCTGGATGGACGCGATGCCCACCGGCATCGAGGGCCGTCGGCAGATGCCGAACTTCGGCCTGACCGACGAAGAATACCAGGCACTCGCCGATTTCCTGCTGTGGACCGACACGATCCGCAACCAGGACTGGCCGCCGAACGATGCCGGCTGAGGGGATAGACATATGAAATATCAAACACAGAAAATCGCCTATTGGTACTTCCTGACCGCGATGATCCTGTTCGCGGTGCAGGTGACCATGGGCCTGATCATGGGCTGGATCTATGTCGACGGCAACTTCCTCGCCGAGATCCTGCCGTTCAACATCGCGCGGATGTTGCACACCAACTCGCTGATCGTCTGGTTGCTCACCGGCTTCTTCGGGGCCGCCTATTACCTCGTGCCGGAGGAGAGCGAGCGCGAGATCCACTCGACCACGATCTGGCCTATCTGCAACTCATCATCCTGATCGTCGGCACCGCCGGCGTGGTGCTGACCTACACCTTCAACCTGTTCGAGGGGAACTTCCTGCTCGGCAAGGAGGGGCGCGAATTCATCGAGCAGCCGCGCTGGGTCAAGGCCGGCATCGTCGTCGCCGCGCTGATGTTCCTTTACAACATCTCGATGACGGTGCTGAAGGGGCGCAAGACAGCGATCACCAACATCCTTCTGCTCGGCCTCTGGGGCCTGTCGCTGCTGTTCCTGTTCGCCTTCTACAACCCGAGCAACCTGGCGCTCGACAAGCAATACTGGTGGTACATCGTGCACCTCTGGGTCGAAGGCACCTGGGAGCTGATCATGGCCGTCGATCCTCGGCCTTCCTGATGCTGAAGCTGACGGGCGTCGACCGCGAGATCGTCGAGAAATGGCTTTACGTGATCGTCGCCACGGCGTTGTTCTCGGGCATCCTCGGCACCGGCCACCATTACTACTGGATCGGCACGCCGGGTTACTGGCAGTGGATCGGCTCGATCTTCTCCTCGCTCGAGGTGGTGCCGTTCTTCGGGATGATGGCCTTCGCCTTCGTCATGGTCTGGAAAGGCCGGCGCGATCACCCGAACAAGGCGGCGCTGCTTTGGTCGCTCGGCTGCGCCACGCTCGCCTTCTTCGGCGCCGGCGTCTGGGGCTTCCTGCACACGCTGCACGGGGTCAACTATTATACCCACGGCACCCAGATCACCGCGGCCCACGGCCACCTCGCCTTCTTCGGCGCCTATGTGTGCCTCAACCTTGCGATCATCAGCTACGCCATGCCGGTGCTGCAAGGGGCGTGATCCCTACAACCAGGTGCTGAACATGGCCTCGTTCTGGCTGATGTCGGGCGGCATGGTGTTCATGACCTTCACGCTGACCTTTGCGGGCACGATACAAACCCACCTGCAGCGGGTGAGCGGCGACTACTTCATGGACGTGCAGGACCAGCTCTGGGTGTTCTTCGTGGATGCGCTTCGGCTCCGGTGTCGCGGTGGTGTTGGGCGCTCTGCTCTTCATCTACGCGATGCTCGTGCCGCGTCGTGAGAGTGATCGCGCCCGGCGGCGCCGTCCGAGCCGGCGGAGTGAGGCCAGCATGGATGGCAACCTGACCACGGAAGGGGGCGGCAAACGCCCCCTTCTACCTGCCGCAGGGCGACGAGATGCGCGGTGTTCGAAGCCGCCGCCGCCCACGATCTGCCGGTGCTGCTGAAAGGCCCGACCGGCTGCGGCAAGACCCGCTTCGTGACCCATATGGCCGCGCGGCTCGGCGCGCCGCTCTACACGGTGGCCTGCCACGACGACCTGTCCGCCGCCGACCTGATCGGGCGCTACCTGCTCAAGGGCGGCGAGACCGATCTGGGTCGACGGCCCGCTGACCCGCGCGGTGCGCGAAGGCGCGATCTGCTACCTCGACGAGGTGGTCGAGGCGCGCAAGGACGTCACCGTCGTGCTGCATCCGCTCACCGACGACCGGCGCATCCTGCCGATCGACCGCACCGGCGAGGAGCTTGCAGCCGCGCCCGGCTTCATGCTGGTCGCCACCTACAACCCCGGCTACCAGAACATCCTCAAGACCCTGAAACCGTCGACCCGCCAGCGCTTCATCGCGCTCGATTTCGACTTTCCCGGCGCCCGAGCACGAGGTCGCGGTGGTGGCGCGCGAAAGCGGGCTGCGACGAGGCCCGTGTCCAGCCGCTGGTGCGGCTCGCGGGCAAGCTGCGCGAGCTGAAGGGGCAGGACATCGAAGAAGGCGTCTCGACCCGGCTCGTGGTCTACGCCGCGACGCTGATCGCGCGGCGGCATGGGCGTCGAACGCGCCATGCGGGCGGCGATGATCGAACCGCTGACCGACGAGCGCGGACATCAAACGCGGGCTGCTCGATCTCGTAACCGCCGATCTGGGGCTGAGGCGATGGACCCGCTCGATCTGACCTTGGGAACCGGAAGAAATGGTCGGCAAGCTCTGGCACCGGCTTTGCCAGCCGTCTCGGCGCGCCCGACGCACATGATGACGCATGCCGTCGGTCTCGATGAGGTTGCGGGTCGGCTCGCGGTGCTCTTTCGCGGGCTCGGCGGCGGCGCGAGCGGTCGAGATCCGGGCGGTCGCCGACGAGGCGTCCGGCCACCGTCTCGGCTTCCTGCGCCGGCTCGGGACCGTGGCCGAAATCGTGCCGCGCACCAGCTTCGACGGCGCCGTGCTGCGCCTGCCGGCGCGTCTCGCCGTCTTCCCCGCCCGCGAGGCCAATGCCGCGCTCTATCTCTGGCTCGCCGCACTGGCCGCCCACGCGCCCGCGCCGGACGCGGCCGAAGACCTGCTGCAACGCGACCTCGCGACCCTGCGCGGGCGCGATGGCGATGATCACCGGGACGCTGGCGGAGGCGCCCGGGCTCGCCGGGCTCTGGCGCGATCTCGCCGCCGCGCATCTCGACATGCGGCCCCGGCCGGCGTTGCCCGAGGGCGAGGCCGCGGTCGAAGCGCTGGTGCGCCGGACGCTGGGCGACCCGTCGCCGCTGCCGCCGCTCGCCGAGGTCTTCGCGGATCTCGTGCAGGGCGGCAACTTCGCCGCCGCCGCCGCGCCCCGCGGCTACCGACCCTTCGCGCCCGGTGCCGCTGTGGCCGGAACTGCGCCCGGTCGCCCGTGGCGACGCGCGAGGCGGTGGAGACCCGCGAGACGGACCAGCCCCCAGAGGGTCCGGGCGAACCGGAAGGCCCCGCCCGCAAGGCGCGCCGCCACCGGACCGACCAGGCCGAGCGCAAGGACAGCTTCATCCTGCACAAGTTCGAGGCGATGCTTTCAGTTGGGCCGAATTCGTCAACCTCAACCGCCGGGTCGAGGACGACGACGAGGACAGCGCGAAAAAGGCCGCCGACGACATGGACGAGATCGGCCTCGGCCAGCTCGCCAAGGCGCCCGCCACGCGGCTGCAAGCTGCATCTCGACCTCGCCCCCGAGGACGTCGACCGCGAAGCGCTGGCGGCCAAGCACGTCTACCCGGAATGGGATGTGCGCCGCGGGGTCTATCTGCCCGATCATGCCCGGGTCCTGGCCGCGCCGGTCGAAGCCGCGACCGACCACGCCCATGCCTTCGATCCGCGGGCCGCGGCGCCGCATCCGGGCCGTGCGCCGCCAGTTCGAGGCGCTGCGCCCGTCGCTGGTCTCGACCCCCGGACATCTCGACGGCGACGAGCTCGACATCGAGCGGGCGGTGCGCGCGATGGCGGACTTTGCCGCCACCGGCGAGAGCGATGCCCGGGTCTGGCGCCAGTCCCGCCCGCTCGCCCGCGACCTCGCCGTTTCGATCCTGCTCGACGTCTCGCGCTCCACCGAGGGGGCGGTAAGCTGCGCGCGCGGCATTTCGCGCCAGATCATCGAGATCGAGCGCGAGGCCCTCGCGGCGCTGGCGTGGGGGCTCGATGCCTGCGGCGACAGCTTCGCGATCCACGGGTTTTCGTCGCTGCGGCGCGACCGGGTCTACCTGCACGAAGCGAAAAGGTTCGACGAACCGATGAGCCGCCTGTCGAGGCCCGCATCGCCGCGCTGCAAGCCCGGCTTCTACACCCGCCTCGGCGCCGCGATCCGTCATGCGAGCGCCGGGCTGGTCCCGCAATCGATGCATAGGCGTCTGCTGATCGTCATCACCGACGGCAAGCCGAACGACCTCGATCACTACGAGGGCCGCCACGGGATCGAAGACAGTCGCCGGGCCGTGCTCGAGGCCCGCCGGGCCGGGCATTCGGTCTTCGGCATCACCGTCGACCGCGAGGCGAAAACCTGGTTTGCCCGGATTTTCGGCCAAGGTGGTTTTGCCGTGGTGCCGGAGCCCGACCGCCTCACCCAGGCGCTGCCGCGGATCTATGCACAGATCGTGAGCGGCTGATGCAGGCTGAACGTAGCCTGCTCGACGATCTGCCGGGCGATCTGATGATCTGGGTGCTGATCGTGTCGGAGCTCCTGGTGTTCGGCGCCGGGCTCCTGGGCTTTCTTGGCGCGCGGATCGCCGACCCGGCAGGCTACGCCGCGGCGGCCGCGGCTCTGCATCCGGTGCGCGCGGGGCTCGGCACCATCGTCCTGGTGAGCTCCGGTGCGCTGGCCGCGACGGGCGCCTTGCGCGGGGGGCGCTGGCTCATCGCGGCAGCAGGTCTGGGCCTGGTCTTCCTCGCTCTCAAATGGACCGAGTGGAGCGATCTGGCCGCGCGCGGGATCGGCACCGAAACCCACCCGTTCTTCACCTTCTACTACCTGCTCACCGGCTTTCACGCGGCCCATGTGGTCGCCGGTATCGTCCTGCTCGGGCTCGTCGCCTGGCGCAGGCGCGCGCATGAGACCGAGGCGGCAGTCGCATTCTGGCACATGGTCGATCTCGTCTGGGTGCTGCTCTACCCGGTGATCTACCTGGTGGCGACGACATGAACGGGATCGTGCGAGCCTGGGTCATCCTGGTCACCGCATCTGCGGCCACGACTCTCACGGCGGTCTTCCGCTTCGAGGGGCTCTGGGTCGTGGCATTGCTCTATCTGCTCGCGCTGGTGAAATCGCGCGCAATCCTGTCGGACTACCTGCGCCTCAACGAAGTCCCGCCGATCCGGCGCGGGGCCCTGGCCTTGTTTCTCGCCTGGGCAGGCGTTGCTATGGCGCTCGCCGTTGCCGCTCAGAGGTGAGGCGCCGACAGCGCGGGACGGTCGGCACTGGCACCGGGTGCGGCCAGGACCAAGTCCACTTCCCGGCAGGTTGCGGCATTGCGGTACGGACGACCGAAGGCCCGGGAACCCAAGGTCGATGAACTGCATCCCACAGGCACAGGATGACCGCGCCGCGTTCCCGGGGTCGCGTTGGGAATTTCTCACGCATATGTTCACTTTCCGTTCTGAACGCGCTATCCTGCCGATAATCAAAAACGGAACGAGGCGGGACATGGCAAGTCGAGCTACCTCGACAAGCTGAACGACAACCAGCGCGCGGCGGTCGAATTCGGCGTCGGGGACGGGATTTCGTCGCCGCTCCTGATCATCGCCGGTGCAGGCTCGGGCAAGACCGCGACGCTCGCGCATCGGGTGGCCCATCTGCTGGTCAACGGCGCCGATCCGCGCCGTATACTGCTGATGACCTTTTCCCGCCGGGCTGCGACTGAACTCACCCGAAGGGTCGGGCGGATCACGGCGCAGGCCATGGGCACCGCGGTCGTCGCGGAGGCGCTTACCTGGTCGGGCACGTTCCACGGCATCGGCGCGCGGATCCTGCGCGAGCACGCGCTGTCGATCGGGCTCCACCCCGAGTTCTCGATCCACGACCGCGAGGACAGCGCCGATCTGATGAACCTCTGCCGCCACGGCCTGGGTTTTTCCAGGACCGAACACCGCTTCCCCACCAAGGCCACCTGCCTCGCAATCTATTCCCGCGCCGTGAACGCCGAGGAGCCGCTCGCCGAGGTGCTGCGTGATCACTTCCCTTGGGTGACCCGCTGGGAGGCCGAGCTGAAACAGCTCTTCAAAGCCTACGTCGCCGCCAAGCAGGCGCAGAACGTGCTCGACTATGACGACCTGCTGCTCGCCTGGGCGCAGGTCATGTCGGACACGGATTTCGCCGCTCATATCGGCGCCGCCTGGGACCACGTGTTGATCGACGAATACCAGGACACCAACCGGTTGCAGGCGCGCGTGCTGAAAGCGCTCAAACCGGGCGGGCAGGGCCTCACCGTGGTCGGCGACGACGCGCAGTCGATCTATGCTTTCCGGGCCGCGACCGTGCGTAACATCCTAGATTTTCCAGACGCCTACAGCCCGCGGGCGGAGGTCATCACCCTGGATCGCAACTACCGCTCGACGCAACCCATTCTGGAGGCCGCGAACGCGGTGATCGAGCAGGCGCGCGAGCGCTTTACCAAGAACCTCTGGACCGAGCGCGTCTCTGACCAGAAGCCCCGCCTCGTGACCGTGAACAGCGAGGCGGAACAGGCGAAGTACATGGTGGACCAGATCCTTGAATCCCGCGAGACCGGCGCAAAGCTCAAAGAGCAGGCGGTGCTGTTTCGCACTTCCAGCCACGCCATCCAGATCGAAGCGGAACTTACGCGGCGGAATGTCCCTTACGTGAAGTTCGGCGGGCTCAAGTTCCTCGACTCGGCGCATGTGAAGGACCTTTTGTCTTTCCTGCGCCTCGCCCGCAACCCGCGCGACCGGGTGGCCGGGTTTCGGGTGCTCCAACTCATTCCCGGGATCGGGCCGAAATCGGCGGGCAACATCCTCGATGCGCTGGACCTCGCGCCCGACCCGCGCGCGGCGCTGGAGGACGTCGCCCCGCCATCGAAGGCCGAAGCCGATTGGCCCGGCTTCGTCGCCGCGATGACGACGCGAGCAGATTGGCCGGAGGCGCTGAGCCTCGCGCGGGCCTGGTACGACCCGCATCTGGCCCGGATCCACGAGGATGCCGAGGCCCGCTGCGCCGACCTCCTGCAGCTTGAACAGATCGCGTCCGGCTACCCTTCGGCCGAAGCTTTCCTCACCGATCTCACCCTCGACCCGCCGGACGCGACCAGCGACCAGGCCGGCGTGCCGCACAAGGACGAAGATTACCTGATCCTGTCGACCATCCACTCCGCGAAGGGACAGGAGTGGAAATCGGTCTTTCTGCTGAACGCTGTTGATGGCTGCATCCCGTCCGACCTCGGCACCGGCTCGACCCGCGATCTCGAGGAAGAGCGGCGCCTGCTCTACGTGGCGATGACGCGGGCGAAGGACGAGCTCACCATCGGCCTGCCGCTGCGGTTCTACGTCACCCAACAAGTGAAGAACGGCGACCGGCACGTCTATGCCATGCGCACGCGGTTCATCCCCAAGGAGATCCTCGACCGGTTCGAGGCGTTCCACTGGTCGCCCGTGGGGCAGGGCGCCGAGGTCCGACCCGCGCCGGCTCCGATCGACGTGGCCGCGCGGATGCGCGAGATGTGGGGGTAGGGGTGGGCCCCTGCGGGTTTCTGGCTCCGATCCGGGACAGGCCCAACGAGGCGTGCGGCGGGACGTGTTCGATTGCACCGCGCTGTTCCAACTTCTGAACGCAGCCACACGGGCAACGAAATACTGTCGCCCCTTTCGGTGATTGCATGCAATCACCTGCCGGCAATGGCTGCCTTCGAGATCAGACAGCAGAACCCGAACCAAGCAGGCGCCCGGGAAGCGAGGAGCAGCTCACACACCGTCGCGCGCGTGACGGCGGTGGACCATCGCCAACCGAGCCAATTGGTGCCAAACGATCCAAAGTCAGTGACATCCCGCCCCGCTCAACCCTTTGAGGATCGGGCAATCGGGACGGTTGTCGCCGGCGCATTCTGCGACCAGGTGCGACAGCGTCGCGCGCATGGCCTGCAGATCCCTCGATCTTGGCTTCGATCTCGTCCAGGTGCTCTGCGGCGATCGCGCTTCACGTCGGCGCTGGCGCGGGTTTCGTCTTCGTAGAGCGCCAGCAGGGCGCGGCAGTCCTCGATGGTGAAGCCCAGCGCGCGGGCGCGGCCGAGAAAGGCCAGCTTGTGCAGATCGCTGTCGCGGAAGGCGCGGTAGCCGTTGGCGTCGCGCAGCGGTTTGATCAGGCCGATGTCTTCGTAATAGCGGATGGTCTTGGCCGGCAGGCCGGCGCGTTCGCGACACGTCACCGATATTCATGGCGTCACGTCCTCCGTCATTCGGCCGGGCGCGGTTCAAGCGTCGGTTCCGGGCCCGTGCCGGGCGTCGTTCGCGCCAGCGCCGGCGCGACCCAGCGCAGGCGCAGCGCGTTGGTCAGAACGAAGACGCTCGACAGCGCCATCGCGCCGGCCGCCAGCACCGGCGACAGCAGCAGCCCGAAGGCCGGATAGAGCACGCCCGCCGCCACCGGGATCAGCGCGGTGTTGTAGCCAAAGGCCCAGAACAGGTTCTGGCGGATGTTGCGCATGGTCGCGGCCGGCAGATGTCGAAGGCGTTGACCACGCCGCGCAGGTCGCCCGACATCAGCACCACGTCGGCCGCCTCGATGGCCACGTCGGTGCCGGTGCCGATGGCGATGCCGACGTCGGCCTCGGCCAGCGCGGGCGCGTCGTTGATGCCGTCGCCGACAAAGGCCAGCGTGCCGCCGTTCGCGCAAGCGCGTCCAGCGCGGCGACCTTGCCGTCGGGCAGCACCTCGGCGACGACATGGTCGATGCCGAGCTCGGCGCGCGATGGCCTCGCGCCGTGCGCCTGGTTGTCGCCGGTGATCATCGCGACCTTGAGGCCCAGCGCGTGCAGCGCCGCGATCGCGGCCGGGGTGCGTCGGCTTGATCGGGTCGGCCACGCGCGATGACAGCGGCGAGCCTGCCCGTCGATGGCGGCGTAAAGCGGCGTCTGCGCCCTTGCGCGCCAAGCGCGTCGCCGCGTCTCGGCCAGCGCGCCGAGCGTCGATGCCCTCGCGCGTCCATCAGGCGGTCGGCGCCGACCAGCACGCGTGCGGCCCTCGACCTCGGCCGCGCACGCCGTAGCCCGGTGATCGACTCGAAGCCGTCGGCCGCGGCAGCGCGCAGCCCTCGGCGCGCGCGGCCGCGCACGATCGCCGCGGCGATCGGATGCTCGGAGCGCGCCTCGACCGCGGCGACCAGCGCGCAGCACCGTCGGCCTCGTCGAAGCCCGTCGGCGACGATCAGGTCGGTCAGCTCGGGCCGCCCCTCGGTCAGCGTGCCGGTCTTGTCGAGCGCCACGACGCGCGGCCTCCTGCAGCGTCTGCAGCGCGTCGCCCTTGCGGAACAGCACGCCCATCTCGGCCGCGCGCCCGGTGCCGACCATGATCGAGGTCGGCGTGGCCAGCCCCATGGCGCAGGGGCAGGCGATGATCAGCACCGACACCCCGGCGACCAGCGCAAAGCTCAGCGCCGGGTCCGGGCCGAACGACCAGCCAGACCAGCACGGTCAGCGCGGCCAGCCGCCATCACCGCCGGCACGAACCAGCGCGTGATCCGGTCGACCAGCGCCTGAATCGGCAGCTTGGCGCCCTGCGCCTCTTCGACCATGCGCGATGATCTGCGCCAGCATCGTGTCGGCGCCGACCTTGGTGGCGCGGAAGCGTCAGCGCGCCGGTGCCGTTGACCGTGCCGCCGACCACCGCGGCGCCCTGCGGCTTTGTCGACCGGCACCGGCTCGCCGGTGATCATGCTTTCGTCGACATAGGAGCGCCTCGACAGCACCTCGCCATCGACCGGCGATCCGCTCGCCCGGGCGCACCTGGATCGATGTCGCCGACGACGATCTGCGTCGATCGGCAGTTCGACGACTTCGCCGTCGCGCTCGACCCGCGCGGTCTTGGGCTGCAGGCCGACCAGCTTGCGGATCGCCTCGCCGGTGCGGCCCTTGGCGCGCGCCTCGAGCCAGCGGCCCAGCAGGATCAGCACGACGATCACGGCGGCGGCCTCGAAGTAGACGTTGGCCGTGCCTGCGGGCAGCAGGCCGGGCGCGAAGGTCGCGACCAGCGAGAATCCGTAGGCCGCGACGGTGCCGAGCGCCACCAGCGAGTTCATGTCCGGCGCGCCCTTGAAGAGCAGCCGGGAAGCCCTTGGTGTAAAACCGCAGGCCCGGGCCGAACAGCACCAGCGTCGTCAGCACGAACTGGATCAGCCGGCTGGTCTGCATGCCCGATGGTGCGCTCGATCCAGATGATGCATCGCCGGGATCAGATGGCCGCCCATCTCGATCACGAAGACCGGCAGCGCCAGCACTGCGGCGATCAGGGTGAGCCGGCCCAGCCGGGCGATCTCGGCGGCCTTGCGGTCGGCCTTTTCGGTGTCCTCACCCGCCTTCACCCGGCCGGGTAGCCGAGCTCGGTGATACTCGGGCGAGCGCGGCGGGCATGCGTCGCGCCTTCGACGTAACGCACCGTCGCCGTTTCGGTTGCCAGATTGACGGACGCCTCCAGCACGCCCGGCACCGCTTTCAGCGCCCGTTCGACGCGACCGACGCAGGAGGCGCAGGTCATGCTCTCGACGTCGAGCGTGACCTCGGCCGGTCACCACAGGGTAGCCGGCATCGTCGAGCGCCTCGGTGAGCTTGTGCACATCCACATCGGCCGCAAGTTCGACTCTCGCGGTCTCGTTGGCGAGGTTAACCGCAGCGGCGGAGACCCCGGGCACGGCGGCAAGCGCCTTCTCGACCCGGCCAACGCAGGACGCGCAGGTCATTCCCTCGACGGCGAGGTTGAGTGTGTTCTTGTCAGACATGAATGCCTCCACAACTGGGGTTCCAGTCATGGGAATGCGGGGTTCCAGCACGGGTAAGGTCAAGCGGAAAATTTCACGTTTTCATGAGTATTGACCTTCCCCCGTGGGAACCCCCACCTGCAGACCCGAGACGAAACAGGAGGCTCACATGACCAAGTTCAACGTGCCAGACATGAGCTGCGGCCATTGTACGGCGGCAATCGAGAAGGCGGTCACCGCCGCCGACGAAGGTGCTGATCTCGAGTTCGATCTCGAGACCCATACCGTGACCGTGTCCAGCACCCTGGCCGACACGGTGTTGGCCGGGATCCTGGAAAAGGAAGGCTACCCCGCCACGCCCGCCAAGTAGTCAGCCGGTCAATGCACCATCCGGCCGGTGGCCATCCCGAGATGGTGGTCCGGATGGTGGTTTCCGACGGCCATGAGGCCGAAGAATCCGAGCGCCCGGATGGCTTCGGCGTTGTCGGGCGAGGTGACCGTCCAGACGATGTCGTCTCCTTCGCTCACGGCCGCGCTCGACCATCCTGTCTCGGCGGCCAGCACCGGGGCGTGTGCCGGCACCATCCGGCTGACCGCACCACCGCCCGGCCCGATGAGGCTCGCGCGAAACACCGCGCCGTCCGGGCTGACTTCCTGTGTCACCTCGGCGGAGGTGACGAGGGTGTCCATGTCGACGAGGTGTTGGCGCAGCGCGGCGATATCGACCTCGGCCCAATCCGTCGACGGATCGGCCGTGAGCATCGCCACGATCTCGGCGATGGCGGCAAAGGCGCCCTGGCCGGGCTCGGTTGGAACGCCGCTCGCCTGCCCCATCATCGCGGCGTGATCATGGGTGGTCTGGGCGGGTGCGGCGGTGGCAAGGAAAGCGGTGGCCACGAGGGCGGCGAGCTTCGGTATGCGCATGTGAAAGGGCCTTTCTGTTCGCGGTGTACCGGGAAGTATGGCCAGCGCGTGCTGTAGCATATATGATTTCGATCATAATGATCGAACCGCCGGATATCCCGCCTCCGTTCGACACGCTGCCGGGCGCCGCGCGCAGAGCTGTGACGCTTGACCGGGGCGCGGCCCTGTTCCGTCAGGGCGATGCGAGCAGCGCGATTTTCTTCCTTCACACCGGCGCCATCGACATGATCCGCCATACCGAGGCCGGTCAGAAGGTCACCCTGTTTCGGGCCCGTGCCGGCGACACACTGGCCGAGCCTGCGCTGTTCTCGGAGGTTTATCATTGCGACGCGGTGGCGGAGCTGCCGTCCCGGGTCTCTCGGTTCGACCGCGGCGCCGTTCTCGACCTGATCCGGGCCGACAACGCCTTTGCCCTGGCGCTGGTCGCGCGTCTGTCGGGCCAGGTGCAGGGCTACCGGCGGCGGCTCGAACTCATGGCGATCCGCTCCGCGCCGGAACGGGTGTTCGCCGGGCTCGCTGACGGCCGGCTCACAGGGTCGGTCATCGACTTCGCCGCCGAGTTGGGCCTGACCCACGAGGCGGTCTACCGTGCGCTCTCCGAGCTTGTGCGGGCAGGCCGTGTCGAACGCCCCGCCCGCGGTGCCTACCGCGTGAAAACGCGCGCTCAATTGCCCTCGTAGTGGGCGAAGACCTCGGTGCTGCCGTCCTTGCGGATCAGGTGGACCGCGTAGGTATCGCGCTCCTCCTCCGGCCCCATTCCAGGCGAGCCATAGGGCATGCCGGGCACCGACAGGCCAACCGCGTCGGGGCGTTCGGTCAGCAGGCGGCGGATGTCGGCCGGCGGCACGTGGCCTTCGATCATGTAGCCCTCGATCTCGGCCGTGTGGCAGGAGGCCATGTCCTCGGAGATGCCGTTTTGGGCCTTGAACCGCGACAGGGCCTCCCACGAGATGTCGCGAACTTCGAGCTGGAACCCTTCGGTGCGCATGATGTCGATCCAGTCGCCGCAGCAGCCGCAGTCAGGGTCTTTGAGCACCTGCATCAGGGGTTCGGCCCGGGCCGCCGCCGGGATTGCCCCAGCGGGCGCGAGCGCGGCAAGGCCGATGATGATCGCGCGGCGGTTGAAGTTGGGTGATGTCATGTCGTTTCCTCATCCGGATGTGGACCATGTGCGGTCCGGGAATGTCGTGATTTCCATCTGCTATTCCGCCTCGCGCGCCTCGCCCACGAGCCGTTCCAGCTCATCGATCGGCACGAACCCGGGCACCAGCGCATCGCCGATCACGAAGGACGGCGTGCCGGAGAAACCCAGAAGCTCGGCCAGGCGCATCGACTGGCCAATGTGCTCTTCGATATCCGGCGCATCCATGTCGGCGCGCAGTGCGTCCATGTCGAGCCCGATCTTCTCGGCTGCGGCGAGGACACTGGCCTCTTCCGCCCGTCCGCGCAGTTCCATCATCTCCCAGTGGAACGCCTCGTATTTTCCCTGTTTGCGGGCGGCCAGCGCCGCGCGGGCCGCGAAGACCGAACCATCCCCAAGGATCGGCCATTCGCGGAAGACCACGCGGATGTTGTCGTCTGCGGCGATCAGAGCCTCCAGTTCCGGGGCCGCGCGTTTGCAGTAGGGGCAGTTGTAGTCGAAGAACTCGACAACGGTGACGTCGCCCTCGGGATTACCGATGACCGGGGCGTTCGGGTCCTGCTCCAGCATCGAGCGCTGCTCCGACAGGACATTTGCCGCCGCCTCGGCCGCCGCCTGGTCGTCGCGGGCCTGCAGGATCGCCACCGCCTCCATGACGATCTCCGGGTTTTCCCGGATCGCTTCCAATGCGAGCTGTTTGATCTCGTCGGCAGAGAGGTCGGTCGCGCCCGCCGGTGCCGCCAAAGTCAGCGCCAGGGCGGCGATCAGGGGTTTAAATAGAGATGTCATGTCAGTTTCCTTGCTGTTGTTCGCCGCGAGTTTTGGTTTCCTGCATCTGCTGGATGCGGTCGGGCCAGGTCGATTTTATGAAGGCGAGGATGTCCCAGATCTCCCCGTCGCTCAGCGTCTCGCCGAACTCCGGCATGCCGCTGGTGAAGCTGGTCACGCCGCGTGCCGCCATCGCAGCCTGCCCGCCCTCTTTGGTGTAGTCGAACAGGAGCGCGTCGCCGTGGTGCCAGGTGTGACCGGTCTGGTCATGCGGCGGGGCCGGGAGCGTGCCGTCGTCGTTTCCCATCTGCCAGTCGGGCTGGCCTTCAAGGTCTTCGCCGTGACACGAGGCGCAGTTCTCCGCATAGAGGCCCGCGCCCGCCTGCACATCCGACCCTGAGGGCTGCATCTGCGCACTCGACCCGCTGACCGAGAGGACGGCCAGCACCAGCGCGGCAACGATGACCCCGCCGACACCGATGAGAAGAAAGTCTGTTCGTTTCAGTTTCATGCCGTGACCCTCAGCCAGGTTTTCATGCCGGCCGCCTGGTGCGAGAGCATGTGGCAATGCAGGAGCCAGTCGCCCGGGTTGTCGGCCCGGAATACGATGTCGCGGGTCTCGCTACGGGCCACGGTCAGGGTGTCGCGCAGCGGCCCAAGGCTTCCGTCCGGCCGTACCTCCTGGAAGTGGTGCCCGTGCAGGTGCATCGCGTGCGGGAAGGCGGTGTCGTTCCGCATCGGGATGCGGACCAGCTCGCCCCTGGCGGCCTCGACGAACGGATCATCGGGGAGGCCGGCAACGCCGTTGAAGGTCCAGACCTGGCCGTTCTGCACGAGCTCCTGGATCGACATTACTTGGCCCTGCCAGATCCCTTCGCGAAGCCCCCCCATCGCGCCGCCTTCCATGGTCAGCGGCACCTCGCGGGCGCCGGCGGCCGAGGCCAGGGGGGCCAGCGGGTTTGGCGGCAGCACCGGGATCGGCGCCGCGCGACGCGGCGGAATGGCTGCCATCGACGGCAAACTCGTCGAGGACGAACGCGTCCTCCCCTTCGTGGATGGCGATGATGGCCTGTTCGCCTGCCTGCGCCGTCACGTCGACGATGAAATCGGCCCTCTGCGCCGGGCCGAGCACCGCGTGGTCGGTCGCCTCGGGGGCGGCAAGCGGCATACCGTCGAGGGCGACGATGGCGCCCTTCCATCCCGTGCAACCCGATCACCATGACCCGGTCGGTGGCGGTGTTGACGAGCCGCAGCCGCAGGCGTTCGTTGCGTTTCAACGTGGCCGGGCTTGGTGTGACGACGGCGTGGACGAAGTTGCCGATACGTCCGCTGTGGGTCCAGTCCCGCATCTGGTCGAATTCGCCGACGAGCGCCGCCTCGTCGGTCAGCCGCCAGTCGTCGACCACCACGGACAGGTCGTGGTCCACCTCCGGCGGCTCGATCTCGTCGACGATGAGCAGCCCGTAGAGCCCGCGCGCCACCTGTTCGGTGGAGCGATTGTGCGAGTGATACCAGAAGGTGCCGGCGTCGGGCGGCGTGAAGTCGTAAAGGAAGGTGCCGCCCGGATCGACCGCGTCCTGGGTCAGGCCGGGCACCCCGTCCATCGCGTTGGGGATGCGCAATCCGTGCCAATGTACAGTCGTCGCCTGCGGCAGTTCGTTCACCAGTTGCCGGGTCAGCCGCTCGCCGTGGCGCAGCCGGATTTCGGGACCGGGCACGCCGCCGTCGTAGCCCCAGATTTCGGTTTCGGGATAGTCGCCGGGCACGATCCGGGCCTTGCCGGGGCGCGCGGTCAGCGTCGGCACCGAAGCATGTGCCGCCCGTGACGTCAGCGCGAGACCAGCTGCACCCGCGAGGAATTGCCGTCTGTCGAGGTTGAGTTTCACTTGGGGTCGTTCCTTTGTTTGAAGGTCGACGAGGCCTCAGCCGCCGTCGTTTTCATCCATGAGATATGTTGCCATCGCCCGACGGTCGGCCTCGGTGAGGAAGGCCGTGCCGTAGAGCACCGCCTCGCCCATGGCGCCGCTGAAGGCGTCGCCTTCGTGTGTGATGCCGGTACGCAGGGCGAAGGCGAGACTGTCCACGTCCCAGCCGCGGTCGCGCAGGGCTCTTCGGTCGATCGGCGGGGCCTTGTCGCCACCGGGCAGGTCGTCGTTGCCCTTGAACTTCGCGGTCGCGATCTTGCGGGCGCCGGCGAAATTCCGGCTGGTGTGGCAGGCACCGCAATGCGCCGCCCCTTCGACCAGTTGGCGCCCCCGGTTCCAGCTCTCGCTCCGGCCTTCGACGGGCCTGGTTCGGGGCGGTTTCAGGTAGGCGGCGCGCCAGAGTTTCAGCCCCCAGCGCTGGTTGAACGGAAAAGCCATCTCGGGCGGTTGCGAAGGTTGCGCCACGGCGGCGACGGTCTGGAACGCGGCCCAGAGGTCGGCCACATCCTGGTCCGTGAAATTGGCGTAGAACGGGTAGGTGAAGGCCGGGTAGTAGGGCCGCCCGTCGGGGACACGCCTTCGCGCACGGCGCGCGCGAATTCGGCCCGCGTCCACCCGCCGATCCCGTGGTCGGGGTCGGTGGTCAGGTTGGGCGAATAGACCGTGCCGAAAGGCGTATCGAGCGCCACGCCGCCCGCGAGCGGCGCGCCGCCGCCGGCGAAATCGGTATGGCAGGCGATGCAACCGGCAGCGCGCGCGAGATAGGCGCCGCGGGCCACGTCGCCCTCGGTTTCGAGCGGGGTGAGCGGCCGCCCGACCGGCCAGGCGACGACGGCGATGAGGCCGGCTGACGCGGCAATCGCGCCCCCCAGGCCGAGGCGAAGCAGGGTTCGCATCGCGGCGCCTACTTCTTCTCCGCGCGGAACCGGGTGTGGCAGGCGGCGCAGACCTGGCCCATCATCATGAAGGCGCCGTCGGCGGGCATCTGGGCGAAATCCATGGCGCCCATGTCTTCGCCCATCATGCCGCCACCCATCATGCCGCCACCCCATCATGCCACCGCCCATCATGGTGTCCTGGCCCATCATGCGGCCCTCGGGTCGCCGTCCGACATCATGAGCCCGTTGTCCGCGGCCGCGGCGAGACCTTCCGAGGTGGTGCGCAATTGATCGGCGAGGGCTGCGAACTGCGTCCCAATCCTGCCAGATGGTGTCTTTCGCCTCCGAGGGGCTCCGATGCTGCTGCCCTCGGGGAACAAGACCGGTCAGAGCGTCACCGGCGTGTGCAGCGATGATCGCCGCCTGATCCCGCACGACATCTGCATCAAACTCCGTCTGTCCCTGCATCATTGGAGTGAGGACTTTCATCACCTCCTGCATGGCGCCCATGCCGTCCATGCGCTCCTTGACCACACCGGTGGCCCCGCCGTGCGCCCACGCGGCGACGGCGAACACGGACGCGAAACCCGCGCCCAACATCAACTTTTCGGTTTTCATTGTATTTATCCTGTCCGAATTCGGGGTCGCGCCGAAGGGCGCGGGTTCCGGTAACTCAGATCAGGACGCGGGGAGGCGGCGGGTCGAAGGCGGTCGGCGCCGCGTTGGCGGTTGCGGGTTCCGGCCGGGCGCACCGGCCGCACCGCAGCATGGGTTCCGGGACGACAGGCGCCATCGAGACCAGGGCGGCGGCGGGGCAGAAGGCGCCACCGTGACAGTGGCTCAGATGTCCGTGCGCGGTGTGATCGGCCTCGACGTCGGCTGCGATTGCGTCGATCGGGGCCGAGTGCGCCCCATGCGCCGCGGCGGGTGATGCAAGCAGAAGCAGCCCGACGGTGAACACACCGACGACGAGGAGCACGAGCCCGATCTCTCTGCTGCCAAACCCGGTCACGGCTCAGTCAATCCCGTTTTCCCGTTGCACTTCGCGAACATAGGTCACGATGGAGGCTACATCGGCGCGGGTCAAGCCCTCGACAGGTGGCATATCTCCGAAGCGCCAGTGATGCGCGCGCACTCCGTTCTGCACCGCGAGATGAAAGGCCATGTCGGCATGATGGCCCGGTTCGTAGGTTTTGTGGATGAGCGGCGGTGCCACACCCTGCTGCCCTGCGGCGTTTTCGCCGTGACACGTGGCGCAGGCGGTGTCGAAAACCCGCTTGCCGATCTGTGCCTCGGCGCTCAATGCGGCCGGCAGGGCGACGGTGACCAGAGGCATGCCGTCCTCGGGCTCGGGTGCTGCCGCGTCCGTCCCAGCCGGACCTTGTTGTTGCAGGCGCCACGCCATCGCCGCCACGAGCAGGGCGGCCGCCGCAAGGATCACGATCTTTCTGTTCATGGCCTCTCCACTCAGATCAAGTTCACCAGCGTGCCCACCCGGACAAGCGCGCACAAATCTTCGATCTGCCTATTGGAGAGACCGATGCAGCCGTTCGACCTGCGCCGCCCGATCTTGCGCGTGTTGTTAATCCCGGGCACCTGCAAATACCGCCGGGTACGGAACCGCGCAGGGATGCCGCAAAGAACGGCCCGGCGACGGCCCCGCGCGCGCCTGCAGACACGCCTCTTCTCCTCAAGCCAGGTTTCATACCACTGCTTCCAGCTGTTTGCGCACGGGCTTCGCACGCTTGTGTGAAAGCGCGGGTGCCACCTTCCCGTGGTGGAAGGTCAACGAACGCCTTGCTCACTTCTCGGTGAAGCGACACGGGCGGCACAAGCCATTTTGGGTGCGCGCCGCGCCTGCGCGGCGATGTGACGGACCGGCAAAGCAGATGGTCCGCAATCGTCTGTGACAATGCTCATTCAAACCGCTCAATGCCGAATGTTGGCGCGATCCGACCGTTCGACGGGTTCGTCCGGATGCCTGCATCGCGGCGCAAACGGTGCCACCCTCATGTACCTGAGACACGCCGTCGCGCTGTTGTCGGCCAACACACCAATACAGCGTGGAAACCGGTTGATTGCCAGCCATAGGCCAGAACAGATCATGCGCCATTTCTCGGCGTGATTTCGCTTTCTGGACCGTATTACGGCCCCGCGAGACATGTGAACCGGGCAGGATCTCAGGGTCTGGCGCCATCGTTGGACGCGGCGCCGGCGCCGCGGGTCCGCGCAGACGTCGCTGCAACCGCTCGGTTCGAGCGCTCACCGGCACGCGCCGAAGCAACGCGCGATCTCTCCCCTCAGCCACTTCAGGAGCGGTGCGTTGTCGGTGCGCCGGTGCCACAGCATCGCGAGGTTGATGTCGCTCCGGTCCACCGGCACCGGGTGACGGGTGATGTCGTCGAGATGTTCAAAGACGTCGAGCAGGTGCGACGGCAAGGTGCCCAGGAGGTCGGTCTTGCGCAGGATCGAGAAAACGCCGCCGAAAGTGGGCACTGTGGCGACGATCTTTCGCCGACGGCCCATCGCCTGCAGGATGTCATCGGTTTCGTCCGTCGTCCTGCCACTGGGCGAAAACAGCACGTGCGGCAGATCGCACATCAGATCGAGCGGGATGGGGTCGCCGTTCCCGATCCCCGCCGCCTCGAGACGGGGATGGCGACGACGCGCGGCAAGTTCGAACCGGGTCGTTTGCAGGTGCTGCCAATTGACCCATTTCGGAAACGGCATCTCTGGCCAGAAGGCGAGGTCGACATGTCCCTTTTCCAGCGCCTCGAAGGCATTTTCAAACACCAGGTCGACCAGCACGAGTTTCAACTCGGGCGCGTGGAGACGCAGCCTTTCGAGCAGTTCGGGGAACAGGAGCTCGCTGAAATGATCCGAACCTGACAGCCAGATGCTCCCTTCGGCCCTTGACGGATCGAAGGCTGTGCCGAACGCCAGCATCTGTTCGATCCCCAGGATCGTTTGCGCGACCTCGTCACGCAACCCAACCGCCACCGCGGTCGGTTGGAGCCCCTTTCCGCCGCGGGTGAACAGCGCGTCACCAAAGACGTGACGCAGCCGCGACAATGCCGCCGAAACTGCCGGTTGCGAAAGGCCGAGCCGCTCGGCGGCCTTGACCGTCGAACCCTCGACGATGAGCGCGTGGAAGACCTTGAGCAGGTTGAGATCGAAGGCGTTGATATTCATTGAGGTAATATCGGGTATATAGATAATCAGTTTAACAGATTTTGATCTGCGCGCTACACCTGTCTTCACCAGAGAAAACCAAGGCCTGAACCGAGACGATACCGGCGCAATCCGCCGGATCGTCACCGGAGAAGGTCTGCGCGAAATGGAGGACGACATGCTCGATCGCAAGAAAGACGGGGCCAGCTGGTTGGGAACGACTTATCGCACCCCGCTGACCACCCAGGACACCGGCGGCGCGATGTCGATCACCGACTCGGTGACGCCGCCATTCCAGGGGCCGCCCCGCCATGTCCATCACGCCGAAGACGAAGCCTTCGTGGTGCTCACCGGCGATATCGAGTTCTGGCTCGATGGCGAGACCTGCCATCGCGGCCCGGGCGAGGCGGTGTTCATTCCGCGCGGAACGGAACACACCTTCCGGGTCACCTCCGACGTGCCCTCTCGGCACCTGGTGATCCTGACCCCGGGCGGGTTCGAAGGCTTCTTCTACGAAATGGCCAAGGGCCAGTTCCGCATTCCCGAGGACATGGAGGCGGTGAACGAAAGCGCCGCGCGCCACAACCTCACCTTCACCGGTCCGCCGCTGAGCTGAAAACGAAGGCCGAAACCAATTGAGCCAAGAAAAAAGGATCCGGTCTGTATCACCACGGCGGCTTTCCCGGCCGCCGCCCGGTCGCTGGCGGGGCGCTGTGGCCAAAGCTTCACCCGCGAAGGCCGACAAAGCCGCCCGTGGTGTCGATATCCGGCGTGACCGAGGCTCGGCGAAAAGCGAGGTCTTGCTGCGAGGTGTCCCGAGAATCGGAGCTGGGCGGCTCAGGACGCCGGGACGCAATTCCGGCGCGCGCGGTCACCTCGCCGACGAACTCGCCGTCTTGCAGATTGCGCCATGACAACCCTCCCACAGCAGGCTGGGGCGCAAGTCACATATACCCTCGATCCGCCAAGACCGGGGCGGGCGCACAAAAGCTGTTTTGCGTCGAAAAAACCGAGCGATGGTCGAGCTTCGTTTCTTGGACCCGACCGCAGGGTTGCCGTGCCGCACGCCGGTTCGGCGCGCACAGTCTGGTGAAGACGGCGGCTTTTACTTCGCCATCGGTAGGACTGTGCTAGCCTTGCTGGGGCGACACAACAATCCAGGCGGTGGAGACGACCATGGGAATGAAAACAATTGCGCTCTGCGCAGGTGTGATGTGGTCCGGCGCGGCGGCGGCAGATGCGATCGACGGAGATTGGTGCGCGCCTGACCGGCTCGAACGGGTCAACATCCAGGGGCCGAGGATCACGATATCCTCGGGGACCGAGGTAGCCGGAACCTACACGCGGCACGAATTCGTCTACGTGGTTCCGGACGGGGAACCCGACGCAGGTTTGCAAGTTTTCATGAGACAACTCAGCGAGGAAGACGTCGAGGTTTACCATGGCGAGGCCAACCCGGAGCTCTGGCATCGGTGCCAGGCTGTGGTCTCGTGAACCCGGGCGAGGGCCCCGGCGCCCAGATTGCGTGGGCGGGTCGGGGGTACCGTTGCTGCGCCGCCCCGGTATCCTCTCTTTGTGCTGGCCCTGAGCGGGACGGTTCCGCGCGTGGTTGTGATATCGGCGGCCACCTCGACGCCAACACCTTCGGCCATCGCGTGTATATTTGCGGCATTGCGGCAAGCGGGACCCTCCTGGTGACTGCAGAGGACCGGTGCAGATCCGGATCGGGTTCGAAGCCGTAAAGCTGCGACACGGCGACGCCTGGTTGGCACCCCACCTTGAAAGCGGCCCTTCGACAGGGCTCGTTGCAATCGCCGCGCCGAGACGGACGGCATCGGCGTTTGGGTCGCGCGGCCCGGATCGAGGCCATATCATGCCCAGGAACTGACTGCCTGCCGCCTGACCGGAGCCCCTGCCTTGGAACAGCGGGCGGGTCGTCGGCCAGATACGCCCGTGGCTGGCGAAACAGGTTTGGGTGACCGCAAGGCGTCTCGCACGCACCCGGCGCCCGGATGCCCTTCCCCTCCTCGCCTTGAAGACCGACAACAAGCTGCGTCCACGCCCGAGGTCTCACAAACGGACAATGCCGCGACACCGCCAAGGTCCGCTTCGACGTTCGTCCGGGTCGCGCGGGGGCTCCTCGAGAAGGCCCATGACTTAGGTCAGTGTGGCCACAATGCCGATGTGCTACCCATGTTGCCGTTGCTGCAATTGGTTTTGTGCGGCCCTTCTTGGATTTTCGGGGAGGCACCCATGACTAACTCCCACACCATTCCTCGGAGCCCGCACAACGTCCCGATCATCCGAATACGCCTCCCCCAATTCTGAATTGCGGGCGGAGCGGCAGATGACGGGCCCAGGCAGTCAAATGGAGAAAGGAGTTCCCGATGAGTACTGCGGAACATGGCGATTGGGATGTGATCGTGATCGGGTCCGGTATTGGCGGCATGGCCGCGGCGGCGGCGCTGTCCAGGCTCGGTCACAAGGTGCTTTTGCTGGAGCAGCATCAGACGCTTGGGCGGGTTGACACACAGCTTTTCGCGCGAGGGCTTCACCTGGGACGTTGGCATTCACTATCTCGGCGGCATGGCACCGGAGGATCAGCGAGCGCGAGACTGCTCGACTGGCTGTCCGATACGCCCATCGATTTCGTGTCATTGGGATCGATCTACGACACGTTGCACATCGGATCGGCAGAGCCGCTATCGCTCTCTCGCCCCTACGAAGCGCAGGAACGGGACCTGAAAGACCGCTTCCCCGATCAGACCGAAGCGATCGAGGCCTGGACCCATGCGCTGCGCGAAGGCCGCGAGGCGATGTACAAGATCTTCCCGACCCGCGCGATGCCGGAAATCGCGGGCGACATGCTCGACTGGTGGAACCGGCGCGCGATCGCGAAATGGTGCGCCCGGACGACAAAGGAGGTCATCGACGATCTCACCGACGATCCCGAGCTTGCCGCCGTGATGGCCGCGCAATGGGGCGATCACGGTGGAAGACCGAGCAAGGCAAGCTTCGCGATGCATGCCCTGATTGCCGGTTGGTACCTCTAGAGCGGTTCCTGGTATCCGGTGGGGGGCAGCGCCGCCTTTGCCGAGCACATCCTCCCGACCATTGCCAAACACGGCGGCGAAACCCGCGCCGGCGTCCGCGTCGAAGGGCTGCTGTTCGACGGCGATACCGTCGTGGGCGTCCGGACCGAGGACGGCACAGAGATCCGGGCGAACGTCGTGATCTCCGATATCGGCGCGCGCGAGACCATCGACACTCTCTTGCCCGAGGAGTGCGGGCACCGAGGACTGGATCGCGGAAATCCGTGCGCTGCCCTCCAGCATCGCGCATTTCACCCTGTTCCTGGGCTTCGAGGGCGACATCGAGGCCGCCGGCGCCACGCAAGGCGAACCATTGGATGTTCCCGACCGGCGAGACCGATGCTCTCTGGACGGACGGCACCGGACGGCGCGCCGCCCTGCATGGTCGCTTCCTTTGGCTCGCTCAAGAACCCGATGCCATGACCCCGGCCCGCAGCAGAAACACATGGGCCAATTTCTGGTCTGGGCCGACTGGTCCACCGTCGCGCAATGGGCGGACCAGCCCGCCGGGGCGCGCGGCGACGACTACGCCGACTTCAAGCGCCGGGCCGAAGAGACGCTGATGGCGCAATTCGAGCGTTACTTTCCCGATCTCGCCAAGCTGGTGGTGTATCGGGAACTGGCCACGCCGCTTTCGACCGTCGACCTTTACCGGACATCGCAAGGGGGCGTTCTATGGGCTCGACGTGACGCCGGAGCGTGTCATGTGCGACGCGCTGCGGGCCAAGACGCCGTTCCCGGGCCTCTACCTTGCGGGCCAGGACGTCGCGAGCCCCGGCATTCCCGGGGCGCTTTGGGGCGGCCTTCTTTCGGCGGCCAGCGTCGATCCGAAGGTGTTCCCGAAATTCAGGGGGTAAAGTTGTTTGCCTATGCCGCGACCGAACACCGGTTCTCAAATGAAAGGAGTTTCCCATGCACTGGGTCCTGCTATCGATAGGGATCGCGATCGAAATTCTGGCGACCGCATCGCTCAAGCTGTCGGACGGCTTCACCAAACTCGGTTTCGCTGGCCTTACGCTGATCTGCTTCGGACTGGCGTTCTACGTGATGTCGCTTGTTGTGCGCACCATGCCGGTTGGAATTGCCTATTCGGTCTGGGCGGGCGGCGGCATCGCAGGCGTTACGCTCCTCGGTGCAGTGGCTTTCGGTCAGACGCTCGACGGCTTTGCCTATCTCGGAGTTGGCCTGATCATTGCCGGGGTCGTCGTGCTGAATGCGCTGTCGTCGGCCGCGAGCGGGTAGAGGATCCATATCCCAACGCAGATCGTGCGCGGCCTCATCACGCTTGTTTGGCGTCAATAAGCTCGAAGGTCAGCCCGGCATGCGCGGTGATCCGGTCGCGCAGCAACTTTCCCATCGCGGCTGCCGGGGTCCAGAAGCCGCCACCGACGGGTATTTTGTCCGCGTCCTCAGCCAGGCACAGGGCCGCTTCCGTCAACATCAGCGTCGTCGATCGCACGCCGGGATCACCTTGCCCGGTGATCCGGGCCTTCAGGATGGTGCCGTCGGGCATCTCTCCCACCTGCACCAATTCATACGATCCGGTTTCGCGGACCTCCTTGCTCGGCCCCTCGCCGGATTTCGGCAGCACGTGGCGTTGAAGCAGGCCGCGCGTCGCCGGGATCGCCATGGCGATCAGAAACAGGCGCCCAAAGATCGCATAACGCATCGCAGCCCACCAGCCGCCGATCCCGCCCCGGGTCAAAGCCGTCTCCTGATACCTGAAGTCGCGACCATAGGGGTAATCCATGATCGCATTGCTGCGCCGCACGACCTTGGAATTCATCGGCCCCATGAAATAGGGCTTGGTCCAGGCCTGCAGGTCGGCATCCCAGGTCACCTCGACCGGCATCATGCGGTCGGGCCCGTCCGGGCCATTGCCGTTCACCTTCGGGGCAGAGCGCATAAGGATCCTGTGACAGCCGGTCGAAATCGGGGTCGGTTTCGCGCAGCCGCATGGCATTGAGGAAACTCGCGGCCGTGCCACCGCTGAAGCCGCCCTTCATCCGCGTCACCCGGGTGGTGACGCGCTTGCACGGCTTGCCATAGCGGGCCAGTGCCGCGTCTTGCAGGAACTGCACGCCAAGATCGGACGGGATCGAGTCGTGCCCGCAGGAATGCACAATCCGGGCGCCCGTTTCGCGCGCCTTCTTTTCATGCGCGTCGATCATTGCGCGCATCCATTGCGGCTCGGCCGTCAAATCGCAGTAATGCGTGCCGTTCTCCACACAAGCCGCGACCAGCTCGCTGCCATAGAGCGCAAATGGCCCGACGGTTGACACGACCACCCGCGCTCGGGCGGTCATTGCCGCTCATGAACGCGGTGTCATGGCTGTCGCCCACCAATAGCGCGATAGGGCTGCCCGCATCGGGCAGGTCGTCGCGCACGGCTTCCAGTTTTTCCCGGTTTCGACCACCAATGGCCAGCCGGAGGCGGCATTCCCCGCAGCGTCTGGCCAGATGGTGCGCGGTGCGGCGGCCCGTGGCCCCGGTTGCCCCCCACAGCACGATGTCAAACTCGCGCTCTGTCATTGCGCCGGGCACCTTTCGCTACATGCCTTCGTTGCGTTTGTCGGCGCCCGAATGCCTCAACTCATGCTCGGTCAGAGCGTCGACGATCGTGTTTCTGTCAGCCAACAGGAAGACCCGCGCTCCATGCAGCGCGACTGCAAGCCCCCAACCGATCAGCGGCCAGATGAACCAGATGGTTCCGGGCGACGTGAGCATGTTGATGACCACCAGCAGCACCATGACCGCGGCATAGACAACGGCATGAACGAAAAACCGGTACTTGGCCTCGGCGCGCCCTCTGGCTCTTTCGTAGTCCTCTGTCTGTGGCATCGTTGAATCCTCCAACTCATCGATATCAATGCAGGAAGATCTACCCAAAACCGCAGTCATCGGGGATGATGGAGATCAATCGCAGTTCGCAAATCGGCGACATTCAGGTCTGTGCGCAAAGGTCGGTTGAATCCGGGACCCGGCAGTTGGCGCTGTCGATAGCGCTGTCGTGCGCCTGAACGGCCGCTTTTCCCTTTGTGCTGCCGTTTGGAAACGTGCCGATCCGCAGAGATGGAAATGCGGCGAGCTCAGGGCGCAAATCCATGACGGGTCCGGATTGGGCCCAGCCCGGTTCTTGCCCCGCATCGGATGCCGTGTGCCGCGCATGTTGAAGCCCATTGAGGGTTCCGACCCCGGGGCAGACCCGGATCCAAAGCCCAGCATTTGACCTCAGCCCCGGTTGCCTCCTCCCATGTAGGCAGAATCCGTCGCGCATTTCGGAAAAAAATGTTCGTCGTGGTGCCCACGATGCGCCAACCGACCCAAGCGTTGGAGCCACGGGCAAACCCGGACCGGCTCAGCCACCGGAAATACGCGATCGACACAGCCCCAGGAGTTCGGCACGCTACTGCTGCTGCGCAGTTGATCTCGTCGTCGCGCGGCGTTGCCAGTCAAGATGTTGCGGTGCAAAACACCCAGGGCACAAGCAGTGACCAGGCACAGATTTGAAGCAGCGGCTGGCAATGTACCAGGTTTGCGCCGGGCACTTTGGTGTGGGTCTAAACGTCTCTGAAATGAAATGGAGGCGAGTACCGGAATCGAACCGGTGTGCACGGATTTGCAATCCGCTGCGTAACCACTCCGCCAACTCGCCGAAGTGTAGTGGATGTAGCTCAAGGCTACTCGCGGTGCAAGCGGACTTGTTCAAGTGGTTCAGGGCGGGGGAACCGCAACATGTTGATCCGGGCGGAAAAACCTGTCGCAGCATTGCCGCAATTGCGTCCCGATGGTTGGTGTTTCGGTTGTCGCGGGCCCGGATTCATGGCAACAGGTTTTGGCTTCTCTACTTCCATTCAAGGTCGAGACCCCATGAACGATTCCCAGGCGTTGCGCACGATGATGGTTGATACGCAGGTTCGGCCTTCGGACGTGACGAAATTCCCGATCATCGAGGCGATGCTGGCGGTGCCGCGCGAGGATTTCGTGCCCGATTCCCTGCGCGCCGCCGCGTATGCCGACGCGCCCGTGGATCTCGGCGGTGGGCGCGCGATGCTGGAGCCCCGGACGCTTGCCAAGATCCTCGACGCGATCGACATCGGGGCGGAGGATCTCGTGCTCGATCTGGGCGCCGGTCTCGGGTACAGCGCGGCGGTGATCGCGCGGATGGCCGAGTTCGTGGTCGCGCTCGAAGAGGACGAGGCCCTTGCGGCGGAAGCCGAATCCCGCCTCGCCGCGGCCGGCGTCGACAATGTCGCGGTGATTGCCGGTCCCTTGGCGGAGGGCGATCCCAAACACGGTCCGTTTGATGTGGTCTTCATAGAAGGCGCGGTGCAACAGATACCGTTGCCAATCCTGGAACAAATCAAGGAAGGCGGCCGCATTGTTGCCATTTTTGACGGCAATTATTTGGGCACGGTCCGAATCGGCTACCGCATCGGTGCCGATGTGGATTGGCGCTCGGCCTTCGACGCGGCCGCAACGGTGCTGCCGGGCTTTGCCGCGGCGCCGGAATTTGCGCTTTGAAATAGCCCCTTTCCGGGCGCGGTCCGGGCGGGGCACCAGACGGAACACTTGGGTCATCGGGGACCAACGGGCGCCAGTGAGCGCCGATACTGGGACAAGGACGGAACGATGCGAGTGAAAACCCTGCGGATTCTGGCGACGGCGGCTCTGACATCCGCGCTCGCCATCGGCGCCGTCGGCACGCGCGCCGAGAGCCTCTCGGACGCGATGGTTTCGGCCTATCGTACCTCCGGTCTGTTGACCCAGCAGCGTGCCCTGCTTCGGGCGGAAGACGAAAACGTCGCGGTGGCTGTCGCCGGGATGCGCCCGGTCATCAACTACGCGCTCAACAGCGGTGTGAACAGCAACCAGAGAACCTCTTGGCCGGCGTCACCCTCGGACGGTGTGACCGAGACGATCTCCGCCACCGCTCAGCTGTCGATGGATGTCACGGTGTTCAATTTCGGCCGCAACGCGCTGCAGGTCGATCTCGCGCGCGAGAACGTGCTGATGACCCGTGACGCGCTGGTCGGCGTCGAACAATCGGTGCTGCTGCGGGCCGTGCAGGCTTTCCTCGACGTGCGCTCGGCGCATGAAACGGCGATGCTTCAGGCCAACAATGTTCGTCTCATCACCGAAGAACTGCGCGCCGCGCGCGACCGGTTCGAGGTCGGCGAGATCACCCAGACCGACGTATCCTACGCAGAAGCCCAGCTCGCGGCGGCCCGGAGCAATGAAGCCGCCGCCCGCGGCCAGCTGATGATCGCCCGCGAGGAATACCGCATTGCGATCGGCCATTACCCCAACGGTCTCCAGGTGCCGCCCCCGGCGCCGATTTCGGTGCGCTCGCTCGACGAAGCCAAGGCGCTGGCCCGGTCGCGCCACCCCGACGTCCTCGCGCAGCAACGCGCGGTGAAGGCTGCCGATCTCGCGGTCGAAATCGCCCATCGCGGGATGCTGCCGAGCTTGTCCGCCGGCGGAACGGCCAGCCGCACGCTGTCGCGGACCCATGTCGCCGCCGCGGACAACACCAGTATCGGCGTGGATCTCACCCTGTCGGGTCCGATCTACCAGGGCGGCCAGCTCAGCGCGCTCTATCGCCAGGCAAAGGCCCGGGCCGAAGCCAACCGGGCAGCGCTTCACATCACCATGCAGAACGTCGAGCAAACCGTCGCCAATGCCTGGGCCCAGCTCGCCGTGGCGCAGGCCAGCCTGCAGGCAACCGAGCAGCAGATTCGCGCGAGCCGCGTGGCGCTGCGCGGTGCCCGTGAAGAGGCGACGCTCGGCGCCCGCACGACGCTCGAAGTGCTGTCCTTCGAACAGGACCTGCTCGATGCCCAGGACGCGCGGATTTCCGCCCAGTCCAATCAGTACCTCGCGATCTACAACCTGATCGCCGCGATGGGCCTGCTGACCGCCGATCACTTGCGCCTGGGGATCGCGACCTATGACCCGGAAGCCTATTTCAACGCGGTCAAGGGCGCTCCGATCTACGATATCAGCCCGCAAGGCGCAAAGCTCGACGCGATCATCGAGACACTCGGCCGTTCCCTCGACTGATCCCGGGCTTCTCCGGCCCCAGCAATTCGCCTCGCAGACCGTTGTTTCCCAGCGACGGTCTGCTATTTTGTGCGCTCAGGACAAAGTAGGAAAAATCGCATGTCTGATCCGGTATCGAACTCCGAAATCGAGGATGTTCTGGCTTCCATCCGGCGGCTGGTGTCGGAAAATGCCAAGGCTTTGAAAGGCGATCGCGTGCGCGACCCCGAGGCCGAGAAGCTGGTCCTGACCCCAGCCCTGCGGATCGACGAAAGCGAAGCGCCAGCGCCGCAGGCAGATGTATTCGCGGTCGACACCGAAACCTGGAACGACGTGCCGGGAGAGGCGGAAGCCACGGAAAACAAAGGCGTTTTCTCCCACAAGGAACGGCGTCCGTCGGTCGTGGTCGACACTGCTTCCGGGGCGGGCCAGGCGACGGAATCCGCGGCTGCAAACGCACCGCAAGCCGTCGAACCCGACGCCGGGATGACCCCGTGGGGCGGCGACGCGGAGCCGGGCGAGGACGCGGTAACCGGCGAAGCGACCAACGAGGCGGACGTGGGCGAGGTGTTCGGTGCCAAGCCGGAATCCGACCCCCAAGTGGCTGCCGAAACCGAGTCGGAACTCGCGGAAATGGCAGCCGGGAATGACCTCGAACAACGTATTGCCGAACTCGAAACAGCGATGGACCTGCATCCGGCAGGCGAGAAAACCGTTCTATCCGACGTGACAGACCCACTACAGGACGATGTCGGGCGGGGTGAAGAAGAGACCGCGCAAGCCGCGCCGGTCATGTCCGAAACCTCTGAGGCGTCCGGCGATCCTGAGGATACAACTGTCGAAACTGTCTCGGGTGAAGAGGTAACGGACCCCGACACCCCGGAGGCTGCCGATGCCGCGGAAGCCACCGCGACCGAACCTGCTGCCGACACCGGCGAACGAAAGGCGGCCGAGGCATCCGACGCGCCGCCGCGGTCCTGGATCGAAGGGCTCGTGGCCGCCGCAGCCGCCGCCGAAGCGGCAAGGCTTGCCGAACGCGCGAAGACGCGCGCCGATGACGAAAGCCGCGGCGCCGAAGCTTCGACCGCCGCGGACGCCGCCGCTGAAACCGAGACCATCGTTGAAGCAGAGGCCGAGGCGGACGAAGCCGTTGCGGAGGAAAGCACCTCGGAACGCGAGGAAGACGCGGCGGACACCGGGACGTTCGAATTGACCGAGGCGCATGCCGCCCCGCCCGAACCGGAAGCCGTGGAACCCGACGCAGCGGGCACAGATGGCGTGGAACACGCGTCCGACGAGGTTGAGACCGAGATCGAAATGCCTGACGTTCAGGCGGCTGAGGACTTGGCCGAAGCCGACGACCTACCTGAAACCGGTGACGGTTCCCTGGACATGGATGCGTCTGTGGACGAGGGTCCCGAGGCCAGCGCCACCGACGCCACTGACACGCCTGAGGCCGCGAACACTGAAGTCGCCGCACCGGAAACCGACGCCGACGACGCCTCGAGCGAAGTAGCCTCGACCCAAGAAGCCGCGGTCGACGAGGCTCGGGCCGACGTCGAGGCCGGCCCCGAACGCAGTTGGGTCGACCGCCTGATCGCCGCCGCCGCCACGCTGCGGACGGCACCGCATCCGGCCGGGACTGACGAGGCCGCTGGTGGCGACGGGCTGGAAAGCGAAAGCGCTGAGGCGACCGCAGACGCGGCAGAGGCCGAAGCGCCTGCGGACGAAGTCGATACCGACGCCGAACAGACAATGGACGCGGGACCGGCAGACGCGGGCGAAACCGAGGCCGAAGCGGCCAACGAAAGCGCGGCGCCCCTGGCGCTTGAACCGCTCAACCTGGTCGACCCGATCGCGACCGGAACGGACGCCGAAGCGTCGGTGCCCGAATGGGAACCGGTCGAACCGCCCGAATCCGAAACCGGTGAACCGATCGTCGATATCGATACCGTCCTGACCGGCCCGTGGACCGCGGCAGCCGTCGAGGAGACTGCGGCGGACGCGCCGGACGAGGCGCCGGACCCGATCGCCGACGAGGTTTCGGCAGCGGCAACCGCAGCGGAGATCGCCGACGAGGAAGCGGCAGCGGAAGCCGCAGAAGAGATCGCCGACGACAAGGCGCCGGAAGACACTGAGGAGGTCGCCGCCGAGGACACGGCAGCCGCCGCGGACGAGGTGCCCGTCGGTGCGCTCGAATGGGAGCCGGTCGATGCACCGGAACAGCCCGAGTCGGAGGCCGAATCCGCGCCCGAAACGGCGTCGTCAGGTCCCGCTGTGCTCGGCGCTGCCGCCGCGGCGGTCACTGCCGCCGGCGCGCTCGGCGCATCCGCGCGTGAAGCAGCGGAAACCGGCGTGGAGGCGCAGGCGTCGGACGACGCGGACTCCACCGATGTCGAAGGTGCCGCGGACGATGAGGAGGAGGTTGAATACGACTCTGACGTCGCGACGCAAGAATTTGATTTCCATGATGAAAACGACCCGGAGGAGGGCGATGGCGAGGGCGCGCCGGCACTGGATCCTGGAGAGAGCGACGAAGCCGACGAGGCCGACGAAATCGATGAAGATTCCGCAGCCGTGGCGGCTGCGGCGGAGGCCGAGGCGGATTGGGAAGACGCCGGCATGGCGGCAGCCGGTGTCGCGATGGCCGCATCCGGGCTCGATGCGCACGACCGGGCCGACGAAACCGCCGCGCCAAGCGCCGACATCGAGGCGCTCGACGGGGCCGCCCTCGAAGAAGAGGCGGTGATCGACGAGGCGATGCTGCGCGAACTCGTGGCCCAATTGGTGCGCGACGAATTGCAGGGCACCGTCGGCGAACGCATCACCCACAACGTCCGCAGGCTGATCCGCCGCGAAATCGCGCGGGCCCTGACCTTGCAGGATTTCGAGAAGTAGGCCCGTCAGCCGGGTCGCACCGGCGGCGCGCGCCGAGGGCGGCCGCTGATCCCAGTCCATAGCACCGGGCGTCCGGGCACATGTCCGGATGTGTCGGACCTGCGGTTCCGCACGACCGTGTGGACCGGGTAGAAAGTGCCGGTCTGGCCGCGCCTCGGATCGCTGGGCAAGTCACGAAGGGCAGGGCGCAGCGCGTCGCGCGGCAGTTTTTCGCGATGAGCTTCGCGGCTCACACCGGTCCGGCCAGGTCGAACAACCCGACGAGGTCGAGATGCGCCGCGACATGCGCCGCGAGCGCGTCGAGCGTACGTTCCACGCCGTCGTCATAGCCAAGCTCGGAAGCAGGCGCGCCGAGCCGCTCGAGAAACGCGCTGCGAAACGCGTCGGCGCTGAAGAGCCCGTGCAGATAGGTGCCCATCACCCGGCCGTCGGCGCGCACGGCCCCGTCGCTGCGCCCGTCTGCGAGCCTGAGCCAGCCGCGCGCACAATCGGCGCCCGTGGTCCGACCGAGGTGGATCTCGTAGCCGCGCACCGGGGCGCCCGTCGCGATGTCGTGCGCCTCGGTCAGGGCCAGGGTCTTGGCGGGCTCCAGGGTCGTCGCCACATCAAGCAGCCCCAGCCCCGGCACCGTCCCCGGCGCCCCCTCGATCCCGTCCGGATCCGCGATCTCGCGCCCCAGCATCTGGTAGCCGCCATTCGAGTGCTGGTTGAAGCGGCGTGCCATCCAGCCATCGATGCCGAGGCGGCGGCCACGATGAAGGTGGTCACGGCGGCCCAGCGGAAGGCCTCGACCGGGGCCCCGTCCTTCACGCTGGTCGCGTAGTAAATCGCGAACACCACGAAGACCGGAATCAGGAGAATCCGGAGGATGGTGACGTAGCTGGCGCCGGTGATGAGCACGGCGCGATCATAAGGGTGCCGGGGGGTGCTGACCAGAAGTTCCACGACACAAGACGCCACCCGCCCGACCCTCGTAGCGGAAGTCCATGCGTCGCCCTGCCCTTCGTCGCCTTGCAAGCTATGCAGGGCAAGCTGAGCTATGCAGGATTGCCATCGTGAGACTTCCGGAGGGCGGCCTCCTGCGAAGGGGTCCGCCGCATCCCGGAACTGTCACCAGTTCCGCTACGGGGACGTCACCAGCTTCGCCTGAGAGGCGTCATTCCCCCAAATCGATGTTTCCATGCCTGCCTGATCCGGCCCACAGTGCGCGGGTGACGGCGACTGAGGTCAGGGCGGCGCTGGCGGAGGCGGGGGTGGTGCCGTCGAGCAAGCTCGGGCAGAATTTTCTGAGCGACCAGAACACGGCGCGGTGGATCGTGGAGCAACTGGAGCCCGGGCCGGAGGACTTCGTGGTGGAGGTGGGGCCGGGGACCGGGGCCCTGAGCGGGGGACTGGTGGGGCGGGTGCGCAAGCTGCTGCTGGTGGAGTTCGACCGGCGCCGGGTGGCTGAAGCGCCGTTCGAGGGGGAGGCCGAGTGGAGGTGGTGCACGCCGACGGGGCGCAGTTCGATGTGCGGACCCTGTTCAAGGAGCGGCCGGTGAAGCTCCTGGGAAATCTGCCCTATTCGGCGGGCGGGGCGATCCTGCGGAATTTCCTGCGAGCGGCCCGTCGCCGGTGAGCGCGGGCGGTGATCATGCTGCAGAAGGAGGTCATCGACCGGATCGTGGCGGTGCCGCGGACCAAGGCCTACGGGGTGTTGAGCCTGCGGATGCAGAGCGAGTGGCGGAGCACGCCGCTGAAGACGGTGCGCGCCGGAGGTGTTTTCACCCGCGTCCCGCGATCGACTCGACCGTGATGGTGGTGGAACCGCGGAGGCGGACTGCCGGTTTATGATCGCCCGGCTCTTCGACGAACTGGTGCGACGGGGGTTTGCGCAGCGGGGAAGCAGCTCCGCAAGGCGCTGCCGCCGGAGCCGCCGTGGGCCGAGGTGCGGCCGGGGCGCTCGGGGTGACCGAGACGGCGCGGGCCGAGGAGTTGTCGCTGGAGCAATGGGTGGAGCTGACCCGGTGCTACGACGATCATCCGCTCAGGGACATGCCGCAGAAGGGTGAGGAGCTGTTCGACGTGGTGGACGAGGGCGACGAGGTGGTGGGGCAGGAACAGCGGGAGGTGGTGCACGCGGAGAGCCTGCTGCACCGGGCGGTCCACGTCTTTCTCCTCAATAAGCGCGGGGAGCTCTTCCTGCAGAAGCGATCGCGGCTGAAGGACGTCCACCCGGGGCGCTGGGACTCGAGCGCGGCGGGTCACCTCGACGCCGGGGAGGACTACGAGGCCGCGGCGGTGCGGGAGCTGGACGAGGAGCTCGGGCAGGACGAGGTGGACCTGAGGCGCGTCGGCAGGATCCCGGCCAGTGAGGCGACCGGGTGGGAGTTCGTCGAGCTTTTCGGGGCGCGCCAGAGCGGCCCGGTGCGCTTTCCCTGCAGCGAGATCGAATACGGCCAGTGGTTCCCGCTCCCCGAGGTGGCGGCGTGGATTGCCCGGCGGCCGGGGGATTTTGCGACCGGATTCCTCGAGTGCTGGCGTCTCTGGGAAGAGGCCCGGGGCTGATCGGAAGTTGCCAGCAGGCGTCTGAGAGGCGAGACTGTCCCGACCCGGAACGGAAAATCCTCGTGACCACGACCCATCTCAGACCCAGCGACCTCGCCATCGCCGCCACCACGGCCGTGGTGGCGCATGCGCTCTTGTTCCTGGCCCTCGTGGTGATGGCGGCGCGGACGATTGTGGCCACGGTGCAGGCCCCGCCACCTCAAGACGTTTACGTGGAAATACGCCCCGAGATGTTTGAGCGCAGTGTGGTGGACCCGGCCGAGGCGCCCCCGCAACCCCAGGACGACCAGTTCGTCCGCACGCTGGCCTCCCAGGCAAGCCACGAGGAGGCCCGGGAGACCCCGTTCATCGGTGAGAACAACACCAAGGCGTCCGGGGACACCCTCGTCGACCCCTACGCGCCGCGTTTGCCCTCCATCGCCGGGATCGAGGAGGACGACCGCAAGGACATTGAGACCTTCGATTCGAATTTCAGTGATGGCGAGGATCCGGCCCCGGTGCCGATGGCCCGCCCGCTCCAGCCGGCGTCGCCCCCTGCGCCCGCGCCCGCCACGCCGGGCGAGTCCGTTCCGCTCCCCGAGGACGCCAGGGAAGCGCAAGTGGCGAGGGAGCCCGGGATTCCCCCGGAGGAACTTCGCCAAACCGAGGACACCATCCCGGTGCCCCGCCCGGAGGGGCAGGACCTGAAGCGCATGGAAGAACAGCTCCCGAAGGAGGAGAAATCAGAGGCCGAGCCCCAGTCGGAGAACAATCCGGGCGGCACCACGGCCCGCCGGTGGAGGCGGCTCCCGCCCCGCCCGAGGACCCCCGTTTCAGCGGCGAGGTGCGCAAGCGGCGCCTGCGGGGATCGATCGGCAACAATGGCCCCGTCGCGGCCGAGGTCCGGAACACGCCCCTGGGTCGCTACCAGGCCGAGCTGAGCCGCGCGGTCGAGCGCGAGTGGCAGCGGAATTGCATCCGCTACCGCAACCACATCACGCCCGGCATCCTCACCATCCGCTTCCTCGTCGACGACCGCGGCCGGGTCAGCGGGATCGATTTCCTCGACGTGGTGGAAGCGGGCGAGATCCAGAAGGGGTTCACCATGAACGCGCTCAAGGAGGCCTCGATCCCGATCATGCCGCGGGAGCTGAAGCAGGACCTCGATGGCGAGCCGCTCGAGCTCATCTACAATTTTTACTTCTAAGTTCCCGCGCAGCCGGTAGGCCTTCCTGCATCTCATGACCCCATCTCCGCTCCTGCCGCTTTTTGTTGCGGCCACCGAAAGCCCGTTCGACAGCACCTGGAGCCTCTTCAAGGAGGGCGGGTTCTTCATGTTCGCCATCGCGGCCTGCTCGGTGGTGGCGCTCATGGTGGTCGTCCTGAAGCTTCTCACCCTCGCCCGGGGCCGCGTCGTTCCCACCTCCCTGGGCGACCAGGTCGAGGCCCTCGCCGATCCGCCCACCGAGGGGTCCCTCGAGCGCCTGCGGGCCGAGTGCCAGGCCAGCCCGACCTCGCTGGGCCGGCTTTGCCTCGTGGTCCTGGCCAACCTCAACCGGGACTCCGCCGAAACCAAGGAGGCGGTCCAATCGACCGCCCGCGAGGAGATCGTGCGCATGTCCATGGGGCTCGCGATCCTCGATGTCATCCTCACCATCGCGCCCCTCCTCGGCCTGCTCGGGACGGCGAGTGGCCTGGTGGTGGTCTTCCGCGAGGTCGGGGTCTCGGCGGACTCGAACTGGGTCGAGATGGCCAACGGGATCGCGCGGGCGCTGAGCACCACCATTGCCGGTGTCGCGGTGGCGGTCCCCTCGGTGATCGCGCACAGCTTCTTCAGCCGGAAGATCGAATCGATGACCGCCCGCCTGGAGGTGCGCTGCTGGGGCACCTGGTCGCAGTTTCCCACCGCTCCGCGCGCGCCGCCTGAGACCATGGAGTTTCCCCGCACCGCGCACACCGCCCGGCAGGTCCCGATCATTCCCCTGATCGACATCCTGGCCATCCTGCTCATCTTCTTCATCGTCAGTTCGGCGCCCAAGCGGAAGCGCAACGTGATGAAGCTCAGCCTGCCCACGGTGGAGAACCTGCCCACTGCGGCCGTGACCGACGCGCGCGTGGTCCTCGCCGTGAACAAGGAAGGTCGGGTCACCCTCGACGGGGCCCCGGTCCCCGCCGGATTCCTGGTGGAGTACTTCGAGATCTTCATCGAGAAGAACCCGGGCGGAAGTTCGAACTGGAGGCCGACGAGGGGATCACCCTCGATCAACTCTTGAAAATGTGGGAAGGTCTCACGAAGGTCGGCGTGCCGGTGGGAGAGGTGCCCACGCGCATCAGGATCGCGGGTGAGGCTCCCGAACAACCAGGTAGTGAGGAAAGCGAATGATTCTGCCCATCGTCCAATACGGGGATCCCATTCTCCGCAAGAAGTGCAAGCCGGTCGCCGCCGTCGACGAGGAGATCCATGAGCTTGTCGGCAACATGATCGAGACGATGGAGGACGCCCATGGGGTCGGCTTGGCCGCCCCGCAGGTGGCGCGCGACCTCCGACTCGCCGTGGTGGACGTGTCACACGATCCCGAGTGCGTGAGCCTGCTCAAGGTCGACGGGGAAGAGTGCGAACTCGGCGACCTCATGCCCTTCATCTTTCTCAATCCGGACTTTGAAAGCTCGGGCCCGCGCGAGGCCATGGAGGAGGGCTGTCTCAGCATCCACGAGATCCGGGCCCCGGTGAAGCGGGCGACCGTCATCAAGGGCACCTTCCAGCTTCTCGACGGGCGCACCGTGGAGCTCGAGACCGACGGGCTGCTGGCCCGCGCGATCCAGCACGAGACCGATCACCTCAACGGAATTCTTTTCGTCGATCGCCTCTCCGCGGCCAGCAAGGTCTCGGTCCGGGGGAAGCTCAAGCGCCTGACCAGCTGAGTGGTCGGGCGGGGCGGAAGCGCCTGTGAACAATGTATTCACAGGGCTCCCGGTTTTCTTGTTTACAGGGCCGAGACGCCGCTCTAGCGTGATAGTCAAGATTCATTAGAGATGTCCGCAGACGACCCGAACAGCAGCCCCTTTGGCGAAAAGCCGGCGAATGGCACCCCGGATCCGCAGAACCCTTTCCAGCTTGCTGGGAATGCCCCGGTGGGGGTTTCGCCCTCGCCCTTCGAGATTTCCGCGAGCAACCCCTTCGCGGCGCCTGTCGAGAAGGAGAAGGCCGAGGAAAACACCGACAACGCTGCTGCCGAGGAGGAAGAGCGCAGGGCCGAGGAGGCCAAGCGGCTGGCCAAGGACCCCTTCGCATCTTCCATACCCCAAGTCGAGAAGAGGCCAACAGAGGAGAAAGAAAAGAGTGGATTTGATATGAAAGGATTTGCAACTGAACCCGCACCAGCCCCGGCCCCGCCGGTGGAAACCACGCCCGCCGCCGTCGCCCCCGCGCCGACACCCGCGGGCGGGCCTCTCCCGACCGGAGAGACCAAGCAGCTCGTCTTGCGCGCCATCTTCGGGGTGGACCGTGAGCTGACCCACCAGGAAATCCTGCAGCGGGCCCGCTCGCTGCCGGGCGTCAAGAACATCGCCCCGGTGGGATCCGAGGCCGCCGGAGCCCTGGCCCGGGTGCGCGACCTGGCCGGATCGGTCGGCATCAGCGACCCGAACGACATCGTGCTGAGCTGCTCCGAGGGCGTCTTCGACTTCATCAGCGCGGGCTCGACCACGCTCGCGGTGGTCCGCCAAGGGAAGTATTCCGCCGGGGTCCGTGAGACCCTCATCATCATCGCGCAGGAGATCGACAAGCTGTAGGTCGTCATGTTTTCACGGAGGCCCTTTCCTGTCCCACCTGGCAGGGGAGGGTTTTTCGTCCCGGGGGACTGAGTTCTTTCGCGTGATGTCGGGCAAACCGGGATACCAGGATCTTCCCCGGGCCAAGGTGGTCCTGGTGGGTTCTCCCCATGCCGGGAAGGCCGCCATCCTGCATCGCCTCGGCCGTGCGCATGCTGCGCCACCGCTGCGCTCGCTCCCGGTCGCCGGGGCCCTCGTGGTGGTGAATGACTTCCTCTGGCCGGAGCCCTTGGCGGACGGGCGCTTCCTGCACGTGGATCTGCACACGCTCTACGGCGCTCCCGACCACCGGGCGGTCACGCGCCTGCTCCTGCAGGGGGCGGACGGGATTGTCTTCCTCGCCGACACTGAGCCGGGGCGCATCGGTCTTGCTCCGGAGCAACTCCGGCACTTTCTCGCTGACGCCGAGGCGGTGGGGGTCGACTGGACCCGCACGGTGGTGGCCCTGCAGTACCATCGCACCGAGGAATGCCCCGGCTTCGACGTCGCAGGCATGAATCACTTCCTCCAGATCCCCCCGGACGGGCAACTTGAGTGCTTTGCAACGACGGCTGATCCGGGTGACGATGCGGGCGCCGCCATCGAATGGGTCGTCCGCCAAATAGCTCAGAAAGCCACGGCCAAGCCGCAGGCCGCCACGGGATAGGTCCGGACGGGTGGTTGCTGCGGGTTGATACCGGCGGGACCTTCACCGACGGCTGGGCGCTGGATCCGCAGGGGATCGTTCACCGCTGCAAGGTTCTCTCCTCGGGGTTGTTAAGAGCCCGGGTCGGCGCGGTGCCGGATGCGCGCTCCCTGGTGCTCGAACACGACCTCGGTGCCGGGGCGGGGGTGCTGGCCGGCTTCCGCACCTGCGACGGAAACATCGTGGGCGGCTGGGATCCCGCGGCCCGCCTCCTCATCCTCGAGTCGGCGCACGGGCTCGCGGCGGGAGATCTTCTCGAGTTGGCCACCGGCGAGGAGGCTCCGGTGGTGGCCGCGCGCCTCCTGACCGGGACGCCACCGGGCCGGGCCTTTCCGCCCATGGAGTGCCGGGTGGCGACGACCCGCGCGACCAATGCCCTGCTCGAGCGCAAGGGGACTCCGGGACTGTTCGTGACCACGGAGGGCTTCGCGGATCTTCTCCGCATCCGCGACCAGCGGCGGGCCGAGCTCTTCGCGATTCACCAGGACCTGCCGGAGCCGCTCTTTGCCGATTCCCTGGGCGTGGCCGGGCGCATGAGTCCCGACGGCGGGGAAATCGAGCGCGCTGGATCTTGAGCGGCTGCGGGGTGAGCTGAAAGGGGATTGCGAGGGAGATGGAACTGATGGAGGCGAGGGTGGCGGCGGTGGCGCTCCTGAACGCCTACGCGAACCCCGCTCATGAAAGGAGGGTGGGGGCCCTTCTCGAGGAGCTCGGGTTCGCGCACGTTTCCCTCTCCAGTGATTTGAGCGGCTCGATCCGCCTGCTTCGCGGGCGGAGACCGCGGTCGCGAATGCCTACCTTTCGCCGATCATGGACCGCTTCACCGCCGGCCTCCGCAACGGCCTTCCCGAGGCGCGTCTGATGTTGATGACCTCGGCGGGCTTCCTGGCGCAGGCAGAAAAGTTCCGGCCGGTGGACAGTCTCCTGAGCGGGCCCGCCGGGGGTGTGGTGGGCGCCTTGGCCGCGGGACGGGCGGCCGGACTGCATCGCGTCCTCTCCTTCGACATGGGCGGGACCAGCACGGATGTGGCGCGGCTCGATGATGAGATCCGGTTGCGCTACGAGCAGGAGATCGGAGGGGTGCGGGTGGCTGGCCCCGGCGGCGCGCATTGAGACGGTGGCGGCCGGGGGCGGCTCGATCTGTTCGTGGCAGCTGGGAGGCCTGGTGGTGGGGCCGGAGAGCGCGGGGGCCGACCCGGGCCCGGCCTGCTACGGGCGCGGCGGGCCGCTCACGGTGACTGATGTAAATCTCCTTCTTGGGGCTCATGGATCCTGATCGGGCCGGCGTGCCCTTGAGCGTGGACGATGCCCGGACCGCCTTGCCGATTTGAAGGAGGCCATGGCGGCGGATGGGGCGGTGGTCCCCCCGGCACGGGGAACTCCTCGCGGGCCTCCGCGAGATTGCGGTCGAGCGCATGGCGGATGCGATCCGGATCGGTTTCGCTGCGCGAGGGGGCCGACCCGGCGGACTACGCCCTGGTGGCCTTCGGCGGGGCCGGGCCGCAACACGCGTGTGCTGTTGCGGAAAAGCTGGGGGTGACCACGATCCTCATGCCGGGGAGGCCGGAATCCTGAGTGCCTGGGGGATGCACCATGCCACCCGGGAGGAGATCGTGTGAGCCGTGAATACTTGAGGACGGCCGCGGCCATGGAGGCAAGCTGGCCTGACGAGCCACCAGCATGGAAGAAGAGGCCTGCGGGGAATTGCCCGGGAGCGTCGCTTGCCCGCGTCCTCGTCGAGGTGCGGCTTCGCGGTCAGGACACCGGGATCGATCTGGAGTGGGCCGAGCGGCCGGGGCTCCGGAGGTTTGCACGGCCTTTGCCGGGCGCTACCGGGAACTCTACGGTTACGCCGTCCCGGCAGGCCGGGAAATCGAGATCGTCGCGGCCCGCGTGGTGGCCGCCGAGAAGAGGGCGGAGGAGGCGACCGAGAGCTTCGCGTCCATGGATGAAACGGGCGACCGCCTCGAGATCCACCAGGACCGCATGCGGACCTGCATCATCGAGCCCGGTTGGCGGGCGGGATCGGGGACCAGGGAAGCCTCCTCCTGCACAAGACGGCGGCCACCGTGGCGCAGAGGCAGGCCCCCGAGGTCATCGCGGCCGAGCTCTACCGCGGTCGCTTCGAGAGCGTGGTCGAGGAGATGGGGGAGCTGCTCCGGCGCACCGCCATTTCGACGAACGTGAAGGAGCGGCACGACTACTCCTGCGCCCTGCTCGACGGCATGGGACGGCTGGTGGTCAACGCCCCGCACATCCCGGTCCACCTCGGGGCGCTGGGCCTGTGCGTGCGGGAGGTTTCGCGCGGTCGGACTGGCGCGACGGTGACATGGTGGTGGTGAACCACCCGGGCTACGGGGGCTCCCACCTGCCGGACGTGACCGTGATCAGCCCGGTGATGGTCGACGGAGCGCCGTTCTGCTTCGTGGCCAACCGCGCGCACCATGCCGAGATCGGGGGTCGCACCCCGGGATCGATGCCCGCCCGCCGCGACCTGCCTGGAAGAGGAGGGCGTGGTGATCCCGCCCCTGCTTCTGTTCGACCGGCGGCGAGGAGCGCTTTGCGGCCATCGCGGAGCATTTCGCCAGCGGCACGCCACCCGAGCCGCTGCCTGGAAGACAACCTCGCCGATCTCGCGGCGCAGGCCGCCGCGAACCACCACGGGGTGCGGGCGGTGAGCGGCTCATCGAGGAAGGCTCGCCAGCGTGGCGCGGCAACATCGCGGGCCTGCACGAGCGGGCCGCGGCCGCACATGCGGACCCTGCTGCACTGCGCTGGGCGACCAGGAATGGCGCGGGAGCGATGCCATGGACGACGGAACCGCCGCTTGTGCGTGGCGTTCGTCTGCGGGCGGGCGCCTGGGGGTCGACTTCACCGGAAGCGGGCCGGTGCATCCCGGGAATCTCAATGCCACCCCGGCGATCGTCCGCAGCGCCGTGCTCTACGTCCTGCGCCTCTGGACGAGGCGACCTGCCGCTCAATGAGGGCTTGCTCGCCGAGGTCGAGATCGTGATTCCCGGAGGATTTCTGAATCCCGACTTTCCGGACGATCCCGCGGCCTGCCCGGCCGTCGTCGGCGGCAACGTGGAGACCAGCCAGCGCGTGGTGGACCTGCTCCTTATCGGCCTCGGGCTTCAGGCGAACAGCCAGGGCACGATGAACAACCTCCTCTTCGGCAACGAGCGGTTCGGCTACTACGAGACGATCGGCGGGGGCGGGGGCGCGGGCCCCGGCCGGCGACGGGCTCGGCGGACCCACGTCCACATGAGCAACACCGCCATCACCGATCCCGAGATCCTCGAGCGGCGCTATCCCGGTGCGCCTGCGCGAGTTCTCGCTGCGTCGCGGGTCGGGCGGGGCAGGGGCACACCGCGGCGGCGACGGCCTGGTGCGGGAGGTCGAGTTCCTTGCGCCCCTCACCGGTCTCGTTGCTCACCCAGCGCCGCACGGTCGCACCCCGGGGGCTCGAAGGCGGCGAGAGTGGCGCGGCGGGCCAGCAAACCCTCCGCCAAGCCCACGGCGAGCCGGAGGCCATCCCACCCATCGCCACCTTACCAGTGCAGCCCGGATGCATCCTCCGCATCGAAACACTGGGCGGCGGCGGTTGGGGAGCGATTGAGAAGGAGCGATTGAGAAGGATTGATTGACGATTGAGGAATTCCGATTGTTGATTTTTGATCTGTTGGGAAGCGGCCACTTCGGTCGCATGGGTGCTGCCTGCCAAAGAGCAGAAGGCGTAAAGCCAGTGCCTCCGCCTTCATCTGACCCAAATCAAAAATCCAAAATCCAAAATCAGCAATCATCAATCGTCATTCAATTATCAGCCATCAATCAAACACCCCGCTTCCCGCGGGTTCCCTCCGCGGCAGCCCAGGCGCTGCGAGCCGTTGGGATCGATTGACGATTGAGGAATGATGGTTGTTGATTTTTGATCTGTTGGGAAGCGGCTACCTCGGTCGCTTGGGTGCTGCCTGCCACGGAGCAGAAGGCGTAAAGCCAGTGCCTCCGCCTTCATCTGACCAAAATCAAAAATCCAAAATCAACAATCATCAATCGTCATTCAATTATCAGCCATCAATCAAACACCCCGCATCCCGCGGGTTCCCTCCGCGGCAGCCCAGGCGCTGCGAGCCGTTGGGATCGATTGACGATTGAGGAATGATGGTTGTTGATTTTTGATCTGTTGGGAAGCGGCTACTTCGGCCGCTTGGGTGCTGCCTGCCACGGAGCAGAAGGCGTAAAGCCAGTGCCTCCGCCTTCATCTGACCAAAATCAAAAATCCAAAATCAACAATCATCAATCGTCATTCAATTATCAGCCATCAATCAAACACCCCGCTTCCCGCGGGTTCCCTCCGCGGCAGCCCAGGCGCTGCGAGCCGTTGGGATCGATTGACGATTGAGGAATGATGGTTGTTGATTTTTGATCTGTTGGGAAGCGGCTACCTCGGTCGCTTGGGTGCTGCCTGCCACGGAGCAGAAGGCGTAAAGCCAGTGCCTCCGCCTTCATCTGACCAAAATCAAAAATCCAAAATCAACAATCATCAATCGTCATTCAATTATCAGCCATCAATCAAACACCCCGCATCCCGCGGGTTCCCTCCGCGGCAGCCCAGGCGCTGCGAGCCGTTGGGATCGATTGACGATTGAGGAATGATGGTTGTTGATTTTTGATCTGTTGGGAAGCGGCTACTTCGGCCGCTTGGGTGCTGCCTGCCACGGAGCAGAAGGCGTAAAGCCAGTGCCTCCGCCTTCATCTGACCAAAATCAAAAATCAAAAATCCGAAATCAACAATCATCAATCGTCATTCAATTATCAGCTATCAATCAAACAACTCGCATCCCGCGGGTTCCCTCCGCGGCAGCCCAGGCGCTGCGAGCCGTTGGGATCGATTGACGATTGATGAATGATGGTTGTTGATTTTTGATCTGTTGAGAAGCGGCTACTTCGGCCGCTTGGGTGCTGCCTGCCACGGAGCAGAAGGCGTAAAGCCAGTGCCTCCGCCTTCATCTGACCCAAATCAAAAATCCAAAATCAACAATCATCAATCGTCATTCAATTATCAGCTATCAATCAAACACCTCGCATCCCGCGGGTTCCCTCCGCGGCAGACCGAGGCGCTGCGAGCCGTTGGGATCGATTGACGATTGATGAATGATGGTTGTTGATTTTTGATCTGTTGAGAAGCGGCTACTTCGGCCGCTTGGGTGCTGCCTGCCACGGAGCAGAAGGCGTAAAGCCAGTGCCTCCGCCTTCATCTGACCCAAATCAAAAATCCAAAATCAACAATCATCAATCGTCATTCAATTATCAGCTATCAATCAAACAACTCGCATCCCGCGGGTTCCCTCCGCGGCAGCCCAGGCGCTGCGAGCCGTTGGGATCGATTGACGATTGATGAATGATGGTTGTTGATTTTTGATCTGTTGAGAAGCGGCTACTTCGGCCGCTTGGGTGCTGCCTGCCACGGAGCAGAAGGCGTAAAGCCAGTGCCTCCGCCTTCATCTGACCCAAATCAAAATCCGAAATCAACAATCATCAATCGTCATTCAATTATCAGCTATCAATCAAACACCTCGCATCCCGCGGGTTCCCTCCGGCGGCAGCCCAGGCGCTGCGAGCCGTTGGGATCGATTGACGATTGATGAATGATGGTTGTTGATTTTTGATCTGTTGAGAAGCGGCTACTTCGGCCGCTTGGGTGCTGCCTGCCACGGAGCAGAAGGCGTAGAGCCAGTGCCTCCGCCTTCATCTGACCCAAATCAAAAATCCAAAATCAACAATCATCAATCGTCATTCAATTATCAGCTATCAATCAAACACCTCGCATCCCGCGGGTTCCCTCCGCGGCAGCCCAGGCGCTGCGAGCCGTTGGGATCGATTGACGATTGATGAATGATGGTTGTTGATTT
>CAVWAE010000020.1:0-160983 GCA_963752895.1 uncultured Alphaproteobacteria bacterium
CGGAGGTGATCGCCCCGTAGCCGGCAGCAGACAGACGCGCGGCGAAGGCCGCCCGCGACGCTTCGGCTGCAGCGTGCTGTGCCTGTGAGGTCCAGTAGATCCCCGAGCGGTACTGGCTGCCGCGGTCATTACCCTGGCGCATGCCTTGCGTCGGGTCATGGCCCTCCCAGAAGGTCTTGAGCAGCGTGTCGAAGGAGATGCGGGCCGGGTCGAAGGTGATCCGCACCGCTTCGGTGTGTCCGGTCAACCCGGTGCAGGTCTCCTCGTAGGTCGGGTTCGGGGTGAAGCCGCCGACGTAGCCCGCCATGGTCATGCTCACCCCGGGCAGTTGCCAAAACAGCCGCTCGACCCCCCAGAAACATCCCATGGCGAAAATCGCGACCGCCTCGCCCGCGGGCACCGCCATCGTGAGCGGGGTGCCGTGGACATGGTGGGTCGTGGCCGTGGGGATTGCCTGGTTGCGGCCCGGCAAGGCCCCGCCCTCGCTCACCATCTCGTCTTTCCGGCTCAATCCGAACATGCGTGTGCCTCCTCTGCGGTTCCCGATGAAAGATAGGTGCGCCCACCCGCGGCGTCAGCCCAACTTTGTCGTGAACCTCGCCCGAAACGGTCCGCGACCTCGCCCGCGAAGGCGTTGACCCGCACAGGGTCGCGGTGGTCACCGTAGAAGAACCCGTCGAAGGCACCGGCCCGCCGACCCGTAGCATCGGCGACAGGCAGTCGCAGTCGGGCCGCCCAAGCAGGTCGGAGACGGACGATGACGACAGGCCGGCGGCGGCCGCGCGCCACGTGGCGTGGGGTTAATTGAGCGCGCCCGCGGGCTCGGGACCGAAAACCCCGCCCGCTTCCAGATACCCCGCCGCCGTCATCGAAGCCTGGAACCGGGCCTGTCGGCATGTTGACCGGCGGTTCGGCGGGGTACCTTCCCAGTTGACGAAGTAGTCGAGCCAGGCCGCGGTCCGGATCACCGAACCGAGACCGGCCGCGTCGTAGCCGCCAGGATCGGAGGCCGCAGGTACGGTGGAGGGACTGGCCCTGCGCGCGCGCAGCGCCTGCGCCCCCGGCCCGCCCGCCGTGAACACGAACAGCACCCTGGTCGGGCAGAACGGCCAGTCGGCCCCGGTCCCGCCAAAGAGACCAAACCCGCGCGCGGCCCCGAGACGAACTGGCGTCGCGTCGGTGCCAGGGCCTACGCCCCGGACCAAGCCGTACTCATGGTCCTGATTTGATGACACGCAGATTCAGGAGCGGACCCCGCCGACCGGACATGATGTCCCGCGGGGTTGTGGTGGAAGTCACCACCGCCCCCCCCGCCTGGTTTCTCGATCGGCGGGGACCCGTGCGCCATCGCTGCGGGATCCGCGACCATGTGGTATCGTGGAGAGTGTTGAACAGGGAGATGCGCATGTCGGACGACAAGGTCACGGTTGAGAACGTGAACACGCCCGGGAAGACCGGGCAGGTGAACGCGGCGAAGTATCACGCGATGCGCGAGGCGGTGCTGGCGGTGCTGCCCGAGGCGGCGCCGGGGCTGTCGGCGGCCGAGATCAAGGAACGGGTGAAACCGCGCCTGCCTGATGATCTGTTTCCCGGTGGCAAGACCTCGGGTTGGTGGCTCAAATGCGTTCAGCTCGATCTCGAGGCCAAGGGGATCGTCGCCCGGCACAAGACGAAGCCGTTGCGGTTTTCGCTTGTGTGAGGGGGCGCTGGCGGCGGCGGCCGCGCGGGTCCGGGCGATGGCGTGCCGGTTCGACAGGGCTGGCAATGGGTTGGAACCTGGCGCGCACCGGCGGCGCGACGCACGGGTGCCGGTGTGCCGCTCCCTTTCGACGTCGGGGCGTGCAATCCAGCGGCCGGGCCGGTGGCCCCTTGTCTCCGAAAGAGCGCGCCCGCATGCGCGGAGGGAACACGAATGCGGGCGCCCCGGGATGACCCGGTCAGTCCAACGGGCGACGGCGCGCCGCCCGGCGGAGATGTGTGAAGATGCGGAAATCCTCCCTGCCTGCGGCTCCTCCCCAGGACCGGTCAGGCGGCGGCTTGCACGTCCCAGTACCGCAGCACTTCGACCGGGAAATTCCAGGCGGTGCCGTCGAGTTCGGAATCGAGCCGGATTTCCGCGGCATCGAAGTCCTGCACCACGAAGCGCAGGCGAAGGCGGTCGAACTCGATGACGGCATCGACGCCGTAGCCGAGATCGTCACCGGAGAGGACCTGGTCGATGCGGGCCATCGCAATGTCGCGGAACCGCTCAACCCGGGGATCACGGGGATTGTCCGGACTCCGCCCGGGGATCGCGTCAAGGTCGTAGCAGATCTCGATAATTCTGTGGTCCATGTCAATCTCCTCCTACGATTGATATGCGGTAGCCCTGAATGGGGCTGTCCGTCTAATTCACCACTCAACTTTGGCTTTTCCCTGTCAGAATCCTGTTCGGACCAAGGATTGTTCGTGAAGGGGCAACAAACACCTTAATAATAGCACAGTGACGATCCTCACATCCGGACCGCCACCGATCGGTTAACCGCTTTCGGCAGGAAAAGGCCGAGCCGGGCGGGAAGCCGCCGATCGGCCCCGGTGGCCGCGCCCCCCCAGAGCCCTTCACAACCGGGCGCGGACGCGATGCGGACCCGGTACGGATCCGGGGCCGGACGCGGCGACGGGGCGGCCGGGCCTCGCGTCAGACGACCGCCTGGTTGTCCCAGTAGCGCAAGACCTCGGCGGGCCGGGTGAGGGTGAACCGATCGGTCACCGAGCCCACACGCGCTTCGGCCGCGTCGAAATCCTCCACCGCGAACCGCAGCCGCAGCCGGTCGTCTTCGAGATCGGCGCCAAGGCCGTGGCCGAGACCGTCGCCGAGCAGGACCTCGTCGATCCGCTTCATCGCCACATCGCGAAACCGGAACACCCGCGGGTCTGCCGGGTTGTGCGGATTGCGGCCGGGGATCGTGGCAATGTCGTAGCAGATCTCGAGCACACGGTGGTCCATGGGAAATGTCTCCTCCAGGTAGGTCTGCCGCGCCCCTGCCGCCCGTCCGGTCGCCCGAGGGCGCGGGCAGCGATCCGCGGTCTGACGCAGTCTTGGAGGAAAAACCTTACCCAAAGGTTACCGGGGCCCCGCCAGGGGACGGGCCGGAATCAGTAGAAGCTTTGCGGGTCGATATCGACGCTGAGGCGGGTGTCGCCTTTCGGCGTGAACTGCCCGACCCAGGCGCGCAGAGCCGGTTGCAGCGGCGTGCCCTTGTCGGCCTTTACCAGCAGCCGCACCCGGTGGCGGCCGCGGATCCGGGCAATCGGCGCGGGCGCGGGGCCGAAGAGCTGGGCGCCGACGTCGCGCAGCGGCTGGTCGGCCCGCGCAAGTGCGTTGGCGAGATCGAAGGCCGCTTCGGCAGACCCGGCCGAGACCACGATCCCCGCGAGACGCCCATAGGGTGGCACGCCGGCGGCCCGGCGTTCATCGGCCTCGGCGCGCCAGAACCCCTCCTCGTTGCCCGACAGGATCGCCCGGATCACCGGATGTTCGGGCTGGAAGGTCTGCAACAGCGCGAGCCCCGGCTTCTCGGCCCGCCCCGCCCGTCCCGCCACCTGGCGGATGAGCTGGAAGGTCTTCTCGGCAGCGCGCAGGTCCGACCCCTGGAGGCCAAGATCGGCGTCGATCACCCCAACCAGAGTGAGCAGCGGAAAGTTGTGGCCCTTGGCGACCATCTGTGTGCCGATGATGATGTCGGCCCCGCCCCCCGCGATCAGCCCGATCTGCTCCTTGAGAGCGCGCGCCGAGCTGAAGAGGTCGGACGACAGCACCGCCACCCGCGCCTCGGGGAAGCGCTCTTTCACCTCCTCGGCCAACCGCTCGACACCCGGTCCGACCGGGGCGAGCTTGCCCTCGACCTCGCAGGACGGGCAGGCCTCCGGCATCGGCTTGGTTTCGCCGCACTGGTGGCAGACGAGGCGCTTGAGGAACCGGTGCTCGACCATGCGCGCATCGCAATGGTCGCAGCCGATCTGGTGGCCGCAGGCCCGGCAGATGGTGACCGGCGCATAGCCCCGGCGGTTGAGAAACAGGAGTGCTTGCTCGCCCTTTGCCATCCGGTCGCGCACATGCGCCTCCAGCGTCGGCGAGATCCAGCGATTGCCCGGCAGGTCCTCGTCGCGCATGTCGACCGCGCGCAATTCCGGCAGAACCGCCGGGCCGAACCGCGAGACGAGGTCGACGCGGTCGTACTTGCCGGCCTCGGCATTGGCCCAGGTCTCGAGAGAGGGGGTCGCGGAGGCGAGGATCACCCGTGCGTCGCAGAGCGAGGCGCGCATCACCGCCATGTCGCGCGCCGAGTAGAGCACCCCGTCCTCCTGCTTGTAGGATTGGTCATGCTCTTCGTCGACCACCACCAGCCCAAGATCACGGTAGGGCAGATAGAGCGCCGAGCGGGCGCCGACCACCAGCGATGCCGCCCCCTCGCCCGCCATCCGCCAGAGCCGCCGGCGCTCGGTCATCGTCACGCCCGAATGCCATTCGGCGGGCCGCGCCCCGAAGCGCGCCTCGACCCGGTCGATGAACTGGGCCGTCAACGCGATCTCGGGCAGCAGCACCAGCGCCTGGCGACCGCGCCGCAGGGTTTCGGCGACAGCCTCCATGTAGACCTCGGTCTTGCCCGACCCGGTGACACCGCGCAAAAGCGTGGTGCCGTAGCTGCCCGACTGCACCCCTTCGACCAGCCGCGCCGCCGCCGCCGCCTGCGCTTCGGTGAGCGGCTTGCCCGGCACCTCCGCATCGAGCGCCGGATAAGGCAGATCGCGCGGGGCTTCCTCCTCGCGGACCGCGCCGAGCTTTGCCAGCCCCTTGATCACCGACGACGTCACCCCCGCCTGCTCGGCCAGCTCGCCGAGCGTGAATGCGAGGCCGCCGAAGTCTTCCAGCACCGCGAGGACCTTTTCGCGCGCGCCGGTCATCCGGTCGGGCACGGTCTCGCCCAGACGGTAGACCTTGCGCATCGAGGGCGGATCGGTCAGCCCCGGCGCGCGGGTCGCGAGCCTGAGCATCTGCGGCATCGGCGTGAGGGTGTAGTCGCCGACCCGGGCGAGGAATTGCGCCATCTCCATGCGCATCGGCGCGACATCGAGCACCCGGGACACGCCGCGCAGCCTGGACGCGTCGAACCCGGTCTCCCCCGGCCCCCAGACCACGCCCAGCACTTTGCGGGGCCCGAGCGGGACCTCGACGAAAGCGCCCTGCCAGCAGCCGCCTTCGGGCGCGCGGTAGGTCAACACCCGGTCGAGCGGCTGGGTTGTGAGCACGGCGACGCGGCTGCCGGTTTCGAAGAAGACCGGCTCAGCCATGCACTTCACCTGATTTTGCCTTTCTGCCACCCGGCGAACGCGGTATGACACCAGCGACAATCGACCGCAGCCAACAGACAGGACCCGCGATGAAATTCTTTGCCGATACCGCAGACGTCGACGACATCCGTGAGCTCAACGACCTCGGGCTGTGCGACGGGGTGACCACCAACCCCTCGCTGGTCAAGAAATCGGGCCGCGACATCATCGAGGTCATCAAGGAAATCTGCTCCTTCATCGACGGCCCGGTTTCGGCCGAGGTGCTGGCCACAGAGGCCGACGCGATGATCGCCGAGGGCCGCAAGCTGGCCGACGATCGCGCCCAACATCGCCGTCAAGGTGCCGCTCACCCTCGACGGGCTCAAGGCCTGCAAGGTTCTTTCGGGCGAAGGCTCGATGGTCAACGTCACGCTCTGTTTCTCCGCCAACCAGGCGCTGCTCGCCGCCAAGGCCGGCGCCACTTTCATTTCGCCCTTCGTCGGTCGTCTCGACGACATCAACACCGACGGTATGGACCTGATCGCCGAGATCCGCCAGATCTACGACAACTACGAATTCGAGACCCAAATTCTTGTCGCCTCCGTGCGCAGCGTCAACCACGTCAAGACCGCCGCGTTGATCGGCGCCGACGTAATGACCGCGCCGACATCGGTGATCAAGGCGATGGCGTCTCATCCGCTCACCGACAAGGGGTTGGCGGCCTTTCTCAAGGACGCCGAGGCTGCCGGGCTCAAGATCGTCTGAGGCCTCCGACCCTCGTTGACAAGGCACACCGGGCGTCCCCAGCGGGCGCCCGTTTTCTGTGCGGGCGCTGCCGCGAGTCATTTTCGCAATACCCGGAGGCTTTGGTGAAAAAGTTGGAGAAATCCAACTTCGGACCTGTTAACCTCCGTGCAAATCAAAAAACACCCGAGGCAGACATGACGAGCACAGCACCGATCACGGAAGAAACGCGCGAACAGATCATCGCTCAACCCGAGGTCATCCTTGATGACCACGAGATGATGCGCGCGCTCATCGCCGCCAACGAGCGCACCATGGGGGCGAATATCGTCGATCTTCGCGGCATCGCCATGGAACGGCTGGAAAGCCGCCTCGACCGGCTCGAGGAAACCCACCGCAGCGTGATCGCCGCGGCTTACGAGAACCTCGCCGGCATGAACCTGATCCACCGGGCGGTGCTGCGGATGTTGGATCCGGGTGATTTCGAGAGCTTCATGAAAGATCTCGGTGGCGAAGTGGCCGAGGTGCTGCAGGTCGATTGTGTGCGGCTGATTCTGGAAAGCGAGCTCGACGAGGGCCCGACGATGGCCCGGCGTCTGGGCGACGTACTGGTGGTTGGCGAGCCGGGTTTCGTGACGCAATACGTCGGCAACGCCCGCGAAATGTCGCCGCGCCCGGTCGCGCTGCGCCAGGTCCACGAGCAGGAGGCCAAGGTCTACGGCGAAACCGGTTTCTGGATCCGGTCCGAGGCCTGCCTGCGGCTCGATCTCGGCAAGGGACGGCTGCCCGGCCTGCTGGTGCTCGGCGCCGAGGACCCGCACCAGTTCAAACCGGGCCAGGGCACCGACCTGCTTGGGTTCTTCGGCGGCGTGTTCGAGCGGGCCATGCGGCGGTGGCTGGCCTGACGAAAAGCGCGAAAAGTAGGAATCCGATTGACCTATTCGGCCCATGGGTAGCCCAGGTATGTTGAAAAATAACGATCTTGACTTGAGCCCGGGCGCCCGTGACGCGCTCCAGGCCTGGCTCGACCACCTGCGCGCCCTCGAGGACGCGGCGGTAGCGACCGTCGAGGCCTACCGCGCCGACGTCACCGGCTTTCTCACCTTTCTCTCCGCCCATCTCGGCGGGCCGCAGGGGCGCGCGGCCCTGGCCGGTGTCGGCCTTAAGGAGATGCGGGCCTGGATGGCCCATGAGCGCGGGCGCGGAACCGGCGCGCGGTCGCTCGCGCGCTCGTCTCTCCGCGGTGAAGAGTTTCTACCGCTGGCTCGCCGACCGCGACGGGTTCGACGCCACCCAGGTGCTCTCGACCCGCAGCCCCCGTTTTCGCCGCAAGCTCCCCCGCCCGCTCGCGCCCGGACGCCGCCGGCGAGATGATCGCGACCACCGAGGCGCAGGCGCCCGACAGCTGGGTCGGCGCCCGCGACGGCGCGGTGGTGACGCTGCTCTACGGATGCGGGCTCCGGATCTCGGAGGCGCTCGGCCTCAAGGGCGCCGACGCGCCTTTGCGGGACGTGCTCCGGATCACCGGCAAGGGCGGCAAGGAGCGGCTGGTGCCGGTCTTGCCCGCCGCGAAGGCGGCGGTCGACACCTATCTCGCGCTCTCGCCCTGGCCGCTCGAACCGGAGGCGCCGCTGTTTCGGGGCGTGCGCGGCGGCGCACTCAACCCGCGCCTTGTGCAAAAGGCGATGGAGCGCGCCCGGCTGCAGCTCGGCCTGCCCGCAACCGCCACACCGCACGCGATGCGCCACAGCTTCGCGACCCACCTGCTCAACGCCGGTGGCGACCTGCGCGCGATCCAGGAATTGCTCGGCCACGCCTCGCTCTCGACCACGCAAGCCTACACCGCCGTCGACACCGCCCGGCTGCTGGAGGTCTACGAGGCCAGCCATCCGCGCGCGCGCTCCTGACCTCTCTCGGGCGCGCGGGCGGCGGATAGCCCTGCGTCCTCCCGCTCAAGGCCCGCGCCGTCATCGCGCCCGGCCGTCCCGGGAGATGATTGCGGCGACTGCAGGCCAAATACCGCGGGTGTCGCAGTGCGCCCGGTCCGGTCGCCGGCCAGCCCCCGCAGCCGGCCCCCTCGGACAACCCGCCCCGCCCCGCCGCAATCCCGTTGAACCGGCAGGTCTTTTCGTCCATGAAGGCGGGCATGACCCGTGAGACCAAGGCCTATCTCGTCCATCTCTTCACCGCGATCGGCGCCGTTTGCGCCATGCTCGCCATGCTGGCGGCGGTGGAGGAGAAATGGGGGTTGATGTTCCTCTGGCTGGTGGTGGCCTTCATCGTCGACGGCATCGACGGCCCGCTCGCGCGCCGCTACGACGTGAAGGCGAACGCGCCGCAGATCGACGGGGTGTTGATGGACCTCATCATCGACTACCTCACCTATGTCTTCATCCCGGCCTATGCCCTGTTCAAATCGGGGATCCTGCCCGGCTGGACCGGCTGGGTGGCGATCTTCGTCATCGTCTTCACCAGCGCGCTGTACTTCGCCGATACGCGCATGAAAACCAAGGATAATTCCTTTGCCGGATTTCCCGGATGCTGGAACATGGTGGTGATCGTTCTGTTTGCCACCGACCCGAATTTCTGGATCACGCTCGGGATCGTCGTGGCGCTGGCGGTGGCGATGTTCACGCCGCTCAAGTTCATTCACCCGGTCCGCACGCAGCGCTGGCGCGCCCTGTCGCTGCCCGTCGCCATCGCCTGGACAGGCTTTGCCGCCTGGGCCGCCTGGGAGGATTTCCACCCGGGAAGCTGGGCGCAGTGGGGCATCGTCGCCACCTCCGGCTACCTGCTGTTCGCAGGCATCCTCCAGCAGATCTTTCCCGACCGCAACGGCCGCGCGGCGTAGGCCACCTTCAGATCAGCAACCCCGCCGCGCCCTCGAGACGCAGCAGCGCCACCTTGGTCTCGATCCCGCCCGCACCGGAATAGCCACCGAGAGAGGTTGCGCCGAGCACGCGGTGGCAGGGGATGAGGACCGGGATCGGGTTGGCCCCGCAGGCCGTGCCGACCGCCTGCGCCGAGGCGCCCAGCGATGCCGCGATGTCGCCGTAGCTGCGGGTTTCACCGTAGGGGATCTCGCACATCGCAGCGCAGACCGCGCGCTGGAAGTCCGACCCCGCGGGCGCGAGCGGCAGGTCGAATGCGTGCCGGGTGCCGTCGAAGTATTCCGCGAGTTGCCGCCGGGCCGTCGCGAGCAGCGGGGTTTCGGCCCCCTCGGCGCGCGCGCCCCACGCGAGCCGGGTGATGGCGCCCGCCTCTTCGGTGACACCGAGCGGGCCCACGGGGCTGTTCATCACGATCGACGGCATGATTTCAACCTGTCCGTTCCCCCTCACCCGGCCCCCGCGGCCTGGAAAAACTGCAAGATCCGCTCAAGGAGCGGCTGCAACTTGGTTATCACGGCGAGGCCTGAGGGCGAGGTCGCCCAAGCATGAATGCTGGCCGCGCTGCCCGCCAGCGCGACGATACCGCCCACGGCCTTCACACCCCGTTTCAGCAGGCCGGGGCGACGCTCCAGGTTCCCCTTTGCCGCTTCAAAGAAATCCTTCGCCGCGACCAATGACTCGATCACGGACTTGCCCACACTGTCGCCGGCCTCCTCCCCGGACATCACTTCGATCACCTCATCGGTGACCGCGATCCCGTCTTCCGGGGTGAAGTCCGATTGCAGGTCCGGCAGCGCCGGGTCGTCCTCGAGAGGCGGAAGGAGCAGCGGGCGGAGGTCGTCGTGCATGGCCACCAACTGCCGCCAGCCTTCGACGAAACCGCCGTCGAGCGCTTCGGTGACGTAGGAATCCTCGACCCCGCCGCGGAGAAACGACATCGGCCCGTCGAGCAGCAGGTAGATTGGCGCGTCCTCGGCGAGGGGCACGGCGTAGGAGGCGAGCCGGGCGCGGATGTCCTCCGGCACCTGTTTCTTCGCGGCTTCCCGCGCCAGCTGGTCGACATGGCGCCGCAGGGCGTCCACCCGGATCCCCAGCTCCGCTGGCGCCAGGCGTTCGGGCTCGCCCCGGTTCTTCGCCTCCAGACGAGCGTCGTCCACCGTCAGTTCGACCGGGCTGGTGAGGATCAGGATATCCTTAACCGAGCGCGGCGACCCGGCCCCGCGCGCCGGAAGGCTCGCGGAAATCGGGATGGGTGCCCTTGAGATACTGCACGGTCTCGATCGCGCAGCGATCCGGCGGGAGGCGCGAGAGCAGATCCAGGCGCCGGTCGGTTTGCGGGGCGGCGGCAGGTGTACCTTGTAGGCAAGATGCGTGGCCTTTTCGTCGCGAAACAGCGGGATGTCGAGCAGCGGAGACAGATCCCGGACCGAGGTCCCGGCCAAGTCCAGACTGATGAGGCTCGGCAAACCCGACAGCGCGGCGAGGTCGCTCACACCCGTGCCGCCCAGGTTCAGCGTGGTCAGGCCCGTCAGACCGGACAGCGGGGCGAGCTCGCTCACACCCGTTCTGAACAGGACCAGCGTGGTCAGACCCGTCAGACCGGACAGCACGGTGAGGTCGCTCACAGACGTGTCGTAGAGGTTCAAGGTGGTCAGACCCGTCAGATCGGACAACGCGGCGAGGTCGCTCACACCCGTGCTGACCAGGTCCAGCGTGGTCAGACCCGTCAGACCGGACAGCGCGGCGAGGTCGCTCACACGCGTGTCGCCCAGGTTCAACGTGGTCAGACCCGTCAGACCGGACAACGCGGCGAGGTCGCTCACACGCGTGCTGCTCAGGTTCAGCGTGGTCAGACCCGTCAGACCGGACAGCGCGGCGAGGTCGCTCACACGCGTGTCGCGCAGGTCCAGCGTGGTCAGACCTGTCAGACTGGACAGTTCGGCAAGGTCGCTCACCGTTGAGCCGCGCAAGGTGAGGGTTGTCAGATTGGGCAGACTGGACAAGGCAGAGAGGGCGGCTGCGCCCGTGTAGCTCAGATCCAAGGTCGAGAGCCCCGTCAGCCCGGACAAGGACAGCGGGATCATCTCCGCCCGCAAGCGGCTCAGCGACAGCTCCGTCAATCCGCGACAGATCGGAAACGGCCCCGGCGTTTCGAAGACGGTAGCCTCCCACGGGGTTTCCCCGCCATCGCTCCGGGTACTCCCCAGAAACAGCCGCCGAAGCCGGGTGAGGCCCGCGATCTCTCTGGGCACCTCGGTCAGCGCGACAAGATCGCTGAAATCCAAGACCTCGGCGACCCCGGGATCGTCGCTGGCCTGGGCGGCCTCGATGCGGCGCAGGGCTTCCGCCTGCGCCGCCGCTTCGTCTTCACGCCATTCATCGCGGCCGTACGCATCGCTCATCTCGGATCCCCGGTTGCCCGGGGATCATCCAAGCGCGTCGTCGCACCGCGCGCAAGTGCCCGCGTGCGCGTGGCCGCCGACATCCGGAAGGATCTTCCAGCAGCGCTGGCACTTCTCGCCGTCGGCCTTCTCGAACACCACGCCCACACCCTCGGTCTCGGGCAGACGGAAGGCTTCCATCGGCATCGGATCGGAGGTGATCTGGACCGCGGAGGTGATGCAGATGTCGGCGAAATGGACCGAGCGCAGATCGTCGGCCACGGCCTTGTCGCGCACGTGCACCACCGGCGCCGCCTCGAGCGAGGCGCCGATCACCTTGTCGCGGCGCTGGATCTCGAGCGCCGCCGTCACCACCCGGCGCACCGTGCGGATGCCGGCCCACTTGGCCGCGAGCGCGTCGTCGCGCCAGGCGGCCGGCGTCTGAGGGAAATCGACGAGGTGAACCGAGCTCGCATCGCCCGGGAAGCGTTCGAGCCAGACCTCTTCCATCGTGAACACCAGGATCGGCGCGAGCCAGGTGGTCAGCCGGTGGAACAGGATGTCGAGCACGGTGCGCGCGGAGCGCCGCGCGAGGCTGTCGGCCGCGTCGCAATAGAGCACGTCCTTGCGGATGTCGAAGTAGAACGACGACAGCTCGACGGTGGCGAAGTTGAACACGGCCTGCAAGGTTCCCTGGAAATCGAAGCCGGCGTAACCGCTGCGCACCTGTTCGTCGAGCTCCGCGACCCGGTGCAGCACCCAGCGCTCGAGCTCCGGCATCTCGTGCGGGGTCGACCGCCTCGGCCGGATCGTAGCCCGTGAGGTTGCCGAGCAGGAACCGCATGGCGTTGCGCAGCCGGCGGTAGCTGTCGGCCACTCCCTTGAGGATCTCGGGGCCGATCCGCTGGTCGTTGACGAAATCGGTTTGCGCCACCCAGAGCCGCAGGATGTCGGCGCCGTATTGCTTGGTGACTTCCTCGGGCACGATGGTGTTGCCGATCGATTTGGACATCTTCATGCCCTTCTCGTCCAGCGTCATCCCGTGGGTCACCACGTTGCGATAGGGCGCGCGGCCCTTGGTGCCACAGGCCTGGAGCATCGAGCTATGGAACCAGCCGCGGTGCTGGTCGGTGCCTTCGAGGTAGACATCGGCGATCCCGTCGGGCACGCCGTCGGCCCGGTCGCGCAGCACGAAAGCGTGGGTCGAGCCGCTGTCGAACCAGACGTCGAGCACGTCGAAGACCTGGTCGTAGTCGTCGGCGTTGAAATCGTTGCCCAGCACCCGGGCCTTGAACCCGTCTTCGTACCAGACATCGGCGCCGTGTTCCTCGAACTCGGCCACGATCCGGGCGTTGACCGCCTCGGACTTCAAGAGGAAGTCGCCGTCGGTGGGCAACGCGCCCTTTTTGGTGAAGCAGGTCAGCGGCACGCCCCAGGCGCGCTGGCGCGACAGCACCCAGTCGGGCCGCGCCTCGATCATCGCGTGCAGCCGGTTGCGCCCCTTCTCGGGGGTGAACTTCACAAGGCTGTCGATCGAGGTGAGCGCGCGGGTGCGGATCGTCTCGCCGTAGGTGTCCATCCCGTCGCCCAGCGGTTTGTCGATGGCGACGAACCATTGCGGCGTGTTGCGAAAGATGAGCGGCGCCTTGGAGCGCCAGCTATGCGGGTAGGAATGGGTGAGCCGCCCACGTGCGATCAGCGCGCCGGTCTCGACGAGCTTGTCGATGACGGCCTTGTTGGCGCCCCCCTCCTTGCCGTTCGGCTTGATGATGACCTCGCCGCCGAAGACCGGGAGATTGGGCCGGAACGCGCCGTCTTCCAGCACGTTGTGGGTCATCGGAAGCCCGTACTTCAGGCCGACCTGGTAGTCGTCCTCGCCGTGGCTGGGCGCAGTGTGCACGAAACCGGTGCCCGCGTCGTCGGTGACATGGTCGCCGGGCAGCAGGGGCACGTCGTAGTCCCATTCGCCCATCCCGCCGTCGATGCCCCGGAACGGGTGGGCACAGATGAGGCTGCCCAGCTCCTCTGCCGCGACATCGCGCAGGCGAGTGTACATGGAATTTTCGAGCCGGGCCGAGCCGAGCACCTCCGCGGCCAGCTTGTCGGCGAGCAGGAACCTGTCGCCGACCTTGGCCCAGCATTCCTCGGGCGTGGCGGTAACCTCGTAGAGCCCGTAGGAGATCTCCGGGCTGAAGCTCACCGCGCGGTTCTGCGGGATCGTCCAGGGGGTGGTCGTCCAGATGACGACCACGGCGCTGCCGCGAGATCCTCCGCGCCCTTTGATACCACCGGAAACTTCACGGTGATCGTGTGGCTCTTGTGGTCGTGGTACTCGACCTCGGCCTCGGCCAGCGCCGTCTTCTCCACCGGCGACCACATCACCGGCTTCGAGCCCTGGTAGAGCGTGCCGTTCATCAGGAACTTCATGAAGTCCTCGGCGATCACCGCCTCGGCGTGAAAGTCCATCGTCAGGTACGGATCGTCCCAGTTTCCGGTGACGCCGAGACGCTTGAACTCCGTCGCGCTGGATGTCGATCCAGCCGTCGGCGAACTTGCGGCATTCCTGCCGGAAGTCGACCACCGGCACGTCGTCCTTGTCTTTCCCCCGCGCCCTGTACTGCTCCTCGATCTTCCATTCGATCGGCAGCCCGTGGCAATCCCAGCCCGGCACGTAGCGCGCGTCCTTGCCCATCATCTGGTGCGAGCGCACGATCATGTCCTTGAGGATCTTGTTGAGCGCGTGGCCGATGTGCAGGTGGCCGTTGGCATAGGGCGGGCCGTCATGGAGGATGAAGGGCGCCCTGCCCTCCTTTTCCCGCAACCGGTCGTAGACACCGATCTTTTCCCAGCGCTCGAGCCAGCCGGGCTCGCGCTTGGGCAGGCCCGCGCGCATCGGAAACTCGGTCTCGGGCAGGTTCAGCGTGGTCTTGTAGTCAGTGGTCTCATGATCGGGCGTGTCGGCGCACATCTCGGGCGTCCTTTGCGTGGGCATTCGGTCGGGTTTTAGGCTGGTGGCGGCGCGGGGTCCATACGCCTTGGCCCGGCGGCTCGGTTCAGAGCGCCGGGAAGGTAATTCGAATGATCGCGCATGCGGGACCCATGTCGCGGGTATAGCCCCGGTCCTTTCACGGGTAAAGGCCGCGGCGCGCTCAGGCCTTGTCGAACAACCCGGTGAGCGCGCGTTTGACGATCCCGGTGACCGAGGGGCGTTTGCCGCGCGAGAACGGCACCGGGCGGCACACCTCCATCGCGGCCACACCGACGCGCGCGGTCAGCGCGCCGTTGACGATGCCCTCGCCGAAGCGGCGGCTCAATTTCGACAGCAGATGCCCACCGGCGACCGAGCCGATCAGATCGTCGCCGACCGCGACCGCGCCTGTCGCGACGAGATGGGTCATCACCGCGCGGGTGAGGCGAAGCGAGCCGAGCGTGCCCGCCCGACCACCGTAGATCTCGGCGACCCGGCGGATCATCCGGATATTGGCGGTGAGCGCGGTCACCACGTCGGCAAGCGCCAGCGGCACGATGGCGGTGACGGTGGCGACCTGCCGGGCGGCGGCTTCGATCTCGCGCCGGGCGATCGCGTCGAGCGGCACGATGAGCTCGGCCTCGGCGAGTCCGAGGAGCCCGTCGGCATCGAACTGTTCGGCTTCGCGTTCGGCGAGCCGGTCGAGCCCCCAGCGCATTTCGTCGCGCCCCTTGTATAGGCGCTTGAGCTTGACCACCACGTCGCGCGCGGCGGTCAGGTCGTCGTGGGCCGCGGCGGCTTCCGAGGCTGCGTGCAGCGTGTCGACCCGGCGCAGACGCGCGAAGGCGGCGATCTCGCGCAGCGCGATGATGACGAGGACGACAACAAAAGCGCCGATCAGGGCCGTCGCCAACAGGCCCAGAAGCGGCTGGCGGTCGATCAGATCGGTCACGAATTGCCACGCGGCCACCGAGGCCATGAAGCTCACCAGCGCCGCCGCCAGCCCCCAGAACCAGCGCGCGAGCCGCGAGGGTTTGCGCGCGGCGAGCGTCGCCGCGATCTGCATCGCCGCGGGCTCCGGCAGCACCGGATCTGGCTCGGGCACCGGCGGCGCCGTCGCCGGGGTCTCTTCGCTGCGCGCCTCGACTTCGATCAGCACAGGCCCGTCTTTTTTCTCGGTCGTCGCCGGTTTGTCGGTCGTCGCCGGTTCATCGGTCATCTCCGTCGCTCCCATGCGTAGCGGATATCGGGCAGTTTCTCGTCGTTTCCGGCACCGCCGGTGCGCGCGATCTCGAGGAAACCCTGCGCTTCGTAGAACACCTGCGCGGCGTGGTTGAACTGGAAGGTCCAAAGCGCAAGCCGCGGGCTGCGCCGCTTGGCGCGGGCCATGAGCGCCTTGCCGACTCCCTGCCCGCGCGCGCCCCGCGCGACATAGAGCGCGACCACCTCCGCGCCGTCGCGCGCGAGGAACCCCACGACCTCGCCGCGCAGGCGGGCCACGGTGACCCAGCCGCGCGCGACGAGGTCGGCTGCAAAGCCTGCTCGTCCGCGCGTTTGTGAATGCGCGGCATCCAGTCGGTCTCGTCGATCCAGTCGGACAAGATATCGCCAACGGCGGGCGCGTCCGCGGCCCGGGCGGCGCCGATGACGGGCCGCGAGGCCCGCAGGAGGCGGTGGCGCAGGAAGGTCACAGCCGGTCACCGAGCAGGAAATCCGCCGCCCGGTCGAGGCGGATATGCGGCGGTCCGTCGCCGGGTTTGAGCGAAATGTCGGCCGGCCCGAAGCGCATCACCCGGTAGTCGGCATCGAGCCAGCGCTCGGCGCCCTCGCGGGCAGGCGCGATCAGGCGCATCGGGTCTTCGGGGAGCGCGCCGGGGTAGAAGGCGGCGGATTTGCCGCTGTCCTCCAACCGCCCGCGCACGCAATCGAGCTTGCGGCCCTCGTGCTCGATCGTCTCCTCGGTGGTGGCTCTCAACGCCGCGATCGACATCGCCGCGGTCTCGGCGCCGGCGAAATCGGCCCGGTCCACCGCCTCGCGCAACATCGCCGCGGTGATGGCGGTGAGCTTGGGGTGCTGGCTGTGGTGCAAATGGTCGGCCTTGGTCGCGGCGAACAGGATCTTCTCGACCCGGCGGCCGAGAAACAGCGAGGTCGAGCCAGGCGTTGCGGCCCGGGCGGAAGGCTTCGAGGATCTCCGCCATCGCGCGGCGCAGGTCCTCGAAGGCGGCGGGCCCGGCGTGGATCGCCTCGAGCACGTCGACCAGCACCACCTGCCGGTCGATCCGGCTGAAATGGTCACGAAAGAAGGGTTTGACCACCTGTCCCTTGTAGGCTTCGAACCGGCGCTCCATCTCGCGCCAGAGGCTTCGCGCGGTGGTGCCCCGGCTTGGCAAGCGGCGCAAAGGTGAGCGCGGGGCTAGCCTTCCATCTCGCCCGGCAGCAGGAACCGGCCCGGCGTACAGTCCGAATAGCCCGCCGCGCGGGCCGCCTGCAGATAGCTGGTGAAGCGCCGCCGCCAGCGTCTTGGCTCCGGTCTCTTCGAGATTGGCCGAAGGGTCGGCGGCCGCGGCGGTTGCGAGAAACTCCTGCGCCATCGGGCGGCCTTCGATCCGGGCGAGCGTCTCGGACCACTCCAACGGGTGTAGTCGGTCTCCAGCAGCGCGAGGTCGAGCAGCCATTCGCCGGGATAGTCGACGATGTCGAGATGCACCGTGCGCGGGCTCCTCAGCCCCGAGAGCAGCCCGCCGGGGCGCACCCGGAAGCTCAGGCGCAGCTCCGACACGGCGCTGGTGCTGTCGGGCCAGTGCGGGACCGGGCCGGTCATCGCCGCAGATGGGTCTCGAAGTCGAACCGTGGCACGGTGTCGTCGGGTTGGGGCTGGAGGAAGGCGGTGAGATCCGCCCCTCGGCGGCGGGCAGGAACCCGGGCATCCGGCCCCGGTCCATCAGATTGGCCACCAGCGAGGTGATGAACACCGTCTTGCCGGCCCGCGACAGCCCGGTCACGCCGAGGCGGATCACCGGCTCGAAAAGGGCTTCGTGAACCCCGTCGCCGACAGCTTCCACCTGCCGCACGATCCCGTCTGCTATGTCACCAAGCCGCACTGGTACCCCTCCGGTCGTTTGCCCCTATGTAGGCGTGTCTGCCCGGGGTTGGAAGGTGGCGGCCGGCCCGTCGTGGCGAAGGCACGCCGCCGACGTGACCCCCCCGGGGTATTTTGCCCCACGAAAAAGGGGGATTGTTTTCCGGAGGATGCCCCGGGATAACCCGGCCCATGCCCCGTTTTGCATTGAAAATCGAATACGACGGCGCGCCCTTCGCAGGATGGCAGCGCCAGACCAACCAGCCTTCGGTGCAAGGCGCGGTCGAGGCGGCGCTCGGCAGGTTTGAGCCGGAACGCGCCGCAGATCGCGGCCGCAGGGCGGACGGATGCGGGCGTACATGCCCTCGGTCAGGTCGCGCATTGCGATCTCGTGAAGGACTGGGAACCGTTTCGCCTGATGGAGGCGCTGAACTACCACCTGAAACCCGCCCCGGTCGCGGTGGTCGCCTGCGCGCGGGTGTCGGAAGACTTTCACGCCCGGTTCTGGGCCCTCGAGCGGCACTACCTGTTCCGGCTGGTGAGCCGGCGCGCGCCGCTCGTGCATGACCGCGGCCACGCCTGGCGGGTCCCGCAGAGGCTGGACCTCGACGCGATGCGGGCGGGCGCCGACCGGCTCATCGGCCGCCACGACTTCACCACCTTCCGCGCGGTGCATTGCCAGGCCGACAGCCCGGTGAAGACCCTCGACGCGCTGGATATCGCGGCCCGCCCCTACCCGGGCGGCACCGAATACCGCTTCCATGTGCGCGCCCGCAGTTTCCTGCACAACCAGGTGCGCAGCTTCGTCGGCACGCTGGAGCGCGTGGGCGCCGGGGCCTGGAGCCCGGACGACGTGAGCGCCGCGCTGGAGGCGCGCGACCGCGCCGCCTGCGGGCCGGTCTGCCCGCCGGACGGGCTCTATCTCGAGCATGTCGTCTACGAGGACGCCCCCTTCGACTGACCGCCGCTGGCCGGACACGCCCGGGTCAAGGCTCCCCATTCGGACGCGCACGGGGATTGCGGCGGGCAATTTCCCCTTCCCAACCTTCTACCCACCGTCGACAATGGCCCACAATCATTTCTCAGGGGGATACAATGAGCCTAGTCAAAACTCTCGCCAAGGTCGCCATAGGCGTCGCCTTGGCCAAGGGCGTCTCGAGCATGGCGCGCGGCGCGAGCCAGGGCGCGGGCCGCGCCGGCAGTGCGACCGCCGGGGGCTCCGGCTCCATCACCGACATGCTCGGCGGCATGATGGGCGGCCAGCAGGGCGGGGCCGGCGGCGGGCTCGCCGACATGCTCGGCGGCGCCCAGCGCGGCGGCAGCGACGGGCGGCGGCCTGGCCGACATGCTCGGCGGCCTTACCGGTGGCGGCGCCCAGGGTGGCGCCCGCGGTGGTGCCGGTGGCGGTTTGGCCGACATGCTTGGAGGCATGATGGGCGGCGGCGCTGCGGCTGGCGGCGGCAACCCGATGGACGCGCTCGGCCAGATGATGGGCGGCGGCTCCGGCGGTATGTCCGGCGGTCTCGGCGGCCTGCTCGACTCGCTGGGCGGCGCGGCCGCGGCGGGGGCGGCGGGCGGTGCGGCGGGCGGCCTCGGCGGGCTCCTGAACCAGAGCTTCCAGCAGGGTGAACCGCAGCAGTCGCCGACCCTGGCCCAGGAACAGCAGGCAGCGTTGCTTCTGCGCGCGATGATCCAGGCGGCAAAGAGCGACGGGCGGATCGATCAGGCCGAGAAAGAGGCGCTCACCGCCCATCTCGGCGAGGTGAGCGTCGAGGAAGCCCGCATCGTCGAGGCGAGTTTTGCAGCCCCCGTCGATGTCGATGCGCTGGCCAACGACACGCCGAAGGGCATGGAAGCCCAAGTCTACATGATGTCGCTGCTCGGCCTCGACCTCGACAGCCAGGCCGAGGCGCAATACCTGCACGCGCTGGCGCAGAAGCTCGGGATCGACCCGCAGACGGCCAACGCGATCCACCAGAAGATGGGCGAGCCGGCGCTCTACAGCTGAGCCTACGCCGAACATGAGACAACGCCGGGGCCTATCGCGCCCCGGCGTTTTTTTTGCGCCTCACCCCTCGGGCGGCATGCCGGCATGTAGGGTGACGAGCCGCGCGATCCGGGCGTCCACGCCCTCGGGCGAGCGCAGCGCCAACGCCGTGAAACCGGCGGCGACGGCCAGCGGCAAAAGCCCGGCGAGGGCGATGCCCGGAACACGCCTCACCTGCACATCCTCTCGCGAAGCCCCGGTGATGCGGGACCAGCACGCCAGCCCGGGAGCGTCAGGCCGCTCGGCGGGTCGATACCAGGGCGAAGGCAAGCGCGATGGACTCTCGACACGCAGCTCCAGGTTGGGTGTCTACGCCGTTCCCCCGGGGCGCACCGGCTCCGGAACGGGTTGTTTTCTCGGAAAACCCGCCCTGATCGCGCCGCAGTAAAATCACTCTATTTCAACCATTTGACACACCCCCTGCCGCCTCATCTCGGCGCCCCCGTGCCCGGACACCCCCACCGGACTTGCCCCTCACGTCACCCCCGCGGCACCGGCCACGCGCACGCGAGAATCCCACCCGGACTAGCGCCCGTTATTGCCTCGGACCGGCCCACGGGCTATGCCCCGCCCCAGGCCGGGAGGGCAGCGATTGGCGGATCTCGACGATACGATCGGGCTCGACTACTCGGACCTCCGGCGGGCCGACCCGCGCATCGCGGAGGCGATCCGAACGGCACTGGGGCCCGCCAAGACCGTGCTCAACGTGGGCGCCGGCGCCGGCTCCTATGAACCGGTCGGCCTTGCGGTGACGGCGGTGGAGCCGTCGGCCGAGATGATCCGCCAGCGCCCCGCAACCCGACCTGCCGCCGTTGTCCGCGCCGTCGCCGAGGCCCTGCCGTTTCGCGACGACACGTTCGACGCGGCCATGGCCGTGCTGACCGTACACCATTGGCGCGACCAGGCCCGGGGGCTTGCCGAATTGCGTCGGGTGGCGCGCGGGAAAGTCGTGATCCTCACCTTCGACCCGGCGTTCCGCGATTTCTGGCTCTATGACTACGTCCCCGGGCTTGTCGACCTCGACACGGCACAGATGCCGCCGCTCGACGCCTATGCCCAGGCGCTTGGGCCGGTCGAGATCACGCCCGTCCCGATCCCGCATGACTGCAGCGACGGGTTTCTCGCCGCCTACTGGCGCCGCCCCGCCGCCTATCTCGACCCCCGGGTGCGCGCCGCGATGTCGTCCTTCCGGGCGCTCGGCGACGTCGCCCCCGCGCTCGACCGGCTGACGGCCGATCTCGAGAGCGGCGCCTGGCAACGGACGTTTGGCGCGGGTCTGGGCGACGACACGCGTGATTGCGGCTACCGCCTTGTCGTCACGCGGTAAGCGCACCACCAAAAGACCCCCACCCGGCGCGTTCCCCCGCCCGGGTACCACAACATATTGCCCCCGGCCGCACCCGGTGATCTAATGCCGCGCGAGGCAGACAGGAAAAACCTAAGCATGGCAGACGACCTTCTGAACAAGGGCAAAGACGATTACGACGCCTCCTCCATCGAGGTATTGGAGGGGCTGGAACCCGTGCGCCAGCGGCCGGGCATGTATATCGGCGGCACCGACGAACGCGCGCTGCACCACCTGGTGGCCGAGATCCTCGACAACTCGATGGACGAAGCCGTGGCGGGGCATGCCAACCGGATCGAGGTTACGCTGCATGCCGACCACTCGGTGAAGATCAGCGACAACGGCCGCGGCATCCCGGTCGACCCGCATCCGAAATTCCCCGACAAGTCGGCGCTCGAGGTAATCCTGTGCACGCTGCACGCGGGCGGCAAGTTCTCCGGCAAGGCCTACCAGACCTCGGGCGGCCTGCACGGCGTCGGCTCCTCGGTGGTGAACGCGCTGTCGGACAGCCTGGTGGTGCAGGTCGCCAAGAACCGCGAGCTCTACGAGCAGAGCTTCTCGCGCGGCAAGCCGCTGGGCCCGATCGAGAAGGTGGGCGCGGCCCCCAACCGGCGCGGCACCGAGGTGACCTTTCACGCCGACCCGGAGATCTTCGGCCACCACCAGTTCAAGCCCAAGCGCCTGCACACGCTGGCGCGGTCCAAGGCCTATCTGTTCTCGGGTGTCGAGATCCGCTGGAAATGCGAGATCGACGACGGCGAGACCCCGACCGAGGCGATGTTCCACTTCCCCGGCGGCCTGAAGGACTACCTGACCGAAACGCTGGGCAGGGCCTCGACCTATGCCGACACCGCCTTCACCGGCAAGGTCGAGTTCCGCGAGAAATTCGACGAGGCGGGCTACGTCGAATGGGCGATCAACTGGACGCCCTCGCGCGACGGCTTCATCCAGTCCTACTGCAACACCGTGCCCACGCCCGAGGGCGGCACCCATGTGGCAGGGCTTCTGGGCGGCGATCCTCAAGGGGATCAAGGCCTACGGCGAGCTGGTGGGCAACAAGAAGGCCGCGCAGATCACCCGCGAGGACCTGCTGACCGGGCGGCTGCGCGCTGGTGTCCTGCTTCATCGCGCGACCCGGCCTTTGTCGGCCAGACCAAGGACCGGCTGTCGACGCGAAGGCGCCGCACGATGGTCGAAGGCGCGGTGCGCGACCATTTCGACAACTGGCTGGCGGCCGATACCAAATCCGCCGGTGCCGATCCTCGATTTCCTCGTGCTGCGCGCCGAGGAACGGCTGCGCGGCGGCAGGAGAAGGAGACCGCGCGCAAGACCGCCACCAAGAAACTGCGCCTGCCCGGCAAGCTGACCGATTGCACCAGCAAGAACCGCGAGGGCACCGAGCTGTTCATCGTCGAGGGCGACTAGCGCCGGCGGCTCGGCCAAGAGGCGCGCGACCGCAAGACCCAGGCGCTGCTGCCGCTGAGCGGCAAGATCCTGAACGTGCTGGGGGCGGCCTCGATCAAGCTGGGCACCAACGCCGAGATTTCCGACCTCTGCGAGGCGCTCGGCGTCGGCATGGGCACCAAGTTCAACATCGACGATCTGCGCTACGAAAAGATCATCATCATGACCGACGCCGACGTCGACGGGGCGCATATCGCGTCGCTGCTGATGACCTTCTTCTTCACCCAGATGCGGCCGCTGATCGACCAGGGTCACCTCTACCTCGCCTGCCCGCCGCTTGTATCGCCTGACCCAGGGGGCGAAGCGGATCTATGTGGCCGACGATGCGGAACGGAACTACTGGATGGAGAAGGGTCTCGGCGGCAAGGGCAAGATCGACATGCAACGCTTCAAGGGTCTGGGCGAGATGGACGCGAAGGACCTCAAGGAGACCACGATGGACCCCGACGACGCGGAAACTGATCCGCGTGACCATCGACGAGGACGAACCGGGCGAGACCGGCGATCTGGTGGAGCGTCTGATGGGGAAAAAGCCGGAGCTGCGGTTCCAGTATATCCAGGAGAACGCGCGGTTCGTGGAGGAGTTGGATGTGTGAGGTTTGGGGTGTCCGGAGGGGTGTCCCGAGGGGTGGGCGAACTCGGACGGGGGGTTAAGGTGTTGGGATTGTTGATGTTAGCGGTAACTGGGCGAAGGGTGGGCGAAGTGGGGTTCGGCGGGGCGTAGGGTGGGATTTCAGCCCACCATGTCGGTCGAGTGGCGATGGGTTTGGACACCCATACGACGCTCAATTACTCGAGGCAATTAGATCGTCCCGAATCTGCCGAAGATCCGCAACAGCGCGTATCAGACTCAAGGCCACGTCTGGTCGGCTCCGACAGTCGAAGACCACGCTATCATGAGCGTCGACAGGGCGTTCGCAACACATCAATGGATGACTTGTGCTTTCGTCAAGCGGATCACGCGTCCAAGCAAGGCCCAGCACTTCGAGTCGACAACTGATGTGCGATGATTGTCGATCAAAGTCTTATCACGGTGATCCTGCCCAGTATCCCTTGCCTAAAAGCAAATCGGAGTCGATTCCGAGCGAGGCAAAGCGGGCAAGAGCGAAACCTGTCTCCGCGATCACGCTGCGAAGTTTGGGTAGTTGTCGCAAAACGCGCTCCAAGATGCGTTTTCCGAGATCTTCTTGATCAAGTCCAACCCGACAGCATCAGACTTTGATACTATCAAAGGGAAATTCAAGAGTTACCACAACGCCAGCGAAAACACTTCCAACCTAATGGCTAAGACAATCCTGGCCATGCTGGACATAGCGGACATTTCCGCCAAAAAACACACGAAAGATCCAATACCGGAATCACCCCCGCAAGAAAAACAGCCTGAAGCGGTCGAATTGCACCAGAATAGCAACGGGGTACTGACAGGCCTTCGCTACAATATTCAGATCCATCTGCCCGCCACCAAAGACGTTGAAGTCTACGATGCAATCTTCAGATCGCTCAAGGAACACTTAATTGATTGAAAAAACTGCAGTCAGAGACTTCCTTTTCCGCGGTCTTCTGTTTGAGTTGGAAGCCACGGACTTTCAAAAAGCTGGCATCGAAATTGGTGCGCTTGATACAAAACAGGAAGAGGCCTTATTAAAAGAGGCGCTGGCGCCATTCCATCCAAAGAAGGAACGACGCGCTTGAAATGGCGCGAATATATGCACTACTTTATTGTTTTGAAAACGAGATTGGGATTTCATACGGCAGACCCTCGAGGAGAAGGAAGGCGCGAATTGGATGGACAAGATCCCTGCGAAAATAAAAGGCCATATGGAGTCGAGAAAAGAGATTGCCATGAAGGATACTTGGACGCTCGAAGGAGAAAAAACGGACCTGATGGGATTCGGATATTTGGCCATCTCTCGCAGCTTGTGATTGTCAAGTGGGAACACTTCAGCGACCTTTTACCTAGCCGGCATTGGATTAAACAAAGGCTTGACGAGATAGAGAAGGCCCGAAACTTCATTGCGCACAATCGAATGCTTCTACCGAGTGAATTTTCAACGCCTTTACATGTACGTATCCGACTGGAACCGGGTGATCGGGCTTTAGCGCCTACCTGACGCGGTCAGAGACGCCCCCCCAAAAAAACCGGCCCGGGACGAGGGCGCCCGGGCCGGGTCGTGCTTTCAGGCGGACATACTTACACTTTCGCCGTCCAGCGGTCGACTTCACGTTCGGCTTCTTCCTTGGCCTTGCCGTACTTCTGCTGGACGAGGCCGACCATCTGGTCGCGCTCGCCGGCCGCCTGGTCGAGCTCGTCGTCGGTGAGCTCGCCCCATTCTTCCTTGGCCTTGCCCTTGAGCTGCGTCCACTTGCCTTTGATCTGGTCCCAGTTCATGACGTTCTCCCTTTTTTCCTGCCGACCGCCGTGTCGCGGTGGCTTGATGTCAGGACAACGCAAGGACCCGGCGATCGGTTCCATCTTAGCGGAGACGCCGTGAAAAGGCCGCCGCGCGGCGGGGGCACCCGGCCCTACGTCAGGCGCGCGGTCTCGGCCCCGATGGCGGCCGGATCGGCGCCGTAGTCCGCGCAGCACGCCTCGAAGGCCGCGCGCATCTCCCCGTAGGCCGGGTGGCCCGGGCCGAGGTCCTGGGTCTGCCACCAGTCCGCCTCGAGGTCATAGAGCTGCTCGGAGCCGTCGCGGTAGCGGATGAAGCGGTATCGGCCTTTGCGGATGGCGGCGCTGCGGTCGAGGAAGGTGGGCACGGCCCGGTCGGCGGCGCTTGCGTCGGTTTCCACGAGGGGCCGCAGGGACTGGCCGAGGTAGGGGTCGCCGGGCGGCAGGGACAGGTAGTCGGCGACCGTCGGGGCGATGTCGATCAGCGCGACCGGGTCGGTGACCACCTTGCCTTCGGGCCGGGTCGGGTCGTGGAGGATGAGCGGCACGTTGGCGACCTGTTCCCACAGCGTGTGCTTGCGGAAGCGGTTGCGTTCGCCGAGGTGCAGGCCGTGGTCGGAGACGAGGATGACCAGGGTATTGTCGGCGTGGGGCGAGCCTTTCAGCGCGTCCCAGACCCGGCCGAGCTGGTGATCCACGTAGGTCACCGCGGCAAAATAATTGCGCAGGCTTTTCGACCAGAACCGGTAATTGCCCGCGTCGATATTCGGCGGCGCGTCGTCGTCCATGACCGGGCAGGTCTCGAACCCGCTTCGCCAGGCGGCGGGCTTCTTGAAGTCCTTCGGGTCGTACAGTCTCCTTGAACCGGAGCGGCGTCGTCCAGGGGCCGTGGGTGCCGGCAAAGCCGATCTCGCGGTAGAACGGGGCGTCGCCGTCGTAGGTCCGGAAGAAGTCCTCCGCCGAGGCGGCGACCTGGTGGTCGTAGAGGCGCTTGTCGGCCCAGTCCTCGACCGTCGCCATGCCGCCGCGGTAGCCGCCGGTCTCGACCCGGCCCGGCATGCCGCGTTTGAGGTAGATCCGCTTGCGCCGTTCGAGTTTGAACGCCTTCGGGGCGTCGGAGAATATCTCGCGGTGGACATTGTCCGGCAGGGGCGTATAGCCGCGCATCACCTTGCCGCCGGTGGAGGTGAAATACCCCGCCTGACGCAGCCGGTACGGCCACATCGCGCTTGGCGGTATCTTGTCGAAATAACTCGCGTCGGAATTCAGCACGCCGGTCTGGTGCGGCGACAGGCCGGACATGAAGCTTGCCCGCGAGGGGCTGCAGACCGGGACCTGCGCATAGGCGCTGTGAAAGGCGGTGGACTGGGCGCAGATCCGGTCGAGATTGGGGGTCTGCAGGGTCGGCCCGAAGACGGTGCGGTAGTTCCAGACCGCGACCATGTCGTCGAAACTGACGAGAACGAGGTTCTTCCGGTCGGGTCCCAAGGCACGCTCCTCTGGCCGGGCGCTGCGGCGCGGGCGCAGGGAGCCCCGGACAGGGGTTAGCTACAGGGGCCGGGCGGGAATGTACATTTCCAACCTGACGATTGGGGTGCGGCGTGGGAGGGAACCCACACATGCACCGGGATCCCGGGCCTACGCGGCCGCCGCGCGCGTCAGAGGATCGGCGCGCCGAGGCGGAAGGTCGCTTCGGCCAGGCGGCGGGGGAGCGTCGCCGGCTTGGTGCCCTCTTTCGCCGTCGAGGCGAGCCCCGAGAACCACGTCGCCAACGCCGCGACCGTGGGCGCGTCATAGACCACCAGCGCGGTCTCGAAATTGAGCAGCATCGAGCGGACGTCGATATTGGCCGAGCCGATGATGGCGAGGTCGTCGAGCACCACCGCCTTCGCATGCAGCATCCGGGGGCCATAGCGCAGCACCCGCACGCCCGCCTCTTCGAGGTCGCGCAGATAGGCGCCGCGGGCGAAATCGGCGATCCGCTGGTTCGAGCGGGCCGGCACCAGCAGCCGCACGTCGCGCCCGAGCCGGCCCGCCGTCGCGAGCGCGTGCAGGAGCTGGTCGGAGGGCAGGAAATATGGCGTGGCGATCCAGATCCGATGCTCGGCGGTGTGGATCGCGTGCACCAGAGCGTCGTGCAGACCGTCATGTGGCAGGTCGGGGCCGGAGGGGACGAGCTGCGCTACGGTATCTCCCGTCGCTGGGCCGGTCGGGACGATCAACGCCGCCTCCGGCTCGCCCTCCTTGCGCCAATCGGCCTCGAACACCTCGGAAAACCGCCGCACCACCGGTCCTTCGACCGTGTAGGACAGATCGTGCCAGGTGGCCGGATCGCCCGGCTCGCCGAGATAGGTGAGGCCGACGTTGCGCCCGCCCGACCAGACCAGCCGCCCGTCCATGACGACCATCTTGCGGTGGTTGCGCAGGTTGAGCCGGCCGGTGGAAATGAATTTCGGCAGCGGCGAGAACATCCTCAGCTCACCGCCCGCCTCGACGAAAGCGCGCAGCGCCGGGCGCGGCCGCTTGATGATCGTGCCCAGGTGGTCGAGGATCAGCCGGACCCGGACACCGCGCCCCACCGCCTCGATGAGCGACGCGATGAAGGCCTCGCTGTAGGGATCGGGATCGAGCCGGTAGAGCGCGATGTCGAGGCTTGTGCGGGCCTCGGCCACCATGCCCTGAAGCGCGACCCGGGCCGCTTTCGGATCGGTCTCGAGCGACAGGCTGTGGCCCGGACGGGCGGCGGGCAGGCCAAGCCGGCGGAACATGTCGTCGAGGTCATGGACCGGGGGGCCGGCGTCGTCCGGTTCCGCGGCGAAGGGAATGTAGTCGTACCGCGTGCCACGTTTGCGCACCCCGAGCGCGAAGAACAGCGGCACCCCGAAGTAAGGCGCCGTCACGATGAACAGGATCCACGCGAGCGCCGATTGTGGGGAGCGGCGCTGTTGCAGCACCCAGATCAGGGCGGTTCCGGTCAGGAGCACGCCGACCGTGACGGCCAGGAAGGTGAAAACGACGCTCATCCGGTCTCCGGTCAAGGCAAAGGGTTGATTAAGAAATAGGCGTGCGGCCGGGGTGTTTGAAGACGTGGGCGCCTGCGCGCGTGTTTGCCGCGGCCGCCCATCAAAGCGGCAGCCCGTCGCGGGATCGGGCTGCCGCCCCCAAATTCACCACCTCCACGCCCGCCGCCTGTTCCGCTTCCCTGCGCGGGCGGCTATGATCGGACCATGACGTTAGCTCCGATGCACCGCGCCCGGGCGGTCGTGTTTACCGACCTGGATGGAACCCTGCTCGACCACGAAACCTATTCCTGGGACGCGGCCATCCCGGCGCTCGATGCGTTGAAGGCGGCCGGCGTGCCCGTGGTGCTCGCAAGCTCGAAGACGGCCGCCGAGATCGCCGAACTTCACGCGGGCCTGGGGCTCGCCGAGACCCCCGCCATCGTCGAAAACGGCGCGGGGTTGTTCCGCCCCGGACAGGACGGCGGCGACGACAGCGCCTACCGGAGCTTGCGCCGGGCGCTGGAGGCGCTGCCAAAGGAGCTGCGGGTGTTCTTTCGCGGGTTTGGCGACATGAGTGCCTTCGAAGTGGCTGACATCACCGGGCTTTCGCGCCCGGACGCGGCGCTGGCGCGCAAACGGCAGCATTCCGAGCCCGGCCTTTGGGCCGGCGACGCGGCGACGCTCGAGGCCTTCCTCGCGGCCCTCGGCGCGCAGGGCATCGCGGCCCGGCGCGGCGGGCGCTTTCTCACGCTCTCGTTTGGCGCCACCAAGGCCGACAGGATGGCGGAGATCGCAACCGCGCTCGGCGCCAGCACGACGCTCGCGCTGGGGGATGCGCCGAACGATGTCGAGATGCTGGAGGCCGCCGACGCGGGCGTGATCGTGAAGAACGGCCATGCCCCCGCCCTGCCCCGGCTCGCCGGCGAGGCGCAAGGCCGGATCACCCGGACCGAAGCCCCGGGGCCGCATGGCTGGAACCGGGCCGTCCTGACCTGGCTCGACGCGCTGGACCGGAACCGTTCCGGATTGACGCAGTCCAAAATGGGATTTTGATGCCGATCCAAGAGTTTGAGCAAAATCCCGGGATCGGGGTGTTTCAGTCTGATCCGTTTTTGCTCTATGACGCGATTGAACCGCACCCCCAGACGGAGCCCGGACCCCCGCATGGCTGATTTTCACCAGAACGGTAACATTGCCCAGTTTCACAACCTGCGCGCCCGCCCGCTCGAAGAACTGGTCTACGAGATCGAGGCTTTCAGCCAGACACGAAAAATCAGCCTGATCCTGCCCTCGCTCTACTCGGAACTCGAAGGCGAGGCGCTGCCGGCGATCCTCGACGAACTCGGCGAAGTGCCCTACCTGCACCGGATCATCATCGGGCTCGACCGGGCCGACGAAGCCCAGTACCGCGCGGCGCGCAAGTTCTTCGCCCGGCTGCCGCAGGACCACGTGGTGCTGTGGAACGACAGCCCGCGGATGAAGGAGATCGGCGCGCGGCTCGAGGCGATGGGGATCGCGCCGCAGGAACCCGGCAAGGGCAAGAACGTCTGGACCTCGATCGGGTATCTCATTGCCTGCGCCGACAGCGCGGTGATGGCGATCCACGATTGCGACATCCTCACCTATGACCGCGAAATGCTGGCCCGCCTGGTCTACCCGGTGGCGCATCCCGGGTTTTCCTACCAGCTGTCGAAGGGGTATTACCCGCGGGTCGGCGAAGGCAAGCTCAACGGCCGGGTGACGCGCCTCCTGGTGTCGCCGCTGCTGATCGCGCTCAAGAAGGTGATCGGCGACCGCGACTACATCGAATACCTGCGCGCGTTCCGCTACCCGCTGTCGGGCGAGTTCGCGATGCGCACCGCGATCCTGCCCGACCTGCGCATCCCGTCGGACTGGGGGCTGGAGATCGGGGTGCTGTCGGAGGCCTGGCGCAACCTGGCGCCGCAGGCGGTCTGCCAGGTCGAGATCGCCGACCGGTACGACCACAAGCACCAGGAGGTGAGCGCCGAGGACGCGAAGACCGGGCTGAACCGGATGTCGATCGACATCTGCAAAGCGATCTTCCGCAAGCTTGCGGCCGACGGCACGGTGTTCACCTCGAACACCTTCCGGACCTTGCGCGCGACCTACTACCGCACCGCGCTCGACCTGCTGGAGGCCTATGCCAACGACGCCCGGATGAATGGCCTCAGCCTCGACCGGCATGCCGAGGAAGAGGTCATCGAGCTGTTCGCGGGCAATATCGTGAAGGCGGGCAAGGCGTTTCTCGACAACCCGCACGAAAGCCCGTTCATTCCGAACTGGAACCGGGTCAACGCGGCCGATCCGACGATTATCGCCGACCTCAAGGCGGCGGCCGCGGCGGACGAGGCGGAGTTTTCAGCCAGGTGAAACGGGCGGGACCGCCGTTCGAACGGCGGTGAAACGCGATTACGAAATCGCGTTGCAAGCGGTTTCCAAACCGCTTGGGCCCCCGACCGCACCGTCGGGACCCCAGCGACCCGGGGTGTGGGCTTTGACGCCGCGCCGGGCGGGCCGCTCAGTGGAAGTTCGCGATCCAGCGGCACTGGTAGGGGGCGAGCGCGACGGATACCCTCGCCCGGTCGAACCGGTTCGCCGGAAATCAGGTCGGCCCAGACCTCGTCCTCGATCAGGTTGAGATGTACCGCCGGGATCTCGACAGTCTCGTCGCAGACGTTGTGCAGCGCGAAGATCGATTGCGTGCCGGTCCAGCGCCTGGCGCCAGACGCCGAACACCCGCGCGTCGCAGGCTGGAGGGTGAACTGGGTGGCGTTGGGGTGAAAGGCCGGTTGGCGGGCGCGCAGCTTCAGACGCGCGCCGACAGGCGCCTCCAGCACCTGGGCCTGGTCGCTGTTCGGGTCGGCCAGCAGCGCCCTGCAGCTCCGGGTAGTCCCAGCGGTGGCGGTTGATCGCCCGGTTCATGCCCGCGCCGCGCAACGCTGTCGTGATCGTTCGGCGTGGCCAGCATCGAGTGAATGTAGAACGCCGGGATGCCTTCGAGCGACATGACGATGGTCTGGGAGCAGAGGAACCGGTCGATCTTGTGGTCGTCCGGCCCTTAAAGGTGTGGCCCATCGCGTCGAAGAACGAGGTGTTCAGCTCGTAGGGCGCTTCGCCCCCACCCGGCAGCGCCCGCATCGAGACGAGGCCGCCGGCCGGATTTCACCGTCTCGATCATTGCCGGTCGATCTCGGGCTCGGCCAGCAACCCCTCGGCGGGGCGCATGCCGATGCCGTCGTGGCTGGCGGTGAAATTGAGATAGGCGCAGCCGAGCGGCGCGGGCGGCATCGCGCGCTGCCACTTCAACAGGTGGGCCGCGGACCCGACATCATCGCGTGCAGGATCAGCGGCGGCAGCGGGAAATTGTAGACCACATGCGCTTCGTCGCGGTTGCCGAAATAGGACAGGTTCTCGGCCTTCGGCACGTTGGTCTCGGTCAGGATCACCACACTTTCGGTCGAGAAGTCGGCCAGCAGGCGCATCAGCTTCACCACTGCATGGGTTTGCGGCAGGTGGATCGAGGGGATGCCGATCTCCTTCCACAGGAACGCCACCGCATCGAGCCGGATGATCTGCACCCCGTTGTCGACGTGCAGCCGGATGATCCGGAGCAACTCGAGCAGCACCTCCGGGTTGCGGAAATCGAGATCGACCTGGTCGTGGCTGAAGGTGCACCAGACGTGCCGGGGCCCGCCGCCGTCTCGACCTCGCGCAACAGCGGGGTCACCCGCGGGCGCACGACGGCGGACAGATCGTCTTCCGGGTCCGCCGTCGATGAAGAACCGGTTGTAGGGGGCGTGGTCCTGTAGGAACGCGTTGAACCACGCCCGATTGCGACGAGACGTGGTTGAGCACCAGATCGGACATCAGGTGGAAATCCTGGCCGATGCGGTTGATATCGGCCCAGTCGCCGAGCTTGCGGTCGACCTTGCGGTAGTCGGTGACCGCAAAGCCGTCATCGGAGGTCCAGGGAAAGAACGGCAGGACATGCACCCCGTTCACCACCCCTTTCATGTGCCGCAGCAGGAAGTCGTGCAGAAGCGCGAGCGGCTTGTGCGCGCCGTCGATCAGGCTGTCGCCGTAGGTGATCAGGAGGGCGTCGCGTTCCGACCACATGGTGTTGCCGGGCCGGCGCCGACGGACCCGCCGATGCGCGTCGTCCGGCCAATAGGCGTCGATCACCTGCGACGAGAGGATATCGGTATCGAGATCGGGGTAAATCCGGTCGAGGAGCCCGGTGAGCCGGGCGCCGAAGGAATGCGAGCTGTGCGTCATGATCCCTGACCAACCTCTGAGACTCCACGGACCTTTCCGGGATGTCGTTTCCCGACGTTAGACCGGTGATGCGGGGAAGGTCCAGAAGCGGTGCGGCGGAACGGATCCGTGATGCATGGTGTCCCGGCCGGTCGCCCAGCAAATCGGCAGACCCGGGCGTGGCTGCCCGCTGCCCGGGCACCGCTGGCCGGACCACGCCGGCCCCGGGGCAAACCGGGGCGCGCCCGCAAGCCGCCCCCGGTTGGCACGGGTCTCAGCCGCCGATCAGCTGCTCGGCCGCCGCACGGGTGCCGGGGCCGACGATCCCGTCGACGATGCCGTTATAGACGCCACGCGACGTCAGTGCGTCCTGGAACGCCGTCGCGGTGTCGTAATCCCAGTCGAACGGTGCGCCCCGGCGCAGATCCTCGAACGGCACGTCGCCCGATTCCAGCGCCTCGATGTAGAGCGCGGCAGCCCGACCGGGCAGGCGCTCGACCCCGCGGCCGGTCTCGTAGAGCACGCCCAGCGCCGCCTTTGCCGACGGCAGGCCGGCGTCGGCGGCCATCTGGGTGAGCCGCGCCTGTTCGAACGGGTTTTCCGGCAGGCCGCTGTCGGGATCGCCGTAGAGCCCGGCGAGCTCCAGCGCCGCCTCGAGATTGCCGGCATCCGCGGCCCGGGTGAACCAGGTCACGGCCTGGTTCGGGTTTGGAATGCCGAGGCCCGGGTCGGCCCGCCCCGGGATACCCTCGCCGTCCAGGTAGGCCTTGGCCAGACGGAACTGTGCGAAATGGTAGCCCTTGTTCGCGGCCTCGGTGAGCAGCTCGATCATGCGCGCCGAATTCTGCGGCACGCTGCTGCCCTCGCCATGCATCAACGCCAGCACGGTCATCGCCTGCGTGTCGCCGAGGGCCGCGCCGCTTTCGAGACGCGCGGCGGCCTTGGCGCTGTCCGCCTGCACCGGCGGCGCCCCGTAGACATAGAAATCGGCAAGACGGGTCTCGGCCGCTCCGACGCCGTCGCCGGCCGCGCTTTCATAAAGCGCGAATGCGCCGGGGAAATCGCCCCTGGCCAGCGCGACCTCGCCTGCAAAGAACAGCACCTCCGGTGCGGCCCGGGGTCCTTCGGAGGCTGCCACGCACGCCGGGGCCGCCTCGACCAGCCGCGCACGTGCGGCTGCCTTTTCAGCATCGTTGGCCGGCACGCCCGCGAACGGCTCGCCGAGCGCCTCGAGACAGACGATCTGGTTCGGGTCGGTCATCGTCTTGATCTCGAATTCCGCCTGCGGATCATCGGCCAGCGCCGCGAGCACTGCCGCCTCTTCACCGGTCACGACTTCTTCCGTCACATCGGCGAATTCCAGATCGGGCGCAGCGAATTCTCCGGCCGCTGCGGCTTCGAGGACCGCGTTGGCGGCACCGGACCTGAGCATGAAAGCGGCGAGCTCGGCCTCGCGCGGCTCTTCGGCCTCGCCGGGCAACGCGACTGTCACGAGAGCGTCCGGGCCGATATCTCCGCCCACGAGTTCCGTCGTCGACGGGGGTGTCAGCACCGCCGCCGCCAATGCCTCGAGCAGCTCCGGGCGCGTGGGACGCGGCAAAGCGTTGGTGTCTTCGCGCGAGATCCGGACGAACTCCTCGCCCGGCGCATCCTCGTCGGACGCAGACCCGTCGCCGAGATCGGCGGTGGCGACCGCCACATCCGCGTCGGCAACCACCGCCACGGGGGCCTGCACCGGATCGGCGCCAATTTCGACCTCGGGGAGCGGCTCGGGCGCTGCCGCGGCCGGCTCCGGCACCACCTCCGACGTGTCGAGCATCATGTCGGCCAACCCGGTCACCCGCGGGGCCACGACCGGCCCCTGGGCCGCCCCGGCGGCCTCGGCCACGGCCGGGCCCTCATCGGCGACCTGAGCGGTCCCGGAGGCGGCGGGCACCTCGGCGATTTCAGGTTCGGGCAAGGCGATATCGCCGGGCTCGCCGGTCTTCGGGTCTGTGCCGGCCGTCTTCGGCGCGGCAACCTCGACAGGCGCCTTTTCCGGCGCGCTCACGGTGCCCTTATCGACCGTTGCCCCGAGCAGACCTGCGCCGGCGCTGGACCCGTCCTGTGCCGTCACGAACGACGGCCAAGCGACCGCTGCCGATGCGATCACGAGCTGGTAGACCTTCACGAGCAATCCCCTTTTGGTTTGCGCATGTCATGGGTAGCCCGCGAAATCGCCTATGTCCATGAAAAGACGGCAATCAGCGGTCATTCGGCGTTGCCTGTGCGGAACCCTGCCGGTAGCCTGACCCGGTCTGATGTTGCCCCGGTTCGGAGGGTGTCTGTTTGTCATCGCTCGTAGAAAGCCCGCCGGCCGCCGCGCCGGACCTGAGAGTTTCGCTCGATCGCGACCTGCTGAACGGGACCCTGGCGCTCGAGGTTTTCTGGCAGGCCATGCGCGAAGACTGGCGCACATTGCGCCACGCCCCCGCCGCCTTCTCCGGCCTGCCGGGCGCGGCGGCGACGATTCTGACCGGCCGCACCGGGCCGCGGATCGAAACCCTGCCCTTCAACGCCATGGTGGTCGACCGGCTGAAAGCGGCCCGCGCCGAGGGCCGCCGCGTGGTTCTGACCACGACCGGCGCGCCCGATTTCGCCGAACAGGTGGCCCGGCACCTCGATTGCGTCGATGCGGTCGAAACCGTGACCGAGACCCACCGGGTGTCGCCGATGGTACGCACCGGTCCCGCCGCCGGCCTGTCGCGCCTGGTGACGGTCGTGCGGGCGATGCGCCCGCACCAATGGGTGAAGAACGTGCTGGTGTTCCTGCCGATGATCGCCGACCACGGCCTGACAGCCGCCAATATCGGCTGGACCCTGCTCGCCTTTGTCGCCTTCGGCCTCGTCGCCTCGGCGGTCTATACGCTCAACGATCTGATCGATCTGCCCGCCGACCGGCTGCATCCAACCAAGTGCAGACGGCCCTTCGCCTCGGGGGCGCTGCCGCTTTCGGCCGGGCGCTGGATGCTGCCGGGCTTTCTCGGCGCCGGCCTCGGCCTTGCCGCACTCGGCGGCCCCGGGCTGTTCGGGGTCATGGTTCTCTATGCACTCACCACCACCGCCTATTCGATAAAACTCAAGGGCACCCTGGGGGCCGACATCATCGTGCTCGCCCTGCTCTACACGCTCAGGATCATCGCCGGCGCCGCCGTCACCGGCATCGCGTTGTCGATGTGGCTTCTGAGTTTCTCCGTGTTCCTGTTCCTGTCGCTGGCCGCTGTCAAACGGCTGTCGGAACTCGTCTACATCGAGACCGAAGGCGGGCGCGGCCGGGCCGCGGGGCGGGCCTACACGGTCGAGGATCGTCCCGTCATCGCGATGATCGCCACCAGCGCGGGCTTCCTCTCGGTGCTGGTGCTGGCGCTCTATATCGACTCGCCCGAGGTGGCCGCGCTCTACGCCCGCCCGCAGATCCTCTGGGGCCTGGGGCTGGGGCTTCTGTACTGGATCAGCCGGACGGTGTTGCTCGCCCACCGCGGCCTCGTGGACCAGGATCCGGTGGTGTTTGCGCTGACCGACCGGGTCAGCCGGATCACGGCGCTGGTCATCGGACTGATCTTCATCGCGGCGATTCTCGGCTGACGCGGTCCCGGGGAGGACGCCCGGTGCAAAGAGTGCAAGTCGACTGCAGAACTGCGACATCCTGTCGCAGGAGGCTCCTGATTCGGGGTTCGAAAAGTGAGAATCCGGCGGAAACCCGCGCAGCTTAGGCGGATTTCGGGCCGCAGAAGGTAGGATTATTGTCATATTAAAATTAAATCGATACGCCCCGCCTCATGACAGTGAATGATACGCCCATGCCGAATGGCCCAGAGGCGACCCCCCAGCGATCTTTCCTTGCGCGCTCCGCCCTGCTTGCCGGCGGTGCCGCCACCGGGCTCGTGGCCTCGGCGCTTGCCGGCTTCGGCCTCGTCGGCTTGATGTTTCCCAATGCGGGGCTGCCCGGGACCGGCAGCGCGCCGTTGACCGCCGCGGCCTATATGCCCGCGCCCGTATCGGTAACGGTGATGCCCGAAACCCGGGTGGTCCGGGTCGAGCCGACCCTGGTACCGGCCCCCGTCGTTTCGGCGCCGGTCGTTCCGGCCCCCATCGTTTCGGCGCCGGTCGCCGTCGCCCCGGCCTCCGTGCCCGAGACCATCGCCGCACCCGCCGCGCCGGTGCCCGCCCCGGCGGCGCCCGCACGGTCGCAGGACCGGCAGGTAACGGCATCAGCCGCTCCGGTCGAGACCACGCCGGCCACGGCACCCCGTGCCACGCCCCCTTCCGGTGCGACAACCGAAGAACGCGTCGCGGCCCCGGCCCCCGCCCCGGCACCCGAAACCCGTCCGGTGATCGCGACCAAGAGCGCAGCGCTTGTCGACCCGGACACCGCCGGGATCGATACCTCGGGCTATGGCCCGCGGATCGCCGCGCTGCCGACCGCGCCCGAATCGGCGCCGGCCGTGCCGACCCCTGCCAACCCCGAGGACTTCGCGATGCTCGCCGATGACGACGCCAAGGCGCGCGCCGGTGCCGGCCTTTTCACCGGCCCCTCGGCACCCCCGCCCGCAGCCGCCGAAACCGCCCCCGAAACCGCCGTGGAAACCGCGGCCGACCCGGAGCCCGCGCGCCCCGCCCGACGCCCCGAAGGCTTTGCCGACCAGGTCGCGGCCATCGCGCCACCGGTGACAAGCGCCGCACCTGCCAGCTCGATCCGGCCGGCACCGCGCCCCGAGATCCAGTTCGCGGCCGCGCAGGCGCCGGCCGCCCCCGCCGGGCTCGCCGCACCGACCAACGTCATCGAGGTTGCAGCCCGGCAAGGGTCCGGCGGCTTCCTCTCCGGCGGCTCCTCGGACTGCGGCCGGTCGCTCGCCCGCGCGATCCCCGCGCGGCGCGGCGGCGCCACCGGCACCGCCTTCTTCGCGGGCCTCGGCAATGTCTCCGGCCCCGACCGCGACGACCGCGCCATCACCGAGCTTGCCCGCGGCAACATGCCGTCCTTCCTGCGCGAGCTGCAGCCGGTCACCTTCACGGGCCAGGACGCGCGCGGCGCCAATGTCGAGATCACCATCTGCGTGACACCGGACTACCTCGCGCTCGGCTCCGATCAAGGATTACGTCCGCGTGCCCCTCGGCCTGCCCGCGGCCGCGCGGATCGCCGGGGCCTTCGACATGACCCTGCCGACGCCCAAGATGGTCGACGCGATCTATGCCCAGGCAGGCGTGAAGCTCTCGCCCGCGCCGATGACGCCGGGATCGCAGATGTCGTCCACCGGCTATTTCGTGACCCACAACGCGACGATCGAGCAGCAGCTCCAGGGCCGCCGCGGCCTGGTCGGCGGCCACAAGAAAGACGTGGTGATGGCGAGCCGGATGGCCTCGGCCCCGGGCCGGGTCGCGATCTACGGCTGGCACCAGAAGGGCGGCGCGCCGATCCAGCCGGTCAGCACCGTGCACGGCGCCAACTACGCCGACTACAGCCACGGCATCCGGCTGGTGAGCGAAGACGGCCTATCTGAACGGCAAGGCGGTCTCGCTCGACGACCTGCTCGAGTTCGAGCCGCTATGCCTACCTGCTCAACACCGACGGCCCGATGCCGGGCCCGGTGATCCGCACCGCGTCGAACTAGAATACGAACGAGGGACGATACGGGACCGCCGCGCCGGAAGAGCGCGGCGGTTTTCGTTTGTGGGTGACCCATTTTGCCTCTGTGATCTCTACGGCTTGCACCCTATGTCGTTTTTCGATATAGCTGCGGCGAGGAAGGAAATGCCGTGAAAATCAATGGACGCGCTCTGGAACTCTTGATGATGATGGCCGTAAGGCCACAACAGGAGTACTCCGGGTCCGAACTCAGCAAGTCCCTCGGCATTTCTTCCGGGACACTCTATCCGCTGCTTCTGAAGGCCGAGAACGCCGGCTTTCTGAACGCGCGTTGGGAAGACGGCGATCCATTCGAGCTTGGTCGCCCACGCAGGCGGTACTACCGGATCAACGGGGCCGGGATCGACGCGGTGGATGCCCGAATGCGGAGAACTCAATGTCGAACTTCGCCCGCGCGGCGGCGTTGCAGATGGCGGGGTCACGGCATGATTTGGGCGATGTTTTTTCTGGCGATCCTCGTCTCGGCTCTGGGCCGGATCTTCGGTGAGGATGCCAAAACCCTGATCCCGCGCGTCTCACGCGCCTTGCTGCGCCGAGCGGCTCGGAGGATGAACCCGGCTTTCGGTCCGGGTTTTTTTGAGGAGTGGGCTGCCCACCTCGAAGATACCCCTGAACTGACGCTCAAGCTGTGGCACGCCTGCACGGTGTATCTTTGGGGCGCAGGTCGGATCTGCCGGGAAATCGGGTATTCGCACGAGGCACTGCGGCGCTATGACAGGGTTAAAAGGGTACTCGATCTCTGTGCTGCAATCCTGCTCGTTCCGACGGCGTTGGCGTTTATCATGACCGCAGGCCTCGCCATCCGCCTTTCGGGAGGTCCTCCGTTTTACTGGACCAAGGTCCCGGGCCGAGACGGCCGCCATATCCGGATTTTGAGAATCCGGACCATTCGAAAACTCGACCACTCTGAAAGGGACATATTCGATCGGACCGAACCGCGTTGGCGGTTTCGCAGCGGCTCAACACACTATGTCGTTCCGCCCATCGGGCGCGTTCTTCGCCAAACCCGAATTGACGAACTCACGATGATTTGGAACGTGTTGCGCGGCGACCTGTCGCTCGTGGGGCCACGCCTGCCCAAATCGTTAAAGGTGAAAGGTCACGTCGACGTCAACGCCGCATCGGTGAAACCCGGGATTTCGGGATGGTCGCAGGTATCACGAGGGGTCGAAACTGAATCCGAGCGTGCGAAGCTCGATCAAGAGTATTGTGAACGTCGCAGCCTACTTTTCGACCTCAAGATCCTTTGGTTGGCGATGGTGAGCGTCTTCTTCCGCCGCTGACGCGACAGCCCCATCACAAACGGAAAGGCCCGCCTGGGTCGTGGCTCACCTCTCCGCGCGCACCGGAAAACCAGCGCCGGCGCAGCCGGCTCCGTTTGGAAACGGCTACTTCACATCCTTGAAGCAGCGGAAACCGAGGTGGTAGTTGCTGTGCGAGTTGGTCGCGAGCACGCGGCTGCCGTGCCAGTACGGGGCGCGCCAGCGGGCCCATTCCTCGTGCGCCCGGATCTTGTCCCAGATGAACCACGAGCCCTTCATCTCGGTCACGCCGAGCGAGCGAGACCCACGCGAGGCCATCTGGTCGGGCGACAGCGGCAGGTTCATGTGTTCGGCCGCGTTGCCTTCGAGGTCATAGACCCCGAGGGCGGATTTGCAGTTCGGGAAGCTGCCCACCGGATAGGTGTTGGACCCGCAGCCGTTCCAGTCGCCGCCGTTGCAGCCCGGAGATTTGGACGAGTTCTGTGCGCAGATCCCCGAACGCCATTGCGGCCCGTAGGTCCAGCTCTTCGACGACCCCCATTTCGCGTTGTGCGCCGAGCGCATGCCCTGGGGGTTGCCGATGTCGAACCGGTAGTCGGGCGCGAGCAACGCCCCGGCGGCGGCGCCTTCCCATTCATGCGCGTCGCCCATCCGCTTGCCCTCGGCCCAGCAGACCTCGGCGGCCTCGCGGGCGGTGATCCAGGTCACCGGGTAGGCGAGCGGCACGTTGGGGTATTCGAACATGTCGACGCAGACCTTCGCGTCCTCGGGGCGCTGGGTTGCCGGGTCGTAGAGCGGCGCCATGTAGCGCTCGCCGCAGATCCGCTCGAACTGGGCGTTGCGATAATACTCGTAGGCATTCTGCGGCAGTTTCGACTGCGCCTGGCCCGGCGTCATCGGGTGCTGGGTGACCGCAGGATTGCCCTGCCCGGCCCGCCCGGACCGCTGGAAGATCTCGCGGACCTTCGCGATCTCGCCCGAAGTCACGCCCCGCGCCTGTTTCATCAGCGCGAACATCGCCTCGTTGTTTTCGGCCAGCGTGGCGGCCTGGACCGGGGCGCCCGCGGCCCCGAGCGTTACAGCCATGGCCAGCACGGCCGCCTTCACCCGGAAACGCAGTGTCATCGCTCAGTCCTTTCGCAACATGTAGATGAAATCGCGGTTGTCGGAAAAGTTCACGAACCGCGGGACCTGGCCACCGGCAAGGTAGGGATCGCTGTCCTTCATCAGCCGGCTGAGATGCGAGCCGGTCACGCCGTCGCCGCGCGCGTTCTGCTGGAAATAAGCCATGTAGGTCAGTTCCGGCGAGTTCATGTCGAGCAGCATCGCGTAGTCGCAGTTGTAGGCCTGGAACACCCGCGCCATCGCCGAGGGCGTCACGGAGGAGAAATAGGCGTACATCAGGAACTTGCGGCCATCGGTTTCGCGCAGGCACATGCCAGAGCGCAGCGTGCGCAGCTGCGCGTCCGCAGACCCCGACCAGTTGCCGCCGCCCCAGCTGCCGACCCGGTCGCCGACCTTGACGACACCGGTTGCGGGGTCGCGCTCGACGACGGTCACGCCGTTCTGCCTTGCATAGGCGAGATCCGGGATCATCGCGTTGTCGGCCTCTTGCCAGGTCTTCATCCCGACTTCGCCGTCGGTGGTGACGTAGAAGGTGGCGAGGTTGGTGCGCAACCGCGAGAAGGTGACGCCGTTGGCGAGGAAGCCGTAGTGGTGACCGCGGTTGAAGCCGGCGTAATCGCCGAACCGGAAGGCCCCGTGGTCGCGCTTGAACCCGCCGGCCCAGGCCGCGACGACACGCGGCAGCAGCGACGGCGGCAACATCCCGTTGCGCACCAGCGGCGCCGGGCTGTTGAACCCGTCGGGGCCGGGGATGTTGTAGTCGTTGCCGCTGCGTCCGGGCCGCGACGACCAGCCGAGGTTCGGGTGGTCGGTGCCGAGCTCGTAGCCGATCTCGTAGCGTGAGAGATCGAAGGCCACCATGTAGACGTCGGCGTTGCGTTCGGTGCCGTCGAGCCCGTTGGCATTACCGCCCGAGCGCAGGATCTCGTCTGCGACCAGCCCCGGTTGAACGACCGAGGCGAACACGCCGTCGGAACCTTCGACCTTGTACCAGGATCCCGCCTGCATGCCGCCGGCGGCGCCCTCGACGGGCAGCCCCATCTGGGTGCGCATCACCGGGGTGCGCGCAAGGTTGGCGGCACCGAGGGCCGCGACCTGGGCATCGGTATCGTCGACCGCGTCACCGAAGGCGGAATTCTCGAGGAAGGCGTCCTCGAAGAAGGTGCCCTTGATGAGGTTCACCAGCTTGTCGCCGAACACCACGTTGTTGCGCAGGAAGTCCGACACCGCCTCGCGGTTGGTCTTGGAGCCCTGCACCCGGTTGCGCAAATAGATCCGCCCACCGCAGACCGGCGCGTAGGGCAGACCGCTGTTCGCGGCCGATGTCAGTTCCGGCACGTCACCCGACCAAGGCGCGCAGGTATGACGCTCGCCGTTGCCCTCGATCAGAAGGTGCGGGTCCGCTTCGTCGGTGAGCGAAAGCTTCCAGGTGCGCGCATCGCCATTCTCGAAATGCCAAGTCCGGGTCGCGCCACCGGCGGACGTCGTCTCCAGCAGGTACCAACGGTTGACGCCCGGATGCAGCGAGGTGAGCCGCAAGCTGGCGCCGGCGCTGTCGAAGCGTTCCATCGTTGCGCGCATCGGTGCGAAATCGATGACAGACGGCACGGTATCGCCCATGTAGCGATCCCACTGCGCAGTCAGCGCCGCGCTGTCCGCCGCCGGAATTCCCTGCGCGACGGCTGTGGCATGTCCGGCCGTGAAAGCGGCCAAAGTCGCCGCTAGTCCGGCCCAGTGCCGGAGTCCCCGATTCTCATGTTGTCCTCGGTCTTTCTGAGTAAAATCCAATAGGCCGCACCAGCACAAGAGATCCCCTTAGCATCCGAAGGCACCAAATGTGCCCCGGCATACGTCATATGCGCCCCCTCCGACACGGCCCGAGTCGAAAAAGTACTACCCGACTATACGAAACACGTCATTCGAGCCAACCCGCAACCTGAAAGAATCTGGAAACGCGATGTCCTAGCCCCCGATACAATCGCTTTTGTGTCCCCTGTGCCACCCCTTCTTTTGCACGCCGGGCAAGCGGCCCACGTTTCGCCACACCGGCGCCCGATCCGGACCCGGATTCACCGGTTCTTATTAGTTTTGCCTCACTACCGATCGCGACAAGATATGGAACGTCGGTATGTCGATTCGCCTCAAGATCATCCTCCTCCCCGTCGCCGTCGCCTTGCTGGTCACTCTGCTGATGGCGGCCGGCATGTATGTCAGCGGGCGGAATGCCCTTCAGATCATGCATGACCGGGATCTCGATACTGCCCAGGCCTGGTTGGACTCCTCGATCAACCGCACCCACGAGGTCGCGCTTGCCCAGGCCGAGGTGATCGCGTCGCTGCCCGTCGTGCAGGCGGCCGTCGCGGCGCAAGACGATTTGGCGCTCGAACAGCTGCTCGGCCCCGGCTTCGAGCACATGAAGGCGGCTGCCGGCGTGGTGCAGATGCAGTTTCACCTCGCCCCGGCGACCTCGCTCATCCGCATCCACAAGCTGGCAAAGCGCGGCGACGATCTCTCGGGCTTCCGCCAGACCGTGGTCGATGCGAACACCTCCGGGACCTCGCTTTCCGGGCTCGAACGCGGCCGCGCCGGGATCGGGGCGCGCGGTGTCGCCGTCGTCCGCCACGCGGGCAAACCGGTCGGTACGGTCGAAGTCGGGCTCGACGTCGGCGTGGCGTTCCTCGAGGGGCTGGCCGCGCGCAGCGGCAACCATTTCGAATTCTACCTGATGCCCGACACGGACATCGAGACCTTCAACGCCGCCGACCAGGCCAACACCCGCCTCGGCGCGACCTTCGACGGTGACCCGCTGCTGTCGGGCGAGGACCTGGCCCAGCTGTGGCGGACCCCGACGCTCGACCGCGATATGACCCTCGGCGGCGCCGCTTTCACCATGCGGGCCATCGCCATCCGCGACTATTCCGGCGACGTGACCGGCGTGGTCACCGTGCTGCGCCCGACCGATGCCTACGGCGCCATCGCCAGCGAGCTCGCGGTGTCGGCCGCCATCGCCGCCCTGATCGCGATCCTGCTGGGAACCGGCGTCGGGGTCGTGACCGGGCGGGGGCTCGGCCAGCAGTTCGCCGGCATCTGCCGCACCACCGAACGTCTCGCGGGCGGCGACCCCGATCTGGTGATCACCGGCACGGAGCGCCGCGACGAGATCGGCGGCATCAGCCGCGCACTCAAGTTGTTCCATGAGAAATTGCAGGAGAATGCCCGGCTGGAGGCCGCGCTGAAGGAAGAGGAGGCGGCGAAACGGGCACAGGAGGCCGAACGACAGGCGCGGGCCGCAGAGCGCGCCGAAAAGCAGCGCCTTGCCCAGGGGGCTGAAGCCCGAAGCAGGCGTGAACAGGCCGAGACAGAGGCACGAGCGGCCCAGGCCGAGCAGGCGGCCGCCGAGACGCGGATGCGCGAACAACAGGAGGTGGTCAACCTGCTCGCCGAGGGGCTCGAGGCGCTTGCAGGCGGCAATCTGTGCTACCAGATCACCCAGGCGCTGCCCGGCGACTACGAAACCCTCCGGCTCGATTTCAACCGCGCGCTCGCCCGCCTGTGCAAAACCATGTCCGGACTAGACCAGACCGCCAACGGGATCGACGGCGAGGTGGTCGCGATTGCCCAGGCGTCGGATGAGCTCTCACGCCGCACAGAGCACAATGCGGCGACGCTGGAACAGACCGCAGCGGCGCTTGACGAGCTGACCACCTCGGTCCGGTCGGCCGCGAACAGCGCGACCGAAGCCAAGCGGCTGATCGAGACGGCGAACCGCACGGCGGACGACGGCAGTGTGTCGGTATCGCACGCCGTCGAAGCGATGACCCGGATCGAGGAGTCATCGCGCGGGATCACCAGGATCACCAGCGTGATCGACGAGATCTCGTTCCAGACCAACCTCCTCGCCCTCAACGCCGGGGTCGAGGCCGCCCGCGCCGGCGAGGCCGGGCGCGGCTTCGCCGTCGTCGCCTCGGAAGTGCGCGCGCTCGCGCAGCGGTCCTCGGAAGCCGCGCGCGAGATCTCCGATCTGATCGCCGCCAGCGAGACCGAGATCCAGCAGGGCGTCGACCTGGTCGGCAAGACCGGCGAAGCGCTCGACCGGATCCTCGGATCGGTGCGCGACATCTCGGCCCAGGTGATCCTGATCGCAAGCTCCTCCGAAGAGCAGGCCACCGGGCTCAGCGAAATCAACGACGCGGTGAACATGCTCGACACGACGACCCAGCAGAACGCGGCGATGTTCGAGGAAACGAGCGCCGCCACGACGGTGCTCAACAGCAAGACCCGCGACCTCGTTTCGGCGATCCGCGCGTTTCACTTCGCGGGCGCGACCGGGACAGCGGCGCGCCCGGTTGAGCGCCGCGGGGACGGCGCCGGACGCAATGCGGTTGCCTGAGCCCCGCGCCGGGTCCGCGGGGGCACAGGTCTCACCGTGCCGGTCACAGGGCGTCGGTCACAGGGCGTCGGTCACAGGGCGCCCTGCCCCGCCCCGGCGCCGCTTTTCCGGGTGACTGCTGCGCAATGGCGGCAATCCTGGGCGATGATCCAAAGGGACGCTCCCCCAAACATCCGTTCCGGGCGCGTGGGCACGGACGGCCGCTCAGTCCTCGATGACCCGCGCAGATTGGTTGCCGGCCCGCAGAGAACCGGTTCGCGGCCCGCGCCGGTTCCGCGCCTCCGGGGTGCCTGTGCGGGCGTCGGCCCGCCCAAGGGCTCAGACGCCGCCCGTATGCACGATCTGGTAGTAGAGCGCTTCGAGATCCGACTTGTGCTTCGATTCTTCGTTGGCGAGGAAGCTGAACACCTCATGGAGCGGTCCCGGCGGCGTGTTGGCTGCGAGCTCGGAATACTCCTCTATCGCCACCTGCTCGCGCGCCAGCGCATAGGCCAGAACTTCCTGGTCATCGGGGTTGTCGCCCAACTCGGGCGCCTGAATCGCATCCGAAAACCGGCGGTCGGCCTCGGGCCGCAGGATCGCATCCTTGAGGTGCCCCGCCAGTTCTTCGGAGCGCGCAAGCTCGCGCAGCTTGATGATGTGCTGGAGTTCCGAGCGGGCGAGATCTTCGACGATGTAGCGGATGTTCTTCGACACTTTCGGCACCAGGTCGACATAGAAACCGTGTGCCTCGCGGTCGAACTCGGCGACCGTCTCGAGAACCTCCTCGACCGTCGTCAACTGGCTCAGCGTCTTGGCCTTGCTCATTGCTTCCTCTCCCCTTGCGCCAAGAGCATCGCGCCCACCGAGGCCGCGACCTTGTGGCCATCGGCCACCGCATGGATCACGTCCGGTCCGTGCACCGCGTCGCCCGCCGCCCAGAGCCAGGGCTCCGAGGTGCGTCCGTCAGAATCCGCCGCGATCCGTCCGCGCGCCCATTCCAGCGCCTCGGTGAGCTCCGGGCCGAGCAGCGACACGTCAGCCGCCTGACCGATCGCCTCGATGACCATGTCGGCGGGGTGAACCAGTTCGTCGGCCTGATCGTATTGCGGCGAAAACCGACCCTGATCGTCGAAGATCGACGTCACTTTCCAGGTGCGCAACCCCTTCACCTTGCCCTTGTTCTGGCCCGACTTGAACCGAACGACCTCCTGCGGTCCGCGGGCGTCGAAGATCTCGATCTGCTCCTCGAAGCTTTCGGTCACCTCCTCCTTGTCGGCGAGGAAATGGGCGAGATCTTCAAGCGCGGTGACCGTAACGCCGACCTTGCCATACTTGCGCTTTTGCAGGCGCGCCATCGTGCGCGCGATGTCCATCGCCACGTTGCCGCCACCGATCACGGCGACCTTGGGCGGCACCGGCACGTCTTCGCCGGCCGTCACCCGCGCAAGCAGGTCGATGGCCGCCTCGACGCCGCCGCCTTCGGCCCCGGGCACCCGGGTCGAGCGGCCGAGATGCAGACCGATGCCGAGCACCACCGCGTCGTTCTCGGCCCGCAGCGTCTCCATCGAGATGTCGCGCCCGATCCGCACCCCGGTCTTGATCTCGACCCCCATCGCCTGGATCACGGCGATGTCGCGGTCGAGCGCGTCGTAGGGCAGGCGGTATTCGGGGATGCCAAAGCGCATCATGCCGCCGGGCTTGTCCTGCGCCTCGTAGACCACCACCCGGTGGCCCGACCGCGCGAGGTCATAGGCCGCGGTGAGACCGGCGGGACCGGCGCCGACGATGGCGACGCTGTGGCCGGTGTCGGGCACCTGCGGCGCGCCGACGATTTCGAGCCGGCGCTCCTCGGAGACGTTGTCGAGGATGTGGCGCTTCAGCCAGCGGATGGCAATCGGCTCGCCCTCGTGCGCCGCCGCGCAGGCGGTCTCGCATTTGTGGGTGCAGACCCGGCCGCAGACCTCGCTGAACGGGTTGGTCTCGTAGAGGATCTGGGTACCGAGGTCGTAATCTCCCTCGCGCACCGCGGCGATGTAATCGGGAATGTCCATGTGCGCGGGACAGGTCGCGACGCAGAGCCCGCATTCGACGCAGCGGTCGGCCTCCAGCACCGCCTGTTCGCGGGTGTAACCGGCGACGATCTCGTCGAAATTGTCGATCCGGACCTCGGGCGCCATTTCGACCATCTCGGGCCGTTCGAGCCCGGACAGCATCCGCTCGCCGAGCCGCGAATAGCCCTTCTCGAGGTCGTCCCAGGGCTTGGCATCGACCCCGGGGGTGAACCGGAAGGCATCCGGGTCGGCATCGACCCAGGTGTATTCGTTCGACATGGTGAGCGAGCCGGTCATGCAGACGTCGACGCAGAGCGCGCACCAGCAGCAGCGCCCGTAGTCGATGTTGGGCCGCAGCCCGCTGTCGCCTTCCTTGGCGTCCGACACCGGGATCATGTCGATGGCGGCGTTCTGGCAGATGTCTTCGCAGCTGCCGCAGCCGATGCATTTGTCGACATCGTTCTGGTGGAAGCCGCGGTAGCGGTCTGCGGCCTCGCGGCCGATCGGCTGCTTGATCGTCACCGGCGTGTCGATCACATGCTTCCAGGCGGTGAGCGGGGAGAGTACGTCGCGCAAGCTGCCCATGGTCCAGGTTACCTCTCGATCTCGGGCGGATAGGTATGCAGCGACACCATCAGCGCCGCGATATCCGAAATGTTGGTGCCGGGGATGAGGTGCTCGAGCAGCGCCATCGCATGGGTATAGCTGGGCCCGCGCACGTTGATGCGGCGCGGATAGCCCGACCCGTCGGTCACCAGGTAATAGCCGTATTCACCGCGCGAGGCCTCGCCCTTGATGTAGGTCTCGCCGCGCGGGATCTTCCAGTGCAGCACGTTGGGGAGCGCGGTCATCACCTCGCCCTCGGTTGGCATCTTCGCCAGGATCTGGCGGATGAGATCGATGGTGACCCGGAGGTCGCGGAACCGCACCCGGGCGCGGGCGTAGATGTCGCTGTCCTGTTCCACCGCCACCTCGAAATCGAGCTGGTCGTAGACGAGATAGGGCGAATCCTTGCGCACATCCTTGGCAACCCCGCCGGCCCGCGCATTGGGGCCCGTCACGCCATAAGGTTCGAAAAGTGCAGGATCAATGACCCCAATGCCCTTTGTGCGCTTCTTGAAGACAGCATTTGTGAACATCACCCGGTCGACGTCGGCGATGTATTTCTCCGCCGTCCGCAGGGTTTCCTCCATCCGGGCGGCAAAGCCCTCGGGCAGATGCCCGCGCACCCCGCCGGGCAGGATGAACATGTGGTAGATCCGCGCGCCGGTGAGTTCTTCGAACCTGTCGAGCATGAGATCGCGCACATAGGTCATCCACTGGCCGGGCAGGCCCATGCCGAGCGCGCCGCCGATGCCGCCCATCGCCATCATGTAGGAATTGAACCGCCCCATCTCGAGAATGAGAGTGCGGATCCAGGTGGCCGTCTCCGGCACCTCGATACCGGCCAGCTCTTCGACGGCGGCCGCGTAGCAGTATTCGTTGAAATCCGGCTCGGGCACGCAGACCCGGCAGACGATCGGGAAGACCTGGATGAAGGTGCGCCGCTCCATCAGCTTCTCGAAACCGCGGTGCAGATAGCCCACGCGGGTCTTGGCCTCGACCACTTCGTCGCCGTTGATGGTGACTTCCAGCGCCATGTTGCCGGTGATGCCGGGGTGGTTGGGGCCGTGCCAGAGCTTGAGGAACTTGCCGGTCTCGAGATCGACCTCGAGTTTGCCGTCGGGCCCCTCGGAAGGGTACTGGCTGCGGTCCGGGTTGAAGCTGAACATGGTCACCCCTCCGGATAGAGTTTTTGTTTCATGTGGCCGCGCGGGTCGGTCGTCGCGCGCCCGGGGCGATCACGGTAGGTCTGCTGGCTGTAGGCGAGCGTGTCGAAGTCGCGCCGGTAGGGCGGCATGTCGGTCCAGCCTTCGAGCATGAACTCGTCGTCGACGCGCGGCGAGCCGGGGAAGTCGATCCCGAACATCTCGCGAAGCTCGCGCTGATAGGTCTCGGCGGTCGGCCAGATGTCGTGGATCGTCTCGCCGACCGCCTCGTCGCGGTCGAGGGAAACGCGCAGGCCCAGGGTGCGGTTGGCCGCGCGGTTGTTCAGCATGTAGGTGAGCTGAAACCGCCCCTCCTCCAGCCAGTCGACAGCGGTGAGCAGCACCAGGTGGGTGAACCCTTCGCGGTCGCGCAGCTCGAGAAGCAGGCTGCGCAGCTGGTCGTTGTCGCGCAGGTCGACGAAGGTGAGGTCGGCCCGCTGGAAGGCAGGGGCGCCGAGCTTGTAGCGTGGGGTCAGTCGTTCGATCAGATCGCGCATATCATCACCAATTGTAATCCGGCATGTCCCAGTCCTTGATGACTGACTTCTGGTTCGCCTTGTACCAGTCGAAGTTCTCGGCGTACTTGTTGGCCCCCTCGCCCTCGCCTTTGCGGATGAGCTTCTTGAGGTCCATGAAACCCGCGAGCAGCGCTTCGGGGCGCGGCATGCAGCCGGCGATGTAGAGATCGACCGGCAGGTAGTCGTCGAGCCGCTTGATCGTGTTGTAGCTGTCCCAGTACATGCCGCCGTTGATGGTGCAGGAACCGAGGCCCACCACGTACTTGGGCGAGGGCATCTGCTCGTAGGCGCGGATCGCGCGCTTGAGCGTCTTCACCGAGAGATAGCCCGAGATCACCAGCAGGTTGGCCTGGCGCGGGGTCGCGCGCCACTGGATGCCGTAGCGGTAGGCGTCGAACCGCGGCGTCATCAGCGGCCGCATCTCGATCGCGCCGCAGCCGGTGCCGAACCCGAGGATCCAGAGCGAATGCGCCCGCGCCCAGTTGTAGAAATCCTCGACGATCCTGACGTAGGATTTGCGGTGGACCTTGGGCGGCTCCTCGCAGAAGTAATCCTTGAGCGGATCGATATCGATCACCTGGCCGTCGGGCGCGGTGACCTGGTGGGGGCGCAGTTCCTCGCGCAGGGGAAACTCCGCCTCGGACTTCCTGAAGGATTTATCCATGTCTTTCATGTCGTTACACCGCCATGATTGCGAGGATGCCGACCGGCAGGCCCCATTTGAGGAAGAAACGGATACTCTGCTCGACCCGGAAGCGCGGCATCACCACGCCGATCAGCACCGAGACGAAGTAGAGCGCGAAGACCTTGACCGCGAAGGCGCCCCAGTTGGTGGCCCCGCCGAAGAACAGGTTCATGTAGATGATCGTCTTGGCGACCGGGAACACGACCCGGTTGGTCTGCATCAGCGCCAGATAGGCCGAGTGGTATTCGGTGGGCGGGCCGGTCGGGATCTCCTGCGGGGCCAGGAACACGTCGAACGGCGCGCGCATCATCGTGCCGACGAAGCCGAACATCGCCGCCAGCACCGCCAGCGGATTGGTGAACAGCGTCCAGTTGAAGATGCTGCCCTGCTGGGCGGCGACGATCTCGGTGATGTTGAGGGTCTGGTATTGCAGCGAGATCGAGAACACCGCGAGCGCCATGGGCAGTTCGGCGGCGGTGACCTGCGCGAGGCCGCGGCTGACGCCGATGGCGGCGTGCGGATGCCCGCTTTCGCCCGCGCCCAGCGCCATGCCGAGAGTGCCGAAGAAGATGAAGTAGAGCGCGAGGATGAGGTCGCCGGAATAGTGGAAATTCTGGTGCATCACCGAGCCGTAGATCGTCGGCACGAACAGGATCAGGCCGAGCCCGCCGGTGAGGCGGAAGACCGGGCCGAGGTAGAACATCCAGCCGTGGGTGATCTTCGAGCGCAGCGCGAAGTTCTTCACCAGGTCGATGTAGTTCTGATACACCGGGATGCCGTAGCGCCCGCCGACCCGCGCGCCGATCTTCTGCATGATCGCCATGATGAACAGCGCGTAGACGGTGATGATCAGCAGCGTCCAAAGCGCGTAAGGGATCTGGATCCATTGAAAGTTCATGACACGCCTCCCGCGGCGATGATGTAGACGGCGACCACGAAGAACAGCACCTGCACCGCGTAGGTCTGGCCGTTGCCGGTGTAGAGACGCCGGGTGAAATCGGCGGTCGCGTGGAAGGTCTCGGCGACCCCGGCCCAGAACCGCGTGACCAGCGGCGCCTCGAGGAAGCCCAGCGCCCGGCGGTAGGGGGCGAAGAAGTTCCAGGCGAAGTGGGTCGTGTGCGGTTTGAACGGGCGTTCGGCCGAGAACACGATGTTGAACTGCTTCACCTTCTGGGCGTCGTGGTTCTTGAGGATCAGGATCACCAGCAGCGTGACGAAGGTCACCCCGATCACCGTCATGATCGCCACCGGATGCCAGGTGCCGTAGTTGGAGGTGATGATCCGGCCGTCCCAGCTGAGCGGCGAAGCCGCCGAAGAACTGGCCGATGTAGCCGTCGACCCGTTGCAGCGCCATGCCGGGCAGCACCGCGAAGGCGAGCAGGGCCGCCACGAACAGCATCTGCGGCACGATCAGCCAGATCGGCGCTTCCTTGAGCTTGCTGTATTCCGGCTTCGGCTGGCCGAGGAAGATCGTGTGGATCAGCCTGAAGAGGTAGAGGAAGCCGATCGGGCCGGACATGAAGATCAGCACCATCGGCAGGCGCATGTCGCTGGCCATGATGCCGTTGTAGAACAGCCACCGTCCGCCGAAGCCCGAGAGCGGCGGCACGCCCGACATCGCGATGATGCCGACGAGCACGGAGACGAAGGTGAACGGCATAAGGGTGATCAGCCCGCCCATCTTGTACATCAGCTTGGTGCCGGTGCGCTTGTAGACACCGCCGACGGCGAGGAAGAGCATCGACTTGTAGATGTAGTGATTGATGACGAACATGATCGCCAGCAGCCAGCCGAGGTGGTTCATCAGCGCGAGACCGAAGACCGCGTAGCCCATCTGGCTGATCGACGAATAGGCAAGCAGGCGCTTGGCATCTTCCTGGAAGATCGCCGCCACCGCGCCGAGGAAGGCCGACAGCGCCCCGATCCAGAGCAGCACCTTGGTGAGGTCGATCCCGAACAGGTATTGCCGCCCCATGGTGGTGACCAGCAGGAACAGCCCGAACAGCCCCGCCTTGAGCAAGATGCCCGAGACCATCGGCGAGACGTCCGTCTCGGCTTCGGCATGGGCGCCGGGCAGCCAGACGTGCAACCCGATCGAGGCGGTCTTGGTCATGAAGCCGACGGCGAGCAGCGCAAAGACCCAGGGCGCGGCGGTGACCCCGGCCTCGGCGATGGCGCTGAGCCCGGATTGCAGGTCGAAGGGCTGCACGCCGGTCGAGGCGACCGCGAAGCCCGAAAGGATCAAGAATGCCCCGCCGAGCGAGAACAGGATGTAGGAGAGCGCATGCGGCTCGCCCATCTTGCCGCGCAGGATCAGGTAGTAGGAACCGATGGTCAGCACTTCCCAGGCGGCGAAAAACTGAAACGACGTCCTGGCCTCGATCAGCAGCGCGAGGCCGGCGTACATCAGCATCGCCGGTACGTAGAAGCCGATCCGGCGGCCGTGTTCGGTGAACGAGGCGATCAGGATGACCGCGCCGCCGAGCAGCATCACGACCGCAAAGATCATCTGCATCGGGTCGTAGCTGTCCATCCGGAGCCAGAACCAGGCGACAAGCCCGGCGATGGCGACGATGTTCTTGACCCACGCCGGGAGCGGTTCGAGCACCAGGAAGGCGAGCGCGAACAGGATGGGCGTGAGGGTGAGCAGGTTGGGGTTCGCCGATGCGCCGCCCCAGACGAAGCCGAGCGCCCAGCCGGCGGCAAGCGCGGCGACGACCACGCCCACCTTGTCGACCGCGAAGCCCGGGAAGGCGGTGGTGGCCTCGCGCTTGATGGCGTAGCCGAAGAAGCGGAACATGTAGCCCGCCTCGATCAACGCGCCGACGAGGATGAAACCGATGATCCAGAACCGGCCCGAGGCGACGAGCGCATGCACGAGGTCCCACTTGGCGTAGAAGCTCGGGAACGGCGGCAGGCCGATCAGCATCGCCACGAACGAGGCGAAGGCGAAGACCAGCACCGGGTTGACCCGGAGCACCGCCCAGTCGGTGAGCGACCGGCCCGGCACGAGACCGGAGATCCAGTAGAGCCCGGCCTTGGCGACGGCATGGGTGATGAGCACCCCGCCGGCAACGTAGAGATAGGCATCGCCGAGGATGTCGCGCTGGCCGACGATGGCGAGCACGAGACCGATCTGGCCGACGGAGGAGTAGCCGAGCAGCCGGCGGTCATTGTCCTGCGCGAGCGCCAGCAGGTTGGAGCCGAGGAAGGTGAAAAGGCCGATCCCGGTCAACATCGGCAGCCAGGCCGGCCCGGCGGCGGCGGCGATCTTGTCGGCGGCGAACAGCGCGGCGGTGCCCGAAGCGGCGGAGAAGAGCGCCGAGAACCCCGGGTGCGCGCTTTCGTAGATGTCGAGCGCCCAGCCGTTTGCCGGGAAGGGTTTAAGCTCCAGCACCATCGCCATGAGCAGGAGGAACATCGCCAGCGAGGCGCCCTGGAAGGCGAGCGGCACTTCGGCGAAATCGTCGATATTGAGCGAGCCGTTGGCGTGGTAGGTGAAGATGATGCCGACCAGCAGCAGGATCGAGATGATCTGGCTGACCACAAGGTATTTGAACCCGGCGGCGACGGCGCGCGTGTCTTCCGACAGCAGCACGAGGCCGCCGGTGGCGATCACGATCAGCTCGAAGAAGACGAACAGGTTGAAGACGTCGCGCGTCAGCACGAGGCCCGACAACGCCATCACCACGACCAGCAGCACCGCCATCGCGCCCCGCCCCAGCCGGCACAGCGCATCGCGCATGTAGAAAGCCGCGAGCAGACCGCTGACGTTGATGATCGTGAGCAGCCAGGCCTCGGCGTGACCGATGAACAGGTTGATCGCGAACGGCGGCTGGGTGCCCGCGGTCAGGATCGTGGTCGGTTCCACGGTGCCGCGCGACAGGGCGAGGGTCCAGTCGTAGGCGACCCAGGACATGAAGGCGAGCGCCGCGATGGTGAGGGTGAAGGCGAACGCCTTCTGGTCGGATTTGACCAGGCCGAGCAGGAAGGCGGTGCCGAGCCCGACGGCGATGATGAAGATCGCGCTTACCATTTCAGCTCCGTGAAGGTTGAGATGTCGAGGCTGTGGCGGGTGCGGAACAGCCGGTAGGCATAGGCGAGCATCAGCGCGGTGACGCCGAGACCGATGACGATGGCGGTGAGCACGAGCGCCTGCGGGACCGGGTCGATGATCCGGGCGGAGGCCTCGGCGACCGGCACCGCCTCATCGAGGATCGGCGCCGCGCGTCCCGGCAGGTAGCCGACCGCGACGAGCACCACGTTGACCCCGGTCGAGGCGATGGTGAAGCCGACGATCATGCGCAGGATGTTGCGGTGGGTGAGCGCCCCGTAGAGGCCCATCAGGATGAGCACGAAGCCCGTGGCCATGGCGATTTGGGCGAGCATCAGGCGTCCTCCGTTTCTTCGAGGCTTTCGAGGATCGAGCTGAACTCGGCCCCGACCTTGAGGCCGATGAGCGTGTAGATCAGCGGGATGGCCCCGGCCGAAAGCAGCTGGCCGTAGTCGCCGAGCGGCAGGATGCGGTTGTCGAGGAAGCCGCCTGCGAGCGCGATCCCGAGCACGCCGATGATGACGTAGGTGAGGCCTGACAGGCTCTCGACCCGGTGGATCACCGCACGCCGGAACCGCTTTCCGGGGTCGGCGAGCAAGAGCAGCAGCATGCCGGAGGCGAGGATCGCGCCGCCCTGGAAGCCGCCGCCGGGTGTCAGGTGGCCGTTGACGAAGACATAAGCCCCAAACAGCAGGATGATCGGCAACAGCATCCTTGTGCCGGTGGTGAGCAACTCGCCCGAGGGCAGGAAGCCCGAGCCGGAGGTGCCGGCGGGCGCTTTCGACTGGCCGAGCACCAGCGCGATGATCGCGGCAGTCAAGAACAGCACCGTCACCTCGCCGAGCGTGTCGAGACCCCGGTAGGTCACGATGATCGCGGTGACGATGTTCTGGGCGCCGGTCTCCCGGGCGGTGTTCTCGGCGTAGTAGCTCGCGGTACGGTTCAACTCGGCGTCCGGCGCATAGCCGGCGGTGAGCGTCCAGAAGGCGGTGCCGAGCAGGGCGAGCAGGACGAGCGCGATGGCGCCCCGAACCGTGAACTGCGTGGTAAATCTACTGGTCATGTCCGCCCTCCCGGCGAATGCGCCCGAGCACGTAGAAGAAAAGGAAGGTGGTGAGGCCCGAGCCGATGGCCGCCTCGGTCATCGCCACGTCGGGCGCGGCGAGAACGAGGTAGATCACCGAGGCGAAGAGGCTGACGAGCCCCGCCGCGATCACCGCGACGGTGGTGGTGTTGGTGACCAGAGCGACCAAAGCGGCGGTGACGGCCATCAGGCCGAAGCCGACGACGGCGACGAGGGGCAGGAGCGTCATGTGAGATCTCCCGTCTTGGATTTGGCGAGGTCTTCGGCGAGTTGGTCGTGGCGGGTCGTAGCGCCTGTCGGCACGCCAGACCGGTGCGCGGCGCGCGCGAGGACCTGGCTCGACAAGGGGTTGGTGAACATCAGGAACAGCATGATGAGCAGGAGCTTGATCGCCAAACCCGGCGCCATGATCGCCGCGCCCAGCAGCAGAAGCAGCGTGCCCAGCGTGGTGGCCTTGGTGCCGGCCTGGATACGGTTGTAGATGTCGGGCATCCGGTAGAGCCCGAGCCCGCCGAGGAACAGAAAGAATGCACCGGCCAGCAGCACGAGCGCGCCGACGAGGTCGAGAAGGTCTGCCATCATTCGCCCCCTTCGAGGTAGCGCGCGGCGACAATCACGCCGAGGAAGGACAGAAGCGCGTAGACCAGCGCCACGTCGAGATAGATCGACCGCCCGGCCACGAGCGCGGCCACGACGATGGCGCTGATCGACAGGATGGTGAGCACGTCGAAGGCCACCACCCGGTCGACCGCGCGCGGGCCGATCGCGAAGCGGATCATCGCGAGCAGAAAGGCGAGCGCCAGCAGCGCGCCCGCCGCGTAGAGCACGATCTCAGTCATACATGGCCTCCAGGTAGCGTTCGAAACCGGCGACGATGTCGCGTGTTGCGGTCTCGCGGTCGGTGCCCCGGGCCTTGACCCAGTGCACATAGAGCGTGTCGCCCTTGTAGTGCACGCTGAGCGTGCCGGGGGTCAGGGTGATCGCGTTGGCGAGCAACAGCCGCGCCACCGGGTGGGTGAGCTTCACCTGCGTGGCGACGATGGCGGGCTCGATCGGCAGACGCGGATCGAGCACGATGGCGGCCAATTGCAGGTTGGCCTTGACCAATTCCTTGAGGAAGTAGCCGACAAAGCGCAGCGACGCCCAAAGCGCGGGCAGCGTGAGCTTGTGGCCCGAGAGCACCGAAAGCGTATCGCGGAAAAACACCACGATCACCGCCGCGACGGCCAGCCCGACCGCGAGCGTGCCCGGTTGAAGCGAGCCGTTGAGCAGGATCCAGAAGACCAGAAGCGTCGCGAAGAGCTTCAGGGAATCCATGGGGCGCGTCATGTCAGTACCCTCCAAAAGTCCGATCCGAGGCGCGGCGCCCGGGCCCGGCTGCGCACCCCGTCCACCCAAACGGGGCGTCGCCCCGGCGTGGTGGCGTCATTTGCGAAGATCGAGCCGGTGCTGCGCATGAGGGTCAGGGATCCGTGAACCGCGAATTTGACACGGGATAAACCACACATTCACGCATCACGATTTGATTTGGGACAAACCGGGCAGGTGTTTCGGCCCCGACCGTGGCCGAATTGCCCCGCTGACTGGCGGGTATTCCGGTGATGCATGGCTGAGCGTATCGCCCTGGTTTCCCGGGCCCTCGGGCGATGTCGGGGGGGTTTTGCCGCCTCACCCGGTCAGGAGGAAAACCCGCGACCAGCCGGGGCGACAGTGGCGGGTCGCCCCCGGTCCGCGGGCACGAGGGCCGCGCGCACCTGTCACGCGGCCCGGGCCAGGGATCAGAAGATGAAATCGTCTTCGGTGATGTCGGTGGACGTGACGTTGTTCAACCGCACCTCGTTGCCGTTCCATTGCACCAACGTGTCGGCGCCATCCGGTGTGATGGTCAGAGACGCGAAGTCGGGCGCGTTGAGGATCTGGAGCATATCGACGCCGTCCTCGAAGTCTTCGATGTAGTTGTCCCCGAACACATCGCCCCGGAATTTGAATGTATCCGCGCCGGCCCCGCCCCAGGCGCCGTCATTCCCGCTGCCGAAACTGAAGATGTCGTCGCCGTCCTCACCACTGAACCAGTTGTCGTTCTTGTCGTCGCGGAACCAGTCGTTCTGATTGGTGCCGCGGACCTCCTCGATGTTTTTGAGGGTGTCGCGATTGCCGAACTCGTCGCGCACGGTGCCCTTTGCGAGGTTCACCCGAACGCCGCCGACACCGCCGACCCAGTCGTGGGCGGAGTAGCTGCACCGTGTCCCAGCCACCCTTGCCGTTGAAGACGTCGTTCCCGGCCAAGCCCTTCGAACCAATTGTCGCCGCCGTTGCCGATCATCCGGTCGTCGAACATCGAGCCCTGGATGCGCTCGATGCTGTTAATCGTGTCCTTGAGCCCGTCGGTGCCGATCACGTAGCCCTTGTCGAGCCGGGCGACGATACCGTCGGTGGACAGGCCGGGCCCAGCGGTGGCTGTTGTAGCTCACCTCGTCCCGGCCGGCGCCGCCGCGGTAGATGTCGCGCCCACCGAAATCGTCGATGTAGTCGTCCCCCTTTCCCGCGAAGACCTCGTCGTCGCCATGACCGGTTTTGATGCCGTCACCTTCGTCGGGATCCCTCGGCACGGTGAGGTTGGAGCCGTGAAAAACATGCCCCTGCGCGACGATGTGGTTCACCGCGCTCCAGCCGTCGCCTGAGAAGATCATTGCCGAGACGTAGGGCATCGACAGATCTAGCCCGCTGATTTTCATCAGCTTGTCGCCAGCCTCGTTGTAAAGGCCACTTTTGTAAGCGTGCCGGCGGTGTAGTCCCACTCACCCGCAAAGGGCCCGGTCTCGTAAGTTTCGACCACACCACCCTCGACAACGAACTTGATCCGGTAGGGCAGTTCGTCATCCTTCGGGCCGTGGGTGGCCTCGTCGTAGACCATCTCCAGTGCTGTCGGGTGTCAGTTTGGTGTTCTGATAGACGTCCATGTTTCCGTGGAATTGGACCCTTTGATTGTTATCGAAATAGCGGACGGTGCCCATGGCGAGCGGCCTCCTATGCTTGAGTGACAAAAAGTTGTTCGAAAACCGAAACAATCGTCTGAGAATGAGGGGATTGTAGCACATTTCCCCGCGAATGGCTTGTCGCGCACCGGGCCGCCCCGCAGGCGACCGGCCTCGCTCTCATGTCTTTCGGCCCGCGGGAATGGTGCAAGCGCTCAAGGCGCGCGCTTCGGATCAGGCGCGACGTAGGGATTTACATCATAAAATCAAAGCTTTGCGCGGAGGATCAGCTTTCGATCTCTACTCCGGGTAGAAACAGGCGACGCGGTGGTCCACGCCCTTGAGCTCCGGCCGTTCGGCGCGGCATTTTCCTTGCGCCTTCCAGCAGCGCGGCGCGAAGGGGCAACCGTCCGGCACGTCGAGCGGCGACGGCAGCTCGCCTTCGAGCTTGATCCGCTCCAGTTTGCGTTCGGGTTCGGTCGTCGGCGTCGCCGACAGCAGCGCCTTGGAATAGGGGTGGCGCGGATGGGCGAACAAGGCCTCTTTGGAGGCGAACTCCACCGGCCGGCCGAGATACATCACGATCACCTCGTCGGCGACATGACGCACGACCGAGAGGTCGTGGCTGATGAACAGGTAGGCGAGGTCGAGCCGCTCCTGCAGATCGAGCAGCAGGTTGAGCACCTGGGCCTGGATCGACACGTCGAGCGCCGAGACCGGCTCGTCGAGCACGATGAGTTTGGGCTCCAGCATCAGCGCCCGGGCGATCGCGATGCGCTGGCGCTGGCCGCCGGAGAACATGTGCGGGTAGCGGTCGTAATGCTCGGGGCGCAGCCCGACGAGCTCCATCATCGCGCGCGCCTTCTCTTCGCGCTCGGCGGCGGACATGTTCGGGCGGTTGATCTTGAGCGGCTCCTCGAGGATCGCGCCGACCTTCTGGCGCGGGTTGAGCGAGCCGTAGGGGTCCTGGAAGACGATCTGCACGGATTCGCGCAAGCTCGCCCAATTTGTCCGTCGTGCCCGGCACCGCCGCCCAGGGTGAAGCTGCCGGCCGTCGGCTCTTCGATCAGGGTCACCAGGCGCGCCAGCGTGGACTTGCCGCAGCCCGAACTCGCCCACCACCGCGAGGGTCTTGCCGGGATCGATCGAGAAGCTCGCCTCGGAGAGCGCGCGCACCACCTTGGGCTTCGAAAACATGCCGCCGCCAACTTCGTAGTGGCGCGCGAGGCCTTCGGCGGTGATGACGGGTTGGGTCATTGGGCCACCTCCTGTTTCGCGGTCGGGCCCGGGGTCGGGATCGGGTAATGACAGCGCGCGAGGCCGAGTTCGGCCCCTGCACGGGAGGTTCCTGGGTCCGGCACCGGTCGTCGGCGAGGGTGCAGCGCGGCGAGAACAGGCAGCCGTGCGGCCGGTCGAACTGGCCGGGCACGACGCCCGGGATCGTCGGCAGCCGGCGCTCGGTGGCGCGTTCGGGCAGCGCCGCGAGCAGGGCCGCGGTATAGGGATGATGCGGGGTCTCGAACAGCGCGCGCACCGGCTGTTCCTCGACCTTCTGCCCGGCGTACTGCACCTCGACCCGCTGCGCCGTCTCGGCCACCACGCCCATGTCGTGGGTGATCAGGATCAGCGCCATGCCGGTCTCGCGCTGCAGCCGGCGCGAGCAGGTCGAGGATCTGGGCCTGGATCGTCACGTCGAGCGCGGTGGTGGGCTCGTCGGCGATCAGCAGCTTGGGATTGCAGGCGAGCGCCATGGCGATCATCACCCGCTGGCTCATGCCGCCCGAGAGCTGGTGCGGGAAGGCGCCGAGCCGCGGTTTCGGGAGCCGGGATGCCGACCAGGTCGAGCAGTTCGATCGCCCGCGTGCGGCGCTCGGCGCGGCTGAGGTCCATGTGCTTCTTGAGCGATCTCCTCGATCTGGAAGCCGACGGTGAAACACGGGTTGAGGGACGTCATCGGCTCCTGGAAGATCATCGCCATGTCGTGGCCGATCATCTTGCGGCGCTGTTGGGCGGTGAGCGTACGGATGTCATGCCCGTCGAAGTTCATCTCGTCGGCGGTGATCGTCGCGGTCCAGGGCAACAGCCCCATGACCGCCAGCATCGCGACCGACTTGCCCGAGCCCGACTCGCCGACGATCGCCAGCACGTCGCCCTCGTCGACGGTGACGTCGACACCCTCGACGGCGCGGAACTCGCCGGCCGTGGTGGCGAATTCGACGGTGAGATTGCGAACGCTCAAGAGCGGCATGGCGCAGCCTCCTTGCGGGTGGGCGAACTCGGACACGGGGTCAGGGTATTGATTTTATTGACGTTAGCGATAACGGGCGAAAGGCGGGCGAACGCAGCGGCACCGATGGCTGAAGCGGCGGTCGGGACGGGATGCGGCATCGCGCTCAGCTCCGCTTCAGCTTGGGGTCGAGCGCGTCGCGCAGCCCGTCGCCCATCAGGTTGATGGCGAGCACGGTGATCAGGATCGCGAGGCCGGGGAAGGTGACCACCCACCAGGCGCGCAGGATGAACTCGCGCGCTTCGGCGAGCATCGTGCCCCATTCCGGCGTCGGCGGCTGCGCGCCCATGCCGAGAAAGCCGAGCGCGGCGGCGTCGAGGATGGCGTTGGAGAAGGACAGCGTCGCCTGGACGATGAGCGGCGCCAGGCAGTTGGGCAGCACGGTGATGAACATCAGCCGCGCCGGGCCGGCGCCGGCGACCCGCGCCGAGATGACGTAGTCCTTGGTCTTTTCGGACAGCACCGCGGCGCGGGTCAGGCGCACGAAGTGCGGCTGGTAGACGATGGCGATGGCGATCATCGCGTTGATCAGCGTCGGCCCGAGGATGGCGACGAGCACCAGCGCGAGCAGCAGCGCCGGGAAGGCCAGGATGATGTCCATGATCCGCATGATGATCGTGTCGAGCCATGCCGGCGAAGAAGCCGGCGATCAGACCGACCAGGATGCCGGCCGTAGAGCGCGAGCGATGACCACGACGATGCCGACGAAGAAGCGAGAGCTGCGCGCCGTAGATCAGCCGCGAGAGGATGTCGCGGCCGAGCGCGTCGGTGCCGAGGATGATAGGACCACGAGCCGCCCTCCTGCCAGACCGGCGGCACCAGCGTGGCGCCGCGGTTCTGCACCGTCGGGTCCCATGCGGCGCGATGACGTCGGCGGTGAGCGCCAGCACCACCAGCACGGTGAAGACGTCAGAGCCCGATCACCGCGCCGCGGTTCTCGCGGAAATAGCTCCAGAACTCGCGCAGGCGGCCGGGCGCGTGCGGCGGGACGGCGGTGGACGAGGGTCGCATCGGCCATGTCAGCGCTTCCGGATCGCGGGTTGATGAGGCCGTAGAGCAGATCGACGATCAGGTTGACGACCATGACGAACACCGGCGATCAGCAAGCAGCCCGCCCTGCACCACCGGGTAGTCGCGCCGGAAGATCGCAATCGACCATCCACTTGCCGATGCCGGGCCAGGAGAAGATCGTCTCGGTCAGGATGGCGCCGGCGAGCAGCACGCCGACCTGCAGGCCGATCACGGTGATCACCGGGATCAGCGCGTTGCGCAGCGCGTGCAGGCCGATGACCCGGATCGGCGGCGAGCCCCTTGGCCCGCGCGGTGCGCACGTAGTCCTCGCCGAGCACTTCGAGCATGGCCGAGCGGGTCTGGCGGGCGATCACCGCCAGCGGGATGGTGCCGAGCACGATCGGTCGGCAGGATCAGGTGGCGACACGGCCGAGGTGAAGGCGCCCTTCTGGCCGGAGCAGCAGGCTGTCGATCAGCATGAAGCCGGTGACCGGTCGAAGTAGTAGAGCAGCGATGATCCGGCCCGAGACCGGCGTCCAGCCGAGATTGCCGGAAAACAGGATGATCAGCAGCAGCGCCCCACCAGAAGATCGGCATCGAGTAGCCGATCAGGGCGGCGGCCATCAGCGCCTGGTCGAAGAACTTGCCGCGGTTCACCGCCGCGATCATGCCGGCCGGGCAGGCCGAGCGAGGATCGCGAAGATGATGGCGCAGAGCGACAGCTCGATCGTTGCCGGGAACAGCGTGAAGAACTCGTCGAGCACCGGCTGCTTGGTGACGATAGACTTGCCGAGATCGCCCTGCAGCACGCCGGTGAGGTAGTCCCAGTACTGCACCAAGATCGGCCGGTCGAAGCCGAACTGCGGCCTGCAGCTCGGCGTGGCGCTCGGCGGTCGATGCCGCGCTCGCCGGCCATCACGATGATCGGATCGCCCGGCAGCAGCCGGATGAAGGCGAACGAGATCAGCGTCACCCCGATGAAGGTCGGCACGAAGAGTGAGCAGGCGGGACGAGGAAAAAGCGGAGCATCGGACCTCGGGTTCGCTGGTTGCGAAGCGGGGCGCCCGAGCATGCATGCCCGCGCGCCCCGCACGCCTTTGGCATGAGGCGCGGGGAGCCGCAAGCCCCCCGCGCCCCGGCTGATTATTCGGCCAGGTCGACGCCGTAGAAGATGTGGCCGCCGAGCGGGTCGATCACGTAGCCTTCGACTTCGTGGCGCATCGGCATGAAGACGACCGAGTGCGCGATGGTCACCCACGGCGCCTGCTCCTTGAAGATCACCTGCGCCTCTTCGTAGAGCTCGGTGCGCTCGGCCGTGTCGGAGGTCGTCTTGGCCTTCTGGATCAGCAGTCGTCGAACGGCTTGTTGCACCAGTGGGCGCGGTTGGAGCCGCCGACGCCGTCGCAGCCGAGCAGCACGGCCAGGAAGTTGTCCGGGTCGCCGTTGTCGCCGGTCCAGCCGAGCAGCACCGCGCCGTCGCGCTCGCCGTCCTTGGAGCGCTCGAGGTACTCGCCCCACTCGTAGGAGACGATCTCGACCTCGACGCCGATCTTGGCCCAGTCGGCCTGGATCAGCTCGGCCATGCGCCGCGCGTTCGGGTTGTAGGGCCGCTGCACCGGCATCGCCCAGATCTTCATCGACAGATCGGTGACGCCGGCTTCGGCGAGCAGCGCCTTGGCGGCTTCCGGATCGTAGGGGTCGTCCTCGATCGCGTCGTTGTAGGACCAGATGGTCGGCGGGATCGGGTTCTTGGCGATCTTGCCGGCGCCCTGGAACACCGCGTCGATGATGGCCTGCTTGTTGATCGCCATGTTCAGCGCCTGGCGCACCTCGGCGTTGTCGAACGGCGCCTTCTCGGTGTTGAAGGCGAGATAGCCGACGTTGAGGCCTTCCTGCTCCAGCAGGTTGACGTCGGCGTCGGCCTTCATCGCCGGCGACGTCGGCCGGGTTCGGATACGGCATCACGTGGCATTCGCCGGCCTGCAGCTTCTGGTAGCGCACCGAGGCGTCCGGGGTGATGGCGAAGACCAGGTCGTCGATCGGCGCCTTGCCGGCCCAGTAGTCCGGGTTGCGCCTTGTAGCGGATCACCGCGTCCTTCTGGTAGGCGACGAAGCTGAACGGGCCGGTGCCGACCGGCTTCTGGTCGAGCTGCTCCGGCGTGCCGGCTGCCATCAGCTTGTCGGCGTATTCGGCCGACATGATGGAGGCGAAGTCCATGCCGAGGTTGGCGATGAACGGCGCTTCCGGCCGGTTGAGCGTCGAACTTGACGGTGATGTCGTCGACCTTCTCGATGCGACTTGATCAGGTCCGGCATGCCCATGCCGTTGAAGTATTCCCAGGACCCGCCCGAGACGTCGTGCCATACGGATTGTCCGTCGCTCGAGCTGGCGCTCGAAGCAGAAGATCACGTCGTCGGCGTTGAAGTCGCGCGTCGGGGTGAAGTCGTCGTTGGCGTGGAACTTGACGCCCTTGCGCAGCTTGAAGGTGTAGGTCAGGCCGTCGTCGGAGACCTCCCAGCTCTCGGCCAGACCGGGCACGATCTCGGTGGTGCCGCGCTCGAACTCGACGAGGCGGTTGAAGATCGGGTGCGACGAGGCGTCGAAGGTGGTGCCGGCCGTGTAGAGCGCCGGGTCGAAGCCCTCGGGGCTGCCTTCGGAGCAATAGACGAGCGTCGATTGCGCCGAAGCCGCGCCGGCCATCGTCATGACGAGGCTGGTCGCGGTCAGTAGGTTGCGAAGTGACATTGGGGTGAACTCCCTCCTGGATTTGGCTTGGGGGTCTGCCGGCGACGGCATGAAAAGCCACGACCCACGAACCTCGGCCCGCAGCAGCAGCATGACACGACGGTCGCCCGGTGCCCCCATGGGCGGGATCAAACTCCGAAAACGATTGCGGCGCAAGGAGTCACGCAGGGAAAATTTGACCAAGCCGTCAGACCGTTGTCGAGGGCAATGGAAATCGGGGCATGGCGCGCAGGACCCGCGCGTGCCTGCGCGGGGTTAAACCGGGCGCCGACATCTGCGCCGCCCGGCGAGACACCCGATCGCGGGCCGGAGCGGGGCGGACGGGCCCGCGCCCCGTCCCGGTCCCCGGGTCCGGCCCGAATACAGCACCCGCCCCGGTCCCCGAACCGGGACGCTGCGGCGTCGGGACCCCTGCCCCGTCTCAGGCGCGTTGCGAGAAGACGGGCGCTTTCATTGCCTGGCCGTAGGGGCGCGCGAGGGCCAGGGCTGCGTCGTAGCTTTCTTTTACCTGGGCGAAATCGGGGTTGGCGGCGGCGTTCTCGTCGAGCACTTCCGCCGCGGCCACCTTCAGCGCCGCGACCACGTCGTCGGGGAAGGCGCGGAACTCGACGCCCTGTTCCTTGAGCTGGGCGAAGGCCTGGGCGTTGAACCAGTCGAACTGGGCGAGGCTCTCGGCGGCGGCGGCATCGGCGGCGTTGCGGATGATGGCCTGAAGATGCGCGGGCAGTTCGGCCCAGGCGTCGGCGTTGACCACCACTTCGAGCCCGGCGGAGGGTTCGTGGAAGGCCGGCAGGTAGCAGTAGTTGGCGACCTTCTGCAGCCCGAAGGCCTGGTCGAGCAGCGGGCCGACCCATTCCGCCGCGTCGATCGCGCCCGACTGGAAGGCGGGGAAGATCTCGGTGGGCGGCAGCAGCACCGCGTTGACGCCGAGCTTGCGCATCGTCTCGCCGCCAAGTCCGGCGATGCGGAAGTTGAGGCCGGCGAGGTCGTCGACGCTCTCGATCGGGGTCTTGAACCAGCCCGCCGCCTGGACGCCCGAGTTGCCCGAGTAGAACGGCACCAGGCCGCGCTGGGCATAGAGCGCGTCCCAGATCTCCTGGCCGCCGCCGTAGCGCAGCCAGCCCGAGGTCTCGACCGCGGTCATCCCGAAGGGCACGGCGGAGAAGTAATGCAGCGCGGTGTTCTTGGAGGCGGCATAGTAGGGTGTCGAATGGCCGATCTCGGCGGTGCCCTGTTCGACCGCGTCCTCGACACCGAACGGCGGCACCAGCTCGCCGCCCGAGAACACCTTGAGACTCGAGCTGGCCGTCCGACATCGCCGCGACCCTTGCCGCGAAGGTGGTGGCGTTGGTGCCCACACCCGGCGCCTGGGCCGGGAAGGCGGTGGGCATCTTCCACTCGACCTTGCCTTGCGCGAGCGCCGGCGCCGCGAGCGCCGCCGCGGGGGCGGCGATGGCCCCTGATTTCAGAAAGTCACGACGTTTCATGGGAGGTCCTCCAGGGTTGGGTACAAGTCAGAACAGCACGTCCGGCAACCATGTCGCAAGCGGCGGGAACAGGGCAAGCAGACCGATTGCCACAATCTGGATCAAGACGAAGGGCACGATCGAGCGGTAGATGTCGCCCGTCGTCACGTCCGGTGGCGCGACCGAGCGGAAATAGAACAGCGCAAAGCCGAACGGCGGGGTGAGGAACGAGGTCTGCAGGTTCATCGCGAACAGGATCGCGAACCAGACCGGGTCGATCTGGCCTTGCAGGATCACCGGGCCGACGATCGGGATCACGATGAAGATGATCTCGACGAACTCGAGAATGAACCCGAGCAGGAACACCACCAGCATGGTGACGGCGAGCATGCCCCAGGCGCCGCCGGGGACCTTGTGCATGACCTCGGACACCATCTCGTCGCCGCCGAAGCCGCGAAAGACGAGGCTGAGGATCGAGGCGGCGATGACGATGCCGAAGATCATGCCCGAGACCATCAGCGTCTCGGTGATCGCGGGGCCGAGGATGTGGGCGCGCACGAGGGCGAGGGCGGCGCGGGCGAGGCCCGCAAGCGTCAAGGCGACGAGGCCGCCGGCCACGAGCGTGGCGGGGGTGGCGGTCAGCGCACCGTGGGTGAACTCGACCCGCACGATCCCGACGGCGGCGGCGGCGAGCAACAGGACGGCGAGCGCCGCGGTGAAGAGCGCGTGGCGCTTCAGGGCCGGCGACACCTGCGCGGCGGCGACGAGGATCGCGCCGCCGACGCCGACGCCGGCCGCTTCGGTCGGGGTCGCGAGGCCCATCAGGATCGATCCCAGCACCGATACGATCAGCGCAAGCGTCGGCAGGATGCCGGAGACGACCTCGGCGAGGGGAAGCCCGGGCGCGCGTCCGGGCACCGCGCCGGCGTGCGCCGGCGCGTTGCCCCTGGCCGCGAAGTTTCCACAACACCCAGGCCGCGTAGAACGCCACCAGCATCAGCCCCGGCAGCATCGCGCCTGCGAACAGGTCGCCGACGGTGACCGGGTCGGGCGCGAAATTGCCGGACCGCTGCTGCGCTTCGATATAGGCGTTGGACACCTGGTCGCCGAGCAGGATCAGCACGATCGAGGGCGGGATGATCTGGCCGAGCGTGCCGCAGGCGCAGATCAGCCCGGACGCGGTGCGCTTGTCGACCCCGGCGCCCAGCAGGGTTGGCAGGCTGAGAGACCCGAGCATGACGATGGTGGCGCCGATGATCCCGGTCGAGGCCGCGATCAGGGCGGAGACCACGACCACCGAAAGCGCAAGCGCGGAGCGGGTGCCGCCGAACAGCCGGTTGATGTTGGTCAGCATCCGTTCGGCCTGCCGCGAGCGGTCGAGCAGCACCCCGACCAGCACGAACAGCGGCACCGCGATGAGCAGCGTGTTCTCCATCACCCCGAAGACCCGCTGCGGCACGGCCTGGAAGTAGGTGAGGTCGAAATGCCCGGTGAGATGCGCGGCGAGCGCCACCAGCGTCGGCACGCCGGCGATGACCAGCATGACCGGCACCCCGGACAGGATGCCGGCGAAGAGCCCCGCCGTCATCCCCAGGAGCCAGACGAGCTCAATCGTCATCCCGCGCCTCCCCTGCCCCGCTATCGGTCCCGTCATCAATCCCGTCCACCGATCAACGTCGATGACCGCATGCAGGAGCACCAGGACGCACATCACCACGATGGTCGACTTGACTGCGAACAGCCCCGGCAGCCCGCCGGTTTCGCGCGAGCCCTCGAAGATCGACCAGGAGGCGGCGACGAGCGGCCAGGCGTTCCACAGCATCAGGCCGAAGACCGGCAGGGTGAACAGCGCATGCCCCCAGCGGTCGAGGCGACGCGTTGGTGCGCGCCGAGAACCCGCCCCGCAGGATGTCGACCCGCACGTGCCGGCCCGCGCGCAGCGCCAGCGGGATCGTCAGGACCACGAGGGCGGAGAAGCTGTAGGTGATCGCGTCCTGCAACTCGAGGAACCCGACCCCCATGACGTAGCGCATCAGCACGACGATGAGCTGGGCCGCGAACATCACCCCGAACAGGGCGATCGAGAGCGCGAGGGTGAAGCGGTGAAGGAGGTCGGCGACGTGTTTCATCGATCAGCGGCGGTCGGCGCTCGGGCCCCGGCCTGCGCCCCTTTCCTGTGCGGTCACCCCGGTGTTTGTCCAAATCCCGGTCGCTGTTCAACAGGCATTTTCGTCCACCCCCGTTGGACCCGGTCCGGGAAACGGGTGGCGGCGCCCGCCACCGGGGCCGGGCGGGGAATACATCCCCTCGCCCACGCACCACGGGCGATGTCCGGTCGATTGTTTCCATTGTGGGGACAATGCGGGAATTATACTCTGATTATTTCCGAATACCGGCTAATACCGGGGCCGACCGGCAAGTAATGCGGGAAATCCGTCTTTCCCGTCGCGAGGGCCAAATGTCGGGAATAGAGTATTCCCGAGCATATTTCCCTCCGACGGGTCGCCGGCGTCGCCGAAAACACCACCTTTTCCAATATTTTTTCGAGGCCTGCAACCGCGTCGCCGCCAAAATGCTGAAAAAGTGCAATTGCCGTTCCCCGCCCAAGGCGCCGGCGCGATGACGGCGCGCGGGGCACTCCGGGCGCGCCGCCACCACACCCTGCCGTCGTCCCGGGCGCGGCGCAGGCCCCGTGGCAACCGGCCGCCCGCGACCGGGCGGCCCTGCGTCGCGCGGCGGGGGAAATGGCCTGGCCGCGCCCGCGGAAGCGGCGGCGGAAAACAAAGCCGCCCCGCCGCCGGTCAGGCCTGCGGGGCGGGGTTCGGTCGCGGTCGGCCAGTGCCCGGCGCGGGCGCCGGACTACCGGTCGTGGACAAGCGCCTCGAGGTAGTGGCCGTAGTCGGTTTTCTTCAGCGGCGCCGCCAGTTCGAGAAGTTGCTCGGTGGTGATCCACCCCGACTTGTAGGCGATCTCTTCCGGGCTCGCGATGATGATGCCCTGGCGCTGCTGAAGCGCGCCGACGAATTGCGCCGCGTTGAGCAGGCTTTCATGGGTGCCGGTGTCGAGCCAGGCGAAACCGCGCCGCATCGTCTCCACCATCAGCGCGCCGTCGTCGAGGTAAGTGCCCAGCAGATCGGTGATTTCCAGCTCGCCGCGCGGGGACGGCGCGATCGTATGCGCGCGCTCGGGGGCGGTGCCGTCGAGGAAATAGAGCCCGGTCACGGCGTAGGAGGACGGCGGATTTTCCGGCTTTTCGACGATCTCGGTCACCCGGCCCTCGGCATCGAACCCGAGCACACCGTAGCGCTCGGGATCGGACACCCGGTAGCCGAAAACGGTGCCGCCGGTCTCGCGGGCCGCGGCCGCCGCGAGCAGGGCGCCGACGCCGTTGCCGAAGAACAGATTGTCGCCCAGCACCATCGCCGAGGGGCTGCCGGCAAGGAAGTCTTCCGCCAGCAGGTAGGCCTGGGCGAGCCCGTCGGGCGACGGCTGCTCGATATAGGTGAGCGACAGCCCCCATTGGCTGCCATCTTCCAGCACCCGCTCGAACTGTTCGCGGTCGCGCGGCGTGGTGATGATGGCGATCTCGCGGATCCCGGCCAGCATCAGCACGGTCAGCGGGTAGTAGACCATCGGCTTGTCGAAGATCGGCAGGAGTTGTTTCGAGATCCCACGGGTGGCGGGGAACAGGCGGGTGCCGGAACCGCCGGCAAGCAGTATTCCCTTACGTGTTGTCATATAGACTCACCATTTCTTTCCGTTTCTGTGCCGGACCCGGTCCGGCGCGCCGAATCATTCGGCAAAAGCGCGTCCTGCGCACCAGTTTTTTTGCACAAATGTGGCCAAATGTGGGTGCGTCGCCGGAACCTTGGCGACGACCGCGGTATTTCGGTGACGGTCATATGGATTTTTGTTTTCCCCATAGCCGAGACAATACCCGCGTGTAATAAGCTTCGTTTCAGAACCGAGGCTCGAATTGTAAAATTGTCGCGGCACGAGAAACGGTATGTAGACGAGATAGCACAGGGTCCGGGCCCGGGCCGGTGCTAGATTGAATAGGGCGAAATTGGGGCAAGTGTTGGTCTCGATTGTGCCGGTGGAACGAGTACGAACCGGGGTGTTTGTCTCAGTCCCGAGCAGGGTTGTCCGTCCCGCTCATGCGCCACTGCTAGGCGTGGGACGTGGGAAACCCGAACGGCCGAGTAAACGCTGAGGGGCGTGCTCGGAATGCCGGTCGAGCAAATGAGAAGGGGTGGGAAATGAACAGAACGATGACCGGGCGCCGGGTTGAAGCTGGCGTTCTTCCGGTGGAAGAAGTGAAACGCGCGATTGCGCCTCACGTCGATGCCGCAGCGGAATTGAGGCCGCGGCTGATGAAGGCGATCGAGACGTTTCCGCGCCCGATTTCCGGTGTAAAATCAGCAAATTCCTCGTGGTATCTCAGCCATGGCAAGCGCGTGATCGACCTGGTGCTCGTGCTGCTCGCGGCGCCGTTTGTATTGCCGGTGGTCCTTCTGACCGCGCTGGCGCTCTGGGCCGAAGGGGGCAACCCGTTCTACCAGCAGGAGCGGATGCGGGCCGATGGATCGCGCTACCGGATCCTGAAGCTGCGCACGATGGTGAAGAACGCCGACAAGAAGCTCGCCGCCCTGCTCGACAGCGACGCGTCGCTGAAGCGCGAGTGGGAAGCGACCCAGAAACTCAAGCACGATCCCCGGATCACCCCGATCGGCCGCCTGCTGCGCGTGACCTCGCTCGACGAACTGCCGCAACTGTGGAACGTCGTCACCGGCGACATGAGCCTGATCGGACCGCGCCCGATGCTGCCCGACCAGGTCGCCATCTACAACGGCCCGATCTACTGGGGCATGCGCCCGGGTATCTCGGGGCTCTGGCAGGTTTCCGAACGCAACGACCGCAACTTCGATTACCGCGCGGAGATGGACAGGATCTATCGTCGGCAGGTAACCTTCCGCGAGGATCTCTCCATCCTTTTGCGCACTGTTGTTGTGATGGTCCGCCGGACAGGCTATTGACGCCAGTGTTCGGACGCGGGAGACCCGTAAGATGAACAAGATGAACTCGGATCTCCATGCGGACGAAGCTTTGACCGGAATGTCGGACCAGGACCACTCAAAAGACGAACCCAGGAAAAAGCCGACCGGCACCGCCCTCGTGGCGGTGCCGGCCGGGTCTCTCACGGGGGTCGAACGCGACCCGCGCGAGGAGGTCTGGGGCGTCCTCCACAATGCCAAGCGGACCGAGGCGGAAGTGCCCCGGACCTGGCGCCGTCGCAAGATCGCGGCCAGGCGTGAGGCCGCCGTTCAGGCTTTCGACCAGCTGCGCACGCAATTTCTGCAGGGTGTGCGGTCGGAAGGCCTCAAGCGCATCGCCGTGGCCTCGCCGCGGTCGGGCAACGGCACCACCTTCGCCGCCGTCAACCTCGCCCGCTCGCTGTCGCGCGTGCCCGGCTGCAAGACCGTGCTGCTCGACCTCAACCTGCGGGCCCCCGGCGTCGCCGAGACCATCGGTGTCGAGGCCGAAGGCAACATGGACGAATTCCTGACCGGTGAGATTTCCTTCTTTCAGCATGTCGTGCGCTACAATGACGGCCTTGCGCTTGGCTTGTCGCGCAGCGCCCGTCCAAACGCCTCCGACCTCCTGCAAAGCGGCCTCGTCGCCGGCGCGGTGTCGGAGATGACGCACCTGCTGAAGCCCGACGTGGTCATGCTCGACCTGCCGCCGATCCTGGAATACGACGACCTCAGCGCGGTGCTGCCGCATGTCGATGGCGTGCTCCTGATCGCCGATGGCACCAGCACCCAGACCAAGGACATCGCGGAGTGCGAGCGGCTGATCAAGAACAGATCCAAGCTGATGGGGGTCGTCCTGAACCGCGGCCGCACCTGACGCCGCCGCCGACGGCGCGGTTGCCCAAATTTCGAAACGCCAGCGCCGCAGCAATGACGCGGCGCCGTGCATTTTTGCCGAAGCCAAAGCCGAAACCAAATCTGTGACCGGAAAGCGCGCTACATGTCTCCGTTGGACCTGATCGACGAAATCCTCGACCTCCTGCGCCGCCGCTGGCGCCTGATATTGCGGGCAACGCTTTTGTGCGTTCTGGCCGCGGCCTATGTCGCGCTCAAGACGCCGCGCGCCTTCGAGGCGCTCGAAGTGATCCAGATCGAACGCCCCGTGATATCGGAGGATACCGTGGATGGCGTCGGCGAGGTCTCGTCGGCGCGCCTGTTGCAGACGATCGAACAACGCCTGTTCACCCGGGAATCGGTGCTCAAGGTGGCCGAGGAACTGGGGTTGTTCGACGACGCCCCGGGCCTGCCCGAAGACGACCGCGTCGCCTTGGTGCGCGGCGCCGTCAACCTCAACGCGGTGGCCGCCGCCCGGGAGGGATTCGGCGACGACGGGACGATCTCGGTCGTCCGGATCTTCGCGACCTGGTCCAACGGGGAAACGGCCCGTGACCTCGCCCATATCTTCGCCACCCGCACGCTCGACCTCAGCGCCAGCCAAAGGCTTGAAACCGCACAGCAATCGCTCGATTTCTTCCGGCTTCAGGAAGAGAAGCTGAACGGTGAGATCACCGCCGTCGAAGACGAGCGCGAAGCCTTCCGCAACGAGAACGCGCTGGCGATCTCCGGGTCGATCGAGTCGCTGCGCGGCGAGATCAGCACGATCAACACCCGGCTGTTCGAGATCGGTCAGCAGATCCTCACCGCCGAAGGCGAGATCAGCAAGATCACCTCGGCCGACCGGACCTCCGAAGTCGCCCAACTGCGCGCCAGGATCCAGATCGAGGCGCTGGAAGACGACATCGGCCGGCTCAATGTCCAGCGCGACTCGCTGCTTCAGAACAAGGCCGGGCTCGAAGCCGCCCTTGCCAGGGTGCCGGTGATCGAACGCCGTCTCAGCGACTACGACCGCGCGCTCACCCAGCTGCAGACCGAACTGAGCGTGGTTTCGGGCCGCCGGCGCGAGGCCGAGACCGCCTATGCGCTCGAGGCGCAGGACCACGGCGGTCGGCTCACGGTGATCGAGGCGGCCACGGTGCCGGAATTTCCGATCGGGCGCAGCCGGAAGACGACGGTGGCGATGGGCCTCGTGGCCGGTCTCCTGCTCGGCGGCGGGCTTGCCCTTCTGCTCGAAATCCTGCATCCGGTCATCCGAACGTCGGGGCAGATGACCCGCCGCGTGGGTCTGACCCCGGTGGTAACCATCCCCTCTGTGGGCGAAGGACGCCGGCGCAGCGATCGCCGGCGGAACAAGCAACCGCCGCTCGGGACCCTGTAGACCGGACGGCGAATAAGGACTGGGCGCACACCCACCTGCGCGCCCCCGGGTGTCGGTAAGGCCCGGGTGTCGGAAGGCCGGAATGTCGGAAGGGATGTGACGTGACCATTGCCTATGTGCTGAACACCTATCCGCAACCCTCCCAAAGCTTTATCCGCCGCGAAGTGCGCGCCCTCGAACGCCGGGGGGTCCCGGTGCTCAGGATCGCGATGCGGCGTTCCGAACTGGAGCTGATCGATCCGGGCGACCGCGAAGAGGCGACAAAGACCGCCTACGTGCTCGATGCCGGTGCGGCGGGACTGGCGGGCGCCTTGGTGCGCGCCTTCGTCAGCGCCCCGGGGCCGGCCTGGGCCGCGTTCAAGCTGGCGCTGAAAGTCGGCCGCGTTTCGCCGCTGGGGCGGCTGAGGCACCTGATCTACCTCGCCGAGGCAGCGGATGTGAAAGCCCGCTGCGACCATGCCGGCGTCACCCATGTGCATGCCCATTTCGGGACGAATGCCGCCGCGGTGGCCATGCTCACCCGGGTGCTCGGCGGCCCCGACTACAGTTTCACCGTACATGGTCCCGAGGAATTCGACGCGCCGGCCGCCCTGTCGCTCGGCGAAAAGATCGCGCACAGCGCCTTCGTCGTCGGCGTCAGCCAGTTCGGCCGCAGCCAGCTCTGCCGCTGGACCCCGCTCGCCGACTGGGACAGGGTCAAGGTCGTGCATTGCGGGATCGAGCCGGCCGTCTTCCCGGAGCCGGCCCCGCCGCCGGCACACGACGGCTTGCATCTCGTCGCCATCGGACGCTTCGTCGAACAGAAGGGCCAGAAGGTGCTGATCGAAGCGATGGCGAAACTGGGCACCGACGGGCCACCGGTGACTTTGGCGCTGGTTGGCGACGGCGAACTCCGGGGCGATCTCGAAACCGCGATCGGCGAGGCCGGGCTCGGGGACAAAGTGCGGATCACCGGCTGGCTCGACGAGGCCGGGGTACGCGCCGAAATCGCCGCCGCCGATGCGCTGGTGATGCCGAGCTTCGCCGAGGGCCTGCCGATGGTCATCATGGAAGCGATGGCCATGGCCCGGCCAGTCATTTCCACCTATGTCGCCGGCGCGCCGGAACTGGTTCTCGAGGGCGAGAATGGCTGGCTGGTGCCCGCGGGCGATCCAGAAGGGCTTGCGGGTGCGATCACCGAACTGGCCGCCACACCGCCCGAAACCCGTGCGGCGATGGCGCAGGCTGGACGCGCGCGGGTGCTGGAACGGCACGGGATCGACGGACAGGCCGCGCGTCTGGCGGGCTTCATCGAAGCCGCGTCCTGACGCCTGGAAACTACGCGTAGTATTGAGGGTGCGCCCCGACCGACCGTTCGCACGGGGCGTGCGGACTTGTCTGAAGATCCGGGTTTCGGGTGGATCAGGCGGCGTGTTCGTACGGCCCAAGCATTCCCGTTCGCCCCGCCCCGTGATCCTGCATGTTTCGATATCCCGGTGTTTTTGGACTAGGGGCTAGGGGACTAGGGGACTAGGGGACTAGGGGACTAGGGGACTAGGGGAACTCCATTATCGTTAAATATCAATAGGTTGATTTGGCTCCAGCGTTAACTTCCCGTCAGGATCCATGGCCTGGCCCGGCGCTTCCGCTTTGGGCGGGCCGGTCGCGGGAGCCGCGCTTTGCGGGGCGGACCAAGGTCGATCGACTCGAACGGGCCAGCCGGGCACGGGACCTGTTTGTCGAAAACCGGGGGTGGCGGGCTCAGCGGCCGCGTGCCCAACGTTCGCCGCGGGCAGGCAGCCTGCTTGCGAATTTGACCGCAGTATAGACCGACCATCCAACCGGATCGCTCAGAAACAGCTTGAGCGTGCCGCCGGACCCGAGCGGGGCCTTGTCCTCGTTCGCCTCGAGGTCGGGCCGGAAGGCCATGACTTCGCGCACACCCTGGTCCTGGCGGCGGCGCACGCGCACCAGCGGGAAGAACCCGTCCGACAGTGGCCATTCGTAGGTCTCGGGCACCTGTACCCGCTCTGCGGCAGCGAAAACGAGCCGGGCGAAGGCGTCGTCGCCGCGCACCCGTGGCCAGGTTTCCCATCGCGCCCGGCCCGCCCGGTTCATCGCGAACAGCCCGAAGCCGGGCGCGCGGGTTATGAAAAACGGCAACCGGGTCCAGATCCTTGCATAGGCTCGGGTGATCGCCGAGGGCGACCGGCTGACGACCGGGGTGCCGCCGCCATAGAGCGGCGCCGCGCTGTCGAGTGCGCGCGCGAGCGCCCCGATCAATCCCGGTGAGACGGTCACGTCGGCGTCGAGATAGATCAGGACCCGGCCCGTGGCCTCCGCGTCGCCGAGATCGAGCGCCAGCGGTTTGCCGCCCTCGGCACTGTCGATCACGGTGAAGGTCCAGCCCGCGTCCCGGGCCTGCGCTTCGAAGCCTCGCGCGATACGGGCGGTGTCGTCGGTGCAGCCGTTGGCCACCACGATCGCCTGCGCTTCGAGCCCGTGGATGTCCGAGCCAAGCAGCGCCGCGAGCGTCTGCCCGAGATAGCCCGCCTCGTCATGCGCCGGGATGATGACGCTGAGCATGGGCGAAGCCTGTGGTGTCATTCAGGTGTGACCTCATCGCGTGCCGCAACCAGCGCATCCCACCGCGGGTTCTTGTCTCCCAGATGACGCAGATGTCCCCAGCTGCCGTATTTGCTGGGGGATTCGACGTCAACATAGGCGGCGAAAACCCCGCCATCCACGGCTTTCCAACCCGCGAGCACCTGCTCGTAGAGCGCGGCCATTTCCGCCGTGTAGTTGAGGTGGATCAGGAAGGCGTTGAGCTCTTCGTCGTCATGTTCTTCCCAGCTTGCCACCACGTGCGTGCCGGCCTCATAGGCGACCATGTCCAGCCCCCATTCGGCCGCGACCTCGGCGTGGTAGGGAAACAGCGTGCCGACCAGGCTCGGCACATCGTGCACACCCTCCTGGGGCCCGTCGCCCCCGGCGAGGTGTTCTGCCGCGCGGGTCACCGCCGCGTCGAACCGGTGCGCCTCGACATAGGCCGAGCGTGCGGTGCCGGTGAGCCCGTCGGCGTCGGCCTGCGCGGCGGCCGCCGCCTTGCTGTCGGCGATCCAGGCGCGCACCGGGTCGGCCCAGTCGCCGCGCCCGAGATGGCTGCCGAAATAGCCGGTCACCGCGTAAGCGTCGAAATGTTTGCCCGGGGCCGTGCGCCCGCGCTCGTCGGCCACCCATTGGCCGGCGTTGAGGATCTGCTTTTCGAGCCCCAACCAGCCGGTCTGGGTGGCGATCACCCGCACCAGGCGGGCGTCGGCCTCGTCACCGAAGACCTCGGTCCAGATGTCGACGACCTCCGTGGCCCGGCCGGCGTAGAACTGGATCCAGCTCGGGTCGCGCTTCCACAGCGCCTGGGCCTGTTCGTCGGCCCAATGCGCCTGGTCGAAGCCCCAGTTCCAGACCTCGTTGGAAAACTCGACCCAGGCGCGCAGCTCCGGATCGAGCTGGTCGCGCACCACTTCGGCGAAGTTGCGCACGAAGTCGTCGTCGGCCAGGTGCGGGATGTTGAACCAGGGCTCGGCGCCGGTCTCGTGCGCGAGCCGGATCATGACCTCCAGAGGCACGCCGTTCATCCGGTAGCTGAGGTCGCCGGGTTCGGGGCGGTCGGCCCAATGGGCGAGGAGGGAATCGTTGGTTTCCATCCAGTCCATGAACCGCAGCACCTCGAAGCCGTCGATCAGTGCCATCCAGTCGGGATTGAATATCTCGCCTGAGCTGTGCAGCGCCACCCGGTCCTGGCGCACGACGGTGAGGTCGCGCACGTAGTCGCCGGTGCCGCCGGGATCGGTGCTCAGGATGGTGATGTGAACTGCGCCGTTGCCCGGTGCGAAGTCGAACTCGGCGCTACCCGGGCCGTAGCTCACGTTCATCGCGCCCTGGTCGATCTCGACCTCGCCGGTGCCCTGCCAGCGCACCACGTAGCGCCCGGCGACACCACCCGCGTCATCCGGCAGGCCGGTCATCACCAACGTGCCGATCGAACTCACGCCGGGCGGGATCGTTGTCGGCCAGCCTGCGTCGTCGAACACGCCCGCGGCCAGCATGTCGTCCCAGTTCATGACCTCCCAATCGTCGGCGCCGTGGCCGATCCACGGCCGCGCGGTCTTCATCAGGTCGAGAAACGGCAATCCCGTGCTCCAGTCGACCGGAGCGGCGAGATTGATCCCGAGCCCATCGGCGTCGGCGCGGGCCGGGGCCGCCAGAAACACGAGAACGGCGAGCAGAGTTTTGAACAGACGGATCATGACGTACCCCCAATTTGGGAAGAGATGGCGTTGGATCGCCGTGGCGGCAAGAGCGCGCCGGCACACGGGGAATGAATATTCGGTCATCGGCACTTTTCCCGGACCTAGCTCGGCGCCATGTCCGCCAGCAGCACGACGGCGGCATGGATCAACCCGCCCTGCACAGCGAACCGGCCGTCCAGCCGGTGGTTTACGCGAAACGGGCCGGTGTCTACCAAAAAGGTCGCTTCGAACTGGCCGGTATCGACATCCGGCGTCACCAGCACGGCGTCGAAATCGAGCAGCTTGTGGCTGACCGGGAACTGGCATTTGTAGAAAGCTTCCTTGGCGCAGAAGATCAGCTTGGCGAGACGTCCGCGCGCCGCTTCGGGTTGGGTCGCGAGCCAGGCGCGTTCTTCCAGCGTGCAGATGGTGGCGATGAGGTCGGGGTCGAGCGGGCTGTCGTGCTCGACATCGATGCCGAGGCTCTTGACCTGCGACGACCGTGCGACGGCGGCGACACAGGTGGTGTCGTTGTGGCTGAGGCTGCCGGTGAGGCCGCGCGGCCAGGACGGCGCGCGCGACCGGTTCGAGAGCACCGGCCGGGCGCTGAGACCGAGCTTTTCCATCGCCCGGTGCGCCGCGACGCGGCCCGCGACGTATTCGCGCCGGCGGCTGTCGACCGCGCGCGGCATCTCGGCAAGTTCGGTCGGAAACGCGCCCGGATATTCGGCCCGGGGATCAGTGACCGCCACCGCGACCGGGCGTCCCGGCGCGACGTCCACGAGACCCTGGAAGGTCTCTTCCGTGGTGTGGAAGGCGGTCTCGAGCATCACGCCGCGACCCGCCCGCGCTTCGCCCGCATCTCGCGGCGGCGCGCCATGATCGCCGCCCGGTCGAACTCGGGCAGCACGATCGGGGCGTCGGACGCCTGGTCGGGACCGGCGAGGCCGTACTTGGCCGCGAGGTGCGCAGCAAGATCGCGCAGGACCGGGAACCGGAAGACCTCGGTGATCGCCGTGCCCCCGAGCCCTTCCAGACCCTTGATTTCCTTGTGGGCCTTGACCGCGAGCAGCGAATGGCCGCCGAGCGCGAAGAAGCTGTCGTCGGCGCGGATGTCGTCGATGCCGAGCGCCTCGGCCCAGATTGTCGAGATCTGCGCCTCAAGCCCGACCCCGGGGGGCGGCCCCTCGCCGGACCGCTCGATGCGCACCTCGGCCTCGGGCTCCGGCAGCGCCTTGCGGTCGACCTTGCGGTTGGGGGTGAGCGGCAGGGCGTCGAGCACCATGAACTGCGCCGGCACCATGACCTCGGGCAGGTTCGCCACCAGATCGGCGCGGATCGCGGCGGTATCGACGGCGCCGGCCTCCTCGATATAGGCGACAAGGCGGGTCTCCGCCCCCTCCCCTTTCGGCACCACGACCGCCTGGCGCACACCGTCCGCCCGGTTGATCCGGGCCTCGATCTCGCCCAGCTCCAGCCGCTGGCCGCGGATCTTGACCTGGTGGTCGGTGCGGCCGAGGAAGTCGAGCACCCCGTCGGCGCGCCAGCGCACCAGATCGCCGGTGCCGTACATCCGCGCCTCTTCGAAGGTCGCGACGCCGGTCTCTTCCGCAAAAGGATCGCGCCGGAAGCGGTCGGCGTTGAGCTCGTCGCGCTGCCAGTAGCCGCGCGTGACCCCGAGGCCGCCGATCCAGAGCTCGCCCGGCAGCCCGACCGGCACCGGCTGCATATGCGCGTCGAGCACATAGACCGTCTGGTTGGCCATCGGCTTGCCCACCGGCACGACGCCGGTTTCGTTGCCCTCGACCGGGTGCGCGGTCGACCAGATCGTGGTCTCGGTCGGCCCGTACATGTCGATGATCTGGGCATCCGAGATCGAGCGGATATCGGCGGTGAGCGAGGCGGTCACCGCTTCGCCGCCGAGCAGGATCTGCTTGAGCCCGCCGAGGGCTGCGCGCGCGCCGTCGTCGGCGAGGATCATTCGCCCCATCGAGGGTGTGCATTGCAGCACTGTCGCCTTGTGGCGGGTGAGCTGGGCGGAGAGCGAATAGTCTTCGCCGCCGCTGTCCCCATCCGACAGGGTCACGCGGGATTCCTCGCTGACGATCACCACCTTGAAGCCGCGGGTGATGGTGTAGAACAGCTCCAGCACCGAGATGTCGAACCCGAGGCTCGTGACCGCGAGCCAGACGCCGTCATGACCCTGATCTGGCCCCTGGTCGAGATAGGCGTCCATCCCGGTGAAGAAGTTGGACACGTTGCGGTGCTCGACCTGCACGCCCTTCGGGATGCCGGTGGAGCCCGAGGTGTAGATCACGTAAGCCAGCGCGTCGCCGGGGATGTCCAGGTCCGGGCGGCTGGTGTCGGCGTCGCCTGACACCATCACCGGCACCGCGTCGGATTTCGGCAGGCTCGGGGCCAGGCCGAGGTTGGTCACCACGAAGGTGGCCTGGCTGTCGGTGACGTAATGCACCAGCCGGTCGGCCGGATAGGCGGGGTCGAGCGGCACGTAGGCCGCACCGACCTTGTGGATCGCGACCGCCGCGATCATCAGCTCGAAGGAGCGGGCGAGATAGATGCCGATGCGGTCGCCGGGCACAGCACCTTCGGCGATCAGCCGGTGCGCCAGCGCGTTGGCGCGCGCGTCGAGCTCGGCGTAGCTCATCGAACGGTCGTTGAACACCAGCGCGGTGGCATCCGGCGTGCGGTCGACCTGGGCTTCGAACGCCCTGTGGATCGGCCCGAGGTAGCTTTCGGCCTGGGTCTGGTTCCAGTCGACGACGGTCAACGCCCGCTCGCGCGCGGGCATCACCAGGAGCTCGCGCACCGGCCGGTCCGGCGTGGCCTTGAGGTTGTCGAGGAACAGAACGAGGCGGTCGGCAAGCAGCACGAGCGCCTCTTCTTCGATCAGCCGTGCGTCGTGCCAGAGCGTGATCCGGCCCATGCCCAGCGCGAGCGTGAGCGCGGTGCCGTCGATCGGGCCGTTGCGGCTGAGGCCGATCGAGGGCATCTCGACCGCCGCGAGCCCCGGATCGCGGGCGATGAGGTCGGCGGCGAAACTGCCCGTCCGGGCGGCGGCAAGGTCATCTGCGAGCGCGCCGGCAAGCGCGGCGACCGGCGCCGCGGCCGGGTCTTCGAGCGTGAGCGCGAGCGGTACCCAGGGGGTCACGTAGCCCGGCGTCGCCTGTGCCGCGGCCTCGATCTCGGCGCTGGCGAAGGCGAGACCCGCCCCCCAGTCGCCGGTGTTGTGCAAGGCCCAGGCCGCGAGCGCCGCGAGGGCATCGTCTTCGTTGAGCCCCTTCGGCGCGGTGAAGTGCCGCTCGCCCCAGGAGGCGAGCCCGCGGGGGCGCTGTGCGAGCGCGAGATGGGCGGGACGAAAGCCCGCGAGGCGCGCGCGCCAATGGGGCTCACCCGGCGCGAGCGCGGCCATGGCGGCACGGAGCGCCTCCGATTGGTCCGGCTCGGGCGAGGCCAGCACCGCCCCTTCGAGGGCCGCGGTGTAGAGTTCTACCGGATGCCCGGCCATGTCGGCGAAGCCGCTGAGACGCACCGCGCCGTCGCTCGTGGCCACGGTCATCGAGTCCGGGCTCACACTCAGCACCGTGCCCGGCTCGGCGGGGGCGACGGTTTCGACCGTCTTGGCCTTGCCCACCAGCAGGAGCCGGCCGCCGGCCTTGATTTTCGGCATCGCCAGCGGATTCCAGTAGCCGCCGAAATCCAGCGCCCGGACGACCCGGGCGACCTCGACCGCCGCGCGGTTGAAATCGAGCCGGCCGGCCGCCTCGGGGCGCGCGGTCGGCTTGAAATAGCGCCGCCGGGCGGGGTCCTGCGGACGCCGGTCGAGTTTGCCGGCTTCGATCTGGTCGAGCACCGCGTCGAAACCTTCGAGCCCGGCGGCGTAGCATTTCGCGTTCAGGGTGAAGGCGGTCTCATCCGCGGCGATGTCGAAGTCCTTGAGGCAAAGGATGTCGCCTTCGTCCTTGGTGCCCTCGACAAGGTGCCAGGTGATCCCGTGTTTGGGCGCGCCGGCCATGAGCGCCCAGGCCGGCGTGTTGGGCCCGGCGCAGTCCGGCAGCGGCCCGTCCTGGAAGTTGATCGTGCCCTCGCGCGGGAGCGCCCTGAGCGCCTCCGAGATCACCCCCGGGTTGGCGATCGAGAGCAGCCAGTCGACCGGGATGTCGTCGTCGGCGATGATGAGATCCTCGAAGCGCGCCGCCTGGGCGAACCCCGCGTCGCGCGCCCAGGCGCGAACCTTTTCATTGGCGCTCACGACCCCGGTGATCGTGTGACCGCGCGCCACGAGCGCGTCGCCACACCCGATGACGAGTGTCTCTTCTCCGATGAGCAGGCAGGACAACTGGGTCATGTCGGAACCTCTGAACAGGGTCAGGACGCGGTGCCGGACGGCGCCGCGCGGTGGGTGAACAGGGAGCGAAAGTGGTGGCGCAGGAGATCGCGCCCGAAGCGGCTGGTATTGCGGTAGCGCACGGATTTCGGGTTCACGAGACGGCGCAGCATCCACACGCCCTCGCCCGCCAGCAGCGCCAGGGTGACCGCGATGGTATAGGGCAGCCCGTAGTTCTTGCGGAAATAGTAATAGCGCGAGTCGAACCAGTAGTTCGGCACCCGTTCCCAGCGGTCCATGCCGGTGGCGACCCCGCCGATATGCACGACGCGGCTGTCGGGCAGCGACCAGATCTCCCACCCCGCCCGCTTGCAGCGCAGGCACAGGTCGGTTTCCTCGAAATAGAGAAAATAGGTCTCGTCGAAGAGCCCGACCTCGTCGAGCATCGCCTGGCGGAACATCACCGAGGAACCCGACACCCAGTCGACTTCGACCGTGTTCAGAGCGACCGGCGACGGGTCGCGACCGCGTTCGAGGAGTTTCGAGAACACCGCGGTGCGGGCCGCGTCCTCGAACTCGCGCACCATGTTGGGAAAGCGGAAAGCGCCGTAGGCGGGCGCGCCGTCGGGCGTCAGGATCAGGCTGCCGGCGACACCGACTTTCGGGCGGGCCTCGAAGAAATCGACCAGCGCCCGGATCGCGCCGGGTTCCGGCACCGCGTCGGGGTTGAGCAGATAGATGTAGTCGGGTTTCTCGCCCGAGGTGAGACCCGCCCGAATTGCGAAATTATTGCCCGAACCGAAGCCGCCGTTGTGGCCGGCGCTGTAGACATGGATCCGGCCGTCCTCGGCCCAGCCCCTTTCGGCAGAGGCCGCCAGCAGGTGCTCGAGGGAGCCATCCTGAGAATCGTTGTCGACGATGGCGATCTCGCCGCCGAGATCCGCCATTTCGCGCAACGCCCCCTCCGCGGCCTTCACCGCCAGTTCGGGCGTGCGGTAGTTGAGGATGACCGTCAGCACCTTGGGTTCAGACAACAGGTTCACTCCTTACTCCGCCGCTTCCCGGGCGTCCCACTGGACGATCTCCCCGGGAGAGGCGAGCGCCACGTCGATCCGCGTGCGCAGGTAGGTGCCAAGAACACCGACATTGGGCACCAGGACCATCGATCCGTGGTCGCCCGGCACCTCGACGACTTCCAGCTTCGGGATGTGTTCACCCCAGTCGTTGTCGTCGCTCACGTAGCGTTTTTCCGAGGTGATCCACCGGCCGCGGCTCACCTTGTAGTGCTTGTCGAGCGCCGGACGCATCAGGACGACGTTCATGTCGTATTGCGGCGGCTGATAGGCCGCGATCGCATCGCGGAAGGCCATCTCGATCCGGTGGTTGTGGAACGTGCCTTCCGGCTCGTCGTTGCCCTTGCGGCGTTTCTCGAACTCCCAGGCGATCCGGTTGCGCGCCCATTCGAACACGTAAGCCCCACCCTTCTTGCGGAATTCTGCGAGCTTTATCAGTGCCTTGTCGATCTTTTTCAGGACCGGATCCTGGACCTTGTAGGTGTCGAGCAGGACCACGAGCGCCGCCTCTTCGCCTTCGGCCTCGAGTTGGCGCGCGATCTCCAGCGCGGTGATCCCGCCGCCCGAGAACCCGCCGACCACGTAAGGCCCCTCGGGCTGGATCTGGCGCATCTCGGCAAGGCAGGACGCGGCGGCCTCCTCAAAGCTGTGCAAGGTCTCGTCGTCGCCGAGCAGTCCCTTCGCCTGGAGCCCGTAGACGGGGCGGTCCTTGCCCAGGATCTGCGCGATGTGGCGCAGGTTGAGCACGTTGCCGAACATGCCGGCGACCAGGAAGACCGGTGTCGCATGGGTCTCGCGCGAGCGGTTGAGCGGCACGATATGGGTGAAGGCCGGACGGGTCTCGCCAGCCGCGGAGCCGTCGCCGCCGGTTGCGGTCTGGCGGTCGATGCGCGCCGCCCATTCGCGGATCGTCGGCGCCTCGGCCAGTACGGCCAGGCCGAAATCCGTCGCCCAGGTCTTGTTCACGTTGGCGCAGAGCCGGACCGCGATCAGGGAATGGCCGCCAAGGTCGAAGAAATCGTCGTCGATCCCGACCTTTGAAATGCCGAGCAGCTTCGACCATTCCTCGGCCAGCGCCGTCTCGACCTCGGTCTCGGGCGCGGCATAGGCGGTGTCGAGATCCGGGCGGTCGAATGTCTGCCCCGGCGCGTGCGCCACAGGCTCGGTCCGGTCGGCCTCGGCGATGAGGCCCGCGAGATCCAGCGAGCTGACAAGGACCTGCGGCAAGCCGAGCGCGAGGCTGCGCTCCAGGGCCGCGAGCCCCTCGCCCGGGCGGATGCCCTGGCCGACGTTCCAGGCCAGTTGCGCCTCGGCGGCGGTGCGCTTGTGCGGCGCATCGGCAGGGTCGGGAAAGGTCACATCGGTTGCCGTGAGCGGCGCCGGCGCAAGCCCTGTCTCCGGGTCCACCCGCTTCATCCGCAACCCGCCGATCTCGACCAGCACGGTGCCGTCGAGATCGCACAACGTCACCTCGAACAGGGCGCTGTCGAGCGGGCCGTCGGCCGGCGCGAGCCGCACCCAGCAGGCCAGTTCGGCCCCGAGCGGGCGGTGCACCCGGATCGTGGCGCAGCTTTCGGGCAACCAGAGGCTGCCGTCGACATGGTTCGGCGCCAGCCCGACCGCCCAGGTCATGGCGAGGTCGAGCAGGCCGGGGTGAAGGATCATCCCCGGCGCCAGTGTGTCCATCGCCGCGGCCGGCAGTTTGAGCCGGGCCAGCCCTTCGGTCGTGCCGAGGGCTGTCTCCCGAAGCCCGTGCCACGCCGGCCCGTAGATGAGCCGGGCCTCCTGCGGCGCGCGCAGGTGATCGTCCTCGGCGGCGGAACTGGGCGTGCCGTTCTGACAGCGCACGGCGACGGCGCCGAGATCGACCGGCGGCGGCGCTGTCGCATCGAGCGCCGTCACCTTCGCCCGCGCATGGGTGAGCCGGGCGGCGCGCCCATCGACGCTGACATCGCTGTGCAATTCGAACTGCACAGCCGCAGCGTTCTGGCGCATCCGGACCGCGGTTTGCGGGGCCCGGGCCCCGGACCCGGCGCCGGCCAGGAACGGATGGTCGAGATGCAGGCCCTCGATCTCGAGCGGAACCGCACCGCCATCGGCCACGAAGCCTTCGGCGGCCAGTTCGATCATCGCCGCGGCGGGCATCAGCCCGGTGCCTGCGCCAATACCTGATCCCGTGCCTGAGCCGGTGCCGGACCTGACCTGGTGCTGGTCGAGCACCCAGGCGCGCCCGGCCTCCCAGGTGGTGCGTAGCAGCCGCACCCCGTCGCGGTCGAACCCGGCGGTGCCGATGAGCGGCGCGTCGACCGGCACCCCCGGCGCCTCCGACGGGTCCACCGGATCGAGCGCACGCGCGACCATGCCGATGTCCGACCAGACGCCCCAGTTGATCGAGACCACCCGGGTTTCGCCGCCCTGCCGGCTCTTGGCATAGGCGTTGAGATATTCGTTGGCGGCCACGAAATCGACTTCGCCGGCGTTGTGTGTCGCCGTCGTGGTCGAGGAGAACAGCACCATGAGGTCGGTGGAACCGTCCGGGAACAGCTCTTCGAGCACCCGCAGTCCGTCGATCTTGGGCGCGAACACCAGTTCCATCGCCTGCGGGTCGCGGTCGAGGAGCGGGCCGTCGTCGAGCACGCCGGCCGCATGGAGCACCCCGTCGATCCGGCCGTGGCGCTCGGTCACCGAGGTGACAACGGCGCGCATGGCTTCGAGGTTGGTCACGTTGGCGGCGGCGATCTCGATCTCGCCGTCGAGCATTTCGAGCGCCTGGACGCCGCGAATGGCGGCGGCGATGCGGTCGCCGGGCGCGCTGCGCGCCAGTACCCCGTCCCAGCTTTCGCGCGGCGGCATCGCGCGCCGCCCGACCAGGATCACCCTGGCCGCATGGCGCTCGAGCAGGGAGCGTGCCACGTCGAGCCCGAGGTCGCCGAGCCCACCGGTGATGAGATAGGTGCCGCCGTCGCGGAAGGCCGGCGTTTGCGGCGCCTCCAGCTTCACCTTGGTGTAGCCCTGCCGGTACCGGCGCGCGTCGCGGTAGGCGGCAACCTCGTTCGCCGGGTCTGCCAGCAGGTCTTCGAGAAGCCGGAGCGCGAGGGCGTCATGATCGGGTTTGGTCCGCCTGCCGAACAGGCCCTTGCGGGCCGGCGCCGGGCCGACCGGTTCGAGATCGAGGGTCGCGCAGGTGACCCCCGGCAATTCGCGCGACATCACCCCGGCGGGGCCGGCGATCGTCGCCTTTTCGGGCGAGGCGATCGGCCCGCCGTTCACCGACGCCGAATCCCGCGTGACGGCCAGGATGTGGACCGGCCCGGAGAGATCGGCGCGGCCCAGCGCCTGGGCGAGATAGGTCAGGCTGTAGAAGCCGTATTCCATGTTGTCATGGAACGGGTCCGAGCCGAGCCGGTGGGAGTCCGCCCCGAACAATCCCCAGAAATGGGCAATGCGGGTGGGGGTGAGCCCCTTTTCGGCAAGGTCCGAAAACAGCGCCTCGTAGCCCTCGCGCCCCTGTTCCGACAACAGCGAATAGCGCCGCTCGCCGACTTCGGCGAAGGTGTCGCCCGAGACCACCCGGACCACCGTGTGACCGGCCGCCTCGAGGCGGTCGAAAGCGGCCCTGGCGATCCCCTCGCTGTCTTCGAAGACCAGCCAGGTTTCTTTCGGGGCGCGGTCGAGCCCGGTCGCCACATCGTATTCGCAGGCGGCATAGGCCGGGTACCAGGCCGGACGCCAGCCCCAGTCGGCGATGTCTTCCTTGCGCAGGAGATCGTGCGACACGGCCGACGCCGTCGCGGCAGCGGTGCGCCCCGGTTCGATGAGATAGCGCGCACGCTGGAAGCTGTAGCCGGGCAGCGGGACACGGTGGCGCTTGGCCTCGGCCCAGAACTGGCCCCAGTCGGCCTCGACCCCAAGGGCCCAGAGCCGGGCCAGCGCGCCGATGAAATGCACATCGTCGGCAACGGGCGCCGCGGGATCGCGCAGCGTGTCGATGAACCGGTCCGCGGTCACGCCTTCGGTGTCGAGGACACGGGCCGCGAAGCCCGGATCGCGTGCGAGCGCGAGGAACACCCTGTCGGGACTTGCCGCGAGCGCGGCGATCGCCGCGGCGAGATGGCTTTCATCCCCACCGGCGGAGACCCAGGTCTCCGGGCTGGTCGCCTGTTGCGGCGTGATCGGCGCGCCGGTGCGAGCCGAGACCAGCGGCATCCCGGGTGCGTGCAGTTCAAGCCCGCTGGCAAAACCGCGCACTTCGGCGCGCGCGGCTTTGCGCGCGTCGGCCTGTTCTGTCGCGGTCAGGCGCCCGCGCAGATGGGCGAGCTTGACGGCCTCTTCGAACGTCAAGACGCCCGCGACCACCGCGGCGGCGGTTTCGCCCGCCGAGGCGCCCACCAGCGAGACCGGCGCCACACCCCAGGACAGGGCGAGCTGCGCCATCGCGACGCCGAGGATCACGGTGAGCGGTTCGGCAATGGCGGGGGTTGCGAGCCGGTCGGACGCCGCGTCGTTGCGCTCTTCGGCGAAGCAGAGCGCGCGCAGATCTTCGCCTGCCTGTTCACCCAGCTGGTCGCCGAACGCATCGAACCCGCGCGCCATCCAGTCGTTGAAGACCGGTTCGGTCTCGTAGAGATCGCGCGCGGTGCCCGGCGCGAGCACCGGCGCGCCCGGGAACAGGAACACGACGCCCGGGGCGGACCCGAGGCGGTCATGGGTGAAAACCCGGCGTTCGTCGCCGGTGTCAAGCAGGCGCGCGGCCTCGGCGTGGTCGCGCGCGACCAGCACCCGGCGCTTGTCGAACCGCTTGCGCCCCTGCATCAGCGTGAAGGCCACGTCGGCCAGCGGCTGTTCGGGATGGGCGCGCAGATGGGCCGCGAGGCGTGCCGACATCGCGTCGAGCGCTTGGCCGTTGCGCGCCGAGAGCACGATCGGCTGGAACGGGAACACGCCCGGGTCCGAGGCCGCACGTTCGGGCGCCTGTTCGAGCACCGCATGCGCGTTGGTGCCGCCCACGCCAAGCGTGTTGACCGCGGCCCGGCGGGGGGATGCGCCCGCGGGCCAGGCGGCGCGCTTGTCGTTCACGTAGAACGGGCTGGCCGCGAAATCGATCATCGGGTTCGGCGCCTCGTAATTGAGGCTCGGCGGGATCTCGGCATGGCTGAGCGCCAGCGCCGTCTTCACCAACCCGGTGACGGCGGCGGCGGTGTCGAGGTTGCCGACGTTGGTCTGGACCGAGCCGATGCCGCAGAACTGCGCCCCTTCGGCGCCGCGCGCCCGGTAGGCCTCGGTGAGCCCGGCCACCTCGAACGGATCGCCCAGCAGCGTGCCGGTGCCGTGGCATTCGACATAGGCGATGGTCTCGGGCGCGACCCCGGCGGCATCGAGCGCCTGGCCCACCACCGCGGCCTGCCCGGCCTCGGAGGGCGCGAAGAACCCGGCCTTGTCGGCGCCGTCGTTGTTGAGCCCGGTGCCCTTGATGACCGCCCAGATATGGTCGCCGTCGGCCAGCGCGTCCTCGAGCCGGCGCAGCACCACCGCGCCCGCGCCCGAACCCATGACCGAGCCGCCCGCCTTGTGGTCGAAGGCGCGGCAATGGCCGTCGGGCGAGAGAATGTCGTTCTCGCGGTAGAGATAGCCGCGTCCATGCGGCATCTCGACCGAGACGCCGCCGGCCAGCGCCATGTCGCACTCGCCGTCCTTGAGCGCCTTGGCTGCCTGGTGGACGCCGACCAGCGCGGTGGAGCACGCCGTCTGGATGTTGATCGACGGCCCCTTCAGGTCGAGCAGATGGCTCACCCGGGTCGACAGGAAATCCTTGTCGTTGCCGGTGTTGCGCAGCTGGAACGGCCCGAGATCGTCGACCAGATCGGGGTTCGAGAACAGGTTCAGATAGAGATAGCTGCCCGCCCCGCAGCCGGCGAACACGCCGACCCGTCCGGCGAATTCTTCCGCCGTGTGACCCGCGTTCTCCAGCGCCTCCCAGGCGGTTTCGAGAAACTTGCGGTGTTGCGGATCGAGGATCGCGGCCTCTTTCGGGCTGAAGCCGAAAAACTCGGCGTCGAACATGTCGTAGCCGTCGAGCAGTCCGGCGGCGGGCACGTAGTTTTCGCGCCGCATCATCTCGGGGCTTTCGCCGGCCGCTTTCAGCTGAGGCGGGTCGAGCCGGGAAATGCTCTCGACCCCGTTGGCGAGGTTGTCCCAGAAGTCATCGAGCGTCGCCGCACCGGGCAGGTTGACTGCCATGCCCACAATCGCGATGTCGCCTGACGCATCGCCGGATAATTTACGTTGGGTCAATGTCGAATTCCTGTTCCCCCAATACAGGCCAACTGCATAACAAATACCTGCGTGGAACAGTAGCTGGCCTCCGGCAAGATACCGCCGCAAGTCGGGTAAGTATTTGAAAAATTAGTGAAAACAGATTATTCACGAAATAGGATACAGTTTCCGTTACAGAAACAATCTGTCCACTCCGCGGCATTTGCATGAACAAAGGGATAATGTGCGGCGCGACACGGAGTTGAATTCGCCCCGCGGGGGCTCGACACCCCGAATTGCTCCACCGCCCCGCGTGATGAACAGGGACCCGAAATTGGCGCATATCCCGTCCGGTCGGTTTGGTTTTCGACATCTTGCGGCTTCCGGCCAGAGTGCCGCGACATCTTGACGGAAGCCACGAAACACCCCCACGGCCCAGCTCGAGACAGTGGTTCCAAAGCGGAAACAATCCTGGCAAAACAACGGTGACTTTGCGTGGCTTTCGCCACAATCCATCCGCGGCGGCCCCGATCCCGCCGAATCCCCGTTTCATTCCGGCTCCAATCGACCGATAGGATCCTGCCCGGGCGCCTCGCGTCCGGGATTCGAAACCGCTGAAGAGAGGTCCAGCCCGTGCAGTTCCGCTACGACGACAAGACAATCTCGGTGAACGTCGCCACGCAGGCGGATTTGGCCGCGAAGGTGGCCGAACGCTGGCAGGCCGGAGACGGGTTTGCGCTGGCGACGATCAATCTCGACCACCTTGCCAAGCTGGAGGTCGACCCGGCCTTTGTCGATGCCTACGCGGCCCAGGATTTCGTCGTCGCCGACGGCTGGCCGATCGTCACGCTGGCGCGCACCGCCGGCACGCCGGTCGAGCTGATGCCCGGCTCCGACATGGTGCAGCCGCTTTGCGAATGGGCCGCGAAGGCGGGGGTGAAGGTGGGGTTCGTCGGCAGCCACGACCAGGCGCTGGCGGACGCGAAACGGGTGCTGACCGAGCGGGTGCCCGGGCTCGACATCGTCTATGCCCATGCGCCTGCGATGGGGTTCGACCCCGAGGGTGACGCGGCGGCGGCGATCCTGGCGGCGCTCACGGCGGCCGAGGTGCGCATGTGCTTCCTCGCCCTCGGCGCGCCGAAACAGGAACAGCTCGCGGCGCGCGGGCGGCAGGTGGCCCCCGGCGTCGGCTTCGCCTCGATCGGCGCCGGGCTCGATTTCTTCGGCGGTCACCAGGTGCGCGCCCCGAAGCTCGCCCGCCAGCTCAAGGTCGAATGGCTCTGGCGCGCGCTGACCTCGCCCCGGCGGATGGTGCCGCGCTACTGGCGCGCGGGCAAACTGCTGCCACGCCACATGATCGAAGCCCGCCGCCAAAGGCGGCAGGGGTGAGCTGGCACTTGTATTCGATCAGGGTCGAGCGCCGGGCGGTGAGCCGGGACCGGTAGAACTTCAGCGCCCCCAGACGCCTCGGGGAACTTGCCGAGAGTGAGAAAGAACGCCCATTCCCAGGAGAACCGGTCGCGGATCCCGCGCGCGCGGGCGAGCCGGGCGATCTGGAGCGGGTAGAGCCCCAGCACGAGCAGGCCCCAGCCCCCGACCAGCAGCACGGCCACGAGCGTGACCAGCGGAATTGCGAGCCCCCAGAAAAGGAGCCGCCGGGTCTCGCCGACCCAATGTCCGTGCGCCTTGCCGTGCAGGTGCGCGCCTTCCGCAAAGGCGTGGCCGGCGCGGCTCACCCGTTTCCACCATTGGCCGAATTGCAGGATCGCGGCGTCATGGGCGGTCATCTCGGCGTCGAGCCGCCAGATCTTCCAGCCCGCGACGCGCAGGCGCAGGCAGAGGTCGGGCTCTTCGCCCGCGATCAGCGTCGGGTTGTAGCCACCGACCGCGTCGAGCGCCGTCCAGCGGCCGAGCGCATCGCCGCCGCAGGCCAGCGCCTCGCCGGGAGGGGTGTTCCATTCGTCGTCGCAGAGCCGGTTGTAGACCGAAGCCTCGGGGTGGATCTCGCGGCGCCGTCCGCAGGCCATCGCCACCTCCGGGTGGTCCTCGAGAAAGGCGTGCGCGGTGTCGATCCAGCCCGGTTGCAGGACGCAGTCGCCGTCGACGAACTGGACGTAGTCGGGCGGCGCGTCTGCGAGTGCTTCAATCCCCGCATTGCGCGCGCGCGCGGCGGTGAAGGGTTTGGTCATGTCGAGCGCCACGACCTCGGCACCGAGCCCGGCGGCGGCCTCGGGGCTGCCGTCGGTCGAGCCGGAATCGACATAGATGATCCGGGCCACGTGGTCCCCGAGCGAGGACAGGCAGGCGACGAGGCGGTCGCCTTCGTTGCGGCCGATGACGACGGCGGAGATCTGGCTCACGGTGCCCCCTCCGCGCGCCAGCCGGCGGCGATCCGGGCCACGTCCGGGCGCCAGTCGGGCTGGGCGAGACCGTAGGCTTCGGCGATGCGGCTGCAGTCGAGCACCGAGTTGGCCGGGCGTTCGGCGGGGGTGGGGAAGGTATCGGACGAGACCGGGTCGATCCGGGGCGGGTTCGGGGTGCCGGCCAGGATTGCGCGGGCGAAATCGTCGCGCGCGACGGCCGGGGCGCCGGCGTAGTGGAACAGCCCGGGCACGCCCTGCCCCGCCTCGAAAGCCCGGGCGATGTGAAGGAGCGCCTCGGCCACGGCGCGCGCGGGCGTCGGGCTGCCGCGCTGGTCGTCGACCACGCTGAGCACGTCGCGGGTGGCGCCGAGGTTCAGCATGGCGGTGACGAAATTCTTCGCCGCGCCGTCATAGACCCAGGCCACCCGCAGGATCACGGCGTCGCCGCCGGCGTCGCGCACGGCGCGCTCGCCGTCGAGCTTCGACTGGCCGTAGTAACCCAACGGCGCGACCGGGTCGTCCTCGCGCCAGCCGCGTGTGCCGCTGCCATCGAACACGTAGTCGGTGGAGATATGCAGGAAGGGCACGCCCTTCGCCGCCGCCGCGGCCGCCATCGCGCCCGGCGCTGCCGCGTTGACCAAGTTTGCCGTTTCCCGGTCGGTCTCGGCCGCGTCGACGGCCGTGTAGGCGGCGGCGTTGATGACGGCATCGACCTCAGCGGCGGCAATGGCGCGGGCACAGGCGTCCGGATCGGTCAAATCGGCCGCGTCACGCCCCAGGACCTGAGCCTCGATCCCCTCCGCCGCGCATGCCGCGGCCAGCGCCCGGGCGACCTGGCCCGTCTTGCCGAAAACCAGGAGCCGCATCAGGCTTTCCCCGGCTTGGCCGATCCCAAGCGTTGGCCCACGCCCTCACGGTCCTGCAGCGGCCGCCACCAGGCTTCGTTGTCGAGATACCAGCGCACGGTCTGGCGCAGACCTTCTGCGAGGGTCAGCGACGGCTCCCAGCCGAGCTCGGCCGCGATCTTCGACGCGTCGATGGCGTAGCGGTGGTCGTGACCGGGCCGGTCGGTGACGTAGGTGATGAGCTCGGCGTAGGGCTTGGACCCGGGGCGCTCCTCGTCGAGGATCGCGCAGAGCATGTGCACGAGGTCGATGTTTTTCGCCTCGGCATTGCCGCCGATATTGTAGCTCTCGCCCAGCACGCCCTTGTCGAGCACCGTGAGCAACGCGGTCGCGTGGTCTTCGACATAGAGCCAGTCGCGCACGTTCACGCCCTGGCCGTAGACCGGGATCGGATTGCCCGCGAGCGCGTTGAGCACCACGACGGGGATGAGCTTCTCGGGGAACTGGTAGGGGCCGTAATTGTTCGAGCAGTTCGAGAGCACCACCGGCAGCCCGTAGGTCTCGCCCCAGGCGCGCACGAGATGGTCGGAGGCGGCTTTCGAGGCCGAATAGGGCGAATTGGGTGCGTAGGGCGTGGTCTCGGTGAACTTGCCGGTATCACCGAGCGTGCCGAAGACTTCGTCGGTCGAGATATGGTGGAAGCGAAAGCCCGCCGGCCGGCCGGCGCCGTTCCAGTAGTCGCGGGCGGCTTCGAGCAGATTGAAGGTGCCGGTGACGTTGGTCTCGATGAAATCGGCCGGGCCGTCGATCGACCGGTCGACATGGCTTTCGGCGGCGAGATGCATCACCGCGTCTGGCTTGTGGGCGGCAAACACCCGGTCGAGCCCGGCGCGGTCGCGCAGATCGACCTGTTCGAAGGCGTAAGCCGGGGTGTCGGCAACGGCGGCGACATTGGTGAGCGAGCCTGCGTAGGTGAGCGCGTCGAGGTTCACGACGGCGTCGCCCCTGGCGATCGCCTGGCGGACAACGGCGGAGCCGATGAAACCGGCACCACCGGTCACGAGAATTTTCATGTGCTGGTCTCCCAGGAAAAAGGCGAAGTCCAAGTGCTGAACGCGGGGGCGGCGGTATCTTTCGCGGAGACCTTGGCCTCGTCGGGCGAAATGCCCCAGTCGATCGCGAGACCCGGGTCGTTCCAGGCCACCGAGCCGTCCGCGGCCGCATCGTAGTAATTGTCGACCTTGTATTGCACAAGCGTATCGGGCGTCAGGGTGACGAAACCGTGCAGGAAGCCCCGCGGCACGAACAGCTGGTTGCCGGCCTCGGCAGACAGCTCCACGGTCTCCCAGCGGCCGAAACCGGGCGAGCCGCGGCGGACATCGACCACGACATCGCGGATCCGTCCCGAGATCACCCGCACGAGCTTGGCCTGGGCCGAGGGCGGCGCCTGATAGTGCAGGCCCCGCACCGTGCCCGGCGTAGCGGACAGGCTTTCGTTGTCCTGCACGAAGTCGGTCTCGATCCCCGCTTCGGAGAATCGTTGCCGGTTCCAGGTCTCCGAGAAATACCCCCTCGCGTCGCCGTGACGGGCCGGCGTCAGTACAACCACCCCGTCAAGCGACAAGCGTTCGACCTTCATACAATACCTCCGCGGCGCTGCCCCACCCGCGCGACCGCGCCGAGCGGGCTCTTGATACGTCCAAAAGCCCCCGACGTCATGGCATTGGCCCGCGGGTTTTCCGCCGGGTACCGGAAAAAGACTGTTTCTTCCAGAAGAAACCGGGAAGTTGAGCCCGGTTCGCGCGAAACGGGTGCGATTTGGCCCGCTGCCGACGGCCGGGATGGCGGATCCGATGACCTACGTGCGGCCAGGGTGCAACCGACCCCGGGCGCCTTTCCCGGCGGTCGGGGCGTGCACCCGCGCGGGCACGGCATTTTCAGTGGGGTGTGGGGCTGGAGGCTCAGTAGTCTTTCTCGAAATAGACACCGATCCCGGTCGTCCCGTCCGATCCGACGCTGCCGCGCGCGGTGACGTTCGGGGTGAGCGTGAGGTTGAGATTGACCTCGGCCCGGCCGTCCGCGCCGACGGTCACATCCGTATAGATATTGTCGCTGATGTAGGTCCCCGCGCTGAGCTCGAGATCGCCCTCCGCATTGGTGGTGACGTCGAGGTCGTCGAGCCCGAAGCCTTCCCGCAGCCGCCCGATCGTGCCGGCGCCGCCCTTGCCCGACAGCGTGGCGATCGCCGAGGCGAGCTTCAGGGCCTGGAACGCACTAATTTGGTCGAGGCCGCGGCCGAAGACCAGCCGGGCGAGGATCTCGTCCTCGGGCAGGTCCGGCGAAGACGAGAAAGTGACGCTCGGGTTGGAGGCGAACCCCTCGACGGCGATCCGCACGGAGACGTCGTCGACATCCGTCTCGGCCAGCAGCCTGAGCGACGGATCGAGACTGCCGCGCAGCGTGGCCGTGCCTTCGGTGAGCGCGAGCCGGTTGCCCAGGATGTCGAGCCGGCCGCGGATCAGGCTCACCCCGCCGGTTGTGACGACGTCGCGGGTGGTGCCGCCAACGGTGAGCGAACCACCGAGCTCGGCATCGAGACCGCGGCCGCGGATGAACACCGCGGACGGCGCGGCGATGGAGATGCCGAGCCCGTATTCGGCGCCGCTGCCGCCGCCGGACCCACTGCCCGTCTGCCCCGCGCGCGCCAGCGTGGCGCGTACGGCGGGCGGCGCACCGACATGGGTGAGGCCGTCGAGGCTGCCACCCGCGCCGAAGCCGGTTTCGGGGATCCTGAGTTCGACCGTACCGAGCTGAAGCCCGCCGGTGATGCTGGCCCCGCCCGCGAGTGCCCCGGACATCGCGAGATTGCCGCCGAGGGTGAGGTCGTAGAGGCTTTCGTCGCGCAGGCGGACGTTCTGCAAATCGATCGCGAGGTTGCCGAGGAAGGGCGCCGTCAGCGCCACCGGTCCGCGCACGAAGAGACGCCCGCCGGTCGAGACTTTGGCATTTGCGTCGATCGTCGCCTGTCCAGCGGCGAGACTGACGTCCACCGACAGCGGATCGAGCGCGAGCCCGACCGTGGGCAGCGCGGCCCGCGCGCCCCTGGTGGTGAGCGTGCCGGAGATCGATCCGAGCGCGAACGGGCCGTCGAGGCGCAGATCGAACGCAGCCATACCCGACAGCGCCCGGGGCGCGATGCTGTCGTTCACGAGCGCGAGCGGCACCCGGCCGGTCAGCGTCAGGTTGGCGCTCTGGCCGTCGCCGTCGATGTCGCCGGACGCCTTGATCACCGTGCCGCCGGGACCGTCGCCGCTGGCTTTCACCCGCCAGCCGGCCTCGCTGAGCTTGGCGTCTCCGGAGAGGGTGAACGCACCCGGCAGACCCGGGACGAACTGACCGAGATCGCGCAGACGACCATCGAATGTGACCCGCGGCAGATCTTCTTTCGCGCGCCCTTTGGCGTTGAGGCTGAGTTCCGGGGTCACCAGGCTGAACTGGTCGACGATAAGCACGCCGTCGTTCTTGCGGCGGATCTCGAAACTGGCGGTCGAGGCACCGGCGGTCAGGCGGTCGGCGGCGCCGAGATCGAAATCGAGGTCCTGCCCGCTGGCGTCGCCTTCGAGGACGAACCTGCCGGTCTCGGGATCGAAGGTACCGGCCGCGCTGAAAGTCGCGCTGCCCGCGATGTCGCGCCGCGCGAGCCCGGACCAGCCGGAGAGCCGGGCAATGGCACCGGACAACTCGCCTGTGACCTTGACGACGCCGCGGGGTCTGGTCTCGGCCAGGCCGGAGAAGTTCACGCGCGCACCGCCGGGGCCGGAGGCGTCGAGCGACAGATCCCAGTCCCGCCCCCGTTGCAGCGCGGTCGCCTGCACCGAGAGCGGCCCGTCGAGCCCCTCGGCGACGAGCGCCGCGTTTGGCAGATCGAGCCGCAGCGCGAGCTGGCTGCCGGTCTTGGCGAGCCAGCCGGTACCTGTAGCCGCGGCCCCGGGGGCGCGGATATCGAGGCGCTCGATCTCGGTGCCCTCGGCGGTTCGCGCCGCCGAAATGGCCAGCGTGCTGGCTCCGGCGAAGAGGCGGTCGACCTCGGCCATCCCGATTCCGAGATCCTGCCCCGTCCCGGTGATGTCGATATCGAAAGGCCCGCCCGGCAGTGCCGCGTTGCCCTCGATGCGCAACCGTGCCGCGCCCGAGAGGTCCTGACCCGAGAGCGGGCCGAACCGAGAGAGATCGTCGGCGGTGAGCAGGACGGCGCCCTCGGCGACGAGGTCGAGCTTTTCGACCACGGTGTCGAGGGTGACATCGCCGGCGAGCCGGTAATCGGCCCCGCCGAGGGTGAGGTTGCTGAAGGCGAGCGTCTCGCCGCTGGTGCGGGCAAGGTCGAAACTGCCCGAAAGATTGGGTCCGAGCGCCGCCGTGGCGCTGCCCGGCGCGCCGGTGAGCCCGGTCGCGGTGAGATCGACATGGCCCCCGAAGGCCGGCAGCGCGCCGTCGGTCCCGGGCGTGAGCGTGCCCCGCCCCGAGAGCGTCGCGCGGGTGAGTTGCACATCCGGCCGCGAGAACCCGTCGAGAGTGATATCGGCCTGCCAGTCCTCGCCGAGGCTCGCGTCGTAGGCGAAAGTGAGGCCCAGCCGGTCGACCCAGCTCGGGTCGCCCCCGAACGGCAGGCGCACCGGGCCGCCGTCCGGCGCGACGACAGCGCCGGTGAGCGAAACCCGCTCGGGCCAGCCGCCGGGAGCGATCACCGCGTTGCCGGAGAGGTTGAGCGCGTCGGCGGCAATATCGAGCCTGGACAGGTCGAGGCGGCCGTCCGCGGCGCGCTGGCCTTCGACGGCGAGCGCGACGTCGTCGCCGAAGAAATCGCGGTAATCGGGCGCCATCAGCGCGGTCGGATCGCCCGCGAGGTTGGCGGTGAAATTCAGCGGTGCCTCGGGCGTCGCGCGGTTCAGCGTGACCCGGCCGCCGATCCTGTCGGCGCCATCGGTCGCGAGCGCGAGATCGGCGACATAGTCGTCGATCGGGCCGGTGCCTTTGAGCTCGAACGACAAGGGCGCGCCGCCGGGCAGGCTGGTGAGCGTGGCGACGATGCCGTTCGCCCCCTCGTCGAGGTCGAGATCGAGCGCGAGCACGCCTGTGTCGTTGGCGTAGGCCGCCGCCACGGAGAACAAGCCCCTCTGGCCGTCGATGCGTTCGAGCGTCAAGGCGGCATCTCCGGCGCCCCCTTCGAGCTGGCCGCGCCCCTCCAGCCGAAGCTCGGCGGGCACGCCCAGAACCGGCTCGCCCAGCACCAGGCTGGCGGCGGAGATCTCGCCGATTTTGATCGAGACCGGCAACTCCGGCAGGGCGAAATCCGAGGTCGCGGGTTGCGGCCCGTCGTTCACCGCGACCGGACGGCGGACGATCTCGATCCGCTCGGCGGTGAGCGAGTCGATCTCCAACCGGCCCTTCAGCAGCGCCGAGCGGGTCCAGTCGAGCTCGGCGCCTTCCAGCGTGAGCCAGACTCCGTCGTCGTCGGCCACCGTGAGCCGTTCCATCGTCGCGCGCGACGACAGCGCGCCGGCGAAACCGGTGACCTCCACGGTGCGGCCCGCAGCCGACAGGTTGTCCTGCAGGAAGTTTTCGAGGATGGATTTGTCATCCGCCGCCTCGTCCTGGGCATATGCCGGCAGGACCGCGAACAGGGCCGCGGCAAGGAAAGGGGCAAACCGGGTCAAAACGCCTGCCCGATCCCGATGTAGAGCTGGGCATCCCAGACGCTGTCGAGGCTGGCGCCCGGACCCGAGACCGGCACGGCCACGTCGAGGCGGATCGGCCCCAGCCCGGTGTAGTAGCGCAGGCCCGCGCCGGCCCCGATCTGCCAATCGGCATTGTCGAGGAAGGTGTCGGCCCCGACCCTCCCCGCGTCGGCAAAGGCGACGAGGCCGATCGTGTCGGTCACCTTGTAGCGCAGCTCGGCGGAGCCGCCGAGGAAGGTGCGCCCGCCGATCGTGTCGCCGCCGCCGAGATCGACCCCCATCGATTGGTAGGGAAAGCCGCGTACGGTGCCGCCGCCGCCGGAGAAGAACAGGAAGTCGGACGGCACGTCTTCCGAGGACGGCGCCGCGACATAGCCCACTTGGGCGCGGCCGGCGAGCACGAACCGACCGTCGGCGAAGCCGCGGTAGGCGCGCGCGTCGACATAGGTGCGGGCGCCGAAGGTCTCGCCGTTGAACTCGTAGAACGGCTCGGCCTCGGCCATGACATAGGTGCCCGTGGTCGGGTCGAGCTGGTTGTCGCGCCGGTCCCAGGTGAGGTCTGCGGGCAGCGAGAGGAAGGAAAAGCGCCGTTCTCCGAGATCGTCCTCGGTGATCGAGTAATGGTAGGCGAGCGCGGCTGAGCCCGCGAGTTCGGGGGTGAAATAGCGCTGCACCCCGGCCCCGCCACCGCCGCCGTAGAGCAGGTAGCCGGGATCGTCGAGGTAGCTGCCTTCGAGGAACACGAAGGCATCGTTGTCGGTGCCGAAGGCGGCGGGGATGTCGAGCCGGGCAAGCGCCTCGGCATCCATGCCGTCGAGCGTGCCGTCGATGCCGGAGATTTCGCCGTCTAGCCGAAGACGCTCGGCGCCGCCGAGCAGGTTGCGGTGCATCCAGAAGCCCGACAGCGACAGCCCTTCGAGCGACGCGAGCTCGGCGCCGAACCCGAAGCGGCGGGGTTTTTCATCCGTGAGCGCCACGGCGACATCCATCGTGTCGCCGGGGCCGAGGGTTTCGGCCTCGGTGAGCGCGACCGAGGCGAAGGCACCGGTGCGCCGCAGCCGTTGCGCGGCCAGGTCGACCTCGTCGGGAGAATAGACCTCGCCGGTCGGGAGCCCGGCGATCCGCTGGACCCGCTCCGCGCGCACCGCCGACGGGGTGGTCTGGACGAGGTCGCCGAGTGTGACCAGCGGCCCCGGCGTGAGACGGACGTTGGCATCAAGCGTCTGGTTGCGGTGATCGGCGGACACGCTCTGCGCCGCCACCGCCGCCTTGGCCCGGCCGGCATCGCGCCAGTCGGACACCGCGGCGTCGACCGCGCCCTGCACCGCCCTGCTGTAGGCGGGCGCGCCGGCCTCGACCGCCGAGGGCGCGGTGGAGCCAGGGGCGCGCGGCCCGATCGCCACCTTGCCGAACTGGAACTGCGGGCCGGGATCGACCGCGACCGTGACGGAGCCGATCTGAGCGGGCGCGGCAAACGGCGACAGGGCCGCGGCTTCGCGGCCATCGACCCGGATCCGGACAACGCCGCCGTAATAGCCCTCGCCGTAGAGCGCGTTGACGAGGCGGGCGTAGTCGGCCCGCGCCGCCGCCAGCACATCGCGCGGGTCGCGGTCGGCCGTATCCTTGCCGGCATAGAGCAGCGATGCGCCCTGAAGCGCCGCGGTCACGGCCTTGTCGTCGCCCTTGACCATGAAATCGAGCTGTTGCGCAGGCGCAGGCAAAGCCGCCGCGGCCAGCGCGACGCCCAGAAAGCGAGGAAGCAATGTCAAATTGGCCATGGCCGGATCCCACTCAGAACGAAGGGCCGAACCCGCAGCGCTTGTGCCCCTGCCGACTCGGACAGGGACCCAACGCTCTTGATCAGCCCCGGGATCCATTATGTGCGCGCAGCGGCACAGGTTACAACTGCTCGTTAAGTCCCGTGGCGGCAATCGGCGAAAACGTGACACCCGCGCGCGGCAACCGGGTGGCGCCTGGAGAATGCGGTCAGAGGGGCAGGCTATGCGCGACGAGGATTGCCCAGATTTCGCGGTTGATCGCCTGGATGTCGGAAAGCGCCTGGTCGAACTCTGCGAGCGTGGCGCCGTCGAGCGATGTTTCGCCGCCGAGGCGCAGCCCTTTCTTGCGATCGGCGATCCGCATCTCGATGGCTCGCACTGGCCCGCCCGCGGCGTCGAAGGCATAGATCGAGTGGTTGAGGCGGTTGCGCAGGCCCGAAAGCCGCTTCATCCGGCCCGACACGTCGAGGATCTTCGCCCGGGCCTCTGCCTCCACCGGGCAGGGCTCTCGCTTGGCCAAGCGCTCGACCATGTCGAGCCGGGCCCGGCTGGTGTTGAGCGTGAGATGGAGGATCGTGGCGGTTTCCTTGTCGCAGGGCACCAGCCCCGCGAGCAGGTGGATCAGCAAGCTCTCGGTATTGGTCCAGGCATAATTCATCCGGCCGATACGGAGCAGGAACGCGTCGAATTCCGGCGGCGGCACGGCCCCGCCAACGCCCGCAGGCGTCCCGGGTGAGGCGGCGGGCGGGCGCTCAGCCACCTTGGCCATTCTGGTGATACCAGACCGCCGCCTCGGTGCGGTTCCGGACACCGAGTTTGCCGATGATCCGGTGCATGTAGAGCTTGACGGTGTGCTCCGACAGCTCCAGCTCGCCCGCGATCAGCTTGTTGGGACTTCCGGCCGCGGCCATCGCCAGCACCTCGGCCTCGCGCGGCGTCAGCCCGTCTGGCCCCCGGGTCTCGCGCGCAGCGCTCGCATGCCCCGCCGTTTGGTCGCCAGACGCGGGCGCAGTGGCTGGCGCCGGGTCGGCCGCGATATTGGCCTCAGGCTCAGGCCGCGCCTGCAACAGCTCCGGCGGCACGTAGTGGCCCCCGGACTGGATCACCTGCAGGAGCCGCACCCAGTTGGTGACATTGGTGTTCATCGGCAACAGGCTCACCCGCCATTGCAGAAGTTCGTCGCAGATGTCGGCGAACAGCGCGCAGGCCATGGTCTCGTTTTCGAAGGCGATCGCGAGCCGTTGTTTGGGCAGGTAATCCGCACCCTGCTCAAGCGCGCTCAGAAGCGCCCGCGCGCAGCTTTCGTGCACCACGACCATATATGCGGGTTTGACGGTTCCGGTTTCGGTCATCCGCGCGAAGCGCAACGCATCCAGGTCGGGGACCCGCTGCGTCGGGCCGTCGAACTCGTTTTCAACCGTGCGCAGCGCAACTCTCGAAAACATCGCGCTGGGCCCTACGAAGTAAACGCCACCAACGGATGATCCGGCCGTAGCGGCCACATTTTGATAAGTCATTTCCCACCCCCGTGGGCGCCGGAAACAGCGCCCGGATAAAAACGAGACGTCCGACTGGTTCTCGCGAAAAGCGACACCACACCACGGCCCGCGAGATCAAACTCAATACACTCAATCGATCAAAATCACTCGAATGATAGCACCAAACTAACCTTTTGAATATAAGTCATAGGGACTATTTTATCGTGATAGAACAATCACTCACGAATATCGCGATAAAATGCCGCAGGCACGCCCCACCGCGGCACCCGCCCCTCCGCGCGCAGGGGATCGCACCGACCCCAGCAGTCGCACACCCCCGCGCCGCGACGCCCTGCGCCGCGCGACCGCCCGGAAAAAGGGCGTTTTCGGCAAAATCCTGTCCACAAGGCCCGCGGGCGGTCCTTCGACGCAGGACGTACTCCCAATGATCTAGTCGCAAACATTTTGCCCTTATCTTCTGGATTGTCCCGAAACGAAAAACAAACTTTCGGGGAGTCCCCATTCGGCGATCACCCGAATTCGCAACTGTGAAAGACCCATGATTCGGCGCAGCATTTTCCTGTCGGGATATTCTCTCGACGACCTTTGAATCCGCTCCCGGGTCCGACCCTATCGGGGTTCGTGCCAGATTGCGGACGCCTTGGGGGGCGTATCCGGGAACGATCAGGGGTGGAGGGGAGACCTCACATGACGAAACCGGTCCGACAGCAGCCGTTTGCGAGATGAGTGACGGCATCGGACCATGAACCATGGAGAGTAAGATGGCGTTCGGATCAAATAACAACGGTATTGGCGGGCTCCCGGGGATGATGCATTTCCCGATACCCGACGATCAGGAACAGCAGCAGCAGCAGCGGCAGCAGGAACAGCAGCAGCAGCGCGAGCAGCAGCAGCAGCGCGAGGAACAGACGCAGTCGCAAGACTCGACGTCTGACCAGACGCAGACGCAAACCGGTGACAACTCGAACAACAACAGCAACGAGAACATGTCGGCCACGGACACTTCAACTGTGAGCGACACGTCCACCGGCAGCACCACGTCCACGGACAGCACCACGACCACGGACACGACCACCAGCAGCGATCTGCAAGCCAAGCTGGACAGCCTGTCCGACAACGACAACCTGAACGAGAACACGAACGACTCGACCAGCACAACTGACGTCGATGTGGACGTGGATCTGGGCCTCGACAGCCTGCCTGACGACAACGACTGGGTCGATGTCGATTTCGGCGACAGTTCCAGCATGGGCGATATCTTCGCCGCGAAAGGCGATCTGGACTACGACCCGGGCAATGACATCGAGATCAGCGACTTCTTCGACGGCGCGCTCGACGGTGCCGGCAATGACGTAGGCCAGTCGTTCATCGGCTCGAACAACCTGGTCGACAACGACACGCTGTCGAATGTTCAGCTCACGAACAGCGCCCCGTTCACCGCGACCGCGACGGGTGGCACCGCGACCGCCGATGAGGGGATCGAGCTCGAGAACGAACCCTATGGCGAGGTCGAAGCGGAAGCCGAGGCCGAGGCCGAAGTCGACGGCGGCGGCGGCCAATTCGGCGGCTTGCCGCCTCTCGTTGCGATGCGGGAAGGTGGTGGCGGCCGGCCTGGTAACGACGAAGAGGGCGCCCGAGGCGAAGTCGACGGCAATGTCAGCGCCGATGGCGAAGCCGAAGTCGAACTCGGCGATTGGGGTTCGGGCAACGGCCGTGACGGCATTGTCGAGGGCAACTCGCTCGCCGACGCGGACGCAACGCTCGATATCTCGGCGTTCAACCAGAATATTGTTCTGGGCGCGAACGTACTCGGCAACTCTGTCGATACCACCGTCGTCGGTGGCAACATGGACATGAGCTACGACATGGACGACAGCGTCAGCTGAGGTTCGCCGAGGCCCAAAAAGAGATGGCGTACCCCCAACCGCCCCACAGTCCCCGGGGGTTCGTCGAAACTGCCTGCGGCTTGCCAGGGCCGCAGGCGCGCCGGGTCCGGCCCGTTCAGGCCGGGCCCGGAGCACCCCGAAACGGAAAGATGCGCCTCAGAGCGCTTCGGGTTGAAAGGGGGTAACAATGCTTGACAGACATTCCGAGATCATCGCGCATTTTATTGGCCAATTCGACCAGATCGCAGAACAGTCGCTTTACCGGCAGCAATACGATGCCTTTCGCGCCCAGCAGCGACCCCAGGAGGAGCCCGGCCCCCTGCTCAACGTGAACGTGCGGGTCACCTCCGAGCTGCTGCCCGACAAACATGTCGCCGGTGGGGTCCGGTGGTACGAGCAGAAGCCTGCGCCACAGCGCGACCAGGAGGACCTCGAGGTTACCGCCCGCGACACCGGGCCCGTTCTGGACGTTCCGGCAGCGACCTTCGCCGAAACCTTCGTCGAACTCGAGTTCCAGCTTGAACTTCCGTATTTCGCGTTCGAATTCACGCCGGGATTGCCGGAAACGCCGGTTTTCGAGTTCGGGCCGCCCGGCAACGTGATGATTTTCGCGTATCAACAGAACATATTGCAGGACAACGACCTGCTGCTCACCCGTCCGCTGGACCTTTCCCCGGAACTTGCCGCCAGTCGCTCCGACGCGGCCCTCGATGACGGCCTGATGACGCTTGCGGCCACCGCCGACGCACTCGTGCCCGGCGACTTCACCCTCGGCCGCGAGATCGAAGATACCGCGGCGCGGATCGAGACCCTGCGCGAGACCTTCGCGGGCGTCGACCCGGCAGAGGCCCCGGACGGGGCGACCGTCACACTTGTCAGCCAGGCCGACGGGACGCTGCCCGAAAGCGGTATTCTCATCGACGGCGAAGAGGCGGAGAGCCTGCCCACCACGCTCGAAGAGGCGCTGGACGCACGCGGCTACGGCGACAACGCAGAAGACGGGGATGCGGACGGCAGTGACGGCGAAGACGCCGATGAAGACACCGACTCCGGAAGCGGCGAAGACGCAGGCGGCGACGCTGTGTTGGTCGCGACGATCACCATCGGCCCGGACGACACCGGTCCGCACGCGGAGGCGATGCAACTGATCGAGACCGGCGGCAACCTCCTGATGAACAACGCCGTTTCCGGCTTTGCGCCGGTCGACGCGCCGCTGATCGCGGTCGGGGGTCAGGCGATGTCGCTCACGGTCATCAGCCAGGTCAACGTGATGAGCGACCGCGACACGCTGGTCGGACCGGACGACGCCGTCTGCACCGGCGCCGACCACCCGTTCCAGGATGCGGCCTCCGAGGGTCACAACATCGCCAGCGTCAAATGGGAAGGCGTGAGCCGGGGCCATCCGGAGAACGCCGGTAAAGAGAACGCAAACGGTGCCAGCAACGGCAATGCCAATGGCCCCGGGAATGCCAACGGCAAAGGGATCGGCATCGGGAATGGCAACGGCAATGCCAAAGCCAACGGCCACGGCACCGATGAAGACGACGACAATGGCCCGATAGCATTCGCGATCACGGAAATCGACGGCGACCTGGTGCTGACCACCCACGTCGTCCAGCTCAACCTGGTGACCGACAACGACGTGATCACCTTCGAGACGACGGTCCATGAGGTCGAGATCGGCACCGGTGGCAACGTTTCGGTCGATGTGCTGAACGCGCTCGGGTTTCAGAACGGGTTCGACATGATCCTGGTCGGCGGCGACATGCTGAACCTGGTGTCGATCTCGCAGCTGAACATGATTTTCGACAACGACCTGGTCGCCGATGGCGACGGTGTCGGCGGCGACATCGACACTTCGGGCAACCTGCTCTGGAACGAGACCCAGGTCACCTGGCACGGGATCGACACCGCCGCCGAAGAGGTCTCGGACAGCGCCGCTGAGGCGCTCGAGACGATGGCCGGCGGCCAGCTCGATTTCGAGGCGCTGAAGGGCGAAAGCCTGCTCGACGGCAAGGAAGTGCCGCTTCTGCTCACGATCGGCGGCAACCTGGTTTTCGACTACCGGCTGGAACAGATCAACATCCTGGCCGATGCGGACACCGTGCAGCTGTTCGCCGACATGGCCCTGGAAAACGGCTTCAACCCGGTCGACGTGGCGACCGGCGACAACCTGCTCGCCAACGTGGCGAGCCTCGATATCCACGGTACCGACAGCACGATCATGGCGTCGGGCGGCGTCTTCTCCGACTTGGTGATCCACCAGGCCGGCATGTACGACACCGACGACACACCACAGGATCTGGGTGGCGCCGGATCGGACCTCGCGAGCGAGGCGGTGGTGTTCCTGGCGGACGGCATGATCGACGACGGCCACGGGATCGAACCCGGCGGCGGCGAGGTGATCGTCGACACCGGCGGCGGCTCGGGCACCTTTGACACGCTGGGCGGCGTGGTTGCGTGATGACTGGCAGGCGGCCCGGGACCGGGTCACCGATTAGGGGAGTGGGGAAATGACGAGCAGGAAGGAAAAGGCGCAAACCGGCGCACCGGTGACGATTGACGCGAAGGTGAACTCCGCAGTTCCCGGGACGGTGCAAGGCGGAGGCGGCGGCGCAAAGACGCCCGGCTTCCACAAGCGCACGCAGCCGGAAGACCACACCAGGACCATGGCGCGGGTCCGGCGCCGGCTCAGCGCCAATATCGTGTTCGTCGCGCTGATGACCGTGGGCACCAACGTCTTGATCCTCGCGGTGCCGATCTATCTGTTCCAGATCTCCACCCGGGTGCTCACCTCGCGCTCGACCGACACGCTGGCGATGCTCACGATCGTCGTGGTCGGCGCGATCGCGGTGCAATCCGCGCTCGACGCCCTCAGGCGCTTCGTGCTGATGCGCACCGCGGTCGATGTCTCGGCAAGCCTCGGCGGCGCGGTGCTGTCGGCCGCCGCGCAGGCCTCGCTGCATTCCAACGGACGCGAATACCAGGTGCTGGGCGATCTCAATTCGCTGCGCGCCTTCCTCGTCTCGGGCACGCTTCTGGCGTTCCTCGACGTGCCCTTCACGCCGATGTTCCTGCTCGCGATCTTCCTGATCCATCCCCAGCTCGGCGCCATCGTGATCACCACGGCGCTGATCCTCGCGCTGTTCGCCTGGATCAACCAGAAGATCACCTCCGAAGGGTTCAAGGCCGCCAACGCGGCCCAGACCCGGGCCAACCTCCATCTCGAATCGATGTCGCGCAACAGCCAGATCATCAATGCGATGGCGATGATCCCCGAGGCGGTGCGGATCTGGGGCGCCGACATGGTCGGCTCGCTGACCGCGCAGGTGAAAGCCCAGGACCGCAACATCATGACAGCCGCGCTCTCGCGCTTCTTCCGCCTGCTCGCCCAGATCGGGATGCTCGGCTGGGGCGCCTGGCTGGCGCTCCAAGGCGAGCTCACCGGCGGCATGGTGATCGCCGCCTCGATCGTCGCAGGCCGCGCGCTTGCCCCGATCGAAGGCGCGATCGAGGGCTGGAACAGCTTTCTCGTGGCGCGCGGCGCCTATGACCGGGTGTCGGCGCTGCTCGCCCGGTCAGCGAAGCGCAACGACAAGCTGCGGCTGCCGAACCCGGAGGGCCGGCTCGATGTCGAGCGGCTGCTCTACGTGCCCCAGGGCACCAAGCACGTGGTGCTGAACGCGCTCACCTTCAGCCTTGGCGCGGGCGAAAGCCTTGCGGTGATCGGCAATTCCGGCGCCGGCAAGACGACGCTCGGCAAGATGCTGGTGGGCTCGCTGATGCCGACGTCGGGCGCGGTGCGGCTCGACCTCATGGACCTGCGCAACTGGGAGCCGCGCCAGCTCGGCGAGATCGTCGGCTACCTGCCGCAGGACGTGCAGCTCTTCCCCGGCACGATCAAGGCCAATATCGCGCGGATGCGTCCCGAGGCGACCGACGAACAGATCCACCGCGCCGCCGTGCTCGCGGATGTCCACGAGATGATCGCCTCGCTGCCACAGGGCTATGAAACGGTGGTGGCCGCCGACGGCGCGCCGCTCTCGGGCGGCCAGAAGCAACGCATCGGCCTGGCCCGTGCCTTCTTCGGCAACCCCAAGTTCCTCGTGCTCGACGAGCCGAACTCGAACCTCGACACCAACGGCGACCAGGCGCTGGTGCGTGCGCTCGGCCACGCCCGGGCCAATGGCATCACCGCGGTGGTCATCACTCAGAAACCGGCCCTGCTCACCGCCGTGGACAAGATCATGGCGCTCAACAATGGCAACATCTCCATGTTCGGCTGGCGCGACCAGGTGCTCGCCGAGCTCCAGAAGTTGAAACAGGCCAAAGCCGCCCGTCTCGCCGCCGCCAAGGCCAAGGCCGACGTGGCGGCCGCCGCGGGGTCCGCCGTCGGCGCACCCGCCGCACCAGAGGGAGCGATCGCATGAACGCCCAGACTGCCCTCCCCGTCCCGACTGCCCTGGCGCCGGCAGCGCCGGCCCCGGCCGAGAGCTGGGACGCCAATGTGCCGCGCCGGGTGCGCTATCACGTGATCGCCGGGCTGATGATCATCCTCGCCGCCTTCGGCGGGTTCGGCACCTGGGCGGTCACCGCACCGCTCGCTGCCGCGATCATGTCGCCCGGCTCCTTCGTCGCCACCGGGCGCAACAAGCTGGTGCAGCACCTCGAAGGCGGGATCATCGCCGATCTCAGCGTCGCCGAGGGCGACCGGGTTGTCGCCGGCCAGCCGATGATCCGGCTCGACGAGACCTCGGCGCTCGCCACCCAGCGGGCCCTGTTCCTGCGCAGGGTCCGCCTCGAAGCGATGGAGGCGCGGATCCTTGCGGAATACGAGGCCGAGCCCGAACTCGTGTTCCCGCTCCACCTCATGGAGAGCCGGATCGACCCCGAGGTCGCCACCATCCTCGACAACCAGCTCTTGTCCTTCACCGTCGCTCGCTCGCAGCTCGAAAACGACATCGACCTGATCGAGCGAAATGTCGCGGTCATGGAGCAGCGCATGCGCGGCTACGAGGCCCAGCGCGACGCGCTGTCGCGCCAGATCGCGCTGCTGTCGGAGGATCGCGTGTCCAAGGCCCAGCTCCTCGACAAGGGGTTGATCCGCCGGTCCGAATTGAACGCGCTGGACCGGGCGCTGGCCGAAGCGGAAGGCCAGTTCGGCCGGATGGAGGCGGAAATCGCCGAATCGCTGGAGTTGATGGCCAAGTACGACGCCCAGAAACGCCAGGCGATCGACACCTACCGCCAGGCCGCGCTCGACGAGCTCGAAAGCGTCCAGGCCGAGCTCGACACCGTGCGCGAAAAGGAACGCGATGCGCAATCGATCCTTCGCCGGGTCGTGATCGAGGCCCCGGTTTCGGGCACCGTCGTCCGGCTCAATTATTCGAGCGTCGGCGGCGTGATCGAGGCCGGCAAAGTGATCGCCGAAGTGTTGCCGACCGACGTGCCGCTCATCATCGAGACGATGATCGCGCGCACCGACATCGACGCGGTCAAGGTCGGCCAGCCCGCGGGCGTGATGCTGACCGCGCTCAACAGGCGCACCACCCCGGTTCTCAACGGCGAGGTCTTCTACCTGTCCGCCGATGCGATCGTCCAGAACGGCGCCGAGGACCAGGAGGTCTACATCGCGCGGATCCAGATCCCGGTGTCCGAACTCGACCGGGTGTCCGGTTTTGCGCCGGTCCCGGGCATGCCGGTGCAGGTGATGATCCAGACCGCGGAGCGCACCTTCCTCCAATACATCATGAAACCGGTAACGGACTCGATGCAGCGCGCATTCCGGGAGAACTAGGCGGGCCGTGGGATTGTTTCTGGATGGGAAACAATCCCACCCTCATTTCGGATTGTTGCCAAAGACCGGTGGCTTTCCACCCGGCGCCATTGGCGCCCGGACCAATGGCACCCTCCCCGGAGCAGGTCTTTCCAAGCCGAAAGAGGTCGGGCCGGACGGGTGGCGGCGCCAGCCCCCCGGCGAACCGGGCCATGCGCGTGCGGCTCGGCCGCTCAGAAAATCGTTGGATGTGGCCGCTGGCGGGCGCGGATGACGGTGCCGGTCGCGCTGAGCAGACCAGCCGCATGCGCGGCGATGGCGGTGTCCTGCGCCCCGGTTCCGGCAAGATCGCAGATCGTGATCTCCTCAGGCGAACGACGGCCCGGACGGCGGCCGGTGACGATGTCGCCAAGCTCGATCGGGGTCTCGTCCGTGAACAGCCCGGCCTCCCGTGCCGCGCGCAATTCGCCCGCGGTGGCGCATTGATCGACGCGGTCGCAGACGTAGAGATCGGCGCGGGCGAGGCCGGCCGGCTCGATCTCGTTCCGTTTGAGCTGATCCGTCCCGACGGCGGTCACGTGCAGTTCCTTGTGCAGCCAGGCCGCCTTCAACACCGGCGACTGCGCCGAGGTGGCCGTGACCACGAGTTGCGACCGCTTCACCAGGATTTCCGGATCGGTCGTGACCTCGACCTCCACGTCGAGGCTCGCGGCCAGGTCCGCCGCGCAGGCGGCGGCATTGTGCGGGTTGCGGCCATAGACCAGCACCCGCTCGAAGGGCCGCACAAGGCGGGCCGCCTTGATCTGCAGGCTGGCCTGGGGCCCGGCACCGATCACGCCCGCCGTGGTCACGTCCTCGGGTGCGAGGTAGCGGGCGGCGACGGCGCCGGCGGCGGCGGTGCGCAGGTCGGTGAGATACCCATTGTCGAGGAAGACGGCCTCGACCGCCCCGGTCTCGGCCGAGAGTTGAACGACCAGCCCGTCGCGGCCGGGCCGGCGCACGTCCGGCGTGTCGCGCAGGCCCGACAGGATCTTGACCGCGTAGCTTTTCAGCCCGTCGATCCGGGCGGTTTCCACATCGACGGAGCCTTCCCCGTCGGCGAACGGCATGGACAGGCCCGGCGGCATCGAAACATTGCCGGTGGCGAGGGCCGCGAAGGCCCGTTCAACCACCTCGATCGTCTCGAGATCCATCGTGACCGCCTGGCGCAACTCGGTTTCGGTCACGATCCGGATGTCATGCACCATGGGCCCTCCCTTTCCGCACCCTTCGCCGGAAGGATGTTCTGCGCCGCAAGATAGTGGGGAATCGGGCCAAGTCGAGGTTGCGGCCTGATTTTATTGTGGCGGAACCGATATTTAGGGTGACTTCACGACGCCCCGTCCGGCGCCGCCTCCTCCGGCTGTGACGAGCGGGTCGGCCACTGCCCGGGACCCGCGCATGGCGCCGCCCGAAGGTGTCAGCCGCCGTGGCACATCACGGTGACACCAGGGTGACACACCGGGACCCGGGGATGTTCGTGCCGGTTTTTTGTTTCCGGATTGGAAACAAAACACCCCAAGACCGCGTATTGATTGCACCATCGGTCACGGATGCGCAACAAAACGCCCCCGTACTGGCCACTGGTTCTGTTGTGAAAACGAACCCGTGACACCCCGGGATACGCCTTCCGCCCCGCGGATCAGTCCGCCGGTGCACATCGGCGTATGTGCACGGGGCGCCACCCGGCGCGGGCCGTTCGCTTGTTCGACCTGGCGCGGGGCCGACGGGACCGACGCCCAGGCGCCCGCCCCGGGGCCCGCGTGACCTTTCCTCGGGGCCCCGTATCGCGGCCCGGGCGCGCAGGGGCCAGACTGTCGCGCAGCGGCGCTTTCGCCCCCATCGGCCGCCCCACGGAATTGAATAAATCGAACGCGAATCACGGCCGAATCGTGCAAGAAAACGCCATATTTCTCGCAGTTTCCCGACACCGCACCCGGGCTGAGAGGTCGTTAGCCCGGCCGAGTGTTGATGATTGTCTCCAATCGAACAACAATCGAACGTATTGCGGGGAATTATCTTGGAAAAATTACCATGAACAAAACGTTTCCGTGATTTAGGCAGAAATTGGGCATCGATATGGCAGACACCGGGCAGAAACCGGCGTAAATTGTGACCGGTGTGGTGTGTGTACCAGGGGGATCAAACATGACTTTTGAAGCGGGGCCGCTCCCGAACAGGGAGGCTGTACGCGTTGGCCGTCCGTCGCCGGGGGCGAACGGGCAGGCAAGGGTCCGGGAAATTCCGTTCGGCAAGCTCGTATTCGACAAGGTTTTTGCCGCTTTCGCGCTTTTCACGCTTGCACCTCTGTTGACCGCAATCGCGCTCGCGAACCGCTTTGGCGACCGCGGTCCGGTGTTCTACAAGCAGAAGCGCATCGGACAAAACGGCAAACCGTTTTACTGTGTCAAGTTCCGCTCGATGCGTGTCGACAGCGCCGAAGTGCTCGCGGACTTGCTCGAAACCGATCCCGTCGCCCGGGCCGAGTGGGCGCGTGACCAGAAGCTGACCGACGACCCGCGTATCCATCCGGTCGGCCGGTTCCTGCGCAAGACCTCGCTCGACGAATTGCCGCAGTTCTGGAACGTGCTGAAAGGTGACATGTCGATCGTCGGCCCGCGGCCGATCATCGCCGAAGAGGCGCAGCGCTACGGCGTGCATTTCGCCGACTATTGTGCCGTGCGTCCGGGGATCACCGGGGCGTGGCAGGTGGGCGGCCGCAACCTCTTGAGCTATGACGAACGGGTCGCGCTGGATGTCGACTATGTGCGCAACGCGACGCTGCTCGACGACTTTCGTATTGTGCTGAGGACCTTTGCCGTGGTTCTGACACAAGAGGGTGCCAGCTGACCCGCCGGTCCGCATCACAGCCAAGAGCTACACGACATGATAAAGACTGCAAGGGACGCGGATTGGACCGGCCGGGCCAGTGACCTGCCCGACCGCAACCGCGACAACCTGGGCCCCGCGGGGCCCATTCTACGTGGTTTGCCGGAACCCAGCAGCGGCTTCCGCCTGGTCGTGGCGATCCCCTCCACCGGCCGCGCGCCGATCCTGCCCGACACCGTGCGCGCGATGGCACTTCAGGACCGGTTGCCGGACCTGGTGATCCTGAGCCTCGCCTTCCCGGAGGACATCGGCGATCTCGACATCGAGACGCTGCCCTTTCCGGTCAAGGTGGTGATCGGGCGCAAGGGGGCAACCGCCCAGCGCAACCGGGTGTTCGAAGAACTCAACCCGGACGACATCGTGCTGATGCTCGACGACGATTTTCTGATGGCGCCGGACTACCTTCAAAAGACCCTCGAGGTCTTCCAGGACGATGCCGAGGTGGTGCTCGCCACCGGGACGGTGCTGGCCGACGGCATCCGCGGCCCCGGCTACAGCCACGAACAGGGGCGCGCGCTGCTCGCCGACCTCAACACCGACAGCTTGCCCGACACGCTCACGCCCGCCTATTCGGGCTATGGCTGCAATTTCGCCTTCCGGATGTCGGTCGTGGCGGCCTACGAAATGTGGTTCGACGAGGACCTGCCGCTGTACTCCTGGCTTGAAGACGTGGATTTCTCGCGGCGCATCGCCCAATACGGCACGCTGGTGAAATCCGGCGCCATGCGCGGCGTGCATCTCGGCACCAAGACCGGGCGCACCCCGGGCGTGCGGCTCGGCTATTCGCAGATCGCCAACCCGGTCTATCTGCTGCGCAAGGGCTCGATGACGATCTGGCATGTGCTCGAGATGACCTCACGCAACATGCTCTCCAATATCCTGCACTCGGTCCGGCCGCCGGCCTATGCCGATTTCCGCGGCCGGTTGAAGGGCAACCTGATCGCCCTGACCGATCTCGTGCGCGGGAAGGTCTCTCCCGACCGGATTCTCGACCTCTGAGCGCGGGTCAGGCCCGGGTTTCAGCCAGGACCCGGGCGTATTGCGCCTCCAGCCCGTCGATCCAGCCGTCAGGCGTGGTGCCGAGCGCCGCCTCACCGGAGTACCCGCGCGCACTCATCGCCCGCACCTCGCCGTCCGGCAGCCCCAGGACCCGGGCCACCGCCGCGTCGAAACTCGCAGGGTCGAACACGTCGAAGGCGAAGCCGAGCCCGGCGTCCTCCACTTCACCGGCCATGGCCGCGGTGTCGGAGGCGAGCACCGGCAGGCCGCTGGCCGCCGCTTCGGCGATGACCAGGGCGAAGGGTTCGGGGTGGCGCGAGGGCATGACGAGGGCGCGCGCGCGCGCGGCATAGGCCCCGAGCCCCGCCTTGTCGACCCAGCCGGCCAGCTCGACCTGTGGATAGCGCGCCTCCAGCTCCGCCCGCATCGGCCCCTCCCCCACCGCGATGAGCGGGACGTTCGCGCGCGCAGCCGCGGCCGCCACTTCGCCCACCCCCTTGTCGGCTTCCAGCCGGCCGACATAGAGGAGTGCGGTGTTGGCCTCCGCAGGAATGCGTTCACGCGCGAACGGAACGACGGGGTTGCGCACCGTGAACATCCGGTCGGCGCGGTATCCGGCACGACCAAGTTTTTCTTTCATCCCCGGGTGGATCACGATGATCCCACCCCAGCCGTCGAGCGTGCCGAGCGCCCCGTGCACCCGCGCTTCGCGCGCCACCCGCCAGAGCTTCTGGGCGTAGCTGCGCTTGTCGCAATGGGTGGTGATGCAGTCGAAGGAATTGGGCACCCGGTCACAGGCCCGGTTCTTCCGGTAATCCATGTAGACGCCATTCGGGCAAGCGAGAAACATGTCATGCGCATGGAGCAGGGTGCGGCGCGCGACGGGTTTAAGCGCCGGAAAGACCGCGGGCGAGAAGATCTGCGCCCAGCTGTGGACATGGTAGAGCGTGTCGGGCGTGTCGCGGTGGGCCACGAAATCCGACACCAGCCGCGCGGCCGCCCGGTTATGCACCCCCTCGACGAGGGCGCGTTTGGCCGACAAATCCAACAACGGACGCGAGCCGAGCGCCACCACCTCGACGCCATGCGCGACAAGCTCCGGGTTGACCCCCTCATCGCCGCACAGCCAGATCACCTCGTGCCCGCGGTCGGCCAGCGCCTTGGCCGACATGACGGCGAGCACCGCAGTGCCGCCGCGCGCGACGCTGTCGTCGTTCACGACGACGATGCGGCGTTTGTTCATCGGATCTCCCACACGATCTCTCACACACGGCACTTGGGTCGGTCGCGCACAGAAATCGCGCAAAAGCCGCGCGAGGGCCAGTCAAAATCGGGCAACAGGGTGTTGCCTTGCCGGATTGACACAGATTGGCGCCCGAACCGGAGACCGCAGGCGCATCGCCGGGCGGACAGGGCTCGCAGACACGATCCGTTCACAAGGATGCATTCGGAATGCCCGAGATCCGGAGGTCTACGAGGCCTAGGGGCCTAGGGGCCTAGGGGCCTAGTGCAGCGCTGACGCAACATTATAAAGCCATTTCAGACAGTTGCATGGGACCTCGCGCGCGACGGATTTCTCTCGAGCCAGGCAGGATATGCAATCGGCCAACCGCGGCGACCGCGCAACGGTGGGCCGCCGCCCTATTCCGCGCGCCGCAGCGTGAACCTGTAATCGCTCGTATCGCCATGCGGCGAGTCGCCGGGGCCGACAACGATCTCCAGCACGTCGCCCGTCGCCAGCGCGATCCGTGGCAGCGTCATCTCCGTCTTTTCGCGGACGATGGTTTCGGCGAGCGCGATCCCGTTGTGGCGGACCGAGATCGTCACGCCGTCGGAGCTTTCGGGTGTGGGCGATACCCGGGCCTCGAGCGCGAGCGCCATGGCCTGGGGCGCGGTGAAGGCATGGACGATCTCGGCCGCCACCCCGTCCCACATCGAGGGCTGCAGGAACTCCGCATCCATGCGCAGGGAGCCGTCGCGCTCTGTGGTGAGATACGGGGTCCAGGGCACGCCGCCGGTCTGCTGGCCGGGCCCGAGGATGAAGGGCACCTGCTGCCCGCCGACACGGATGAACCGCGCGAACCCGTGGCGCTGCGCGCCGGGATAGGCGAACTGGTCAAAGCTGTCGGCCACCACCTGCTGCGGGCCGAGCCTCAGGTTTTCGCCCAGCCGCGGGGCGGGCCCGTCCGAGAGCACCACCAGCGGCCAATCGGGGCTGAGGCGAGGCTGCGCGACGGGCTGGCCGGAGAGGTCCCGCACCACCAGGCCCGGGTCGTCCGGCACCAACGCCCGGTCCGCGCCCCAGATCACCAGCGCCCGGTCCCCGAACCGGCAGGCATAGGTGAACGGGTCCGGCGCGCCGTCGGTAACCTCGCGCCCCTGCAACTCGGCCTGGATCATCTGCCAGGTGCGGCCCACCGGTGTGACCGATCCGTCGTCTTCGAGCAGTGGGACGTAGCCGTCGCCGCGGGCGCTGAGCGGATACCAGGTGACATTGGTCACCCCGGCAAGCGCCGCCTGGCAATAGGTTTTCATCAACAGCGCCTGTGCCTTGGCCGCCTCGACCGTCCCGATCTCGGTGATCTCGATCGGCAGGGTGTCGAACCCCGGCACCGCGCGCAGAAGCGCGACCTGGCGGCGGAGCTGTTCGGGCGCCGTGGTGTAGGGATGCAGCGCGATGCTGTCCATGAAAGGCCCGGCCCCGTCCGCCGACAAGGCGCCGAACCAGGCAAGCGGGATCGAATGCGCCGCCCCGCCGAGGATCCGCAGCTCGGGACGGGCGGCCCGCACGGCGCCGTACGTGGCCTTCAGGAGCGCCGCGTAATAGCCTGCGCGGCCCTCGATGTCGGCCTCGCGCGCCGGTCCTTCGGTGAAGCTTTCGCTGTTCATCTCGTTGCCCACTTCGACCGCATCGACAGCCGGGAAGCGCCGCGCCGTCTCGGCGAAGAAATCCGCGAAGGCCGTCACCGCCGGGGCCGTGTAGGGGGTCGCGCCCGCGTCGTGATCGGGGTGCTCGCCGACGGCGATCAGGGTGAGCTTCATGCCCGCCGCCGCCATCCGCTCGGGATAGGTCAGGATCTCGTGATCGAACACGTAAACGCCGTCGCGCTCGGCGAAATCCCAGTGGATCTCGTCGCGCAGCGCGGTGAACCCCTCGGCTCGGGCCGCGTCGAACACCACCTGGTTCCAGGTCTGGCCGAAATTCGACGCCGCCTGCAATTCCGGCCCAACGCCTGGCTCCCGTGCAGGTTCCGCGACCGCACCGGTCGCGGCCAGGACAAACCCCAAGACCCAATTGAAACGCATGATACCCCCCCGAAACCTGACACGCGCGCGAGACTGCCCGAGCCGCGGTCCCCGTGCAACCGGGCTTCACAGCGACCCGCGTTTGCGGCAGGTAGGGGCGACGTGGCAAGAAGGGGCCGGTTTGCAGTTTGTTCCCAGTACCCCGATCGCATTCGTGGCGATCGTCCTGCTCCTGGTCCTCGGCGCGCGCCGCGGGGCCTGGGTGTTCTTTGCCCTCCTGCCGTTCGGGGCCGCGGCGGCGTTCAACCTGCCGGCCCTCGGCGGCGCCTCGATCATCGTGGCAGACCTGGCCGCTGTGGCGATGTTCGTGATCCTCATTCTCACCCCCGGGGCCGGCTCCAGCCTGATCGGCAGCGTGCGCCCCTGGCAGCCGGGGTTTTTCCTCACCCTGGTGATCGTGATCTCAGCCTTCTCGGCGATCTTCGCGCCGCGGTTCTTTGCCGGCCTCACCGAGGTCTTCTCGATCGCCCGCGACGAAAGCCGCGACACGATCGTGCGCAACCCGCTGGGTCCCTCGGCGGGCAACATCACCCAGCTGTTCCGGCTGATGCTGGGCTACCTCGTGTTCATCGGCCTCGCCACCGCCTTCCGCCGCGCGCCGCAAGCGGGCTCGCTGGTCGCGGCGATGATCGTTGCCACCTCGGTGCATTTCGCGATGGGCTGGATCGACGTCCTCACCTATGCCGCCGGCCTCGACAACCTGCTCGAGTTCATCCGCACCGCCAATTACACGATCCGCGTGACCGACACGATGGCGGGCGTGAAGCGGATGATCGGCGGCTTCCCCGAGGCGTCGAGCTTCGGCTTCTTCTCGCTGGGCCTGTTCGGATTCTGGCTGCAATACTGGCTGAGCATGCACCGTTCGCGCGCCGCGCCCTGGATGCTCGTCCTGGCCACCATCACGGTGCTGCGCTCGACCTCGTCGTCGGCCTATCTGTCGCTGATCGTCTTCCTGGTCGGCTTCGCGATCTTCAACTTCTTTCGGTTCCTGCGGCCCGAGGCGGAGCGCCGGTCGGTCGCCGTGACGGTGGCAGGTGCGCTCCTGCTCTGGTTCGCCGCGGTCGGCGCGACCGCGAGCTACCAGATGGTCGAACCCGTCACCGCCTTTTTCGACGACATGTTGTTCGACAAGATGGAATTGGACTCGGGCGTCGAACGGATGAGCTGGAACACCCAGGCGCTCACCAATTTCCGCGACACCTTTGGGCTCGGCGCCGGGCTCGGCTCGGTGCGCGCCTCGAACTGGCTGATCGCCTGCCTCGGCTCGATCGGGGCGCTCGGCACGGCGCTGTTCGTGGCCTTCCTCACCGCATTCCTGCTGAGCCCGGCCGGGCCTGCCGGCGATGCGCGCCACGCGTCGATCCGCGGGGCCAAGGCCGGTGTCTTCGCGATGCTGTCGTCGGCCGTGCTGACCCATTCGACCCCCGACCTCGGCTTGTTCATCTTCGCACTCGCCGGTGCGGCCACCGGATTGTCACGCGCCGCGACGGTGGAATCGGTCCAGCCCGACCGCCGGTCGCCGGCGCCACGATCCTGACACAATGTTGCCGTCAGAATGCCAGTTGATTTCAGGCGTTTGGCATTGTTTCCAAGGAACGGCCGGAATTGACCAAAAATCCATAAATGATTGACAGAACGTGAAGAACCACCGCATCTGGAACAGGGAAACGGGTGCAGGGTAGCGAGTGAAGGTGGTGATTGTAACGACCGCTGGGGGGCGGTATGCATGACACCCGGCTGGGGGCGACGCAATTCAACGTCATGTTCCGGCCGGGTCGACGCGCCGAACGCGACGCCGGACCGTGCCGGCCGCGCCGGCAGACCCCACATTGCCACCTGATGTGAACGCGCCGCGGCGCAAGGAGGAACTAAGTGTCCAGGATGGATGTGCATTCGCCCATTCCAGCCCGCGTGACGACGCAGACGGCCGATGCCGACCGCGTCGATGTGCGCGGTCTCTTGCGTGCGATCTTCGGCCGCCGCCTGCTGATCGTGGGCCTCATGCTGCTGTTCGGCGCGCTGGCCTATTTCACCGCCAACCTGATGGAGCCGGTCTACACCGCCCATTCCAAGGTCATTCTCGCGCCGCGCAACGTCCAGGTCAGCCAGACCGACGCGGTGGTGTCGAGCGTGGACGTGACCGAACCCGAGATCTTCTCGGAAATGTCGGTGATGCGGTCGAACACCCTTCTGGGCGACCTGATCGACCAGATCGGCCTCAACCGGCTCGAGAGCCTCTACTACGACCAGCCCCGCACCGATAACACCCGCGAGAACCGGGTCGCCTCGCTGATCGACCAGATCCGTGAAAACCTGCGCGTCCAGCGCGAGGCGGAAAGCTTCGTGGTGATGATCCGGTTCGACGGCAACGATGCCGAGCTCGTCGCCGCTGTCGCCAACGGCATCGCAGATACCTATATCAACCAGGAACTCTCCAGCCGCCGCGACAGCGTGCGCCAGGCGACGGTCTGGATCCAGGAACTCGTGACGGAAGCCCAGCTCGACGTGCAGCGCACCGAGACCGCGCTCACCGCGGCCCGCGCCCAGAGCCTTCAGACCGAAGGGTCGAGCTACGACAACGCCAACCAGCAGCTCGGCAACCTGACCAGCGAGCTCGCCGTCGCCCGGGCCGGTCTGGCGGCCGCCCAGGCCACCTATGACCAGCTCGAAGCCGTGCGCGCCCGCGAGGGGGCCCAGGGCCTTGCCATGGCCATGACCTCGCCGATGCTCGAAAACCTGCTCTCGGACCGGCTGGACGCCCAGCGCAAGGACGACGAATGGGCCCGCAGTTTCGGCCCGGACCACCCGCAACGGATGCGCCTGCTCGACCAGATCGAAGGCATCGACGCCCAGCTCGAGATCGAGGCCCGCAGGGTCATCGAACAGCGCGCGGGCGATGTCATCGTGGCGCAGTCGCGCATGGACTCGCTTGCCGCCTCGGTGCAGCAGCTCGAAGACCAGCTCGCGGGCATCTCGGGCAACACCGTCGGCCTGCGCCAGCTCGAACTCGAGGCCGCGGCCGCCCGGCAATATTACGAGACCCTGCTCGCGCGCCTCAGCTCCGCGACCGGCCAGGACAAGCTGCAACTGCCCGAGGCCCGGGTGATCGACCGCGCCCCGGTTCCGGAAGCGCCGACCGCGCCGCGGCCCAAACTGCTCGGCGCCTTCGGCGGCCTGCTCGGCCTCACCGTCGCGATCATCGCTGCCGTGGTCATGGAAATGACCCGCTCGACCTTTCGCACCCGGCGCGAGATCGAGGCCCAGACCGGGCACCGGGTGCTGGCCACCCTGCCCCGGATGCGCGGCCGCGACATGCGCCGGATCATCACCAACCTGCGCGGCAAGTCGAACACCGTGTTCGGCGAGCGGATGCGCCAGCTCAAGACCGTGCTGCTCATGCGCCGCGGCGGCTTCGACAAGCAGGTCATCATGGTCGCCTCGTCGCGGCCCGACGAAGGCAAGTCACTGGTGGCGATGGCGCTCGCCGAGATGGCCGTGCTGGCCGGCAAGGAGGTCGTCGTGGTCGACGGCGACCTGCGCTGCTCGTCGCTGGTGAAAAACTTCGGCTGGACTCCGCAACACGACTTCGCCGATTTCGTGCTCGAACGTTGCGCGCTGGACGAAGCGATCCTGACCGACGAGGAACTGGGCATCAACGTGCTGCCAACCGCCCACCACAGCGTCGAAGCCGCCGACGAACTCAACGTCGACTGGCTCGCGCCGATGATGGACGAACTGAAGGCCGTCTATGACGTGGTCATCATCGACAGCCCGCCGCTTCTCGAAGTGGCCGACGGGCTGGTGCTGGCCCGGGTGGCCGACAGCATCGTCTACGTCGTGCGCTGGGACAAGACCCCGCGCCAGGCGGTCGCGGAAGGGTTGGAGGCGCTGGCGGCCATGCGTCTCGGTGTGGCGGGGATCGTTCTCAACCGCGCCGATCCGAAATATACGGAGAATTCCAGCGGGGGACCCTATGCTGCCTACGCTAAGTAACGAGGACAATGTTTCGATGAACACCCATATCAGGACCGTGCCGCCCGCGGCGCAGCGTCTACGTCAAAGGCGCCAGCCGCCCCGGGTCGCGATCATCCATTACTGGCTGGTTGGCATGCGCGGCGGCGAAAAGGTGCTGGAAGCGCTTTTGCGGATGTTTCCGCAGGCCGACATCTATACCCATGTCTACGATCCCGCCTCGGTGAGCGATCTGATCCGGTCGAAGAACGTCTACACCACCTCGGTCGGCAAGCTGCCGATGGCGACGAAGTATTATCAGAAATACCTGTCGCTGATGCCGCGCGCGCTCGAGGAGATCGACCTCACGGGCTATGACCTCGTCCTGTCGAGCGAATCCGGCCCGGCGAAAGGCGTGATCGCGCCGCCGGACACGCCGCACATCTGCTACTGCCACTCGCCGATGCGGTATCTGTGGGACCAGTACCACGTCTACCGCGACAGCGCCGGGTTCCTGTCCAAAGCGATGCTGCCACGCCTCGCGCACCGGCTGCGGAGCTGGGACGTGACCAGCGCCGCGCGGGTCGACACATTCGTCGCCAACTCCACCCATGTGGCGGCCCGGATCGAGAAATACTGGCGCCGCGACGCGGTCGTGGTGCACCCGCCGGTGCCGGTTGAGGAGTTCGCGCCGGTCGCGCCCGAAGAGCGCGGCGACTTCTACCTCTGGCTCGGTGAGCTCGCACCCTACAAGCGGGCGGATCTCGCCATCGAGGCTTTCAACCGGCTGGGCAAGCCGTTCTACATCATCGGCGGCCCCGACGCGACGGCGAAGAGGCTGGCCGCCGGGGCGAAGGACAATGTCCGCCTGCTCGGCAAACTCCCCTTCGACGAAGTGAAGAGCTACATGGCCAGGGCCAAGGCGCTGATCTTCCCGGGCGAGGAGGATTTCGGCCTTGTACCCGTCGAAGCCATGGCCGCCGGCCGCCCGGTGATCGCCTACGGGCGCGGCGGCGCGCTCGACACGGTCATCGACCGGCAGACCGGGCTCTTGTTCCACGAACAAAGCGTCGACGCGATCGTCGACGCGGTGGAAACCTTCGAGGCGGAGGGACTCGACCAACTCGACCCCATGGCGCTCGCGCGCCACGCGCAGTCCTTCGACGAACACGCCTTCCGGCGCGGTATGTCGGAGATCCTCCTGCAGCACGGTATCAACGTGAAGACCGCGGCCGTTGCGGGCTGACGCCCGCCGGACCCGAATGACGTGCACGCGCCCCTTTTCCTCCGGCCGACCGCACCCGGCGCGCAGCCCGGCGCCCGCAAGGCGGCCGGCGCCCGGACATTTTCCGCGGCACCGCGCCAGCGACGCCGCCCATAGCACGCACGGCGGCGCCGTCGCCGCGGACCGCGCGACCGCCGACGGCCATCGTGCCTGCTTGAAAAGGACACGATCACATCGTAGCACGGCGCCGCGCCCGGCAATTCCCGAAGCGCCGGCTGCACAGGACGCACGCAGATCGTTTCCGTTTCGGAACGGATGGCCCGGGGCCCGCGGCGACAGAGATTTGAACCGGCCGCGCACCTTGGTCCTTTCCGGACCGGTCGAAACTGCGGCGCGCAGGGTAAGGACCGTTTGTCGGGCATGATGAAGAGCCTCAGAGAGCCCTATGTCGTCGGCGTCGCCTCCCGGATTTTCGGGCAGGTCATTGCCTTCGTCGCCGTCGCCGTCGCGTCGCGCTATCTCGCGCTCGAGGTTTTCGGCACCTATGCGCTCGCCTGGGCCTGGGTGGTGATCGGCAACACCTTCGTCTTCACCGGCTTCTACCAGGCGCTGTTGCGGTCGAAAAACTTCGAGCGCGACTGCGATACGCTGTTCTGGCTCAACGCCGGCGTCGGCGCCGCCAGCGCCCTTGCGATCGTGCTGTTCGGGTTCATCGCCGGCGGGGCCGACACGGTCAAAGGCCTGACACTGCTCGCAATGGCCCCGCTTCCTTTCCTGATCACCCCGCAGGCCTGGTGGGAGGCGCAACTGGTGCGCGAACAACGGGTGCGCGCGGCAAGCCTCTACGTGCTCGCCGCCGAGGCCAGCGCGCTGGTCGCCACCATCGTGATGCTGCAGATGGGCTACCAGATCGCCGCGCTGATCGTCCCGCGCTATGTCTCGGTCGCGGTCGGCCTGATGCTCACCTGGGGGTTGGTGCGCCGCCTGCCCCGGTTCGGCTTCCAGCGCGACACGACCGGCGATGCCGCGAAGACAGCTGTGCCGCTCTGGGGTTCGTCCATCGTGCATAATTTCCAGATGTATGGCACCGACATCATCCTCGGCGCCTTCGCCAACCCGGCCATGGTCGGCGCCTATCGCGGCGGCGCGCGGATCGCGGTCACCGCTTCCGACCTGGTGCTCCAGCCGCTCGGCGTTCTCACCTGGTCGCGGTTCACGCGGATCGAGAAGGACGAGGACGGGACCGGCGCTTTGCGCGAAGCCTGGACCCAGAACATGGCGATCGCCGCCGCCATCCTCTGGCCGCTCAGCGCCACCGTCGCGCTGCTCGCCGAGCCTCTGGTGGTGACGGTGCTCGACGAGACCTGGCTGCCGGCGGCGGGCGTCGTGGTGATCCTCACGACCTCGCGCGCGGTGGTGTTTCTCGGCGGGCTGCTGGAACCCACGCTGATGACGACCGGACATGGCCGCACCCAGTTCTACATCCGGGTGTTCGGCGCCGGCGTCCTGCTCCTGCTCTTGATGATCTTCGCCCGGCACGGCGCGGAACCCGCCGCCTGGGCGCATCTGGCGAGCTCGGTCCTGGTCGCGTCCGCCGCGCTCTGGGCCATGATGCGCGTGTTGCGGCTGACGCGCGCCGACTTCCTGCGCACCTTCACGCCCGGGCTGGTGATTACCGCCGCGACCGCCGCCGTGATCCTGGCCACGGCCACGCCGCTGGCGGCGCTCGGCGAGGTTGTCGGGCTTGTGCTCTGCCTTGCCGCGGTCGGCGTCGCCTGGCTCGCGCTGATGGTCTTCTTCCTGCACCGCCGCGCGCTGGTGCTGCCGACACCGTAAGGGCAACCGAAGACCCAGACGACGCCGGGCAGGTCGCCCCCCACGCGGGGAGCCAGCGTTGGCTTTTCGTCAGGGACCGCTGCGCTTATCGACTGTCCACCGGGCCACTTATGCGACGTCGTGGGATACCGCCTTTCGGGGCGGTCGGTGTCGCGACCGTCCAGGTGCGGGGAGACATGGCCACCGGGCGCGGGGGAAGCGGGTTCGAACCCGCTTGGCAAGGCGTTTCGAAACGCCTTCAAAGCGCCCGGAACCGCGGGATTACCCGGCCGGCCTCGGGGCGCCCAGAACCCGGCGCCGGACATCGATCACAAACCGCCCCGCGGCCGCGTCCAAGTGGTGACAGGCCATGATCCCGTCGTCGAAATCGCCGGTGATATGACGCACCCGTCGCTCGGCGTAGCCGTCCATGTCGAGCCGGGTTATCTCCATGACATTGAGCCCGAACCCGTAGAGCCCGTGCGAATTGTCCTGGCTGGAGCGGTAGAGTTTCCCGTCCTGTTCGAACACCCGGCCCCCACCCCGCGCCGTGGTGGTGTCGATCACCACCGGGTTCAGCGGATGCGGCTCGATCTTGCCGAGCATCGGGCTGTCGATCCGGAACAGGTGCAGCTCCGCGCCGTGGTCGTTGAAACTGTCATCGCAGATATTGCTGAACATCCACCATTGGCCGTCCCGCTCGAAGACCACGGTATCGGCCATCGAGACACCCTCGAAGGCGGTCGTCGCAAGCTCCCATCCGGTCGGGAAATCCGTCGCGCGCCAGAGCTCGAGGCGCTTTGCGGCGTGGGTTTCGGGGATCATCCAGATCTCGCCGTCCCATTGGAAGACGAACGGGTAGGACAGATGGTAAGGCCGTTTCAGCGCGGTCCCGAGCGGCACCAACCGGTCGCCCTCGATCCGGCCGACGTCGAGATGGCCGAGCCGGGTCTCGTAGTCGAAGACCTCGTAGAACAGATAGAGCGCACCCGCGTGTTCGAGCAGGAAGGGATCGGCCCAATAGGTGCCGGCGGACGGGGTGAGGGTGACCCCGGTCGCGGGGTCGAAGCTGAGCCCGTCTCCGTGGCCGAGCCGAAGCTCGAACATCCCCGGACGGCGTCCGACCCGCTCGCTGGCGGCTCTGAGCGTCCGGCTTGCCAGTTCACTCACCGTGCGAAATCCGTAGCCCGGCAGATCGGCAGGGGCGAAGGGGGTATAGTCGGGAAGCGGCCGGGGCGGCGGACCGTCGAGCGGGCCGGGCGCCGCCGTTTCCGAGCCGGTGTGCGCCAGGCTGGCAAGCGCCTGGATGACCAGCTGCACCGACTTTTCTCGGATCAGCGCGGCGTTGCGCGTGGCGAGGAACTTGGTGTCGTAGCGGGCGGTAGAGATCGTCTGCGGCGCCTGCCCGGACAGGTGCCGGTAGAGGGTCACCTCGGTGAAAGGCGCGCGGTCACGGGCTTCGGCGAGACCGGCGTCGGGGGCATAGGCGCTGAGCCGCCAGACCCCGTCGCGCGCGCCGCCCGCGAGCGCGAGCGCGGCGTCGGTATGGCTGAAATCGACAACCACGTCGCAGCCCGCCGGCAGGGTTTCGGGCAAGGGCGCGATCTCGGGCATATCGGTCGGGGCCTGGTCCGGCGCGGGGAATGCCCGCGCCTCCAGTTGCAGCGCCTTGTCGACAAACGCGGGGCATGTGTCGACCGACGACGGCGCGGCGGCAATCAGGCAAAGCTCGAACCGCGGGTCCTGCGCGATGGCCGTCACGAACCTGCGTTCACCCGGACCGGGCGTTTCCGCTTCGTCAAGAACGACGCCTATACCGATTCCCATGATTGCCTTTCACCCATCCCGACGGCTCATTCGGCCCGCCCGCTCTGTCTCGATCCGAATATTCGCCCTGCAGTAGGCCCGGTCAAGGCGGCTGGAATAGGGCGGTGTTTTGTTTCCATTTTGGAGATCGCGGACCCGAACACGCCCCGATCGTTGTCTGAATTCAAGCCCGCAGCGCGGGCTGTCGCGCATTTCCCCGGCCCGTCCCCCCTGTCTCGTGCGATGCCGGACGGCGCGCGCCGCGCCGGTTCAGAAGATGCGGCCCGCCGAGAGCAGCCGGTTGCCGACGCGCCGGGCCAGTTCCGCATGCTCGGCCTTGCCGGTCTTTCCCGCCGCCGCCTGCGCCGCCTTGCGCAGCTTGCGCGTGAGCCCGAGCGGGCCCAATCCGCGTTCGACGGAGCCTTCGCACAGACCCCGTGCGCCGTTGGCGAACTCGCTTTTGTAGCGCTCCGACCCGCGCCCGAGGTCGACCTCGGAAAACCCCGCCTCGCCGGCATGGCGCAGGGTTTCCATGAGCAGGGTGAGACCCGGCGAATGGCGCTCGAAGGCTGGGTTGTAGGTGGGAAACCAGCTGTGGATCGTCGTGTTCGTCCGCATCGAGAAATTCACCGCCGCCAGCGCGTCGCCCGCCCAGAGCGCGGAGATCATGCCGCCAAAACCCGGGGCGTCGGCCCCGCGCACACGCTCGACCACCCCCCGCGCCCAGGGACGGTCGAGGATGAACGGCACGCCGATGGCCGCAAGGGCTGCGCGTTTCCACGCGAGCATGTTGTCCCAGGCGGCCGGATCGGTCTCGTTGGCGACGAAGCGCAGCTCACCCACTTCGCGCCCCAGCTTGCGGCCCTTGCGCTCGACATTCTTGATCGCCGAGCCCTGTGCCCGTCGCTCCTGCCGCCAGGCCTCGAACCCGTCCGAGAGATCGATCAACGGCGATGTGGCATGCAGATAGGCGTGGGCGCAGAACCCCGTCTGCGAGGCCGGCGCATGGTTGAAATCGAAGGCCTGGGCCTTCAGCGCCGTGAGCAGCCCGGGGGCACCAAGGCCGCCGTCGGTGCCGATGATCCCGTGATAATCGGAGATCTGGCCCGCCAGCGGCGCCAGGCGTCCGAAGCGCTGGCGGTGGTACGGGAAAAAGCCGACTGGCCCGCCCTCCCCCGAGATCACCGCGATGCGCAGGTCGTCGCGCACCTGCCCGACGATCCGGCAGAAGTCCGGTGTGAAAAACGGGCTTGCGAGATCCGGGTCGGCCGCCTGCAAGCCATGCCAGGCCCGTTCCAGCCCGGCGTCCAGGTCACCGGCCGTGATCACCTCGACCCGCGGCGCCCTGGGTGTGCGGGCCGAGCCCTTCACCGGGGTCAGAGATCCGGTGCCTGGCGTCGAGATGTCCCGGCGGTCCCCTTGCGGCACACGCGACGGCGTCCGGATCGGGCTCACCTCCGGGCCCGGGTCATTTTGCGGACCTTCCGGGCCGCGGTCGAATTCATTCGTGTGGCGCACCGATCTCTTTCGCCAGAAGCTCGAGGCATTCGTCGAGCAACCGGGCGAACCCTTCCATGTACTGATCTTTGAACATCTCGAGATGATTGCCCGGCGTGGTCGTGACCTTCACCAACGGGGCCACCTTGCCCCAGCCGAGATCTTCCGCCTCGTAAGGCTCGTCCTTCACCCCTGCTGTGATGACCACGGTCGGCGCCAAGGTTTTTTCCGGGCGATAGCGGTTGAGGATGCGGGCCATGTTGCGGATCGAGATCGACAGCTTCACCCGTTCGACCGCATCGACGTTCGGATCCTCGAGGAACCCCTTTTTCGCGCCCTCGCTTTCGTCGCGGCGGAAGGCCTGCTCGATCTTCTCGCGCGCAAACCAGGCCTTGTACCGCAAGGTGGCGATCTGCAGGAGTTGCAGGTCGACGAGCACGATGCCGACCGTTTCGCCCGCTGCCGCAAGCCGCCTGCCGATCTCATGCGCGACGGCCGCCCCGAACGAATAGCCGACGATGAAATAGGGGCCCTCCGGCTGGCTCGCGCGGATCGCCTTGCCCATGCGGTCGGCGAATTCCGAAATGCTGCCCAGCGTCGGTTCGGTGTCGAGGATGCCGGGATGCAGGATGCCGATGATCTCCCAATCCTTCTGCAGCTCCCGCGCGACCGGCGCAAAGGGGAAGACGTGCCCGCCGGCGCCCGAGATCAGGAACACCCGTTGCGGCGTCTTTTCCGGTTCGGCCCCGGGGATGGTCAGAGGCACCAGCAGGCGGTCGGCGAGCGTTTCCGTCCCGCCTTCCATCTTTTCGAGCGCCGCGACCTGTTCCGCCAGCACCGGGTAGCGGTAGACAAAACCACTGTCGACCGGCAGGCCGAGCGTCTCTTCCATCTGCACGGCCGTGATCGTCGCCGCGATGCTGTCGCCGCCGAGGTCGAAGAAATCCTTCTCGGGTCCGGTGACCGCGCGGTTCAGCACGCCGGCCCAGATCTTTGCCACCTGCCCGAGCAGGCCCTCGGCCTCCAGCGTCACGCCGCCATCCGCCTCGAGATGCGACAGATCGCCTTCGAGCGCGCGGCGGTTGATCTTCTGGTTCGGTGTGCGCGGCAGGTCGTCCATCTCAACGATGGCCGACGGCTGCATCGAGGCGATCAGCTCTGCCTTCATCCGCGCGCGCAGGGCCAATGTGCTCTCGAACCCGGCGTCGGGCTTGATGAAAGCCGCGAGCCGGGGGCCGCCGTCATGGCCGATGGGCTGCACCACCACCGCCGCCTCGGCGATGTCGTCCTGCGCCGTGAGCCAGGCTTCCAGCTCGCCGAGATCGACCCGCCGTCCCCTGATCTTGATCTCGCGGCCGGCACGCGACGTGAGCACGATCTTTCCCTCTTTGGTGAGGTAGCCCATGTCGTCGGTCATGTAGGACCGCGTGCCGTCCGGGTTCGCGGTGACTTTCGCGGCTTGGGCCGGGTCGACGTCGCCCTGGTAGCCGAGCGTGATCATCTTCGAGGTCACCTGCACCCGGCCGATCTCGCCGGCCGCCTTTGGCGTGCCGTCGTCGTCGAGGATGTCGATCCTGACCCCGTCCGCCACATGCATCTCGGCGAAATGCTCATGCCCGATATCTCCCGCGAGGGGGACCGACGTATGCGCCACAAGCTGCGTTTCGGTCGAGGCGAAGGTCGCCCTGAGCTTGGCGTCGGGCGGCGTCGATTGCGCGAGCAGGCGCACATCCGCCATCGTGGTCTTCTCGCCGCCGAGCAGGATGCTGCGCAACTCGGGGAAGATGCCGCCCTCGGGCAGGCCGCGGCACAGAAGGCGGACCGCGGTCGGCGTGTTGTAGACGTGGGTAAGGCCGGCCTCGATCAGACGGGCGACGGCCTTCTTGGGGCTCTCGAAACGCAGATCCACCGGCAACAGCGTGGCGCCGGACAGGATGCAGCGCAGGGTCGCAGCACTTGTCAGGGCCGCGTCGAATGTGGAGGCCACCGCGAGCTTCGCCCCCGGCGAGAGGTCGAGGATTTTCGCACCCGGAATGGCGTCGCCAAGGATGCCCTCGACGGTGTGGGCCGCCGTCTTGGCACCGCCGGTCGATCCGGAGGTGCGCTTGTAGAGCGTGGTCCGGGTGAGATCAGCGAGCGGCGCGGGCGCCTTGACCGGGCCATTGGGCAAGCTGCCGACCGGAACCAGCGGCACTGTCAGCCCGGCGGCGCGCACCACCTCTTCGGCCGCGCCTGAATAGACGACCACACCCGCCTCGAGCTGGTCCGCGATCGCGGCGATATTGGCGGCCAGGTTTTCGCGGTCGAGCGCCAGGAAGATGTGCGGCGTCTTCAACGTCGCGAACATCCCGACGATCCCCTGGGTGTCGAACCCGGCGACGACCAGGCAGACCCGTGGGTCCAGACCGATCTCGGCGGTGATCCGGTTCGCAAGGTCGTTGGTCCAGGTCTCGAACTCTGCGTAGCTTACCTGTTCGGTCGCATCCATGACCGCGGGCGTATCCCCGTATTCACCAGCGATTGCGGCCACTTGCGATGCGACGTCACGCACGTGCGATCCTCCAATTTCGGTCCCACTTCACCCTGCGGCGCGGGATGCGGTCGGGTCAGATTCGTGGACAATACGAAGTGAAAATGGCCGAATGTGGCCAAACCAAAGACAGAAACAAGAGAATCCGGTGGGCGCCACATGACCCGCCCGCCGTATCAAATCCTCAGAATTCCACGAATTCATCCGGAAGGCGCGCGCCGAAAAGCACTTCGCCGGTCTCGGAAAAATGGTCGCCGTCGCTCCAGTAGATATCATCGCAGGTCATGTAATCTTTTGTCAGGTCGAAGCCAAACAGGTCGTTCTGCGACACCCAGGTGAGCTGATCGGCCCCGGCTGCATCCACGGCGGCGGCAATCACCTTCTCGAGGTTTTCAAACAGCTCGTATTGCTTGTCGCGGAAGAAGTAGTTCCCCTCGCAGCCGTTGCGCAGCACGTAGTTGGTGCCGATGTGGGGCTCCGCGCGGGGCAGCAACCACAGCACCGGCACGGATTGGCTGAGCGCGGTGACATAATCGACCGCGATGCCGATGTGCTCGAGATCCGGCTCGATATGCTCAACCGGCTGGGTGAGCCGGAGCTTGCTGAACATCTCGCGCGAGCCCTTGGTGCCGTTTTCTTCCTGCAGCAGGAACACGCCCGCCTGTTCGAAGATGACCTTGCCGAAGACCTCCGGGTGTTCCGCGACAAACGCGGCGGTGTCGTCGTAATGGCATTCCGGCTCCCAGTCGAACACCCGGCAGCCGCCTTGGGTGATGCCGACGATGAACGGGTGATCTTCGAACCGCGAGGCGACCACGCCGTAGAGATCCATCGCGTGGCTGTCGCCCAGAACCAACACACCTTGTCCGTATTTCTCAGCGCAGGCGATCAGGCGGGCCTGGACGTCTTCGGTTGGATTGCGGGCGTTGAACCGGCACTCGGACAGGTTCTGGTTGCCGAACTCGTCGGCGCCCCAATTGCTGAGCTCGGGATTGGCGCGCGACAGCACCCCATAGGTGGCGCGCACGTTTTCGGGCTGTTTGGCCAGCCAATATTGCTCGAACCGCGGGTTGAGCGCATTGCCGGCAAGGCCGATCGCGACGAAGAAAACGATCCCGATCAGCGACACGCTGAAGATCAGCCGCCGGGTGGTGACCGCCTTGAGGCGGAAGGGCTGCTCGACGAATTTCCAGCTGAACGCGGCCAGCACCAGCGCCATCACCGAAAGGAACATCATGAGCGAGAAGCTCGGCGCCTCGGTCAACCGGATCCGCGCGAAGGCGAACAGGGGCTGGTGCCAGAGATAGGCCGAGTAGCTGATGAGGCCGATCGCGACGAAGGGTCGGGTGCTGAGGATCCGGCCCGCGATGGTGTCGCGGGTCGCGAACAACACGATCAGCACCGACCCGCCGACCGGCACCAGCGCATAGACGCTCGGGAACGGGGTGGCCTCGGTGTAGAAGAAGATCGAATAGAGGATCGCCAGCAGGCCGACACCCGACAGGATCTGGTTGGTCCGGATCCCATGGCTCTTGATGACGAAGGCCGCGATCGAGCCCGCGAAGAGCTCCCAGGCGCGGGTCGGGAACAGAAAGAAGTTGGCTTTGGGCTCGTTGCGCCAGCCCCATTCGCTGATGAGCAGCGAGACGCCGGCAAAGAACGCGATCATCCAGAACACGCGGTTTCGCCCGAACCGCCAGGCGAGAAACAGGAAGATCGGGAACAACACGTAGTATTGTTCCTCGACCGCGAGGCTCCAGGTGTGCAGGAACGGCTTTTCGTCGGCCGCCGCCGCGAAGTAGCCCGAGGTCTTCCAGAACAGAAAGTTGGAGCCGAAGATCGAGACCGCGAACAGGCTTTGCGCGAAATCCTTCAATTGGCTTGGCAGCATCCAGGCCCAGGCGAAGGGCAGCGTGCACAGCATCACGAAGAACAGCGCCGGCAGGATCCGCCGGGCGCGCCGTTCGTAGAAGTTGATGATGCTGAAGCGCCCGCCTTCAAGCTCGTCGATCAGGATGGTGGTGATCAGATAGCCCGAGATCACGAAGAAGACATCGACCCCGACAAAACCGCCGCTGAACGGCGCGGCGCCGGCGTGAAAAAGAATGACCGGGACCACCGCGACCGTGCGAAGGCCATCAATTTCTGGACGATATTTCAATGGACTGACCGTTAGCTTGCTTCAAAAAAACGTCGAACTGGCTGGATATTCTGGCTGCCGAAGTATCGCGCGCAGAGCTTTTCCCCCCTGACCGGACACGGGTATGCCCCTTGTCGATTCGATTAAAGAGCGAATTTGGCCAGTTCGGGGCGGTGAACGGCCTGTTTTCAGGCAGTGGACAATCCAGCCCCAGATTTTGTGGTTTCCGAAGCGTGATCCGCAAGCCCGGTCATGTTCGAGAAAGATACGTACCTTGCAGATTTCACCCCAGTCGCGAGACGGTGCGCCGCCCGCCGACTGTGTCACCCCGAAGCGATCGGTGGCCGGTGAGACGGAGGTAGGTGAGACGGCGCTTTCATCGAGAATGACTTGGAAAGCGCGCAGGTGCTGGCCGCCGAGCACCGCGAAATCGAATTTCTTCACGCGACCATGAACAGACATGAATGGTTTCGCGCTCCGTTTCCCGCTACGCAGGTGTACCGCGCCTGCAGGAGATACCGGGGGAGACACCGGACAGCAGACGTGGAGAAAGCGCCGGCACAAGGTTCTCGGGGCGTCTGCCCGACGGGCGACCCCGGGGCCCGGTCTGGCGCACCGCCAACCGGAGGAGGCTCAGAATGAGCAACATGGATCAGGTCATCACGACCGGGTTGTACATCGACGGACAGGCCCGCCCGGCGGCGGACGGCGCCGTCTACGACATCCGCAACCCGGCCCGCCCGGAGATGCTCGTGGGCCAGGCCGCGGCGGCGACGGCGCGCGATGTCGATGACGCGGTCAAGGCGGCGCACGCGGCCTTCCCGGCCTGGGCGGCGCTCGGAAACGCGGCGCGCGCAGACACCTTACGCGACATCGCGAAGATGCTCGCGGCGGACGAGGACGACGTGAAGTACCGCTCGCGGCTCTTTACCCGTGAACACGGCAAGATCGCCCGCGAGACGCTCATGGAAATGACCCGGCTCGGCGACCGCTTCGTCCAGGCCGCGGGTTACGGCGCGCGGATCGCGATCGACGAGGAAATCAAGGGCCCGCCCTTCGACACCATCGTCACCCGTCAACCCGCGGGCGTCGCGGCGCTGATCGTGCCGTGGAACTGGCCGCTCTCGATCCTCGGCGCGAAGCTGCCGCAGGCGCTGGTGACCGGCAACACCGTGGTGGTGAAGCTCTCGGAATACGCGGCCCTCGCCCCGGCCCTGACACTGCAGAAGATCGCCGAGGCCCTGCCCCCCGGCGTACTCAACGTGCTCACCGGCGACGGGGCACAGATCGGCGATCCGCTGACCGGCCACAAGCTCGTGCGCCGGGTGAACTTCACCGGGTCGGTCGCCGTCGGCCGCAAGGTGATGAGATCGGCGGCCGAGCACATCACCCCGGTGACCCTGGAGCTCGGCGGCAACGACGCGGCCCTGATCCTCGAAGACGCGAAGCTCGACGACGCGGCCTTTACCCGGATGTACTGGGGCGCCTTCGCCTCTTCCGGGCAGATCTGCATGGCGCTGAAGCGGATGTATGTCCACGAAAGCCGCTACGACGAGGTGATCGACGGCTTCACCGCCGCCTGCGAACGCGCCGTGATCGGCGACGGGCTGCTGCCCGAGACCACGATGGGCCCGGTCAACAACGCGCGCCAGCTCAAGGTCGTCACCGACATGATCGCCGAGGCGCGGGCGAAAGGCGCCGAGGTGCGCGAATGCGGCCAGGTGCCGGACCAGGCGCTGTATCGGGGCGGCGGCTACTTCCAGAAGCCCGCACTGGTCTATGACGCCGACCCGTCGCTGTCCGTCGTGCGCGACGAGCAATTCGGCCCCGCGCTGCCGATCATGAAGTTCGCCTCCGAGGACGAGGCCGTGGCGATGGCCAACGACAGCGACTACGGGCTCTGTTCCTCGGTCTGGACCGAAGACCCCGAGCGCGCGGGGCGCATCGCGCGTCGGATCGAGGCGGGCTACACCTATCTCAACAACCACGGGCCGATGGCGCAGGACGGGCGCGGCCCCTTCGGCGGATTCAAGCTGTCCGGCGTCGGGCGCAACCTCGGCTACGACGGCGTGCTCGCCTTCGCCGAACCGCATTCGATCTCGGGCCCGGCCGGGTTTCTTCTCGAAGAGTGACATGGAAAAACTCGCGCAGGACATCATCCGCGAAAGCGGCCGGGTGCCGTTTTTCAAACTGGCCAACCCGGACACCGTCGGCATCGACGCGCCGGACAACCGCCTGAGCGATGCGCTGCGCACAAGGGTACGGTCGCTCTCGCGGTTCCTGAAGGAGGCGCTGGCGCGGTCCGCGCGCAGCGGTGAGACCTGGCGCCTGGTCTCCGACGAGGGGCCTTATCTCAATGGCCACGACTGCCCCTTGCCCGCTCGCCTTCCTGTCTGCAGGCATGGTTGCGAGCTTCATGAACGAGATCCTGGCGCTGGCCGCGCGCCGCGGGCTCGCACTGCGCAAACCCCGTTTGGTGCTGGACAACTGCTACACCATGACCGGCTCGATGCGGGACCGTACAACGGTGGGCCGGGCCGAGAACATCGCGCTGAAGGTCGAGATCGCCTGCGCCCTCGACGACGCGGCCCTGCACCAGTTTCTGGTCGAGGCGATCCATGCCTCGCCGCTGGGCGGGCTGATGCGGGCGCCGGTCGAGAGCCTGTTCAAGCTCGCCAGGAACGGGCGTGACCTGCCCACCGCCGGGGCGACCGAACTTTGCCGGTTCGTGTCGATGCTGAAGCTCGATCGGCCGCGTTACCGCATCGTTGAGGACACGCATCTCTCGCGGTGCAATCGACAGCGAGGCGTTCCGGGTCTACTTTGCGCCCCTGCCAGACGATCCGGCAACCCCGCGGGCCGCGGCACATCGAAGACGGCATGATCGCCCCGCCTGAACGAAAGGACAAACATGCCGGTCGCATTCACCGGCCCGGCCACGGGGATCGGGGCAGAGGTCGCGGCGCCGCGCTGGCCGGTCGGCTGATCACATGCCCGATCAGGGTGGCATTCAGGGTGAACCTGGGCCCCGCGACCCAATCATGCGCGACCAGGGCGTCATGGACCTGCTCACGGCTCACGTATTTCGAGCTGGACGGCCTGCACTGGGTCACCAGCATCACGCTTTCGCTCTGGTCGGAATTCTTCGATAGCCATGTCGTGAGCTCGGTCTCCGAAGAGACCCTCACCCGTTTAAGGTTCGGTATGTCCATGGCGGCCTTGCTCCCGGGTGAGCGGCGACACGGAACCGGCAATCTTGTCCGGATTTGCACGGCCGCCGCGCGTTCTGCGGACCCTGTGGCGCAGTCTACAGCGGCGCACGGTTTTCGCCAATCCGCCCGTCGTTTCGAAAGCGCCTTGGCCTCCCGCGCGCGCCCGGCTCCGGGATGTCGCGGCACCGGCCCGTGCGGCGCCGACGCCGGGCCACTCCAGCACGCCGATATCGCGGTCGTCGCGCGCGGTGCCGGGGTCCAGCGCGACCTGGCTGCGCGCTGACGGCGCGACCGCGAGGCGGATCGCCTTGGACCAGGGTACGTGAAAAAGGCAGCTGTCCGCGGCTTTCCCAGAGCGTCCCGGTGATCTGAGAAACCGTTTCCACGTCGAATCAGGCGCGCACGCCAATCCCCGAGGCGGTGACGACGGACACGGCCGCGGCGTCATTCACCTCGCCCTCTTGGGCGCTTGCGGGCGACTACTCCTCGCCGCCCGTTCCGGACAGGTAATTGCCGGGCGCGGGCCCGCGGTATCGTTCCGTCAGCGCCTCGGGCACTTCCGAGCCGTCGACCAGGAACGGCAGGATACCCCGGCGCAGCGACCGCCCACGCATGGCCTTGATGTCGTCCTCCGACCTGGTCACGCGCTGGCTGAGGCGCAGGCCCCATTCGGTGAGGTAGGAATACAGCCGGTCGATCACCGCCCTGTGCTCACCGCCCTTGCCGAGATCGTGAAACTCGTCCGGATCCTCGGCGAGATCGAACAGCATCGGCCGGAAGCCGCCCTCGGCGTGGATCAGCTTGTAGCGCCCGTCGAACACCATGAAGAGCCGCGCGTCGCGGGGCTCAAGCCCGAGCTCGACGCATTGCACCCGCGGAGTAGTCGTATTCGCTGATCGCGTAAGGTCGCGCCAGTCCGGGCTCTCGCCCCTGCAGCCAGGGCAGCAGCGAACGCCCCTCGATGATGTGGTCCGGCACCTTGCCCCCCGCCGCCTCGACGAAGGTGGCCGCGAGATCGATGCTCTCGACCAGCGCGTCGCAGGTCGTGCCGCGGGTGGCGTCGGCCTGCGCGCGCGCGGGTCGTAGACGATCAGCGGGATCTTGACCGCATTCCTCGTGGAACAGGTCCTTTTCGCCCAGCCAGTGATCGCCGAGATAGTCGCCGTGGTCGGAGGTGAGCACGATCATCGTGTCCTCCATCCGCCCGGTCTCTTCGAGGTAATCGAGCAGCACGCCCAGCTGGTCGTCGCATTGCTTGATCAGCCCCATGTAGGCCGGGATCACCTTGTCGCGCACATCGTCGCGCGGAAAGGCCTCGCCGATCTTCGAGCGGTGATAGGCGGCGAGCACCGGGTGGGCGTCCTCGCGCTCGACCGCGTGGCGCTTGGGCGCGGGCACCTGGTTCGCGCCGAACATGTCGTGATAGGGCGCCGGCACGATGTAGGGCCAGTGCGGCTTGATGTAGCTCAGATGCGCGCACCAGGCGCCCTTGGCCTGTTCGATGAACGCGATCGTCTCGCGGGTCAGCCAGGGCGTTTCGCTGTCTTCCTCGCGGATATTGGCGGGCCTGTCGGCGTTGGCCAACATCCAGCCGCAGGCGATACCGCCGTCGTCGTCGATCCCGGCATTGGCAAAATCCGTCCAGGGGTTCTCGCCGTCATACCCCTTGTCCTTGAGGTATTCGTTATAGGGCGAGCGTTCTCGTCGTAGAACCCGTCCGGCCCCTCGCCCCAGAGCCCGTCGTCGCGGATCCAGGCATCGAAGCCGCATTCGGCCTGCCGCGCGCCGATCACGCTGTCGGGCTCCAGCCCGAGCCGCGCCATGCCCTCGGCATCGGCCTTCATGTGGGTCTTGCCGATCAGCCAGCAGTCCATGCCGAGCTTGCGCAGGTGATCGCCCAGCGTCAGCTCGCCGACCCGCAGCGGAAAGCCGTTCCACTGGCGCGCCATGGCTCGAGCACGTAGCGCCCGGTATAGAAGCTCATCCGGGACGCGCCGCAGATCGGCGATTGCACGTAGGCGTTCGTGAACCGCACGCCCCGCGCGGCCACCCGGTCGAAATTCGGCGTGTGCGAGATGCGGATGACCGGCGCAGCTCAGATAGTCGAAGCGCAGCTGGTCATACATGATGAACAGGATGTTCATGGCCCGCGTCCTCCCGATTCGTCCGTCGAGTTTTGCAGGAAGTGGCGCAAGGTGCCAACCATCCCGGCGCGCAGCGCCGCCCCAGGAAACAAGTCGCGTCAGGCGCCGCGCGGGCGGCGACGCCGCCGCAGCACCGGCGCGATCAGCCGCCGCCAGGCGAGCGCGAGCCCGGTGTAGACCATGAACGCCGTCGCAAGCGAAGCGAGCCCGGCGATGGTCTGCCCGACGAGACCGAAAAACTCACCGGTATGTGCAAAGCGCAGGAACAGGAAAGTGCGCGCCGCTTTCGGCTGATCGCCGAAATCCCGCACCTCGACGATACCCGCGTCGGCTTGCGCGATGGAGAGCGTCTCCTGCCGGGTCGATCGCCGCCCCGGGCCGGTATCGACCATCGCGGTCACGGTGTCCGCCCCGGGTGTGAGCGGAAGGTCGAGCGTCACCCGTCGCCAGGCCGGATCGTGCGCCTTCGCCGCATCGAGAATGGCCTCGAGTCCCACGCTGCCGTCGGCCAGTTGGAGCGTGCCATCCCCTTCCCCGCCGCCGCCGCGCCCCGGCCCGTCGTCTTCTTCCTCGCCCACACCCGCCAGCGTCATCACCACCCCCTGGACGCGGTCATAGGACATGGTGACGCCGGTGAAGATGATGACGACCAGCGGGATCACGGCCCAGAAGCCGAAGATGTGGTGCCAGTGGAAATCGCGCGCCTGCGCACTGGGATAGCTGCGCCGGAACAGGACCAGGTATTTGATCCGCGCCCAACGCCAGATCTTCGGCAGCCAGAGGTAGGCGCCTGTCAGCGCCAGGAACAGAAAGCCGAGGTTCGCCGCGCCGGTCACCGCCTTGCCGACACCGTTGGACCCGGTGATCGAAAGCCAGCGGTGCAGGCTGGTGACCGCCTGGAAGAATTGCCCTACCCCGGTGTCGCCGTTGCCGAGGGCGGCGCCGGTATAGGGGTCGAGCAGCAGCTTGCCCCGCCGCCCCATCGTCGCGGTCACTGGCGCGTTTTCATCGTTCTCGAACACCAGCGCCGTCGCCTGCCCGCCGGTCTCCAGGAGCGCCGTTTGCGCCAAGGCCTCCACCCCGAGCCGCGGGCCCGTGGCCTCGATCCCGGCGCGCTGTTCGGCCCACCGCGTGATCTGCACCTCGTAGGTCAGGAGCACACCGGTCACAGCCAGCACCAGCACCACGAGGCCGGTGGTCACACCCACAACCAGGTGGCTCCAGAAGACGATTTTGCGAATGTTCACGGCGCCGGTCCCTTCTGGCTTGCCCGCCCGGCGACGGCGCGCCCGGCATCGATTGTCGCGCACCGCGGCCACAGGCCGCCCCGCGCTGTCTGCGGGCTTAAAGCACAGGATTTCGGCGCGGTCACGGGGCGACATGCACGGGTAACGGCGCGGTGATGACGGCCGGGGACCGGGCCCGGATCGACACCGCCCGATAGCGGTCAGTGATGGGTATAGAGCTTCCAGAGCGCCGCGATCTGCTTGTCGGTGAGCGGGTTGACGAAACCGATGGTCTCGTCGCCTTTCACGCCGTTGACGAGGCGCGCGAGGAACTGGTCGGTGTCCTCGTCGCGCGCCATCCAGAACAGATCGCGCGAGGCAAGCTCGACCTCCGGATCGCCGGTGCCGAAGCCATCGTGGCACCCGGCACAATAGGCCTCATGGATCGCCCGCGCCTCGGCAAGCTCGGCCCGGGTGATGCCGATGTCGAAGGCGGCGACGTCAAGCGGGTGACGGGACGAGAGCTTTTTGAGGACCTTGTCGAGCCGCGCCCCCTGCCCCGCCTCTCCGGTCCAGTCCCGCTGCCAGCCCTCCACCTGCGCGGCAGCGTCCGGGTCGCCGGCGGCGATCAGCAGCCAGGGGATCATCCCCAAGGCCCCGTCGATCCGCTTGACGAACCCCACCCGGTGCATCGCAGGCAGGTCGGGTTTCGCGATCTGGGCGAGGTCGGCACGGACCACCAGGATCTCGGCGCCGAGGATCCGGGCGCTGTCGTCGTTCGCCCCTGCTGCCTCGCCGCCCAAGCCGATGACCGCCGCCGTACAAAGGGCCGCGACGCCCCTGAGCGCCGCGGCCTTGGTCATGTTGCAGCGCATCCGCCACATGCGGGTTCGCTCCGTCTCAGTTGACCGAGACCGCCGCTTCCACCGGCATGCCCTTGTCGGTCCAGCCGGTCATCGACGGATCGTAGAGCACCGCGTCTTCGTTGCCGAGGATCTCGGAGGAGACGAACCAGCCGATCGAGGCCCAGTGGCCGGTGTTGCAGAAGTTGACCTGCGCACCTTCCACCGGCACGCCGGCGGCGTCGTAGAGCTTGGCGAGGCTTTCGGCATCGCGGAACATGCCGCCCGCGTTCTCGGTCGCCCAGCTCTGCGGCAGGTTCACCGCGCCGGGGATGGTCCCGTAGGCCTTGGCCGCGCCGTGCTTGTTGACGCCGAGGTACTGGTCGGCGGTGCGGTTGTCGACCGGCAGCGCGCCGCCGTCGATCATCGCCATGACCTCGGTCTCGTCCGGGATCATGTCTTCCTGCAGATCGATGGTGAAGCTGGCGGGCGTGGGCTCGACCGCGCCCTTGTCGAGCGGGTTCACCGGCTTCTTGTCGCCATCGACTTCGCTGAGGTAGGCCGCCATGCCGCCGTTCAGCACCGAGACTTCCTCGTGACCCAGCACCTTGAAGGTCCAGTAGATGCGGGTGGCGGTGCCCATGTCGGACGAGGAATTGCCGGGGGCGACCACCACCACGTGGGTGTCGTTGTCGATGCCGAGGCTGCCGATCAGCTCGCCGAGCTTGGTCGGGTCTTCCGGGAACACGCCGGGCACGTTGCCGACCTTCACCCGCCAGCCGTCCTTGCCGTAGTTGGTGTTGACGGCGCCGGGGATGTGGCCGCGCAGGAAGTCGGTCGCGCCGCGGGCGTCGATCACCACCATGTTGTCGGCGCCGAGATTGTCCTTCAGCCAGGCGACGTCGACCAGCGGATCAGCGGCGAAGGCCGGGGCGGCCATCAGCGCGAGCGCGGCCACGGTGGCCTTGAGGGTATTGGTGATACGTTTCATCTGGATCTCCCTTGGTTTTCTTGGCCCAGTCATGGCCGGGTAATCAGAGCGTGACGATCAGGTCCGCTCCCAGGACCGCCGTGGCGATCTCCTCCCAGGCGGTTTCGTCATTCTTGTCGAGCTGGCGGGCATCGACCCGCGCGACCTCATGGGTGCTTCGCAGCGCGGTCAGGGCCGCGTCGACGCGCGGACCATCGGGGAACAGCCCGGTGTTGAGTTCGACGATCTTCATGCTCGGTCCTCCTCAGATGCTGACGACGCGGTCGGCGGCGGCGATGGCCGCCCCGAGCGCCCCAGCGTCGAGCAAGGTCAGGTCCTCGGCCATTTCCGGCACCGTCGTCTCGGGCACGATGTCGCTGAGCTCGAGAAGCTCGGCTTGTTCGGCGTTGGCCTCGGTGTCGGCAACCGGCTCGGTCATGAACACCAGCCGCACCTCGTGGCCGAAGATGGTGAGGCCGGCCGCCACCCGCATCGCTTCGGTATGGTCGCGCCGCCCGAGCACCAGGATCTTCTTCTCTTCCATCACGGGCTCCCTCAAAGACTGATGACCCGGTCCGCTTCGGCCATGAGGCCGGAGTTGACCGTCTGGCTGCCGCGCTCGACCGGGCAGTCGCCGCTCATGTGCAGATCCCAGGAGTGTTCGCAGACCGCGACCCGCGCGGCGCCTTTGCTGGCGGCGGCGAAGCCGGCATCGTCGAGCGCCTTCACCCCGTCATTGGTCAGGAAGGCGGCCCAGGTGGCGCCTTTGGCGCTCAGGGCGCGGCCGAGGGCGGCGGCGACCGGTGCGGCCGCAGGGGTGGAGATGTGGATCAGGATGTCCATCTTCGGTTCCGTGGTGGTTGGTTCGGTGTCAGTTCAGCCATGGTTCAGCTTCCGGGCGCGAAGGCGACGGCCCCGCCGCCTGTCGCGAAGTCTGTCAAACGGTCGCGCAGGCTGCCCGCCGGCGCGGCCGCGACCGTCATTTCGTCCGTCCGCATCGGCGCGGTGTAGATCACCTCGCGCCAGAGCGCGCGGAGCTGGCCGCCGTAGTCGGTCTCCAGTGCAGGCCCCTCATGGACCAGCACCTCGCGCTGTCCGGCCAGGTAGAGCAGCGCAGCGGCGGCGCGCGCATCGTCGCGCGGCACCGTTTCGCCGGGATAGATCACCAGCGTCTCGGTGCCGGTGATCCCCAGCGTGCCCAGGGCCCAGCGCAAGGCGTGAAACCCGAGCGGCGCGCCGTCCTGACCGTAGAGCAGTTGCTCGACCGGCAGGCAGCGCGCATCCGGCGGGCCGCTGTCGAAGCACCTGTCTTCGTCGCGGATGTCGAGCACCGCGTGGCCCTCCGGCAGCGCGACCCCAGCGCCGGTTTCGATCGTGGTGATCGGCCCGGCCGCGAGAGGACCGGCGGCGAGCGGACCGGCGATCCCGGCAGACATCGCCAGAGCGCAGAATGTCCCGCGCAAGACCGAAGCGCCTCGATCCCGCCGGGCGGTCATCTCAGCAGCCCCCGAATTTGATCTCGGGCGCGGCAACGGCACCAGGCTCCGGCGCGGCCGGCGGGTTCTCGACGTAGTACAGCATCAACTCCTCGACCGGCAGCTCGCCAAAGCCCCCGCCGACATCGACCATGCCCAGCGCCTCGGCCGGTTGCGGCACCAGGGCCCGCTCGACCACGTCGCGGTCCATCGCCGCGAACGGGAAGGCAACCCAGCTGACGAGGACGGTCGCGACGAGGCTCCCGACGAGGAAGATCCAGCTACTGCGCTCCATGGCTTTTTCCTTTGCTCACAACGTGTCCTTGAGAAACGCCAGGTACATCACCGCGAAGGCCAGAACGGCCAGGATGAGCTGGGCGGTGGTCTCGAAATCCATCTTGTCCTCCTCAATCGCCGCGGTAGTGCGTGATCAGCTCGTTCATGCTGACGGGCTCGCCGGTGATCATGTGTTCGACCTTGGGCGTGAAATGGGGCACGCCGTCGCGGTCGACCCGGAGGCTTTGCGGCGGGAACACGATCGTCCAGCCGATGCCCACGACCACCACGGCAAGCGAGGCCCAAGCGTATATGTTCATGATAAGCCGGGACGGCGTCATCGGGTCAATCCTTGCGAATGTAAACTTTCCAGCAGCGCTCGCCCGTGAGGGTGTCGAGGTGCTGCGCGTTCATCTCGTTGCACATCGGCGGCAGCGCTTCGACCGACGAGGCGTTGTCGATCAGCACCTCGACCACTTCGCCCGACCCGAGCTGGCCGACGGCCTTCTTGGTCATCAGTTGCGGTCGCGGGCAGCTGTCGCCCAGGCAGTCGACCTTGGTCTTGATCGTGACGACGGTGCCGTTCGAGAGCGTCGCTTCCCCGGCGTCGCCGCATTTCTCTTCGGTTTTCTTCCGGCTGAACAGGCCCATGGGGTCCTCCGTTCCTTGGTTTCAGGTCATTCGGCTGGCTGGGCGGCGGCTTGCGCTTGCGCGTGCGCCACTTCCTGTGCCGTTTCCTTGCGCCGGATGGCGCGGTAGATGAGATAGAGCACCCCGATCTGGATCAGGCCGAAGAACACGGCCGGGATCCCGAACTTCTCCTGCAGGGTCGCCGCGTTGGCGTAGCCGAGCTGCAGGGCTTCGAGATTGGGCTCACCGGTCATCGAGGCCGGGGCGGGCGGCCAGTAGTTGAACGACCAGACCATCGAGAACAGAAACATGCCGATGAAGGTGAAGATCAGCGCCCAGAGGGCGCCGATATTGCCCTCGCCGGTCTTGACCCAGGTCGACACGGTGCAGGCGCCCGCCAGCACCATGCCGATGCCGAACAGGAACAGGCCCGCGAAAGTGATTCAGGCCGACATCGAAATGCATCGGGTTGCCATCGCCGAAGGTGAGGAACAGCGTGAAACCGATGGTGAGGATCATCATCGCGACCAGCAGCGCCTTGGTGTTGCGGTAGGTCTTGAACAGGATCGCATCGCGCAGCGCTGCGGTGTTGCAAAAGCGCGAGCGTTGCACCAGCAAACCGACGATCGAACCGAACATGAAGGCAACGAGACATTCACCGATGACAGACATCTCTCAGCCCTCCAGGATCTTCTTGTAGATCATCGAACCCACCCAGGCGCCCGCGATGATGCCGGTGATCGCGAGGTAGCCGCCGATGTTCATCTCGGGCGTCATACCGAAAAAGGTCGAGACGTTGCAGACGAAGGCCAGGCGGATGCCGATACCCATGAGCAATCCGCCGATGGTGATGAGCACCCATTCCTCGAGCCGGCGCGGGATCCGGATGTAGAACTCCTTGGACAGCACCGCGCCGACGAAGGCGCCGAACAGCATGCCGAGGCTGATGTAGATCTTCCAGTAGCTCGCATCCGGCTCGAACACCAGTGGCCAGAACGGCAGCCGGTGGAGCTCGTCGCCCATGATCGCCTGGGCGATCAGCCCGGTCATCATCGTTTCGCCGCCGCCGACGGTCCAGGCGCCGACAATGAGGAACATGAAAATATCGAGGACGGCAATCGCTGACAGGGCGATGACGGGGTCCAGCGTCTTCTTGAAGAACTCGCTCGGCAAACCAACCTCCGTTTTTTGACGTTTGATCACGCTGACGTGAGCATAGGCAGACGGGTCGCCCAGTAGGTAGTAATTATTGGAAACGTGCAGAAAAATCGGGCATGCTATTCGGGCCAGATGGGGCTGGGTCCAGCCAAAGCGCCGATAATCATGGGTTATCCCGCGAGAGAGGGGACGAGGCATACATGTCGATCTATTCGGAAATCGACCCGAACGACTTCCTCGGCCACATGTTCAACGCCTGTTCGATCGACCAGGTGGACGAATTCCGGCCGGAAAAGCGCGGCTTCCGGATCCATGGCCATTCGACCACGATTCGCCTCGAGCGGGTTTTCTGGACGGTGCTGGAAGACATGTCAGAGCGCACCGGCACCACCCTGCCCGCGCTCATCACCCGCATCCACGACCAATGTCTCGTCGCCAACGACAAGAACATTTCGTCCTGCCTGCGGGTGATCTGCATGAAATACATGAACATCTACGCCTGACAGGCGCCCAGCAGGCAGCCGAAGGTCGCGCGCAGGCGGGGACCGGCTCTGGTGGACGCCCGGGTATGGCGGATGTTCGGGCCGGCGGCGGGCGAGTCGAGCGCGCCCCCTCACGCCGCGCACCACGCGTCCGGACGGCCGGGCGGTACGCGCCACACCATCGGCTTGTCATTGAAATCCAAGGGAAACAGTCTGTTCATGTTTCCCTGGCGGATGCAGGCAAATGAGCATGTCAGGCGCCCAGGCGGTCTGCGGGGGCGGCTTGAGAAGCCCCGGGGGCGCACCGCCGGAAATCGACACCCATCTGCCCCCGCGTCACCCCGCCTCGCCCGCCAGCAGTGCGGTGTTGCCGCCCGCCGCCGTCGTGTCGACACAGAGATGGCGCTCGATGCGGACATGGCCGAGGTCCGGCTGGCCGGTGATGAGCGGCAGGATCGGCCCCGCCCGCCCGGCAAGCGCCTGTGAATAGGCCCGGCCGGTGTCCGCGTCGCCCCACCACAACACCCCGCCGAAATCCGGCAACGCCGCAAGCGCCTGCGGGTCGAGCGCGCCGGTCGCGCCGAGCGCCCGCCCGCCGAGCGCTTCGACCGCCGCGACCTGCGCCGCCACCGCCGCCGCACCCGGCCCAAGGCAGAGGAGCGGCGGCCGCGGCCGGGTGGAAAGCCGGTTGAGTTCACCCGTCGGGCCGGGAAGGATCGTGACCGCCGGGTCGGCCGGCGCCGCTCCAACTCGCACAAGCTCCGCGGCGACGTTCTTGACATCCGCCGCACCGCCCTCTGGCGTGTTGTTCATGGGCGCGACGCCGTGCGTGAAGCGCGCGAGGTAATGCGGCCCTCCGGCCTTGGGACCGGTGCCCGAGAGCCCTTCGCCGCCGAACGGCTGGCTGCCGACGATGGCGCCGATCTGGTTGCGGTTGGCGTAGATGTTGCCCGCCCGCACGGTTTCCGCCACCTGTTGCACCCGGTCGTCGATCCGCGTGTGCAGCCCGAAGGTCAGCCCGTAGCCGGTCGCGTTCACGTCCGCAATCACCCGGTCGAGGTCTTCCGCCGCGAAACTCGCCAGGTGCAAAACCGGCCCGAAGACCTCGCGGGTGAGATCGCCGATGCCGGCGACTTCGATCAGCGCCGGCGCGACGAAGGTCCCCGCGTGCGGCACCGCCAGCCGGTGGATGAGCCGCCCGTCCGCCTCCGCCGCCGCGACATAGGCCGTGATTTCGTCGCGCGCGGCCGCGGTTGATGACCGGGCCCGACATCGGTCGCGAGCGCCCAGGGGTCGCCGAGCGCCAACTCGTCCATCGCCCCGATCAGCATCTCGCGAAAGCCCTCCGCCACGTCTTCCTGCACGTAGAGACACCGCAGCGCCGAGCAGCGTTGGCCGGCCGACTGGAAGGCCGAGGCGACGATGTCGCGCACCGCCTGTTCGGGCAGCGCGGTCGAATCGACCACCATCGCGTTCAACCCCCCGGTCTCTGCGATGAGCGGCGTGCCCGGCGCACAGCCTTCGGCCATCGCGCGCTGGATATGACGCGCGGTGGCGGTGGAGCCGGTGAAGGCCACGCCGGTCACCCTTGGGTCGGAGGTCAGCGCCGTGCCGATCTCCCGGCCATGGCCCGGAAGCAACTGCAGCGCCGCGCGCGGCACGCCGGCTGCGTGCAGGTGTTGCACGCCCCAGGCGGCGATCGCGGGCGTTGTCTCGGCCGGTTTCGCCAGCACCGCGTTGCCGGCTGCGAGCGCAGCGGCAATCTGGCCGGTGAAGATCGCCAGCGGGAAGTTCCAGGGGGAAATGCAGGTGAAGGTGCCACGCGGACCGTGCTCCAGACCTTCCGCCCCGGCGGCGTAGTAGCGCAGGAAATCCACCGCCTCGCGCAGCTCCGCGACGGCATCGAGCAGCGTCTTCCCGGCCTCGATCGAGAGCAGCGCGAAGAGCCTGCCGAAATCCGCCTCATAAAGATCAGCCGCCCGGTTCAGCACGCGCGCACGCTCGGCGGCAGGCACGTCCCATGGGGTCGCGGCTGCGAGCGCCGCCTCTACATCCTTGGCGCTCGCGAGCGTCACCTGCCCGATCACCGCGCCCGTCGCCGGGTTGATATCCGCCTCGACCGCGCCGCCTTCGGGCGCGCCGGCGAGGATCGGTGTTACCTCGAAAGGGGTCGGCCGCACCCGGGCCGCGTCGATCCTGTCGAGCACGGTCGCGTCGTTGAGGTCGAAGCCCCTCGAGTTTACGCGTTCAGGCATGAACAGCTCGGGGCCCCGCCGCATCACCGGCTCGAACGGCCCCGGCGCGGTCTTGAGGGCCGCGAAGGGACAGGCCGCTACCTGCTCCGGCGGCACATCCTCGTCGACCACCTGGTTGACGAAGGAGGAGTTCGCGCCGTTTTCGAGCAGCCGCCGCACGAGATAGGCCAGCAGGTCGCGGTGCGCGCCCGACCGGGGCATAGATCCGGCAGCGGGTGCCTTCCTCGGCGAGCACGATGTCGTGCAGCGCCTCGCCCATGCCGTGCAGCCGCTGGAACTCGAAGGCCGTCCGGTCGAGCTCCTGCGCCATGTCGAGCACCGCGGCGACGGTATGGGCGTTGTGGGTGGCGAATTGCGGATAGAGCCGGTCGGTCCGCGAAAGCAGCGTTCGGGCGTGGGCGATGTAGCTCACGTCCGGTCGCGGGTCTTGCGGGTGAACACCGGGAAATCGTCGAGCCCCTCGACCTGGGCGTGCTTGATCTCGGTGTCCCAATAGGCGCCCTTCACCAGCCGCACCATGATCCGCCGGTCGAACCGTTCTGCCAGCGCGGTGAGCCAGTCGATCACGTCGGCCGCGCGCGCCGCCCGTAGGCCTGCACCACCACGCCGAATCCGTCCCAGCCGGCCAGCGCGGGATCGGCGAGCACCGCCTCGATCACGTCGAGCGACAGCTCCGAGCCGGTCGGCCTCCTCGGCGTCGATGTTGAGCCCCATGCCCGCCGCCGCGGCCTGGCGCGGCGAGCTCCGCGAGCACGCGGCACCAGCTCCGCCATGACCCGTCGCGTCTTGCGCGACCTCGTAGCGCGGGTGCAGCGCCGAGAGCTTGACCGAGATGCCCGGGTTCGCGGCGATCTCCGCCTCGGTGCAGCGCCGCGGCAGATCGCGTCGATGGCGTCGCGCGTAGGCGTCAGCGTAGTAGCGCCGCGGCGTCGCGCCGTCGTGCGCGCCGCCTCGCCCAGCATGTCGTAGGAATAGGTGTAGCCGCGCGCCTCCATCTTCGCCGGCGCGCGCCATCGCCTCCCCGATGTCCTGCCCGAGCACGAACTGGCGGCCCATCTCGCGCATCGCGCGACTGACCGCGGTGCGGATCACCGGCTCGCCCAGGCGCCGGACCATGCCCCGGAGCCGCGCCGACCAGCCCCGGCGTCGCCTCGTCATCGAGCACCTTGCCGGTGAGCATCAGCCCCCAGGTCGAGGCGTTGACCAGCGGCGAGGACGAATCGCCCGATATGGCGCGACCAGTCCGACGGCGCGATCTTGTCTTCGATGAGCGCGTCCATGGTGGCGCCGTCGGGCACGCGCAGGAGCGCCTCGGCGAGGCACATGAGCGCGACGCCCTCGTCGGTCGAGAGCCCGTATTCGGCCAGGAATACGTCCATCAACCCGGGGCGCGACGCCGTGCGCAGCCCCTCGACAAACGCGGCGGCGCGGCTGACGATCCGGGCGCGGGCGTCATCGTCCAGCGCCGCGCCGGCGCACCAGCTCGGCCAGCAGCGCGGCCTCGTCACGGCGTTTGTTCTCGTCCCACCTGTGGTCCAGATCGATCATAGTCGCGCTCCCCTGTCTGCCGTCACAGGATAGCAGATCGTTATTGGCCGGTTTTCCCGGATTTCGTCACATGGTAGGCTTTGCGCCTACATCTCTTCTGAAAAGAAGGCGAAACGGATGGCCGGACCTCTCCCACTCGACAGAATCGACCGGGACATTCTCGACGTGCTTGCCCATGACGGACGGATCTCGATGACCGAGCTTGGCGCCCGGGTGGGCCTGTCGAAAACCCCTGTCACCGCCCGGGTCCGTCGGCTGGAGGCGGACGGCGTCATCACCGGATACCGCGCCGAGTTGTCGCCCGCGGCGGCTCGGGCTCGCCCACATCGCCTTCCTCGAGATCCGCCTGTCCGACACCCGGGAACAGGCGTTGAAGGCCTTCAACGCCGCGGTGCGCGAGATTGTCGAAGTGGAGGAATGCCACCTGATCGCGGGCGGGTTCGATTATCTCGTCAAGGTGCGCACCCACGACATCGGCGCCTACCGCCGGGTACTCAGCGAGAAGATCTCGCGCCTGCCGAACCTGGCCTCAACCGCGACCTATGTCTCGATGGAAGCGGTGCGCGATCCGGGGGTGCAGCAGCTTGGCTGAAGGCGCGTAATGCCGATCCCGGGCGCACCCGTCACCGTCGCAGACGCGCGGGGCGCGGCGGTCGAGGCGTGAAATCCGTCGACGGTCTTGACCGCTCGTTGGCGCCGCCGGTTACCGAAAGGTTAACGTGGTCCAGAATTAAGTATTTGATATGTATATCATTTCGAACGCCGCACCGCGCCACTCGCCTGGGCCTAGGGGACCAGGGCCCTAGGGCAGCGGATCCGCGCGCCATTGCCGACCACCCGATGCCATCACGACCAGACCTAGACCGAGCTCAGAAGGATCGACGTCTCGCTGTTGGTGATCCCGTCGACACCGCGCACTTCGCGCAGCACCCGGTCGAACGCGGTGAGGCTCTCGGCCGTCAGCTCGGCGACGAGATCCCATTTGCCGTTGGTCGAATGGAGCTGGCGCAGCTCCGGGAGGCCGCGCAGGTGCCGGATGACCGCCGTCGTCGACTTGCCGCGCACCTCGATCATCATGATCGCGCGCACCTCGTCCGCCCCGCGATCCTCGCGCGCGCGGATGGTGAAGCCAAGCACCGTCCCGTTGGCGATGAGACGGTCGAGGCGGTTTTGCACCGTGGCGCGCGACACGCCGAGAATTTCGGAAAGCTTCGAGACCGGCGCGCGGCCATCCTCGCGCAGGATGCCAATGAGCTGCCGGTCGAGATCGTCGTACATGTGCATGGCATTTTGTTAGTCCTCACTTTACAATCTGTCAAATCATCTGCCGAAATCATGGCAATTGTGAAATACACTTCGACCATTTTTTCCGTGTAGCCTTGCGCCTGGACATTGCCTTCCGACCCCGCGATGCGCTGTCCATGCTGTCCCGACACAAGCCCGCCTGCGCCGGATGTCGGCACCCACATCAACACCCGCCTGGGTATTCCGGAGTTTCCACACGTGAATAAGATCACCCTTCTGGGCGTCCCGATGGAAGAGGGCTCCGGGCGGCGCGGTTGCGCTCATGGGGCCCGCGGCCTACCGCACGGCCGGGCTCGCTGAAGAGCTCGGCGCGCTCGGTTTCGAGGTCGAAGACCTCGGCGACGCGGTGCCCGACGATGTCGACATCACGCCGCCCCCGGGCAACGCGAAGGCCTTCGCACAGGTGGCGGGATGGACCCGCTGTCTCCATGCCCGCGCCTTCGACCTCGCCGAAGGCGATACCCTGCCGATCTACATGGGCGGCGACCACGCGCTGTCGCTCGGCACCCTCACCGGCCACCTCGCGGCCGCCCGCGAAAGGGGTCGCCGCCAGTTCGTGCTCTGGCTCGACGCACACAGCGATTTCAACACCCCGCTGACCAGTCCGAGCGGCAACATGCATGGCACGCCGCTCGCCTTCGCCTGCGGCATGGACGGGTTCGGCGATCTGCTCGGCGCCCCCCTGCCCGCCCGCCTCGATCCGCACGATCTGTGCATTCTGGGTCTGCGATCTGTCGATGCGCAGGAGCGCGACAACCTGCAATCGACCGGCGCGCAGGCCTACGACATGCGCGCGATCGACGAGACCGGCATCAACGGGCTGCTCGCGCCGTTCCTCGACCGGGTCGCCGAGGCCGACGGGGAGCTGCATGTGAGCCTCGACGTCGACTTCATCGAACCCGACATCGCCCCCGCCGTCGGCACCACCGTGCCCGGCGGCGCCACCTTCCGCGAAGCCCATCACGTGATGGAAATGCTCCACGACAGCGGGCGGGTGACCTCGCTCGACCTGGTTGAACTCAACCCGTTCCTCGACGACCGCGGCCGCACCGCCGCGGTTGATGGTCGATCTGACCGCCAGCCTGTTCGGCCGCCGCGTGCTCGACCGCCGAACCGCCAGCTATTGACCGGAGCCCGGACCCATGCCCCTCCAGCCGTCCGAGACTGCCTTTGTGCCCTTCGTCTCCGTCCAGCAGATGATGGACCTCGTCAACCACCTCGGCGTCGAACGGGTGCTTGCCGATCTCGCCGACGCGATCGAGGCCGACTTCCGGCGCTGGGACGACGTTCGACAAGGTGCCGCGGCTCGCCAGCCACAGCGAGGTCGGGGTGATCGAGTTGATGCCGACGTCGGACGGCGAGATGTACGGGTTCAAATACGTCAACGGCCACCCGAAGAACACCGCGGAAGGCCTGCAGACGGTGACCGCCTTCGGCCTGCTCGCCGATGTCGACACCGGCTACCCGCTGCTGCTGTCGGAGATGACCCTGCTGACCGCGCTGCGCACCGCCGCGACCAGCGCCATGGCCGCCCGCCATCTCGCGCCCGAAGGGGCGACGCACCATGGCGATGATCGGCAACGGCGCGCAATCGGAGTTTCAGTGCCTCGCGTTCAAGGCGATCTGCGGCATCGACACCGTGCGGCTCTACGACATCGACCCGGCAGCGACCGAGAAAGCGATGCGCAACCTGGAAGGGCGCGGGTTGACCGTGGTGCCCTGCCGCTCGGGCGAAGAGAGCATGGAGGGCGCCGAGATCATCACCACCTGCACCGCCGACAAGCAATACGCCACGATCCTGACCGACAACATGGTCGGCGCGGGCGTGCACATCAACGCGATCGGCGGCGATTGCCCGGGCAAGACGGAACTTGCACCGCGACATCCTGCTGCGCGCGGAGATCTTCGTCGAGTACCCGCCGCAGACCCGGATCGAGGGCGAGATCCAGCAGCTCGACGAGACCCACCCGGTCACCGAGCTTTGGCAGGTCATCGCCGGCCAGGCCCCCGGGCGCACGAACGCGCGACAGATCACGCTGTTCGACAGCGTCGGCTTCGCGATCGAGGATTTCTCGGCGCTGCGCTACGTCCTGGGCGCGATCCAGGGCACCGGCTTCTACACGAAACTCGACATGCTGGCCGACCCCGACGACCCGCGCGATCTGTTCGGCATGCTGGCGCGCGCCGCGGGGTGATGTCCGCTCGTCAGCCGCGCGCGGCTTTCAACTCAAGGCGGCGCGCATGCAGCATCGGCTCGGTGTAGCCGGACGGCTGCTCGCGGCCCTTGAAGACCAGATCGCAGGCCGCCTGAAAGGCGATCCCGTCGAAATCCGGCGCCATCGGGCGGTAGAGCGGATCGCCTGCGTTCTGCCGGTCGACGACAGCCGCCATCTGCTTCATCGTCTCCATCACCTGGGCCTCGCTCACCACGCCGTGATGCAGCCAGTTGGCGATGTGCTGGGCGGAGATCCGGCAGGTGGCGCGGTCTTCCATCAGCCCGACGTCGTTGATGTCCGGCACCTTCGAGCAGCCGACGCCCTGGTCGATCCAGCGCACGACGTAGCCAAGAATGCCTTGCGCGTTGTTGTCGAGCTCGGTGGCGATCTGCGCCTTGCGTCCAGTTCGGTAGGTCGCCAGCGGGATGTCCAGAATCGTCGTCGACATAGCCGCGCCGCCCGATCGCCTTCAGCTTTGTCTGAACGGCGAACACGTCGACCCGGTGATAGTGCATCGCGTGCAGCGTCGCCGCCGTCGGGGACGGCACCCAGGCGCTGTTGGCGCCGGCCTGCGGATGCTCGATCTTCTGCTCCAGCATCGCCGCCATCAGGTCGGGCATCGCCCACATGCCCTTGCCGATCTGGGCCTTGCCCGATCAGCCCGCATTCGAGGCCGATATCGACGTTCTGGTCCTCGTAGGCCCCGATCCAGGGCTTGCGCTTGATGACGTCCTTGCGGATCATCGGCCCGGCCTCCATCGAGGTGTGGATCTCGTCGCCGGTGCGGTCGAGGAAGCCGGTGTTGATGAACACCACCCGGTGTCCTGGCGGCGCGGATGCATTCCTTGAGGTTGACGCGTGGTGCGCCGCTCCTCGTCCATGATGCCGATCTTCACCGTGTTGCGCGGCAGGCCGAGCATCTCCTCGACGCGGTCGAACGTGCTCGTCGGCAAAGGCCACTTCGTCCGGCCCGTGCATCTTCGGCTTGACGATGTAGATCGAGCCCGGCTGCGAGTTGCCGCCGTCGCCCTGTCGATGTCGTGCACGGCGATCAGCGCCGTGATCATCGCGTCCATCAGGCCTTCGGGCACCTCGTTGCCGTCGCGGTCGAGGATCGCCGGGTTGGTCATCAGGTGGCCGACATTGCGCACCAGCATCAGGGCGCGGGCCTTGACCGAGATCTCGCCGCCGTCCGGCGCGGTGAACGTCGCGTCGGGATTGAGCGCGCGGGTGAAGGTCTTGCCGCCCTTTCGACACCTGCGTCGAGAGATCGCCCTTCATCAGGCCGAGCCAGTTGCGGTAGGCGAGCACCTTGTCCTCGGCGTCGACGCCGGCGACCGAATCCTCGCAATCCATGATCGTCGAAACGGCGCTTTCGAGCCGCACATCGGCAAGGCAGGCCTGATCGCGCGCGCCGATCGGATGGGCGCGGTCGAACACGAGCTCGACATGCAGCCCGTTGTTGACCAGCAGCACCGCGTCGGGCGCCTTGGATCGCCGCGGTAGCCGCGAACTTGCCCGGCTGTTCGAGCGGCAGATCGTTCACCAGCAACGCCCCGTCGCGCACATGGTAGCGCCGCGCGTCGGCGTGGCTGAGCCCGGCGATCGGAAACGCCTCGTCGAGAAACACCCGGGCACGCGCAATCACCCGCGCGCCCCGGCCCTTGTCATACCCGGCGCCGCCGGCAGCGGGCCCATCGCGTCGGTGCCGTAGAGCGCGTCGTAGAGGCTGCCCCAGCGCGCATTGGCCGCGTTGAGCGCATAGCGTGCATTGGTGATCGGCACGACGAGCTGCGGCCCGGCGATCGGGGCGATCTCGGGATCGACATTGACGGTGTCGATCTCGAAGTCCGGCCCCTCCGGGATCAGATAGCCGATATCGCGCAGGAACGCCTGGTAGGCGTCGCGGTCATGCGACTGGCCGCGCCGCGCGATATGCCAGGCGTCGATCTGTTGCTGCAGCTCTTCGCGACGCGCCAGCAGCGCGCGGTTCTCGGGTCCGAAATCATGCAGGATGTCGGAAAATCCCTGCCAGAACCGGTCGTTTCCGACACCCGTCCCCGGCAGGACCCGGGTCTCGACAAACTCGGCCAACTCCGAGGCGACCTGCAACCCGAACCTGTCCACCCGCTCGACCATTGTCTCACTCCCCGTTCTCTGCTGCACGTCCCGGAACGCGCCGCCAGTTCCGACGCTACCCTACCTTGTCCCGATCTGCCCCATCGAAATGTCGCGGCCGAACAGCCGGGCCGCGTTGCGGTAGGCGATCTTCTCGGCCACCTCGCGCGGCAGGTACGACAACCAGCGCCGGTTCGAAGCGATGATGTCGTCATAACCATCCCATTGCTCGTTCACCCAGGTGTCGCTGCCGACCATCAGCCGGTCCTGGAAGTCGTAGATGATGCGCGCCCAATCCGGGGCGAGCCCGTCGCCGCCCCTGAGGATCGCCCATTCGCGCAACGAGGTGTCGGCCACCAGCGTCGGGAACTCCGCCATCAAATCGTAGACCGCGCTCGCGGGTTCTCCGAGACCGGCATGGGCCCAGATGATCTTCACCTCCGGGTCGAGGCTGTAGAGCCAGCGGATCGGTTCCGCCCCGGAATGGACATGCAGATAGATGTCGCGCGCCTTCGCCATCGCGATCACCTCGCGAAACAGCGGCGCGTCGGCGGTGTCGAGGCGGTGGATGTGAAACTCGCCGATCCCCTCATGCGGGTAGCTGTCGAGGCGGCGGGCGAGGTAGTCTTCGATCCCTTCCGCTTTGGTCCAGTTCGAAGACTCGACGTTGTCGTGATAGGGCCGCAGCTCCGGGACGATCCGGTTTGGCGCGTATTCCCACAGCATGATCGTGCCTTCGTCGGGCGTCGACGAGACGAGCCCCATGGCCACCCCGTTCTGATCCATCATCTCGATGATGCTCTCGACCGGATAGGCCGCCCAGGCAGGTTCCTTGTAGTGGATGTGAGCGTCGAAGATCGGCAGTTCGTCCACCGCGTCGCCGATCGGCTCGTGCGCGCCGTCGGTCAGCGCCGGTCCGGCGGCCAGCATGAGGCACAGAGCCGCGGCGCAGGATTTCGTTTTGTCTTGAGACATCACACCCTCCGAATGGATGGGACGCCGCGCAGCGAAGGCGCGACGCCCGAGGGTATCAGCGTTTGGCGGCGTAGTAGGCCACCCGGCGCTCCAGATAGGCGAGGAATTCCGAGATCGTGAAGGCAAGCGCGAACAGCACGATCAGCACCGCCCAGAAATGCGCCATCAGGAAGTTGGCGGAGTAGAGCTCGAACAGCGCGCCGAAGCCGACGATGGAGATCAGCAGCTGGCCGATGATCACGCCCTTCACCGCGCGGATGATGCCGATGCGCACGCCGCCGAGGATCTCGGGCAGCGCCGCCCAGAAGTAGATCTTGAAGAAGGCGTCCATCGGCGAGGCGCCGAAACTGTGCGCCATTTCGACCAGCGAGCGGTTGATCTGCATCACGCCGGCGCGCGAGTTCAGGATGATGATCCAGATCGCGAACAGCGTCGTGGTGATGATGATCGACTTCATGCCGAAGCCGAACAGCACCATCAGCACCGGCACCAGCGCGGTCAGCGGCGCGCTGAGAAAGATGTTGACCCACGGCAGCAGCAGCTCGTCGAGCAGCCGGCTCTTGCCCATCAGGATGCCGACCGGGATGCCGATGCATGACCGCGAAGAAGACCCCGGCGAAGAAGGCGTAGCCGGTTTCGCCGAGCGCCTTCAGGAAGGCGGGCGTGCCGATGATCTCGAACAGCGTCGCCAGGACTTCCGACAGCGGCGGCACGAAGAACGTCACGCTCCAACTGGCCGATGATTTCCCACAGCAGCGCCCCACAGGATCAGCGAGGACATGCCCGGAAGCTGGTATCCGAAGACTTTCATGGCTGCCCTACTCCACGTAGCTGCGCAGCGAGGCCCAGATCTCGTCGACGATGTCGAGGTATTCCGGGTCGCGGCGGATGTTGTCGACGCTCCTTGTGGCGAAAGCCGGAGGGCCGGATGATCTCCGACACCCGGCTCGGCCGCGGCAGCAGGATGGCGATCTGGTCGGAGACATAGACCGCTTCCTCGATCGAGTGGGTGACGAAGATGAAGGTCTTGTTCTCGTTCTGCACGAGCGACAGCAGGTCTTCCTGGAACTTGCGCCGGGTCTGCTCGTCGACCGCGGAGAACGGCTCGTCCATCAGCAGCACCTCGGCATCGACCGCAAGCGCGCGCGCCAGGCCCGACCCGCTGGCGCATGCCGCCGGACAGCTCGTGCGGATAGCTGTTCTCGAACCCGCCGAGCCCCACTTCCTCGATGTAGCGTCGCCGCGACGTCCTCGCGCTCGGATTTGGCGACGCCGCGCAGCTCCAGGCCGAAGGCGACGTTGCGCATCACGTGGCCCAGGGCAGCAGGGCGAAATCCTGGAACACGAAGGCGCGGTCGGGCCCGGGGCCGGTGACCGGTTTGCCGTTGACCTCAACCTCGCCCGAGGTCGGCTCCAGGAGACCGGCGATGATCTTGAGCAGGGTCGTCTTGCCACAGCCCGAGGGGCCGAGCAACGAGGTGAGTTGGCCGCGCGGAAACTCCAGCGAGAGGTCTTTCAGCGCCTCCACGTCGCCGTAATTCTTCGAGATATTGCGGACGGAAACCGCGATCTCGCTCAGTGCCGGTTCTGCCATGGCGGGAGCTTCCTTAATCTGAGACATATCCACGGTCGTGTCCTTTGAAGAGAGTTTTTTCGGTGCGCTCGAGCAGGTTCAGGAACAGGACCGCGAGCAGGATGATCGAAAAGATCGCCGCGTACATGCTCGGATAGTCGGCAATCGAGCGGCTGTAGGTGATGATGTCGCCGACACCCGTGGGCGTGATCTTGAGCTCGGCGAGGATCGCGCCGATGAAACCGGCCGAGACGCCCAGGCGCAGTCCGGAGAAGATCAGCGGCGAGGCGGCGGGAATGATGATCTTGAGCAGCATGTCGGTGCGGCTTCCGAGGAAGGAAGCGCACATCTCCTTGATCGATTCCGGCGTATGGCGCACGGCGCCGGCCGTGTTCAGCACGATCACCGGCATCGCCATGATGCAGACCACGAAGACCTTTGAGGTCAGACCGATGCCGTAGGCCATCACCAGGAGCGGGATGAGCGCGGCAAGCGGCGCCGATTGCATGACGATGAAGATCGGCGAGACCAGCCAGTCGAAGAACTTCGAGAGCCCGATCCAGAGGCCGAGCCCGATCCCGAGCACGGTCGAAATCGCGACACCGACGACAAGCGGTTTCAGGGTTTCCGCGTAGGCGGTCCACAGCCTGCCATCGAGGGCGAGCTGGAACAGCGCGCTCATCGATTCAAGGAACGTGGGGAAGGCATAGCTGACAGGGATCCTGCCGGCGACTTCCCAGGCGCCGAAGAGGATGACGGCGGACAGGATCTTCAGATAGAGCGAACGGTTCGCCATGATCGCGGTCTCATGCTTTTGGAAAGGGGGGTGGGCGACCGGGGCGGACGCACCCGGTCGCGCCAAGGTCTTACTTCATGCCCGCGTCGAGCGGGGCGAGGTACCAGAAGTCTTCCATGTTGAGTTCTTCCGGGCTGCCTTCGAGCTGGCCGGCCGCCGAGTACCACTCGAGGTCCGCGGCCGCCGCGACCCGGCCACCGCCGTCCTGGCTGTAGAGACCGGCAGCCACCGCATCGGTGTAGAAGCCGTCGAGCTCGGCCAGGATCTCTTCGGGAAGCTGACCGATCGGGCCGTCCGGGTTGGTCTCGCGGCGAATGATGGTCGGGTCATCGTGCATGTCCCGGTAGACGCTGAGCAGCGCATCGACGAAGATCTGCACCTGCTCCGCGTTCTCCTGGATCCAGTCGAGGTTGGCGAACAGCGCCTCGTCGCTGGCCTCGACATCGAACATCTCGAGCACGTTGAAGTCATCGGCCGCGGGGCCGCGCATCAGCTTGTTCTTGTTCGACAGATCGATGATCGTCGCATCGGCCTGGCCGCCGAGCAGCGCCACCACCCGGTTGGACGAGCCCGGCACGTAGGAGCGCTCGCCGAATTTGATGCCCGAGGCGGTCCTCGATCACGTTGGCGATGGAGTCGGTGCCGCCGCCGCGCGAGTGCAAGCAGGATCGGCTCGCCGTCGAGGTCCTCGAGCTTGCTGTACTTCTTGGTCGTGACCGGGAAGAACTTCAGCTTCGAGAGCTGGAAGATGATCCGGATCGGCGCTTTCGACCGCTGCATCGCCGCGTAGGGCGTGCCGAAACCGATGTCCATCTGGCCGCTCAGCACCGCCTGGATCGCCAGCTCCTCGTCCGAGAAGGCGGTCCATTCGTAGTCGAGCCCGTTGGCCTTGGCCCGGTCGAGCGCGACGAAGAATGCCGCCAACTCGTCGGATGGCGTCTCGGCGAGCGCGATCTTGATGGTGTCGGCTTCGGCGGCCGCGGGCATCATCAGCCCCCCTGCCACCATGGCAGCGGCAATGAATGCGCTGGTCTTGCGAAGTAGGTTTTTCATGGTTCTCCTCCCTGAGAATCCGCGTCGGTTTGGGTTTGGAAGGCGCGTTTTCGTCTTTCCTTCCGTGGATTGTCTGCCGTCAGATCTCCTCAAACAGCCGCGCCGAAACCGAGCCGATATGACGGCGCATGGCATCATGCGCGCCGCGCGGGTCATGCGCTTCGATGGCTTCGGCGATCGTCCTGTGTTCCGCGAAACTGGTGTGCGAGCGCGACGGGCGCGCGGTTTCGCGCACCACCCTGACCCGGGCCACACTCTGCTGGACCCTGTTCATCTGCTCAAAGAGCGCGACCAGCAGCATGTTGTCCGTGGCGGCGGCGACCTCGTGGTGAAACTGGTCGTCGAAGACTTCGTAGGCGGCCCAGTTTTCCGCTGCCTCGCTGCCCTCGATCGCCTGCATGATCCGGGCCACCGCTTCGCTCGACGCGTTGATCGCGGCTTCGCGTGCGATCGCCGGCTCGATGCTCAACCGCGCCCGCATCACCTTGACCGGGGTCAGGTGACGTCCGATGTCGGCAAACCCGTCCGCCTCCGGTTGATCGCGGTCTTCCGCCAGGAACGTACCCTTCCCGACGTGCCGCCAGATCGCGCCCTCCTGCTCCAGCGCGTCGAGCGCACGGCGCAGCGTGGTGCGTGTCATCCCCAGCGCGCCCATGAGCTCGCGCTCGGCCGGCAGCCGGTCGCCGGGCAGGTAGTTCCCGGCGGCGATGAAGGCCTTCAGCGTATCCAGGCTGCCTTGGCGGCTCGCGTACATTGGTTTGTCCATTCCGGTCCAATCTCCGCAAATTGGTCGCCCAATCAGGAGGTATCACCGAGATTAATGCCGATCAATCGGACAATGCAATCAAAAAATATCGATATTCTTGCAATGGTTGGAATTGATCGACCACCGATCCCGGCGTATGACTGAGCGGAACGAATCGAAAATCCTGGAGAACCCGATGCCCGAGTACGTTATTGAGCCGCCGAAACCCGTAGGCCTGCCGATTGCCGGGAGCGATGCCCTGTTTCCGGTCCGTCGGGTGTATTGCATCGGGCGCAACTACGCCGCCCACTCCATCGAGATGGGCGACGATCCGGACCGCGATCCGCCGTTTTTCTTCCAGAAGAACCCCAACAACCTCGATCCCTCCGGTGAATTTCCCTACCCCACCCAGTCCTCGGACGTGCATTACGAGGCCGAGATGGCTGTGGCGTTGAAAGAGGGCGGCACCAACATCCCCGTGGAGCAGGCGCTCGACCATGTCTTCGGCTACGCGCTCTCGCTCGACATGACCCGGCGCGATCTTCAGGGCGCCGCCAAGAAGAAGGGCCGCCCCTGGGAAGTCGGCAAGGCCTTCGAACGCTCCGCCCCGATCGGCCCGCTGTTGCCGGTGTCCAAAGTGGGTCACCCGAGCGCAGGCCGTCTCGAATTGACGGTCAACGGCGAGACCAAGCAGGAGGGCGACCTCAACCAGATGATCTGGAAGGTGCCGGAGATGATCAGCTACCTGTCGGACTATTTCGAGCTCGCCCCCGGCGACGTGATCCTGTCCGGCACACCGGCAGGCGTCGGTCCGGTCGTGAAAGGTGACGTCATGGTGGTGTCGATCGAGGGCCTGGGCACGCTCCGCATTCCGGTCACCTGAGGCCCGCACCCGGCCCCGGCTTTGGCCCCAACACGCGACCGGGCGAAGTGGCGCCCGGTAGATCGCGCGCGACGCCGGTCTCGGTGATCGTGACATGTCGCGCGGGGGCATATGAGGTGTCTTTCCGGTGCGGGGTCGACTTGTGTCGGCCTGTGTTCCGCTGATTTCGATCAGGACCTGCGCCTCGTGCAAGCGGTTGGAAATGCCACCGTTGGGCGGTTCGTCGCGCAACCGTGCTCGGGCGCTCGCGCGGAGCCCGGTCGCCCGGGGTATTCCGGTTTCGATTTGGGCGGTATGCGCCCCGGCACCGCGACCTCTTGCGAAACGCCCGCACGTTTCAGGCGGGGCGGATCCGTTTGCACGGCCGGAATTGGGTCAATCCCCGCGGTCCTTTTAAAGTGCGATTTCCCAATTCGCAGGCAAGGTGTGTCAATCGGCCCTTTAATTGCGGCTGTCTGTCAAGCCTGCTTTTGGTCCTTGCCGGGGTCATGGTCCTTTTCGAGGTCATGGCCTCATGTTGATGTTCGGGTCGGGTGCCTCAACGTATGCAACGCAGTCTCCTGTCGGATCTGCAGCCGATTGAACGAGATCACCGCAACCACCGTCCCGGCGGGACATCACAGGTCTGGCCTCAGCCCTGCAATCTCGGAGCCTTCGTGTGCGTTGTCAGGCCGGCGTCTGTTTCCCCCATTCGAAGACCGTCCCGTCGACCCAAATGCAATGCAGGACGACGGCGAGTTTTCGGGCGACAGCGACCTGCGCCTTTTTCCACCCGACACGCTGGGCGAGCCGCAGGCCCCAGGCCTTCAAGGCACACCATCGCTTCGTCCGATGCAGCAGGACGCTGGCGGCTTCGAACAGGTAGGTTCTGAGCAGCCGATCCCCCCATCTCGACACTCTGCCGTTGGTGTCGGTCTCGCCGGATTGCCGCCGGCGCGGGGTTAGCCCGAGATAGGCGCCGACCGTCGCCGCGTTTCGGAACCGCGAAGGGTCATCGATCGTGTGTCGGTAGCTGAGCGCCGTAATCACGCCGATGCCGGGAACCGTCATCAGCCGGCGCGTGGTCTCGTCTGCGCGATCCCAAACTCTGCTCCCGATATACCTCGCAAGCACGATGGACCCTCGCATCTAGGGGGGGCCCGTTTGGACGCCGATTACCCCAATACTGGGGTGCGCCCCTCGGGGTGGACACGATCACGCGGCAGATTTGACAGGGGAGCGGGCGTTATGGTCCTCGAACGTGGCGGGGCTGAGATAGCCCAGGGCTGAATGCAGTCTGCGGGTGTTGTAGGCGTCGATGAAGCGTGGCACGCCCTCGGCGACGTCGTCGAATGTCTCGTATTCCATCAGGTAGACATCTTCCACCTTGAGCGTGAGATATGCGCAGAAGTTGGTGACGCCTGATCAGGCGGCGGTTTGAAGTTGGCGGAGGCCGTCGCGGAACTCAACCCCTTGGATGATCTCGGGCAGGCGGTTTCGGCCGTCGAGTTTGCGCCATTTCTTCTGCGCCGACATCATCAGCTTGAACGCCATGGCCAGACCGGTCTTGCGGCTGAGGCACCCCTTGGTGCGTTTCGTGCGATGCCGGACGGTGGCGAAGGTGCTTTCGATCGGGTTTGACGTCCGGATGTGCTTCCAGTGTTCGGCCGGGAAGTCGTAGAAGGTCAGCAGCGCGTCCCGGTCCTTGACCAGCTTGGCGACCGCCTTGTCCCATTTCACGCCGTAGGTTTCGACGAAGAAATCGAAGGCGGCGTTGGCCTCGGCTTTTGTCTCGGCCTGCCAGATGTCGTGCAGATGCGCCTTGGCCTTGGCTTGCATGGATTTCGGCATCGCGTTCAGCACGTTCATGGTCTTGTGGACCCAGCAGCGCTGTTCCCGCGTCGTGGCGAACACCTCGCGCAGCGCGGTCCAGAACCCGAGCGCGCCGTCGCCGATGGCCAGTTTCGGGTCCTGCTTCAGGCCGCGGCGCTTGAGATCGAGCAGCACCTCGCGCCAGCTTTGGGTGCTTTCGCGGAAGCCGTCGGTCATCGCCAGCAGCTCCTTGCGGCCGTATTCATCCGCCCCGACGATCACCAGAACACATTGTTTTTCCTCAGCCATCCGCGGTTTGAAGTAGACGCCATCCGCCCAGATGTAGAGAAAGCGCCGGTGCCGAGGTCGCGTTTCTGCCAAGCCTCGTAGTCTTTCCACCAGTCGGCCTTCAGCCGCGTGACGGTCTTGGCGGACAGGCCCTTGGCATTCGGGCCCAGCAGCGCCTCCAGCGCCTCGGTGAAATCGCCCGTGGACACGCCCTTGAGGTAAAGCCACGGCAGCAGCTCCTCGACCGATTTCGCCTTGCGCAGATAGCGCGGCAGGATGCTGGGCGTGAAGGTGATCTTGTCTTCGCCAGCACCCCGATCCCGCACACGCGGCACCTTCACCGGCACCGGACCAATGCCGGTCATCACCTCGCGTTCCGGCAGGTGACCATGACGCACCAGGCGTGCCGCGCCCGTCTTCGAGCCTCTCCCCGGAAAAGGCGGTCATGAGCGCGGCCAGTTCCGCGTGGATCGCCTGTTCGATCAGCTTGCGCGCTCCATCGCGCAGGACGTCAGTGAACGGGTCGGAGCAAAATCCCGATGGATCGGGCAGTTGGGTGATGGTAGTCTCTGACATGTGGCATATCCCTTTCTCAGCAGAGAATTGACGGCGTCTGAACACCGCCATGATATGCCGCCCCTCAGGGCATCACCAACTTTCGCGCGTTCC
>CAVWAE010000021.1:0-19356 GCA_963752895.1 uncultured Alphaproteobacteria bacterium
CCGCAACTGAGACCTCAGTATCGAGCGCGGCGAACGGCCGGTATGGATTGGTGATTTCGACGGCAGTGAATGTCCGGTTCGGGGGATCTTGCTGCGCCGGCGCACCCCAAACGCCTGGCAGGACCGTCGGCTTCGTTTCGGCGCATCCAATTTCGCTGCAGAGGCATTAGGCGGCTTTGTCCCGCGATGCGGTCATTTGCGCGGGACAGGTTGAACGACCCCTTCGCGGACCTTCCGGTCATTGGCGAAGAATAGAGCAACGACGGCGAACGGCCCACAGCGGCCGTTCATCGTGTCGTCCGCCGCTGCGCTGCAGCTTGACAGAAGCAGTCATTGATCGAAGGCGCTGCATTCTGATGGACACGGGAAAGTCTGAGTGGTTTCCTGTCCGTCAATAAATGCCCACCTAACATCGAATTGAGACTGAAGTGCCGGATACTGGTCAAACCGTTACCTTCGATCAGATGAAGGGGACTATCGGCTCACTCGTGTATCTTTGGTCGGGTATCGAAGAGACCCTTATTGACTCAATTGAAATGCTGCACGCAGGGAAGAAGCCCAAATCGGCACATGGCATTTACAGGTCCCTCGATGTGTGGTCGCAGGCCGCAAATCAAGTGGATACAAGTCGCACACTTCAGGCCGACCTGTGCGACCGCTTGGTCAAAACGCTGAAAGAAGCGCTCGTAATCAGGAACCTCGTATGTCACGGGTTGATTGGTATCTCCGCGCAACTTAATATCGATGCTACCGAGGCACATCTCAAAGTCCAGCTTGGCGATGATGCTCGTCTCCTTACCTGGCGCCAACTTGATGAAATGTTTAGTTGGATGTCGAGGAGTGGATTGCTCATCAGCGCATTGACCGACGCCGCCATGAAAAAGGACGCTCAACGAGCCAATGCGAGGCTCCGTGGCTGGGAGAAATTCCCTGTGCAACAGTAACGGCCCAAAGCCGCCCTCTATGAGCGGCTTCCTTTCTGCGGTGCAACTTCCCCAGAGCGGTCATTCACACCCGGTGCAACAATTATTATTGCCCAAGGTCTGCTCTGCGGGGCGGTTTCAACGGGTTGACGCCAGGTATCAAGTCAGACGGACGTTAGCGCGAAAGACGCTATCTCGATGAACCAAGCACACCCTGTCAGCGCATTTTCTGAATTTTCAGCTTGTCTTGTTTGGCTCTACTTTTAACCGATTCCTCAGAACGCATAAGCGCTTTGGCAACAGCCTTTAAACTCATTCCCTTTGTCACCAGCAAATGCAGTTTTTGAATTTCCTCATGTGTCCAGGCTTGGCGGTGGCGCTCGTAACGTTCGGCCATTGGGTTCGTCTACCTTCTGATTATGTCGGGACTACTATTACACATGGCCGTGCTGATGGTGCCAGTACAATGCCAATCCGCCTCTCGTGTCAAAGAGACTACACTGTCCCTCACGGCCCATTCCGGCCGTTCGTCACCATCGTTGACCCCAAGGTGTGGCTTCCCCGAAGCTGACATTGGTAAAATGTGCAGCATCGTGGTGCTACGGATGACCGCAACGCGGACGAACCGGACCAATGAGCGCACCGGAAAAGTTCTGGCGACCACAGTTGCAACGTCGCGCGGGTCAGGCCAGATGCTGTGCCGCAGAAAACCCGCAAACCGGTCATTGATGAGGTATTCATGGACACCCCAAGATAACGTCGTTCGCCGCACGCGTCTCTGGCAGCTCCGTTGCGGCACCGTTCGGACCTGTGGAGGTGCGGCAAGTCACAACGCCCAGGGCGCAGCCCTCGTCGCCCTTCCGCCCCCCTGCACAGCGCGGCGCGGCACGGTTACACGCAACGCGTCAACCGTGTGGCGTCGTCGTGGTCCATCCGATCCGGTCATTTGAACCGGCGTAGACCAGATCCAACCCTGAAGACAGAGCAGGATTCTCGCGGCGCGTTCCAAAGGCAGATTTCGGAATGCGAAGGCGCGACCTCCGGGTCGAGTGAGCGGAGCGAAGTTGGCGCAATGCGTCACCCAGCATTCTGTTCGTGCAAGGAACACGCAACAAATTCTGAGGTTCCCAACGCGTGGCCCTTGCTCATCCAATCCAAGGAAACGAAAAAGGCACACCCAGCCGTTCCACGATCCGCGTTCAGATCCCGCCAAGGCTTTTCAGCTTTTCGGCGATGTCATTCACGCCGTCCCGATTTCGAAGCGCGCAGAAACACGTCGGTAATTCAGCCCGCATCCGTTTTGCATCGCGCCTCATGACGGCGAGGTCGGCGCCGACGTAGGGCGCGAGGTCGGTTTTGTTGACGACGAGGATGTCGGACCGGGTGATCGCCGGGCCGCCCTTGCGTGGAATCTCTTCGCCCGCGGCCACGTCGATGACATAGATGGTGAGGTCCGCCAGTTCCGGGCTGAAGGTGGCAGAGAGATTGTCGCCGCCCGACTCGATCAGCACGAGCTCGAGATCCGGATGGCGCGCAGTCATCTCAGCGATGGCGGCAAGGTTGATCGAGGCGTCCTCGCGGATCGCGGTGTGCGGGCAACCGCCGGTCTCGACACCAATGATCCGATCCGACGGCAGTATCTGCATCCGCATCAGCGCCTCGGCGTCTTCCTGGGTGTAGATATCGTTGGTGATCACGCCGATGGAATGGGTTTTCCGGAACATCTCGGCGAGCGCGGCTGTGAGCGTCGTCTTGCCGGCGCCAACAGGGCCGCCGATCCCGATACGCAAAGGGCCGTTGGGGCTTGTCATGTGCGGAAAATCCTTGTCCGTAGGGTTTCATGGTGCACCGCGGCGATGTCGGCGAGGAAGGCGGTGGCGGAGAGCCGATCGAGATCGCCGCTTGCGGTTTCGGTGGCCACGGCGGGGATGCGTGCGGTGAGACGACGCAAGATCGCCTGCCCCTCGGTCTGTCCCACCGGCAGCAGGCGTTGGCCGGCCGCGACGAGGTTCGACAGGAACGCCTGGAGATACATGGCCTGGGCGAGCTCCAATGGCAGGGTAGCGCGGGACGCTGCCGCGCCCAGTGCGACCGGGTAGACGACCCCGGCAAATTCGCCGCCCCAGATCGCCGCCGTCACCGCGGCGAAGGCGCGACCTTGCTGGTCGGTCTCAAGCAGCCGCTCCTTCGAACCGGCGAAGGCGCGGGCCGCGGCATCGACCGCGGCGACCGCTTCTTCCCCTTCGGCGCGCCAGGCGGCGGCGATCAGCAGCGCATCGTTATGCCCGGCCCCGGACTCGAGCACCTCGGCGAGCCAGGCTTCCAGCGCCGCGTCGTCCTGCACCCAACCGGCCGCGACCGCCGCCTCCAGCCCGTGGCTGTAGGCAAACGCGCCGACCGGGTAGGCCGGCGAGAGCCATTGGCAGAGGGTGAGCACCGCGTCAGTGCGCATGGCCGTGCGTGCGTCCATGGCCATAGGCACCGCCTTCGGGCGTGAAAGGCGCGACAACCTTCGACACCTCCGCCCCAAGCTTCACCAGCATGTCGTACAGCACGTGGTCGCGCTGGATGAGTAGACGACCTGGCTCGATCTGGCACGGCGTATGGCGATTGCCGATGTGCCAGGCGAGCCGGGTGAGGTCGCCGCGGATTTCGAGAAGCTCTTCCGCGGCCGCAACCACTTCGATCAGGCGTCCGTCCTCGAGACGAAAGGCGTCACCCAGGCCGAGCGACGTGGTCTGCGCGAGGTCGACGAGGAACCGGATGCCTCCTTCGGTTTCCAGCACTTTACGGCGCAAGAACCGCTTGTCATAGCTCAGTGTCACCCGGTCATCACCGCGGTGGGCGTGGGTAACGGTATGGCTTACAGGCAGGTCCATCTCGCCAACCTCAGAACAGGAAGTAGCGCTGCGCCATCGGCAACTCTTCGGCCGGGGCGCAGGTAAGGAGCTCACCATCGGCCCGGACCTCGTAGGTCTCGGGGTTGACCTCGACATGCGGCGTTGCGTCGTTGAGCAAAAGGTCCTTCTTGCCGATGGTCCGAGTGTTCGCCACCGCCAGCGTCTGCTTGGCGAGCCCGAGGCTTTCGCGGATGCCCGCATCTTGCGCGGCAGCCGAGACAAATGTCACCGCCGAGTTCTCCACTGACCTGCCGTAGGCGCCGAACATCGGCCGCGAGTAGACCGGTTGCGGCGTCGGGATCGAGGCGTTGGGGTCGCCCATCTGCGCCATGGCGATGGTGCCGCCGAGAAGCACCATTTCGGGCTTCACGCCGAAAAAAGCCGGGTTCCAGAGCACGAGGTCGGCGCGTTTACCTTCCTCGACCGACCCGATCTCGCCCGCCATACCATGGGCGATGGCCGGGTTGATCGTGTATTTCGCCACGTAGCGGCGCACGCGGAAATTGTCGTTGTCGCCGGTCTCCTCCGCGAGCCGCCCGCGCTGCTTCTTCATCTTGTCGGCCGTCTGCCAGGTGCGGATGAGCACCTCGCCCACCCGGCCCATCGCCTGGCTGTCCGATGCGATGATCGAGAAGGCGCCCATGTCGTGCAGGATGTCCTCGGCGGCGATGGTTTCGCACCGGATCCGGCTCTCGGCAAAGGCCACGTCTTCGGGGATCGACTTGTCGAGATGGTGGCAGACCATCAGCATGTCGAGATGTTCTTCGAGTGTGTTGACGGTGAATGGTCGGGTCGGGTTGGTAGACGAAGGAAGCACATGGTTTTCGCCACAGATCTTGATGATGTCCGGTGCGTGCCCTCCGCCCGCTCCCTCGGTGTGGAAAGCGTGGATCGTGCGGCCCTTCATCGCCGCGACGGTGTTTTCGACAAAGCCGGACTCGTTCAGCGTGTCGGTATGGATCATCACCTGGACGTCCATGGCATCGGCGACCGAGAGACAGCAATCGATCGCCCCGGGCGTGGTGCCCCAATCCTCGTGCAGTTTGAGCGCACAGGCGCCACCCAGCACTTGCTCCTCAAGCGCGGCGGGCAGCGAGGCGTTGCCCTTGCCGGCGAAGGCGAGGTTCATCGGAAAGGCGTCGGCCGCCTGCAGCATGCGCCCGATGTGCCAAGGGCCCGGCGTGCAGGTTGTGGCGAGCGTGCCGTGCGCGGGGCCGGTGCCGCCGCCGAGCATCGTCGTCAGCCCGGAATGCAGCGCTTCCTCGATCTGTTGCGGGCAGATGAAATGGATGTGGCTGTCGAACCCGCCAGCGGTGAGGATCTGGCCTTCGCCGGCGATGACTTCGGTGCCGGGGCCAATGACGATGTCGACACCGGGTTGCGTATCCGGGATTGCCCGCTTTGCCGATCTTCGCGATCCGCCCGTTCTTGAGCCCGACGTCGGCCTTGTAGATCCCGGTATGGTCGACGATCAGCGCATTTGTGATCACAGTATCGACGGCCCCCTCGGCGCGGGTTATCTGGCTCTGGCCCATGCCGTCGCGGATGACCTTGCCGCCGCCGAATTTCACCTCTTCGCCGTAGGTGGTGAGGTCGCGTTCCACCTCGATGATGAGATCGGTATCGGCGAGCCGCAAGCGTGTCGCCGGTGGTCGGGCCGAACATCGCGGCGTAGTCGGCACGTTTGATCGTCGCGGGCATCAGAGCTCTCCCATCACATGTTGGTTGAAACCGAACACCCGGCGCGCGCCGGCGATCGGGATGAGCTGCACCTCGCGGCGCTGGCCGGGTTCGAAACGCACGGCGGTGCCGGCGGCGATGTCGAGCCGCATGCCCCGCACCGCGTCGCGGTCGAAGTCGAGCGCACTGTTGGACTCGGCGAAATGGTAGTGCGAGCCCACCTGCACCGGCCGGTCGCCGGTGTTGGCCACCATCAGCGTTACCGCTTCACGACCTTCGTTGAGCACCAGCGTGCCCGCGGCTGGGAACAGTTCTCCGGGGATCATCGGTGCCTCCTCAGCGGATCGGTTGATGGACGGTGACGAGTTTGGTGCCGTCGGGGAAGTCGCCTCGACCTGCACATCGTGGATCATCTCCGGCACGCCTTGCATGCATTGATCGCGGCGGACCACATGGGCGCCGGCCTCCATCATGTCGGCCACTGACCGGCCGTCACGTGCACCCTCGACCACCGCGTCGGTGATGAGGGCAATCGCCTCGGGGTGATTGAGCTTGACGCCGCGCGCGAGGCGCTTGCGGGCGACCTCGGCGGCCATCGCCACCAGGAGCTTGTCTTTTTCGCGGGGGGTCAGGTTCATGTCAGATCATCCAGCATTTGGGAAGGTCGCCGCCCGTGAGGCGAGTGAGGATCGGGATTAGCACCCGGCGCAATTCGAAGCCGTCGGCAGCGAGCAGGCGCAGCGCCAGCACATCGTCGCCGATCAGGCTGGCACCGCCGGTCAGCGGCAGGGCGCTGCGCACCGCAGCCAGCTGCGCTTCGGCGTCGGGCGCGACATAGACCAGCGAGACAAGGGCGCGGGCGCCCCCGCCGGCATGCGGTCGATCAAGCTGGGCAGCAGTGTCGCCATGGAGCCGCATCGCGTCGCGGAATAGCGGGCGGCCGTCGCGCCGGATCTCGATCCGGTCGTCGAAGCGGCCAAAACGCACCTCTTCGCCCATCGCGGCGCGGCCGAAGATCACGGGTTCGGCCACAAGCGCTGTGGCGCCGGGCGCGAGCGTGACAGTCAGCCGGCGGCTGAGCGCTGAGTGGTCAAACAGGATCGTCTCCTGCGGGATCCAGGCGAGCCGACCGCCGGGACCGACGTCGAGGCGGGTCTCAACCCGGCCGACTTCGCCCGGCTGTGCGGCATAGGCGCGCTCGGCGGTCTGGCTGGTCAACGTCAGCCCGGCGCCCGCGTCCACATGCGCGGCGATTTCGAACCGGTCGCCGCCGGTAATCCCGCCGGCCGTATTGACCAGCACCGCTTCGAGCCCGGCGCCGTCTCGGCGCGGAAACAGGCACTTCAAGGAGCCAGACTGGCGAAGCCGCCCGAGCCGGTCGCACCTGTTGCCGTTCGCATCTCTTGAGGATGTGACCGAGAGCGTCACGGTGCCGCGGGCGCGCGGCGGCAGCGCGCACTTGTCGGATGTCGGGATGGGGGCGGCTTCGGTGATCGGATCTCTCCAGGGTCCAGGCGAGTTGCCACTTTTTTTCGCAGGTCGCGTCCGGAGCGCCACGAAAAACCCCATCGGGCGGCAGGCGGGGCAAGGAATGCTCGAAAACTGGCGCTCCGCCGGGGGCGCTGCACAAGGATTGGGCAATTTGCGCCGGGGGTGGGAAATCCGTGGCCCCGAGATTGCCAAACGCGCTGCGATGCAGAATTGCTGAGCCTGCCTGACCGGGGGCCAAGTCTCGGAAAGAAGGGTGTGTGACGGCCAGACCGAAGTGGAGCTCGAAACCGGCCGCCACACGAATGCAACTTTGAAGCTGCGAGGAATACCTGACGGATTTGCCCCACCGGGGCCATGACGCAGGTCAAGTTCCTCCGAAGGGAGATCCAGATGACAATCCTCAATTCCGCGCTCGCCGGCACCGTCGCCGCCGCCGCGCTCGCCACTGCCGCCGCCGCGCAGGACTGCCCGATCAAGGTCGGCGTTCTGCATTCGCTCTCGGGCACGATGGCGATTTCCGAGACCACGCTCAAAGACACCATGCTGATGCTGATCGACCAGCAGAACGAGGCCGGCGGCGTGCTCGGCTGCGAGTTGGAGGCGGTCGTGGTCGACCCGGCATCCGACTGGCCGCTGTTCGCCGAAAAGGCGCGCGAATTGCTCACCGTGCACGACGTCGACGTGATCTTCGGCAACTGGACCTCGGTGAGCCGCAAGTCGGTGCTGCCGGTGATCGAGGAGCTCAATGGCCTTCTGTTCTACCCGGTGCAATACGAGGGCGAGGAAAGCTCGAAGAACGTGTTCTACACCGGCGCCGCGCCCAACCAGCAGGCGATCCCGGCCACCGACTACTTCCTCGACGAGCTCGGGGTCGAGAAATTCGCGCTGCTCGGCACCGACTACGTCTATCCGCGCACCACCAACAACATCCTCGAGAGCTACCTCCAGCAAAAGGGCATCGCCGAAGAGGACATCTTCGTCAACTACACGCCGTTCGGCCATTCGGACTGGTCGAAAATCGTTGCCGACGTGGTGGCTCTGTCCGCCGACGGCAAGAAGGTGGGCGTGATCTCGACCATCAACGGCGACGCCAACATCGGCTTCTACAAGGAACTCGCGGCGGCCGGGATCTCGGCCGACGACATCCCCGTCGTCGCCTTTTCGGTGGGTGAAGAGGAGCTTTCGGGCCTCGACACCTCGAACCTGCTCGGCCATCTCGCGGCCTGGAATTACTTCCAGTCCGCGGAATCCGAGGCCAACGACGCCTTCATCGCGGCCTGGAAAGAGACCATGGGCGAAGATCGGGTGACCAACGACCCGATGGAGGCCCATTACATCGGCTTCAACATGTGGGTAAACGCCGCCGAGGCCGCCGGCACGACAGACGTCGACGCGGTCCGCACGGCCATGTACGGCCAGGAATTCCCGAACCTCACCGGCGGCACCGCGGTGATGCTGCCGAACCACCACCTCGCCAAGCCGGTTCTGATCGGCGAGATCCTCGAAGACGGCCAGTTCGACATCATCAGCCAGACCGAGGAAGTCCCAGGCGACGCCTGGACCGACTTCCTGCCGGAATCGGCGGTGCTTAAGTCCGACTGGGCCGCGCTTGGTTGCGGGATGTACAACACCGAGACCGAGAGCTGCGTGCAGATCAAGTCGAACTATTGAGACCACAAGTGCGGGCGGGCCAGACCCCGCCCGCGCCTTCCCTGGCCCGCCGCGTGTGTAATGTGGTTGGCGGGCCGGGCCATCCGCCTGAATTCCGAGGGGCTTGGCCGCCAACATGCTGAAAAAAATCGTCATCTTTCTTGCGATTCTGACCGCGTTCTCCGTTCCTGCGCGGGCGCAGGAGGCGGGCACGGCGCTCGGTCCGATGCAGGCGATCCTGCAGGCGCAGACGGAGCCGATCGTCAAGAGCTCACGCAAGACCATCGAGCCCGCGATTGCGGCCGTGGCCACAAGCGGGCTCGCGCAGGCGCAGGATGTGCTCCAGGCCTGGCAGGCCAAGGAGATGTGGCAGCGCGAGGCCGACGGGCTGTTCTTTCGCGGTGAGAAGATCGACGCGAAGACATACCGGCTGGTCGACTTTGACAGCGGCGACGTGGTCGGCGAAATTGCAAAAGCCGACCTCAAGCAGATCAAACCCAACTCCGGCATCCGTGCGCTCCTCGGCACCGCCCTCGTGACCTTCCAGCTCAACGATCCCGACCGGGCCAAACGCGCAGACGCGTTGCTCTCGCTCGAACGCGATGCCAACGCCGATCTCTTGGCCCCGCTGCGCGCCTCAATCGACGCCGAGGAAGACCCCGACCTCAAGGCACGCAAGCAGCGGCTCGAACGGCTGCTGACGATCTCCTACGACCTCGACAGCGACACGAGGATCGCCGCCATCGAGGAGATGGCGGGCGATCTCGGCCTTGACGTGCGCGGGGCGTTGAACCCGCTCACCGCGACCACGCTCAAGGTCTTCGCAGGCCAGCCGCCCGAAGATGTGAACGTGGCCCGCCTGCTCAAGCCCGGCTCCGAGGCGCTGGCGCGCGAGACGGCTTACGCGATGCTGTCGGACGCCGATCTGGCGCCGCCGCGTGTGTCGCTCGATGCGGTGCGCGCGGCCCTGTTGGAAAACATCGAAGACGGTCACGTCGGTGGCCTGCCGGTCGACGAGATGTCGGATCCCGACAAGCGCGTCGCGGCCTACAACACGCTTGCCGCGGCAGGGCTCGTGCCGCCCTATCTCGACCACGACGCGGTGACCGATGCGCTCGCCGCGCACAGCTTCGCCGAAGTCTACGCCGAGCCCGACGCGCGCGTGACCGAAGCCGCCGACAGCGCGCTCACCCGGATCTCGACCAAGGTGAGCATGAACCAGATGGTCGATCTGGGGCTCGACGCGCTGTCGCTGGCCTCGATCTATTTCCTCGCCGCCATCGGCCTCGCCATCACCTTCGGGGTGATGGGGGTCATCAACATGGCGCATGGCGAGTTCATCATGATGGGCGCCTATACCGGCTACGTGGTGCAGCAATACATTCCCAACCACACCGCCTCGATCGCGGTGGCGATCCCGCTGGCCTTCGCGGTGACCTTTGCCGCCGGGGTGGCGATGGAGCGGATGGTGATCCGCTGGCTCTACAACCGCCCGCTGGAAACGCTGCTGGCCACCTTCGGCATTTCGATCGCGCTGCAGCAGCTCGCCAAGAACATCTTCGGCACCCAGGCCCGGCCGCTGACCGCGCCGGGCTGGCTCGACGGCGCCTGGGTGGTGAGCGACGTGGTGGCGATTTCCTACATCCGGATCGCGATCTTCGCGCTCGCGCTGATCTCCCTCGGGGTGTTCCTCTACATCATGCGCCGCACCCGGCTGGGGCTCGAGACCCGCGCGGTCACCCAGAACCGGAACATGGCCGCCGCCATGGGCATCAACCCCGAACGGGTCAACATGCTCACCTTCGGCCTCGGCTCCGGGATCGCCGGTGTCGCCGGCGTGGCCATCGGCCTTTACGCCAAGGTCACCTCCGAGCTTGGCTCCGACTACATCGTGCAGAGCTTCATGACCGTGGTCGTCGGGGGTGTGGGCAATATCTGGGGCACGCTGCTCGGCGCCGGGATGATCGGCTTCCTGCAAAAAGGCATCGAATGGTTCAACCCGTCGAACACGTTGGCGGCGCAGACCTATATGATCATCTTCATCATCATTTTCATCCAGTTCCGCCCGCGGGGCATCATCGCCCTCAAGGGCCGCGCGGCGGGGGATTGAGCCATGGGCAAGAGCTTCGTGTTCCGCAATCCATCCACACTCGTCTTCCTCGCCTTGCTGGCGCTCTTCACCATCACTGTCACGGTGATGTCCGAGGGCTTCGGCCTCGGGATTGTCTCCACGTCCTTCGTCAAGACGCTCGGCAAGACACTGACGCTTGCCCTCGTTGCCGTGGCGATGGACCTGGTCTGGGGCTACGCCGGCATCCTGTCATTGGGCCACTTCGCCTTCTTCGGGCTAGGAGGTTACATGATCGGCATGTGGTTGATGTACGAACGTACCCGCCAGATCGTGGTCGACTCGCTCGCCGCCGCGCCGCTGCCTCCGACTGAATTGGAAGTGACCGCCGCCATCGGAAACCAGATCTTCGGCGTGGTCGGGTCATCGGAGTTCCCCATGATCTGGGCGTTTGCGCACAGCCTGACACTGCAACTCATCCTGGTGGTCGCGGTACCCGGCCTGCTCGCGTTGGTTTTCGGTTGGCTCGCCTTCCGCTCGCGGGTCACCGGCGTCTATCTTTCGATCCTAACCCAGGCGATGACCCTCGCGCTGGCGCTCTATTTGTTCCAGAACGATTCAGGTCTGCGTGGCAACAACGGGCTTTCGGGCCTCCAGAACCTGCCCGGCCTCGACGATGTCAGCCAGGATCTGGTGTCGATCTGGTTCTTCTGGGGCTCGGCGCTGGCGCTGGGGCTCGGCTATCTGTTCGCCGCCTGGGTCATCTCCGGCAAGTTCGGCTCTGTCCTGCGCGGCATCCGCGACAACGAGGCGCGGGTGCGCTTCCTCGGCTACTCGGTCGAGGCCTACAAGCTGTTCATCTTCACCGTCACGGCAATGATCGCAGGCATCGCCGGCGCGCTCTACTACCCGCAGGCCGGGATCATCAACCCCGCCGAGATCGCGCCCATCGCCTCGATCTACCTCGCGGTCTGGGTCGCCATCGGCGGGCGCGGAAGGCTCTACGGCGCGGTGATCGGCGCGGTCTTCGTGAGCCTGGTCTCCACCTGGTTCACCGGCGGTCAGGCGCCGGACATCAACCTCGGGTTCTACACCATCCAATGGGTCGATTGGTGGACGATCCTGCTCGGCCTCAGCTTCGTCGCGGTCACGCTGTTCGCGCCCAGGGGCATCGGCGGGCTGTTCGATCTTCTCACCGACCGCCGGTCGCCCGATCGACACGGCGCCGATCTCGGCCCCGACGCCGGCAGCTTGCGCGAACAGGAGGCCGAGCAATGAGTACGCTCCTTGAAGTCTCCGGCGTTTCGGTCTCCTTCGACGGGTTCAAGGCCATCAACAACCTCAGCTTCCAGATCGGTGAATCGGAGATGCGCGCGATCATCGGCCCGAACGGGGCCGGAAAAACCACCTTCATGGACATCATCACCGGCAAGACAAGGCCGGACGAGGGCCACGTGATCTGGGGCGAGATGAGCCGCTCATTGCTCGGCATGTCGGAAGCCCGGATCGCCCGCGAAGGTATTGGCCGGAAGTTCCAGAAACCCACGGTGTTCGAAGATCAGACTGTGCACGAAAACCTGCTGATGGCGCTCGGGAACACCCGCGGACCTTTCTCAGTGCTGTTTTATAGGCCCTCGGGCGAGGACCTCGACCGCGTTGAGGCGCTCGCCGAGGAAATCGGGCTATCGGACGAGATGCACCGAAAATCCGGTGAGCTCTCCCATGGTCAGAAGCAATGGCTGGAAATCGGCATGCTGCTCGCGCAAGAGCCGCGTCTGCTGTTGGTCGACGAACCGGCCGCCGGGATGACGCCGGCCGAACGCGAGCACACGACCCAGATTCTCGTCGAGGCCGCGCAAACTCGCGCTGTGGTGGTGGTCGAACATGACATGGAGTTCATCCGCCGACTCGACTGCCGGGTGACGGTTCTGCACGAAGGATCGGTTCTGGCCGAAGGCTCGCTCGACCATGTAACCGCCAACCAGGAGGTGATCGATGTCTATCTGGGACGCTGAAACATGTTGAACGTCGAAAACCTGACCTTGCACTACGGTCATAGCCAGATCCTGCACGGGGTGTCGCTCACCGCACGCGCTGGCGCCGTCACCTGCGTGATGGGCACCAACGGTGTCGGAAAAACCAGCCTGATGCAGGGCGATTTCCGGCGCCCATCCGCGTTCCGGCGGCAAGGTGGTGCTCGACGGCGAAGTACTCGGCGTTTTGCCAGCGCACGCGCTCGCCGCATAGGGGCATCGCCTTGGTGCCGCAGGGCCGCGAGATTTTCCCGCTGCTGACCGTGCGCGAGAACCTCGAGACCGGCTTCGCCTGCCTGCCCTCGGCCGAGCACCGGATCCCGGACGAGATCTATGAGCTGTTCCCGATCCTGAAGGAGTTTCTCGACCGGCGCGGTGGCGATCTCTCGGGCGGCCAGCAACAGCAGCTTGCCATCGCCCGCGCGCTGATCACCCGGCCGAAGCTGCTGCTGCTCGACGAGCCGACCGAGGGCATCCAGCCCAACATCATCCAGCAGATCGGCCGGGTCATCGCGCCTTTTGCGCGAGCGGGGTGAAATGGCCATCGTCCTGGTCGAACAGTATTTCGATTTCGCCTTCGACCTCGCCGACGAAATCACCGTCCTGCGCCGCGGCGAAGTCACTTTTTCGGGCGCGAAATCAAGCACGACCCGTGAGGAATTGCTCCCGAAGGTTTCGGTGTAGGGGTCAAACTCCCGCCCATTCCACAAAGGCGCAGGGTCCGTGTTTCGTGGGCCAAAGCCCGATCGCCTCATGTGGAACGGGGGGATCCCGATTTGGTCGTTCGAACACCCCGCCGATAGCCGGCGAGGAAGTTGGGTATGCCGAGAACTCCCCGTTCCTCGTTCGCGCATGTCTTGAACCGAACCCGATACCCTTGCGGCCGACCCGGCTCGGCCGTTGTACATTCGCCTTCCCAAGATCAGGGCCGGCGTTCCGACGTGCATCGTCCGAACAGCGCGATCGAGACAAAGCCTTCGCGGCGAAGTGGGCCGGATACCGGCTCGTTCCATCGATGGCCGGTTTCCGAGCGCGGCGTCGGCTCGTGAAGATACGTTGCCATATGGTCTTGGCGAACCCGAAGACATCCTTCCGAACTTTTGGAAGGACCGAAACATGGCGGATAGCTATCGGGATCCGCTACGACCTTCCGAACAGCGCCTTGGCAGCAATCCCGGCACACAGGGCGCCCAGGATCCAAACCAGCCCATCGGCGCTGTGGAGGTGCACAGGGGCGTCGGCGTGGGCCAGAGCCGGGCTGGTGGCAACGGTTGCGAGGGGGGCGAGGGCGATTGTTTTCATTGGTCGATCTCCGTCTTGCGTTGGGCGAGGAAGGTACGGATGTCGAGGGTCGATTTCTCGTCCATCGACACGTAGATCAGCGCCATGTTCGTGCGTGCGCGGACCATCTCTCCTGGGAAAGGCAGATAGCTCAGGTCGCGCGAACCGAATGACGGCGCGGCGGTGCCCATTTGCCACTCGGTTTTGAGCTCCACGTCGACCAGTTTCAGGGCTTTGGCGCCGCGCCGCCCCGGTCGTTCGAACGGTACGCCCGCGAGCTTGAGGTAGCTCGTCTTGTCGGCGGCCTGGACGAAGCCGTCGATGAACTGCGCGGTCAGGACTTGCAGATCGGCGGCATCGTCCGCCTCATGCATGTGGCTGCGCAGGTGGTCGCTTTGGGCATGGTTGTGGCCGTGGCCATGTGCAGGCACGTGGTCAGAGTGGTGGTGCCCATGATGGTGCCCGTGCGGGTGCGTATGGTCATGTGGCATTGGACCACCTCTTGCCTTCGAACTCGCCGTGCGGGACCTTAACCGGCTTGTCGATGTGCCGCTTGTGCGCGCCGAGCTTGCCGCGCGGCCACCATCGAACCCAGCACGTCGACGATCACCCGGGTGCCCAAGAGCGCGGTGATGTCGGAGGTGTCGTAGGGCGGCGAAACCTCGACCAGTTCCATCCCGCACAAACCCTCGGCCGCGACCTTGGAGGCCAGCCCCAACGCCTCGCGCGGCAGGAAGCCGCCGGGCTCGGGCCAGCCGGTGCCGGGCACGAAGCCGCAATCGATACTGTCGATGTCGAACGACATGTAGACCATGTCGACCCCGTCCCAGGCCATCTCCAGCGCCATCTCGGCGGTCTTGTCGACGCCCATGCGCTCAATGTCGGACATGGTGATGATGTTGGTCTCGCGTTCGCGCGCCACCTTCACCGCCTCGCGCGGCACCTGCCAGCCGCCGATGCCGATCTGCACGAGGTTCTTCGCGGGCACGTTGGGCATGTTGGTGGCGTGGAACCAGGGCGTGGTGTGCATCCGCTCGTCGAGATCCTTCTCCTGGATGTCGGCGTGGCGGTCGAAGTGGATGATGCCGATCTTCTTCGAGGTGCATTCGGCGATCCCGCGCACGCAGGGAAAGCCGATGGAGTGGTCGCCGCCGATCATGATCGGGAAGGAGCCGGAGGAGGCCACGTGGCTGACCGCGCGGCTGATCTGGTCGAAGCTCTTTTCGATATTGGCCGGGATGGTGAAGACGTCGCCCGCGTCGCACAGCGTCATCTGTTCGCGCAGGTCCACCGCCATCTCGTAGTTGTAGGGCGTGTAGAGCGCCGAGATCTTGCGCAGCCCTGCGGGCCGAAGCGGGTGCCGGGGCGGTAGGTGGTGCCGCCGTCGAAGGGGATGCCGAGCACGGTGGCGTCGTAATTGCCCACCTCGGTCACGTCCTCGGCGTAGGGCGCCTTGAGGAAGGTGTTGATGCCGGCGTAATGCGGCAGTTCGCCGCGCGCGAAGGTGGGGATCGACTTGTCTTCGATGCTGTCGGCCCCGGTCAGGCCCATGCGCAGCGCCCAGCGGCGTTCCTCGTCCCAGCCCTTCTCGGGCAGGTCGGCCTCGGCCTTCATGCTGCGCCAGCCCTGGAGCCGGGTCAGGTCGGGGTGGTGGAAGCGCCGCGTCGTGGGCGTCGGCTGTCGGCCGGGTGGTGCGAGCGCGAGCGCTCATGCGGGGCGTAGAACATGGGTGTCCTCCTCGATGCGTTGGAACGGAATGCCGCCGTCGCGGGCGTCGAAATCGTAGGTGATGGTGGCGCCGAATAGGCTCGGGTCGTCCGGGTCCCAGCGCGGCTTGTCGAAGACCAGCACCCGGTCGCCGAGCTTGAACCCCTCTTCGAGGTCATGGGTGACCATGAAGACGGTCATCGAGGTCTCGGCGCGCAGATCGGTCAGGAACTCGTGCATCGACGCCCGGGTGCCCGGGTCGAGCGCGCCGAAAGGCTCGTCGAGCAGCAGGATGCGCGGGCGCGCGGCGAGCGCCTGGCCGATGGCGAGGCGCTGCTGCATGCCGCCCGACAGCGTCGCCGGGTAGGCGTCGGCAACATGGTCGAGGCCGATTCTGGCGAGGGTCTCGTCGGCGCGTACCCGGGCGGCGCGCTGTTCGGCACCGAAGAACCGGCCCCAGGGCCGGCGGAAGCTTTCGCCCGCGACGATGTTGTCGCGCACGGTCAGGTGCGGGAAGACGGAATAACGCTGGAACACCACGCCGCGGTCGAGGCCGGGCTCTTTCGCCGGCTCTGCGCCTGCCACCCGGATCGACCCGCGCGTAGGCTGTTCCTGCGCCAGCAGCAGCCGCAGGAAGGTGGATTTGCCGCAGCCCGAGGCGCCGACGATGGAGATGAACTCGCCTTCCTCAACCGTGACGTTGACGCGCTCGAGGATCGGGCGGAGCCCGTAGTCCTGAAAGACATTTTCGACCGTGACGAAGCTCATAGGGCGGTCTCCGCCCAGGGAAAGACGCGGCGCGAGATCCGGCGCAGGAGGGCATCCATCACGAAAGCCAGCAGGGTGATCCAGGCGACATAGGTCAGGATCACGTCCATCGCGAGGTATCGGCGCACGAGGAAGATGCGGTAGCCGAGCCCCTGGTCGGCGGCGATGGCCTCGGCGGCGATCAGGAACAGCCAGGCGGGGCCGAGCGACAGCCGGATCGCGCCGATGAGGCGGGGCATCATCTGCGGTAGCGCGACGCGCAGCGCGAGGGTGAGGGTGGAGGCGCCCAGGGTCTCGGCCTTCACGATCATTTCGCGCGGGATCTCCAGTACCCGGCCCGACAGATCGCGGATCAGGAACGGCAGGATGCCGATGACGATCAGCACCACCTTCGACAATTCCCCGAGCCCGAAGACGATGAACAGGACCGGCAGCACCGCCAGCGGCGGGATCATCGAGATCACCGCGACGAAGCCCGCGAGGGTGGAACGGACGTAGGGCAGAAGGCCGATGAGCAGGCCGAAGGTCGTCGCCAGCGCCGCCGAGATGCCGACGCCGAGGGCGAGGCGTTTGAGGCTCGCCCAGGTGTCGTGCCAGAGCAGCACCTTGCCGCTGCGCTTGTCGGGTTCGGTGAACAGCCGCTCGGCGGTCTCGCCGATGGTCGAGAGCGCGGGCAGGAGCTTGTCGGACGGGTTCGCCGCCAGCCGGATGTCGGAGCCGATCATGTAGGCGATCACGAGCGCGGCGAAGGGCAGGGCCGCCAGCGCCGCGGCCAGGGCTTTTCCCGGTTTTCGGTTGATCAGGCGCATGGGTGTCCCCGTGCCCTCCGAGCTGGCGCGGGGCCCGGTGAGCCCGGGCCCCGGAGGGCGTCAGAGGCTGCCGTCGGCGGCCATCTGCATGTAGGTGGTGTCGAAGCGGAACGTGACGTTGGTCGCGTCGCCGGTCACCGAACCGTCCGGGTAGGCGACACCGACGAAATCGGCCGAGGGCGCGCCTGTCCCGAGGATGCCCTTGTCGAACAGGAACTCGGCGACATTGACCATCGTCGCGGGCAGATCCGCCCCTCGGGTGAAGGCGACCGCGTCGGCGGGGTCGTAGAACATCTCGGTCGAGGCGAGCTGCGCCTTGTAGCCGGCGAGATCGGTGCCCGAGGCTTCGGCCATCGCCGTCAGCGCCGCTTCGTCGCCCGCGGCCATCAGCCCCATGAGTTCGTACCAGGCGCCGACCAGCGCCTTGCCGAAACCGGGGTTGTCGGCCAGCGTCTCGGTGTTGACCACCATCAGGTCGATGATCTCGCCGGGGATGTCGGCGCTGTCGAACAGCTTGGTGGCGGCCGGGTCTTCGAGGATCGGAAGACACCAGCGGGTTCCAGGTGACCACGGCCTCGACGTCGGAGGTGGCGAAAGCCGCGATCATGTCGGCGTCCGAGGTGTTGATGACGCCCGCGAGGTCCGCTTCGGTCAGCCCGACCGAGTCGAGCGCGCGCGCCAGCAGGTAGTGCGAGACCGACAGTTCGACGAGGTTGACCGTCTTGCCGGCGAGCGCCGCGAGGTCGCCGTCCTTGACGATCACCGCGTCATTGCCGTTGGAAAAATCGCCGACGATCAGCGCGGTCGTGTCCACCCCGCCCCCGGACGGGATCGACAGCGTGTCCATGTTGGTGGCCGAGACGCCGTCGAAGGCGCCGGCGGTGTATTGGTTGATCGACTCGACGTAGTCGTTGATCTGCACGATCTCGACGTCGATGCCGTATTTCTCGGCCCATTTGTCCATGATGCCGGAACTGTCCAGGTAGCCCCAGGGCATCCAGCCGACGTAGATCGACCAGGCGATACGGAATTCTGTCTTTTCTTCAGCGAAGGCCGGCGTGCCGGCGATCATCGCCAGCGCGGTTGTGGCTGCGAGAACGCGTTTCGCGAGCATGGGTCATCCCCTTTTGCGGCGTTCCACCTGGGCGCATATCGTCGGGAGGGCCGAGGCGGAACGGGGAGGACGGCCAGATCCCGTCGCAGTGGTCTCCCGGGTTTTTGCCCCGCCGTGTACCGGGCCGGAATTTGCCAGCGCGGTGGTGTCTCTCGGACCAGTCCCTCGTCGTGACGAGGCGGAACCCTAGGCACCCTGCACCTTGAGCATTGCGCGGGTGCGGGCGGACCGCCTAGGGAGTCGGCACCGGTTTCACGCACGCTTTCCGGCATTGCGCGAAGTTTGGGCGGATCTGGTGCCAATTGTTCAAGAAACGACCGCGCGGCAAAGGGCGCCCGCGGGGAAGACACACACGGCTGCGGGACGGCCAAGCGCCCGGGCGGGCTCATTCGACGTCGAGCGGGAACCCCCGACCGCCTGTCCAGCCCGGATTTCCACGCGACGCAACAGCCCCGGTTGATCGAAGGATCATTGCCGTCGGCCGCCCTTGTCCGGCCGGTTTCCTGCCTCAGACGCGGTGGCGAGGTAAAGCCGAAACGCACGCCCACCGGGAGACTGGCTCGCACGGTGGAATCAAACGTCACGAGCAGGAAGCGCATCACCACTCCACGTTGCGGCCATTGCCTCCGCCGGTTTCACGGCGGCAATCAGGAATGACCGGTTTCGCTGCTACGAAGCGGCACGGCATCGCCGCGGATTTGTCGGATCGAAATGCTACACGAGAGAACAACAGGGAAACAACAGGTCCGCTTCGGGCTCGTTGCCGTCGTCGGCGGGGCGTTTGGCGTGCGGCCGGTCTCAGAAGACGAACGGCTGGTGAGGCCGGCCAACCTTTCAGGGGATGACCTTCAACGGCACCGTTGATGACCGGATACCGGCCTTTGTCGCGGATGACCGGTTCTGGAACACGGCTTCTCCTCGCTTTGCTGCGC
>CAVWAE010000022.1:0-127782 GCA_963752895.1 uncultured Alphaproteobacteria bacterium
TCAAGGTTGCGAACGCGGAGGCGGTCGGCATCGATGCGCCGGTGAACCGCAAGGGCGACGCCCTGCGCTGCCGGGTGCGTTCGTTGTCCGGGTTCCAGAAAGAGGCGCTGGTTCGCTCGGCCAGGACCGGTGACACTTGGCGGCTGGTGTCCGACGAAGGACCCTATCTGAACGGCCACGACGCGGCGCCCTGTCCACTGGCGTTCCTCTCCGCCGGCATGGTCGCGAGCTTCATGAACGAGATCCTGGCGCTGGCAGCGCAACAGGGGATCGAGATCCGCAAGCTGAAGCTCATCCAGGACAATTACTACACGATGAAGGGCTCGATGCCGAAGCGCACGATGGTCGGCGGGGCGGAGAACATCGAGTTGACGGTCGAGATCGACTGCGATCTCGACGACGCGGCGCTGAACGAGTTCCTGATCAACGCGACCTATGCGTCGCCCCTGAACGGGCTGATGCGCGGGCAGCTTGAAAGCCTGTTCAAGCTGGCAAAGAACGGCGTGGAACTGCCGACCGGCCAAGGTGGCCGAGCTGGACGAGCCGCTGTTCCCCGATCCCGGCGACCAATTCGCAAAAGCCGAACGGCCCCCGGAGACCTGACCCTGATGGAACCGATCGGGCTGACCCCGGAAAAACAGGTGGCCGAAGGGCACAGCGACGGGCGGCGCGTCGCTGTCCGACGAACAGGACCGGCGGCTGAACGTCGGCGCGTGGCGATGCTGCGCGACGACGGGATCAAGGAGATCCGGCAGATGCAGTATTCGCCGCACGGCACCTCGTTCCGGTTTCGTCGTCCGAGGATGGCCGTGCGCCCGGATGCGAACAGCGCTGGTCAGCGCCGGCATCGGGTTCTGCTTCATGACCCAGTTCGGACGCTTCGTGTCGATGCTGAAGCTCGATCTGCCCGACTACCGGATCGTACAGGACACACACTTCCGCCTCGGCGGCGCCTCGGGGGCACCGGCAAGCCCGGTGCCGCCGATCCGGTCGAGACCCATGTCTACCTGGAAACCTGGCGAGAGCGACGAGACGGCGCGGGAGATGCTCGATATCTCCGAGCAGACCTGCTTTCTGCACGCCTTTTGCCGGACCGACCTGAAGACGAAACTCAAGGCCGTCCGGCTGTCAACCGACGTTCGGGTGAAGACGCAGCGCAAGGCCGCGTTCCGCCCGTGGTGTTGTCCCAGGCAACGCCGATTCCGACGCCTCGGAGGCGTTCTGGACCTGGTTTCGTCACCATCTGAGGCCACAACGCACCCTCTGTTTTTCGAATTTCGACGCACTCCTGGTCACCCCTACCGAATGACAAGACGGTGACAAAGGACTGCATGCAAAGTGGTGACAAGATCGATCGGAGGCAGTCGAATACCTCGTAACCCATTCCAATTTATTTCCGAAAACGTCTGAAGGGTGATGGTGGAGCCTAGGGGAGTCGAACCCCTGACCTCTTGCATGCCATGCAAGCGCTCTCCCAACTGAGCTAAGGCCCCTTCCGGGTGCGGCCTCGGGCCGCGTGGGCGGTGTTTAGGCGAGGGCCGGGGGCGTTGCAAGCGAAAAATCCGGCGCCAGGCGGGTGATTTCGCCCGCACGGGCGGCGCCGGGCGTGGACACTCCCACCCGCCGCCGGTAGCTTGCGCCGAAGCCGCATTTTGACGTCCCGCCGCCCGATTTCCAAGGAACCCACATGGTCGAAGCCCCCCTTACCTGCGACGTGCTGATCGTCGGCGGCGGCCCGGCCGGCCTCTCGGTCGCCTCCCGCCTGCCCGACGACGTCAAGACCGTCATCGTCCACCAGGACCAGGAGATCGGCCTGCCGATCCGCACCTCCGGCGGCTGCTGGACAGACGACACCGCCCGCCTGGGCATCCCGCCCGAGATGTACAACGTGCTCGAGGTCAACGAGGCCTATGCCGACGAGGCCCACGCGATCATCCCGCTCAAGGGCAACCTGCCGGCCATCCTCGACACCCCCCGGCTCTACAAATGGCTCGCCAGCCAGTCCGATCACAAGGACCGCGACCTCATGCTGGGCACCAAGTTCACCTCGGCCCGCCGGCTGGGCGACGGACGTTTCGAGAGCGTCGTGCGCTCGCGCGACGGGGTGAACCGCAAGATCCTGTCGAGATACATCGTCGACGCCTCCGGCTGGCATGTCGCGGTGCTGCGCGCCCTCGGTCTCAGCGCGGCGCGGCCCGAGCGGCTCGGCGTGGGCACCGAATACGAATACCCGCTGGGCGACAACGCACCCGACCGCGGCATCATCTTTCTCGGCACCAAGGTGCCGTCCGGCTACGGCTGGGCCTTTGCGACCGCGCTCGGCACGCTCCGGATCGGCGTCGGCGTGATCCAGCCCGACACCGACGCGAGCCCGCGCAAGCTGCTCGACGCGGTGGTCGCCGACGAGGACCTGCTGAAGCGCTACAAGCTCAAGCTCGACGGCGAACCGATCGTGCATTCCGGCATCCTGCCGTCGGTCGCTTTCGAAAGCCGCATGGTCTGGGGCAACGTGATCCGGGTCGGCAACTCCGCCAATTTCGCCACCCCCACTGCCGGCGAGGGGATCCGCATCTGCATCGAGCTCGGACGGGTGCTGGGCGAACAGCTCGGGCGCGCGGTCAAGTCCGGCCGTGACGCCCCGCTCAAGGCCTACGAGCGCCGCGCCAAGCGCCAGCTCAAGACCAATTACAAGTGGGGGTTCCTGGTCAACACCCGCATCGCCAAATACGGGCCCAAGGAGTGGAACGCCTCGGTCCGGCGCATGGCCAAGCTCGACACGGCCTCGGTCACCGGCCTTCTGCGCAACGATTTCAGCCGCAAGAAGATCATGGCAATGGCCTCTGCCGGTGGCCGCGCCTGGGTGCGCGCGCGCCTCAACCGGTTGAAGCGCGCCTGAACCGCGTCCCCCCTTCCGGTCCACCGAGCGGCAGGCCGCTCGGGCACCCCGGACGTGAAACGATTTGGCCCCAAAACGACAGGCCCAAAACCGAAAAGGGCCGGGCTGCCCGCATGGCGACCCGGCCCTGTAACCTGTCAGGCGGCTGACCCAAGGCGCTTCGAGATCAACATGAGAGACACATTGATTTCGGACCGCCCACACCATCGATAGGTCTCGAGCGTTTCCCGACAAACCGGTGCTTCAGGTTCATCGCGAGACGCTTCAGTCGTCGTCAGGCGCCGCGACGTCGGCGATATCGTCGAGCGAGACGTCATCGTCGTCATCATCGTCGTCGAGCACATCGTCCTCGAGATCGACATCGGCGGTGTCGTCCTCTTCGATCTCTTCGCCTTCCAGCAGTTCGTCCGCGACCGCCTTTTTCTTCTGCGTTTCCTTGTCGGCCTTGTCCGCCACCATGGTCCGGGTGGTCTTGCCGGTCTCGAGTTCGACCGATTTGCCCGTATACGGGCTCACCGCGGGATTGCGCCCGAGGTCGTAGAACCGCTTTCCGGTGTCCGGGCAGACGCGCTTTGTGCCCCATTCTTCCTTGGGCATGGAAATCCCCTTTCCGTCGTCAGTTCCATCTGCGAGATTTGGGGGCACTTGCCACACAAGCGAAGGGCTGTCAAAGGCTTTCGGAAAAGGCGGCAACCCCGGCGTAGAACCGGCGATAGCACGGCCCGGAGACGCGGGCCAGAGCGAATGAAACCGGGCAGAGAGCAGACAGCGACATGGGCGAACACCTCATCCTTCCCGGCGATCCGCCGATTGCCCTCGACATCAAGCCCTCGGCGCGGGCGCGGCGGCTGAGCCTGCGGGTCTCGCGGCTCGACGGGCGGGTCACTCTCACCTTGCCGCACGGGGCCTCGCGCCGGCACGCGCTCGCCTTCGTCGAGGACAAGGCCGACTGGATCCGCCGCCACCTCGCCGACCGGCCGGACGCCGAAGTACCGATGCCGGGGCGCAGCCTGCCCGTCCACGGCACCGACCATGCGATCGTCACCGGCCCGGGCCGCAGCGTGCACCTTGCGGCCGGCGAGATCGTCGTGCCCCACCGCGACCCCGACCGCACCCCCGCGCGGCTGATGGCCTTCCTCAAGCTCGAGGCGCGCGCAGCACTGGCCGAAGCCGTCGACCGCCATACCGCCACCCTCGCCGTCTCCCCGGCCAAGCTCACCTTGCGCGACACCCGTTCGCGCTGGGGATCCTGCTCGGCGCGCGGCGATCTGATGTTCTCCTGGCGTCTGGTCATGGCCCCTCGGGACGTGCTCGACTACGTCGCCGCCCACGAGGTCGCCCATCTCGTCGAGATGAACCATTCGCGCGCCTTCTGGAACACCGTCGCGCGCACCTGCCCGGGCTTTGAGGCTCCACGCCGATGGCTCCGGCAGAATGCCGAGACCCTGCACCGGTTCCGTTTCCGCAATTGAGACACAGGGCAATTGACGCAGGCGGAAAATGTGATCACATTCTCCCCCATGTTGACAATGTCCAATTCTCCCGGCGCCAGCGCGACCTCTTCCGCCGAGGCCGCCCTCGCCGCGCATGAGCGCGTCTACCGCACGCTGAGGCTCCGGATCATGTACGGCGAGCTCGATCCCGGACTGCCTTTGACCCTGCGCGGCATCGCCGGCATGTTCGACGTGTCGATGACCCCGGTGCGCGAGGCGGTGCGCCGGCTGGCGGCCGAAGGCGCGCTCACCATGTCGTCGTCGGGCCGGATCACCACGCCGGACCTCGGGCCCGAACGCATCGAGGAGCTGGCAAGCTTGCGCGCCATGCTGGAGCCCGAGCTGGCCGCCCGCGCCCTCCCGCGTGCCCACATGGCGCTGATCGACCGGTTGCGCGCGATCAATGCGCGGATCGCCGAACACGTCGCCAAGCACGAGGTCGCGGGCTACATCCGCTCCAACCTCGAATTTCACCGCACGATCTACCTGCGCGCCCAGGCCCCGGCGATGCTGGCGATGGCCGAGACGGTCTGGCTCCAGCTCGGGCCGACGATGCGAGCGCTCTACATGGCGAAAAACCGAACCGATCTGCAGCGCCACCACCGGATGATCCTGGCCGCCCTCGCCGCCGGCGACGAACCCGGCCTGCGCCTCGCCGTGCGCACCGACGTGACGCAGGGCCTGAAGATGCTGGTCGGCTAGAGCAAACTCCCCTTTCAGGCTGATCCAGTCCGAACCGGTTCCTCCGGCGCGTTTCGACCTTTTCATCACCCAAATCGCATCGGCCACCGCCTGCGCGCCGAACGTGAGAGACCGGCGTCGGCGATCCACCGATCCCTCGAACCGCGTCAGGCCTGCCCCCTCGCAGAACCGTGACCGCCCCGTGTAGGCGGAACCGCCCGGGTCCCGCGTTTGGTCTGTACAGGGCCCGGGCGAATGAGCGCACGGGACCCGTACCCCGGGGGCAACATCCTGCCGTCCCCGGACCTCCTGTGCGGCCATCCGTAGGGCTCATGCAGGGAGAAAGGCCGGGGCGCGCGAGCACTCCGGCCTTTTTCACATCCACCAAGCTGCGTGCGTCAGAACTTGATCTTCGGCGTCACGGCCCCCGCGCCCATCGACGCGCCGGCCAGCGCACCCGAGTTCCACAGCCCGATCCGGATCACCGAGCCCGCGTAGTCGACGCTGAGCACCTGGCCGCAATCGGCCGTGACCTGATCGAGCCCGCCGTCGAGCCGCGGCCCGCCGCCGGACCGCCACAGCGCCTCGAGCGCGTTGGCGACGCCGGTGTCGACACTCAACCGCGGTTCGCCGCAAGCCGCGATATTGCTGCCTGTGCGTGCCGCCGCGTTTCCAATCCAGCGGGTCTCGCCGGCGACAAGCCCCTCGGTGCCATAGTTGGCAAGGATGTCCGGCAGCACGCCCGCCTCGAACGTCGCCTGGTCGACCGCGTCCGGCATCCGGATCATCCGGAACACCGCCACCGCGCCCAGCTCCGGCCGCGCCTCGTCGAACAACGCGAAAACCTGTTCCGCCGGCGCTTCCGGCCAGCTGGGCTGCACGGTGAGAAACCCGTGCGTGAGCGCCCCGCCTGCCCCGAAGCCCGCCCCGAAGCCCGGCGCCTCGGCCGTGTCGAACATCAGCTCGCCGCCGAGCCCGGCCATCAGCGTGCCCTTGACCTGCGCCTCCGACATGCCCAGCTCGACGCCCAGGATGTCGAAGGTCAGATCGCCCGACCGCGCCGCGGCCATAACCTCGCCTTGGGACAAGGGGGCCGCCGTGTTCATCACCGTGCCCGCAGAAGGCGCCAACGCAAGGGGCGCGGGGGCCGGGGCCGGCGCGATCGGCACGGCGACCTGTTGCACAGGCGCGGCCGCGGGCGCGATGCCGCGGCGCGCGTCGACGATCTGCTTGCCCGCGGGTTCCGGCGGGGCCCAGCCCATCAGCCGGGCCAGCAACCGACGTGTCGCCACCGGCTGGCCGGGCAGGCCATTGGCCGCCTTGTAGGCCGCAATCGCGTTGCGGGTCATGCCCCCGAGGGCGCCATCGACAGCCCCGGCGGCATAGCCCTGCTGGTTCAGCGCCGCCTGCAGCTGGCGCACGCCGGCGCGGTCGAGATCGTTGGCGAGATCGGCGCCGAAGAGCTGCGGATTGTCCGCCGGATAGCTGAAATACGCGGGCGACAGGGCGACCAGGTCATTGATCTGCTGTCCGGTCAGCACGCCGGTCTGGTTCGCGCCGATCGCCGCCTGGTAGGCGCGGATCGAACCCCGCGTGCCACCGCCGATCGCCCCGTCGATGGCCCCGTTGTAATACCCGAGGTTCTGCAAGCCGCCCTGGACCAGCATCGCGTTCTGCCCGCTGAGCCCGATGGCATCGACCGGACCACCGCCCCCGCCGCCGCTGCTGCGCCCGCCGCTGGTGCATTTGCCGGTTGCACCGCAATAGATCGCCGCTCCGATGATCCCGATGGCGATGGCATCCCCGGGATCGGCCTTCGCCGCGCGCGGCGGCGCAAATGTGAACGCCACGGCAACAACCGCCAGGAGCGCGAGGGTATGTTTCAGGGGATCAAATGATAAGCGTTGGGTCATTTTCGGGGCTGCCTTGTGCAATGAATTGTCCGCAGATTCGCAACAGTCGGTCACCAGAGTCAAACTCGGACAGGGCAGAAATATGAAAAGGCCGAGGTGAATCCCCGGCCTTTTCATCGATATTCGCCCAAGGTCGACGTCGACCAAAGTCCCGGATCGGACTTCGCCCGGGCGAAGGTGTGTTAGCGGTAACTCGAACAATATCAGAGCCTTGACCCCATGTCCGAGTTCGCCCACCCATCGCGCAGTCTTCGCGCAGCCCTGCCGCGCCCGCGCCCGGCTTCAGGCGTGGATCGCCCCGTCCCCGCAAGCCAGCGCCGCTTCGCGCACCGCTTCCGAAAACGTCGGGTGGGCGTGGCAGGTGCGCGCAAGGTCTTCCGCCGCCGCACCAAACTCCATCGCCACGCAGGCCTCGTGGATGAGATCGCCCGCCGCCGGGCCGATGATGTGCACCCCGAGGATCCGGTCGGTCTCCTTGTCGGCCAGGATCTTCACGAAACCCTCGCCCTGGAACACCGCCTTGGCCCTTCCGTTGCCCATGAAGCTGAATTTGCCGACCTTGTAGGCCTTGCCCGCCTCCTTCAGCTCGGCTTCGGTCTTGCCCACGCTGGCAACTTCCGGCGTGGTGTAGATCACGCCCGGGATCACGTCGTAGTTCACGTGCCCCGCCTGGCCGGCGATCTTCTCGGCAACCATCATGCCCTCGTCCTCGGCCTTGTGGGCGAGCATCGGGCCCTCGGTCACGTCGCCGATCGCCCAGATCCCCGGCACGCTGGTCTGACCGTTCTTCGACGCGACCTGGCCGCGCTTGGTCATCTCCAGCCCCAGCGCATCGAGCCCAAGCCCCTCGGTGAAGGGTTTGCGCCCCGTCGCCACCAGCACCACGTCGGCGTCGAGGCTGTGGTCGCTCTCGTCCTTGCGCAGCTTGTAGTGGACCGTGGCCTTGGTCTTCTTCGCATCGACCGATTGCACCGCCGCGCCCATCACGAACTCCAGCCCCTGTTTCTTCAGGATCCGCTGCAGCCCCTTCTGCACCTCGGCGTCCATGCCCGGGGTGATCTGGTCGAGGAACTCCACCACCGTCACCTTGGTGCCGAGCCGAGCATAGACCGAGCCCATCTCGAGCCCGATCACGCCCGCCCCGATCACCACCATCGAGCGCGGCACCTTCGGCAGCGACAACGCCCCGGTGGAGCTGACCACGACCTTCTCGTCGATCTCGACACCCGGGATCGACGACGCCTCCGAGCCCGAGGCGATCACGATATTCCTGGTGTAGTAATAGTCGGTCCCGACCTTCACTTCGCCGACGGTGGGGATGCTGGCCCAGCCCTTGATCCAGTCGACCTTGTTCTTCTTGAACAGAAACTCGATACCCTTGGTGTTCTGGCCGATCACGTCGTCCTTGTAGGCGAGCATCTGTTTCCAGTCGACGCTCGGCGCCTTGCCCTTGAGCCCCATGGCCGCGAAATTGTGCTCCGCCTCATGCAACTGGTGCGAGGCATGCAGGAGCGCCTTCGACGGGATGCAGCCGACGTTGAGGCAGGTGCCGCCCAGCGTCTCGCGCCCCTCGACACAAGCCGTCTTGAGCCCGAGCTGGGCGCAGCGGATCGCCGCCACGTAGCCGCCGGGGCCGCCACCGATCACGATCACGTCGTATTTTTCCTGTGCCATTGGATCCTCCTTTGGCCGAATATCCTGTGCACGACCTGTGCACGCTCTGCGCACGATGCGCAGATCTCATCACGTGTGCCGGTTCTCGGACCGGTTCAGAACCTCCGCCCCGCAATCGGGGCAGAACAGGCGCCCCGCGAAGAACGGGCGCGCCGATGTCTCCTCGACCACCCACGGCCCGGCGTTGTGCAAGGTCACGTAGGCCGGTCCCTGGCCGGGCTTGGTGTTGGGGCCGATGCCGACAACGAACACCACGTCACCGGCTTTTCCGCAACCGGGGCAGGTCAGCCGTTCGGGGTCGAGATACGCCATGCCCGGTCCCGGCTCAGTCCGTCCCGCCGCCGGTCGTGCCGCCCGTCTCGCCGCCCGAGCCGTCGCCGGTCTGGCCCCGGGTCAGGACGAAGGCGAGCACCAGGGTGACCGCCACATAGGCCCAGGCGGCCCAGATGAACCAGGCACCGACCCCCATCCGCACGAAGAGGTAGGCCGCCAGGACCACGATCAGCGAGCGGATCGCCCAGATCTTGAGTTTCGCCTTGCGGCTCGGCATCAGGGCAGAAAGTGTTCCAGTAGATTTCATGACATTCTTTCTCACGCCTGTTTTCGGCGCGCCAGGTACCAGGAGATCAGCATGTGAAGGCCGACATTACGGGGCCCATGACCGCGACCGCGATGTATTGGGACCGGGACGACATCTCGCCGCCCGGCTCAGGTTCGAACTGGATGAACGCATAGACATAGAACAATGCGGTCACCCCGGCGAGCACCCAGGCCAGTGTGACCTGCCTTGCCCGGTCCGACCAGGTTTCGACGATCAACCAGACCGAAACCACGGCGGATACGACCCCGAGGATCATCGCCCCCGCGTCGAACCTCCGCTCGCCCCGGGCCGCGCCGCCCAGGTTCAGGACCGTTCCGGCGACGGTATAGGCCAGGAAGGCCAGGATTATCCAAACCGGGATCGGGCGACCGAGCATCGGGCGTCTCTCTCACAGATCCATCAACAGACGCCGCGGATCTTCGAGCGCTTCCTTCACGCGCACGAGGAAGGTCACGGCCCCCTTGCCGTCGACGATCCGGTGGTCGTAGCTCAGCGCGAGGTACATCATCGGGCGGATGACGATCTCGCCGTTCACCACCACCGGGCGCTCCTGGATCTTGTGCATGCCGAGGATGCCCGACTGCGGCGGGTTCAGGATCGGCGTCGACATCAGCGAGCCGTAGACGCCGCCGTTGGAGATGGTGAACGTGCCGCCCTGCATCTCCTCCATCGACAGCTTGCCGTCGCGGGCCTTCGACCCAGTTCGGCGATCGCCTTCTCGATCGCGGCGAAGCTCATCGGATCGGCGTCGCGCATCACCGGCACGACCAGACCCTGCGGCGTGCCCGACGGCGACGCCGATGTGCACGAAGTTCTTGTAGACGATCTCGTTGCCGTCGATCTCGGCGTTGACCTCGGGCACCTCCTTCAGCGCATGCACACAGGCCTTGGCGAAGAACGACATGAAGCCGAGGCGCACGCCGTGCTTCTTCTCGAACTCGTCCTTGTACTCGTTGCGCAGCGCCATCACCGCCGACATGTCCACCTCGTTGAAGGTGGTCAGCATCGCGGCGGTGTTCTGCGCGTCCTTCAGGCGGCGCGGCGATGGTCTGGCGCAGCCGGGTCATCTTCACCCGCTCCTCGCGCGCGGCATCCTCGGCCGGGCTCGGGGCACGCGGGGCGCTCGCGGGCGCCGAAGACGCAGGCTGAGCCGCGGAAGCGGCGGCCGCGGCCTTGGCGACATCGTCCTTCATGATCCGCCCGTCGCGGCCGGTGCCTTTCACCTGGGCCGCGGTGAGACCGGTCTCGGCCATCGCCTTCTTCGCCGACGGCGCGTGTTCGATGTCCTTTGCGCCTGCGGCGGGCGGGGGCGCCTCGGCCGCGACTGGCGCCGCCTGTCCGGCCTTCACCGCGCCACCGGCACCACCGGTCATCACGGCGAGCTTGCCGCCGGCCTCGACCGTGGCACCTTCCTCGGCCAGCACTTCCGACAGCACGCCCGCAACGGGCGCGGGCACTTCCACGCTCACCTTGTCGGTTTCCAGCTCGCAGAGCATCTCGTCGGCCTCGACCGCGTCGCCCGGCTTCTTGAACCAGGTCGACACCGTCGCTTCGGTCACGCTCTCGCCCAGCGCGGGCACCATCACGTCGACCGCCTTGCCGCTGGCCTCGGCGGGCTCGGGGGCGGCTTCGGCGACCGGTTCAGAGGCGGCTTTGGCGCGAGTTCGGGGCGGCTTCGGCGGGCGCTTCGGCCTTCGCCGGGGCGGCCGCAGGGGAGGCGGCGGCGGCCGCGCCGCCTGCCTCGAGCGTCGCGAGCAGCGCATCGACGCCCACGGTCTCGCCTTCCGGCGCGATGATGTCGCCCAGCGTTCCGGCCGCCGGCGAGGGCACTTCGACCGTCACCTTGTCGGTTTCCAGCTCGCAGAGCATTTCGTCGGCTTCGACCCTGTCGCCGGGCGCCTTGAACCAGGTCGCCACGGTTGCTTCGGTTACGCTTTCGCCCAGCGTGGGCACTCGAACTTCAATGCTCATCGGGTCATTTTCCTTTGATCGTCAGCGCATCGTCGATCAGCGCTTCCTGTTGTGCTTTGTGCTGGCTCATGAGGCCGGTTGCGGGAGAGGCGGAGGCCGGGCGGCCGGCGTAGCGCGGCCGGGCGCCAGTGTCGCGGATCCGGCCCAGCACCCATTCGATATTGGGCTCGATGAAGGTCCAGCCGCCCTGGTTCTTGGGCTCTTCCTGGCACCAGACGACATCCGCGTTCGGGAACCGTTCGAGCTCGCGCACCAGGCTCAGCGCCGGGAACGGGTAGAACTGCTCGACCCGCAGGATGTAGACATCGTCGGATCCCGCGCGCGTCGCGCGCTTCGAGCAGGTCGTAGTAGACCTTGCCCGAGCACATCACCACCCGCTTGATCTTGTCGTCCGCCACCAGCTTGGTCTCGGACTTGCCAGTGCGGTGGTTGTCGTCCGCGTCGTCCCACAGCACCCGGTGGAAGGACGAGCCCTCGACGAAATCGGCGGTCTTCGAGACCGCCAGCTTGTGACGCAGGAGCGATTTCGGCGTCATCAGGATGAGCGGCTTGCGGAACGAACGGTGCAGTTGCCGGCGCAGGATGTGGAAGTAGTTGGCGGGGGTCGTGCAATTGGCCACGATCCAGTTGTCGCCGCCGCACATCTGCAGGAAGCGCTCGAGCCTGGCGGAGCTGTGTTCCGGCCCCTGGCCCTCGAAGCCGTGCGGCAGCAGCACGGTGAGGCCCGACATCCGCAGCCACTTCGACTCGCCCGACGAGATGAACTGGTCGAACATGATCTGCGCCCCGTTGGCGAAATCGCCGAACTGCGCCTCCCAGAGCGTGAGCGCGTTGGGCTCGGCCAGCGAATAGCCGTACTCGAAACCGAGCACCGCGTATTCCGACAGCATCGAGTCGATCACCTCGTAGCGCGCCTGGCCCTCGCGGATGTTGTTGAGCGGGTAGTAGCGCTCCTCCGTCTCCTGGTTGATGAAGGCCGAATGGCGGTGCGAGAAGGTGCCGCGGGTGCTGTCCTGGCCGGAAAGCCGGACCGGGTAACCCTCAAGCTGCAACGACCCGAACGCCAGCGCCTCCGCCGTCGCCCAGTCGAAGCCCTCGCCGCTCTCGAACATGCCCTTCTTGGTCTCGAGCATCCGCCCGACGGTCTTGTGGATCGCGAAGCCTTCGGGTGCCCGGGTGAGCGCTGCGCCGATCTCCTCGAAGGTGTCCGTGGAAATCGCGGTCTGACCGCGCTGGTATTCCTCGCCCTGGCGGTTGAGGTGCGACCAGCGGCCGTCGAGCCAGTCGGCCTTGTTCGGCTTGTAGTCCTTCGAGGTCTCGAATTCCTGGTTGAGCGTCGCCTGGAAGGCGGTCTTCATGTCCTCGATCTCGCCCTCGGGGATCAGCCCGTCCTTGACCAGCCGCTCGGTATAAAGCTGCAGCGTCGTCTTGTGGGTCTTGATCGTCTTGTACATCAGCGGGTTGGTGAACATGGGCTCGTCGCCCTCGTTGTGCCCGAACCGCCGGTAGCAGAAGATGTCGAGAACCACGTCCTTGTGAAACTTCTGGCGAAACTCGGTCGCCACCTTGGCCGCATGCACCACCGCCTCCGGATCGTCGCCGTTGACGTGGAAGATCGGCGCTTCCACCATCAGCGCGATGTCGGTCGGATAGGGCGAGGAGCGCGAGAAACTCGGTGCCGTCGTGAACCCGATCTGGTTGTTGACGACGATATGGATCGTGCCGCCGGTGCGGTGGCCGACGAGGCCCGACAGCCCGAACCCCTCGGAAATCACGCCCTGGCCGGCAAAGGCCGCATCGCCGTGCAGCAGGATCGGCAGCACCTGGGTGCGCGCGGTGTCGTTCAGCTGCGCCTGCTTGGCGCGGACCTTGCCCAGCACCACCGGGTTCACCGCCTCGAGGTGCGATGGGTTGGCGGTGAGCGAGAGGTGCACGATGTTGCCGTCGAACTCGCGGTCCGACGACGCACCGAGGTGGTATTTCACGTCGCCCGACCCGTCGACATCCTCGGGTTTGAAGCTGCCGCCCTGAAACTCGTTCAGGATCGCGCGGTAGGGCTTCGACATCACGTTGGCGAGCACGCTCAGGCGCCCCCTGTGCGGCATGCCGATGACGATCTCCTTGAGCCCCAGCGAGCCGCCGCGCTTGATGATCTGCTCCATCGCCGGCACCAGCGCCTCGGCGCCGTCGAGGCCGAACCGCTTGGTGCCCATGAACTTCACGTGGCAGAATTTCTCGAAGCCTTCCGCCTCGACCAGCTTGTTGAGGATCGCGCGGCGTCCCTCGCGGGTGAAGGCGATCTCCTTGCCGTAACCCTCGATCCGCTCCTTGAGCCAGCCGGCCTGTTCGGGATCGGAGATATGCATGTATTGCAGCGCAAAAGTGCCACAATAGGTGCGCTTCACCATGTCCACGATCTGGCGCATCGAGGCCATTTCGAGCCCCAGCACCTGGTCGAGGAAGATCGGCCGGTCCATGTCGGCCTCGGTGAATCCGTAGTTGGCCGGATCGAGTTCCGGATGCGGCGTCTCCTCGCGCATCCCCAGCGGGTCCAGGTCGGCGGCGAGATGTCCGCGGATCCGGTAGGCGCGGATGATCATCAGCGCGCGCACCGAATCGAGCACCGCGCGCCGCACTTGCTCCTCGCTGATCGCCACGCCCCTCTCGGCCGCCTTTTCCTTGACCTTCTCGGCCACCTTCTCGGGCTTGGGCTCCTCCGGCCACTGGCCGTCGAGCGCATGCACGAGATCGCCGCCCGGCGTCGGCGGCCAGTCGGTCCGCGCCCAGGACGGCCCCGCCGCCTCCGCGGTCACGTCGCCGCCGGGGTCGCCCAGCTCGTCGAAGAACACCCGCCAGGCTTCATCGACAGCCGTGGGGTCGTTCGCGTAGAGGGCATAGAGCTGTTCAAGATAGGCCGCGTTGTGGCCCTGCATGAAGGAGCTCGCCTTGAACTGGTCGTTTGGGGACTGTTCGGTCATGGGTTTTCAGGCTCCGTTGGATTCTGGACGGCGGATCCGTCCGGTAACATGGCGTTGCGCGGGAGGGATCGGGAGGCACTCGACCAAGCGCAGGTGAGCTGACCGCCCGGCGCCGCCCAAGAAAGGATATGCGAGGACCGGGGTCACCTTGGCCTCCCCGTCGGCATCTGTCTGGCCGTAGGCCCGGGGGCGGGCTCAGGCGACGAGGCATGCGGGTCCGATGGCGCCGCCGCCAGTGCCGTGACCTGCCGTTCCGCCCCGCGTGAAGCGCGGCCCGCGTCGGCCGGGTCGCGCGAATAGCCGCCGGCATCGAAGATCCAGCCCAAATGTCGGCGCAGGATGTCGGCGGTCGGCGTGTCGAAATAGTCCGGCACGTCGAGCGGATCTTTCTTGCGGGTCTTGGTCTTCACCTTCGGGATGTCGAGCGTCACCCCGGTGATCCCGAGCTGCGAGAACAGGGTGTCGAGATCGGCCCTGAGATGCTCCAACCGGATATATTGGTCGATGATCGGCCGGCCCAGGATATGCGTGACACGCCAGTCGGTGTCCCTGGCGCTGCGGAAGTAGCCCTTGGCGTCCTGTTCACGTATGAACGCGCGGAAATCCTCGACGGGTTCGCCTGGCACGCGCCCCTCCCGGCCGGCCCAGAACCAGTACCAGGACACCGCCTTGTCGAACGGGTTGCGCAGCGACGCGATCTTGAGGTAGCGCATCCAGGTCAGGGGCCCGAGTTTCCACGCCACCCGTTTGGCCGACATGTGGTTGTGCCAGCCGGTGGTGTCGCTTCCGGTGAACTTTCCGCGCGCACCAACGATCCCGTAGTCCGAGACAAGTGCCGGTCCGTATTGTCTCACCTCGGTTCCGGGCGGCGCGCAGAGCGGCTGCAATGCCATTTCGGTCGAGGTGCTGCCCGTCTTGAAGGTCTTGAGGTAGACGAACTTGTGTTGGTGGGAAACGAGTGCCATCCGCTATCCTGATCCCAATGCCGCCGGGCGGGGTCAACGCCCCGCCCGCGACGTGTCACTTCACGCCTTCTCGATCGCGGCCATCACCGCTTCGCCCAGCGTGGCGGGGCTGTCGGCGACGACGATGCCGGCCGCTTTCATCGCTTCGATCTTCGCGTCCGCGCCGCCCTTGCCGCCGGCGATGATCGCGCCGGCGTGGCCCATGCGCCGGCCCGGAGGCGCGGTGCGCCCGGCGATGAAGCCGACGACCGGCTTCCAGCGGCCTTTCTTGCGTTCTCGGCGATGAACTCGCGCGGCCTCTTCCTCGGCGGTGCCGCCGATCTCGCCGATCATGATGATCGCCTTCGGTCTCGTCGTCGTCGAGGAACATGTCGAGCACGTCGATGAAGCTCGGTGCCGTTGATCGGGTCGCCGCCGATGCCGACGCAGGTGGACTGACCGAGGCCGAGCGTCGGTGGTCTGCCGCACCGCCTCGTAGGTCAGCGTGCCCGAGCGCGAGACGACGCCGACCGTGCCGCGCTTGTGGATGTGGCCGGGCATGATGCCGATCTTGCACTCGTCGGGCGTGATGACGCCGGGGCAGTTCGGGCCGATCAGGCGGCGTCTCGGTGCCTTCCAGCGCGCGCTTGACCCTCACCATGTCGAGCACCGGAATGCCCTCGGTGATGCAGACGATCAGCTCGATCCCGGCGTCGACCGCCTCGAGGATCGCGTCCGCGGCGAACGGCGGCGGCACGTAGATCACCGATGGCGTTCGCGCCGGTCGTCGCGCCCGGCCTCGCGCACCGTGTCGAAGACCGGCAGGTCCGCGATGCGTCTGCCCGCCCTTGCCCGGCGTCACGCCGCCGACCATCTTGGTGCCGTAGTCGATCGCCTGCTCGGCGTGGAAGGTGCCCTGCGTGCCGGTGAAGCCCTGGCAGATGACCTTGGTGTTCTCGTCGACGAGAATGGCCATGATGTCTTACCTCCTTCACGCGCTGTCGACGATCTTCTCGGCGGCGTCCGTCGAGGTCGTCGGCCGCGATGACGGTCGAGGCCGGACTCGGCGAGGATCTTCTTGCCCTGCTTCGACGTTGGTGCCTTCGAGGCGCACGACCAGCGGCACCTCGAGGCCCGACTTCCTTGACCGCCGCGACGACGCCCTCGGCGATGACGTCGCAGCGCATGATGCCGCCGAAGATGTTGACCAGGATGCCCTTCACCTTCGGGTCGCGAGGATGATCTTGAACGCCGTCGGTGACCTTCTCCTTGGTGGCGCCGCCGCCGACGTCGAGGAAGTTGGCCGGCTCGCCGCCGTAGAGCTTGATGATGTCCATCGTCGCCATGGCCAGGCCGGCGCCGTTGACCATGCAGCCGATGTTGCCGTCGAGCGCGATGTAGTTGAGGTCGTACTTCGCCGGCCTCGACCTCCGTCGGGTCCTCCTCGTCGTCGTCGCGCAGCTCCGCGATGTCCGGGTGGCGGAAGAGCGCGTTGTCGTCGAAGTTGATCTTGGCGTCGAGCGCGATCGACGTCGCCGTCGTCGGTGACGACCAGCGGGTTGATCTCGACCAGCGCGCAGTCGCTTGTCGACGAAGGCCTTGTAGAGCTTGCCCATCAGCGTCGACGCACTGCTTGACCTGCGTCGCCCTCGAGGCCCGAGCCCGAAGGCGATCGCGGCGGCCGTGGAAGCGGCTGGTAGCCGGTGGCCGGATCGACGCTGACCGTGCAGGATCTTCTCGGGCGTCTTCGCGGCGACCTCCTCGATGTCCATGCCGCCCTCGGTCGAGCCGACGAAGCTGACGCGGCTGGTCTGCGCGGTCGACCAGCAGGCCGAGGTAGAGCTCGCGCGCGATGTCGCAGCCGTCCTCGACGTAGACGCGGTTGACCTGCTTGCCGTCGGGGCCGGTCTGGTGGGTGACCAGCGTGCTGCCGAGCATCGCCTTGGCCTCTTCGGCGGCTTCCTCGACCGATTTGGCGAGGCGCACGCCGCCCTTGTCGCCGGCATCGGCTTCCTTGAACGGCCCTTGCCGCGGCCGCCGGCGTGGATCTGCGCCTTGACGACCCAGAGCGGCCCGCCGAGTTCGCCCGCCGCGGTCTCGGCCTCGTCGGCCGTGTCAGCACGACGCGGCCGTCGGAGACCGGCACGCCGTAGTCGCGCAGCAGTGCCTTGGCCTGGTATTCGTGGATGTTCATGGGGCCTCATCCCGTCTGGCTTGCGATTGCAAAGCTCATGACACAGGCGGCATGGCGGCGAGAAACGAATATCGTGAAACACAGGGCGTGTATTTCGCACGGAAACCCGAATTTTGTGATCACACCGCCAAATTGTCGTGATCACATAGGCCCGGTCGCGTTGCACGAAGTGCATAGCGCTAGCAGCCGAGTCGACCACGAAAAAGGCCGGGCGCAGGGGCCCGGCCTTTCGAATATTGGCAGTCCGCGCGACGCTCAGGCGAGCGCCGGATCGATCGCTTTGCAGGCCTCGACCAGGCCCTTCACGGCGTCGACCGACTTGTCGAACATCGCCTGCTCGTCCTTGTTGAGCTCGATCTCGACGATGCGCTCGACGCCGCCTGGCGCCGATCACCGCCGGCACGCCGACATAGAGGCCCTTGACGCCGTACTCGCCGTCGACATAGGCCGCGCAGGGCAGCACGCGCTTCTTGTCCTTGAGATAGGCTTCGGCCATCTCGATGGCCGCAGGCGGCCGGCGCATAGAAGGCCGAGCCGGTCTTCAGCAGGCCGACGATCTCGGCGCCGCCGTCGCGGGTGCGCTGGACGATCGCGTCGAGCTTCTCCTGGGTGGTCCAGCCCATCTCGACGAGGTCGGGCAGCGGAATGCCGGCGACCGTCGAATAGCGGACCAGCGGCACCATGGTGTCGCCGTGGCCGCCGAGCACGAAGGCGGTGCACGTCCTTCACCGAGACGTCGAACTCGCTCGGCCAGGAAGTGACGGAAGCGCGCGGAGTCGAGCACGCCGGCCATGCCGACCACCTTCTCGTGCGGCAGGCCGGAGACCTCGCTGCAGCGCCCAGACCATCGCGTCGAGCGGGTTGGTGATGCAGATCACGAAGGCGTCGGGCGCGTGCTTCTTGATGCCTTCGCCGACCGGCTTCATGACCTTGAGGTTGATGCCGAGCAGGTCGTCGCGGCTCATGCCGGGCTTGCGCGGCACGCCGGCGGTGACGATGCAGACGTCGGCGCCCGCGATGTCGGCGTAGTCGTTGGTGCCGGTGATGCGCGGCGTCGAAGCCCTCGACCGGGCCCGACTTCGGCGATGTCGAGCGCCTTGCCCTGCGGGATGCCCTCGACGATGTCGAAGAGGACGACGTCGCCGAGTTCCTTGAGCGCGGCGAGGTGGGCCAGCGTGCCGCCGATCTGGCCGGCGCCGATCAGGGCGATCTTGGGTCTGAGCCATGGTTCATTGATCTCCGAACAGGTTATCAGGTGGGCGCCTGCGTAACCCTGTCGCATCCATGACGCAAGGCCGCTGCACCGCGGCAAAGCGTTTCCGTCTGGCTGAAGGGGGATGTTTGCGCTAATCCCGGGCAAAGTCCCGGTGGCGCGGGCAGGCAGGAACGGCCGAGCGCCCTATCCCGCCCGGAGTGATTCCCGCGGATCGGAGGAAGAACATGGAAGGCACGGCGTTCTGGTTGCTGGCGGTTCTGGCCGCGATGTTCGTGGGTATCTCGAAGGGCGGCCTGCCGATGGCCGGCGCCGTCGCCGTCCCACTCCTCGCACTTCAGATCAGCCCGGTCACCGCGGCGGGGCTCCTGCTGCCGGTCTATGTCGTTTCCGACATGTTCGGGCTTTGGGCCTACCGCAAGGCATTCAACGCCCGCGTGCTCAAGATCATCGCGGTGTCCGCAACGCTCGGCATCGGTATCGGCTGGGCGACCGCGGCCTGGACCGACGAGCGCTGGGTCACGCTGATCGTCGGGCTGATCGGGCTGGCCTTCGTCGCCAACCGGCTGATCCACCATCGCAAGGTCACCGAGGCGCAACCCGCGCGGCTCGGACCCGGCCTGTTCTGGGGCACGATCGCCGGTTTCACCAGCTTCGTGAGCCATTCCGGCGGTCCGCCCTACCAAGTCTACACGCTCCCGCTCAAAATGCCGCGCACGGTGTTCGCCGGCACCTCGACCATCGCCTTCGCCTATATCAATGCGGTCAAGCTGGTGCCCTACTTCTTCCTCGGCCAGATCAACCTCGACAGCCTGAAGATCGCAGCGTTCCTGGCGATCCCGGCCACAGCGGCGGTCTTCCTCGGCGTCTGGCTGGTCAAGGTGATGAGTGAGAAACTCTACTACACACTGATCTACTCTGCGCTGTTCGTGCTGTCGTTGAAACTGGTCTGGGATGGGCTGATGGGGTGAGGCACCCGCGGTCAAAGCGCCGTTTCCCGCCGTGCCCTCCTGTTCTTGGCACGACTGCTCGGGGGGCGTCACGTCAGGGGCGTGCCTCCGGCATCACGATCAAGGCGTGCTTTCGGCATCACGATCAAGGCGCGCCTCCGGCACCACGATCAAGGCGCGCCTTCGGCATCACGATCAAGGCGCGCCTTCGGCATCACGATCAAGGCGCGCCTTCGGCATCACGATCAAGGCGCGCCTTCGGCGCGACGGACAGCGCCCCTGCCCGGGTCGAGCCCGGAGGCGGCGAAAGACTTGGCTATCAATCTCAGGCCGGGTCGCCGACCGCAGCCGGCGTCAATTCTTCCTCCAACGCCTCGAAGTACCTGCCCGCCGCCATCAGGCAGGTCATCCCGTCGGGCCGGGTCACGGTGATGGTCCAGCTGCCGGTCTCTTCCGAGGCGAAAACCTCCACCACCTGGTGCGCGGACGCAAGCCCGATGGCTTGGCGCGTCTCGCCGAATTCGGCGGCGAGACGGCCCACCACGGTCGCCCGTTCGGCGCAGACCGCCGTCTCCGCATGACCGGGCCCGGCAAGGCAGGCGGCGCCGATCCAGAGACCGAGGGTCAAAATCTGCGGTTTCATCGCATGTCCTTTCGGTCGCAGCCGGGCTGGTGAGCCTTTTGCTCCCCCGGCAGGTGCGAAAATCTTGGCCGCGGAAGCCTTCCTTAAGGTTAAGCCGCCGGACGATGCGTCGGATTGTCGGCATTTCTGCTGCAGCGCGGCATTTTTCCCTTGCGCATTCGTGCGCACCGGTGTTCGTTTGCGCAACAAAATTGCCCGAGGAACAGAATCATGACCCAGTCGATGCGCCCCTACCGCTCGATGCTCTACATTCCCGGCTCGAATGCGCGCGCGCTCGACAAGGCCCGCGGGCTCAAAGCCGACGCGATCATCTTCGATCTCGAAGACGCCGTCGCCCCCGACGCCAAGGCCGAGGCCCGCACCCTGCTGCGCGAGGAACTCGACAAGGGCGGCTACGGCAACCGCGCGAAGCTCGTGCGCATCAACGGCTTCGACACCGACTGGGGCAATGCCGACATCCAGGCCTTTCGCGGCGCCGACTGCGACGGCATCCTCTTGCCCAAGGTCAATTCCGCCCTCGACGTCGAAACCCTCGCCGAGATGATGTCCGACGTGCCGATCTGGGCGATGATGGAAACCACCTCCGGCGTGATGAACGCGCGCGAAATCGCCGGCCACCCGCGCCTTGCCGGCATCGTCATGGGCACCAACGACCTGGTGAAGGAGCTCGGCGCCCACCCCGGCCCCGACCGCGCCGAGATCATGACCGCGCTGCAACTCTCGCTGATCGCCGCGCGCGCCGACGGCATCCCGATCGTCGATGGCGTCTACAATGCCTTCAAGGATGAGGAAGGCCTCTGGAACGAATGCGAGCAGGGCCGCCGCCTCGGTTTCGACGGCAAGACCCTGATCCACCCCGCCCAGCTCGCCATTGCCAACAAGGCATTTTCCCCCTCCGAAGACGCCCTCGACCTCGCCCGCCGCCAGATCGCCGCCTTCGAAGCGGCCCAGACCAAAGGCAAGGGTGTTGCGGTCGTGGATGGCAAGATCGTCGAAAATCTGCATATCGTGACAGCGAAGGCCCTGCTGGCAAAAGCGGAGGCCATTTCCAAGCTGGAAGGATAGACGATGCTCTTGCTGATCCTCGGGGTTCTACTGTGGGCCGCTGCCCATCTCTTCAAACGTCTCGCACCCGCCAAGCGGGCCGAGATGGGCGAAAAGGCGAAAGGCCCCATCGCCCTCGCCCTGCTCGCCTCCATCGTGCTCATGGTGATCGGCTACCGCATGGCCGACGGCGCGGTTCTCTGGGGCCGGCACCCGGCCACGGTGGGCCTCAACAACCTGCTCACGCTGCTTTCGGTCTACCTCTTCGCCGCCTCGGGGATGAAAACCTGGATCACCTCGAAAATCCGCCATCCCCAGCTCACCGCCATCAAGGCCTGGGCCATCGCGCACCTCCTGGTGAACGGCGACATGCCCTCCTTCATCCTGTTCGGCGGCCTCCTGGCCTGGGCGGTGGCAGAGGTCATCCTCATCAACCGGCAGACCGACGATGTGCGCCCGGCCGGCCCGTTCGAGACCCGCAAGGAGATGATCGCAGCCGCCGCTTCGGTCTTCGTCTTCGGTCTGATCGCCTGGGCGCATTACCTGTTCGGCTACCCGGCCTTCGGCTAGGGCGCCGCTGTGCCGCAACCCCGACACCTGACTGAGAGACAGATAATGGCCAAGACCAACCCGGGACGTTTCTTCGAAGACTACCGCATCGGCGAGGTCATCGCCCATGCGGTACCGCGCACCGTCTCGGGCGGCGAGCGCGCGCTCTACCACGCGCTCTACCCGGCCCGCCATGCGCTCTATTCGTCAGACGAGTTCGCCCGGGCAAGCGGCTTGCCCGCCGCCCCGATCGACGATCTCGCCGCCTTCCACCTGGTCTTCGGCAAGACCGTGCCCGACGTCTCGCTCAACGCCGTCGCCAACCTCGGCTATGCCGAGGGGCGCTGGCTGAAGCCGGTCTACCCGGGCGACACGCTGCGGTCGCAAAGCCGAGGTGATCGGCCTCAAGCAGAACTCGAACGGCAAGTCCGGCGTCGTCTGGGTGCGCACCACCGGCACCAACCAGGACGGAGACGGCGGTGCTCGACTACGTCCGCTGGGTGATGGTGCGCAAACGCGATCTCGGGGCCGACGCACCCGACACGCGTGATCCCGGACCTCAAGCCCGCCCTGGCCGCCGGACGACCTCGTGATCCCCGAGGGGCTCGATTTCGCGCGCTACGATTTCACGCTCGCCGGCGAGCCGCACCGCCTCGGCGACTACGAAATCGGCGAGAAGATCGACCATGTCGACGGCGTGACCATCGAGGAAGCCGAGCACATGCTCGCCACGCGGCTGTGGCAGAACACCGCCAAGGTGCATTTCGACGCCACCAACCGCGACGACGGCAAGCGGCTGATCTACGGCGGCCACGTGATCTCCCTCGCCCGCGCCTGAGCTTCAACGGCCTGGCCAACGCGCAGATGATCGTCGGCCTCAACGCCGGCGCCCATGCCAACCCCTGCTTCGCCGGCGACACCATCCGCGCCTGGTCCGAGGTGCTCGACAAGGCCGATACCTCCGCGCCGGGCGTCGGCGCGCATCCGCCTGCGGCTGGTCGCCACCCGCGCACGGCGCGCCCAGTTCGCGTTGAAAGGCGAGGACGGGAAGTACCTGCCCGACGTGCTGCTCGACCTCGACTACTGGGCCTTGATGCCGACCTGACCGCCGGATGAAACGGGCCGGACCCGGAGCACGTTCACCGGGGCGCGCGCTGCGAAGGGGCCGCATTCCTGTCGCCTTGGCGATGCGGCGTTCAAGCCCGCGGAGACGCGGCGTGTGCAGATCGACGCGATCCGGCCTCCCTGCGCCCTGCTCCAAATTCAAAGATTACTCTTTCTGCATGTGAAAACCGGGAATCCCGCCCGTTCTCAGCACCTTGCCGCAACTCATTCTGCACCGCGGCATGCCCCCGCCCAGAAGACAAAGCCGCCGGATCTCAAATGTGATCAACGGCGGCAGATTTGTGATAACAAACGGCCCATTCGCTATCACAGAGGCAATTTAGCCGCTGCGTTTCCGCTCACATTCAGCTTTTTTCCGGGCCCCGGGGCGTGACAGCGGGCAGAAATTCTCTATGGATAATGGCGACCGCCAACAGATCGAAAGGGCATGTCATGGCCGACGTGGAACGGGGCAACCGCCCGCTTTCGCCGCACCTCGATATCTACAAGCTGCCGCTCAACGCTGTCGTGTCGATCCTGCACCGCGCGACCGGTGTCGCCGTCGGCGGCGTGATCATGCTCGTCGCGCTCTGGTTCCTCGGCGCCGCCTGGTCGGAGCGGGCTTTCAACGTGATCGACTGGTTCGTCACCTCCTGGATCGGCTGGCTGGTCCTGCTCGCCGGCGCCGCGTCGCTCTGGTTTCACTTCTTCAACGGCCTCCGGCACCTGATCTGGGACACCGGCGCCTGGTTCGGCCAGAAGCGCGTGCAGCGCTCGGCCATGAACACGATCATCTTCGCGGGCGTCGCCACGCTCGTCACCCTCATCGTCGCCATCGCCTGGTAAGGGAGAGAGACATGGCCTACCTCACCGACCGCAAACGCGCCCAGGGCCTTGGCTCGGCCAAGTCGGGCACCAAGCATTTCTGGGAACAACGGCTCTCCGCCATTGCCCTCGCCCTGCTGACCCCGCTCTTCCTGTTTCCGCTCGCCTACAACCTCGGCGACAGCTACGAAGGCGTGCGCGCGGCCTACGCCCACCCGGTCAACGCCATCATCGGCGTGGCCTTCTTCCTCACCGCCTTCCTGCACTTCTTCCAGGGCATCCAGGTCGTGATCGAAGACTACGTCCACGGCCGCTGGGGGATCGTCCTCATCATATCGACGCGCCTTCTCTCCGCACTGTTCGCCCTGATTGGCGCGTTCGCCATCCTGAAAATCGCCTTCACAGGCTGAGGTACGACACATGGCTTCCTACGAATATCAAACCCACGAATACGACGTCGTCGTGGTCGGCGCCGGCGGCGCTGGCCTGCGCGCCACGCTCGGCATGGCCGAACAGGGCCTGCGCACCGCCTGCGTGACCAAGGTCTTCCCGACCCGCTCGCACACGGTCGCCGCGCAGGGCGGCATCGCCGCCAGTCCTGGGCAACATGGGCCCCGACAGCTGGCACTGGCACATGTACGACACCGTCAAGGGCTCCGACTGGCTCGGCGACACGGACGCGATGGAATACCTGTCCCGCGAGGCCCCGAAGGCGGTCTACGAGCTCGAGCACTACGGCGTGCCGTTCTCGCGCACCGAGGACGGCAAGATCTACCAGCGCCCCTTCGGCGGCCACACCACCGAGTTCGGCGAAGGCCCGCCGGTGCAGCGCACCTGCGCCGCCGCCGACCGCACCGGCCACGCCATCCTGCACACGCTCTACGGGCAAAGCCTCAAGCACAACGCCGAGTTCTTCATCGAGTATTTCGCGCTCGACCTGATCATGTCGGATGACGGCGCGTGCCAGGGCGTGCTCTGCTGGAAACTCGACGACGGCACCTTCCACGTCTTCTCCGCGAAGATGGTCGTGCTCGCCACCGGCGGCTACGGCCGCGCCTATTTCTCCGCCACCAGCGCCCACACCTGCACCGGCGACGGCGGCGGCATGGTCGCCCGCGCCGGCCTGCCGCTCCAGGACATGGAGTTCGTGCAGTTCCACCCGACCGGCATCTACGGCGCGGGCTGCCTCATCACCGAGGGCGCGCGCGGCGAGGGCGGCTATCTCACCAACTCCGAAGGCGAGCGCTTCATGGAGCGCTACGCGCCGACGCTACAAGGACCTCGCGCCGCGCGACGTCGTCTCGCGCTCGATGACGATGGAAATCCGCGAAGGCCGCGGTGTCGGCGAACACGGCGACCACATCCATCTCACCTCGACGCACCTGCCCGCCGAAGCGCTCGCGCGAGCGCCTGCCCGGCATCTCCGAGAGCGCGCAAGATCTTCGCCGGTGTCGATGTTACCAAGGAGCCGATCCCGGTGCTGCCGACGGTGCATTACAACATGGGCGGCATTCCGACCAACTATTGGGGCGAAGTGCTCAACCCGACGGCGCATGACCCCGACGCGCATCGTCGCCCGGCCTGATGGCGGTCGGCGAAGCGGGCTGCGCCTCCGTGCACGGCGCCAACCGTCTCGGCTCCAACAGCCTCATCGACCTTGTCGTCTTCGGCCGCGCCGCCGCGATCCGTGCGGGCCAGATCCTCACCCCCGGCGGCCACAACCCGACGCTCAACCAGGCGTCGATCGACAGCGCCTTCGACCGGTTCGACGGGCTGCGCAACGCCGCCGGCGGCACCCCCACCGCCGAGCTCCGGCTCGAAATGCAGCGCACCATGCAATCGGACGCCGCCGTGTTCCGCACCTCCGAGACCCTCGCCGAGGGCGTCAAGAACATGGGCGACATCGCCGGCAAGCTCGATGATCTCCATGTCACCGACCGGTCGCTGATCTGGAACACCGACCTGATGGAGACGCTGGAGCTCACCAACCTGATGCCCAACGCGCTCGCCACCATCACCGGCGCCGAGGCGCGCCACGAAAGCCGCGGCGCCCATGCGCACGAGGATTTCGCCGAGCGCGACGACGAGAACTGGCGCACCCACACAATCGCCCATGTCGACGGCGCGGGGGTCACGCTGTCCTACCGTCCGGTGGTGCTCGACCCGCTCACCGCGGAAGCCGACGGCGGCATCGAGGTGGCCAAGATCGCCCCCAAGGCCCGGACGTTCTGATGCGCCGGGCGCTCACTCTCGTTGCGGCGGTCACGGCCCTGTCGGGCTGCGCCTACGCGACGCAGACCGCCGACGCGATTGCGCGCCAACAGGCGAAAGCCGTGGTCAACGGGGTGATCGCCGAAAATCTTCCGGGGGTGAACGCCGCGCCGGTAACCGATTGCATCATCGACAATGCGACGGCGCCCGAGATCGTCACCATCGCCGGGGCCGCCGTGACCGGGATGACGCCCGAAACCGGACAGCTCGTGCTCGAAATCACCCGTCGCCCGGATACGGTTTCCTGCATTGCGTCCAATGGCCTTGGCCTCCTGGCCATCTGAAGAGACGGACATGGTTGAACGCAAGATCTCTACGACGTCGCCGGACCGGTTCGCCCGGTTCCGACGCGCCGTGCGTAGGGAGCATCCGAGTTCATGGCGGCAGGCGAAGATATGACGGAGCATTCTTTGACAGTGCACATGGGGGTGCAGAAGACGGCTTCGACCGCCTTCCACCACTTCCTGCACCGCAACGAGACCCGGTTGTCCGGACGGCTGACGGTGCGCACGCCCGCGCCCAACACACCGACCCGGGCCGCGGCCCGCGCCGCCATCGCCTTCAGCCTCGCGCCCGATGCCGCCAACCGGGCCACGCTCGCGAGCCGCATCGGCGGCTTGCGCGACGAGTTGCTCGCCGCCGGCGACGCGCCGATCCTCGTCAGCCACGAGAACCTGCCCGGCGCGATGCCCGGAAACGGCGGCGAAGTGCGGCTCTACCCGCAGATCGGTACCATCCTGAAGCTGCTCACCGAGCACCTCGCGCCCTTTTCCCCCCGGTTCGTCTTCTACACCCGCGACATGCGCGGCTGGAAAAGCTCGGTCTACAACCAGGCGGTCAAGACCGACGGCTATACCGGCACCCGCGCCGAATTCGAGGCCGAGACCGCCGCGTGCGGCAGCTGGGACGAGATGCGCGCCCGTGTCGGAGACGCGGTGGGCGCGGACACCGCCGCCTTCTTCCGTCTCGAGGACGAAGCCGACACGATGCGCCCCGGCCAACAGCTCCTCGCCCATGCGGGCCTGACACCTGAGGAGATCGCGGCGCTCGATCCCCTCACCCGGCGCGCCAATCAAAGCCTCAACGCAGGCTCTCTCGAATTCATGCGCCAGATCAACCGGGTCGGGCTTGCGCCCAAGCCCCGCACCCGCGTGATGCAGCTTGTGACACAAAACCAGGCGCTGTTCGCGCCGAGCCCTGCCGGCGCCGAAATGCCCGGCGATCAGAGATGAGAACTGGCCGCGGCGCCCCGTCCCGGCTTGAGCCCCGAAAGGTAGCGATATGGTTCAACTGACCCTTCCGAAGAACTCGCGGATCCGCACCGGCAAGACATGGCCCAAGCCCGCCGGCGCCACCAACACGCGCAAGTTCATGATCTACCGGTTCGACCCCGACTCGGGCGACAACCCGCGCGTCGACACCTATTTCGTCGACATGGACAGCTGCGGGCCGATGGTTCTGGACGCGCTCATCAAGATCAAGAGCGAGATCGACCCGGGCCTCACCTTCCGCCGCTCCTGCCGCGAAGGCATCTGCGGGTCCTGCGCGATGAACATCGACGGCCAGAACCACCTCGCCTGCATCTACGGGCTCGACGAGATCGAGGGCGACGTGAAGATCTACCCGCTGCCGCACATGCGATGTCGTCAAGGACCTGGTGCCCGATCTCACCCATTTCTACGCCCAGCATGCCTCGGTCAAACCCTGGCTCATCACCGAGACGCCGGCACCGAAAGGCGAGTGGAAGCAATCGATCGAAGACCGCAAAAAGCTCGACGGGCTCTATGAATGCGTGATGTGCGCGTCCTGCTCCACCTCCTGCCCGAGCTACTGGTGGAACGCCGACCGCTACCTCGGCCCCGCCACCCTGCTCCACGCCTACCGCTGGATCATCGATTCGCGCGATGAGGCCACGGGCGAACGGCTCGACGATCTCGAAGACCCGTTCAAGCTCTACCGCTGCCACACGATCATGAACTGCACCCAGACCTGCCCCAAAGGCCTGAACCCGGCAAAAGCCATCGCCGAGATCAAGAAACTGCAGGTCGCGCGCACGCTCTGAGCGACCGACCAGATCGCCGCAAAGCCCCGCCAGCGCGCGGGGCTTTTCCGTCAGAAGGGGTTCGTGCCGTCGGGTCCGGTGCTGCCGCTCAGCACCTCCGCAAGCCCTTGCCCGATCTGCGCCTCGACACAGGCCGTCATCGCCTCGATCGCGCCGCGCGAGCCTTTCAGCGAAAACTGCGCGACCGTCGCACCGTCCCGGCCCGTCAACCCGGCGAAGCTCGACGACGCGAGGTCTTCGAGAAACGTCAAGAGCGCCGCGTCGCCCGTCCAGGCCACGTCGACCGTCTGGCCCGCACCCTGCCCCGGCAGCACCCAGTGATCGGCGCCGATGTCGAACCGCACCCGCACCGGCGCCGCGCCGAGCGCCCAGGTCTCGTTGGTCAGCGACATCCGGGCGTCAACGCCGTTGTCGGCGGCCGGTTCGAGGCTGAGCACAAGCTCGGTGCCCTCCACGCTCTCGGTGCTGGCAACACAGCCATACAACATCGTCTCGCCGTCCTCGGCAAAAGCCGTGCTGTTGAACACCCAACTGCCGGTCTTTTCGTATTGCGCCGCCGTCACCGGCAGCGACCAGATCGCCACAGCCGTTGCGGCCACCAGAAAGGAAAAGCGGGAACCCATGAATGCCTCCAGAACAATCCGCGATACTTTTTCGCGCGGCCCAGTTTTGCGATGACCCGGGCGGATCTATGCCGTAATCGCGACGATCCAAAGGCGAATTCCCGGCTTGACCGGGCAGACGCACCCGGCGACCATCATCCGGACCAAATCCCCGGGAGGCCTCATGGCGGGATATTCGAAAACGCCGCTCGACAAGAAACTCGGGCTCGCACACGGCCAACGCGCCGGATGGGTCGGCCTGCCGGGGCATCTCGGCGGGCTTGCCCTCAGCTACCGGTTCGCCCGCGCCGAGCTTGTCTCGCGCGCCCGCGACCTCACGAAGCGCCCCTTCGACATGATCCACGTCTTCACCGCGAGCCGTGCGGTGCTGGAAACCGACCTCGCCGAGGCCCGTGAGCGCCTTGCCCCCGATGGCATGATCTGGGTGAGCTGGCCGAAGAAGGCCTCCAAGGTGCCCACCGACGTGACCGAAGACGTGATACGTGAGATCGCGCTGGCGGGGCCGCTCGTCGACGTCAAGGTCTGCGCCGTCGACGAGGTCTGGTCCGGGCTGAAGCTGGTGATCCGCAAGGAGCTGCGCCCAAAGTGAGCCGGGGGGAACGGCTTTCGAAAGCCGTTCGCGAAGGCGCTTCGAAGCGCCTTCTCCCCCGCCTATTCGCGCCCCCTGAGCACGCTCGACGGGCTCGCCGAGAGCGGCCGCCAGGCAAAGGCCAGCCCGGCCGCCACGGTGAGCACGACCCCGCCCGCAACGATGACGAACGCCGAGACCGGGTCGAAGACGAAATCGGTCTCCATCACGTAGAACGACACCGCCCAGCCCGCGACGCCCCCCGCAAGCACCGCCATGATCCCTGCCGCGGCCCCGAGCAGCCCCGAGCGCAGGGCGAAATTGGCAAGCACCCAACCGCGCGAGGCGCCCAGCGTCTTCAGCACCGCCGCCTCGTAGGTGCGCGCGCGTTCTCCGGCCGCCGCCGCGCCAATCAGCACCACAGCCCCGGTCACCAGCGTGATGAGCGCGCCGTAGGTGATCGCCGCCGCCACCTTCCCCATCAGCCCCGTCACCTGGGCGATCGCGTCGCGCACCGAAATCACCGTGATGTTCGGCCAGGTCCGGCCGAGGTCGCGCATCAACGCCCCCTCCGCTTCCTGGTCGGCATAGATCGTGGCGATCCAGCTGTGCGGCGCGCCCGCCAGCGCCGCCGGGTTCATCGCGATGGTGAAACCCATGCCCGCCGTCGAGAAATCCACCTCGCGGAAGCTCGCCACGGTCCCGCTGATCTCGCGGCCGAGGATGTTGAGCGACATCTCGTCGCCGATCTCGAGCCCGATCTCCGTCGCCTCTTCGGCCGAGAAGCTGATGAGCGGCGGCCCGGTGTAGTCCTCGTCCCACCAGTCGCCCGCCGTCAACGTCGTGCGGTCCGGCAGCGCGGCCGAATAGGTCACGCCCCGGTCGCCCCGTATCACCCAGTGATCGCCCGCCACGTCCGAAGCCGGACGGCCCCTGATCGTGGTGATGATCCCGCGCAGCATCGGCGCCCTGTCCATGCCGGTCACGCCCGGATCGCCCTCGATCCGGGCCGTGAAGGCGTCGATCTGGTCGGGCTGGATGTCGACGACGAAGAAGCTGGGCGCGACCGCCGGCAGTTCTCGCGCGATCGCGCCGCGCAGGTTGTTGTCGATCTGGCCGACGGCAGCCAGCACCGAGAGCCCGAGCCCGAGCGAGACCACGACCGAGGCCGCCTCGCCCCCCGGACCGCCCACCGAAGCCAGCGCCATGCGCAAGTTTGGCCGTCCGCGAAACATGCCCGCCCCCGCCAGCCGCGCGGCGGCGACGCGCACCAGCCAGCCCAGCACCACCAGCAGCAGGAAGGCCGCGAAGATGCCGCCCGCCGCCCCGAGCGTGATCCTCGGCGTGCCGGAAAACTGCACCGCAGCCACGATCAACGCGAAAAGCAGCGCGAGCGTCCAGGCCAGCGTCGCCCGCCGGGGCCAGGCGCGCGCGCCGGTCACCGCATCGCGGTAGAGCGCGGCCGCGCGGACGTCCTGGGTGGTCGCGAGCGGCCAGAGGCTGAACAGCGCCGCCGCCAGCACGCCGTAGAGCGCCGCCTCGAACAGCGGCCCGACATGCAGCCCCATCGCCACCGGCACCGGCAGCGCAGCCGCGATGAGCGGCCCGAACAGGAGCGGCAGCCCGGCGCCCAGGACAAGCCCGAGCACGATGCCGACGAGCGTGAGAATACCGATCTGGATCCCGTAGATCGCGAAGATCGTTCTCCGGCCCGCGCCCAGCACCTTGAGCGTGGCAATCGTCGTCGTCTTCTCGCCGAGATAGGCCCGCACCGCCGCCGAAATGCCGACCCCGCCGACCGCGAGCCCGGCAAGCCCGACCAGCACCAGAAACCGTCCGAGCCGTTCGACCGCATGTGTCACACCCGGCGTGCCATTGCGCGCATCGCGCCACCGGGGCGCCCCCGCGCCGAGCGCCAACTCGAGATCCGTTTCCGCGGCGGAAAGATCCGTGCCCTCGGGCAGGTCCAGCCGGTAAAGCGCGTTGAACAGCGTGCCCTCGCGGATCAGCCCGGAGGCCGCGAGATCTTGCGTGCGCACCAGCATCGGCGGGCCGAACCCGAAGCCCGCGGTGGCGTTGTCGGGCACCGAAACCAGCGCGGCCATGGCGAGGAAATCCTGGTCTCCGAGACGGAATGTGTCACCGGGCGTGAGTTCCAGCCGGTCCATGAGCAGCGGGCTCAGGGCCGCGCCGGGCACGCCGTCCCGCCCTTCGAACAGCGCCGCGAGCGGCATCGGCGGATCCAGCTCCGCCGCGCCAAGCAGCGGCCAGGCCGCGTCCACCGCCTTCACCTGAGTGAGCGAGCGATCGGCGCCATCGACCGTCTGCGCCATCGACCGGAAATCGATCACTTCCGAGACCCGGGTGGCGATCCGCCCGAGGTAGGCGCGCTCCTCGGCCGTTGCGCGGCGATAGGTGTATTCGACCTGCGCATCGCCGCCGAGCAGCACCGCGCCTTCGCGCGCCAGCCCCGCCTCGATGCTCGTCCGCACGCTCCCGACGGCGGCAATCGCCGCCACGCCGAGGGCCAGGCAGGCCAGGAAGATCCGAAATCCCTTCAGCCCACCACCAAGCTCCCGCCAGGCGATCCGCGCGGAGACCGGCCAGCTCATGCGTCGACCCGCCCGTCGTTGAGCCGCAACACCTGGTCGCAGCGCCCCGCAAGCTCGGGCGCATGGGTCACCAGCACCAGCGTCGCCCCGTGGCGGTCGCGCAGTCCGAACAGCAGCTCCATGATCGTGTTGCCCGTCGCCCCGTCGAGATTGCCGGTCGGCTCGTCGGCGAGCAACACCTCGGGCCGCACCACCGCCGCGCGCGCCAGCGCCACGCGCTGTTGCTCCCCGCCCGACATCTGCGCCGGGAAATGGTCCATCCGCGCGCCGAGCCCGACGGCGTCCAGCTCCTCGGCCGCACGCTCGAAAGCGTCGCGCGCGCCGGCAAGTTCCAGGGGGGTTGCCACGTTCTGCAGAGCCGTCATGGTGGGAATGAGGTGGAAGGATTGGAACACCACCCCCATATGATCGCGACGGAAGCGCGCCAGCGCGTCTTCGCCCATCGCGGTCAGATCGCGCCCCAGCGCGGTCACCCGGCCGCCGGTGGCGCGTTCGAGACCGCCCATGAGCATGAGGAGAGACGATTTGCCCGATCCAGACGGCCCCGTGAGCCCCAAAGTCTCGCCGCGTTCCACGGTGAGGTCGATGCCTTTCAGGATGTCGACCGGGCCGGCATTGCCCATCAGCGTGAGGCGCGCGTCTTCAAGCGCCAGAATCGTCTCGGCCATCGGCAAACCTTTCCGTGATATCTCGTCCCGATATGGGCGCTCGCTGCGGCGTTCCAAGGCGGCAGTCGCTTTCATTTTGATTGGCCTGCCCGCGATGGCCGATCCGGTGACCCTGCTCGCCCTCGGCGACAGCCTCACCCAGGGCTACGGTCTGCCGGCAAAGCTCGGCTTTGTGCCACAGCTCGAAACCTGGCTGAACGAGAACGGCGCCGAGGTCACCGTGGTGAACGGCGGGGTCTCGGGCGACACCTCGGCTGGCGGTGCAAGCCGGATCGGCTGGGCGCTCGATCCCCGTGTCGACGCGGTGATGGTCACGCTCGGCGGCAACGATCTCCTGCGCGGGATCGACCCGGCCGAGACGAAACGCAACCTCGACGCGATCCTCGGCGAAGTCGAGGCGAAGGGCCTGCCCGTGCTGCTGGTCGGCATGTCGGCGCTTGGCAATTACGGCGACACCTACGCGCAGGAGTTCAACGCGATCTATCCGAGCCTCGCCGAGGCCCGCGACGTGCCGCTGTTTGACAACTTCCTGGCCGGGCTCGAGGCGCTGGGCGACCGGCAAAAGGTTCTCAGCGACTACATCCTGCCCGACGCCGTCCACCCGAACGAATTCGGGGTAGCCCTGATCGTAGAGGCGATCGGGCCGACCGTGCTCGACCTCGTGCGCGCGGCCGATTAGCGCCACACGGCGGCCGGCGACGCCCGCACCGACCCGGATAAGTCGGGTAAGTCGCGCGGCCCGGCGGCAAAGTTGGTTAATACTTTGTGCATCCTGCACCGATTGCACCGGTTTCGGCATCGTCCCGCCGAAATACCCCTGACTGTCGGCAAGTTCGCACCAACGAACTATCCCTTTTGACAGGTGTCGTTTCGGAGAGTTTGCTGGCAAAGCCTACTCCCTATGGTGGGGCCCCGTATCGGGTCCCGATTTGGGGGTGAGCTTTTGAGAGTGCTGGTTGCGGCCAATCACGACCTGGCGGGCAGACTTGAAATTACATTGCAGGCGGCCGGGGCCGAGACCGAGTTGGTCACCGATCCGGCCGCCGCCGTGTCGCGGTTGCAGTCGGCTGAGGGCATCGCCCTGCTCGACTACGACATGCCGGGCCTCGCCGGCACCCGCGCGGTCCGCCTGGCGCGGTCTCTGCTGGGCGAAAGACCGCTCGGGGTTGTCTACGGTCTCGCGGCCCCGGGCATGGCCCACCGCGCGCTGTCGGCGGGCGCGACCGGCGTTCTGCCCGACGACCTTGACGGCGAGACCATGAAGGCCGCCCTCACCCTCCTCGAACAGCGAAAGCGGTTCAGCATCTTCAGCGGCGCAATCCAGCTCAAGTCCTTCGACGCCGCCACCGCCCTCACCGACCGGGAACTGCAGGTGTTGCACGGTGTCTGCGACGGTCTCCAGAACAAGGAGATCGCCCACCGGTTCGGCATCAGCGAGGTGACGGTGAAGATGCATGTGCGCGCGGTCATCCGCAAACTCGGCGCGCGAAACCGCACCCAGGCGGCGATGATCGCCCGCGACATGAAGATCGTCTGAGCCGGACCGTCGCAGGATCCGCACGGGAACACCCGCGCTCCGGGCGGCCGAGCGGCCGGTCCCCGGCCACGCCGCCGCGCTCAATCCTCCGGTGGCGCGTCGTCCCAGCGATCGGACAGGATCCGATGCGCATCGCCTTCCGGGTCGTCGTACTGGTGCGTCTTGAGCGACCAGAAGAAGAAGCCGAGCCCGATCCCGCCGAGCAGCAGCGAAATCGGAATGAGGTAGACGAGCACGTTCATTTGAGCCCCTTCAGCCGCAGCGCGTTGAGCGACACCGTGATCGACGAGAACGACATCGCGAGCGCGGCGGCCAGCGGCGTGGCCAGGCCCACGAGGGCGATGGGAATGGCGATGGCGTTGTAGCCCGCCGCAATGGCGAAGTTTTCCTTGATCCGCCGCGTCGCCGAGCGCGACAGCGCCACCGCGCCGCCGATCGGCTCCAGCGAACGGCCGAGCAGCACGATGTCGGACACCACCCGGGTGGCCTCCAGCGCCGTCGCCGGCGAGATCGACACATGCGCGGCGGCCAGGGCTGCGGTGTCGTTGAGCCCGTCGCCGACCATCAGCACCCGGGCGCCCTCCTGCGCAAGCGCCTCGATCGCCGCCACCTTGCCTTCGGGCAGCATCCCGGCGCGGTAATCCTCGATGCCAAGCCGGAAGGCCACGTCCTGCACCGCCGCCGGTGCGTCGCCCGAAATCAGCGTCACCTTCATGCCCTGCGCCTTCAGCGCCGCCACGGCTTCGGCCGCACCGTCGCGCAGGTTGTCGGTGAAGGTGAAGGCGACGGCGGGGCGTTTGCCGATCTTGAGATAGGTCGCCGTGCGGTCGAGCCCATGCGCACCCAGCCACTCGGCCCGGCCAAGCCGCACCTCCTGGCCGTCCCAGACGGCTTCGACGCCGTGGCCCGGGGTTTCCTTGACGTCCGATATGACCGAAGGCCGCAGACCGGTCTCCGAGGCCGCCGCCACGATGGCCTGCGCCAGCGGATGCGACGAGCCCTGCGCCAGCGCCAGCGCCAGCGCGAGGTCGGCGTCACTGTGGTCGCCCATGTTGTCGAGCACCGGCTTGCCCTCGGTGAGCGTGCCGGTCTTGTCGAACACCACGTGGGTCACCTGCGCCAACCGCTCGGTGGCGGTGGAGGACTTCAGGAGCATCCCCTGGCGGAACAGCTTGCCCGAGGCCGCGGTGGTCACCGCGGGCACGGCGAGGCCGAGCGCGCAGGGACAGGTGATGATCAGCACGGCGACCGCGATATTGAGCGACAACCGCACATCCCAGCCGGAGATCACCATCCAGGCAAGGAACGCCCCGAGCGCCAGCAGGTGCACTGCGGGCGCATAGATCTTCGCCGCCTTGTCGGCCAGCGAGGTGTATTTGTTGCGGCTGGTCTCGGCCATCGCCACCAGGTCGGCCATGCGGTGCAGCGAGGTATCCTTGCCGGCCGCCGAGACCCGCACCGTGAGCGGTCCGGTCAGGTTCACCTCGCCCGCGTTCAGCATCCCGCCAGGACCCGCAAACACCGGCAGGCTCTCGCCGGTGAGCAGCGAGCGGTCGATCTCGCTTGTCCCCTCCTCGACCATCCCGTCGACCGGCACCCGGGCGCCCGGCACCACGCGCACGAGGTCGCCCACGGCCAACGCGGTGACCGAAACGACCTCCTCGGCCCCGTCCGGCAATATCCGATGCGCGCGCGGCACTTCCAGCGCCGCCAGCTCCTCCGCCGCCGAGCGCGCCACCGCACGGGTGCGGTGATCGAGATAGCGCCCCGCGAGCAGGAAGAAGGTCAGCGACAGCGCCGCGTCGAAATAGGCGTGCCGCCCCGACATCGCGGTCTCGTAAAGCGACATGCCCGCGGCCAGCAGGATCGCCAGCGAGATCGGCACATCCATGTTGAGCCGCCCCACCCGGAGCGCCTCCCAGGCGTGCTTGAAGAAGGGCTGCGCCGAAAACGCGATGATCGGCAGCGAGATCGCGGCCGAGACCCAGTGGAACAGATCGCGCGTCGCGTCCGCGGCGCCCGACCACACGGCGACGGACAGCAGCATGACGTTCATCATGCCGAACCCGGCCACGCCGAGCCGCATCAGCATGTTGCGCGAGCTCTTCTCGGTGGCGGTCGTCGTCAGGGCGCCCGAATCGAGCTCGTAGGCCTCGAACCCGATCTCGGTCAGGTAATCGGCCAGACCCTGCGGATCGACATCCGGGTCCGCCTCGATGGTGGCGCGCTTCAGCGTGAGGTTGACCCGCGCCGAGCGCACGCCCTCCATCTGCCCGAGGCTGCCCTCGACACCGACGATACAGGCGGCGCAATGGGCCGTCGGCAGGCTCAGCATGATCCGCTTCGCCTCCTGCCCGTCTCCACGGTAGCCCTTACCGGCCGTATCCTGGGCGATATGGGCGGCGTCGCAGGCCGGGCAGGCGGAAACCGGGGCGGCCATATATCAGCCTTCCGGCAGGATGATCTGGAGCCGTTGGCGGAACGGCGTGCCGTTCACGGCGGTGGCGACGAAGCGCACATCCCACTTGCCGAAGTCGAGCGGCTCGACCTGGGCCACAAACACGCCGAACTCGTTCTGGCGGAACGTGAGCACCTGGTCGTCGGTGCGCTGGGTCGCACGCCCGATGGTGCCCTCGATCGCCTCGATCCGTGCCGGTTTGCCGTCGGGCCCGAGGATGGTGAGCTGCACCGTCTCTCCGGCGATCACGGCCGAGGTCTGCCAACCCAGCGCCTCCTGCGCCTTGCGTTCGGCATCGAAGGTCTGGTTGGCGATATAGGCGCTCTTGGTTTCCAGCCCCGGGAACGTCCCGATCGCATTCCACGCCATGAACAGGTTGACCCCGACGATCAGCGCGAAGGCCGCCGCGAAAATCGCGAAGACCTTGCGCCCGGTCAGGGGCTTTCCGCCGTCGGTCGTCTGTTCGGTTTCAGCCATGAACCCTCACTGTCCCGTTCCGTTGAAGACCGTGTCCTTGAAGGCGCGGTCGCCGCTCTGCCCGTCTCTCACCCAGATCCGGATCGGGGTCCGGTCGGCGCGGGCCTCGTCCGAGCCCGTCGGCGCGACGATGTAGATCCGCACCTTGGTTTCCGTATCCGCCGGCACTTCTACCACGGATTGGTCGGTGCCTTGAACCGAAACCGTGAACGGGCTGGTTTCGCCGAGCGATACGTAGAAGGGCCGCAACTCGCCGTGGGTGTTGCGCACGCCGATCTCGTAGGCGTTGCGGATCGACCCGTCGGCCATGGTCACATAGACCGGGTTGCGCTCGGGGCGCAGCGTGAAGGTGAGGTCGGGCCGCACGAACAACCCGACCACCAGCGCCACGCCGATCGCCGCCCAGAGGGTGAAGTAGAGGATCGTGCGCGGCCGGAAGATGTGGTTGTAGACATGGGTGACCTTGTTGCCGGCACGCTCGCTGGCCTCGTCCTTCAGCGCCATGTAGTCGATCAGCCCGCGTGGCTTGCCGACCTTGTCCATCATGTCGTTGCAGGCGTCGATGCACAGCCCGCAGGTGATGCAGGCGAGCTGCTGGCCGTCGCGGATGTCGATGCCCATCGGACAGACGTTGAAACACGCATTGCAGTCGATGCAGTCGCCGAGGGTCTCGCGCTGCTTGCCCTTGCCCCGCGGCTCGCCGCGCCATTCGCGGTAGCCGATGGTGATGGTGTCCTCGTCCATCATCGCCGCCTGGATGCGCGGCCACGGACAGGCATAGATGCAGATCTGCTCGCGGGCGAACCCGCCAAAGGCAAAGGTGGTCGCGGCCAGCACGAAGACCGTGCCGTAGGCCACGGGCGACGCCTGCAAGGTGAACAGCTGCACCATCAGGGTTGGCGCATCGGCGAAGTAGAACACCCAGGCGCCGCCGGTGGCCAGCGCGATCAGGAACCACAGCACCCACTTGCTGAGGTACTTGCGGAACTTCTCACCGTTCCATTTCTGCTTCCACAGGCGCACCCGGGCGTTGCGGTCGCCCTCGATCCAGCGTTCGACCAGCACGAACAGATCGGTCCAGACCGTCTGCGGGCAGGCATAGCCGCACCAGACCCGGCCCAGCGCCGAGGTGAAGAGAAAAAGGCCGAGCCCTGCCATGATCAGCAGACCCGCGACAAAGTAGAATTCGTGGGGCCAGATCTCGATCCAGAAGAAGAAGAAACGGCGCCCGGCCAGGTCGACCAGAACTGCCTGGTCAGGGAGATTGGGGCCTCGGTCCCAACGAATCCACGGGGTCAGGTAGTAGATGCCGAGGGCGAGCGCCATGATCCACCATTTGAACGCCCGAAACCGCCCCCGGACGCGGCGCGGAAAGACCGGCTCGCGCGCGGAATAGAGTTGGTCCGGGGTTTCGGGTGCGTCGGTGGGCATGGTGAGCATCCTGACTATCGGGTTGAAAACCGTTGTATGGACCGGCCTTAGCGGCCACTTTGACATGGATCAACCGTCGGCATGCCGCAGGGGAAGGCCCGGGTAAGCGGCTGTTTTGGAAGTAAATTAAACCTAAATCTTTGATATGACTTAAAAGTGATGCGCCCAGGGGGCCTGCGCGCCCTTGCGCCTGCGACAAACTGCCTCGAATATCGGGGCGTTTCCCGGAGAAGCGCGAACGACCAGGCTCCGGGAGTGGCAAGGGAATCGCCCGCACATGGGGCCTCCCTCTGCCGGATACTCCCAAGACAAGCGAAGGGCCGGGGCATTCCCCGGCCCTTCTGACTTGGCGCCACCGGACGACGATGGCCGGGGCGGGCAACGCCACGTCCCCAACAGGCGTCGCCGCCCCGTTTCCCGGTGGAGTGTCGCACCATCGGCCCCGCCGCCATGACCTCCCCGGCGGCGATTTTGACCTCACGGTGCTTTGCTGCGACACTTGAGCGATTGCAACAGGGACGCATCCGCGCCCCTTGGCCCGGAGCCGGCGCATGGAACAACCGCCCGAAGATGTCGCAAGGCCTGCCCGGTTGACGGATCTCGACTCCGCCGAAGTCACCGCGCTCGCCCATCTCTACCGGGCGGAGGTCACCCGCTCGACCGCCTGGCGCACCCGGCTCGACACGACCACGAACTGGGCCGTGGTCACCCTCGGCATCGCGCTCTCCATCGCCTTCGCGGCGCCCAACGCCTCGCCCATTCCGCTCGTGCTGGTTGGCATCCTGATCGTCTTCTTTCTCATGCTCGAGGCCCGCCGCTACCGGTATTACAACGTCTGGCGTGCACGGACCCGGTGGATGGAAACCCGGTTCTTCGCTCCGATGTTGATCGACGAGCACCTTGAGCCGAACACCCGGAGCATGCTGGCGCAGGACTACGTGACACCGAAGTATCACGTCAGCCTGCTCGTCGCCGTCGGCCGGCGCGTGCGGTCGAACTACCTTTGGATCCTGTTCATTCAGACCGTGGCCTACATCGGCAAGCTCCTCGTGCACCCGGTCCCGGCGGTCAACCTGCCGACCTTTATCGGCCGCGCCGATGTCGGTCCGATCCCCGGCGAGGTCATGCTCGGGCTCGGCGCGGCCTATGTCCTGTCCTGGACCGCCCTCGCGGGCTGGGGCCATTACCACGACAAGCTCCGGCGCCAGAAGCACGACGGCACGGTGCCGCTGTCGTTCGGCTGACCCGATCCTTCCGGTCCTCCGAAAACGCAAAAGGCCGGGATTGTACCCACGCCCCTTTCCCTAGGTATTTCAGCACCAGGTTGAAGGCGCGACGTAAACAGAGTTCCGATGGATGCGCACCCTTGCGGATTTCCAAGAGGGCCTTGCCACACCGAATGACGGCAGTGCGGACAATTCCGCCATTCATGGAAGCTGCGGGATCCGGCACGTCGGGACTTGGGAATGCCGCCACGCTTTGAGACGGTGCGCCTCTCGGCATCCCAGACCAGCCTTCCTTTGACGTGCGCGGCATCCTCTGCACGCAGTGATGCGCAAATCCGCCGGTCCCAGGAACACCGAAGGACGATGCAGCCGAGCTTTCATCAGTTTTCCTTATCGGGGGGAATGTTTCTCCTAATTTGAACACCGGAAATCGCAGGCCGTAGGATTGCGTCACGCGTTGTCCACGCTGGCTTGGGCGCATAGAGGATCGATTCCTCGGTACGGCGGCCAATGGTCCAGGCTTTGTGCGCGCATAGAGGAGCGACAACTATGAATGAAATCAAACCGCGTTTCGAATTCCGAACCTGGGCCCAGAACTTCGGTCTCGTTGAACAAAAGATGCGGAGGCTTTCGGCCTGCAGCGGAATTCGCGAAAGCTCCGAGATCTACATCGTTTCGTCGGGAAACACCGAAAACAACACCAAGGTCCGCGACAAGCTGATGGACATCAAGGTGTTCGTCACCGAGCGTGAGGGGCTGGAACAGTGGAATCCGCGCATGAAGGGCGAGTTCCCGATGAAGGCGTCGGTACTGGAAGCGGACGTTTTTCCGGCCTTCGGTCTCGACATGCCGGCGCTTGAGCGCGACGAATACACGTTGGAGCAGTACCTGGAGGAGGTGATCCGCCCCAACCCGGCGTTGTCCGCGGTGCGTGTTTTTAAACGGCGGTTCGCCTTCACCGTCAACGAGTGCATCGCCGAACACGGAGAAATCTGGATAAACGGTGCGGCGCTCCAGACCATGGCTCTGGAATCCGTCGACGTGCCGGCCATCCTCGAAGGCAAGAAGATGCTGGGCCTGGATGAGTACGAAAACGTCAACTACTTGCGCGCGATCAAACGGGTGATCGGCATGGAGCCGATTCCGGCCTGAATTGCAGCGCAGACGCAACAGCTAGATATCGAGGACGAAACAGTGGGCAAGGAAATCGAACGGAAGTTTTTGGTCGTCGGTGATGCCTGGCGCGCGCTCGCAAAGGGCACCGCCTACCGGCAGGGCTATCTGTCGACCGTCAAGGAGCGCACGGTGCGGGTGCGCACCATCGACGACAAGGGTTTCATGACCGTCAAAGGGATTAACGTTGGCGCGACCCGGGTCGAGTACGAATACGAGATCCCGGCAAGTGATGCCAACGAGATGCTGGATGACCTGTGCGAACAGCCGATCATCGAAAAGCACCGCTACAAGATCGACAACAACGGGCTGGTTTGGGAAGTCGACGAGTTTGGCGGTGTGAACCAGGGGCTGATCGTGGCCGAGGTCGAACTCGACAGCGAGGCGCAGAGCTTCGAAAAACCGGATTGGATCGGCGAAGAGATCGCGGACGATCCAAGGTACTTCAACTCGAACCTGATCGCGCACCCCTATACGCAATGGTAGTTGTCTGGACGTGGCGCTGCGGCCCACGGGCATGTTTCATTGCACGACGGCTGCCCTGCCAATGCCGCGTCCGGGCCCAATGACTGCAATCCCTCGTTGAAGGATCGGGGCGATGTGATCCGGGGCGTGCGTGATATAAGAGACGGGCAACCTTTTCGAAAGAGGTGACCAATGCTTTTCAAAATTGTTCCGGACGTGATGCAGACCCCCGGACCGGTTGCTCTTGGTGCAACCGGCACGGTGTTGGAAGCCGTCCGGCTGATGCACCAACACGATGTGGGCGCGATGCTGGTGGTCGAGAACGACAAGCTGATCGGGATCTTCACCGAACGTGACGTGGCCTACCGGGTGGTCGCGGCAGGTCTGGATATCGCCGCGACGCGCTTGCGCGAGGTGATGACACCGGACCCGCTTTCGATCCAGGCCGACGCGCTGGCGACCGCGGCGCTTGAACAATTCGCCGAACACAATATCCGGCATCTGCCGGTCTACGAGGGCACGAGCCTCATCGGCGTCGTGGCGTTGCGCGATATCCAGCGGGTGGCGAACAGGCAGTTCGTGCAGGAACTCAACCACATGTCGGTCGAGATCGTTGACGATTGCCGGATCGCCTTTGGCGCGCCGCAAGCGCGAAACCTGATTACGCTGCCACCGACTGCGTCGGTCCGGCAGGCCGTCGAGGCGATGAAACCCCGCGACACCGGCGCCGTCCTGGTCACGGAAGATGAGGTTCTGCGCGGGATCTTCACCGAGCGCGATGTCATCAAATACATTGCCACGGAAGGTATCGACCTTGAGAGAACCCAAGTAGCGGCGGTGATGACCGCCGACCCGTCGACCATTTCTCCCGGTGAAAACTGCGATGTTGCGACCGAGTTGATGCAGGAGGGGCAGTTCCGGCACCTGCCGATCGTGCAAAAGGGCCAACCGGTCGGGATTCTGTCGATCCGCGATCTCTATCGCTTCTACCGCGTGTCCCTCGAAGCGCAGCTGAACGCGGCGATGATCGAGCGCACGCGTCACATGATCGCGCATGATTGAGCGTGAACGAGGCGTTTGGGGCGCCGTATGGCGCGCCGTTTCCGGCCGACACCGGCTCGCGGCCCGCCAATCGCCCAAGGCTCGGGGGAACCTGAGATTTGTTGACTGCAGGGAGTGAGCGGTGCGGCTCTTGCCGGCATCGCGCGCTGCCACACCGGGTCTGCGGCCCAAGTGCCGGACCGGCGCCCCAAATAGTTGCCAGGCGCACCTCTCGTTCAACGGCGCGGGCGGCCGGGCGCCGGGTTCGCACGCCTGGCAATCCGGCGCAGCAGGAGGAAAGGGAATCGCATGCTGAAACGATTGATGTTGCCAGCGGATCTGCTGATCCTGCCCCTCGGGTTCTGAGCCAGTAGCGAATTCCAGGAGATCGCCGCCGGCGGCGCCATTTTTCTTTTCGGATTGTTGATGTTCTAAGACCGCTTCAAGCTGCTTGGTGGCGGTTTCCAGGAACAGGCATTGGAAAGGGCGATCGGCTCGGTCGCGAAATAGATCGGCTTCGGGGTCGTATCGACGACGATCATGCAGTCGAGTTCGTTTGTCAGCGTGATCACGATCTCGTTCCTGTCGACAGGCCTGCCGGACACCGGTCGCCGCCCCGGCTACGCGAAGTCCAGAAGGTCGAGGTTCGCTCCGTGCGAAAGCGGCGCTGTTGCCCGCATGAGTTTCAGAAATTCCAAGGCCGCATGCGAGATCTTCCGGTCTCGCGGGTAGTAGAGGTAATAGTAGGCGTTCAGGTCGAACGTCGGCAGCGCCAGCTCTTTGAACTCCTTGGAGTCCAACTGGTTTTTCACCGCGATCCTCGGCAGGATCGTCATGCCGAAACCTTCACCGATCAGTTTTTTCACGATGTCGATGTTGTCGAGCTCGACATAGCGTTTGGGCATGAAGGCCGGATCGATCTTGGAAAGCCAGGTGTCCATGTCGTCGCGGATGCGCGTGCCTTTTTCGCGCAGCACCAGGTTGGTCTCGGTGAGGTCTTCCGGCGTTAGAACCTCTTTGGTGGCCAGGGGATGGCTGGCTTCGACCACCGCAACAAGCGGCTCGGCGTGGATCAGCGTGAAACCGATCCTGGGTTCGTCTTCGTACAGTCCGCCGAAGCCGAATTCGACCTTTCCGCTCAACAGTTTGGAGATGATATCATGCGAATTGCCGGCATGCAGGTCGACCTCGATGCTGGGATGTTCGACGCTGAACCGGGCCAGGAGTTTGGCGAGGAAGTAGGTACCGAACACCGCGCTCGATCCGATGTCGACCCGGCCGCTTTCGAGGTTCGAGAGGTTCTCGAACAACACCTTGATTTCCTGCAGCGCGGAGATGATGACCTCGGTTTTCTCAAGCAGCACCTGCCCCTCCCGGGTCAGGTGGATCTTGTTTCCGGTCCGGTCGAAAAGCCGCACCCGCAGGCTGGCTTCCAGCGCCTGGATCTGCTGGCTTACGGCCGACTGGCTGAGCAGCAGTTCTCGGCCTGCCCCGGTGAAAGTGCCTTTCGCCACGACCATCTGGAATGTCTGGAGCTGATCGCAGTTCACCGGTCAATTTCCTCCCGTGTGGGCAAGAAACGGGGAACCTGAAAAACGGTCGGAACGGCAAACGAGCCGCCCCTCGTCAACCGGCCGCGTTGCGACCGTTTTGCGCTTGGTGACGGTTGCGAATTGCACGCTTGCGCGCGCGCCGAGGCACGGGTGTTTTCTTCCGGGCAGATCAAGAGCCCACCCATCGCGCCCTGACTGGCGTCGTGAAATGCGCGGTCGTGACATGAGGGTGCCTGGCAGGTGCAGCCAGGTGAACCGCGAAACACCGATGGCGTCCATCGTACATCTCTTTGAAAAAGAATGATTTCCGCCCCCCGGACGTCTGCATGGGCGCTCGGTTTCTTGGTTGCTTGCCCCGCATCAGTATTGCTTATGCATCGGATCGGCTCAACTAATTTGGTCACGGGGGGGTGAAAGTGCTACCAAGCATCAGTCGGCCAGGCCGTTGGCGAGGAAGAACGGACGAATCCTATCGAAACTCCGTCCGCACGCGTCCAAGCCCGGAGTGCATGTGTAACTGCCTGGCAAACACAGGAGAGATACCCATGCAGAGCACCATTCGAAAATTCTCACTCGGCGTCGCCGCGGCTGTCGTCGGGATTGTCGGCAGCGTGACCGCCGCCGTCGCAGAATTCCCAGAAAAGCCGATCACCATCCTCGCCTACATGAAGCCCGGCGGGGCCGCCGACGTTGACTCGCGCGTGTTCGCGACAATCGCCGAACGCCTGACCGGTGCGAAGTACGTGGTCAAGAACATGACCGGCGCCGGCGGCATCGTGGCGATGAAACACGTGCTCGAACAGCCTGCCGACGGCTACCTTCTGATGGCGACCACCAAGTCGCAGGTCTACAAGATCGTCACCGCCAAGAGCGACATCGACGTCGAAGACTTCCAGTGGCTGGCGCTCAACCAGCACGACCCGGAAGCGATCATCGTCAACAGCAAGATGGAGGTAAACTCCTGGGACGCAGTTCTTGCCGACATCGAAGCCAAGGCCGCCGCCGGCAAACGGCAGATCTGGGTCGGCCCCGCGGCGGGCGGCCTCGACCATGTGATGGCGATGAAAACCTGGGCGGCCGCCGGGATCGACCCCGAGCATGTCAAATACATCCCCTTCGCGGGCGGCGGCCCTGCGAAGGTCGAACTTCTCGGCGGACGCGGTGCGGTCTACATCGGCAACCCGCGCGACATCCTGGGCCAGCCGGACCTGGCAATTGCAGCCCTGTCGCGCAGCGAACGTCTCGAAACGTTCCCGGATGCGCCGACCTTCGCTGAGCTGGGCGTCGAAAACCTCGACGCCGAGGTCATGTGGCGCGGTTTTGCGATCAAGGCGGGTATGCCTGATGAGCCTGCCGCCTTCTGGAACGAGTTGTTCGCGCAAGTGGCCGAAGATCCCGAATGGATCGCCCACGTCGAAAAATCCAGCATCGACCCGGTCCTGGTGACCAACGACGCTTTCCTCGAGGTGGTCAAAACCGATATGGCCGAGGTCGAGAAATGGGCAAAGGACGCTGGAATCCTTGAGTAAATGAGTGTCTTGTAGGGGTGACGGCTTCACCGGCCGGCGAAGAACACGCCGGTCGGCGAAGAACACGGCAAGAAGGCGGGGGCATGGCTGAAGACAGCAAAAAAACGGCCGAAGAAGCGCCTGACCGCTATGTCGGCAACATCCTGCTGCCCACGATTGTCCTGGCAATTGCGGGCATTTTCTTTGTCCAGACGTTCGACTTCCCCGGCGGAGGCGGCGATGTCGGGCCGGCCGGTGTCCCGTACCTGTGGATCGGGTTCACGGCGCTGTTCACCATCGCGCTCATCATCCAGGCGATCATGAGGAAAATGCCGCCGGACCCGATTCCGGGGAAGATCGGCTTCGTCATCTTGTTTGCCGGTTGGCTGGTCGTTTATCTGATCGGGATCCAGAATGCCGGCTACTACCTCAGCACGTTCATCTTCCTCGTCGTGTCGATGTATGTGCTGGGCTACCGCAGATACGGTGTGATTCTCACCGTCGCGATCGCGTGGCTGGTGTTTTCCTACATCGTGTTTTCCAAGTTCCTGTACATTCCGTTGCCCGAGGGCCCGCTGATGCGGCTGCTGGTCGGATAGGCCATCAAAAAAATTGACATCCAACAGCCAGAAAAGGGTGGGGAACTATGGCGAAAAAAGGTCTTCCGTCAAAGGAAATACGCAAAGTCATCGCGAGGATCGAGCCGGATCTCCAGCACCTCCTGGACCTGTTGGCCCACTCCGACCACGAAGATGATGAAGATGCCAACGTCGTCGAAGACATGATCGAAAAAGGCGCCCGCGATCTGCTGATTGCGAAGCGCATTATCAAGGAACGGAAAAAGCACTAGGGGCGGTGGAAGGGCGCGGAAGATTGGAACAGCACGGCAAACGATCGGCGCGAGATGCTTGCGACAATCCGGATCGTCACCATGACCCGTTGTTGCGGCCCCGCGTGTTAAAACCGTCCCCGATCAGCCCATCAATTGAATGGATCAGAGCATGCTGAAGGTCAAAAAACTCGCTCTGTTTGGGAAAACCAAACGGCTGGAGTACGAGTTCGATGAGTTCATGGATCGGATTATCGAAGGCAGCCTGCTGTTCGAAAAGGCATTCAAGAGCTATTTACGCGACGGCATCAGCGACGATTTCAACGAGGTTGTCTCGGAGATCACGCAACTTGAATCTGCCAATGACGACCAGAAGAAAAAGATAGAAACCCGGCTCTACGAGCAGACCTTGATCCCCGACCTCAGGGGCGATGTTCTGAGCCTGATCGAGGGGCTCGACGGGATTCTGAACATCTACCAGGCCAACATCTTCCGTCTGTCGATCGAACGCCCCGACATACCCAGCGAATACCACCGGGATTTCAAAGCGTTGGCCAAGGCATCGACGGCCTGCGTCGATTCACTGATCATGGCATCGCGGGCGTTCTTCACCAATATCGACGCGGTGCGCGACCATGATGTGAAGGTCATGTTCTATGAAACCGAGGCCGACAAGATCAGCACGCGGTTGAAAAGGGCCATATTCGACAGCGACCTGCCGCTCGATCACAAGATCCACCTTCGCTACTTCTCCGACCGGGTTGAAGACAGTTCGAACCGCGCCGAGGATGTGGCCGACAATCTCGCCATCTACACCCTGAAACGTTCGATCTGAAAGCTGGCCTCGTGGATTTCACTGTCCTGATATTCCTGACGAGCGGCCTGTTCCTGGGCTGGTCGCTTGGGGCGAATGACGCCGCGAACGTGTTCGGCACGGCGGTCGGCACGCGCATGGTGCAATTCACGACTGCGGCCATTGTCGGCAGTATCTTCATCGTCCTCGGGTCGGTCCTGAGCGGTGCAGGTGCCGCCCACACCCTGGGCAAGCTCGGATCGATCAATGCGCTCGCGGGGTCGTTCATGGCGGCCCTGGCGGCGGCAACGACGGTCTACGCGATGACCAAGCTGGAGCTGCCGGTGTCGACCAGCCAGGCGATTGTCGGGGCGATCATCGGCTGGAACCTGTTCAGCGGATCGGTGACCGATCTCAACGCGCTGACCAAGATCCTGTTGACCTGGGTGGCCTGCCCGGTGCTTGCCGCCGTGATCGCCGCGCCGCTCTACCTCGGCATCCAGAAATACCTCAGATGGGCCAAGCTGCATATTCTGAGCCGCGACGTCTACACAAGGATTGCCCTGATCCTTGCCGGCGCGTTCGGCTCTTATTCGCTGGGCGCGAACAACATTGCCAACGTCATGGGCGTGTTCGTGCCGGCCTCGCCGTTCACCGATTTCACCTTCGCCGGCGGCTACACGTTCACCGGGATCCAGCAGCTGTTTCTTCTCGGGGCGTTGGCGATTGCCGTGGGCGTGTTCACCTATTCCAAGCGGGTCATGCTCACCGTGGGCGGCGGGCTGATGCCGCTATCGCCGATCGCGGCCTGGGTGGTGGTGATTTCCCACTCGATCGTGCTCACCCTGTTCGCCTCGGAAGGTCTCGAGCATTTCCTCGCCAGCAACGGCCTGCCGACGATCCCACTGGTGCCTGTCTCGAGCTCGCAGGCGGTCGTCGGTGCGGTGATCGGCATCGGCCTGCTCAAGGGGGGGCGCAACGTGCGCTGGCGGGTGCTGGGCAACATCTCGATGGGGTGGGTGACCACCCCGGTGATTTCCGCAGTTATCTGCTTCGTGTCGCTCTTCTTCCTGCAGAACGTGTTCAACCAGAAGGTCTACACCGAGGTTCACTTCACGCTGTCCAGCGACGTGATGGATCATCTGGTCGAACGGTCCCTGCCGGTCGAGGACCTGGCCGAGATGCGCGATGAGGACTACCGCTCGGCAAGGGAGTTTCTGCGGGCGATCGGCGAGCGGACCTATCTGACAGGTTACCAGCAGGAAGAGATCCTCAAGATCGCCGAGATCGCCGATCTCGCCATCACGGCCAAGATCGTCGGGACGCTGGAGCCGGATTGGCTGACGCAAAACCAGATCACCGCTCTCTGGCACCTGTCCGGGCAACACTTCGACACCAAATGGGCATTGGCCGAGGCCCTCGAAGCGATCAGCGAAGAATGGCGCGAACTGCCGCGTGAACTCAAGAACAAGACCTACAACAAGCAACTCGAAGCAAAACTGGACTTTGTCTATCGGACCTTCACTGTCAGCCAGTGAACCGGGCAACGCCGAACGGGTGATTACATGGAAATACTTGACAGTCTTGCGTTTGGATTTGGCACCCTGCTCGGGTGGCAGCCGATCCTGGTCATCATCGCCGGCGTTGTCGTCGGGATCATCGTCGGGGCCATGCCGGGCCTGTCGCCGTCCACCGGTGTCGCCCTGCTGGTGCCTTTCAGCTACACCATGTCCCCGGCTCTGGCCGTTATTTTGCTCGTCTCGATATATATCTCTTCGAACTACGGCGGTTCGATCACGGCGGTGCTGATCAATACACCGGGCACGCCGGCCGCGGCGGCCACGGCGATCGATGGGTTCCCGCTGACCCTCAAGGGGCAGGCCGGCAAGGGATTGGGCATGTCGCTGATCGCCTCGACCATCGGCGGCGTTTTCGGCACCATCATCCTGATCGCCTTCGCCGTGCCGCTGGCCCGGCTGGCCATTGGTTTCCACCCAGCCGACTATTTCGCGCTGGCCATTTTCGGGCTGACCACGGTCGGATCGCTGGGCGGCGGAAATGTCGCCAAGGCGATGGTCGCGGTGCTGGTCGGGTTGTTGATCAACACCATAGGGCTCGATCCGATTTCCGGCGTATCGCGATTCACCTTTGGTGCCGACGCGCTCTATGACGGGTTCAGTCTGATCCCCGCGCTGATCGGTCTGTTTGCGCTCAGCGTCGTTTTCACCGCCTTTGAAAAGGGAAAACTGAGCAAGCGCGAGGTGTCGGCCACGGGGGGCAAATTCCCGACCTGGGCGGAAACCTGGAAAACCAAGTTCACCATCGCCCGCTCGTCGGTTCTGGGCACGATCATCGGGATCTTCCCCGGTGCCGGTGCCACCATCGCCTCGTTCATCAGCTACAACCTCGCCCAACGCACCTCGAAGACGCCGGAGGAGTTCGGGAAAGGTGCGATTGACGGGATTGCTGCCTCGGAGTCGGCGAACTCGAGCTCGGTCGGCGGCGCGTTGATCCCGCTGCTCGCCCTTGGAATTCCTGGCAGCGCGACCGACGCGGTTCTGATCGGAGCGCTTCAGCTTCACGACATCACGCCCGGCCCGCTGCTGTTCGAAAGCAACCCGGAGATCGTTTACGGCATCTTTGCCTCCCTGATCGTGGCCAACATCGCGATGTTGTTTCTCGGCCTGTTCGGTGTGCGCTATTTCGCCAAGGTCGTCGAGGTGCCGCCGGCGGTGCTCTACCCGATGATCCTGGCGATCTCGTTGATCGGCAGCTTCGCCGTGCGCTCATCCTTCTTCGACGTCGGCGCTTGTTTCGCGTTCGGCGTGATCGGCTGGATCTTCAAACGCTACGGCTATCCGGTGGCCCCGATCGTGCTCGGCATCGTCCTTGGCGGCCTGCTGGAATCGAACTTCCGGCGCGCCGTCATGATGGACGGACCGACCGTCTTTTTCACCGAGCCGCTCTCGGCGGTGATGCTGACAGTCGCCGCCGCCCTGTTCCTGTGGCCGGTCTACAAGAGCTTCAGAAATCGCCGCAATCGGGCCAATGCCAAGGCCGGGTAACGACGGTTTGCCGCGAAGTGTCGACTGACGCATCTGACGGAGTGATGGCTCTGCTGCCCGGTCCTCTGGTCCGGGCCTGACAAAGGAAAACAATGGCAAGGGCGGGCGCCGGAACTGGGCACCCGAAGACTGTGTCGGAACTCCGATCTTGAGCCGGGGTCACCGGGATGCAGCGCCTCTGCCGCGATTGGAAACGCTGTACGCATACCTCAACACGGCTGCAGGGCCGAATTGGGGGTCTCGGAAGATCCTCGGGGTGCGAACGAACAGGAGCCTTTCCCTTTCGTCGGATGTTCTCTCGAAGGCAATCCGGATCTTCTTTCCCGCCGAATGCTGCTGTCCCGTCGTCTGGCGGACGCGTTTTCCAACATTCCCAGCCGGTTTGTTCGGCCGTGCGGAAATCTGTCTCGTCTTCACACCTGGGCGGTTGCGAGAGGCAGAAATTTTGCGCGGCAAGCACACCTCAGATCCGACATAGGTGCCGACTGGCGGCAAGCGGGCTTTCCGTCCGGAGCAGCCTTTGCGGCAGGTAGAACTCGGTGCTGATCAAGCGTGGACCCGATTTTCGTCGCTGCCGAGGAAAATCGATTTCCAGGTCGCGTGAGCGTCGGCGTGCAACTCCCCTGCATGGCTCGCTCACGCTCGCAGAGAACGTCATTGAACGACCCCAGTCGGATCGGATACTGCGCCAGCTCGGTCAGTCCGCCCTGGGCTCGAAGCATGGGTAATTGGGCGGTCCCTGATCTGAGGTCGAGCTCCCGATAGGATCACAGGCATTCTGTGAGCATGGGAGAGAGATGATGGAGTATTTTGCTGGCTTGGATGTATCGCTGCGGTCGTGTGCACTGTGCATCGTAGACACCAGGGGAAAGGTGGTCCTTGAACGGGAACTGCCTTGCGAGATCAGTGATATCACGCAATGCCTGACCAGCTTCCCACATTCGATTGAACGCGTTGGCTTCGAGGCGGGCACGATGAGCCAGCATCTTTTCTATGGCTTGACCGGTGAGGGCTTCGATGTCGTCTGCATGGAGGCGCGGCAAGTGAATGCCGCGCTTTCGGCGATGCGGAACAAGACCGACAGGAACGATGCACGTGGGATCGCCCAAGTCCTGCGCACAGGGTGGTTCAGCCCGGTCCATATGAAGAGCCGGGAGGCGCATGGCGTCCGCGCATTGCTCAGCACCCGCAAGGCGTTGCTCAGCAAGACGATCGATCTGGCGAATGAGGCTCGCGGACTCCTGAAGATCTTTGGCATCCGCCTTCCCAAATGCGTGAAGCATGGCAGCTTTGACGGCGTTGTCCGCCCGATGATCGAGGTCGATGAAGTTCTGGCCCATGCGCTGTTGCCGCTCTTGGATGCGCGGCTTGTCCTCTATCAGCACTTTCTGGAACTGGATCGGCGGGTCAAACGCGCCGCCGGCCATGATGAGGTTTGCATGCGCATGATGACCGTCCCAGGCGTCGGACCGATTGCGGCGCTGACCTTCAAGGCGGCTGTCGATGACCCTGCGCGCTTCAAACGCTCCCGCACGGTTGCCGCGCATTTCGGGCTGACGCCCCGAAGGTATCAGTCGGGTGAGCACGACAACCCTGGTCGGATATCGAAAGCCGGTGACCGGGATGTGCGCGCCACGCTTTATGCTGCCGCGAATGCGCTGCTCATGCGAACGATGGCGGGATCGCAGATCAAGACGTGGGGGATGCGCTTGATGCGCACCAAAGGACGGCGACGCGCCGTCGTCGCGGTCGCGCGCAAACTGGCCGTCCTGCTGCACCGCATGTGGGCAGACGGCACGGAGTTCCGTCCGGAGAAGGTGGAGGGCATGGCATGATCTGAAAGCCCGACACCAAACCCGGACGGGGTCGTCCTCACCGGACGAGGTTCGTGGATGAAGCCGAAATTGGCTGCTGCGCAGCGTGAAGCGCGTCTCAAAGCAAGGCTCTCCACGGCCAATCCGACACATGCATGCAGCGGTGCCCACAAGGCATCACCCAGACTGCGAAGAGAAGCGTGACCCGGATGAGTGGCAACACCCCAAATTGAAGAAGGAAAATGAGCTTGACCCAAACACCCAATTAGAGAAGCGGACGATCGCCGTGCTGTTGATCGCGCGACCGCAAGGCTTGTCGGCAACGCACCAAAAAGGGCCGGGGTTGCCCCCGGCCCTTCTGAATGGGTGGCACCGACCCCGGAGAAACGCGCGAACAGGATCTGGGGTCGGTGCCTTGTCCGAGGCATGTAGGCCCCGGAGTTCGTGTGCCGGCCGGCTTACTCGCCGCCGCCCAGCTGGTGGACGTAGAGCGCCACCGCGTTGATCTTCGCGGTCACCGCCTGCTCGTCGGCGCCGCCGACGAAGCTCGGGTTCAGGCCCCAGGCCGGCATCACGCCGAACGGCCCGGTTTCCACGCTGTGGGTGATCTCCTCGACGCTCGAGCCATAGAGCCAGATCGCGTCGGTGAGGTTCGGCGCGCCCTGGCCACGGTCGCCGGTGCCGTCTTCCATGTGACACGACGCGCAGTTTTCCTCGAACACCACTGCACCCGCTTCGGCGTCGCCCTCGGCGCCTTCCAGCCCCGCCAGCGACATCGTGTAGGCAACCACGTTCGCGATGTCCTCGTCCTCGAGATAGTCATCCCCGAAGGCCGGCATTTCCGAGTACTGGGCGTTGTCCTCGTCCTCGGTGTTGCGGATACCGTGACGGATCGAATAGGCGATCGTCTCGATGTCGCCGCCCCAGAGCCAGTCGTTGTCGAGCAGGTTCGGGTAGCCCTTGGCACCGGCCGCGCCGGAGCCGTGGCACTGCGAGCAGAAGCCCGCGAAGGTCGCTTCCCCGTAGTTCATGCCGAAGTTGTAGAGATCGGACCCCGGCTCCACGGCGGTAAGGTCGGCCGACGCGAGTTGCGCCTCGATCTCGCCGTTCATCGCCCTGAACTTCTCGATGTCGGCCGCGACGTTGGCGCGGGTCGAGAAGCCGAGCAGACCCGGGGTAGCCTTGTTCACCAGCGGGATCGCCGGATAGGCGACCATGTAGCCGACTCCCCAGACGATGCAGGCGTAGAAGATCCACACCCACCAGCGTGGCAGCGGATTGTTGAGTTCTCGAATGCCATCCCACTCGTGACCAGTGGTATTGACCTTGTTCTTGTCATCATTGCTCAAAGCCGGTCCTCCTTGACTGAGCGCCGGGAATTAATCCCGGTCACCGGCAGGTTTGTCGTCGTAGCGGAACGGGATGTTCGCCGTGTCTTCGTGGATCTTGCGGCTGCCCGGGCGGAACGCCCAGGCAACCACACCGATGAAGAAAACGAACATGGCGAGGAGCACCCAGCTGTCCGCGATGGCGCGGAAAACCGAGTAGGTGTCCTGTCCTTCCATCATCCCCTCCCTAGCGGCTCGCGTCAGGCGTGAAGGTCTCGAAGTCGACCATCGTGCCGAGCACCTGGAGGTACGCGACCAGCGCGTCCATCTCTGTGACCTGCGGTTGCCCGTCGAAGTTGCGCACCTGCGCCCCCGGATAGCGTTCCACGAGCGCATCGCCGTCGGCATCTTCGAAGAAGTCGCCCCACGGATCCGCCTGGCTGTAGAAGTCGGCGGTGATGACCTCCGGGTCCAGCTGTTCCTCGGTGTAGGGCACGCCCACGAAAGCGTTGGTTGCCATCACGTCGATGATGTAGCTGTTCGAGCTGTTCGGGGTCATGTCCCGGTTCATCAGGAACGCGTATTTGGGCATCACCGATTCCGGAACCACCGATTGCGGATCGATCAGGTGATCGACATGCCACTCGTCGGAATAGCGGCCGCCGACGCGGGCGAGGTCGGGCCCCGTCCGCTTCGAGCCCCACTGGAACGGGTGATCGTATTGCGATTCCGCCGCCAGCGAGTAGTGCCCGTAGCGTTCCACCTCGTCGCGCATCGGCCGGATCATCTGCGAGTGGCAGACGTAGCAGCCCTCGCGGATGTAGATGTTCCGGCCGGCGAGTTCGAGCGGGGAGTAGGGGCGCACGCCCTCCACGTCCTCGATCGTGTTCTCGAGATAGAACAGCGGTGCGATTTCGACGATCCCGCCGATGGTCACAACCAGGAGCGAGAAGATCAGCAGAAGCGTCGCGTTCTTCTCGAGGATGACGTGTTTGTCGATAAGTGCCATCTGTCCGGCCCTCCTTATTCAGCCGGCGCCGCGGCGGAAGCATCCCGAGCGAGGGGTGCTGCCTTGACGGTCATCCAGAGGTTGTAGGACATGATGAGCGCGCCGGCGAGGTACATCAGACCACCGGTGCCACGCACCACATACATCGGGAACTTCGCGGCCACGGTGTCGGCGAACGAGTTCACGAGGAAGCCCTGCGCGTCGACTTCACGCCACATCAGACCTTCCATGATCCCGGTGACCCACATCGAGGCGGCATAGAAGATGATGCCGATCGTCGCGAGCCAGAAGTGCCAGGACACCAGCCGGTTCGAGTAGAGACCGGCCTTGTTCCACAGCCGCGGGAACAGGAAGTAGAGCGCCCCGAAGGTGATCATGCCGTTCCAGCCGAGCGCCCCCGAGTGCACGTGGCCGATCGTCCAGTCGGTGTAGTGCGACAGCGAGTTCACCGCCTTGATCGACATCATCGGGCCTTCGAAGGTGGACATGCCGTAGAAGCCGACCGAGACCACCATCATGCGGATGATCGGGTCGGTCCGGAGCTTGTCCCAGGCGCCCGAGAGCGTCATCAACCCGTTGATCATGCCACCCCAGGAGGGCATCCACAGGATCACCGAGAACACCATGCCGAGGGTCGAGGCCCAGTCCGGCAGCGCGGTGTAATGCAAATGGTGCGGACCGGCCCAGATGTAGATGAAGATCAGCGCCCAGAAGTGGATGATCGACAGCTTGTACGAGAATACCGGACGTTCGGCCTGCTTCGGCACGAAGTAGTACATCATGCCGAGGAAGCCCGAGGTCAGGAAGAAGCCGACCGCGTTGTGGCCGTACCACCATTGCGTCATCGCATCCTGCACACCGGCGAACACCTGCACCGACTTGGAGCCGAACAGGCTGACCGGGATCGACAGGTTGTTGACCACGTGCAGCATCGCGATGGTGACGATGAACGACAGATAGAACCAGTTGGCCACGTAGATGTGGGGCTCCTTGCGCTTCATCAGCGTGCCGAGGAACAAGAGCAGGTAGCCGACCCAGACGATGGTGAGCCACCAGTCGGTGTACCATTCGAACTCGGCGTATTCCTTGCCCTGCGTCGCGCCCAGCAGGTAGCCGGTGGCGGCGAGCAGGATGGTGATCTGGTAGCCCCAGAACACGAACCAGGCGAGCGCGTCATTCCAGAGCCGCGCGCCGGACGTCCGCTGGACCACGTAGAACGAGGTGGTCACGAGGCCGGTGCCGCCGAAAGCGAAGATCACCGCCGACGTGTGCAGCGGCCGCAGGCGGCCGAAATTGAGATACCCCTCGGCCCAGGCGTAGTTGAGCTCCGGAAAGGCGAGTTCGAAGGCGATCCACACACCGACCAGGAAGCCGACCACGCCCCAGAACGCCGTGAGAATCACGCCGATGCGCACCGGACCGTCGAGGTAGCCGGTCTTGGGGGCCTTGGCATCGCCCAAGCCGCGCAGGCTGTAGACGAACGCCACAACGGCGCTCAAAAGACCAATCAACGCCGCAACCGTGTAGGCAAGGTCGCGCGATTGGCTCGCGAGGTACAGCATGAAGACCGCGGCGGCCCCCAGAAGTACCAATTTAAGGTAGTCCCACATTTCACGTCCCTTCGTCATTTTCAGCCGCCCCCCTCCCTGGGTGTTTCAGGATACACCTCGCCTGTGGGGACAAATGTCGACTGTTGCGATTTGAACGGTTACCACGGCCCACGCTTTGATCCATATCAATTCGTGCATGTGCGGCCGCGTTCTCTCGCCGCACCCCCTTGTGCCGCAAACGGACGCGACAGGCCGAAAACGGGATCGCCGCGCCGCCATTGACCCATATCAAGGAAAAAGCCCGGGACGCGGTGCAGCTTGTTTGTCAGGCTGCGGACGCGTGTCCGCGCGACCGCTTGAATGGAAAGGCATGAGCTTGACCTACCGCACGATCACCACGGTCTTGACCGACCTCGACCTCGATGCCGCTGCGCTCAGGGCGGCGATGGACCTCACCCGGCGTGAACAGGCACATCTCGACGTCCTGTGCCTCGGGCTCGACCGGACCCAGCCCGGGTTCTACTATGCCGGCGCGAATGCGATGGTCGTGCAGGACAACCTCACCCAGGCCCGCGAGGATTCGGTCCGCCTGGAATCGGGGGCGCGCGCATTGCTGAAAGGCGCCGATTTTGCCTGGTCCGCGACTGCGGTCTCTGCCCAGATGGTGGCGCTCGGCGGGTTGATCGCCCACCGCACCCGGTTTTCCGACCTCGTGGTTCTGCCCCGGCCTTACGGAACCGGCCGCACCCACGAATGCGAGGCGATCACCGAGGCCGCGATGTTCGACGGCGACGTGCCGGTGCTGATCCAGCCCGACGGAGCCGACTGGCCGCAGGAGGTTTCGACGATCGTCGTCGGGTGGAACGAGTCGACCGAGGCGCTGCGCGCCGTGCGTGCGGCGCTGCCGTTCCTCAAGCAGGCCGACACGGTCAACCTGGCAATCGTCGATCCGCCCCAACACGGGCCGGAACGCTCCGATCCCGGCGGCGCGCTCAGCCAGATGCTGTCGCGCCACGGGGTCCGTGCCGAGGTTTCGGTGCTGTCCAAAACCCTGCCGCGCGTCTGCGACGTGCTGTTGCGCCATGCCGGCGACATCGGCGCCGAACTGGTCGTGATGGGCGCCTACGGACATTCGAGGTTCCGCGAGTCGATCCTCGGCGGCGCCACCCGCAACATGCTCGAGCTCGCCGAGATCCCGGTGCTGCTCGCCCACTGAGACAGATTTCTCCCTGAGGACTGGCCGGGGCCCTGCCCCGGCCGTTTTTTTCTGCGGGGCCGAAACCCAAGCCCCAGACCTGATGTATTGAGCCGATGTGCCGCGCGGCCGGCGCGACCGCCCTCCACGTGGGCAAACCCCTCGCAGAAACCGGCGCGGGCGGCGTCCTTGAAGGACCGATGTGCGGGACGGAGCGCTGGTTCAGCATGGATGGCACTGGACATCGGGCTTTCCGAGAACCCGTTGGCAAGCTCACGACATTGGCAAGCCGTCGTAATTCGATAGCGATCTGGCTTGTCGTAGGTTCGGATGTTCCGAATTGCTGTCGTCTATAGCCACAGTCTCGCCGGAATACGCCGATAAACCAGACGGCGTTTTCAAGAAGAGACCCACACTATGCCGAATAATAAAAAATTCAACGGGCGTATCGAAAAGTTAAAGAAGCACCACCCTGACCGGCGCGCCGAACGTCCCAGAGAACGAGCCACGAAGGCTGTGTTTGAAGCAATCTTTGGGTTCGTTACCGAAATCATTCTCTTCGGCTGGTGGGCGTTCTTCTTTGGGATCGTAACCTTCGTTGTATTTGCGTAGGCTTTCCTGAACTTCCTGGGATTTCCAGTCGAGTTCTTCCTCGCCGCCGACTACGTGATCTTGATTGCTATTGGGCTTGCCTGGCACATATTTGAGGGGTGATCAGAGGCATCGACGATGGATCAAGCCAACGCTATTCAAGTCGATTTACCTCAGTCATGTGTGAGTAAATTCAGGCGGATGCGGTGTGACCACATCAACTCTATGGTCGAGTGTCGATAACTGGTAGTGAAGCAATCGGCCGTCCTGCGCTGTTTCCGCCCACGTCGTCGCCTTTACAAAATCAAGAAACTCGGAGTCCGATATCAGACGTACCCGCCCATCCTCTACGACCGTTTCATCGCTGGCTTTGATATACATCTCCTCTGTTACTGAATAGGCAATGAAATCGTGAAATCGAAAGACGAAACGAGCGCTTTCCGCATGGATATCGAGGCGTTTCACGTTCTTGATTGAGAATTGTGGATCATATTTTTCCCCCGTCAAACCCTCCGCCAAAGATACCTCGAGCAGTCGGTGATGCCGCAGCAAAATCCCTTGGGTGAGCACCATTCTACATTGATTGAGGCGTACGATCGCCGGGTGATCAAAATCCATGAGCTGAGTGTGGATGAGACCTCTATCGCGCGCAACATGAAGACGTCCAAACTCTGAGGATTTATCTCTGGGTTCGAAACGGGCGTTGCGGGTGGCTTGATCGCGCCCGCGGCCGAACATTGTCGACGGAATTTTCTGTATGGGTCCGGGAAGAGGCATCGCCCGCTTTTCCCCTGATGCAGGATGGCCCGCCGCTCCGAGCCAGTGCCACCGGGAGGCATGATCGGTTTCGGAACGCGCCTTTGCGTTACTCCGCGCCTCTCCCGGTCTCCATTTCGCCCGGTCCCCTGGCCCTTTGGCCCCCTGGGGAATCGATCAAGTTATTTCAGAGAATACATATCATTATCAGGCCACCATCGGATAACGATGGAAACAGGGCGTCACGCCGCGAGGACGCCGCCGCTGTCGCGACCGCCGCGGCCTGCACCATGGCGCAATCCGTCACCACCGGTCGAGCGCGGTCTCATCTTCGTCTTTCGCGGCGACCCAGGTCTCTCCGTCCGCGCCGATCTCCTTTTTCCAGAACGGCGCCCGGCTTTTCAGCCAGTCCATCAGGAATTCGGCCGCCTCGAAGGCCGCGGCGCGGTGGCGGCTGGCGGTGGCGACCATCATGATCGGCTCTCCCGGGGCAAGGCTGCCGAAGCGGTGGATCACCAGCACATCCGCCAGCCCCCACCGGTCGCGCGCCTCCTCTGCGTAGCGGGCGATCGCCTTCTCGGTCATGCCGGGGTAATGCTCGATCTCCATCCGGGCGAGCCCGCCGGTGCCGCGCACGACGCCGGTAAAGCTCACGACCGCGCCGACGTCTGCGCCGGTCGCGAACCCGTCGAGCTCCGCGCCGGCGTCGAACCGCTCCGCCTGGACCCGGATCCGCATCAGCCGCCTGTCATCGGCGGGAAGAAGGCAACCTCGCGCACGCCGTCGAGCGGGCTGTCGAAGTCGGACAGCTCCTGGTCGAGCGCCACCCGCAGCGCCGAAAGATCCTCGAACGCCAGCGCATAGCGCGGCTCGCGCGCCTTCAGCTCCTCGACGAGGCCGGCGACGGTCGCCGCCTGCGTCTCGACCCGCTCACGCGATTCGCCGATCCGCTCGCGGACCCAGGCGAAGTACATCACGTCAATCATGGGGCTCCTCTCTCAGGAACGGCAGGGCCTTCTTGAAATAGTCCCAGCCGGTGAAGATGGTGAGCCCACCGGCCACCCACAGAAGCACGATCCCCGCGTTGCCGGTCCAATCCGACCAGCCCAACAGCCAGCGGCGATAGCTGCCGTCCTCCATCACCGCGTGGTGCTCGATCACCCCCTTGGCGAAGATCAGGGTGATCGCCACCATCTGGCTGGTGGTCTTCCACTTCGCGAGGTTGGTGACCTTGAGCGCGCGGGCCCGGTCGCCGAGGCTTTCGCGCAGGCCCGCAACGAAAACTTCGCGGTAGATGATGATCGCCGAGGGCAGCATGATCCAGGGGGTGAGCCCGGCATAGCCGTTGATGACCAGGAGCGCGATCATCACCAGCGCCTTGTCGGCGATCGGGTCCATCGCCGCGCCGAACAGCGTCTCCAACTTCCAGGCGCGCGCGAGGTAGCCGTCGAGGTAATCGGTGAAGGCCGCGATGATGAACAGGACCATCGCGTACCAGTCGGCCCAGGGCCGCGCGAAGAACAAAAACATCACCGGGATCAGCGGCACGGCGACCAACCGGGCGATGGTGAGTATGTTCGGAAGTGTCCACCTCATGGCGTCTGTCTACCGCGTTCCGTTGGGCGGGGGAAGGTGGTCCGGTGGCGCACATATGCGACAGGTGATGGGGGCCAGCCCCCCGTGTCCTCCGAGCTATTTGGCAGCAAAGACAGACAGGGAAGGCCCCGGGACGAGAGGCGGGCGAAGACCGCGCGACGGGTGGGCGAACTCGGACAGGGGGTCAGGTGATTGTTTTTATTGTATGATAGCGCTAACTGACCTTCGCCCGGGCGAACCGGGTGGCGGCGGCTAGCCATGCTCCTGGAAATAGCCGTGGATCGTCTCGGCGAGCGCGGCCGAGATCCCCGGCACCGCCTTCAGATCGTCGAGCGAGGCGCGCGCCACCGCCTTGGCCGAGCCGAAATGCTGGAGAAGCGCGCGCTTGCGCGTCGCCCCCACCCCCGGCACTTCGTCGAGCGGCGTGGCGCCGATCGCCTTTGCCCGTTTCGCCCGGTGGGTGCCGATGGCGAAGCGGTGGGCCTCGTCGCGCAGCCGTTGCACGAAGTAGAGCACCGGGTCGTTGCGCTTGAGCGCGAAGGGCCGCGCCCCGATCCGGTGAAACTCCTCCTTGCCGGCGTCGCGGTCGATCCCCTTGGCGACGCCGATCATCGCGATGTCCTCGACCCCGAGATCCTCCAGGATCTGGTTGACCGCCGAGACCTGCCCCGCGCCGCCGTCGATCAGCAGGAGATCCGGCCAGGTCTCGCCTTCGCGGTCGGGATCTTCCTTCAGGAGCCGCTTGAACCGTCGCGTCAGCACCTCCTTCATCATCCCGAAATCGTCGCCGGGCGTGAGCTCTTCGCCTTTGATGTTGAACTTGCGGTACTGGCTCTTCATGTAACCGTCGGGCCCGGCCACGATCATCGCGCCCACCGCAAACGCGCCCTGGATGTGGGAGTTGTCGTAGACCTCGATCCGCCCCGGCGGCTCGTCGAGATCGAACGCCGCCGCCAGCCCGTCGAGCAGCCGCGCCTGGCTTTCCGTCTCCGCCATCTTGCGCCCCAGCGCCTCGCGGGCGTTGCGCGCGGCCGAGGCCAGCAGCTCGGCCTTTTCGCCCCGGAGCGGCACCGCCAGCTCGACCTTGCGCCCCGCCCGTTCGCCCAGCGCCTCGGGCCATCAGCTCCTGGTCCTCGATCGGATGCGACAGCAGCATCAGCCGCGGCGGGTCCTTCTTGTCGTAGAACTGGCCGATGAAGGCCTGCAAGCACCTCGGCCTCGCCGGCGCCCGCCCCGGTGCGCGGGAAGAACGCCCGGTTGCCCCAGTTCTGGTGCGCGCGGATGAAGAACACCTGCACACAGGCCTGGCCGCCCTCCATGTGCAGCGCGATCACGTCGGCCTCGGCCACACCGCGCGGGTTGATCCCCTGGTTCGACTGCACCTGGGTGAGCGCCCGGATCCGGTCGCGCAAGGCGGCGGCGCGCTCGAACTCCATCGCCTCGGACGCCGCCTGCATCTCGCCGGCGAGCTGTTCCTGCACCGCCGTGGTCTTGCCGGAGAGAAACCGCGTCGCGTCCGACACCAGCCCGGCGTAGTCGGCCTCGGCGATCTTGCCGACGCAGGGCCCCGCGCAGCGCTTGATCTGGTAGAGCAGGCAAGGCCGGGTGCGGCTGTCGAACATCGCGTCGGTGCAGTTGCGCAGCAGAAACACCTTCTGCAGCTGGTTCAGCGTCCGGTTCACCGCGTCGGCCGAGGCGAAGGGCCCGAAGTAGCTGCCCCTTGTCCTTCTTCGCGCCGCGGTGCTTGCGGATCTGCGGAAAGGGGTGGTCGGTCACCAGGATATTGGGGAAGGATTTGTCGTCGCGCAGCAGCACGTTGTAGTCGGGCTTGAGCTGCTTGATCAGGTTCTGTTCGAGCAGCAGCGCCTCGGTTTCCGAGCGTGTCGTCAGGAACATCATCTCGGCGGTCTGCGCGATCATCCGCGCGATCCGGGCCGAATGGCCGGTGGGCTTGGCGTAGTTCGACACCCGCTTCTTGAGGTTCTTCGCCTTGCCGACATAGAGCACCCGCGCCCTTGTCATCGAGCATCCGGTAGACCCCCGGCGAGCCGTCGAGGCGTTTGACCTCGTCGGCGATCAGGGCATGCCCCCGCGGACCCGGGGGCGGGGCTTGTGGTTCGGATTGCTCGCTCATCCGTCCTGCCTAAAGCGTTTCGCTTTGAACCGGAAACAGGTTTGACGCAAAACCCCGTGCAACGTCGCTGCGCTTCGCCGCGGTCCCCGCAAAACCCCGGTTCCGGGTCTCGCGAAACGCTGTACTGATTCCCCCGGCGTGCTGCAATCTTGGCGGGGCCGAGACAAGGCCAAAGCTGTTCACAGAATTCTGTGGATAAGTCCGTGGAAAGCCTGCCGCGCGCGGGGCAAAAGCCTTGTTTCCTAGCAGCTTCCACAGATTGCCTGTTTTTTGGGCAGCCGCTTAGGACATTGTTTTAAAACGGAAAAAATATCACGTTTTCGTAAAAGCCTGAAAACTATGGCAGAATTGTGTCGAAAAAAGCCAAGAATGCCGGGGCGTGTACAAGTTGTCGCGGGGGCAACCGCGCCGGGGCTATTCGAGGCCCATAACATCCGGGGTCTGCCAGGCCAGGTGCTGGCCGCCGTCGACCGCGATCATCTGCCCGGTGATGGCCTTTGCGTCGATCAGGTAACCGAGTGCGGCGGTGATGTCGTCGGGGTCTGCGCCGCGCTCCAGCACCGTGCGCCGCACGTTGCCGCGCGAAGTGGTCGTCGCTCTGGCGCCCGCCCTGGAGCGTCGGCCCCGGTCCGATCGCGTTGACCCGGATCGCCGGCGCCAGCGCCTGCGCCGCGGTGCGGGTAAACGCCCAGAGCCCCATCTTGGCGATCGTGTAGGTCATGAATTCGGGCGTGAGCTTGCGCACCCGCTGGTCGAGCATGTTGACGACCAGCGCGCTGGCGACGCGGTTCGCCCGTCGTTCTGCGCCGCGGGGGCCTGATCGGCGAAGCGCCTGGGTCAGGACGAACGGGCGCGCGCAGGTTGGAATTGAGGTGCCGGTCCCAGCTTTCGGGCGTGGCGGTACCGAGCCGGTCGTACTCGAAGATCGAGGCGTTGTTGACGAGCAGGGTCAGCGGCCCGCCGAGCGCCTCGGCCGCGCGGGGCACGAGGCCCTGGGTGGCGTCGAGATCGAGCAGGTCGGCCTGCAGCGCCACCGCGTGCGCGCCTGACGCTTCGCACAGGGCCACGGTTTCGGCCGCGCCTTCCGCTGAGCCCGCGTAATGCACGGCAACGTCGTAGCCGCGCCCGGCGAGATAGACGGCCATCGCCCGGCCCAGCCGCGCCCCGCGCCCGTTACCAATGCCCGCCCGTTCGTGCCCGTTTCAGCCATGCCCGCCTCAGTGGTTCAGGAGCAGCAACAGATAGATGACGTAGAGCCCCGCGAACACGATGCCCCAGGCGCGGCCCATGTGCCAACCCCGGAACACGAAGGGCGCGATCAGCAGCGAGGCCGCGAGCATCACCCAGAGGTCGTACATCAGCAGCTTGGGCTCGACCGGCAGCGGCCCGACCATCGAGGCGACGCCGATGATCGCGAGCAGGTTGAACATGTTCGACCCGATCACGTTGCCCAGCGCCACCTCGGCCTGGTTGCGGTAGGCCGCCATCACCGTGGTCGCGAGCTCCGGCAGCGAGGTGCCGATGGCGACGAGCGTGAGCCCGATCACCGTCTCCGACACGCCGAACGTGCGCGCGATGCTGGTCGAGCTGTCGACCAGGATATCGGCGCCCAGCGGCAGGCCGATGAGCCCGAGGCCGAGGAACAGGAACACTTTCCACCAGGCCATGTCGGGGTCGACCCCCTCGACTTCGCCTTCCTCCTCGGCCTCCGCCTGCGCCTCGAGCGCCTCGGCGTCCAGCGCCTCGCCCCTGGCCGCAAGTTCGGCCGCCAGCTGCGCCTTGACCGCGCGCCGGTGGGCCTGCGCCTCGCGGAAAGCCGACGTGAGCATCAGCCCGAGCCCGGCGAGCAGGATGATGCCCTGCGGCCAGCCGAACCGGCCGCCATGCGCGAGACCGATGAACAGAAGCGTGGCCAGCGATCATGTAGACGTAGTTGCGCCTGGTGTCGCAGCCGGCGGTGTCGAGCCCCTTGAGCAGCGCCGGCACCCCCAGCACCAGCAGGATGTTGGCGGTGTTCGAGCCGACCACGTTGCCCATCGCGAGCCCGGGCACACCCTCGAGCACCGCCTGCACCGAGATCAGGAGTTCCGGCGCCGAGGTGCCGAAGGCGACGATGGTCAGCGAGACGATCAGCGCCGGCACGCCGAGCCGGAGCGACAGGTTGACCGCGCCGCGCACCAGGCTGTCACCGGCAATGAGGAGGATTACCAGCCCGAGCGAGGCAAAGACGAAGTCCAACAGCTCAACCCTTCTTGTCGCAGCCGCAGGGGCCCTTGCCGATGCGGTAGCGGCCGCATTTCGGGCATTTCATGTTTTCGAAGTTTCTTCTGGCCGGGGAACCTGAGCTTGCCGAAGAAGGCGAGCACCATCATGCCGACGAGGAAAAGCGTGATCAGCTTGAAATACATGGGTTAAAGTCCGAACCTCGCCCAGAGTGCGCGCTCTTCCACGGCGGCGAGAGCATCGCCGACAAGCGCCGCGCCGAAGCGCTTCAGCATCGAGCGGCGCGGCCCGTAGACGGCAAACCGCACCTTCTCGCCAAATTCCTGTTTCATGACCGGCACGAGATGGCCGATCCCGTCGACCAGCCCCAGCTTCTCGGCTGTGCCGCCGGTCCAGAACGCGCCGGTGAACAGCGCGCCGTCCTGGTCCAGCCGGCCCCCGCGCGACGCTTTGACGTGGTCGATGAAAACCTCGTGCATCTCGCCGCCGATCGCCGTGATCCGGGCGACATCCTCGGGGTTCTCGGGCCGGAACGGATCGAGCTGCGACTTGTTCTCGCCCGAGGTATAGACCCGCCGCTCGACACCGTGCTTGGCGATGAACTCGTTGGCGCCGAAGCTCGCGAAAATCACCCCGATGGAGCCGACGATGGAGGTCTTGTCGGCATAGATCCTGTCGGCGGCGCAGGCGAGCCAGTAGCCGCCCGAGGCCGCGACATCCTCGACGAAGGCAAAGACAGGCACGTCCTTCTCCGCCGCCAGACGCTGAATCCGCGCGGCGATCATCGAGCTTTGCACCGGCGAGCCGCCGGGTGAATTGATGCTGAGCGCCACCGCCGCCGGCTTGCCGCGCTTGAAGGCGCGTTCGATCAGCGGGGCAAAGGTGGCGTCGTTGATCTGCCCGCGCGGACCGGTGGCGATCGTGCCATGCAGGCGGATCACCGCCACGCGCGGCGCGCGGTTGAGGAACGGGAGAGATAGCTTCATGCGATGCCATGTAGAACGCGAACTGGTATACCACAAGGCAACCCGCCAAATTCCCATCCGCGTTGTTTTTTCGCCTCAGGTCCTGAGCCGCCAGCCGGTCCGGAAAATCCACCAGATCCCGCCGAGGCACAACCCGGCAAACGCCGCGATCGCGGCCAGCGAAACCGCCACCGGCACGTCCGCCAACCCGAAGAACGACCAGCGAAAGCCGGAGACGAGATAGACCACCGGGTTGAACATCGTCACCGTCTGCCAGAACGGCGGCAGCATGGTGATCGAGTAGAACGAGCCGCCGAGGAACACCAGGGGCGTCACGATCAGCATCGGGATCAGGTTGAGCTGTTCGAAACTCTTGGCCCAGATGCCGACGATGAAGCCGAACATCGCGAAGCTGAAACAGGTCAGCACCAGAAAGGCCAGCATCCACACCGGGTGGGCAATGCTGAGATCGACGAAGAAGAACGAGGTCGCGAGGATGATCGTGCCGATGATCAGGCTCTTGGTCGCCGCCGCCCCGACATAGCCGATGACGATCTCCAGAACGTCGACCGGCGCCGACAGGAGCTCGAAGATCGTGCCCATGAATTTCGGAAAATAGATCCCGAACGCGGCGTTGGAGATCGACTGTTGCAGCACCGTCAGCATGATGAGGCCGGGCACGATGAACGCGCCGTAGCTCACCCCGTCGACCTCCTGGATGCGCGAGCCGATGGCCGAGCCGAAGACGATGAAATAGAGCGAGGTCGACAGCACCGGCGAGACGACGCTCTGCCAGATCGTGCGGAAGAACCGCGCCATTTCGAACCGGTAGATCGCTGCAATCGCGTGGAAATTCATGCGCTTTTCTCCCCGACGAGACCGACGAAGATATCCTCGAGGCTCGATTGCTTGGTGTCGAGATCGGCAAGATGCAGCCCCGCCGCGCGGATCTCCGCGAGCAGGTCGGTGATCCCGGTCTTGTCGGCGTTGGTGTCGTATTCGTAGACCAGGCTCCGGCCGCCGTCGCCCAGCACGACGCCGCGCGCCGCAAGCCTGTCGGGCACGGCATCGAGCGGCTCCGGCAGGACCACCTCCAGGGTCTTCTTCCCCATCCGCGCCATCAGGCTGGTCTTGTCCTCGACCAGCAGAAGCTCGCCCTTGTTGATGACCCCCACCCGGTCGGCCATCGCCTCTGCTTCCTCGATGTAATGGGTGGTGAGAATGATCGTGACCCCGCTCGCCTTGAGCCGCCCGATCACCTCCCACATCTCGCGCCGGAGCTCCACGTCGACCCCGGCGGTGGGCTCGTCGAGAAACAGCACCCGCGGCTCATGCGCCAAGCGCCTTCGCGATCATCACCCGCCGCTTCATGCCGCCCGACAGGGTGATGATCTTCGCATCCTTCTTGTCGTGGAGCGCGAGGTCGGTGAGAATCCGTTCGATCAGCGCATCGTCGCGCTTCTTGCCGAACAATCCGCGGGTGAATTGCACCGTGCCCATCACGGTTTCGAACCCGTCCACCGTCAGCTCTTGCGGCACCAGCCCGATCAGGCTGCGCGCGGCCCGGAAATCGCGCCGCACATCGTGCCCGCCGACGGTGATCTGGCCCTCGGAAATGGTCGACACGCCGCAGATCATCGAGATCAGCGTGGTCTTGCCCGCCCCGTTCGGCCCGAGCAGCGCCAGCACTTCGCCCGCCTCGATCTCGAGGTCGATGCCCTTCAGCGCTTCGAAGCCGCCGTCGTAGACCTTCCTCGCGCCTTTGATGGATACGATGGATGCCACGCCGTTCTCCCTTGTTCGAACTGGCCCCTTCTAGGGCACGCGCGCGCCGAGCGCAAAACCTCATCCAGAGGTGGATGGCAGCGCGCGGAAAAGTGAAGCCCCTCCGTTCCGCCCGCGTCCGCGCCACCCCATATATCAGGCAGGTAGCGATGGAGTTCGACATGACGAATACCGTCAATGACCCGCTTGCCCACACGAGCCCTTGGGCTGTCGAGGAAAACTTCTGGCTCGAAGGCCCGGCGTTTTACCGGGCCCACATGGCAGAAGACGCCGAGATGTGGTTCCCCGACCGGCCGGAACCGCTGCGCGGAGACCATATTCTCGACGCCCTGAAAAACGCCCCGCGCTGGGAGGCCGTGGCCTTCGACCACCAGGAGATGGACGTCGCCGATGACCGGATCACGCTGCGCTACCATGCCACCGCGCGGCGCGACTTCCAGGACGACTACACCGCGCATTGCACCACGACCTATCTGCGCGACCCGGGTGGTCTCCGGCTGGTCGAACATCACCAGCGCGCGGTCTGATCCCGGCCGGGGTCCGGCCGTGTGACACGGGGCGCGCGCGCCGGTTTTTCGTCTCGGGGCTTTTTTGACGGTGTTGAAAGCGCCGGAGCCGTCGCACCCGGCCCCGGGCCGGGGTGTCGGCGGCGGCGTCCCGCAGGGCGAAGGTGAAAGGTTTAACGGCTTGAGCCGGCAAATACTTGAATTTAAAGGATACGTTTTCCACTTGCGACACCACACCCCTGGGCGCCTAGGGCTGTGGACCAGAGAATATATGGAACCGCGGACGTGGACACAGCCGGTGCCCCATGACCGGTGCGCGCTTTCAGCCGACCAGGACCAGTGCACCCCCGCGAACCGCGCCCGCTTTCAGCCGACCAGCCGGGCAAAGAGCCCCTTCTTCTCCGGCGCGTCGGGCAGAAGCGGCAACGGATCCGGTGCGATCCGGCTGAAGATCCACCTGGGCAGCACCCGTTCGCCCGACCCGCCACAGACCCCGCCCATCCGGTAGGGGTCGAAGACTTTCACGAAGGACGGCGCTTCGAGATCGTCCGCAAAGACCGCCCCGCAGAAGCTGCGCGCCCGGACCTGCTCGACACAGGCCCGCGCCTCGGCGAGAATCGCCGCGACATCCGCGACCGGCGCTTCGGGCGCGTCCCCGGTCGGGTCGAACACGTACCATTCCCCGCCCGCGGCTTCGAACCGCGCCCAGAAGGCATCGAACCCGGCCCAGCTCGGCAGGCCGGCGAACGTGCCGTTGTAGGCGCGCCAGAACGGCGTGTCTGGAAGCTCGGCATTGATGTCGCGCATGATGTCTCCTCCATCCGCACAGCCTGGCCGGTCAAGCCGGGCGCGGTCAAGCCGGGCCGCGTTTACCTGGCGTCACTCTGCGGGCCCAGGCATCCGCTGCGCGGCCTCGATCACCTCCACGGCGCGCCCCGCCCGTGGCGATGTGGTCGAACAATCGCCGGCGCATCCGGGGCTCCCAGAAGCCGCCGAGGTCCGCAGCCCCGCTGTTGGCCGTGTCACCGGGCTGGCTGCGGAAAAAGGCGGCGATCCGGTTGGCCATGTGGGTCAACTTTTCGGGCGACATCTGTCGTCCCCGTCTGCACCCGCTCGGGGTGGGAATAGAGGTCGAACTGGCCGCCCCGCACGAAGGCGGCGAGCGTCAGCCCCGCCGCCTCGGCCCGGGCGAGCGCAAAGGCTGTCGGCGCCGAAGCGGCGATGATCGCGGCGATGCCGGCAAACGCGGCCTTGTGGACCATCTCGACAGTGACCCGGCTGGTCAGCACCACCGCGCCCGGGTCTTCGCCGGCAAACAGCAGCGCTCCGATCAGCTTGTCGAGCGTGTTGTGGCGGCCGATATCCTCGCGCGCCAGCACAATTCCTGTTCCGGGCCTGGCGCCGGGGCACGGGAAGCCCGCGGCATGGATCGCGCCGGTGCGGTCGCGGAGCGGCTGGCGGATTTTCAGCGCCTCGGGCGCGTCGGCGATCTCGGCGCGGGCCAGCATCAGATCGGAGCCGACGCGCGGGAATTTCCGAACAGCCGCGTCGAGCGAGTTCGATCCCGCAGAGCCCGCAGCCGACCGGCCCCGCCATCTTCCGGCGCCGGTTCGCGAGCGCTTCTGCGCGCGCCTCCGCCAGCCAGAACCGCGCCTCGATCTCCTGCGGTCCCTTCGACGATCTCGAAGCTCTCGATCTCGCCCGGCGCGCCGATCGCGCCCTCGGTGAGCGCGAAGCCGTGGGCGAAATCGGCGATGTCGTCCGGCGTCGCCATCATCACCGCCAGCGTGGTGCCGTTGAAGGTGATCGCCACCGGCACCTCTTCGGGCAGCGACCGGGTCACCGCACGCGACCTCGCCCGGCCCGACCGCGCGGCCGGGAAAGCGCCTGGCGCCTGGTCATTCGGCCGCCTCGATCCGGCGCGCCCTGGCCGGCCTGCGCGGCGTAGTCTTCCTGCCAGTCGGTCGGCCCGTTCGACGGCATCACCTGCACCGCCGTCACCTTGTATTCCGGGCAGTTCGTGGCCCAGTCGGAATAGTCGGTGGTGACCACGTTGGCCTGCGTGTCGGGGTGGTGGAAGGTGGTGTAGACCACGCCGGGGCTGACCCGTTCGGTGATCTCGGCGCGCAACGCCGTCTCGCCCGACCGCGAGGCGAGCTTGACCCAGTCGCCGTCCGAGATCCCGCGCTGCTCGGCGTCGTGCGGGTGGATCTCCAGCACGTCTTCCTCGTGCCAGACGTTGTTCTCGGTGCGCCGCGTCTGCGCGCCGACGTTGTACTGGCTGAGGATCCGCCCCGTGGTCAGCAGCAGCGGGAAACGCGGGCCGGTCTTCTCGTCGGTCGCCACGTATTCGGTGACGATGAACCGGCCCTTGCCGCGCACGAACCCGTCCACATGCATGAGCGGCGTGCCCTCGGGCTGGGCCTCGTTGCAGGGCCATTGCACCGAGCCCGATCCGCTCGAGCATGTCGTAGGTGCACGCCGGCGAAACTGGGCGTGGTGCGTCCGGCCGATCTCGTCCATGATCTGGCCGGATGCGTATAGGACCAGGCCGCGCCCATCGCGTTGGCCAGCGCTTGCGTCACCTCCCAATCCGCCATGCCGTTCTTCGGCGCCATCACCTCGCGCACCCGGTTGATGCGGCGTTCGGCATTGGTGAAGGTGCCGTCCTTTTCGAGGAAGGTCGAGCCGGGCAGGAACACATGGGCGTAGTTCGCGGTTTCGTTCAGGAACAGGTCGTGACGATGACGCATTCCATCGCCGCAAGGCCCGCGGCACGTGCTTGGTATCCGGGTCCGATTGCAGGATGTCCTCGCCCTGAACGTAGAGCCCCTTGAAGGTGCCCTCGACCGCGGCATCCAGCATGTTGGGAATGCGCAGGCCCGGCTCCGGGTCGATCTCGACGCCCCAGCGGCTCTCGAAGATCTCGCGCACATCGCGCATTCTTCACGTGGCGATAGCCCGGCAGTTCGTGCGGGAACGCGCCCATGTCGCAGGCGCCCTGCACGTTGTTCTGACCGCGCAGCGGGTTCACGCCCACGCCGGGCCGGCCGATATTGCCGGTCAGCATCGCGAGGTTGGCGATGCCCATCACGGTGGTCGAGCCCTGGCAGTGCTCGGTCACGCCGAGCCCGTAGTAGATCGCGCCGTTGCCGCCCGTCGCGAAGAGCCGCGCGGCGGCGCGCAGCTCTTCGGCGGGCACGCCGGTCAGCAGGCTCGGTCGCCTCGGGGCTGTGCGCGGATCGCTGGACACGAAGGCCGCGTAGTCCTGGAAATCTCTCCCAGTCGCAGCGCCGCGGATGAAGGCCTCATCCACCAGCCCCTCGGTCACGATCACATGGGCCAGCGCGGTGATCACGGCGACGTTGGTGCCGGGCCGCAGCGGCAGGTGGTGCGCGGCCTCGACATGGGCCGACTTCACCAGGTCGATCCGACGCGGATCGATCACGATCAGCTTCGCCCCCGCTCGCAGCCGCTTCTTCAGCCGCGAGGCGAACACCGGGTGCCCGTCGGTCGGGTTCGCGCCGATGACGATGACCACATCGGTGTGCTCGACGGAGTCGAAATCCTGCGTGCCCGCGGAGGTGCCGAAGGTCTGGCCCAGCCCGTAGCCGGTGGGCGAATGGCAGACCCGCGCGCAGGTGTCGGTGTTGTTGTTGCGAAAGCACCGCGCGGGCCAGCTTCTGGACGAGGTAGGTCTCCTCGTTGGTGCAGCGCGACGAGGTGATGACGCCGATGGAGTGGCGGCCATGCTCTCCTGGATGGCCCTTGGATCCGGTCGGCGGCGAAGCCCATCGCCTCGTCCCACGACACTTCGCGCCAGGGCTCGTCGATGCTGTCGCGGATCATCGGGTTCAGGATCCGGTCGCGGTGGTTGGCATAGCCCCAGGCGAAACGCCCCTTCACGCAGGAATGGCCCCGGTTCGCCTTGCCGTCCTTGTCGGGCACCATGCGCACCAGTGCGTCGCCGTTCAGCTCCGCCTTGAACGAACAGCCGACGCCGCAATAGGCGCAGGTGGTGACCACCGAACGGTCGGGCGTGCCGAGTTCGATCACGGATTTCTCCTGCAAGCGTCGCCGTCGGGCAGGCCTGCACGCAGGCGCCGCAGCACACGCAATCGGAGCGAGAGGAAATCGTCCATCCGCATGCCCGGCGACACCCGGCTGTCAAAGCCGCGCCCCTCGATGGTGCAGCGCGAAGGTGCCCTGCACCTCTTCGCAGGCCCGCACGCAGCGCGAGCAGACGATGCATTTCGCCGGGTCATAGGTGAAATAGGGGTTGGTCTCGTCCTTCGGCATGCCAATGCGGGTTGGCCTCGCCGTTCTGGCGCGCGTCGAAATGGTTCTCGGTGCCCGTGTAGCGCACATCGCGCAGGCCGACGACGCCCGCCATGTCCTGCAATTCGCAATCGCCGTTGGCCGCACAGGTCAGGCAGTCGAGCGGGTGGTCGGAGATGTAGAGCTCCATCACCCCGCGGCGGATCTTGCGCACCTTGCCGGTCTGGGTATGCACGACCATGCCCTCGGCCACCGGCGTGGTGCAGGACGACGGCGTGCCGCGCGGCCCTCGATCTCGACGACGCAGAGCCGGCAGGAGCCGAAGGCCTCGACGCTGTCGGTCGCGCAGAGCTTCGGCACCTGGATGCCGGCGAGGCTCGCGGCACGCATGACGGAGGTGCCGTCGGGCACGGTGACTGGCAAACTCGTCGACGGTGAGCGTCACTGGCGCGCCACCTGCGCGGGGGTGGCGGCGGGGGTGCCACGGTCGGTCTCGTCTCAGGGGATGATGAAATCTTTCATGACCTTGCCTCCTTGCGGGCGGGAAGGCGCTTGCGAAGCGCCTTGAAAACGCGATTTCGAAATCGCGTTGCAACGGGCTTTCGAAAGCCCGTTCTGCGCCACCGTCACACGTCATTGCGCCGCCTCCCGCGCCCGCTCGAAATCTTCCGGGAAATACCGTCACCGCCGAGCGCACCGGGATAGGAGGTGAACCCGCCCAGCGCGCAGAGCGAGCCGTCCTTCAGCGTGTCGCACGAGGTCGAGCACCAGCTCGCGCATGTCCTTGCCCGCCATCCAGCGGTCGATCGTTTCGACGCCGCGCACCGACGCCCACCCGGCAGGGCGTGCATTTCCCGCAGCTCTCCAGCGCGCAGAATTCGACGGCGAAGCGCACCTGCTGGGCCATGTCGACGGTGTCGTCGAACACCACGAGCCCGGCATGTCCGATCAGCCCGCCGGAGCCGTCGAACTCCTCGTAGCCGAACGGCGTGTCGAATTCCGCGACCGGGAGATAGGCCCCGAGCGGCCCGCCGACCTGCACCGCCTTCACCGGCCGCCCCGAGCGGGTGCCGCCGGCGATCTCGTTCACGATCTCGCCGAGCGGCATGCCGAAGGCCGTCTCGAACAGCCCGCCCATGCGGACGTTGCCCGCGATCTGGAGCGGGATCGTGCCGCAGCCCCGCCGGCCCGCCGTGGGCTTCGCAGGCTTCGAGCGACAATGGGTCGATCACCACGCGACGCGCAAAGGTGAGCCGGGTCTGGCGGGCGAAAAGCGCAATCTCCTCGACCGGTCCGTGCCCCGGCAACGTCCCGTCGAGCAGCGCCGGCACGTCCGCGGCCGTCATTGGCCCATAGGCGTGGCGCACGCCGTCTTGCTCGATCTCGACCAGCGGCTCGAGCCAGATCATCGCGCACGCGCCCACGGTGGTGATGTCGAGCGGTAGCCCATGCGCCTCCGCCTCGCGGATCAGCGCCCAGGCGCGCTCTTCGGCACCCAGCGCCCGGGCCACGACATCGACGGACACAAACAGCTTCATTTCGCCGGGGCCTCCGCCAGCTTGCCGACCGTTGCCGCCGCCGCCAGCGCCGCGCCGCCCTGCGCCTGGGCTGCCTCGGCGCGGCAGACCTTGACCACCGGCGTCTTCGCCGGCTGCCTCCGGAAATCGGGGCAGAAGCTCATCACCCCATGCACTCCGGCGCGCCCGATGTTGGGCGCCTCGGCGATCATCGGCACCGCCACCTCGGGCACGGAGCCGAACAGGTGCCGGATACCGTGGCCGATCGGCAAGAGCGGACCTGCGCGGCCGCTTTCGGCCTCGATCGCCGCCGCGATGGCGGCTTCGGCCGTGACGTCGTCCTGCGGGCGCTTCGCCCATGACAGCGAACCGCTGTCCCGGATGAGGGATCGGAGTTCAAATGCGCCGATCCATCAAACGATAGACCTAGTTTATCACGGAAGTCTGCGCCGCCTCGTCGATGAGCGATCTCAGCACCGGCGTGTGCACCTCCTGGTGCAGCGCAACGAGCCCCACCGCGGGCCCGGGCGCCGGCTGGCGGATCGGCACCACCCCGAGCCCCTGCCCTGCCGCCAGGTACCGCGCCACGTCGCCCGGCAGCACCGTCACCCAACCGCCCGACGCGACATGGTTCGCCAGCACCACGGTGGAGTTCGATTCCATCTCCACCACCGGCTGCACCCCGGCTTCCATGAAAGCGCGGTTGATGATCCGCCGGTTCTGCATGTCCGGCGTCAGCAGGCAGAGGCGCACCCCGCCAAGGTCGGCCCAGTCGATCTCGCCGCGCGCCGCCAGCGGGTGGTCGGCGGGGCACAGGACCGTGTAGCGTTCGCGGTAGAGCGGCACCGTCGTCACCCGGCCGAGCGGTTCGTTGTCGAGATAGGACAGCCCCGCGTCCGCCTCGAAGTTTTCCAGCATGGTGAGGATGTCGCCCGAATTGCGCGACAGGATCGTGAAGGCGACCTTCGGGTGCCGCGCCGCATATCCGGATGCAAGCCGCGAGGCCCAGGTGAGCGCCGTGGGAATGACGGCGAGGCGCAGATGCCCCGCCAGCCCCGCGTGCGCCGCGCGCATTTCCTCCCGGAACCGCCGGCTGTCGCCGACGATCCGCCGCGCCCAGACCAGCGCGCGCTGCCCCTCGGGCGTCAGCCCGCCAAACCGCGAGCCGCGCCGCACGAGCTGCACGCCCAGCGTCTCTTCGAGCTGCTTCAGCCCGGTGGACAGGGTCGGCTGGGTGATCCCGAGGCTTTCCGCCGCGCGGCCAAAATGCTGCTCCCGGGCGAGGGCCATGAACATTTCGAGCTTCACCAGCATGATCGACCCTTTTTATTGAAGATGGGCGAGGTGATCGGGATCTTGCATCAAACCCGAGCATCGCGGCAAGGCCGGGCTGGGTCTTTCGAGCCTTTGCACAAGGGTGGGACCGGACCGTTCGCCGCCCTTTTATTCGGTAAATGCCCCGCGGGGCGGCGCACCACAGGCGCGCAAAGGGCCATCGGCACCCCGCCGCCGCCGCAAAAACGCGGGCGCCCAATCCGCCTGCGGATTGGGCACGGACCGGCGTGCCTCCGCACGTCGAAATCAATCGCGCGGCGCCGCGGCCCGTCGCAACCGGTCGTTGATCGCCACGCCCGAGCCCGTGCTCGGGGATCGGCGACACCGCGATCGGTTCGGCCCCGTCCAGGTCGAGCGCATGCAGGTGGCGAAACAAATTCGCCGCCGCCTCGACGAGATCGCCCGACGGCGACAGGTTCAGCACCGCACCGTCCACCGGCCCGAACCCCAGCAGGCGTTCGTCGGGCCCGGCCTCCACCGCGCCCAGCCGCACCGGCGCGCGCGGCGCGTAATGCGAGGCGAGCTGGCCCGGCGCGCTCACCGGATCGCCCGCCGCCTGCACCGCCAGCGGCGCCCCGAGACAGGCCTCGATCGCTTCCACCGGCAGCCCGCCGGGACGCAGCAGCACCGGCTCCAGGACCGCCCCGCCACCCGACCCGGGCGCAAACCCGACGATGGTCGATTTCCACCCCCACCGGGCAGGCGCCGCCGTCGAGCACCGCCGCGATTCGCCCCGAAAGCCCGGCCAGCACATGGGACGCTTCGGTCGGCGAGATCTTTCCGGACGGGTTGGCGGACGGCGCCGCGACCGGGCGGCCGGTCTCGGCGAGCAGCCGGTGGGCAAGCGCATGGTCGGGCACCCGCACCGCGACCGTCGGCAGGCCCGCGGAGACGAGGCGCGAGAGCCCGCCGCCGTCGCGCCGCGGCAGCACCAGCGTGAGCGGCCCGGGCCAGAAGGCGTCGGCCAACCGCAGCGCGTCTCCTTCGAGCAGCGCCACCCCCTGCGCGGCCGCGACATCCGGCAGATGCACGATCAGCGGGTTGAACCGGGGCCGCCCCTTGGCCTCGAAGATCCGCGCCACCGCCCGGTCGTTGGTCGCATCCGCGCCGAGGCCGTAGACCGTCTCGGTCGGAAAACTCACCAGCGCCCCGTCGCGCAGCAGCGCCGCGGCCCGCGCCACGCCGGCCGCGCTGTCGTCGAGACGGACGGTTTCGGCCATGACGCTGCGTCTTCCTTGTGCTACGGCCCGTTGCCGGGGAGGTTTGACCAAGTCCTAGAGCAAAAGCCGATCAGACTGAAACAGTCTGATCCCAGGAATTTGCGCCACCACTTGAATCTGGATCAAAATCCATTTTCAGATTGCCCGGTCTGAAGCGGTTTTGATCTGGACCGCCCCGGTACTGTTGTGAAGTCAGCGAGGAACTCCGAATGCCCTACCGCGCACCCGCCGACGAGATCCGTTTCATCCTCGATCATATGAACAACCTTCCCCTGGCCGCTGAAACCGAGCGCTACGCCGAGGCCACGCCCGACACCGTGAGCGCGATCCTCGCCGGGGCCGCGAAGCTTTGCGACGAGGTGCTCGCGCCCCTGCAGTCTGTGGGCGACACCCATGGTGCGGTGCTCGAAGACGGCGCCGTGCGCACCGCGCCCGGGTTTCGCGACGCCTACGCGAAGATTGCCGAAGGCGGCTGGGTCGGTCTCGCGGCCGCCCCCGAACACGGCGGCATGGGGCTGCCCTTCAGCCTCGCCGTGGCGGTCAACGACATGATGTCGGGCGCGGCGCTGTCGCTGGGGCTGAACCCGTTGCTCACCCAGGGCCAGATCGAGGCGCTCGAAGCGCATGCCAGCCCCGCGCTGAAAGCGCTTTACCTGCCGAAACTCATCTCCGGCGAATGGACCGGCACGATGAACCTGACCGAGCCGCAGGCGGGCTCCGATGTCGGCGCGTTGACGACCAGGGCCGTGCCGAACGGCGACGGCACCCATGCGATCACCGGCCAGAAGATCTTCATCTCCTGGGGCGACCACGATTTCGGCGGCAACGTCTGCCACCTCGTCCTCGCCCGCCTGCCTGACGCGCCCGCAGGCACCCGCGGCATCAGCCTGTTCCTGGTGCCGAAGTACCTCCCCGACGCGGACGGCACCCCGGGAGCGGCCAACGCGCTGCGGGTCGTCAGCCTCGAGCACAAGCTCGGCCTGCACGCGAGCCCGACCTGCGTGATGGGGTTCGAAGCCGCCACCGGCTGGCTGGTCGGCGCGGAAAATGCCGGCATGGCGGCGATGTTCACGATGATGAACAACGCCCGTCTGCAGGTCGGCGTCCAGGGCATCGGCGCGGCCGAAGGCGCCTATCAGCACGCGCTGGCCTACGCGCTGGAGCGCAAGCAGGGCCGCACCCCCGTCGCCGGCACCGGCGCCATCGTCGACCATGCCGACGTGCGCCGGATGCTCGTCGAGATGCAGGCCGAGATCTTCGCCGCCCGCTGCATCGCCTACGAATGCGCGATCTCCCTCGACCTCGCGGCCGCGACCGGCGACCCCGACTGGAGCACCCGCGCCGCGCTGCTCACCCCGGTCGCCAAGGCTTTCGGCACCGATGTCGGCGTCAAGGTCGCCGATCTCGGCATCCAGGTGCACGGCGGCATGGGCGTCATCGAGCAGACCGGCGCCGCGCAATACCTGCGCGACGTCCGGGTGACGACGATCTACGAAGGCACCAACGGGATCCAGGCGATGGATCTGGTGGGCCGCAAGATGATGGACGGGGGCGAGGCGGCGTACCGGATGTTCGACGACGGCGAAAAGGAGGCCGAACTGGCCCGCGCCGTGGTGCCGGACCTGGCCGACACGGTCTGGAGCGCCGCCGAGACCTTGCGTGAAACGGTCGAGTGGATGGTCGAGCAGGACATACAGGAGCGCTTCGCCGGCGCAGTGCCGTTCCTCAAGGCAAGTGCCCGGGTGCTCGGCGCCTTCTTCCATCTCAAGGCCGCCTGCGTCGAGGGCGGCACCGGCCCGCGCACAGCCCTCGCACGCTACTACATCGAACGGCTGCTGCCCGAATACGCCACCCTGACCGTCCAGGCCCGGGCCGGGGCCGCGGGGCTCTATGCCGTCCGCCCCGAGGACCTCGCCCGGTGACGGCGCCGATCAGGTTCCCCTGGCAAGAGCCGCCCGCCGAGGGCGAAGCGACCGAGGTGGCCGACGGCGTGCTGTGGATGCGCCTGCCCCTGCCGATGAAGCTCGACCACGTCAACGTCTTCGCCTTCGACGGCGAAGACGGCGGCGGCTGGACCATCGTCGACACCGGCTTCGACACCAAACGCACCCGCGCGATCTGGAAAAAGCTGCTGGCCGGGCCGCTCGCGGGACGTCCCATCGCCCGGGTGATCGTCACCCACCACCACCCCGACCACGTCGGGCTCGCCGGGTGGTTTCAGCGTGACCACGGCGCCGCGCTCATCACCACCCGCACCGCCTGGCTGTTCGCCCGGATGCTGCTGCTCGACGAACAGATGGTGCCGGTGGACGAAACCCTCGCCTACTGGCGCTCCGCCGGGATGGACGACGCGGTCTACGAAGAGCGCAAAACATCGCGCCCGTTCAACTACGTCGACATCGTCGCCGACATGCCGCTGGGTTTTCGCCGCATCAAGGAGGGCAGCACGCTGCGCTTCGGGGCACGCGACTGGGATGTGCGCATCGGCAACGGCCACGCGCCGGAACACGCCACCTTCTGGAGCCGCGATTGCGACCTGGTGATCGGCGGCGACCAGCTCCTGGCCACGATCAGCCCCAATCTCGGCGTCTACGCCACCGAGCCCGAGGCCGACCCGGTCGGCGACTGGCTCGACAGCTGCGAACGCCTCTCCGCCTTCGCCGACGACCGCCACCTTGTCCTGCCCGGCCACAAGCTGCCCTACACCGGGTTGCCGACCCGCATGCGCCAGCTGATCGACAACCACCACGGCGCGCTCGACCGGCTGCGCGCCGTCCTCGCCGAGCCGCATACCGCCGTCGAGTGCTTCCCGGCCCTCTACGGCCGCCGGATCGGCGCCGGCGAATACGGGCTTGCTTTGGTCGAGGCGATGGGGCACCTCAATCACCTGTACCACGCCGGTCTCGTCACCCGCGACCGGCGCAGCGACGGCGCCTGGCTGTGGCGCAGCAAGGGGGCGTGAGCATGGCGAAACCCGACACCCACCCGCCGGCCCGCGTGGCCAGATGCACCGACGACGCGCCGCTGACGGCCGAACAGAAACCGCTGCCGCAAGCGATCACCGATACGCCGTTCGAAGAGAAAAGCCCGGCCGAATGGGCCTATGAGCGGGTCATTCTCTACATCCAGAATTTCGAGGAACAGCTCGACAATGAACACGAGGTCGCGATGGGCTTCACTGGTGGCGACGCGGGCGTGCTGCGGATCGAGGGCGTCGGCTTCTTCGATCCTGACATCGTCACCTTCTACGGGTCGGACGGCACCGGCGCGAAAACCCAGCTGATCCAGCACGTGAGCCAGCTCAACGTGATGCTGCGCGCCCTGCCCCGCGAAGACGCCTCGGAACAGCCGCCGGCCCGGATCGGCTTCCGGCTGGCCGCCGATCTCGGCAAGGACAAGGAATGAGGCACAGTCCCGCGAAGTGACCCGCGACGGCGCCTGCAACCGGCCCGCAAAGGCGGATCTGGCCCGCCGGACCTGGCAAGCAAGCCTCGGCCCGGAAACCCCGGATCTGAAGACCCGAAACGACCGGTGAACCGCCACCGTAATCTCGGAATTTTACAGCCTTTTCAACATGATCCTACTGCCCTAGGCACCCAGACCCCTGGGCGACCATTCCCCGGCGCCCCCGGGCGACCAAGCCGCGCAGGGGCCATACCCCGCGCGGCCCATGCCCCTTTCCGCCACCCCGCCTCCCGGTCCGAGGTGCTGCGCGCGCGCCCGGGGCACCCCGGGGCACAGAGCGACACCCGACCGTATCCGGGGCAGTCCGCACCGCAGATGTGGCGCGCCTTGCGCATGACCTGCCCGTGAGATGCCCGTGGGATGCCCACTGTGAGACGTCCACCACGGCCCCGGACGACCGGGGCGGATCGCAGCGGCTTCCGGCACCCACCCCGGACGTGGCGGCGGGACGGCCCCTGCGACATCGCCCTGCACCCGCACCCGACCGGCGCGCCGATCCATGCAAACCACGCAATCCCGATCTGCGCCCAGCCGGTGTTGTCGCAGCCCGTCGCGCCCCACACCTGTTTGTCATGCCCATGAGGGGTTTATCAGGAGAAAAACCATGATGATCGATCCGCGACACGACGCCATTCTGACGGCCGACCCGCTGACAATGAGCGCCTTGAAAAAGGGCCGGAAGACCGTTCTCTGGACCGGCATCGTGATGGCGCTCCTCGGCGCGCTCGCACTCCTGTTCCCGGTGGTGAGCACACTGGCCGTGCAATTCTACATCGGGTTGCTGTTGCTGCTCGCCGGTGCTGTGTTTCTGGCGGGATCGTTCATGATCCAGGGCACGGGGCCGTTCTTCGGCGCGGCGCTCCTGAGCCTGCTGACGCTCGCCTCCGGCGCCTTCCTTCTGTTCAACCCCGCCGGCGGCGCGGTGGCGCTCACAATCGTCATCGCCGCGCTGTTCACGGTGCACGGGGCGTTCGAGGCGTCGCTGGCGTTTTCGATGCGCCCGGCCCGGGGCTGGGGTTGGCTGCTGGCCTCCGCCATGGTGGCGATGGCGGTCGGCGTGCTCGTCGCGGCGGGCCTGCCGGCCTTGTCGACGGTGTTGCTCGGCGTGCTCGTCGGCATCAACTTCCTGTCGACCGGCATCGCCTTCATCATGATCGCCCGCCGCCTGGAAGAGGCGCTCGACGACACCACGCTGTGACCGCAGGCGCCGCTGCCCTCAGGCGTGGCGGCGCGGGTCGGCGGGGTAGACGCCCAGAATGTCGAGGTTGTTGGTGAAATAGCCGAGCTCTTCGAGCGCCCGCGCGACCGGCGGATCTTCTGGGTGGCCCTCGATATCGGCGTAGAACTGCGTCGCCGTGAACGAGCCGTCGATCATGTAGCTTTCGAGCTTGGTCATGTTGACGCCGTTGGTCGCGAACCCGCCCATCGCCTTGTAGAGCGCGGCGGGAATGTTGCGCACTTCGAAGACGAAGGTCGTCATCATCCCGTCGGTGCCACGCCGGGTGAGGTCGATCTCGCGGCCCATGATGACGAAGCGCGTGGTGTTGTGGCCATGATCCTCGATGTCGCGCGCCAGCACGTCGAGCCCGTAGATCTCGCCCGCGAGCGACGACGCCAGCACGCCCTCACCCGGCGTCCGGTTTGCGGCAAGCTCGGCGGCCGCCCCGGCGCTGTCGGCCGCGGCATGGCCCTTGATACCGAGCGCACGCAGGAAATTCGCCGATTGCGGCAGCAGCACGAGATGGGCGCGCACCTCGCGGATATCGTCCAGCGCCGTGCCGGGCAGGCCGAGCAGACTGATGCGGACCCGCAAGAAAGCCTCGTCGTGGATATGCAGCCCCGATTCCGGCAGCAGCCGGTGGATGTCGGCAACCCGGCCATAGGTCGAGTTCTCGACCGGCAGCATCGCCAGCTCCGCCGCGCCGCTCCGCACCGCCGCGATCACCTCCTCGAAGGTTTCGCACGGCAGCACCTCGTGGTCGGGCCGCGACTCGCGGCAGGCCTCGTGCGAATAGGCGCCTGGTTCGCCCTGGAAGGCGATCTTGCGGGGCATTTCGGCAGATCCTCCGGGTTTGTCGCGGCCTTCGGCCATTTCGTCGCGCTCATATCGCTTGAAACGCATCTATGGAAGCGGATAGAAGGGCCCGGACATAGGGAGCCTGAGGACCGCGACATGTTCAACACAAATAACCTGATGAAGTTTGGCGCTTCCGCCATCGCCGCGCTTCTCATCCTTCTTTTCGCCAATTGGGCCGCAAGCGCGATGTACCAGGTGGCCGAAGATACCGGCCATGGCGATGAAGAACATGAAACGCCCCGCGGTTACGTGATCGCGGCGATGGACGCCGAAGGCCACGGCGGCGCGGAAGCAGACGCCGTCGAAGTGAGCTTCGAGGAGGTCTACGCCGCCGCCGATGCCGCCGCCGGCGAAAAGGCGTTCAAGAAATGCCAGACCTGCCACAAGCTCGAAGACGGCGAAAACGGCACCGGCCCGCATCTCTACGGCCTCGTCGGCCGCGCCATCGGCACCGTTGACGGCTTCCCCTATTCCGACAACCTCGCCGCCAATGGCGGAACCTGGACGCCGGAAGAACTGAACCTCTGGCTCGAGGATCCGAAGGCCTATTCGGCCGGCTCCAAGATGGTGCTCAAGACCAAGAAGATCGAAGACCGCGCCAACCTGATCGCCTACCTCGCGACCATCGGCGGCTGATCCCGGGGTCCCGCGATCCCGCGGCAAGTACGGGACACCTATGGCCGCGCCGGGCAACCGGGGCGGCCTTTCTCTTGGCCCCGCCAGGTCGAACCGGCGCGGGGTGACCGGCCGCACCACCGGCACCCGGCAGACCCGGCGCAATTCCAGGCCGTTCGGCGTATCATCGCAGGAGCTGCACCCTGCTGCGCAGGACCCCGGATCAAAATTTCCCCGGCAACGCCTGCGATTCCCGTCAGAAACGTCGACGAGGCCCAGCGCTACGACCGCGACCGGATGGGGTTCGAGGTGAATTGGCACGATCAGGCGGGCGGGATCGGCGTGGTCTCCCACGGCGATTGCGCGATCTTTTTGCGCGCATCCGGGGCGGATCTGCATCCGGCGACGTTCTGGGTATTCACCGAGGATGTCGACCTGGCCTGTACCGAACGCGCCGCGCGCGGCGCGGATATTGTCGAACCGGTCGAAGACAAGTCCTGGGGGTTGCGCCAATTCACCCTGCGCGACCTGCACGGTAACCTCTTCCACTTCCACCATGACATCTGAGCCCCGTGCCCCCGGCACCGGCTGCGGTGGTTTTCCACCAAGGTGGTGTCGGAGAACGCCCGGGAAATCCCGCCCGAATTTCGCCTCCGTCCGCCGGCCCCTCACGCCACCTCACGCATTCTCGCCTTGAACGCGCCCCCGCCTGCGCTTTAGCGTGTATCCGACCGGTTACATCCGCCCCCTACGAAGGACAGCTCCCGATGCCCATCGCCCAGTACCGTCTTGGCCAGGCCCGCCTGGCGGCCGCCGCCGCGCTCGCGCTCCTGTCGTCCGCCGCGCCCGATGCTGCTCTGGCCCAGGACACCACCGTCACCCATGCCTATTCCAATTTCGGCACGGTGAAATACGGGCCCGATTTCCCGCATCTCGACTACGTCAACCCCGACGCGCCGAAGGGCGGCGAGTTCTCGATGGGGACGATCGGCACCTTCGACAGCTTCAACCTCTACGCCCGCGACGGCGTGACCGCGGCGCTGACCACGATCGGCTCTGAAAGCCTGCTGGTCTCGACGGCGGACGATGCCTACGGCTCCTACTGCTTCCTGTGCACGACGATGGAATACCCCGAAGACAAGAAATGGGTGATCTTCACCCTGCGCGACGATGTCACCTTTTCCGACGGCACACCGATGACCGCCGAAGACGTCGCCTATTCCTTCAACCTGTTCCAGGAACAGGGAATCGCCGAATACCGTGCCATCGTCGAGGGCTTTCTCGAGGCCTTCGAGGTGATCGACGATCATACCATCAAGTTCACCTTCACCGACACCGCACCGGTCCGCGAGCGGATCACCTTTGCCGGCGGCACGCCGGTGTTCTCCAAGGCCTGGTTCGAGGAAACCGGCACCCGGCTCGACGAGGCTTCCGACGCGCCCTTCATGTCGACCGGCCCCTACGTGCTCGACCATGCCGAGACCAACGCCCGCGTGGTCTACCGCTACAACCCCGACTACTGGGGCGCAGACCACCCGTTCAGCATCGGCCAGAACAACTTCGAGACCGTCCGGGTCGAATACTTCGGCGACCCGACCGCCGCCTTCGAGGGCTTCAAGGCGGGCGCCTACACCTTCCGCGCCGAAAACAGCTCGAAGAACTGGGCCACGTCCTACGATTTCCCCGGCGTCGACAAGGGCTGGGTGATCAAGGCGGAACTGCCCGACGGCAATGTCGGCAGCGCGCAGAGCTTCGTCTTCAACCTCGGCGACGAAACCTGGGCCGACCCGCGGGTGCGCGAGGCGCTGGCCATGATGTTCAACTTCGAATGGTCGAATCAGTCGCTGTTCTACGGGCTCTACGAGAGGGTCGAGAGCTTCTGGCCCGGCTCCGAACTCGCCGCCACCGGCACGCCGTCCGAAGGCGAGATCGCGCTCCTGCAACCGCTGGTCGACGACGGGCTGCTGCCCGCAAGCATCCTCACCGACCCGGTGGTCGCCCCGCCGGTCAACGACGCCGACCAGAACCGTCCCGCCCGCGGCACCTACCGCGCCGCCGGCCGGCTGCTCGACGAGGCCGGCTGGGAAGTGGCCGACGACGGGCTGCGCTACAAGGACGGCGCGGTTCTCGAAGCCGTCTTCCTCACCTACGACCCGCTGTTCGACCGGATCATCAACCCGATCGTCGAGAACATGGCCGTTCTCGGCGTGAAGGCGGTGCTGGAGCGGGTCGACGTCTCGCAATATATCGAGCGCCGGCGCTCGGGCGATTTCGACGTCGTCAGCCACTCGATCGGTATGGGCTTCGAGCCGGGCATCGGGCTCGAGCAATGGTTCCACTCCAAGACCGCCGACGACAGCTCGCGCAACCTGATGCGGCTCAAGAACGAGGCGGTCGACCGTCTGATCCCGGCCGCCGTCGAGGCCAAAACGCTCGACGAGCTCACCACCGCCGTGCACGCGCTCGACCGGGTGCTGCTGTCGTTGCGCTTCACCATCCCGCAATGGTTCAAGGACAAGTACACGGTGGCCTATTTCGACATGTACGAGCACCCCGAGGAAATCCCCCCCTATGCGCTGGGCGAGATGGCCTTCTGGTGGTACAACGCGGAAAAACACGAGGCCCTGAAAGCGGCCGGCGCGTTGCGCTGAGCCGAACTGGGCGGGCAGGCAAGGACCAGAAGGACCTCGAGAACCGATATGGGCGCCTATATCATCCGGCGGCTGTTGCTGATCATCCCGACGCTGATCGGGATCATGGTGATCAACTTCGCCCTGATCCAGTTCGTGCCCGGCGGGCCGATCGAACAGATCATCGCCAACATGGAAGGCGAGGGCGACGTGCTGGCCGCCGTCACCGGCACTGGCAACGAGGTGGCCGACAATGTCGGGGGGGGCGACGAAGCCTATCTCGGCGCGCGTGGCCTGCCGCCCGATGTCATCGCCGCGCTGGAAATCGAGATGGGGTTCGCCCGGATCGTCTGCGAACCGGGCTACGCGGGCGAACCCGACCTCGACGCGGAAGGCTGCGCCAAGGAAGACATCCCCGCGCTCGAGCAGTTCCTGAACATGATGTGGCGCTACATCCGCTTCGATTTCGGCGAGAGCTATTTCCGCTCGATCGGCGTGTTCGAGCTGATTGCCGAGAAACTGCCGGTCTCGGTCACCCTCGGGCTCTGGTCCACCGTCATCGCCTACCTGGTCTCGATCCCGCTCGGCATCCGCAAGGCGGTCAAGGACGGCACCCGGTTCGACACCTTCACGTCGGGCATGATCATCGTGGCCTACGCGATCCCCGGCTTTCTGTTCGCGATCCTGCTCCTGGTGCTGTTCGCCGGCGGCAGCTATTGGCAGATCTTCCCGCTGCGCGGCCTCACCTCCGACAACTGGGAAGAGCTCAGTCTCGTCGGCAAGGTGCTCGACTATTTCTGGCACATCACCCTGCCGGTGCTGGCCTCGACCATCGCCAGCTTCGCCACGCTCACCCTGCTGACCAAGAACAGCTTCCTCGACGAGATCAAGAAGCAATACGTGGTCACGGCCCGCGCCAAGGGGCTCAAGGAAAGCCGGGTGCTCTACGGCCACGTCTTCCGCAACGCCATGCTGATCGTCATCGCCGGCTTCCCGGCGCTGTTCATCGGCGTGTTCTTCGGCGGTTCCGTCATCATCGAGACGATTTTCTCGCTCGACGGGCTCGGCCGGCTCGGTTTCGAGGCCGCGGTGGCGCGCGACTACCCGATCATGTTCGGCACCCTGTTCGTCTTCGGCGCTGATGGGCCTGCTCGTCGGCATCCTGTCCGACCTCATGTATGTTTTCGTCGACCCGCGGATCGACTTCGAGCGGAGGGCGGGATGAGGACGCTCCGGTTCCGCCAGGCGCAAAGCGGTTTCGAAACCGCTTTCCAAGGCGCTTCGAAGCGCCTTGCCCCGCGCCCGGCCAAAAACGCAGCCCCCAGAGCGCCGGCGCACGGAGGCGTGACACATGACGCTCTCCCCGCTCAACCAGCGCCGTTGGCGCAACTTCCGCCGCAACAAGCGCGCCTTCTGGTCGCTGATCCTGTTCAGCGTGATCTTCACCCTCACCCTGTTCGCCGAGTTCATCGCCAACGACAAACCGATCCTCGTGAGCTACGACGGCGGCTTCTATGCCCCGGTCTTCCGGTTCTACCCGGAGACGGAGTTTGGCGGCGATTTCCGCACCGAGGCGGTCTATACCGACATCGAGGTGCAGTGCCTGATCATCGCCCATGGCCGCGAGAGCTGTTTCGACGACCCGCGAGGCGTGATCGCCGATGCCGCTGACGGCGAGGTCGCGGGCGAGACGATCACCAAGGGTTGGCTGCTCTGGCCGCCGATCCCCTACAGCTTCGACACGATCAACGACATCGGCACCGCCGCCCCCTCGGCGCCCGACGGCGACCACTGGCTCGGCACCGACGACACCGCGCGCGACGTGCTGGCCCGGGTGATCTACGGCTTCCGCATCTCGGTGCTGTTCGCGATCATCGTCACCGTCATCAGCCTCGCTGGTCGGCATCATCGCCGGCGCCCTGCAGGGCTTTTTCGGCGGCTGGGTCGACCTGATCTTCCAGCGCTTCCTGGAGATCTGGGGCTCGATCCCGTCGCTCTACGTGCTCATCATCCTGTCCGCGATCCTCGGGCGCACGTTCTGGCTCCTGGTCTTCGTCACCATGCTGTTCAGCTGGATCGCGCCTCGTCGGCGTCGTGCGCGCCGAGTTCCTGCGCGCGCGCAATTTCGACTATGTCCGCGCCGCCCGCGCGCTCGGCGTGTCGCAACTGGACGATCATGTTCCGCCACATGCTGCCCAACGCCATGGTCGCCACCCTGACCTTGCTGCCGTTCATCATCACCGGCACCATCGGCACCCTCGCCGCACTCGACTTCCTCGGCTACGGGCTGCCCTCCTCGGCGCCGTCGCTCGGCGAGCTGACTCGCCAGGCCAAGCAGAATCTCCAGGCGCCCTGGCTGGCCTTTACCGCCTTCGTCACCTTCACCGTGCTGCTCTCGCTCCTCGTCTTCATCGGCGAAGGCGTGCGCGACGCCTTCGACCCGCGAAAGACGTTCGAATGAAAGTGCTCGACGTCCAGAACCTTTCGGTGAGCTTCCGCCAGGACGGGCAGGACCACCCGGCCGTGAAAGGCGTGAGTTTCCACGTCGACAAGGGCGAGACGGTGGCGCTGGTGGGCGAGTCGGGCTCCGGCAAGTCGGTCACCGCGCTCTCCACCGTTTCGCTCCTGCCCGACCAGCGCCACGCATCACCGGCTCGATCAAGTACGAAGGCCGCGAGATGGTGAACGCCTCCGCCGCCGAGCTGCGCGCGGCGCGCGGCAACGACATCAGCTATCATCTTCCAGGAGCCGATGACCTCGCTGAACCCGCTGCACACGCTCGAAAAGCAGCTCGCCGAAGAGCATCGAGCTGCACCAGGGTCTCACCGGCGACGCCGCGCGCGCGCGGATCGTCGAGCTGCTGCGAGCGGGTCGGCATCCCGAACCCCGAAGAGCGGCTCAACGCCTACCCGCACCAGCTCTCCGGCGGCCAGCGCCAGCGGGTGATGATCGCCATGGCGCTCGCCAACGAGCCCGACCTGCTGATCGCCGACGAGCCCACCACCGCGCTCGACGTGACCATCCAGGCGCAGATCCTCGACGCTGCTGCACGACCTGCAAGCGCGACATCGGCATGGCGCATGCTGTTCATCACCCACGACCTCGCGATCGTGCGCAAGATGCGCCGACCGGGTCTGCGTGATGAACGACGGCGAGATCGTCGAGGCGGGGCCGACCGAGGCGATCTTCGCCGACCCGCAGCACCCCTATACCAAGATGCTGCTCTCGGCCGAAGCCACCGGCCGGCCCGACCCGGTGCCCGAAGGTGCGCGCGAGATCGCCGCCGGCGACAACATGCGCATCTGGTTCCCGATCACCCGGGGGCTGCTCAGGCGCACGGTCGGACACATCAAGGCGGTCAACGCCGCGAGCTTCTCGGTGCGCGAGGGCGAAACCGTCGGCATCGTCGGCGAAAGCGGATCGGGCAAGACCACGCTGGCGCTGGCGATGATGCGTCTGATCGACAGCGAGGGGCGCATCGTCTTCCTCGGCGACGAGATCCAGAACCGCAGCTCCAAGCGCATGAAGTCGCTGCGCAGCGAACATGCAGATCGTCTTCCAGGATCCCTACGGCTCGCTCTCGCCCGCGGATGACGGCGGCGGAGATCATCGCCGAGGGCCTCGGCGTCCACGGCATCCGCGGCGAAGGCGACCAGACCACGCTGGTGGCCGAGATCATGGAAGAGGTCGGGCTCGACCCCGCCACCATGCACCGCTACCCGCACGAGTTTTCCGGCGGACAGCGCCAGCGCATCGCCATCGCGCGTGCGATGATCCTGCGCCCGCGCCTCGTGGTGCTCGACGAGCCGACCTCGGCCCTAGACATGACCGTCCAGGTGCAGATCGTGGAGCTTCTGCGCGAGTTGCAGCGCAAGCACGGGCTCGCCTACCTGTTCATCTCCCACGACCTCAAGGTGGTGCGCGCCCTCGCCCACAAGGTGCTGGTGATGAAGGAAGGCGACATTGTCGAGGCGGGTCTCGCCGACCAGGTGTTCGACGCCCCCGAGACCGCCTATACCCGCGCCTTGATGGCGGCGGCGTTCGATCTGGAAGTGGGCTCGGACATCGCGGTCTGATTGGCGGGCGGTCTGGTCCAGCGCACCCGGGAGGCGCGCGCGCAAAGCGGTTTCGAAACCGCTTTTCAAGGCCTTTCGAAAGGCCTTCTCCCGCGCCGGGCGCAATTCGAGAAAACAACCAACCGCCGATACCCTGCCGCACCGTCGGCGGTCCCGGGATGTTGGCGATCTTTTCGTTTCGACGATGTCTCGAAACGCTTCAGCGCGTGTCGCGCGCACCTGCAAGCGCGCGATCCGCTCCAACGCAATGATTTCGCATGTCCGGGACGCTGAGGACCGGTTCCCGCTCCTGGGCGATATGCGCTAACCTACAATGCCTTGCGCGCCCTCAGCGCCGCGGTGATCGTGCCGTCGTCGAGGTAGTCGAGCTCACCGCCGATCGGCACGCCCTGCGCCAGCGAGGTCACCACGCAGCGCCCCTCGAGCTCCTCGGCGAGGTAATGCGCCGTGGTCTGGCCATCGACGGTGGCGTTGAGCGCGAGGATCACCTCCGTCACCCCTTCGTCCGCCACGCGCGCCACCAGCTTCGGGATGCGCAGCTCGTCCGGCCCCACCGCGTCGAGCGCCGACAGGGTCCCGCCGAGCACGTGGTAGCGCCCCTTGAAGACGCCCGCCCGCTCCATCGCCCAGAGATCGGCCACGTCTTCGACCACGCACAACTCGCCGGTCGCGCGCTTTTCGCTGGCGCAGATCTCGCAGACCTCCGAGGTGGTGACATTGCCGCAGGTGATGCATTCGCGCGCGCTGACCGCGACGCTGTGCATCGCATCGGCCAGCGGGTGCAGGAGGATGCCCCGCTTGCGGATCAGGTAGAGCACCGCCCGCCGGGCCGACCGGGGCCCCAGCCCCGGCAGCTTGGCCATGAGGTCGATCAACTCGTCGATCTCGCGCGGGGCGTCGGTCATGGTCTCACCTCGAAAAATGCGGAAACACGCCGCGGTGCGCCCACCAGAACCTTTTCGGGTCCGGGTCCCGGGCGATGTCCGCTTGCGCCTGCCTGCGCAATGGCGCGGCCGCCCGGAAGTGATCCCAGGTCGACAAGACCGTCGCCAGGATGCCCCACATCGCCAGAGCGGCCACGGCGTAACACACCCCCGAGACCCAGCCTGACGCGCTCCTGCCAATCACCACGAGGCCCGCGACGAGGCTCACCGAAAGCCCCATCTGGACAAGATTGACCCTGCGCGTACGCGCGATGACGGTGTCGACGGTCTGGCTCGTCAGGGGCAGCGCCACCGCGTCGTCGCGCGAGAAGCTCAGAAGCCCGGCCATCAGCCAAACGGGTTCGCCATGCCCGCCGGAAGCCCGAGCCCCTCGGTCACCTTGGCCATCTCCTGCTCCATCCGCTGGGCGGCCTTGGCCTGGGCGTCCTTGATCGCGGCGAGGATCAGGTCCTCGACGACTTCCTTCTCGTTCGGGTTGAAGATGGTCGGGTCGATGTTCGAGCCCGACGAGCTCGCCCTTGGCGGTCGCGGTGGCCGTCACCAGCCCGGTGCCCGCCTCACCGGTCACGGTGATCCGGTCGAGCGCCTCCTGCGCCTCCGCCATCTTGCCCTGCATCTCCTGCGCGGCCTTCATCATCTTGGCCATGTCGCCGAGATTGCCCAGTCCTTTAAGCATGTCGCTCTCCTTCAAGGGTTGCCGCGCAACATAAGGGTGCCGGGGGGCACCGACAAGCCGCTGGCCGCGCGACCGGACCCGGCTGGAGCGTTTCACCGTCTCGTAGGACCACAGGCATCGACACCCCGCGTTCAAGCCAGGGGCGAGAGGCAACGATCGGCGATACAGAAAAAGCCGAAACGCCTTACCGGTCCTCGAACGGATCCCACTCGTCGTCTTCCTCGATCTCCGGCAGCGCCTCCGCCTGCGCCTCGGCCGCCATCTCTTCGAGCGTGCGGATCTCGGTGATCTTCGCTTTCGGAAACGCCGCGAACACCGCCTGCACCATCGGATGCGCCTGCGCTTCGGCTTCGAGCGCGGTCTGCTCCGCGTTGCGGGTCTCGTCGATCGTCGCTGCCTCGGCACCGCCCACCAGCGTCACCCCCCAGCGCACGCCGGTCCAGAGCTGGAGCCGCTGCGCCAGCCGCTGCGCCAGGTCGCGCGGCGCGTCGTCGGTGGGCGTGAACTCGATCCGCCCCGGCTGGTAGGCGGCAAGGCGGACGTATTTCTCGACCTCGTAGCGCAGCATCCCGTCGCGGTTGGCCCGGATCAGCGCCACCACGTCGTCGAAACTGGCGAACCGGGCGAGCGCGTTTTCGCTGTCGATGGCAAGCGCCGTCACCCCGCCGTTGCCCTGCGGCCCTGCCGCCGGCGCCCGGCTGCGCGCTTCCAGGCCGCCGCCGCCGTTCGGCGCGGGCGCGCCGCCGCCCGAAGGCGGGGCCGGCGGTGGCGGGCTGTCCTGCAACCGGCGCAGAAGCTCCTCGGGCGTGGGCAGATCGGCGACATGGGTCAGCCGGATCACCGCCATCTCGGCCGCCATCATCGCGTTCGGCGCCTGGCCCACCTCTTCAAGCGCCTTCAGCAGCATCTGCCACATCCGGCTCAGCACCCGCACCGGCAGCGCCGCCGACATCGCCTGGCCCCGCGCCCGTTCGTCGGGACCGACCGTGGGGTCTTCCGCCGCGTCCGGCGTGATCTTGATGACGCTGATCCAATGCGTGACCTCGGCGAGATCGCGCAGCACCGCCATCGGGTCGGCGCCGTCGGCATATTGCCGGCCGAGCTCGTCGAGCGCCCCGCCCGCGTCGCCCTTCATGATGAGATCGAACAGATCGAGCACCCGGCCCCGGTCGGCGAGCCCCAGCATCGCGCGCACCTGCACCACCGTGGTCTCGCCCGCGCCGTGGCTGATCGCCTGGTCGAGCAGCGACAGCGCATCGCGCGCCGAGCCGTCGGCGGCCCGGGCGATCAGCGCCAGCGCGTCGTCGGCGATCTCGGCCCCCTCCGCGTCGGCGATCCGGCGCAGCATCGCGATCATGTCCTCGGGCTCGATCCGGCGCAGGTCGAACCGCTGGCAGCGCGACAGCACGGTCACCGGCACCTTGCGGATCTCGGTGGTCGCGAAGATGAACTTCACATGCTCCGGCGGTTCCTCCAGCGTCTTCAACAGCGCGTTGAAGGCGCTGGTGCGACAGCATGTGGACTTCGTCGATGATGTAGATCTTGTAGCGCGCCGAGACCGCCCGGTAGCGCACGCTGTCGATGATCTCGCGGATGTCGTCGACGCCGGTGCGCGATGGCGGCGTCCATCTCCATCACGTCGACATGGCGGTCCTCGGCGATGGCGACGCAGTGCTCGCAGACGCCGCAGGGCTCGACGGTCGGCCCGCCGGTGCCGTCCGGCCCGATGCAGTTCAGGCCCTTGGCGATGATCCGCGCGGTGGTGGTCTTGCCGATCGCCGCGCATGCCGGTCATGATGAAGGCCTGCGCGATCCGGTCGGCCTCGAAGGCGTTGTTCAGCGTGCGCACCATCGCGTCCTGGCCGACCAGGTCGGCGAAGGTCTCGGGCCGGTATTTGCGCGCGAGAACCTGGTAGGCGGTTTCGCCTTTGTCGGACATGCTGTTCCCCTTCCCGAGTCTCGCCGAATTTAGAGGTTGGCCCGGGGCGCGTCCACCACGGGTCGGGCGAACGGGCGAATTTCGAGCCGCGGTTGCCGGGCGGCCCGGCTTTCGCCTGGCGCCGGGCGCCAGGACCCCGCCGCAAATGCGGACATCACGGGCAGCGCGAGGGAAGACCCCGCGGCCCGGACAGGGGGACGACCCTTTCCGTGAAAAGGCCAGTCCCCCAGGGAACTCGGATCAAGCTGATATCGCGTCTGTTTTTTGACACTCGCCATACCTCCGTGCGGTCTTTCGCGCAGGCAAACACGCCGTTGTGCTCAACCGCTCCGGGAATGAAGCGTTTCATTCGGCCCGCCGCCGGCCACAGATGAAGCCGCCGCCCAGGGAGTTGACACCCCGCGCGAAGGCCTGAACGAGATCTACTGGCATTTCGTGACCAAAGATGTGGCCTGGTCCGATGTGACCTGACCCGGGCCGGGAAAGGCCCCGGGCGGCGCCTTGCGTCCCGCCTTTGTCTGCCGCGCGGCTACTTCTTGTGGTGGTCGCGCATGATGCCTTTGACCATCTTGCCGAACTTGCGGTTGCGCACATGCGCCTCGGCAAGGCTTTCGGCGTTGTGCGCATCCTCGCGCTTGAGCTTCTGCCACCGCGCAAGCCGGCCCGCATCGAGCTCGCCCGCCGCGATCGCCGCTTTCACCGCGCACCCGGGCTCGGTCTCGTGGGCGCAATCGTTGAACCGGCATTCGGTCGCCAACTCGACGATATCGGCGAAAACCTCGTCGATCCCGTCGGCCGCGCCAGTGAGCTGCAACTCGCGCATCCCCGGCGTGTCGATCACCCAGCCACCGCCCGCGAGCCGGTGAAACTCGCGCGTCGTGGTGGTGTGGCGCCCCTTCGCATCGCCGACACGGATGTCCTGGGTCGCGATCGCATCGCCGGTCAGCGCGGACGCAAGCGTCGATTTTCCGACACCGGAGGAGCCGACGAAGGCCACCGTCTGTCCGGGCCCGCACCAGTCGGCGAGCGCATGCGCCGCCTCGGGGTCGCGCGCATCCAGCGTCACCACCGGCACCCGCGGCAGCGCAGCGCGCAGCGCGTCGCTGTAAGGGTCGGGATCGTCGCAGAGATCGGCCTTGGTCATCACGATCACCGGCGCGACATCGCCCGCGTGGGCGAGCGCGACGTAGCGTTCGAGCCGGGCGACGTTGAAATCGGCATTCATCGAAGTGGTGATGAAAAGCGTATCCACGTTGGCGGCGATGAGCTGGTCATACGCGGTGTGCCCGGCGGCCCTGCGGTGCAGGAGCGAGCGCCGCTCCAGAACCCGGGCCACGCGGGTCTCATGGGGCTCGTGCACCACCCAGTCGCCGACGGCGACATCGCCGGCACTGGTGCCGGGTGGCAGGGTCAGGGTCATCGGCCCCGCCGCGCCCAGCGCGTCAAGCCGGTCGCGATGGACGGCGGTGATGCGGGCGGGGACAAGCCGGCCGATCTCGTCGATGTCGAGCTGGCGCAGGAGATCGGCGGACCAGCCGAGGTCTTTGAGGCCCAGGTCTTTCAGGTCATTCGTTTGGGTCAAGGCTGTTCTCTCGTGTGAACCACGTCTGTGACGCCCAAGGCTTTGCCTCTGGCGCAGGCTGGGGGGAGCGAGGCTCCCGGTGGCTCAGGCGACAAGCATCAAGGCTCCGCTGTAGTTCCAGGCGGAAGGATAGCATGGGTCGAGGCGGTGGGGAATACGCTCTCGCCGGCACAGCGTGCGCCTGCGGGCACAGCGCTGCCTGCGAAAACCGCGCCACAGATTTCCTTGCGGAAATCGTGGTGGGGGCCACAGATTTCCTTGCGGAAATCGTGGTGGGGGCCACAGATTTCCTTGCGGAAATCGTGGTGGGTGAGAGGCTGGACAACGACCCAAGCGGGGCTCGTTACGGCTGCTTCCTTCCGGATCTGACCGGGTTGGCGAGGCGCTTGCCCGCGCCAACCTCTCGACCGGCGATATAGGCAGAACGGACACTGGTTGCAACCCGTGCCGGCCGCCACGGCCCCGAACAGGGCCCGACACCCCGGCGCGCGGTACTTCGAAGGCAGATTTTCGTCGCCCGTGACGCGGGCAAATCAGGCTGGACCGACCTTTCAGGGACCCGCAACCCCGAGTGCCCGGGACCGGGGAAACCGGGCACGAATTCACGCCCCGCGCCGACGCCCGCAAACAGCGCCCGGCGTCCGTCCAGGCATCGTTGAGCGATCTACGCATCCGGGCCCCGTGCGCGCCCTGCGCCGGACCCGGACCCGGACCCGCTCAAAGCCGTAGTGTGCAGACCCGGAACCCGTCTTCGTCGATGGTGTCGGTGAAAGTGATGTCCCGCCCGGCCATCGCATCCAGCGCATCCGCCGCCCGCGGCGCGGTCACGAACCTGGCGCTGGCCCCGGCGAGCGGCGCGAACCGCCAGGTCGCGAGCGGATCCGCGTCATAGGCACCGGTCGCGGCGAGATAATCGATCAGGATGTCGCGCATCCCCACCGAGGGATCGAGCGCGATCCGCCCGGATTTCGGAACCGGATACCCCCCGCCGCCGGTCGCGCGGAAGGAATTGGTCAAGAGCAACACCTCCCGGTCCGGCGTCAACGGGGCGCCGTCGAGGCGCGGATCGCGGATCCTGTGCGCGCCCGGCTCGATCAGGCGGCCGTCCGCCGCGTATCTGGGCGGCTGGGACAGATCGAACGCGCAGTCGATCCCCGCCACGGTCTCGAACCCGTAGATCGGCGTGTCCGTTGCCAGCAGGTCCTGGTCCGCCCGTCCGGGCAGGAGCCGGTTGAACACGCAGGCCGACCGTTCCATCCACTCCAGAAGCTCGCCGCCCCGAAGCCGCAGCGCGACGAAATCGTTCGGGTAGAGGTAGAGATCGGCCAGCGCGGTCACCGAAATGTCGCCCGGCGGGATGTCGACATAGAAGCCCGGCCCCGCCAGCCCGCCAGCCTTGAAAGGCGCCGTCGAGGCGATCAGCGGCAGGTCCGCGAGCGGCGTGCCCTCCACCAGCCGGGCCGCGTACCAGAGCTTCGCCCGGTGCACGATGTCGACCGCGGGCGCCGGCGCGACGGCGGCGAAATAGCTGTGCAGCCGGCGGCGCGAGCGGCCCACCGTTTCGCTCGCCTTCTGCATCGTGGTCCGGTGCAGACGGTCCAGCATCTTCAGGATCGCGGGATCGGGCTCGACCTCGGCCAGCACTTCGCCCGACGCCGAATCGCGCCGCGAAATCGCCCGCGCCTCGCAGCGCGCATCGCGGACCCGCCACCGCGCGGTGACCGGATCGCGCCCGAGCGTCAGATCGATGATCCCGAGGTGCGAGCCCCAGAACCCGGGCGCCACCACCGGCACGCCGTGGATCCGCCCGGTCGCCGCATCGACAGCCTCGGGCCAGTCGCCGCCACCGCTGCCGCCACCGCTGCCGTCCTCGCCTGGAAATACCTGGTGGGCGTGGCCCGACACGATCGCGTCGATCCCGGGCACCGTGGCAAGCGGCACCACCGCGTTCTCGAGCCCCGGCGTGTCTTCCGCCGGGCCGATCCCGGCATGTGCCAGCGCGATCACCAGATCGGCGCCCATGCCCCGCAGCAGCGGCACGCACATCCGCGCGGTGCCGGCGATGTCGCGCACCTTGGCGCGGAACCGGCTGCCGTGCAGCGCGTTCATCGTTCCGGGCGGCAGAAACCCGATCACCCCGATCTTGAGCGGATGCACCTCGCCGCCCGCGTCCTGTACCTCCCGGTCGAGCAGCGCGAAGGGCACCGCGGCCGGCGCCGGTCCGAGCCCGGCCGCCGCCCCTTCGGGCAGGATCGAAAGATTGGACGACACCACCGGAAACGGCGCCGTCGCCAGCACCTGACCGAGGTGATCGATCCCGTGGTCGAAATCGTGATTGCCCAACGTCACCGCGTCGTAGCCGAGCCGGGTCATGGCCGCGACGATCGGGTGACGTCCGCGCGGCCCGTGCATCTCACGTGCGAACATCCGCAGGATCTGGTCACCCAGCGGAGACCCGTGCAGAAAATCGCCGTTGTCGAACAGCAGCGTGTTGGGCACTTCTGCGCGCGCGGTCCGGATCAGCGCCGCGGTCCGGGCCAGGCCCGTGGTGAGCGACGGTGTCCCGGTGACGTAGTCGAACGGCAGGATATGCATGTGCAGATCCGACGTCGCCATGATCCGCAGCGTCGCCGCGCCCGCGGCCCCGGCCGTGGCGCTATCTCCGAGTCCCGATCTGCTCAATCGATCGTTTCCTGCCTTGCTGGCACGGTACCCTGAGTTGAGTGTACCTGCCCTTGCCCCCTGTCGAATATATACACAACCATAGGGCGAACAAGGGCAATCCGGCACACCAATATGTTTCGAAACCGATTTTCCCGCCGATCCGTCCCCGAAACACCCGCGACACCCGCCCGAAATTGGCGCTGGACATGCAGACCGCCCGGGGAGACTTTCCCCGGGCACAGCCGCAGCCGCAGACAGGATGGGACCGCGCATGACCGACAGACCCGAGCCGACCTTTTCCGGCGGTCCCGCCTACACCCTCGGATTTGCCGGCGGCGGGCTGGAACGGCGCGCCGAACGGCGGCGCGATGCGGCGGCGCTGGCCGAAGACCCGGGCGCGCGCGCGCTGGCGATGTGGCAGGGCCGGCCGCTGGTCGCCGGTAGCCCCGACGCGCCCGCCCTCGCCTGGCGGCCGATGCCACCCCCCCTGCCCGGCACCCGGAGCGGTGCCCTGCCCAGCGCCCAGGTCTACCTCGGCGACAATGGCGCCGGACCGCTGTTCGCCGTCGACATCTCCGATTGGACGCCCGACGGCGGCATCGTGGCCGATCTCGGTCCGGGCCGCGCGGGCGAAGACCAACCGGCGCCGCCCGAGCTTTGCACCCCCGAACCCGATGCGCGGTTCTCCGATCTGCGCGCGCTGACGTCCCGGCTTGCGCCCTTCGACGCCGAGGTCGCCGCCACCGCACGCGGCATCCTCGAATGGCATCGCACGCACGGCTTTTGCGCCACTTGCGGCGCAGCCTCCACGCTCGAAGAGGGCGGGTGGCAGCGCCGTTGCCCGGCCTGCGGGCGGGCGCATTTCCCGCGCACCGACCCCGTGGTCATCATGCTGGTCACCCACGGAAACGACCTTCTGATCGGCCGCTCCCCCGGCTGGCCGGAAGGGTTCTATTCGCTGCTCGCCGGGTTCATCGAACCGGGCGAAACGGTCGAGGCGGCGGTGCGCCGGGAGGTGGCGGAAGAAACCGGCGTCGAAACCGGCCCGGTCCGGCTGATCAACAGCCAGCCCTGGCCCTTCCCCGCCTCGCTTATGATCGGCTGCATCGCCCAAGCGTCGACCCGCGCGATCCGGCTCGACCCCGAAGAGCTGGACGACGCACTCTGGGTCAACCGGGAGGAACTGCTCGCCATTTTCGCCGGCACCCATCCCGCGATCACCGCCCCCCGGCACGGGGCCATCGCCGGCCACCTGATGCACTTGTGGCTTGCGGACAGGCTCGATTGAGGCAACATTTGTCCGGGTGAGGCGGCGGGGCACACAACCGGGGCGGGCAAACGGGGCACACAACCGGGACGCTGCGCCGGGGGCAAGGCCGAAAGCGAACGCGAAAGCGCATAAAAGGGCGAGACAACAGGCATGAAGCTGGCCACCCGCGAAGACATCGACGCCCCGATCGAGGCGGTGTTCGAACAGCTGTCCGACTTCGACGGCTTCGAACGCGCGATCCTGCGGCGCGGGGCCGATGTGCAGCGGGTCGATGAGCTCTCCGCGCCCGGCCCCGGCATGGCCTGGAAAACCAGTTTCGCTTTCCGTGGGCGCCAGCGCGAAGCCCGGATCAACCTCGACGAACACGCCCACCCGGACCGGCTGCGCGCCTCGGTGCGCTCCTCGGGCTTCGAGACCGACCTGCTGATCGATCTCGTGGCGATGTCGAAAACCCGGACCCGGATGAATTTCTCCCTCGACGCCCGACCCAAAACCGTGCCCGCCCGGCTGATGATCCAGTCGCTGAAGCTCGCCCGGCACAGCATGCTGAAGCGGTTTCGCAAGCGGATCGCCGATTTCGCGAGTGACCTCGAGGCGCGGGCGCAGAACAGGTCCGGCTAGCGCGGACCGCAACGCAGAGGAAGCGCCATGTTGTTTGCCGATCTCGGAGACATTCGTGTCCACTACCGGCTCGACGGGCCCGACGATGGCCCCGCCCTGGTCTTCGCCAACGCCCTCGGCACCGATTTCCGGATCTGGGACGGGGTGATTGCGCATCTGCCCGCAGGCCTCAGGATCCTGCGCTACGACATGCGCGGCCACGGCCTCACCACAGCCCCGGAAGGCCCCTATTTCATGGGCGATCTGGTCGCCGACGCTGCCAGGCTGATGGAGCTGGTGGACATGAAGGATGCGGTCTTCGTCGGCCTCTCCATCGGCGGCGTGGTGGCGCAGGGGCTGGCCGCCGAACGGCTCGACCTCTTGCGCGCCGTCGTGCTGTCGAACACCGCCGCCAAGATCGGCACCCGCGAGCAATGGAACGACAGGATCGAGGCCGTGCGCACAGGCGGGATCGAGGCGCTGGCCGACCCGACGATGGAGCGCTGGTTCGCGCGCGACACCCACAACGACCGGCCCGCGCTGGTCGAGGGCATCCGCGCCATGCTCACCCGCCAACCGCTGCAGGGCTATCTCGGCTGCATGGAGGCGATCGCCGAGACCGACCTCGTCGAAAGCACCGCCCGGCTGCGCCTGCCGACCCTCGGGATCGCCGGCGCCGAAGACGGCTCGACCCCGGCCGACCTCGTGCGCGAGACCACCGACAGCATTCCGGGCGCGAAGTTTCACCTCGTGCGCCGCGCCGGGCACCTCGCCTGCGTCGAACACCCGGCCGAATACGCCGCCGCCCTCGGCGGTTTCATGGAGGCGGTCGGCCAGGTCTGATGGCGCGCTTCCTGCTCGTTCACGGCTCGAACCACGGCGCCTGGTGCTGGCGCGACGTCGTGCCGGCGCTGACCGAACGGGGGCATATGGCCCAGGCGATCGACCTGCCCTCGGTGTCGCCCGACCCCGCGGCGCTCACCCACATCACGCTCGACGACGATGCGGACGCGCTCCGTGCCGCCCTCACCGGCCCCACCGTGCTCGTCGGCCATTCCGCCGCGGGCTACGCGATCACCCGCGCCGCAGCGCTGGCGCCCGAAAGCGTCGCGGCGCTTGTCTACCTCTGCGCCTATGTCCCGCGCCCGGGCGCGACGATCGCCGATCTCGCCCGCGCAGCCCCGGGACGCCCGCTCGACGGCGCGCTCGACATCGACCGCACCCACCGCGCCTACCGGTTTCGGGATGCAAGCCTGCCGACCCACCTCTACAGTGACTGCCCGCAAGAGACCGTCGCCTTCGCCCGCGCGCGGCTCGGATGGCAGGCCATCGGCGCGCAGGCGCAAACGGTTGCCGCCCCGCCCCCGGAGATCCCCGCGCACTACATCACCTGCACCCGCGACCGCACGATCCCACCCGCCCAGCAAGACGACATGGCCCGCACCCTGCCGGGCGCGACGCGCCACGAGATCGGCACCGGCCATTCGCCGTTCTTCGCGGCCCCGGGCATTTTGGCGGACCTTCTCATCCGAATTGCCGCCCCGTCCTGACCTGTGCGCCCCCGGACAGGTCCAACCCCGCCGGACCCATTCGAAAACCACGCGGTTTCGGGTTTGAACCGGCCCCGGCACATGGACACGAAGTGCGCGGTTTCACGTCTGGTAGGCCCCTATGAAGCGACGCTCCGCAAACGAGCGCGGGGCAATATCCCGCCTCAAGGGCTGGAGGGGCAACGCCCCTCGGCTCCGGCATTCCGGCGGACCTAGCCCGCCTCCGCCTCGGCGTAGCTCAACACGATGTCGCGCAGCGAGACGAAGCCGAGCAACCCGGTGTCGTCTGCCACCAGGGCGCGCCGCCGCTTGAGTTGCGCCATCAGCCGCACGGCGTATTTCACGTGCATGTCGGGCCTGACGGTCAGGATCGGCTTTTCCATGATCTCGTAGACCGCGGTGCGTTCGAGCGGCTTGTTGACGGCGATCACATGCTGGGCGATCTCGGTGACGGTCAGAAACCCGTATTCATCGCCGGGATGGCGCTTCTCGATCACCAGCGAACTCACCCCGTTCTGGCGCATCTGCCTGAGCGCCTCCCCGACGCTGGACAGCCCGTCGATGAACAGCGGTTCTTTCTGCATCACGCTGTCGACCCTGACGTTATCCCCCTGCATCACAGGTCCTCCTTGCTGATGTCTTCCTGGATCGAGCGGATCTGCGCCGTCAGCCCGACCGCATCCTCGATGTCGATCATGAAGGCAACCCCGGCGCCATGCGTCTCTTCGAACCCGCAGGCCTCGGCGATGGTCTCGAGGATCTCGCGCGAATGGTGCTCCTCGACCAGGAACAGCACCATGTCGCGCTGCCCGGCCAGGGTGAGCCCCATGAAGGTCTTTTTCGGGTTCAGCCCCTCGCCCCGCGCCGAGGTGATCACGGTGCTGCCGGTGGCGCCCCTGGCGCGCGCCGCCTCGATTGCCTTGTCGGTCAACTCGTCCTGGGTCAACACGATGATGAGCTTGAACTTCATCAAGGATCTCCTTCGGGAAGGGGGGATGAGGGTTTCGTCTCGCGCCTGTTCAGCCACCCGGTGATCTGGGCATAGCCCATCACGGTGATCATCGGAAAGAGGCTGGCCAGCGCGATCAGGCCAAATCCGTCGAGCACCGCAGACCGGCCCGGCACGTTGGACGCGAGGCCCAGACCGAGGGCCGCCACCAGCGGCACCGTCACGGTCGAGGTCGTGACCCCGCCACTGTCATAGGCCAGCGGCACGATCGAGCGCGGCGCAAACATCGTCTGCACCACCACGAGGATGTAGCCGACGATCATGTAGAGAAAGAGCGGCGTGCCGGTGACGATGCGGAAGGTGCCCACGGCCAGGCTGAGCGCCACGCCGATGGCGACCGCGATGCGCAGCCCGAAGCTTTCACCGCCCCGCCCGACACGTCCTGCGCCTTCAGCGACGACAGCGATCAGCGAGGGCTCGGCAATGGTCGTGGCAAATCCGATGGCGAAGGCGAAAAGATAGGTCCAGTAGTAGTCGGCCCACCGCACACCGTGCGCGGTCGAGACACCGAGGAAGGCCGGGTCGGTCAGCTGGCGCGCCATTTCCTTGCCGAGCGGGAACAGCGCCAGCTCGAGACCGAACAGGAAAAAGGCGAGCCCGACGACCACGTAGACGAGCCCGAACAACACCCGTGAAAGATGCGGTATGCGCCGGCGCAGGATGCCGAGCTGAAAGCCGAGCAGCACCACGACGATCGGCAAGACATCCTTGAGCGTGCCGCCGAACACCCGCCCGAAGTCCTGCACCAGCTCGCTCATGCGCTCACCACCATGCCGTAGACCAGGACGAAGATGATCGGCATCAGGCTCGCGAACGCGATCAGCCCGAAGCCGTCCAGCATCGGGTTGCGCCCCTTGATGACCCGCGCGAGGCCGACGCCCAGCGCGGTCACCAGCGGCACGGTGATGGTCGAGGTGGTGACGCCGCCGGAATCGTAGGCGATGCCGACGATCTCACGCGGCGCGACCGGGGTCATCAGCACCACGATCAGATAGCCGCCGATGATGAACCAGTGCATCGGCCAGCCCTTGAGGATGCGCAACACGCCGATCACCAGCGAGGCGCCCACCGACACCGCCACGGTGTAGCGCAGGTTGTCGGCGTACTGCGCCTGAGCGGCGGCATCGGCGGCGATCACGCCGGCCCCCGACATCACCGCCGCCGCCTCTTCCCCGACCGCGATCAGCGCCGGCTCGGCCACTGTCGTCCCGAACCCGAGGCCAAAGGCGAACACGACCAGCAGAAACAGCGACCCGCGCGTCGCCAGCGCGTTTGCGAGCGTTTCGCCGAGCGGGAACAGCGCCATTTCCAGCCCGCGCACGAAGACCGCGAGACCGACAAGCACGAACACGAACCCGAGCGCCATCGAGCCGAGATCGTCGACCGGCTGGCGGATCACCACGATCTGGAAAAACCCGACAATGACCAGGATCGGCACCAGATCCCGGGCCGTTCCGATCAGGAGTTCGACGATTGCCCGCAATATTCCTGCCGCCAGTTCCATTTCGGGCCTTGGGCCCGATCGCACCTATCATGCTGCAAAGATTAGCATTCGACAACTAAAGGTTGCCGCCTCGACCGCCATCATGCGCCGCGCTGTCGCGCGCGTGTGCGGTGGCGGGGCGCCCAAAACCACCTGAGCGGCCAGTAACCGCCGGAAACCCGGCCTGACGGTGCCCTTTGTGCAGGTGGCTTTCACCATTGAAACCCAAGTCGGCCGTAATTCGCAGGTGCGGAATTTCTCCCTTGAGATCGTGCGCCGTTGCCGCCATCGATCGTCTCAAGCGGCCCGGATCAACCCGGCAAACCGTACCGCGTGGACCAACCACGCGACACCACATGAGCCGAGCAACGCACAATACAGGTACCATATCATGAGAACCACTGTGTCCGCGGCGAAGGAAGCCGCGTGGGATGCCATCGTCGTCGGCGCCGGCATGGGCGGCGCGGCCGCCGCCTTCGGCCTCGCGTCGCGCGGCTGGAAAGTCCTGGTGATCGAGCGCGGCCTCGACCGGCACACGGCGACCGCGAGGGTCGGGGACTCCCCCGAAGATCCCGACCTGCGCCTCCAGCTCGGACGCTGGCCGACCCGGGTCGGCGGCCGGGTCGACGGGCATTCGTTCGACTTCCACGCCCCGCTCGGCAGCGGCGCCGGCGGCTCCACCCTGCTCTATGCCGCCGCCCTCGACCGGTTCCGCGCGAGCGATTTCGCCCCGCGCCCGCATCCCGCCGGCGGCACCGTCGAATGGCCCATCGCCTTCGACGCGTTCAAACCCTGGTACGCCAAGGCCGAAACCGCCCTCGGCGTCGCCGGCACCGCCGATCCGCTGGACGCCGAGGCCGAGACCACCCATCTCGGCGCCCCGCATGACCTCAGCCCGCGCGACGCCGATCTCATCCGGCGCTTCAAATCCGCGGGCCTCCACCCCTACCGGCTTCATTCGGGCTTCCAGCACGTGCCCGCCTGCGCGCCCTGCCTCGGCACACTCTGCATGAAGAACTGCAAGCGCCACGCCGGCAACAGCTTCCTCGGCCCCGCCTACGCCACCGGCAACCTCGCCATCCTCAGCGAGGCCGACGTGCTCGGCTTCGACGCCACAGCCACGCGCGTGCGGGCCGTCACACTCAGGATCGACGGCGAAACCCACCGCCTCGCAGCGCCCCTGTTCGTGCTCGCCGCCGGCGCGCTGTTCTCGCCCGCCCTGCTCCTCAAGTCGGCCAGCGCGGCCTGGCCCGCCGGCCTCGGCAACCGCGCAGATCAGGTCGGCCGCCACCTGATGTTCCACACCAGCCGCTCGCTCGCCCTGTGGAGCACCCGCGCCCACCCCCATCACGGTTCGGGCAAATCGCTGGTCTTGCGCGATTTCTACGACACCCCCGACGGCAAGTTCGGCGAGCTCCAGTCGGTCGGCCTCGAGGCCAACTACGGCTACGTCCTCTACGCATTGCGCCAGATGCTCGCCAGCAGCCGCTTCGCCAGGGTTCCCCTGCTCCGGCAACTCGCCCGCATCCCGGCGAAAACCGCCGCCCTGGTGCTGGGCAACGCGGTCATCTTCGATCTCCTGATGGAAGACCTGCCCTACGCCCAGAACCGCGTGGTGCTCGACACAACCTCCGCCTCCGGCATGCGGTTCCATTACCAGGTCAGCGACGAACTCCGGGCCCGGTTCGACGGTTTCAGCCGCGCCGTGACCCAGCGCCTCAAAGGCACCCGGCACCTGTTCCTCACCCACGGGCTGTCGCTCAACTACGGCCATCCCATGGGCACCTGTCGGATCGGCAACGACCCCGCCACAAGCGTCGCCGACGCCGCCGGCAAGGTGCACGGCGTCGCGAACCTCTACATCGCCGATGCGTCTTTCATGCCCACCGCCGGCGGCACCAACCCCAGCCTCACCATCGCCGCCCACGCCCTGCGTCTCGCCGCAACGATTGCCGACAGCCACGCGCGCGCCCGGACACCTGCCGTCACCAGCGCCCCGCGCGCGGGGGCTGCGCAGCGGACCGGCAAAGGCATCCCCCGCGATACCGACCGGCCGATCAGGGAACCCGCGCTGGCGATGCGTAGGCTATAACCCAAACACCAGGATTGCGCGCGAACACAAGCCATAGTAGAAAGCCCTTGGTGTCTGCATACAATTGGTAGGATCAAAATGATTGATCAAGACAGGGCCGATGGCCCCGGCGTCGGTGACGGCGCCCCTGACGCATCTCCGGACATGGATCGCCGCACCGCACTCACGAAAATCGGCGCGCTCGCAGGCGCAGCCCCGGCGGTAACCCTTCTGCTCACACCGTCGGCGTCCAGGGCACGGGGCCGCGGCGGCTCGCCCTGCGAAGACCATGGCAACAAACACTGCGGTGGCGGCGGGCACGGGCATGGCGGACACGGCGGCAATGACCATGGAAACGGTTGGGGACACGGCTGGGGACACGGCAAGGGCCGCGGCAAGGGCCACGACAAGGGCAGGGGTTGGGGCCACGACCGCGACCGCGGCTGGAAATCCGGCGGCGGGTCCAGGAAAACGAAGGGGCGCGAGCTCTAAGCCTCTTTTGGCGTCCAAGGGCACAGCGCACAACCTGAGCCCCGGATAGCCCGGGGTCCACCCCTCCCAAGGCGCGGTCACCCGCTCGACCGCGCCTTGCGCGCAGTGACCCGTCCCGGGAATCGACGACTAGAGATGCGGTGAACTCTGTCGCGGGGCTCGGGTCGCCACGGACAATGAGGGTCGGTTTCCCAGGCGGCGAAAATCGACCCGGGTCTTCGCTCGGCAGGCCCGTGCACGGTCAGCTTTGCGCCGCACAGGCCAGCGCGTGTCTATCCGATGCGTGTGAAGACAAGCGACACGGCATCGGTCATCGGGTCATGCGGCCTATGACCGCCCGCATCTGCCGAAGAATCGGACAGGTTTGTATTCCGGCGGGGGGCCGCGTGGTCGATCTCCCGAAGGAAAAATTCTCCCGGCGTGGGGATCACCACAGCCGAAAGCGCAAAGTTCGGCGCAGTCGCAAGCGTCGTCGCATCCTGACTTGCGGGGTGGGTGAGAAACGCCCCGCCGATTTTCAGATAGCCCGCGCAGCTGTCGGCGACCGGGCGGGTATTGAGAGAAATCACCAGGTCGAAGCGGGCCTTGGGGAACGCACGTCTCGAACAATCAGAGCGGACAAAGCGAAACACGGCATCCTGGGGCGCGGTACTGCATTCCGCGACGATGTCGAGCACGCCCTCGATGTCTGAGAAAAACGCGGCGACGTCGGCGCCGTCATCGACATAGGTGACATCCGGAAACACCAGCGACGGGGCCACATCGAACCGGCAGGCCGGGTACAGCACCTTGCGCGGGGCAAGGGCCGCATCCACGGCCAGAAAGAGCTTCCAATGGCAGTCGCGGTCCGGGATGTCCCGGTCGCAGTCTGTTTCGAGCAGTGTCATCGTCGTCATTTCTTGAACACACGATCTGGAAATCCCGGGTGGGGAAACCGCCGGCGGTCCGGCCGGCGGTTTCCAACGCATCGTTGTCGCCGCCGATCAGTGCGCGGTGACTTCCACGCTGCCGTCCTTGGCGTACTTGACGACGGCATCGACGAAACCGGCATTCACATCGGGCGAGAGCAGCATGGTGATGTCGTAGGCTTCGCCGCTACGTCCGCCGGAAGTGCACAGATAAATCACCCGCTTGTCGGTCGGCAGGTCGAAGACCAGGTCTTCAAGGTCACCGACCGGCATGTTGACCGAACCGGGGATATGGCCGGCTTCGAATTCTTCGGGGTCGCGCACATCGACCAGAAGAACATCGTCGGGCGTGTCGGCAAGCAAGGTCTGGAACTCGTCGATCGGAATGATGCCGGCGCTGGCGTCGGGCAGTACGGGTGCGGCCCCGGCCTCTGCCGACGCGGTGTCGGGCGATACGAGCATCGCGACGACGCCGACCTCTTTCTTCCACGCCGGGTAACCGGCCGGATAGGTGAAGACGTTGGTGTAGCCAAGGTCCATGGCTTTCCACGCCGACTTTTCGGAGAGCTTGCAGATGAACCCGCCGCAGTAGAACACCAGCGTCGTGTCTTTGTTGGCGGGGAGAAGGCCGGCGAGGTCGTCCCACTGCGTGTCCGGCAGGCTGATCGCGCCAGGGATGTAGCCGAGGTCGTATTTCGAGGTTTTCGGCCGCGAGTTGACAAGCATGTAGGGCGCTTCACCCGCCATGATCGCCTGCACCTGCTGGGTGGTGATCGAGACGGCCCCGCCGTTGGCGGCCCAGTCCGGGAACCCGGCTGCATAGACCTTCACGTTGGTGTAGCCCAGCGCCTCGGCGCTGTAGGCCGACTTGTGGCTGAGTTTGCAGGCGTAGCCGCCGCAGTAGAAGATCAGCAGCTGGTCCTTGGCTTCCGGCAGCACGCTGGCGGCCAGCTCCTCGAACTGGGTGTCGGGCATCAGCACGGCTGTCGGGATGTGTCCGGGGCCGAACAGACGGTCGGGCCGCGAGTCGATGACGGTCACGTCTTCGCGCAGCGGCAGTTGCGCATATTCAGCAACGAAGGCGTAGTCGACGATGTGCTCTTCGGTGAACCACCCGATCTTGTCCTCGGCGGTCGGCCCGGCCTGGCCGTCGGCGTAGCCGATCGAGGCGGGCAGCGTGGCAAGCGCGAGCGCGAGTGCCGGCAGTGTGAGAATCTGCTTCAGTTTCATGAGATTACTCCTTTGGAGTTCGGTCATTTCGAGGTGGAACGGGTCACAGCACGGTGAACCGTTCGGTCGTTTCGTTGTAGCGAACAAGCGCCCACCAGATCGCCAGGGTGACGGCCATCAGCGCGTAGGCCGGAGCCCATCCGCCGAGCATGTCGGGCAGCCAGGCCTGGTAGCCGACCGCGCTGAACTCGACCATGCCGTCCATGAAATCGAGATCGAGCTGCGTGTTGGTGAGGCCAATTTTTCCGAAAACCGCGCTGGCGATCGAGCCGATCCAGGCAAAGAAGAACAACGCCACCACGAGCTTGGTATGGCCTTCGCCGATCCGCCAGAGCGTGCCGGAGGCACATCCGCCCGCGAGCACCATGCCGATCCCGAAGACCAGGCCGCCGACCAGCGAGCCGATCCAGAACCGGGTGTTGATCGCGACATAAGGGTCGATCGCGCCGTTCTGGATCAGGATCGAGCCAAACACCGCGCCGACCGCGATCGCCAGGATCATGGCCTTGGTCATGGTGCCTTCGGCGGTCATGAACGGTTCGCGAATCGCCCGCGCAAAGCACAGCCGCGAGCGGTGCATCACGAAGCCGATCCCGAAGCCGACGAGCAACATCAGCGCGAGCACGCCGGTGTAGGCATCACCCGTGCGCAGCCAGGCATTGCCCCAGTAGGCGATGCCGATGAAGGTGGCGACGCCGAGGAGCGGGAAGAAGCGCTTCAGCTTCGGGGTGCGCGGCCGCGGCGCCTTGGTGCCCCAGGTGATGTGCTCCATGCCCCAGAGCAGGAGCTTGAGCCCGATGATCGCGCCGGCGATGAGGCCGACCCACATCGCCCAACCGGCCGGTGCGCCGAAGGTCAACGGGATGAAAAATCCGCCGGTGGTGCAGCCGCCCGCAAGCGTCGCGCCGATCCCCATGAGCGATCCGCCGACCGCGCCGTGGGCGTATTCGTTGAGCGAGGCGAAGCGCACGGCGAATTGCATCGACATCAGGGCTGCGGCGAAGGCGCCGAGCAACAGGGCGATATTCATCACCGACATCTGATGTTCGAACGGGCCTTTGAGGTTCTCGCTGATGCCCAGAACCGCGCCGAGGCCGATCAGGTTGTTGAAATGGTCGCCCCAGAGCTTGAGGCCCCCGAAAACGCCCCAGAACAGCCCGCTGGCCATGAGCGTCATCGCCAGAAACACGAGCAGCATGAAGCCCAGGTAGGGCGACCACTCCTCGACGAAGATGCGCTGGTAGTCTTCTTTGAACCCCGAAATCCATTCGGGTAGTCGCGACTTTTGAGCCGCCTCGCGACCGAGGGCGGGATCGGAAATGCTCATTCGTTTTTCCCTGGTTTCCCTGATCTCCACAATGTCGTGGAGCGCCGTGTGACTTGGCCTGCGCCTAGTTGCAGGTGGCCGGGTTCGGCGAGTCCTTCGCGCCATAGATCACGAAGGCGCGGGTGTGATCCCACATCTCCTGATCCGGGACGGACGCGAACTTCTCCGCAACCTTGTTTTCGGCGGCAATGCTCGACCGGTAGGTCTGGCTGGTGAACTCACCGAGGTGGGCGCCGCCGGTGTCGGTGTCGATCCAGGCCCGCCATTCCGCCATGGTCATGGATGCGGGCGAAATTGACTCGCCGAGTTCCGCGGTGTGGCAGGCCGTGCAGGAGGCGCGATAGTAGATTCTGCCCAGCTTCCAGTTCCCCGGCTCTTCGTTGGCCACGGCTGGCGCGACGGGAAGCATCAGCACCGACGCTGCGGCGATAACTCCAGGCAATAGTCTCATCTCTACCCACCTCCTCGGGGGTTCAAACGGGGTCCAATGCAGGAGCGTATCGGTGGTTGCGGAGCCCTGCATCGTCAGCGTTCCTGAGCAACCACGGATTGAATATTTCGGCGGGCCGATCCGAACCTTGATTCAGGTCAACTAATTCGCCTTTTTAAATATGTATTTTCAATATATATTTCAATATGTTGGCAATATATACAACTTGTTGGCAATATGTACCACACGTTGGCAATATTTAAAACTTGTTGGCAATATATACAACGGTCCCCGCGCAGGCGGCGTGCGGGCAGACGTACGCTCCCGCAACAAAGGAATCGGGTGATCCTTGCCCACGGCGGACCAGTTGCACAAGGCGCGGGCAACGCGGGCAACATCATGTCGATCGACCAGATCTAGCCCCTTCGCCACGAGCGCGCGGACGGTCATCATGGCTTTCTTCTATCTGAACACCGGCGACATGGCCTTTGTTGGCGCGCCTGCGCAGGTCCATGCCGCAACCCGACTTGTCAGAAAAGCCCGTTGTCGTTTTGGGACGTGCCCGGGATGACCTGCAGCACATCCCAATGCTCGACAACCCTGCCGCCTGTATCGAACCGGAAGATATCGATCCCGGCATAATCGTCGCTTCCCGGCCAGATCTGGTGGCAGTGCAGGACGACAAGGTCGTCCTCGGCAATGGCCCGTTTGAAGGTGACGGACTTTCCCGGATACTCAATTGCCATGCGTTCAAAGTAGTCGACAAAGGCCTCCTTGCCGTCGGCGACATGCGGATTGTGCTGGATGTAGACATCGCCCGCATAGCGCTCGACGGCGGCGCGGGGTTCGCACTGGTTGAACATCAGATCGTAGAAGGCGATCGCGTTGGCCTTGTTCTCGGCGGGTGTGGTCGGCATGACAGTTTTCTCTTTCGAATTGGGTGCCCGCGACGGTGGTCTTTCCCGTCGCGGGCGCGCGGCGATTGCTCAGAACTTTCCGTTGTCGTGGGCCATCTGGGCCGGGATCTCCGACACGGTGTCCCAATGTTCGACGATCCTTCCGTCCTCGACGCGGAACAGATCGAAAAACGCCGTCGCGGCGTCGCCGATGGTGCCCTCGAACGCGGCGAAGACGAAGTTGCCCTCGGCCACGACAAGATGAGTTGCATCATAGCGCATGGCCTGCCCGGCCTCGGCCATCGCGGCAAGCGCGGCGCCAAGCCCGTCCAAACCGTCGGCCACCATCGGGTTGTGCTGCACATAGGTCTCGGTCGAAATGTAATCGGTGACCTTCCCGGGCGCGCCGCCGTGCAGAATATCGGCGATGAACCCCTCGACCAGCCCTTTGTTCTCGGCCGTCTTGTCGAGATCGGCGATATCGGTCGGGCCGTCGGTCATCGATCGGCCCGATGCGGTTTCGGTCACCAGCGGTTGGAGGGTGTCCCAGTGTTCGGCAACACGGCCGTCCTCGACGCGAAAGACGTCAAACGCCACCAGCGTCTCGGCCCCGAACGCCACGGCGTTGTCGTAGGTGTTGTGCAGGACGACCAGGTCGCCTTCGGCGCACTCAAGCGGACCATTGGCGACATCACGCAGCGGGTTCTCACCGAAAACCTTCGCTCGCTCGAACGCGACGGCTACCTGACCCGCACCGTCGATCCGGGCCCGCCAGTGGCCGTCCACTACCAGTTGACCGGTCGCGGTCAGGAAGTATCGGCGTTGTTGACGTCGCTCGCCGAGTGGGCCGCACGAAACCATGACGATATTCGCAAGTCGCGCAATAGTTTCGACGCCGACTGAACACCGCATTGCCCTTGGGCCGCGATCACATGCGAGCGACCTGGCAGGTTGTCTTGATCGACGGCAACGCCGAACGCGCCCGGCGGTCGGGCCTCACGCGTCGTAGACCAGCCTGAATCCGTGGTGCGAGGTCGAACTGTCCGGCGATGTGCCGCTGCGCGCCGCAATCCTGTAGCGATAGCAGTAGCTCGCGTGGCACAGGAACGACCCGCCCTTCGACAGCCGAAAGCCGGCCTTGCCGGCATGCTCGCGCTGCACCGCCTTCTTCAGCGACCGCACCTTGAACGGCTGCGAGGTCCACTCCCAGACGTTGCCGACCATGTTGTAGAGCCCGTATCCGTTGGGCTCGAACGACCGCGCCGGCGCGGTCCCGACGTACCCGTCCAGCCCGAGGTTGGCGCGGGGAAAGTCGCCCTGCCAGATGTTGCAGGGAAAGTGGTCGCGGTCGTTCGGCTCCTCGTCGCCCCAGGGAAAGCGGACGTCGCCGAGGCCGCCGCGGGCGGCATGCTCCCACTCGGCCTCGGTCGGGAGCCGCCCGCCGGCCCACTTGGCAAAGGCGTTGGCGTCGTTCCAGGTGATATGGACGGCGGGGTGATCGTCTGGTCTCGCCGCTTCGGTTCCCGGGCCCAGTGGACGGCGCCAGTCCGCGCCCTCGACCACGCACCACCAGGGTGCCGCGGCGACCCGCCGCGTGTCAGGCGTCCCTTTCGGCAGCAGCCCCTCGAACACGAAGGAATTGCCGAGGGTTTCAGCTTCGGTACGGTAGCCGGTTGCGTCGACGAATTCGCAAAAGCGCGCGTTCGTCACAGCCGACGCGTCAATGCGAAACCCTCGCACCTGCCGGGTCCGAAGCGGGCCCTCGCCGTCAACAGGAAGGACCGGCGCATCGGTCCCGACCAGGCCGCGCCCGCCGGGAATGTCGACGATCTCGACAGCCGACCCCTGACCGTTCGGCGCCCTTCTCTGCGGCGACAAAGGCCTGGCGGGACTGGCCCCGGCCCTCCGGCGCGACACCGCGGGACAACAGGGGCCCTTCGGCAGGACGGGCTCGTTGGCAGCCGTCATCGAGAGCTACCCTTCAGCTTCTTTGACGCGCGCGCGTTTCTTGAGCGCGGTTTCAATGTTGCCGATCGCGTTGCCCAGGTGATTTCGCAGAGCCTTGGCGGCCGCGGGACCATCGCGCGCCAGCAGGGCGTCGACGATGTCTTGATGTTTGCGCATCTGCGTTTCACGGTTGGCGCGCCGTTGTGACGAGATGAACCGGGCCCGCCACAGCCGGGCGTTGTACTGCTCGTGGGTCTCCTGAAGCGGCGGGTTATGGGCGGCGGCCACGATGGCGCGGTGAAACGCCATGTCGAGCCGAAACCGGGCCATGCGGTCCTCGCTTTCCGCATGCTCGATCATTTCGTCCTGAAGGGTCGCGATATGGTCAAGTTCTTCGTCCGTCGCCAGCACGCAGGCCTGCTCGCCCGCAAGCCCCTCCAGCGCGCCCTGGATCATCAGCCATTGCGACAGCGTTTCAACCGACGGGTCCGCCACCCGCGGCCGTCGGGTTTCGGAATATTCCGACGAGGCCCTCGAGTTCGAGTTGCTTGATCGCCTCGCGCGCCGGCGTTCGGCTGATGCCGAGAATTTCCGACAAGTCGCGTTCGTTCAAGGCAAGTCCGGGCGGCAGTTTCTCGAACAGGATCAGTTCGCGCAGCTTGTCCGCCGCTTCCTCCGCCAGGCTCGGCCGCCGTGCGGCCTGCACGTCGTCTGTGAGCAACTCCTTCAGCGAAACGGAACGTACCATATCAACCCTTTGGTTCACTTCGATTCTGCGTGGTTATCGGAGTGCCTGTCGAAGTTCGCCCAAGCATACGGAGCATGATGAAGGACAACAACTCCCGCTCCAATTTCAGCGGATCGTCGGATCAGCTTTGCGCCGGCAACAGCCATGCCTATCTTCCCCACGTCAGGACCACCGGGTCCAACGGACGGATCAGGCGCAGCAATATGTCCCGGGTCTGCGGATGCAGCGGCGGGATCGGGTGGCGGCAGACCTCGGACGCTGATCACGCCGCCCTCGACCATCGCCGCCTTGGCCGAGCGGAAGCCGCATTGCCGGTTCTCGTGGTTGATCGGCGGCAGCACGCGCGCGTCGGCCTCGGCGGCGCCGTCGCGATCGCCGGCGGCGAACCTGCCGTGCACCGGCTTGATCAGGTCGGGCATCATGGCGCTGGTCATCGTGCCGGTCGCGCCGGCGTCCAGGTCGGCCATCAGGGTGATCGCCTCCTCGCCGTCGAACGGGCCCTCGATGGCCGTCGCCGCCCTCGGCGATCAGCGCGCGCAGCTTGGCCGCGGCCTGCGGGCATTCGATCTTGAAGTAGCCGCACCTGCTCGATCTCGCGCGCCATGCGCACCAGCAGCGGCACCGGCAGGTCCACGCCGGACAGCGGCGCGTCCTGCACCATGATCGGGACGCCGACCTCGCCCACGCGGGCGAATTGCTCGCAGGTCTGCTCGTCCGTGCCCTTCAGCAGCGCGCCGTGATAGGGCGGCATCATCATCACCATGGCGGCGCCCAGCGACTTCGCGCAGCGCGCGCGGTCCACGGCGATCGCGGTGGCGAAGTGGCTGATCGTGACGATCACCGGCACCCGGCCGGCGACATGCTCCAGGCACAGACGGGTCAGGGCCGCGCGCTCCGCGTCCGAGAGCAGGAACTGCTCGGAGTAGTTGGCGAGGATGCAGATGCCGTCCGACGCCCTGGTCGATCATGCAGTCGAGCACGCGGCGCATGCCCTCTTCATCGATTGTGCCGTCGTCGTGGCAGGGGGTCGGCGCGACGGGCCAGATTCCGGCGTATCTGGTCATGGCGCCACGTAGCTCGTCTCGAGTTGCGAATAGATCTCGCGGGCGTATGATCCCTGCTCCTTCGGGCCGTAGCTTGACCCTTTCCGGCCGCCGAAGGGCACGTGGCAGTCGACCCCTGCCGTCGGCAGGTTGACCATGACCATGCCCGCCTGCGCGTGTCGGCGAAAGTGGCTGGCGTGCTTCAGCGAAGTGATGCAGATGCCGGCGGAGAGCCCGAACTCGGTGTCGTTGGCAGTGTGCAGAGCCTCGTCGTAGTCCGCGACCTTGATGACCCTGGCGCAGGGGCCGAAGATCTCTTCGCGGCTGACCCGCATCGCGTTGCTTGCGCCGACGAAGACCGCGGGGCGCTGGAAAAACCCGGGGCCGTTCGCGACCTCGCCGCCGGACACCGCGCAGCCCTCGTCGCGGGCGAGCGAGACATGGGACAGGTTCTGGTCGAGGTGACCCCGGTCGACCACCGGGCCGATCTGCGTCTCGGGGTCGAGCGCATCGCCGACCTTCGGCGCGGCGGCCTGTTCCGTGAGCCTGGCGACGAACGCGTCGTGAATGCCCTCGGTCACGATCAACCGCGACGACGCGGTGCAGCGCTGCCCGGTCGAGAAAAACGCGCCGTTCAGCGACGCGCCGACCGCAACGTCGAGATCGGCATCGTCGAGAACCACCATCGGGTTCTTGCCGCCCATCTCGAGCTGCACCTTCTTGCCCGTCTCGGCGCACTTCACCGCGACCGCGCGCCCGGTTGGCACGGAGCCCGTGAAGCTGAGCGCGTCGATGCCCGGATGCGCCACCATCCGCACCCCGACGCTGCCGCCCGGCCCCATCACGAGGTTGAAAACGCCGTCCGGGCACCCGCTGTCCTTGGGAATGTTCGCGATCTCCCAGGCGCAGCCCGGCGTCAGACCCGGCGGGCTTCAGGATCACACAATTGCCGAACGCGAGCGCCGGCGCCACCTTCCAGGCCGGGATGGCGATCGGAAAGTTCCAGGGCGTGATCAGACCGACGACGCCGACCGGCTCGCGCTCGATCATCACCTCGACGCCCGGGCGGACCGAGGGCAGAATCTCGCCGCCGAACCGCAGCGTCTCGCCGGCGAAGAACTTGAAGATCTGCGCCGCACGGACCACCTCGCCGATGCCCTCGGCGAGCGTCTTGCCCTCCTCGCGGCTGAGCAGCCGGCCAAGCTCGTCCTTGCGCGCCATGATCGCCGCGCCTGTCGATTCCAGCACGTCGTGGCGTACCTGTGGGCCCGCCCCGGCCCAGGCGGGCAGCGCCGCGCGGGCGGCCTCGACCGCCGTGTCGACCGACCCGGCGTCGCCGCGGGCGAACTCTCCCACTATGTCGCCGGTGTTCGAGGGATTGACGTTCGGCGCGGTCTCTACGCCCGCGACCCACGCACCGCCGATGAGGTTCCTGAATTCTGTCATTGCTATTCCTCGATCTCGAAATGCTGGAGGTGTTTGTCGGTGATCTCGATCCCGAGACCCGGCTTGTCGTCGTCGAGTTGCAGAAAGCCGTCCACCGCCGCGGGGTCGCCGCTCGAAGATGTAGTAGAACAGCTCGTTGCCGACCTCGACGTCGAACACCGGGAAGTACTCGCTGATCGGGCAGTTCACGTTGGCCATGGTCAGGTGATAGTTGTGCATCTGGCCGGCGTGCGGAACGACCGGCACCTGCGCCGCCTCGGCGATCGCGTTGATCTTCTGCGCCGCGGTGATGCCGCCGACGCGGTTGGTGTCGTATTGCATGACGCTGACGGCCTCGCGGTCGATCAGTTCGGTGAAGCCGATGACCGGGAATTCGTGCTCGCCGCCGGAGATCGGCACGATACCCATGGCGTTCAGCTCGGCGTAGCCGGCGATGTCGTCGGCGATCACCGGCTCCTCCAGCCAGCGCGGCTCGTACCTGGCGAGCTTCGGCAGCATGCGCTTGGCGTAGTCGAGGTTCCAGCCCATGTAGCACTCGAGCATCAGATCGCGGTCGTAGCCGATCACCTCGCGCACCGCCTCGACCCGTTTGAGGTTCTCGCGCATGCCCGCCATGCCGTCCTTCGGGCCGTAGCCGAAGCGCGACTTGAAGGCCGCGTAGCCGTGCTTCATCGCCTCTTCGGCTTCCGCTCTGCATGTCCTCGACCGGCCCGGCATAGAGCTTGGAGTAGTAGACCGGGATCTTTTCCTTGGTGCGACCGCCGAGCAGCTTGAACACCGGCTTGCCGACCAGCTTGCCCATCAGGTCCCAGATCGCGATGTCGATGGCGGAGATCGCCGTCATGCCGATGCCCTTGCGGCCCCAGGCATGGGTGCGCCGGTACATCTTCTCCCAGATGTAGGCGTAGTCGAACGGGTCCTCGCCGATCACCAGCGGCGCGGACCAGTCGTCGATGGCCTTCTTGACCACGGTTGGCGCCAGCGCGGCGTTGCCGATGCCGACCGTCCCGTCGTCGGTTTCGACCTCGCAGGTCAGCCACTGGTGAAACCGGAACGGCGCCATCGCGTCGCCCCTCATCCACAGCGCGTCGGAGGCATTGGTGCAGAAATTGCCGGAGGGCGGCACGGTCGGGCCGGTCCAGTTCCAGACGCGGATGCGGACGGATTTGATCTTGGTCACTTCAAGGGGCTTCTTTGCGGCGGCACGGAAGAGGATCGTCAGATCATGCTAAATTTGGTGCACCAAATACCGTATCTCAAATGCAAGACCTGGATTGCAGAACGCACAAAGAACACCGCAGGCTGCGAGAACCCAAACCTGGTGGCGGACAGAAATCCTGCACAATTTCAAGACTATAGCCGTCGCAACAGCCGCTGCGTCGATGCTGGGCGGGGTGATTCCCGTTCCCGCCGCGGCCGACGAGTTCCCAAGCGGCCCGATCGAAGTGATCAACAATTCCAAGCCCGGCGGTGGGTCGGACATCTTCCTGCGCTTCGCCACGAAGAAGGCCGGCGAAATCCTCGGCACCGACTTCATCCACCTGTCGAAGACCGGCGGCATCGCCACCAACACGCCGAAATACGTCGCCGGAAAGCCCGCCGACGGACAAACGCGGTTCATCGTGAACGCCGGCACGGCATTGACGATGATGCGCGGCAAGGTCGACCTGACCAAGGACGACATCGTTCCGCTCGCACGCGGCACCATCGACCCGAATTTCGTCGTCGTGAAGGCCGGACGCTTCGCAGATGCGGCTGAACTCATCGAATCCGTCCAGGGAAATTCGGTCACGCAGGCCGGAACCAAGGTCAGCGGCAATCCGCACGTGGCGGCGCTGATCTTCCGCAACGGGCTGGAAATGCAGGACCAGGTCTACGTGCCGTTCGAAAAGTCCGGCGAGATCGTCATCAACGTGATCAACGGCAACGTCGACGTGGCGCTTCTGAACTTCGACGATTTCGCATCCCAGGCCGAGGCGGGCGAAGTCGAGGCGCCGGCCATCCTGACCCCGGAACGCTCGGCCAACTCGCCTGACGTTCCCACCGGCCACGAGGTCGGAATGCCCGTCGATATCGCCGTCGTTCGCGGCATCGGCGTGCCGAAGGGCACCCCCGCCGCCGCGATGACGACATTCGACGGCTATCCCATGGCGCAGAAGGGAGAGGCCGGCCGCGCGCTTGGCATTGCCACCTTCTCCAGCGCCATCGGCGGAATTCTCGGCATCCTCGTCATGATCGTCGCCACGCCGCTCCTGGCGCGGGTCGCCTTTCACTTCGGCCCGGCGGCGTTCTTCGCGCTGGCGGTGGTCGGCATTTGCGGACCGCTCATCGCCAAGGCACTCGGCGCCTGGCGCGAAGGGCAGGCCGGACTTCTGCGAGGCAATGATGAATAGTCGTGGCGTGGCGCGACCAACTCCGAACCACCTGCTGAAGGATCGACTGATGTCAGATACCCCGTCATCCTTACCACGCTCGGCGATGCCGGCGGAATCGGGCCCGAACTGGTCGCCCGCACCCTCGACCATCCCGAAGTCACCCGCGGCTGCAAACGTGTCATCGTCGGCCACCGCAAGGTCTTCGACATGGGCCGCGAGGTGGCCGGGATCGAAACCGACCTCGAGACCTTCGCCAACATCGAGGATGCGCTCGCCAGCCCCGATCCGGGTGTGTTCCACCACTACGACAAGCTCGAATATCACGACATCCCCTATGGCGTGACAACGGCGCAGGCCGGTCTCGCCGACTACCAGATCGGCTGTTACGCCGCCGACCTGTCCAGGGCCGGTCCGATCGACGCCTTCGTCTGGGCCCCGGTCAACAAGACCTCGATCCACAAGGCGGGGTATCACTACGAAGACTACAAGGCCGGTATCGCCGACTACATGAGCTTCACCGAGCGCTCAACCGAGATCAACACCATCGGCCATCTCTGGACCACCCGCGTCACCTCGCACATCCCGATCTCAAAGGTCGCCGCGGCGATCGAGAAGGGCGCCATCCTCGACGTCCTGCGCTACGTCGACCGCGAGCTGAATCGCTTCGGCTATGCCAATCCCAGAATCGCGGTCTCCGGTCTCAACCCGCACAACGGCGATGAGGGCGCTTTCGGGCGCGAGGAAATCGAGATCATCGGGCCCACGATCGAAGAAGCCCGCAAGCTGCAGATCAACGTCGTGGGTCCCTACCCGGCCGACACGATCTTTCTGACGGTGCAGGAAGAAGAAATCCCCGGCGTCCTGTCGATGTACCACGACCAATGCCAGATCGCGACCAAGCTCCTGGGCTTCGACGACGGCGTGACCTATTTCGGCGGGCTGCCGTTCATTCTGGCCACGCCCGCCCGTGGCACCGCCTTCGACATCGCCGGCCAGGGCATGGCCCGCCCGAACGCGATCCTGAAAGCGCACGACCTCGCGCGCAAAGCCGCGCTCAGCGCCCGCGGCATACCGATGCAAGAGGAGGCGATGGCATGAGCGACGGCCGCCCCAACATCCTATTGATCGAGGCCGACCAGATGACGGCCTTCGTGCTGTCGATGTACAACCCGAACGGTCAGGCCAAGACGCCGCATCTCGACGCATTGGCGCGCGACGGCGTGGTATTCGAAAACGCCTACTCCAATTCGCCGCTCTGCTGCCCGTCGCGCGCCTCGGAGTTCACTGGCCGGCTGCCGTCGAGCCGCGAGGTCTGGGGCAATGGCGCCGAGTTCCGCTCGGAAATGCCGACCGTCATGCATTTCCTGCGCTCGTCCGGCTACCGCTGCGTCGTCTCGGGCAAGTGCCACTTCTTCGGCGCCGACCGGTTGCACGGCGTCGACAAGCGGCTCACCACCGACGTGTACCCGGCGGGTTTCGACTGGACCATCGACTGGGCGTGAGGCCCCGAGCACCGCGAAGGCACCTCGGTCAAAAAGCTCGCCGTCAGCGGTCTTTGCCGCACCAACAACCAGCTGCTCTACGACGCCGAGGTGCAGTTCCGCACGCTCGAATACCTGCGCTAAGAGGCGCTGGAGAGACCCGCGCAGCCGTTCTTTCTGCATGTGTCCTACACCCAGCCGCACGAGGCCTACCAGTCGGTGCCGGAATACTGGGACCGCGACGCCGACACGGATATCGCTTTGCCGGAAATCCCCGAGGACGACGGGCCGCTTCCGGTGACGGAACGGTTGAAGATCCACCACGGGATCGACCGGTTTGCGCCGGACGGCGAGACCATCCGTCTCTCCCGCCGCGCCTGCTACGCGATGATCAGCCATCTCGACGACTATCTCGGCGAACTGGTGGCGGAGCTGAAGCATCTGGGTCTCTACGACGACACCGTGATCGTCTTCACCTCGGACCACGGCGACATGTTGGGCGAGCGCGGCATGTGGTTCAAACGGACATTCTTCGAGGGCTCGCTGAAGGTGCCGCTGATCGTCCACGCGCCGGCGCGGTTCCGCGCGGGCCGTGTGAACGACTGCGTGGCGCTCGCCGACCTCTGCCCGACGCTGGCCGAGCTCGGCGGCGCCCTAGAGGTGTCGGACCGCCACGGCAGCCCCGACAGCGCCAGCTTCCTGAGCCTGCTCACCCGCAAGGGCGACAGCCGCAGGAACGAGGCCATCGCCGAATACTGGGGGCCCGGCGTGATCGAGCCCTGGCTGGCGATCCGCAGGGGCCCCTGGAAACACGTCTGGACCCGCAACCACCCGGACCTACTCTACAATGTCGAGAACGACCCGCACGAGCAGACCGACCTGTCTCGGGACCCGGCGCAGGCCGGCGTGAAGACCGAGCTGCGCGAGCGGCTGCTCGGCCGGTATGATGTCGAGGCGGTCACGCAACGGGCCGTCCAGAGCAAGACGACGCGGATGTTCCTGCAATCGGCGCTCGCCGGCAGCGAGGGCTATCGCTTGGATTACCAGCCACTGTTCGACGCCAGCCGGCAATATGTGCGCGGCATCAACAGCCCGAGCACCGCCTGACCGCCGCACCAACCCACTTCTGCCCCAGGACCGAGACCGTGCCGAACCAGCCCAACATCCTGATGAACTACGCCGACCAGATGCGGTACGACCGTGCCGGGTTCTCCGGCAACCCCGACGTCGAGACCCCGCATCTCGACCGCCTGGCGCTGGAGGGCGTCTGCTTCGACGCGGCGCATACCTCGTACCCGCTGTGCACGCCGTTTCGCGCGTCGCGGTTGACCGGCAAATACGCCCACCGGGCCGGGCTCTATTCCGACCACTTCCCGATCGACACCGACCAGCCCTCGTTGGCGCCCTGCCTGAACGGGGCCGGCTACAAGTCCGGCTACATCGGCAAGTGGCACCTCTACGGCGGACCGAAGCCCGGCTTCGTGCCGCCCGGGCCCGACCGCATGGGGTTCGACCATTTCGTCGGCTTAACCCGCGTCCACCAGTACATGGACGCGGTGTTCTACCGCGATACCGACCAGGCCTACCATTGCAAGCGTTACGAGCCCGATTTCCAGACCGACCACACGATCGAGTTCATGGACCAGGTTCGCGCCGGGGGCGATGCCCCGTTCTTCGCCTATCTCTGCTTCGGCCCGCCGCACTTCCCTATGGACATGCCCGAGCACTGGCGGCGCATGTACGATCCGGACCGGATCGCCCTGCCAAAAGGCACGCCCAATCCGGAGCTGCAAAAGCGCCGGGCGCAGGAACGCACCGCCCTGGACTTCGACGGCGACGACGGGTGCGGCGAGCGCAGCAAGGCCGCCAAATTCGAGGGCATGGACCCCGAGATCGAGACCGAGTGGCAGATCCGCGAGTTCGTCGCCGAGTATTACGGCATGATCTCCAACGTCGACCACAACGTCGGGCGGCTGCTGAATTGGCTCGACGCGCAAGGGATCGCGGACAATACCATCGTCTTCTTCTTTTCCGATCACGGCGACATGCTGGGCCAGCACGGGTCCTATTGCGGCCTCAAACGACAGGCCTACCGAAGCGCGTCGCATGTCCCCCTGCTGATCCGGTATCCCCGCCGCTTCGCTCGCGGCAAACGGGTCCGATCGCTGGTCGACGTGGCGGTCGACACCATGCCGACCATTCTCGAGACCTGTGGCGTCGCGGCGCCCGCTGGCGTCCAGGGCACGAGCCTTGTCTCGCTGCTCGAGGGCGAGGGCGACGCACCGGTCCGCGACCACGTGCAATACCAGCTGATGAAGGCAGACTTCGGCGGCCGTAGCGAGCGGCACGCAAAACCCGAACGCGGCATCCGGACCCGCGACTGGCTCTATGTGCGCAAGCGGGACCGGCCGCTCTACCTGTTCGACCAGATCAATGATCCCGACGAGGTGCACAACCGCGTCAATTCGCCGGCCTTTGCCGACATTCAGGCCGCACTCGACGCCCGGGTGCTGCGGACCATGAAAGACACCGGCGACGCCTGGAATCTCGAGATGGGCTTTCCGCCCCCTGGCTACCTGACCCACCAAGAGGCCCATCGCCACCTCCTCGAAGACGTCAAACCGACGGCGATCGACGTCGCCTGAAGAAACTGCAACCAGGTCGCTGAATGGACAGCGAAGGGACCTGGCGGCCGACCCAACGTGCCTCGCATCTGCGCAAGGAGGCTGTGCCCGATCATCGCAAGACGGTCGATGCAAACCGCTCGGAAGTCGGCCTTGGCGCGGTGAACGGTCCCTGCGGTGAACTCCAGAGGCGGACAAATCGGGCTCCAAGCCGATGTGCGTCGGCGCGGCGACAGCACCCGTTTCACCCTTGTCCGAATGTCTGCTTCCTGTTCCAGGGCATGGCCGGCGCGCGCTTGCACGGAAGTCCGGAAACCGCTCCAATCGGACCTTGAAGTCACGCGCGGTGCAAGACCGCGTTGAGCGCAACCCCTGGTGAGACCAATGCACCGGGCCAGGTCAGGAACAGTCGCGCAGAACCCGATCCGCCGAAGGCGGGCCAGTTCAGGCGCGTCGCAACGGTCGGTCCTGGGTTGCTCGACTTCCTCAAGGCCACCGGTGTATGTCGGCGCCGGTTTTCGGTAGCTCTTGTTACACGTCGCACCGCGCGACGGTTTTGCCCTGCTCGTTGTCAACCACCACCAGGGTGTCGACAAAGGTGAGCTCCGGCCGGCAACCGAATTTCTCCTCGAAACCGGCGAGAAACGCCTCCGAGAAGAACGCCCGCGCATCTGCTTCGCTTTCCCACAGGTAGACAGAATGGCCCGTGCCGCTCGCCTCGTCATAACAGAAGTATTTGCGGGTCAGGTTCGCCACGGTGCGGAAACGGACGGCGGATTGCTCGAACCGCTCCAGGAGCTTGGCGCGCGGCACCGGCTTGGGGAGAACGTATTTGACGAGAACGGTGTGCATGGATCGACCTTTCAGGGTTTCGTCGCATCGAGGCGCGCGATCAGGGCCGCGGCCGCGTGGCTGGCAAAGGCGGCAATGGTAAGCGAGGGCGGGCAGCCGACCGGCTGGGGAAAGACCGACGCATCGCAGACATGGAGGCCCGGGTGCCCGTGAACCGCGCCCGCGCCATCGACCACCCCACGTGTCGGATCGTCCGAGACGCGGCACCCGCCCATCGGGTGGGCCGTGAACACATGGTCCTTCGGGTATGTCACCTTGCGGCCGGACATCTCCGAGAGCGCGTCCATCGCGGCCATGGCCCTGGCGTAGCTTGGCGAGTTCGCCACGTCGAAACTGATCTTGTGGCGCCCGTTTTCCGAGACGAACCTGCCATCGGCGGCGTCCTGGCTCATGGCGATGACGTTGTACTTGCTCTTCGCCTTGGCCGCGGCGGCCTTGCGCCTGAACCAGGGCACCGGGGCGGGCTCCCCCCCGGACAGGATGAAGTAGCCAGCGTCCTCGTGGCCGCGGATCTTGATCCGGCCGTGCACCGGGGGACCGAGCGAGGCGTCGCGTGAGCCATCCTCCGGCACCGCCCACCCGCCGATCAGATCGCCGTTCGCGCCGAGGCCCTGGCCGAGCGCCGGCATCTGGCCGAGAGTGCCGGCGTCGACACAGGCGCGCAACAGGCTGTTGGTGTTGAGCGTGCCGGCAGCGACCACGACGTTCGGCGCGGTGACCCGGTAGGAGCCGAGCCCGCGCAGGTTGCGCACTTTCAGCTCGTAACCCCCGCCTTTGCGGGTGATGCTCCGGACCTCGTGCAGATCGCGCAATGCAAGCCCGGCCTTGAGGGCCGGAAGCAGGTAGAGCACATCGACGGACGACTTGGCCGAGACCGGATCGCCGAACTTGCCGGGCGCGTTTTCGTAGGACATCGGCTGGCGGGCAACGCCGTTTTCGTCGGTGAACGGCGTCGGTCGGCTGTCCCGTTCGGGGTAGAGCAACCCCATCGGCGGTTGTTCCCCCGGTGCGAGGGCCGTGAAATAGGGTTCTGCGTCCCAGGCGTGATCCGTGTGGTTGGGGACCGCGCGCGCATCGGGCGGTTGCACGGCCCGCAGCTCGCGCTCGCAACGGTCGTAATGCGGCGCCATCAACGTATCGGTGATCCCGCCCGCCCGGTCTTGCCAGAACCCCTGCCCCGGCCGGTCCATCATCGCCGCCCAGATGTGACTTCCTCCGCCCACGTTGGAGAAACACGGCGCGGCAATCCCGTCGCCCTGCCACAGCTCGGAGTATCCCCAGGGGTTGAGCAGGAGCCCCCGTTTCGGGCCCCAGGCCAGCCGCAGGGAACGGCCAAGGATCCACCAACCGTTCTGGCTGGGCAGGCGGGCGCGCCGTTTGATCCCGGCTGCGCGCACCGGCAGCGTGTCGCGCCAGGGGCCGCGTTCCAGCACCAGCACACGCTTGCCCGCCTCGGTCAGCCGCGCGGCCATGACCGACCCCCCAAACCCGCTGCCGATCACGATCACGTCGAACTCATCCGCCATCGGTCAGCCGTCCCGATGCACCATATGCGCCCCGTCGCGCACGGCTTCGACGCCGAAATAGGCCTCGTCGAGCAGGTCCTTGGCATCCGCGAGGTTGCGCGCGCGTCCGCTGTAGCGCACAACCCCGCCGCGCAGCACGATCGCCTGTTCGGAGACCGAGAGCGCCATGTCGGTGAATTGCTCGATCAGCAACACGCCCACGCCGCGCTCCTTCAGGCCGGTGACAAAGCCCATCAGGCGCTTGACCACCAGCGGGGCAAGACCCAGCGACATCTCGTCGATCAGCATGTAGCGCGGGCGGCACATCAGCGCATGACCGAGCGCCAGCATCTGCTGCTGCCCGCCCGACATGGTGCCGGCGATCTGGCCCTTGCGTTCGGCGAGTTCCGGAAACAACGCGTAGGTGTCGGTGAGCGTCGCCGCCAGATTTTCGGCGAGCAGCGCCCCCGCGGCGCGCAGGTTGTCGTCGACACTGAGGCGGGTCAGGACCCGGTGGCCTTCCGGCACCGCCGCGATGCCGGCGGCGCGGATCGTGTCGGGGCCCTTGCCGGTGAGCGAGACGCCGTCGAGCCGCATCTCGCCCGACGCGATCGGCAGCATGCCCGCCATCGCAAGCACCAGTTCCGACTTGCCCGCCCCGTTGGCGCCGAGCACGGCGGTGACCGTGCCCGGCTCGAGCTTCAGATCGAGGTCGGCGACCAGTTTCCGGCTGCCTTGCGCCACGGTGAGGCCCACGAGTTCGAGGGTCATGCGCCGACCTCCTCGGTGCCGAGATAGGCGGCTTTGACCTTGGGGTCGGCGAGAACCTGCGCCGTGCGCCCGAAGGCGATCTGGCGGCCGAAATCGAGCACCAGGGTCTCGGTGCAGATGTCGGCGATCAGGTCCACGTCGTGGTCGATCACCAGAACCTGGGCGCCGGTCTCGCCGTGGATCGCCTTGACGAGCGTGCCGAGCCTGCGCGTTTCGTCGACCGACAACCCGCCAGCGGGTTCGTCGAACATGATGAGCTTCGGGCGTCCCACCAGGCATTTGGCCACATCGGTGAGGCGACGCTCGAAGGAGTTGAGCGCGGCGCCGGCCTTGTCCGCCTTGTCGCCCATGCCGACGAAATCGAGCATCCGTGCGGTCTCGGCCCGCTTCGCCGCTGCGCCACCCAGACGGTGGTCCATCTGAACCATCACGTTTTCACGCACCGTGAGGTCGTTGGCGATCTCTTCCTTCTGGAACGAGCGGCGCAGGCCCCAGTGAGCGCGGCGGTGGGGCGACAGCCGCAGAAGGTCGTCGCCGCCCATCTGCACCCGGCCCTCGGCGGGGACGAAACCGGAGATCACGTTCATCAGCGTGGTCTTGCCCGCGCCGTTCGGCCCGATGATCCCGCTTACCGGCTCGGCGAAGCGGGCCGAGACGTTGTCGAGCGCGACCACGCCGCCGAAGCGGACGGTGACGTTGGAGGTTTCAAGCATTGCCGTCCTCCTTCTTCCTGAACAGATCGAAGACCTGCCCGGCAAGACCGTTGGGCGCGGTGATGACCGCGTGCAGGAGGCCGGCGCCGAAGACCACCAGCGCGAGGTCGGCATCGAGCCCCCAATTGTTCAGCAGGGCTGGCAGGATGCGAAAGAGCGTGGCCGCGATGATCGCGCCGAGCCAGTACCGCGCGCCGCCGACCACCGCGAGCGCGAAGATCATGATGCTCTCGCTGGCCTTGAAGGTGGCGCCGTCGAGCACACCCAGACTGCCGGCCAGCAGGGCGCCCGCGGCCCCTGCCAGCACACCGGCGATGCCGAAAGCCCAGGTCTTGTAGAGCGTCACGTTGACACCCGCCGCCATTGCCGCCGCTTCGGACCGCCGGATCATCGCCCAGGCGCGGCCCGGAAACAGCCGCCGGTGCGCCTCGATGAAGAGAAAGCCGAGGGTGGCGAGCACGACGGTGTAGCGCAGGTAGGCTTCGGGGCTTTCGGCGAGCGCGGGGCGGCGGAAAGGAGCGGAACTGCCGGTGCCCACGCCCCAGAAGCCGGTCCCGCCGTTCGGAAACTGGAAGGTGGCGAAGATGATCTCGAGCCCACCCGCGGCCATCAGCGTGACCAACGCCAGGTAGAGCCCGCGCAGCCGCAGCGCGGGCAGAGCGAGGATCCAGCCGCAGATCATGGTGACGAGCGCCGCGATGACGAGGTTGGCTTCGAAAGGCAGGCCGTAGGCGTGGTTGAGACGGAGCATGACCCAACCGCCGATCCCCATGAGGCCCACCTGCGTGAGGCTCACCATCCCGAGGCGGGCATACATGAAGGCGGCACCGGCGACCGCCATGGTGAAACAGGCGGTCGAGGTGAAGACCGAAAGCCAGAGGCTGCCTGCCAGCATCGGAACGACGATCACCGCAAAGGCGGCGAAGCCGAGACCGGCCCAGCCCGAGGGCGTGATCTTGAACAGACCCGACTCCATCGTTCAGTCCCTCCCGCCGAAGGTGAGCTTGGTGCCGCGCTGATACCAGAGCAGCACCATTGCGGCGATCACGAAGGGGGCGACGGGACGCACGCCCTTCAGGACCGGCGACAAGGTCAGCATGTTTTCGATCACCCCGATCGACAGCCCGCCGATCAGCACGAGCGCGAGGTTCTCCAGCCGTCCGCAGATCGCGGCGGCAATGGCGGGGATCACCATGAACGTGATCACCGTGACTTCGAGCCGGACGAGGTCGGCGAACATCAACCCCGAGAACCCGGCGAGGATGCCGGAGATGCCCCAGGCGATGGTTTCGACCCTGAGAATGGGGATTCCGATCAGCGCCGACAGGTCGCGGTCATTGGCCAGCGCGCGCATCTGCAACCCGGTCCTGGTACGGGCGAGATAGGCCCAGATACCGACGACGATCCCGATCGAGGCAGCGAATACGATCAGCCGCGTGACGGTGACGCGCAGGCCCAGGAGCGTGATCGCCAGCTTGTCGGTGGGCAGGCTCAGCTTGCGCACGTCGTCGATCCAGATGTAGCTCACGAGGCCGAGGATGATCAGCGCAAAGCCCAGCGTGGCGACTGCCTTGACCACCGGCTCGCGCCAGGCGAGGCGCGGCGCGATCAGCCGACCGTAGGCGCCGATCGTCAAAGGATCCGTGGTCATAGTCCTGACAATGGGTGTGTCGCGCATCAGCCCATCCACCATTCTCGTCCAAGAACGCCTTATTTTTGTATCCGAGCGGGTGTTGACGGCCTGTGCGCTCCCTCATCGTTTCGACAGTTCATCCGTTTCGGTTTTCCGAAACTTGTTATTCCTCGTCAATGCCCGAAGTATTGCGTAATTGTGAATCCGCCCCGGGAACCGCCATGCAAGATCTCCCACACCATTACAACGTAGCCGCAAGCGCTGACAGCAAAAGCCACGTCGTATTATCGAGCGACGGCCTGGAAGATATCGAGACTGCAGGCCCGGCTGAGTTTGGCGGGCCCGGTGACGTCTGGTCGCCCGAGACGCTGCTCGTCGGCACCGTTGCCAACTGTTTCATCCTGTCGTTTCGGGCGATCGCCCGCGCATCAGAATTTGAATGGGATGCGTTAAGCTGCGCGGTGTCCGGCACGCTCGACAAGATCGATCGGGTCACGCAGTTTACGGACTTCTACCTGACGGTTGAACTTGACGGTGCCTGCCGGTACGGACGAAAAGAAAGCACATCGCCTGCTCGAGAAAGCCGAACGCAGTTGCCTGGTGACCAATTCGCTTACGGGCGACACGCATCTCGACGCAAAGGTGCACAGCGCCGCATGAACGGGCCGCTATCCGTCTTCGAGGTTTGGACCTTCGGAATAGTAAACACCGGCCGATACCGCGAGTGTCGGCTCATCGGTTCCCTCTCCGGCGTTAATCATCGCGTACGCATCCAGGAGATCGGAAATCGTCGTGGTTGCGGCGCGCAGCCGCACCGACACGAGTTTTCTGACGCGAGCGACATCAGACTTTCGAATCGACTTCAGGCCCACGGT